>JBMDXP010000027.1:0-65378 GCA_048819475.1 Algoriphagus sp.
CTTTCGGATGCCAACCGCAAGCGTCCCAATGAGGTCTTCGGTTATATCTACTACCTGCTTTTGGCCTATTATCGTGCTGAGGTTTCGGACAGTTACCTCAGCCTGCCTATTAACGGAGAAGTGTCCCCCGGTCGGGTAAAACTGTTTGACTCAAGTACGGTGACCCTGTTTACCGATGTATTCAAAGGGACGGGAAGGAATCCCATGAACGGCAGGAAAAAGGGAGGCTTGAAGGTGCATGCCCTGCTTCCGCTGGACAATATGGTACCTGAATTAGTCTGGCTTACACCGGCAAGCAGTAATGACAAAGATTTCCTCGGACAGCTGAAAGCAGAGCAGGGAGCCATTTACGTGTTCGACAAGGGCTATGTGAACTATGGGGTTTATAAAAAATGGACCGGGCGTGGTGCCTTTTACGTGACCAGACTTAATGAAAATGCCACCTATGAAGTGGTCAGTCAGATGCGGGCGGACATTCATGACTTCCTTGCCGGAGGCACCATCCTTGATCAGCTGGTGGAGCTGAAAACCGATCAGGGGCCGCTGAAGGCCAGACTGGTCACATACAAAGATCCATTGACGGGCAAGGTGTTCCGCTTTCTGAGCAACCTGTTTGACTTCCAGTCCCATACTATAGTACTCCTTTATAAAAACCGCTGGGAGATCGAACCGTTCTTTAAACGGATCAAGCAAAACTTTGAACTGGGTTATTTTTTCTCGGACAGCCGGGAGGGGATCAAAACACAGGTATGGATGGTATTGATCGCCAATCTGATATTCACCGTGATCCACAGGCGGATCAAAGAAGCCGAGCAGTTTACTACGTTGGTATCCATGGCCAGGGCGAACCTGATATCCTATGTCTGCTTTCAGACCATCCTAAAAACCGATTGCCTGGCAGCAGAAGAACGAAATCTGGAAATAGTACAATTGGATATATTCGGAATCGAGCAGGGGGGTGTTTTTAGAAAAAAGGAAAAATCACCCTAAATAGCCAGAAAACCCACTATTTTAGACTATAAAAAACTTACCCGGATGACAGTAATTTAAAACTAAATCGCCAAAGTGGTATTGGTTCAGGTCAACCCCAAATAACAATTCCTGATATCGCGAATAGAATTATTTCAGTTCCACCTCTTGAAATTCAACAAAAAATCGCCTCCGTCTTTTCATCCTTAGACGATAAAATCGAACTCAACAACCGTATCAATGCAGAGCTAGAAGCGATGGCGAAGTTGATCTATGAGTATTGGTTTGTTCAGTTTGATTTTCCGGTTGTCACTTCGAGCGGAGTCGAGAAGCCCTACAAAAGCTCAGGAAGGAAAATGGTCTGGAATAAGGAGCTGAAGCGAGAGATTCCTGAGGGGTGGGAATGTGGGGAGCTAGAAGGTCTTGCGGAATTTAATCCATCGCTCAAATTGGAAAGAAATTCTGAGGCTCCGTATTTAGGGATGACAGCAATATCTACCACTGGCTATATGACTGATTTACCTGAGAAAAATGAATTTTCAGGTGGAATCAAATTTCAGAATAGAGACATTGTAGTCGCAAGAATTACCCCCTGTCTGGAAAATGGAAAAACAGCATTGATAACAATGTTAGACGGAGGAAGCATTGGCTTTGGTTCAACGGAATTCATTAATATTCGAGCTAAGGAAAAGAGCCATGTTAGCTTTTTAGCTATTTTGAGTCGGTCTGATCCATTTAGGCATTATGCTATTTCAAAAATGACTGGGACATCTGGAAGAAAACGAGTCGATGCGAAGGAATTGGCAAAGTTTCAATTAGCCAAACCCTCATCAGAGTTATTGAAAAAGTATGACGAGATTGTTAATCCCTATTTTGAAAAAATGACTATTAATTCCAAGCAAAACCAAGAACTAGCTTCACTTCGAGATTGGCTATTACCTATGCTGATGAACGGGCAGGTGACGGTAGCAGATGCAGAAGAAATGTTGGAGGAAAAGCTGGGGATGGTGGCTGAGCCAATCACTGACTACGAAAGACATCAATCG
Source organism: Algoriphagus sp. (assembly GCA_048819475.1). Taxonomy (GTDB): domain Bacteria; phylum Bacteroidota; class Bacteroidia; order Cytophagales; family Cyclobacteriaceae; genus Algoriphagus. The sequence continues at coordinate 2,016 of JBMDXP010000027.1, forward strand.
ACTCAATTTTGAACATGAAGTTTAATATTATCAATGCAAGAATTTGATTTTAATGCTTTTGTAAAAACACTGCCTCAAGAGAAGTTGGCAGAGTTGGTGATCAGATTTGCACCTGAATCTTATCAGGAAGAACTAAAAAATCAACACCTATCTGACCGGGACGCTAGAGGAACTTTTGTCAGGATTGCACAAAATATTAATGAGCTTTTGGAAGATAATGATTTGTGGGATGAGCCTTCGGAATTTGATCTAATTTTGACAGGATCGGCAGAGAAACTTTCTGGGCTTTGGGATAGATTTTCTGAAGAGACAGAGGAATTATTTCTTTTCTGTATCAAGCGAATCGAGGAAATCCAAGACGAAGGTAGGCTTTATCAGCATTGGCCTGAGGAGTATTATGACGGTTGCGGGTTTTTGGGGGTGATCCAGCAGTTTGCTGGTAGTTTACCTTTTAATCAAAAAATTGAGTTCGTCTCCAAACTTGAGACCATCCTCCAATCCTATGGGCATGACACCTTTTACAGCTATCCAAGGGAACTGGATTTGATATTTAAGGATTCCGATCAGTTCTTATTGAAAAATTGGTTCATGAAGTCGGTGAAATCGGAGGAAAATTCTTTTCATAAACACTACTATTATTTTCTTAAAGATACCCTTAGCCTAGCCGAAAGAGCCATAGTTTTGGAGAGAATTTACCATCAGGAATCAGACTTGTGTCTGGATTTGGTGGAAACCTTAGTAGCTTTAAAAATGCCTGGTACTGCCATAGGTTATCTAGAAGAGCTGAGAAAGGTCAATCAAGATCCTTGGGTTTTGACCCAAGAACTTTTTATCAAACTGGTCGAACTTAAAAAATCGGAAGGTTTGCCGTATTACGAAGACTTGATTTCAGGATTAGAAAAATATAAAACCGATTCTCTACTTGAAAAATCTATTGAACTATGTCCCGAAAGGAGTTTGGAATTGGAGGCTTTGGTCAAATCAAACAGCCACTACTTTTTTCTGAAATACCTGATCAATAGAGCTAGGATCGAGGAAGCCTATCAACTTGTCCTGACCAGTAATACTTTGGATGATCAGTCTGTTTTGAATTTTTTTAAGAATTACTGCCAAAAATATCCATCAGGTGCTACCAGCTATTTTACCAAACTCATAGACAAGGAGTTGGCCTTCACCGGTGACAGACACTATGAATCTATTGTTAACTCACTTCAATACCTTTTTAAGGTGAGCCCTTCAAAAGCTCTTGAAATAGCCAGCATGATCAAGCGAGATTATAAGAGAAGGAGGAATTTGGTTGCAATGTTGGATCAAAAATTTTGAATACAGATACGGCTATAAAAGGTGTTTAATAGCTGACCTTTACAAGTTCAAAATGAAGCTTTTTATGCTCCTCAATAGACTTGCAGCATAGATGACTTTCATTGTTATGGGTGATTTTTTTGATCAGAAGATTGGCTTCTTCTTCTGATAGAAGCCCTTTGTGAATGGCCACACAAAAGATGTCTAATGTGGTCAAGTAGGCCATTCCATTTTCTTCGCAGTAGGGTTTGATATCTTTGGTATTACTGCTAGCAATGATGTCTGAATGATGTTTACAGTAAACCAGGCAGGCAGATTCGCCTTCTCCTTTGATTTGTTTTTTCAGGGCTAAAAATTGGCGAAATAGGCTTGGGTTTGAGGAAGTAGGAAATTGAAGTTCTTGAATCCCAGAGAAAAGTAAAATGCTGTCGATGTTATTGCGGATGGTTCTGTTCTCCTTCAGTTCGCTGAGAACTATATCTAGCATGAATACTCTTTTGGGGTAGAGTTCATTCAATAATGAAATCTTTTCAGCTTTGTAAAGGTGGATTAGCACATCGGCATCCACTAAAATTTTCACTATGGGTACTTTATTCTTCCCCATTCTCCAGTTTTTGAAGTGGGTCGATATTTACTGCGTTGAGGTAGGTGAAATATTTTGACTCCGAGATTTTATCTGATTGAAATAGTTCTTTTGCCAAAACTGCATAATCACCAAGGATTAAATCCTGATTTCCCGGATACATTAGCCGGGTATCATATCCTAGATTTCTAATTTTTTCAGTTGATCCGGTTTTATATTTTTCAAAATAGCTTTCATCTACAAAACCCAATTCTTTCAATCGAAAAATGGTAGCTTTTACTGAAACGGAGTATACTTGTTGGATTTTAAAAATTGTTTGATCTGAAATTATGCCTCTCCGTTCCTCCTTCGGAATTAATGTTGTAACTCCAATTTCTGGTAAAAGTAGGCTTGCAGCGAAGAGGTCTGCTTTTTTCTCCTCTTGATCATTTTGTTTAAAAAATAGGCCAGTAACACATTTCTGGGAAGTGAAACCTTCCTGAACAAAAAGATGGTAGAGTTCGTGGGCAATTGTGAAGTGTTGTTTTCCTAAAGTGTGGCTGTGATTTACCATCATGAATTTTTTACCACCTGCAATCATTGCCATACCAGAGAATCCGCCACTAAGAGGTTTGAACAAGGAAATAACATTTTTCTTCAGCAAGAAACTTCTCAAATGAATTGGATCATCTGGACCATACCCAAATTGTTTCCTGAATTGGGAAGCCTTTTCTTTGCATTCTAAAAAAAGTAGATCATTTCGTTTCATTCAGCAAATTTTCCATTTCCAAATAATTTTTAACTACACGCTGGAATTCTGCTATTGATTTCAAATCAGTAGTTTCCAATCCACTGCTTCTAAATGCGAAAGCGAAATTGGCCTCACGGCGCACTGAATCCTCTTCCAAAAGATCTTCAACATCAATATTGAAAAGGTGTGAAAATTTTTTCAAATGAATATAAGTGACTTCATTAGTTCCATTTTCATACTTAGCTATTAGACTTCTATCTACCTCCAGAAATTCTGCGATTTGATCCTGAGTAAGGCCAAGCCTTGATCTGAATGCCTGAAGATTAGAGCCGATAATGTTTTGGAGTTCCATAGTGTTTGTTTGATTTAAAAAGTGTCACAAATTTAATGCAAAAAGTAATAAATTGTAAAAATGTGACAAATCTATTTTTGATAAGTGGTTGTTAACTAGTAGAAATAAGTATTTAGAGTTCCATGATTTTGTTTGTGTTTCGAAGATAGAAGGTTCCTTGAATTTGGGTATTGATTCATTAAAGGCATAAATCAAAAATAGCTCACCAATTAACTGATGAGCTATTTAAGTACATATAGTTTTTAAGTCTAATCCCATTCTTTTAAAGCAACGCTTATAGCTTCAGCAATATTTGATCGATATGGATCAAGTTGGGAGTCAATTTCTAATTGGGAGGCATATCTTTCGTCATTTGATACTTTTATTTTGATTCCGAGAATTATTCCTACCCAATTAAAAGGTTGTCCATTTGGTCTTTGATTAAATAAATTAACTGGCTGATCTGGTATTAGTGTGAATTCTTGATCAAATCGATCTCCTGGTTTTTTAATCTTTACTGTCGCTTTCATTTAATTTTAGTATTTGTTACACTTTCCCAATCAACTTCTCCAGCCTAGCCATCATCTCGTCTTTCTCCTTGAGCATTCGCTCATAGAGCGCGATTTTCTCCTCGTGGAGTTGGATTAGCTTATCGATTGGATTAATAGTACAGTGAAAATTCGCTTGTGCACCATCCTTAAAAGTGTTTCCGACAGCACTGTCGTGAAAAGTATTCGCGATAATATTCACCGCCTGTTCCTCATCAAAATTCTGGAAAGCCTCTACTGGTAGTTTTAGCGCATCAGCAATCTGCGAAAGCAAACTTGTTTCAATCTCCTCTTTTTGCTCCAGCAGGGAGATCTTCTTCTGGGTCCAGTCCTCTCCCAATTCATAGGCCAAAGCTTCCTGCTTGATCCCTAACATTTCCCTGAATCGTTTGACGTTTCTGCCTTGGTGGATTTGTTTGGATGGAGAGTCGTTCATTCTTTAATTCATTTTATTTCGGTCTGTGATGATCCGCCACGGCGGACAGGCACAGGCTGAGGCGATGGACTTATTTTCTGTGTTAGATCAAATTTAAGCCTTTTCCGCATTTACCGCAGGAAATGCAAGGCTATTTCTTAGGTAAAATAGACATTTGGAGGGGATAATTTATACCAGCGCTAGAATATTCGCGTCAGTTTATGTCATCGGCTGATTAGAGAGTGCACTTTTAACACTTATGGGAGCTTTTTTCTCTAAACATAATCTACTTTCCTTTTTTATCCTTCCGCTATTCTGTACCAATGTCAATGTTCCCACTGACATTATTCCTCCATTAATTATCCTGTCCTCTTGGTTTTCTGCCAAAAAACATATCTGCTTTCCCTAGGGTAGGGGATAAGTCAATTTGATGGGCAGTGGAGCACTGCCCGTGGCGTAGCTATTAGACGATATTAACAGGACCAGTGGAGACACTGGCCTAGGCGAAAGACACTGACACCTGAGGAAGGTATAAGTCAATTTCATGACGTAGAAACTGAAAAGCATGCCATAGAAAAGTACGCGCTAGCAGGCAATGCCAAGCCAATTACATATGGATTGGTGCTTAGCTAAGTATAGCGGATTATATGCCAGCCACGACGGGGTCAAACTTCCGATAACCCCTCGGTGGTTGATATTGGAATAGGACAGAAACCGGGAATGGGTTACACTTTGCCCACTGGCGGACAAAACTGTTCGGTGGAACAGCTGCAAAGTGCTCCTTTTAGTGCAGAATGGGTCAATTTTAAGGATTGGGAATGGCATGGATGTGGTAAAAGTGGATAAGTAGTCCCTTAGAGAGTCTAAAAACATTGCTGGGATGATAGCCATATTTTCTTACTGGGTATTGCTCTCTTCATAAGCCATATTCAAATTGATCATTCATAGACCATGCTAAAAAACTACCTGAAAATCGCTTTTCGCAGCCTTGTCAAAACCAAACTTTATACGGCAATCAATGTGTCCGGATTGGCGCTGGGTATAGCGAGTGTTTTTTTAATGACTGCGTATGTGATTTATGAGTTGGGGTATGACAGGTATTATGAGGAACATGAAAACCTGTACCGGATCACTTGGGAAGATGCAAACCCCCAGACCCGCACGCCTCACCCTATGGCACAGGCCATGGTAGATGATTTTCCGGAAGTGGAAAATGCAGTAAGCCTATCCCCGCTATGGGGTGCAGGATTGACCCGCAGGGTTTTTTCGGTTCGCAATCCTGAAAATGATCTGAGCTATGACGAAACCAACATATTGGCCGTCGATTCTTCTTTCTTTGGGGTGTTCCGTTTTCCTGTCATTCGCGGCGATGGCAAAAAAGCCCTGAAAAGCACCAATGCCCTATTGCTGTCCGAATCCACGGCGAAGAAATATTTTGGAAATGAAGATCCAATCGGCAAATATCTCTCTGTGAATGCCGATACAGTACTTCTGGAAGTGATGGCGGTGTTCAAAGATGTGCCGGATCAAAGCCACTTCCACTTCGATATGCTGGTTTCCTATGTCCGTGAGAAGTCCTTTGACCCGGCCAATGATTATTATTCATGGGGTGATTTCGGCCACTTCAATTATGTCAGGCTTAAAGCGGATGCGGACCCGAAGGTATTGGAGGGGAAGTTAATGGACTGGGCTAAAAGCCATATTGACAATCTCTCGGAGGAGGTGTTTCGCTCACTGGTAGCCAATGGTTTTGGTTTTAAGCTTCAGCCTGTGTCTGACATTCATCTCCACTCAAATCTCCGCTGGGAACTTGAAGCAAACGGCTCCATTGAGTATGTATACATCATGCTGGCCGCTGCACTGCTTACGCTCCTGGTTTCGTGTATTAATTTCATGAATCTTTTGACCGCAAAATCAGCCGGGCGTGCACGGGAAATAGGGGTCAGAAAAACGCTTGGTGCATTGCGTGGACAGCTTTCACTCCAGTTTATAAGTGAATCATTGCTATTGACTCTCATATCGGCGGTTATCGCTTTGATTATCATAGAATTAAGCCTTCCTTTGTATAATTCGGTTACCGGCCAGTCCGCAGCAATAGACTATATCAAAACCATGCCGATACTGATAGGCCTTATACTGGTCACTGGAGTCGGGGCTGCTATCTATCCGTCGCTTTACCTGTCTTCCATAACGCCGTATGATACCCTCAAAGGAAAATATCAGCAATCGCCGGGTGTGAAAAGTCTGCGGAAAACATTGATCGTATTCCAGTTCGCTGTTTCCATGTTGTTGATTTCAGGGGCAGCAGTCATTTTCAACCAACTGGACTATATCCGGAACAAGAACCTGGGCTTTGATAAGGAGGAAGTGCTTATTATACCGTTAAAGGACAGGTCGCTTTCACGGCGTTTGGAAGCTTTGAAGTCCGAAATTCTGAAAGTAGAAGGTGTTAATTTCGTGTCTGCAAGCTCTAACTTACCTGGAGGACAGTATAACCAACATGTGATTTTTGCGGTGGACAATCCGGAATACCGTTTAAACAGTTCCAATGCATTTGTGGATTATGATTTCTTGCAGGCACTTAACATAGAGTTGGCGGATGGCCGGTTTTTTCTTCCTGAAAACATCGCCGATACCACCGTCTCATTTGTTCTTAATGAAACTGCTGTCCGGCAGCTTAACCTGTCGGAGGCAGTTGGAAGCGAGATCGGATGGATGGCTTTTGGAGAGGAAATGAGAGGAAATGTAATCGGTGTAATGAAGGATTTTCACTTCCAATCCCTGCACAGTGCTGTCCAGCCTTTGTTTTTCGTGCTCAACCCTTCTTATAATCATTTGATAGTTAAGGTAGGCACCACTGACTTGGAAGCTAAACTGGCTGATATCAAGCGGGTATATTCGGAGTTTGATCATTCTTTTGATTTTGAATACACTTTCTTGGATGACCAACTCAACCAGCAGTACAAGGCAGAAAGCCGTACAGGCCTTATATTTGGATCATTTACGGGTATTGCTATCGTCATTGCCTGCATTGGGTTGTTTGGCATGGCTATGATCAGCTTTAACCAGCGTACAAAGGAAGTAAGTGTTCGGAAAGTACTGGGGGCTTCTATTGCGCAGCTTACGGTATTATTGGTGGGTGATTTTACCAGGTTGATTCTGATAGCTATAGTTATCGCTACGCCTTTTGCCTGGTTTTTAATGGATTGGTGGCTGAATAATTTCACCTATCAGGTAGGCATTCATCCAGCAGTTTTCCTGGCTTCCGGATTGGTTTTGATACTTATTGCATGGGTCACTCTTGGCTATTTCACCTTCAAAACAGTACGGGTGAACCCTGCAGAGACGCTGAAAAACGAATAGAAAACTGTGGTGAACCAACCCCCTGATAAGAGTCGGACGGTGGAATAATCACCCAGGAAGCAGAATGAAGAAAACACAGGATAGACCAGGATCCATTGCCTGGAGAGGGCACGGTAAAGTACTTATATAATAAGAAATAAACTTATAGTTTAAAATCATGTGGAAAAATTACATCAAGCTTTCGGTTAGGAATTTGCTCCGCAATAAAACCTCTTCCTTTGTTCATATTGCCGGGCTGAGCATCGGGCTGGTTTCCATCTTAATGATCCTGTTCTACGTAGATTTCGAGAGGAGTTACGAGGGTATGCACTCCCAGGCTGACCGAATCTTCCGTATCACGCTGGACGTGTACAAGGGCAATGAATTTGTTGTCAATGATGCCCAGACCTATCAGTTGCTGGGGCAGGAGCTGACTGAGCAAATGCCTGAAGTAGAAGCATATGTGAGGATGTTTCCTATGGAGCCTACAGAATTTAAAGCTCCTTCCACGGATTTAAAGAGCTATGAGTCCAAAGTCTACCTGGCAGATGAATCTATACTGGATATTTTTTCTTTTGACTTCATAAATGACCGGGAAATCTCCAGGTTTTCAGAGCCTTTTAAGGTGATTATTTCTGAAACATTGGCCAATAAATATTTTGGAAGATCTGATGCGGTGGGAGAGATACTCCAGTTTCCGTATCATTCCAACCCGCTCGAAGTAGTGGCGGTGATGAGGGATTTGGCGCAGAACACGCACTTAAAATATGATTTGTTGATCTCCCATGTGACGCTGCCTACATTAAAAGAGTGGTATTCCGATAATCTTTGGAACGCTAACAATGAGTTCACTTTCCTTTTGATGAAGGAGGGAGTCGAGCTGGCTGAATTTAATAAGAAGCTGGTGAAATATTCTGAAAACCATATGCTCATAGACAATGAAATTGTCCTGGCAGAACCCATTAAGGATATTCATCTGTATTCAAACAAGACCTATGAGCCGGAGGTAAATGGAAGCGCCCAGACCGTTAATTTCATGTTTCTGATAGGAATATTGGTGATGGTTTTAGCCTGGATCAACTACATCAATCTGTCCACGGCCAAAGCAATGGATAGGGCAAAAGAAGTGGGGATCCGAAAGACTGTTGGGTCAGGCAAGATGCAATTGATCGTGCAATTTTATAGCGAGGCATTTTTAATCAACCTGGTTTCAGCGTCCGTATCGGTTATTCTGTTTTTATCCATTTTGCCTTACTTCAAGGACTTTAGCGGAATAGAGCTTTCAATACATCATTTTGGGGAGCTCAAACTTCTGTTTTTAGTGCTAGGTTTGGTGATTTTCGGGACGCTGTTTTCTGGATTTTATCCGGCTGTCATGCTGTCCGGATTTAAACCAATGCTTGTCTTAAAGGGTAAATTCAGTAATACCGGAAAGGGAGTCGCCCTTAGAAAGAGCTTGATTTATGTGCAGTTCACCGCGTCAGTAGTGTTACTCTGTGTATCATTTGCGGTAGTTAAGCAGATGGAATTTCTCAATTCGCAGGACTTGGGAGTAACTATTGACAATACTTTAGTCATACGTACTCCTCAAAACATGGGTTCCGATTCCCTGCGAATCAGCCTTATCAATAAATTTGAAAATCTTGCTGAGCAAAGCAGTTGGGTGAGCGCTGTCACGCAGGCCAGCTCTGTACCTGGATCCGAAACGAAAGATATGAATTCTACCAGTGGAGTGAGGAAACTGGGTGAAGATGAAAAGGAGGGTGGGTATACCTATTACCATTATGGCGTAAAGGAAAATTATCCGGAAGTCATGGGACTTGAAATTTTGGCAGGAAAGACGCTGGAGATGGAAATGCCTGGGGAGCAGGTGTTAATCAGTGAAACAGCGATGCAACATCTGGGCTTCAATTTACCGGAGGAAGCCGTCGGTCAGAAAATATCCTTTTATCTATCCGATAAGCCTTCGGAAATCCATGGAGTTTTCAAGGATTTTCATCAGCGCTCACCCAAGGAAGCTTACATGCCGCTGGTCCTATGGAAAGACGATGCGCCGCGGAATTTTATTGTCAAACTGAATACACAGGACTCCCAACAGGCTGTTGCAGGCCTCGCGAATATATGGAAACAAGTTTATCCGGGGTTTAGCTATGATTATTATTTTCTGAATGACCTGTATAACGCCCAATACCACCAGGAGCAGCAATTTGGGAAGACAGTTTTGCTGTTTACGCTTTTGTCTATTGTGATTGCAGGTTTGGGGCTGTATGGTCTCTCGGCATTTATGGTTCAGATGCGTACCAAAGAGATCGGGGTCAGAACCGTATTGGGTGCGTCCAAACCCTCTTTGATATGGATTTTATCCAAAGGCTTTCTGGGGATAGTCGGATTGTCCGGCCTGATAGCGATTCCTATTTCCTATTATCTGATACGATCCTGGTTGGGGAATTACGCCCAGAGGTTTGATCTGGGCTTGGACTTGTTTGCTATACCCACGCTTTTCATTGTACTTATCGCGGTACTTACTGTAGGAACACAGACGCTGAAGTCTGCTTATGCCAATCCAGTGGAGAGCCTGAAAAACGAGTAGGGAAAAGGAATTATGAAGGTTAAAAACGGTATAGTTAACTAAGTTGATTTCGGTTTGTGGACACACAAACCGAGGCGAGGAAATACCAAATAGGTAGAATGAAGATTCTAAAACTAAGTCATGTGATTTTTTGTGAACAATTAAGCGCTTAGCCATGCTAGACCACTATTTTAAAGTCGCGACCAGAAATCTTTGGCGGAACAAGATGTTTTCGTTGATCAATATTCTAGGCTTGTCTATAGGCATGGCGGCTTGTCTATTGATTTTCAGGTATGTGAATTTTGAGTTGAGTTATGATGAGTTTCGCAAGCCCTCACTTTACCGTGTGACCAGCTCAGCATTCCTGAACGGTGAGCTGGTTGAGAATCGCGCCCAAACCGCTCCTGCGCTTGCCCCGGCAATGAAAAGGGATATTCCCGAGGTAATTCAGGCAGCTAGGATAGTTCATACTGCTCCATTGATGTCGGATCCCGTTATTCAAGTGGGTGATAGGAGTTTCCATGAGGAGAAGATTTACTTTGCTGACTCATCTTTTTTGGAGATGTTTTCGTACCGGATGGTGGAAGGTGATTCAGGCGAGGCTCTTTCAAAGCCCGGCCATGTGGCGATCTCCGAGTCAATGGCCAAGAAATATTTTCCTGATCTTAATAGGATTTTGGGACAGTCTATTACTTTTTTTATGGGAGACCGGGGACAGACGCAATTGGAAGTCAGTGGGGTTTTTGAGGATATTCCACACAATTCCCATCTTAAGACTGATTTTATCATCTCTTTTAATTCTATTCCATGGAATCTGGATGAAAACTGGGATTGGGGAAATTTTTACAATTATGTAGAAGTTCTGCAGGAAAGTGATCCCGCAGTTGTAAAGGACAAACTCTCAAGCATACTGGAAAAATACAAGGGGGAAACATTAGCCGAATGGAGAAAGGTGGGGTATTTTCAGGAATTTGACCTGCAGTCTATCCGGCAAATACATCTGGATTCAAATCTGGAAGCGGAGGCTGAAATAAACGGAAGTCGCCGGACTATCTCTTTTCTTACTCTGATTGCTTTTTTCATAGTGATAATTGCCTGGATTAACTACCTGAACCTGACGATAGCCAAGGCAATGGAACGGTTCAAAGAGATTGGGATTAGAAAAGTGATTGGGTCAAGCAGAGTACAATTGATCTTTCAATTTATGTCAGAATCTTTTCTGGTCAATTTGATAGCTGCTATACTGGCGATTGTGATTTCACAGCTTTTGATGAATCAGTTTCAAACTCTCACATCGGGGCACTTTGCTCCAGTATTTGATTTGGAACTGGGGACAGGCATCCTAGGCTTGTTTATACTTGGAACGTTTATTTCCGGGATTTATCCGGCTGTGGCATTGTCGTATCACCCTGTTCAGATGATTAAGGGGAGTCTATTAAACCTCAGAAAGGGTGTTTTGTTAAGAAAAGGACTGGTTGCGTTTCAGTTTGCGATTTCCATTGCGTTGATAGCAGGGACACTAGGCTTGCGTGAGCAACTCTCCTATATGCAACAACAGGATATGGGGATGAATATAGATCAGGTTCTTATCGTAAAGGGGCCTGGCATCAAGGATTCTACCTATCAGAACCGATTGAACTCTTTTAAAAGTGAAGCTCAAAAGCTGACCACGGTGCAGGAAATAAGTGTGTCATCCAGTATCCCGGGACAGCAGCTGGGCTGGGGAAGGGGCTTTTACCGACCTACAGAGCCGGAAACCAGAAAAAATGTAAACATCATCGCCGTGGATGAGGATTTTTTTGGATTGTATGATACTGATTTCTTGGCGGGTCGAAACTTTTCGAATGGGTTTCCTTCTGACCGGGGAGCCGTCATTTTTAATGAAACTGCCATTAGGCAACTGGGATTCGATAGCCCTGAAGAAGCGGTTCACCAAACGATCATCTGGGATGAAGCGGATGACGATCAGCACTCTAAAGAAATTCTTGGGGTCATCCGGGATTTCAATCAGGAATCCCTGCATAAGGAAGTAGGACCTATGGTATTTGCTCTGAAAGAATACCTGAATGCGCCATGGGCGGGAGAATACTATTCCCTCAAAATTACAGCCAGTGATTATCCGAAGGCTTTAGAACAAATACAGAGAAGTTGGAACCAGGCGTTTCAAGGCAGTCCATTTGACTATTTTTTTCTTGATGATTATTTCAACAGCCAATATCAGTCGGACAGGCAGTTCGCAAAAATTTTCAGCCTCTTTGCCGGGTTGGCCCTGTTTATTGCATGCTTGGGGCTTTTCGGCCTATCTTCTTATATGACTTTACAACGTGCCAAAGAAATTGGAATAAGGAAGGTATTAGGAGCAACCGTCGTATCCGTGGTGAGCATGCTTTCCGCGGACTATCTAAAACTAGTGGGGATGGTCAGTGTACTTATTCTGCCTGTGCTATATTTCTTTATGCAAAGATGGCTACAAAACTTTGCCTATCAGATGGAAATCAGCTGGTGGATACTGCTTCTGCCCGTTGTAATGGTCTGGCTTATGGCCTTGGTGACAGTTAGCGTTCAAACGGTCAAAACCGCGCTGATGAATCCGGTGAAAAGCTTGAAAAGTGAGTAAAGGAAGTAGCAAGACACTAGTATCAGGATTGAAGGGAGATGAGAAGCAATCTCCATGTAATACACAAAGAATGTATCAAGAGTATACTTTGTTCAGGTGAACTCCATTTTTAAGAAATCACGTAAGGGCATCTGTTGGATACCCTTGAAGGTGTTGAGTGGTTTGATCATTTCCATTGTTATCACGTATTTAGGATAGTTGTCTGCGACATTCATCAGGTTTCCGAACTCCCGCTGTATGGTCACCTCATCAAAGAGAGCATAACATACCTGAACATATAAGCGCTCTCCGTTTTTTTCTCCGATAAAGTCTATTTCTTTATCTTGAAACTTTCCTACAAATACCCGAAAACCATTTCGCAGTAATTGCATGTAAACGGCGTTCTCCATGAGTTTGCCTATATCGCTTCGGTAATTAAAGCTGCGGATACTGTTACGTAGTCCTAAGTCTTCGAAATAGTACTTTTCTCCGATTTCAAAAATTTTCAGACCATTGATATCGGCTCTGGCCACCTTATGGATAAAATAGGAATTGGTTAATGCCCTTAGGTAGTTGATAACGGTTTGGGTGGGTATGTTGACCCGTTGGGACTTTAAGTATTTACTGATATTTTGTGCTGAAAACAAGCTTCCGGTATTATCGGCAAGGTAGGCTACCAGATTTTCTAGTAGAGAGACATTCCGTATTCCTTCCCGGCTGACTACATCTCTGAGTAGAATAGAAGAATATACGTTTTTAAGATATTCGAATACATGTTCTGGATTGAGTCCAATATGATGCTGGTATGGCATGCCCCCGACTGTCAGGTACAGTTCGAGATTTTCAATCTTGTCTCCCAGTTGATTAAATGTAAGAAACTCTTCGTAGCTAAGACTATGGATAGGAAATTCGATGTAACGCCCGGCCATGAGAGTGGCGAGTTCACCTGACAATATGTTGGCATTGCTTCCCGTACAATAGATATCACAGGCTTGCTCATTCACTAAACTTCTGAGACACCGTTGAAAATCCACGATTTCCTGCACTTCGTCAATAAATAGATAGTTGGGTTTTCCATGAATCAATTTCTGCTTTATATAAAGATCAAGATCCCTATGGTTGATGATTTCCGAGAATTTCTCCAACTCCTTGTCTATATAGATGACGTTTGCTTCAGGTTGATTTTCTTTGATATGTTTGATGATCATTTTAAGCATATAGCTTTTTCCCACCCGTCTTTGACCCGTTAATATCTTGATGATATACTTGTCGATAAACGGTTTGATTCTGCCTAGATATTGATCTCTTCTGATTATTTTTTCTTCCATTGTACTTGAGGGATTTATCAAAAATAGTAATTCTTCAATTATAATTGAAGAAAAAATATGCTCATCCACCATCTCATCGACCGCCCACGAACGATTTTGTTCGAAAGTGTCGCCTTTTGATTTTAGGCTTATTGGCGGGAATAGTACCGATATCATCAGCTTATCCTGCATTCTATCTCAGTTCTCTAAAATCTGTTAGGGCTGTAAAAGGTGTGGCAAATGGTACACTATTCGAAAGTAAAAGCGGCATTCAAAAGCCTTTTATTGTTTTTCAATATGCTGTCAGCATCAGTATGGCGATATGCTTTATCACCCTTTTTGAGCAATTGGCTTATATGCGGGAGAAGAACCCCGGTTTTGCCAAAGAGAATGTGGTAGTAATGCCGGGTGCTTACTCTTTTGAGGGAAATCGAGATGTTTTTAAACAAAAACTCTCAGCCCTGCAAGCCGTTTCATTTTCTTATGCCGTCCCCGGCAGTACCTTTGATGCCTCAAAGCTTTTCCGAAAAGATGGAGAGGATAAGGATTTTCAGTTTCACTGGGTCAATGCAGATTATGATTTTCTTGATACCTATGATATTGAGGTGTTGAAGGGCAGGGGGGGCGGAGGCCTTCCCAACTGATACTGCCGCGGTTCTACTTAATGAAGTGGCGACGGCTCAGCTAGGGTAAGACGGTCTTGTTGGTAGCTACCTTATCAACCATTTTGGAGAGAAAATCAAGGTGAAAGGAGTGATCGGGAATTTTAATTAAGCTTTCAGATTGTTAAAACCGCACTGATGAATCCCGTAAAGAGTCTGAAGAGTGAGTAGGGAAAGGAATGATGAAAGTTAAAAAACGGTATAGTTAACTAAGTTGATTTCGGTTTGTGAGGAGAGAAACTGTGGCGAGGAAATGAAAGAGAATTGATCAGGCGCCACAATACGTTTTTCAGGCTGTTTTTTAACTGGCCATACCAGCTTCAGGAAGATATCCACTGCTGGAAAATGAATCTGTTTTTTAATTCGGTGCCAAGCTATGGACATTGACCGAGAGCGGACAAATTCGTTCGGTGAGAGAAGAGGTGTCCACCTGAAAATAGGCTAAATAGGCATTTGGGGCACTTTTTTAATGGCATAAATGTGGAGTACAGCGCTTGTTCAGATATAGATCCCCCATACCTGAGGGAGGTATTTGAAAGTGACTGAGATTTTACCATGAAACCAGATGTGGAAAAACAACCTTAAACTATCGCTTCGGAACTTAAAAAAGCATAAGTCGCTGACTTTGATCAATGTAGCTGGTATGGCGATGGCCTTGACTGCTTGTCTGTTGATTGGGCTATATATTTTTTCGGAATTCCAAGTGGATAAGAGTATACCTGATGGGAATCGGATAGTCCGGATCTCCTCTGACGTCGGAGATATTAAATGGGCGGGAACCCCGGCTCCGGTCGCAGCTGCAGTCCAGCAGGATTTTGAAGAAATAGAAGCTTCTGCCCGCTTGATGAAATATCCCGAGCTGGATAAGATGCTTCTCAGGTATGAATCGGATGTGGAGACTAGACAGTTTTATGAGACACGTGGATTTTACGCAGACAGCACCTTTTTTGAGGTAATTTCCCTACCTTTTATCAAAGGTTCATCGGCTACGGCACTGCGAAGTCCCTCGAGCATTGTCCTGTCATCGGAATTGGCAGAGAAAATTTTTGGGACAGTAGACCCAATCAACGAAACACTGACGCTGGGACTGCCTTTCGGCGATTTTGAATATACGGTGACGGGTGTGTTTGATGAGGATGTCCATGATTCACATATCGACGCCAGCTTTTTCCTATCCATGCAAAACCAGGACTTCGGACCTGTCATCAAAGACTGGACGAATTGGGCCTCCAATAATATCTTCTATACCTATGTAAAACTCCGGGAAGGCACTGATCAGGCAGTATTTGAGACCAAATTGAAGGATTATTTTAAGGCGAAAGCGAATGTGGACCTCAAGGAGATGGGAATAGATAAGTCCTTGTTTTTGCAGCCGTTACAGGATATTTACCTTCACTCTGGAATTGATTTTGAATTGGGGAAAACCGGCAATAGCGGTACGCTCTATATTTTCGGGACAGTTGCGGTTTTCATCCTGCTGATCGCCTGTATCAATTTCATGAACTTAACGACGGCACGGTCTGAACGAAGAGCGAGAGAAGTCGGTATCCGTAAACTACTTGGGGCAAACAGAAATGAACTGATGAGGCAGTTTCTGCTGGAATCTACCGTAATCGCGATAGTGGGATATCTGGTGGCGGCAGTTGTAGTCTCTATGATATTGCCCTATTTTTCAGTCTTGATCGGAACAGAAATTAACAGTTCCCTTCATTGGCTGCCTTGGGCAATTTCTTTTGCGTTATGTCTGGCAGCAGGTATGTTGGCAGGAATTTACCCGGCTTTTTTTCTTTCCGCATTCAAGCCGATTATGGTACTGAAAGGCAGGTTTAAAGGCAGGTTATCGGGCTTTTCGATCCGGGAGGTTTTGGTGGTGGTCCAATTCTGCATCGCGGCTTGTCTGATTCTGATGGTTCTTGTGATTAGAAATCAAATGGCATTTGTCCAGCAGACTGATTTGGGTTTCAATAAGGATCAGCAACTGGTCATTCCACTTAGAGGTGAAAAAGCAATCCAAAGCTTCGAGGCCCTGAAGAATGGCCTGCTCCAGGATTCCCAAATCAAATCAGTGACAGTCGCATCCACCTATCCTGGGGTGGAAAGCATAGAGGAGATGATGTATTATACCGAAGGAAAATCAGTCGACGATGTCATTCAGATCAGCCACGCGTATGTGGGAAATGATTTCGTGGAGACGCTTGGGTTTGAACTGATAGCGGGTAGAGGCTACACCGATGAGATTACGGCGGAGATTCCGCTGATTATTCTGAATGAATCAGCGGTAAAAAGACTGGGCTATACTGTGAATGAAGCTGTGGGAAAGAAATTGTTTTACGATTGGCGGGGGGAAACCCACACTTTGGAGATCCATGGGGTTGTCAGGGATTTTCATTTTCAGAGCCTTCACAGGAGCATTCAGCCCTATGGCTTCCGAAATGGAAACAACGGGGGGCATCTTATCGCTAATTTTACCGGAGGCAACATAAACCCGGTGCTCGAAAGTGCCAGGACACAGTGGGAGAAAGCAGGGATTTCGGATCCGTTTACTTATTCGTTTTTGGATCAGGATTTTCAGCGAAACTATGAAAAAGAGGAACTGGTGGCACGGATTATCATTGCCTTTGCCATTTTGGCTCTTTTTGTAGCCTGTTTGGGTTTGTATGGGCTGACTGCTTATATGACCGAATTGCGCACCAAAGAAATCGGAATCCGAAAAACGATGGGCGCAACGGATTTGAGTATCGTGACCCTGCTTTCCAAGGATTTTGGAAAAACGGTAGTATTGGCAATTCTGATTTCACTTCCATTCAGTTTTTTCCTTTCTACCCAATGGCTCGGGAATTTTACCTATAAAATTGAGCTGCAGTGGTGGTATTTTGCCAGTGCCGGTGCTGTTGCTTTACTGATCGCCATGGTGACGGTGAGCTTCCAATCTATCCGGTCCGCACTTTCCAACCCAGTAGAAAGCTTGAAAAGCGAGTGAACAGCACCGGGAGATCAGAGATCCAACCTGAAAGCAATGATTACCTAACTAATTCCTGACTTGTGATTTTTTAGTCCTAAACCTTTCAATCCGTTGACAAAATGTGGAGAAACTATCTGAAAACCGCCTTTAGAAACATCAGGAAAAACATTCTTTTCTCCTTTCTGAATATTGCAGGACTGTCCATAGGAATGGCGGTTTGTATTCTTATCATGCTTTTTGTTAAGTATGAAAGAGGTTTTGATAGCATTCACACCAAAAATATCTATAGGCTGGATGAAGTGCAGAAGTTTGAAGGCATGGTGGCTCCGCAGAAAGTGGCACTATCCATGTACCCCATGGGGCCGACCTTGAAAGAGGAGTTTCCGGAAATCATCAATTTCACAAGAGTGAGGCGGGGAGGAGAACTTAGGTTTAACATCCAGAATAAAGAAGCCTTGCTTCCGGATACCTATTGGGCGGATTCTTCCTTTTTCCAGCTTTTTGATTTCAAAGTAGTGGAAGGAAATCCGGCCACTGCTTTGTCTGAGCCTTATAGTCTGGTGCTGACAGAGAAAAGTGCGGAGAAGATTTTCGGAGAAGGATCAGCTTTGGGTAAGACCCTCACACTTTCTGAGCAGGATACAATCTCTTACACGGTGACTGCCGTAATGGAAAATCTCCCTGAAAATTCCCATCTCCAGTTTGGAGGACTTACTTCTTTCAGCAGCTATGTAGGCCCTCAGGCGATGGGTAATTGGGGCGGAAACTGGCTGACGACCTACTTGGAATTGACAGAAGAAGCGGATTTAGAGGCAATGGAGTCAAAATTTCCGGCTTTTCTCATTTCCCATATGGGAGAAGAAAGGGCAAAAGGCTACGAGCTATTCCTTCAGCGGTTAAGTGAAGTCCATGCCGGATCTACGGACATCACCCATGACTATATCAATTACCAGAAATTTGACGGAGCATACACCCGCATCTTTTTCTACATCGCACTGATCGTACTGTTCATTGCCGGAATCAATTTTGTGAATTTATCATCTGCCAAATCTGTCAGCCGTGCCATGGAGATAGGAGTGAGAAAGGCTTCTGGCGCTTCCAAGTCCCAATTGTATTTGCAGTTTATTGGGGAATCCATCGTGATCAGCTTGATGGCGATGGTGCTGGCAGCAGTTTTTGTATCACTTGCCTTACCTTTTCTAAACGAATTCAGTCAGCGGCAACTCGTGTTTCCCTTATTCAGCGATCCTCTTTTCTTTATAGCAATGCTTTTGGGCGCAGCTTTGGTTGGGATTCTTTCCGGTTTGTACCCCGCACTTTACCTTTCTGCCTTTAATCCGGTGAACGTATTGAAAGGCTCTCCGGTAACGGGAAAAAGAAAGGCTGATTTTAGAAATGTATTGGTTGTGGTGCAATTCAGCTGTGCTATTTTCCTCATAATTTCCACCTTGTTTGCATCCAGGCAGGTGAGGTTTATGCAGGAAAAAGACTTGGGCTTTACGCACGACCAGGTAATTACCATCCCCTTTGGGCAGCGTTTCACAGAACGATATGGGACGTTGAAGCAGGCTTTGCTGGGAAGCTCGCAGGTGGAAGAAGTAACAGCTTCAGGTCAGCGACTGGGCAACAACCTGCACCAGACAAGCATCACTTTTCACGGAGTAGGACCAGCGGTAAACCTGGCCACCTCACAGGTAGTGGTAGACCCTGACTTCTTGGATGTATATAAGATAGAGTTGGTGGCAGGAAGGAACTTCAATGAAAGTGAAGCAGATAACGGAAATACGTATCTGATCAATGAGTCCCTGGCAAAAGAGCTTATCAAGAAGGATGGGGAAAATAGGGACATGGAGTCATTGATTGGTTCCCAGTTTGGTTTCAGTGGTATGGACTCCGCGGGTAGACTGGTAGGCATAGTCAAGGACTTTAATTTTAATTCCCTGCATCATAAAATCGAAACACTGACCATATTCAATCAACGCGATTGGGGTTTTGAGGAATTATCCGTGAAAATAAGCGGTGAGAATGTTCCTGAAGCATTGGCCCAGGTCGAGTCCATCTGGAATACCCAGATCCCTGAGCGTGAATTTGAATACCAGTTTTTGGACGATCACTTTACAGAGTTATATAGGGCCGACCAAACAGTAAACACCATCGTAGGTATGCTTACCGGTCTTTCCATCTTGATTTCCTGTTTGGGACTCTTTGGGCTGGTTTCATTCACCCTGGAGCAGCGCATTAAAGAAATTGGAATCAGAAAGGTGTTGGGAGCCTCCGTGACTACTGTAATAGCCATACTGTCCAAAGACTTTATCAAACTGATACTAGTTGCAATTGTAATAGCCATTCCGGTTTCCTGGTATGTAGTGAATCAGTGGATTCAGGATTTTGCCTACAGAATTGCGATTGAGTGGTGGGTATTTGCCGTGTCAGGTCTAGCCGCGATTTTGATCGCACTGGCTACGGTAAGCTCACAAGCTTTCAAAGCCGCTATGATGAACCCGGTCGATAGCCTGAAGAATGAATAACCGGTCAGGCAGAAAACCGCTGAACATCGATATAAACGTAAACCGCGAACCGAAACTTTAAGGAAGTTATGTTAAAGAATTACATCCGGATTGCCTTCAGAAATTTGAAGCGATACAAGACATATAGTATGATCAATATTCTGGGGCTGGCATTGGGTATCCTATGCTCGATAGTTATCTACAAAATAGTCAGTTTTCATACGTCTTTTGACAAGAATCATACAGATTCCGATAGAATCTATCGAATGGTGACCGAGCAGCACAGGGATGAGATCAATTATGTGCCCAGCGTCCCCAATCCGCTGGGAAAAGCCTTCCGGGAGGATTATTCCTTTGCGGAGGAGGTCGCCAGGATCTGCACCTTCTATGATCCGGTCATTCAGCTGGACAGGAATGGAGCCGTGGTAAAGTATAAGGAAACAGAAGTGGCTTTTGTGGAACCTTCCTTCTTTAGCATATTCAATTATCCCATGCTGCACGGCGGGACAGTCGGCCAATTACTGGACGGGCCCAATACAGTTATCCTCACGGAAAGCCTCGCGGGAAAATACTTTGGCACCGAGGATCCTGTGAATCAGGTCATCCGCCTGGAAAATAAGATCGATTTGAAAGTGATGGGTGTGCTGAAAGACCTGCCGGAAAACACGCTTCGACAGTCAGCGCTATACATTTCATTTCCCACACTCCAAGAATACAACGAGTGGTTCATCTCGGATGATTCCTGGGGAGGTATCTCCAGCTCTACCCAGGCCTTTGTGAAACTAAAGCCCGAAGTAAGTGTGGAAGATGTGGAAGATGTCTTACCCACTTATGTACAAAAACACCGGGCCGGTTTCACAAATATCCATCACTATAAACTGCAGCCGTTATCCGATATCCATTTTAATCCACTATACGGAGGCGTATTCCAGAAGCGTGACCTTTGGATTTTGTCTGCTATAGGTGTACTGATAGTGCTTACAGCGGGAGTGAATTTCGTAAATATGGCCACGGGGCAGGCGATTTACAGATCCAAGGAAGTCGGCATAAGAAAGGTACTGGGAGGCAACCGTACATCGCTATTCTGGCAGTTTATACTGGAAACATCCATGATTACCGTGGCCGCTATGGCAATAGCCGCAGCCGTTGCTTTTGTGACTTTTCCTGCTATCCGTTCCTATCTGAATCTCGGATCCGGCATCGATCTTTCTCCGGAGGTGGGGATTTTTATGTTTTTGATAGGGTTGGCGATGTTGATCACTTTCCTGTCCGGGTCGTACCCAGGGTTGATCCTTTCCAGGTTCCAGCCTGCCGTATCCCTCAAAGGAAAACCCGCTCAAAGCAGCTCTTCAGGATTTGGCCTTCGTAGGCTGTTGATCATCGGACAGTTTGTGGTTTCACAGTTGATGGTCTTTGGGTTATTGGTGGTTTTGGTCCAGATGAATTATGTGAAAACCAGGGATTTGGGTTTTGACAGGGATGCTGTGGTGATGCTACCTGTAGGAGAGGGGAGCCACACTTTGGGATCTACCAGAGATGAGCTGGGGCGCTTGGCGGGGGTAGAAAGCGTGACCGTATGCAATGCGGGACCCGCATCTGGTTCGACCTGGAGAAATACGGTAAGGTTTGAAAGCAGAGCAGAAGAAGAGCTGTTTCCTGTAAGCTTAAAGGGAGGCGATGAGAATTACCTGCAGACCTTTGGGCTGGAGCTGCTTCAGGGAAGAAACCTTACCCCGGCTGATTCGGCGAGGGGATTTCTGGTGAACGAGACTTTTGTGGGTAAGCTTGCGCTGGCAGAGGGAGAAGAAGTCTTGGGGGCGAAGATTGAACTGGGAGGATCAGGTCTGCAAGGGGAAATAGTGGGGGTGGTGCGGGATTTCCATGACCAGTCACTGCATCAGGAGATCACTGCAGTTGCAATCGGTGCAAATCCCATGCAGTACCAGTCGTTTGGGGTGAAAATAAACATGTCCACTGCCTCCAGGACACTTGTAGAGATTGAGAAAGTCTGGAGCGCAGCAAGTCCGGGGTTGGTCTTCGACTACCAGTTCCTGGACGAAGAGATCGCGTCCTTTTATACGGGCGAAGAACGCATGCTTCGTGTGATCAAGCTATTCTCCGGCATCGCGATAGCCATAGGCTGCATGGGACTCTATGGATTGGTGTCTTTCATGTCAGCACATCGGACCAAGGAGATTGGGATACGAAAGATCCTCGGGGGATCCCTGGGTCATTTATTCTGGGTGTTTGGAAGAGAGTTCTCTACGGTGATTCTCGTGTCCTTTTTGGTAGCTGCACCTGTCGGGTATTGGATCATGTCTGCATGGCTTCAGAATTTCCAGTTCAGGATAAACTTATCCCCCTGGATTTACCTGTCCACCATCGGGGTCACCGCTGCGATAGCTGTACTTACAGTGGGTTACCAATCCCTGAAAGTGGCACTGATCAACCCGGTAGATAGTCTGAAGAATGAGTAGGAAATCAGAAATATAAAGCTTGAAGTCAGGATTTAAAGATAAAAATAAGGGATAAGGATTGCCATTGATCAGAGTGATAGGGTATTTAGTTTCGGGGATTTTTATCCGCCTTATGCATGGGAGTTTACTATGGCTTCATCCGGTCGTCTTGGACCGGGCATACCTGGGACGTTTTCAGCAAGCCCTATCTAGCCGACTCTTTTATCTGTGTGATCCGCTTTTGTTTTAAACTTTCCAATGGCAATCAGCAACACTGAAAGAAGCGCAAAGGCTATCAAGACAAAAACTCCGTTTGTCATGGCAGGAGCAAAGCCCAGTTGGCCTGCATCAATAAACGGATAGGGGTAAAACCCTGAATATATTCCATGTAACAGGGTATATATGACGTACAGCAGTGGATAGATCATCCACACAGGAAGCCATTTGTATTCAAGGGACCGCTTGGGCACAAACTTTACCCAGAATAACAGAAAGAGTATCGGTACAACGGTATGGAATATTTCCGACACTGCGAGGTGAAGACCGCCAAATTCAGCGAGCGGTCTCAGGATGATGTTGTAAACCAATCCTACGATTAGAATGTACACCGTGATTGCTGTCAGTGTGGTGCCTTTGTTAAAAAACTGTTTTAGTGTAGTATCTGCAGGTACAAGGAGAAAAAGTGAACAAAGTGCAACCAGTAAATTGGTCAGGATGGTAAAATAGCTGAAAAACCGTACGGTCGCCTCGAAGACTGTAAAGGCTGTACCATTTAATAAGAGGAAATACTGCACCGGCAGGGCAAAGCATTCCAGGATAAAGATGGCGGTGATCAGCGCTTTATTCATGATAGATGAGATCTTTTGCAGGTTCCTGTTTTGATGAGTGGCACATATGGGCTTTATAATCTCTTGATAACTTAAGTAGAGGATGGGAAATATTATTCAGATCCATCGTTTGGTACTTCTTACCTGCTTTTGTTCCAATAGATTTTCAGGTTTTTGGTGGATCTGCCAGCGGCTATGAGGTCTGGCTTTCCGTCCCCATCCAGGTCAGCTGCCTGTAAATCCTCGCAGGCCATGCCGTTTTGGTCTATCCACTGCTCTTCGTATTCGGAGAATGAGCCCTTCTTTGGGGTGAATAGTTTGATCCCAAATTCTCCGTCATCATTGGGAACTCGCCACCCTACGGCAATCTGGGGTGTGCCGATCCCCAGCAGGTCCTGTGAAACTAGGGCGTGACCATCAGTAAGCCTGCCATATAACACGTGGCGTTTCAGGTTTGCTGAAGCTAGGGAACCAGCCCCTTCATAGGCCACCAGCGTGGTGCCGTGCATCGGCTCTACGGTTGCAAGTACCTGTTTTCCTCCACCGGAGTTGCTCAGTCGGAGTTCCCCCACCCCGTGATGGTCTGGAAGCGCGATGTTTTTGGAATGCCATTCCCCCTGGCTGTAGGACAGCGATTTGACACCCTCTTTTCCGCCGAGTAGGATGTGCTCCCCGGTTTGATCGTTAACGATGTCCAGGTTGTGAGTCAGATGCATCTGGTCATCAATCACCTCATGGGTCCATCTTCCTGATGAGGTTCCGGGAAACTTATAAGCGATGACTTTCACTCCGTTGCCTTCGCCATTCACATTCCCCCTTCCATGAAGTGGTACCACGATAAGATAGGAAGATTCTCCGGTGGTTAGCCAGCGCATCCTGTGGGTGGTAGGCTCGTGGTGCAGGGGAGTAGATGTCCATTTTTGGGTAGGATCTTCCGGGCGGATCAGGTAATGTACCGCTCCTGATTTCTGGGTATCTGACGTCTCACCGGGATTCCATTGGGCACCTACCGCTACTTCCACTTTTCCGTCTCCATCCAGATCCCTTGCCGCGATACACACATTGTCGGATTCAGTCAGATTTTCTATCATCACAAATTTCTTCCAGTCCCCGTTTCTGTACCATACAAACTCATTTTTATCGGCCAGAAGAATATCCGGCTTACCGTCTCCATCCACATCCCCGATGGCCAGTCCATAGCCGATGGATATGTCAGAGTCAATAACCTGAGGTTCAAAAATAACCTGTTTTTGAATTTGAAATATTAAAAGCAAGGAGTAGAATAAGGGAATAAAAAACATGGCTTTCTGGGATGGTATCCCTTAAATATAAGGGATTTAGGGGCAAAAGTGAAAAGATGATACCTGATGATGGACCTTAACGGAGAAATGGGGTTAGACACCAGTGCTGTACGTTTGACCGGGAGCGGACGAAGCTGTCCGGAGTGTGCTCTATCCGTCTGTCAAAAAGGCCAGAATTGCGCATTTTTACGGGGGTTTTTATGGCATAATAGTAGGGATAAGAGTAAGGGATTTCCTGACCCAAATCCCAACGCCATGTTCCGAAACTATGTGAAAATAGCCTGGAGAAACCTGATGAAGAATAAAGTATTTTCTTTTATCAATATTCTTGGGCTTACAATTGGTGTTACTGTTTGCATGATGATCTTCCTGTTTATCACGGACCAGTCCAGCTTTGATAAATTCCACACCAAAAAGGACACTATTTATCGGGTCATGCGTGGATTTGATGCTTCCAAAGAGAAGGTGCCTTATTTATCCGCTCCCTATGCTACGGCATTAATGAATGATTTCCAGGATGAAATCAAGCAGGCAGTGCGGGTAATGGTTTCAAATGGCTTGGTCACCGTAAATGATATTTCTTTTAACGAAAAGAAGCTATACATAGCGGATGCCGGTTTTTTTGAACTTTTTGATTTTCCGCTTACTAAGGGTGATGCCCGTAGTGTGCTGATCCACCCAGCTAGTGTAGTGCTCACAGAATCCACAGCAAAGCGCTATTTTGGAGATAAAGACCCGATAGGGCAGGTTATAGAGCTGGATAAGAGCCTGGAGCTGGTAGTGACGGGAATCGCTAAAGATGTCCCTTCCAACTCCCATCTAGATTTTGATTTTGTTATCCCGCTTTCCAATTACGCCCAGGCTCCCTGGTTTGATGTTTGGGTTAACAACAACCTGTTTACCTATGTTTTGCTGGATGAAAACACCGCTAAAGACGATCTTGAGAGCAGGTTCCCAGCCTTCATGGAGAAATATATGGGGGATGAAATGGCAAGATATGGAACTGAATTTGACCTTGCCCTTACGCAGTTAGCGGATATTTATTTCGAGCCAAGCACCTCCTTTGACAGTGTAAAGCATGGTGATAAAAAGGTGGTTTATATTTTTCTCTCCATCGCTTTTCTGATTCTTCTTATTGCCTGTATCAATTTCATGAACCTCTCCACAATACAGGCGGTGGACCGGTCCAGAGAAGTGGGGGTGAGAAAAGTTATGGGAGCCATGGAAAACCACCTGACTATGCAGTTCATCGGAGAGTCCATTTTACTGACGCTCATCGCCTGTATCATCTCCCTCTGTCTACTGCAGCTGCTGATGCCGTTCTACAACGGCCTGTTGGGTTATGAGCTGACGATGTCCTGGAAGAGATGGCCTATTTATTCGTTTTTGGGAGGGGTCATACTAGTTGCCGGTATTTTGGCAGGTACTTACCCTGCGTTGTATCTGTCCCGTTTTTCACCTATCCAGGCCTTGAAAGGAAAACTGAAACTGGGCAGGGGAGGCTTTCTTTTCAGACAATCACTCGTGGTGGTCCAGTTCTGCATCGCCGTATTTCTGATCATCGGCACCCTGGTTATCATGGGACAGATGGATTACTTAAGAAATAAAGAACTCGGTTATGATAAGGAGCAAGCCGTTGTTATTCCCATTGACAACTCCAGCTTTTACAGGAATTTGGAATCCTTCAAAAAGGAATTACTGGGTAACAGCAGGGTTGCCTCGGTCTCGCTGATGTCCGGGGAACCGGGTGGTTTTTTTGACAACCATAACTTTGAGGTAGGGGGTCAGCACGATCAGATTTGGAAGGCCAGGGTAGTGTTTGCGGATTTTGATTATGTGCAAACCATGGGTTTGAAAATCATTGCGGGAAGAGACTTCTCTGAACAGTACGCCACAGACACCACCGAAGCCGTGATAATCAACCGCACCGCTGCAGGCATGCTGGGGTATACACCTGAGCAAGCGATAGGGAAATGGCTGAAAAACACGTTTAGGGATAGTACCCAGAGGAATGTTATCGGAGTGGTAGAGGATTTTAATTTCCTCTCGCTTAAAGAGACTATGGATGCACTGGTGATTTCGCCTGCTGATGACCGAAGAGTGGCAGTCATTAAACTTTATGGAGAGGATGTGCCTGCTGCCTTGGATGATATAGAAAAAGCCTATCAGAGAGTGGCCCCGGATTATCCTTTTGAATACAGCTTCCTCGATCAGAAATTTGATGTTTTGTATAAGAAAGATATCAGGCAGCAGGGGATAATCAGTATATTTTCCGGTTTGGCCATTTTTATAGCCTGCCTTGGATTATTCGGCTTGGCCTCTTTCTCTACCGCCAAGCGAACCAAGGAGATCGGTGTAAGAAAAGTATTGGGAGCTTCCACTTCAAGCATTGTAAGACTGCTATCCCGGGATTTCATCCAATTGATTCTGATTTCAATTGTAATTGCCACCCCACTGGGCTGGTATTTTATGGACAGGTGGCTGGAGAACTTTGCCTATAAAATAGACCTGGAGTGGTGGTATTTTATGGTAGCAGGATCCTTGACTATCCTGATAGCTTTGGTGACAGTGAGTTTTCAGTCGATAAAATCCGCATTGATGAACCCGGTGGAGAGCTTGAAGAGTGAGTAGAGCCGATTTTCAGTAAAGTATTGCACGTTTATGATAATCAGAACTATATGGCCTGAAATTAAAAGCTGAATAATAATACTGGTTTTGACCTTTAATCCTTTTACCCTTCCATTTCTTCCCCTACATGACCTACCTAACTTCTACACTATGCTGATCAATTACTTAAAAATCGCTTATCGGAATTTGCTGAGAAACAAGATGTTTTCTTTTACAAACCTCGTCGGGCTTTCACTGGGCTGCACGTGCACGATATTCATTCTGCTATGGGTGTATGATGAGCTTACCTACGATAAGTTTCATGTACACCATGAGGACATCTATCAGGTGATGGCGCACCGGGATTACAACAACCAGATATTTACGGATAAGAATATGGTCTTCCCCCTTGCTCAGGCTTTGGAACAGCAACTACCAGAAGTAGAGAAGGCGGTTATGACGTCACATGCCGAATCGCATGTTTTAGGTTTTGGGGAGACTAAACAGCGGAAAAACGGCATGACAGTCAGTGAAAATTTCTTTGACCTGTTTACCTGGCAGTTTCTTCAGGGAAATGCTGAATCAGCTCTTCCGGATGCCAATTCCATTATTTTGACAGAGTCTGCAGCAAAAGCACTTTTTGGAGTAGAAAACCCACTACATAAAACGCTTAAGCTGGATAGTAATAAAGAAGTAACTGTAACTGCCATTCTAAAGGATCTGCCGGGTAATTCTACTCTTCAGTTTGATTACATCCACCTATTCAATTATTCGGACGGGAACTTGCAGCATGCGCTAACCAACTGGACCAATTCCTCCTGGAATGTCTTTTTGCAGGTATTACCAGATACCGACCCAAAGAAACTTTCACAAAGAATCACCGACATAAAAATCAAGAACAATCCTCCCGACAAAGAAATAAGTGAATATTTTGCATTTCCGATGAGCAAATGGAGACTCTACGGGGAATTTCAAGATGGGGCAAACACCGGAGGTATGATTGCTTATGTCAGGATTTTTTCAGTTGTAGCCGTGATCATCCTCTTGATTGCCTGTGTGAATTTCATGAACTTATCCACTGCCCGCTCAGAAAGGAGGGCTAAAGAAGTGGGAATACGCAAGACTTTAGGTTCCGGCAAGAAGCAGTTAATGCTCCAATTCTTTTTTGAGTCTATGATTTTGACCTTATTGGCATTTTGTATCTCAGTGGTTTCCGTTTACCTGCTGATGCCTTCATTCAATCAATTGGCAGGAAAGACACTTTCCCTGGACCTTACCACCCCGTTATTTTGGATACTGTCCCTAGCTGTAGTGACTTTCACCGGCTTGATTGCAGGAAGTTATCCTGCCATCTATCTTTCTTCCTTTAACCCTGTCAAAATACTTAAAGGCACTTTTCTGGGAGGCGGTAAGGCTGTCTTGCCTAGGAATATCCTGGTAGTAGGTCAGTTCGTTATTTCCATTTTGCTGATTTCCTGTACGCTGATCGTATACCAGCAGCTTCAGCATATCAAAAACCGGGATATTGGATACGACCCGGATAACCTGATCATGTTGGCCTCCTCAGAAGATATTCAGAAAAACTTTCCGGTATTCAAAGACGAGCTTCTCAAGACAGGTCTGGTTCAGGCCACCACCAGGACATTTTCACCCATTACGAGCATTTGGTGGAGATCTCCATCTCCAGAATGGGAAGGGAAGCCTACAGATATGAACTTGCTGATGGCAGGTATGTATGCAGATGTGGATTTTTCCGTGACGATGGGAGTCAAAATGCTCCAGGGGACGGACTTTACAGGAATGCCGATTGACTCATCCGCTGTGATTTTGAATTTGGCAGCCGTGGAAGCCATGGGATTGGAAGAGCCAATAGGCATGAAGATGAGCTATGCAAACTCGACTTATACCGTAATCGGCGTAACAGATAACATCGTGATGGATTCACCTTTTAATCCAGTAGATCCCATGATGATTTATTTCGACCCAGCCCGAACCTATTCGATCAGTGTCAGGCTAAATGATGGAGTTCCAGTCCAGGCTGGTTTGGGGGCGTTGGAAGAAGTCTTCAGAAAATACAACCCTGAAGTTCCTTTTGAATACCAGTTTGTGGATCAGGAATTTGAACGTAAGTTTTTGTCCGAAGATCTGGTGAGTAAGATTATCACGGTTTTCTCCGGTATTGCCATCTTTATCTGCTGCATAGGATTGGCAGGCCTGGCTTCTTTTACCATTGAAAAGCGGACAAGGGAAATTGGAGTCCGAAAGGTTTTGGGAGCTACCGTCCCGCAGGTTCTTCTGCTTGTTTCGGAAGATTTTCTGAAGCTGGTGGTGATTGCATTTTTTATTGCAGTGCCATTGGCTTATTGGCAAATGACCAACTGGCTGGAAAGTTACACCTACCGTATTTCCATTAACGCTTGGCTGTTTGTTTTGGTAGGCGGTGCCGTGCTGGTACTTGCTTTGATTGTAGTAAGCTTGAATACGTTCCGTGCAGCTATTACCAATCCAGTGGATAGCCTGAAGAGTGATTGAAGAAGCATATAAGTAGTGCTAGGGATTTTTCAAGCCCCTCTGGGATACCACGCAGTAAAGCGTGGGAATCAATGTACGGCCCATTCAGGGCCGTACCCATTTGGAACCTAGAGCGGAATACCCAACTGGGAATGGACCGATATAACTGGAGTCAACTCGCTGGATAGGACGGGGAAGCCAACTGACAAATGTTTTGTGGATATTTGGGAAAACCGGAAACGTTGCCTTTAAAAATTCTGGAAATTTAAGTGCGAACTAAGGGGTCATTTTTCTTTTTAGTCTCCTCTTATGTTTAGAAAGTGGAGATAACTCAGAATTTTATTCTACCGTAGGTAAATGTTTCAGGATTTTATTTAATCCCGATATGAAACCCGGTAGGATAGGCTAAGCTTCCGTGCTGAGTTTGACCTTTTATTCTTCCGATAACCCAAAGAATCCATGAGAAAATCCAGTTTATTACTGTTGTTTATTGTTTCAAATTTATCTTATGCTTTTTCATCCGCACCCTTGACTATTGCCTTTGATGCTAATTCAGAGCCTCTTGCCTATGCTGTGAATCAGTTGAGGACAGTTCTGGGAAAGCGGGGAGACACACTTCTCCAGCTGGACTTGCGGACCGGTTCTGATCAGGCTGACGTCGTGGTGCTTATTCAGGGAAGTCTTCCTGAATCCTATCAGACAACTACGACCAAAGAGGAGTTTGGCGTGATTACCGCGGAGGGGTTTGCACTGAAAAAAACTGCCAATGGCCGCATACTCCTGTTGGCTACAGATGAAAAAGGGGCTGCGTATGGAATTTTAGAACTGAAAGAGCACATTGGATCGGGAGGAAGCCTGAAGGATATACCCGAGAAGCTGGTGAATCCCGCCTTTGAATACAGGATAGTGAAGTACAATCTGCCGTGGTCACCGTATCGGTCAAGTGAGGCCACCGAAGTTCATTCCCATATCTCCAGAGATCTGGATTTTTGGGAGGACTTTCTGGATATGATGGTAGAAAACCGGCTTAACGTGCTTTCCCTGTGGAACAATCACCCTTTCCCCTTCATGATCAAGTCGAAGAATTTTCCCAAAGCAACTCCCTTCGGCGATGATGAAATGGAGGAGTGGCGGGGTTTCTGGAAGACACTTTTCAGGATGGCTAAGATGAGGGGGATCCAGACATTTGTGATTAACTGGAACATTGTGGTTTCCCCGGAATTTGCAGAAGCCTATGGTGTAAATGAATACAATGACCTATCGGATGTGGTCCGGCAGTATACCAAGGAATCTGTCACCCAGCTGATAGACGAATACGAGGACTTAACAGGGATAGGGGTAACCCTTGCGGACTGGATGGGGAATTTTGGTGAAATGGAAATGACACCCCAAAAAAGAGAGGACTGGATAGAGGAGACTTTTGTTGCCGGTATGAAGGATGCAAAGAGACCTGTGAAATTCATCCACCGGTCTGTACTTGCTGGAGATCCGATAGCTATGAGGGAATTAATCGACCGGGCAGAGCTGAAAGATCCAGCATTGGTAGAGATAAAATTCAACTGGTCCCATGGTCACTCTACACCCAAGCTGTCCATCACGCATGATTACCATTCTGGGGAGTTGGATGACAGGTTCTGGAATCCGCTACCCGAAAATTACCGGATCCAATGGATGGTAAGGAACGAGGACTTTTTTATTCTGAGGTGGGGGCAGCCGGATTTTATCCGGGCTCACATCAAGGAAAATACGCATGATTTCATCAACGGTTACTTTATCGGTTCCGAAGGCTTTATCCCTGCTATGGATTATTCCCATAAGCCTTCTCCGGTTAAGACTTGGCAGTATGCGTTTGAAAAACAATGGATGTTTTACAAAACCTGGGGCAGACTACTCTATCAGCCCGATACCCCCGACAGCTACTTCATCAATGCGTTTGACTCCAGATATGGTAAGGGAAAAGGAGGGGTACTGCTAGAGGCATACAAGCTGGCAAGCAATATGCCGCTTCGCTTGGCCTCTTTTTACCGATCCACCTGGGACTATACCCTTTATTCGGAGGGATTTATTGAGGCAGAGCCTTCCTCCAGGACGAAGTGGTTTGACAGGTCTTCCCCATTTATCTCCATTGATGAATTTATCAATCATGAGACATTGGATGCCGATATGCTGTCCATAGCGGATTACAGTGCACGAATCGCATCCGGCCAGCAAATAGAATCAGATAAAATAACACCATTACAGCTGGCAGACTTGTCCGAAAATGACAGCAGAAGAGCTCTGGAAATCCTTCAGCCATTGTATTCCCAGGTGAATGCATTTTCCGGTGCATTGGTTTCGGAGCTGGACGACCTATCCACCTGGAGCCATTTGGGGATGTATTTTGCCGATAAACTCCGTGCAGGAGTGGCGTTGGAAACATTCAGAATCACCGGTGATCTTTCCCAGAAGGAACAGGCGGTCTCCTATCTTGAAAAATGCCTTGCGCATTGGGATCAGGTAATCGCTTTCACCAAAGACAGGTACAATCCTACACCCCATGTGGCCACCCAGCGCTATGGAAAAGAGTTCACAGAGTTTTCATGGGAGCAGCTAAGACCTCAGGTAGTACGGGATATAGAATTGGCTAAAGGGTCCAGCCAGGTGACACCCAAATAAGAAGTTTTTCACTTAAAACAAGTATACCTACTCTTTCGCCCGTATGAAGCTAAGCCGCAGAAGTTTTATCCAATACAGTAGTCTCGCAGCCGGCGGTCTCCTTGTCAGTCCGGTATTTGCAGATGCAGAGAAGCTCCATCCGGAACATGATATAGCGGATAGATTCTGGTATCAAAGGCCTTTGAGGATCATGCATACTGTCCTTCGGGAAATCGATGCGGTAAACTATGATGCCGCTGCCGTGGTGGCCTACCTGAAAAAAGGAAGCTACAACACCTTATGCGTCAATGCAGGGGGCATTGTGGATTTTTTTCAGAATCCACTTCCCGCGGGAAATGTCAATAAGCTGATGGGAGAGCGGGATCTTTTGAGGGAAATCACCCAAGCCTGCAAGACAGAAAACATAAAAGTGATCGCCCGTATTGATTTCCGTGGAGTAGAAGAACATGTGTACCGGCAGTTTCCGGACTGGTTTATGAAGGATTCGAAGGGTGATCCGGTGAAACTGACATATACCAACCCAGAGCTGTATTCATCCTGCTATCTGGGTAAGCACAGAACAGACTACGCCAATGAGTTTGTCAGCTATGTACTTAAAAACTATGAGGTGGACGGGATCTGGCATAATTCCCCCGGGTTCAACGGGATTTGCTATTGCCATCATTGCCAAGCTTCGTTCAGGGAGTTTTCGGGAAAAGCCATCCCTGTGAGAGAGGCTGTGTCCGATGTGGAAATCGAAGAATACATGGTGTGGAAGAGGCGGGAAGCAGACCACTGCATGTCGCGGATAAAGGATACGGTCAAATCGTTTGGGGCAGACAAGGTATATACGGCTGAGATTTTCAGTATTTATGATGTCGGTCAATTATTGGACAGTGGGCTGGGGTTTGACAATGCCCGCAGCCATTTTGATATTCTGGTAAGCGTGGCATTCTTGACCGGACACGGGGCGGATAAGTATTATTTTGATCTGAACTACGGGACTACCATAATTAAATTCCTCAAATCCATGGTTCCTGACAGGGAAGCCGTGGTGATGTACGGTGGAAACGGCACTTCCCACAGGCTGGTGGGAGACCCCTCCATCGATCTGAAAATCTGGTTGTGGCAAATTCTGTCCGCCGGGGGCAGGTTCTGGAACTGCTATTTTACCAACGTACCCACCCTTACGCATGACAACCGGAATGCGTACAATGAAACGGAAATCTATGAATTTGTCAGGGAGCATGAAACCCTGCTGGAGCAGCACGTGCCCTATGCAAATGTCGGCATCTACTATTCCAACAGTACCCGGGAGTCGTTTAGGAGAAAATCGATGGAGCAGGATGTTTTTGGCAGCGAAATAAGAGGTGTGGAGACAGTTCTTATGGAAAACCACGTTCCCCATGATTTTATTCTGGAAGAGGATGTGGATGAGCAGCGACTAAGTAAATACAAACTGATCATCCTCCCGGATGTAAAATGCCTGTCCGATAAGGAAATCACGCTTCTACAGAATTATGTGCATCAGGGAGGGCATATGATCGCTACTTACACTACCGGGTTGTTCCGTCCGGATGGAAGCGAGAGAGAAAACTTCGGTCTTTCGGCTCTTTTTGGGGTAGATTACCTGGGAAGCCGGGAAGATACCAGAAGGGACAATTACCAGTATATCCTCGATAAATACCACCCCCTCGTTTCACCGGACAGTGCTGAAACAGAACTGCTGTTCAATGCAGGGTACACAGCACGCTGCAGCCCACTGCCGACTGCCAATGTAATCTGCACTTGGGTTCCCACCATACAGAATCAGCCCCCGGATAAATCCTGGGTGGAGTCGTTCTCAACGGAACACCCCACGGTCACTGAAAATAGGTATGGGAAAGGCAAAGTGATCTATTTTGCCAACCAACCTGACCGGTTAAGCCACGAGATCGGGCATGCCGATGTAAGAAACCTGCTTTACAGGAGCATCAGATATCTGGGAGGGGATGGGGTTCTTCTGGCAACCAATGCCCCTGCGAGTGTAAATGTGGGACTGACACAGTCACTCAAGGATCCGCAACAATATATTCTTTCCCTGGTAAACACCACTTCAGGACCTGTACGCCCTATCCGCGGGCTTATTGCAGTGCACGATATCCAGCTTACACTTCAGCTTCCCGGTAAGGGATTGAAAACACGGAAATTCCTGAAATGTCAGGGTGAATGCAGCATCACAGCGCAAGGTGAAAAACTGGTGATCAATGTGGAAAAGCTGGAGGATTTCTTCGCAGTACATATCACCATGGATAGCTGACACGTGCAGTCGCAATGTGCTAAAGACAAACTAAAAAGAAACAACAATATGGCTATATGGATTAAGACCGGAAAAAGCGGGTCAACGCTTCAGAATGAAGACAGGCAGGTGAGAGAGGCTGTAAGTGAAGTAATCAGTCAGATCGAAAAAGAGGGGGATCAAGCGGTAAGGAGATTTTCCCTACTCTATGATAACTGGAACCCCGATTCCTTTAGACTTTCACCAAGTGCCATTCAGCAGGTGTTGAATAGTCTGCCTGAGTCGGTGCTTGAGGATATCAGATTTGCCCAGGAGCAAATCAGCAATTTTGCCAGGTTACAGCTCGCATCCCTCAGCGATATTGAAGTGGAGACGTTACCAGGGGTTATTCTAGGTCATAAAAACATTCCCATAAACAGTGCCGGCTGCTATATTCCAGGAGGGAGATATCCCATGGTGGCTTCCGCTCATATGAGTATTCTGACGGCCAAAGTTGCCGGTGTGAAAAGAGTGTTGGGATTTACCCCTCCGATCAATGGCGAAATTCCCAAAGCCACAGTAGCTGCAATGCACCTGGCGGGAGCCGATGAGATTTATATCCTTGGAGGAGTACAGGCCATGGCGGCGATGGCTTTGGGAACAGAAAGCATCACGGCTGTGGATATGATTGTGGGTCCCGGAAATGCTTACGTGGCAGAGGCCAAGCGGCAATTGTTCGGTAGAGTAGGGATTGATCTGTTGGCTGGACCCACGGAGGTGCTGGTTGTTGCGGATGAAACCGCCGATGCAGAGATGGTGGCCTGTGACATACTGGGGCAGGCCGAGCACGGCCCCACGTCTCCGGGGGCATTGATTACGACATCAGAGCAACTGGCTCATGACACGCTTCGTGAGATAGAGAAGCAGCTGCTGGTACTTCCCACAGCGGATATAGCACGTGTGGCCTGGGAGGAAAACGGACAGGTGATTTTAGTGGAAGATGAGCATGAAGCATTGATGGAGGCAGATAAACTGGCCTACGAACATGTGGAGATCCTCACCCGGAATCCTGACTTTTTTTTACAGAACATGACTAATTACGGTGCACTCTTTTTGGGCAAAGAAACCAATGTGGCCTATGGGGATAAGGTCATCGGTACCAATCATACCTTGCCGACAAACAAGGCAGCAAGGTACACCGGGGGGCTATGGGTAGGCAAATTTCTCAAAAACTGCACCTACCAGAAGTGTACTCCAGAAGCCAGCTTGAGAATTGGTGAATATGCCATGAGATTATGTGAACTGGAGGGGTTTATGGGACACCGGGAGCAGGCTGCACTACGGGTAAGGAGATATGGACAGACAACAGAGCGCTAGATAAGGGCCCATCCAGCATACTTTTCAGCTAGGCGTTCCATGCATGGAATACAGGAGATGTATCCTGTATGATGGAACTGCCTTGCCATCAGATTATACCTATAGAAGCAATAAGATCCTTCATTATGGATGTCGCAATAATCCTGTTTTCACTGACCTTTTTGATTCTGGTAGCCTACAGAGGTTACAGTGTCATCCTTTTTGCTCCTATTGCCGCATTGACTGCCGTCTTTCTGACTTCCCAGGGTCTGGTACTGCCTTTCTTCTCAGGGATATTCATGGTAAGGATGGTAGATTTTATAAGGCTCTATTTTCCTGTATTTCTTTTGGGGGCAATTTTTGGCAAGCTGATCTCTGTGTCGGGATTTGCCAAATCGATTACCGCCTTTATGCTGAAAGCGTTTGGTATAGGAAACGCGATTCTGGCAATCGTGGTGGTGTGTGCGGTTTTGACCTATGGAGGGGTCTCGCTGTTTGTAGTCGCATTTGCCGTATATCCTTTTGGAGCGGAGCTGTTCAGGGCAGCGGATATACCCAAAAGGATCCTTCCTGCCACGATAGCACTGGGGGCATTCACATTTACAATGGATGCTTTTCCAGGCTCTCCCCAAATCCAGAACATCATTCCTACCGCGTTTTTTGAAACGGATTCCTGGGCTGCACCGTGGCTGGGTTTTTTGGGGGGAAGTTTTATTTTTCTGCTGGGTATGATTTACCTGCTATGGAGGAAGAGGAGAGCAGTCAAGGATGGGGAAGGTTATGGTAATGGGCATAGTAATGAAGAAGATGATGAAATCAGGGAGTCTCTTCCAAAACCGCTGGTGGCGCTGCTTCCACTCGTTATCGTGGGGGTTTTGAACAAGGCTTTGACAAACCTGATCCCTAAATATTATGGAGAATCATTTGATTTTTCGCTGTTTGGCTTTCCTGATATACAACCCCTTGAGGTTTCCAAGCTGACTGCCATCTGGGCGGTACAGCTCAGCCTGATCCTGGGGATTTTGACAGTGGTGATTTTTGCGTTCAACCAAATCCGGAAAAACTTCATTGCTGAATTGAATACTTCAATCAGTGGCGCGCTGCTGGCTACCCTCAATACAGCTTCAGAATATGGCTTTGGGGCAGTGATAGCCGCACTCCCCGGATTCAAGCTGGTAAGTGACTGGATCTCTGTTACTTTTAATAATTTACTTATAAATGAGGCCGTTACGGTGACCTTGCTTTCCGGTATCACAGGGTCTGCTTCGGGCGGGCTCAGTATCGCCCTCGCCACCATGCACGAGACCTATTTGTCCGAAGCCTTGTATTATGGGATTCCAAATGAAGTGCTTCACAGAGTGGCTTCCATGGCCAGTGGAGGAATGGATACGCTACCGCATAACGGCGCAGTAATCACCTTGCTGCTGGTGACCGGGCTGACCCATAAGCAGGCCTATTGGGATATTTTCGTGATGACTGGAATCAAAACGGCGGGTGTTTTCTTTATCATCGGCTTGTATTACCTGTTCGGGATAGTTTAGCCTTCCGTAAATTTTATGGAAAGAATCAATCAGTAAACCAATAAACCAAGGAGTATGGAAAAAGGAAGAAGAAAATTTATTTCAAATGCAGTTCTTCTGGGAGGGTGTGCAACCACACTGCCCATCAATTCATTGTATGCCCATCAAGACCGACGTGATACGCTGGACTTGGCTGGACGCTATGCAAAGCTTGATGAAATCCTCAAGCAGCCTGTTTTTAAAAAGGCGCTTTTCAAAGATCCGGTCATCATACAGGAACTCGAACTGCTTCGGTACCAAAACAATTTCCTATGTAGGGTAAGATCCACAGACGGTGCGGAAGGCTGGTCTGTTGGGCATTCAGAGCTTCAGAACCTTTATCCTGTTTTTTTGAATAAACTTCAGCCGTTTTTTCTGGACAAAGACGCCAGAAACCTGGATGACATCATGGAGCGGATCTACATCTATAACCTGAACTTCAGGTTCAATGGGCTGGCACTGGGGATTCCTTTGGCCACTATCGAACTGGCGATACTGGATATGATGGGCAAAATAGCCGGTGTACCGCTGGGCAAACTCATCGGGGAAATCCACAATGAAGAAGTAGGGGTGTACATGGCTACGGAGTTTCGGGAAAAGCCGCTGGAGGAGCACCTCGAACTGATCAAAGAAACAGTCTCCAAATACGATGTCAAGGCCCTGAAAATAAAAGTGGGTTATCAGCACGCCTGGACCAAGGAGCTCTATTACAAAGGACCTATCGGAAAAACTGAGAAACTGGTGCCGATGGTCCGCGAATACTATGGGGATGACATGGCACTCTATGCCGACGCAAATGGGTATTATGGCGTCGAAGAGGCCATTAAGGTGGGAAAACTACTGGAAGAATACCGGTACAGGTATTTTGAGGAACCGGTCATGTTTGATCATTTTGATGACATCAAAGCAGTTTCAGATTCAGTGAACATCCCGATCGCCAACGGTGAACAAGACCAGAGCTTTGTCAATTTCCGGTGGTTGATAGCTAATGACGGGATAGATATTGTACAACCGGACAACTTTTACTTTGGAGGATTTATCCGGTCTATGAAGGTGGCCCTGATGGCACATGCCTTTGGAAAAACCTGCATCCCACATATGTCGGGAGTGGGGCTGGGCTACCTGTATGATATCCATTTTGTATCTGCTATTCCCAATGCAGGAGAGCATCACGAGACCCATGGGGTATCCAGCAATGTGAGGTTTACATGTGACACCTCCCCACTGACCATCGATAATGGCAAAATAAAAGTTCCCACAGGCCCTGGTCTGGGTATAGAGATAGATCCGGATTACATCAGCAAACATCAAAAGGTCACCCTATAAAACGAATCTATGACAAACGAGGAAATGGATTACCCGATAGTCCCTATGATTATCGGAGAAAATTGGCGTCCCAGAGATGGCCAGGAAACGTGCAACGTGTATAACCCCTCCACGGGGGAGGTCATCGGGCGCACCCCTTTGGGGGATAAAAGAGATGTGGATGATGCTGTGACAGTAGCACAGAAGGCATTTGGCGTCTGGTCCAGTCTTCCTGCTACCAGGAGAGCTGATGTATTGTTCCGTTATAGAGCCTTGCTTGAAGGTGAAATGGAAGCAATAGCCCGTTTGATCTCCCGGGAAAACGGCAAGACACTGGAAGAGGCCAGGGGGGATATTCGCCGGGGATTTGAGGTGGTGGAGTTTGCCTGTGGCATAGCGCAGTTGCTGAAGGGGGAAAGCCTGGTTCAGGTAGCTCCCCAGATAGATGGTGTTACTGTAAAAGAGCCGCTCGGGGTGTGTGCAGGGATCAGTCCGTTTAACTTTCCGGCTATGGTTCCGATGTGGATGTTCCCTCTGGCGATAGCCTGCGGGAATGCATTTATTTTGAAACCCAGCGAGAAAGTCCCCTTCACAGCAGTGAGATTGGCTGGGCTGTTCCGTGAGGCAGGCCTGCCGGATGGGGTGCTGAGTATAGTTCATGGGGGAAAGGAAGTGGTCGAGGCGCTGTGTGTCCATCCAGGTATATCCGCAGTGAGTTTTGTGGGGTCTAGCTATGTGGCCAAGCAGGTGTATGCTTTGGCGTCGGCACATGGGAAAAGGGTTCAGGCAGGAGGTGGTGCCAAGAACGTGCAGCTGGTCATGCCGGATGCAGACCCTGACTCGACTCTCAGGGCGATCTCCGGAGCTGCTTTTGGCTGTGCTGGCCAGCGGTGTATGGCAGGCTCACTCTTGGTAGGGATAGGGGAGATAGCCGCCCCCTTAAAACACAGGCTGATCACCATCATGGATGAAATGACGCTTGGAGATACCAGTACCCGCGAAGATGTGGACATGGGACCGGTGATCGATGCGATGGGCAGGGACCGGATTCTAGCGACCGTCAGCCAGGCAGAGTCGCATGGGGTAAAGGTACTTCGCGATGGGAGGAAGGCCTTGCCGTCCGACGGTTTCTTTGTGGGGCCCACGCTTCTGGATCAGGTGGATCCAGAGATGGACTTGTTCAAAGAGGAAATTTTTGGTCCTGTTTTATCCGTTCTTTCTCCCCGCAATCTGGAAGAGGCCATTACATGGCTGAATAAGTTGCCTTTCGGAAATGGGGCAACTATCTATACTTCTAGCGGTGAGGCTGCGAGACGCTTCAGCCGTGATATCAACTGTGGCATGGTTGGGATCAATGTAGGTGTACCCGCACCCATGGCTTTGTTTCCCTTTGCCGGATGGAATGATTCTTTCTATGGAGATCTCCATGTCCAGGGGGTAGAAGGGGTGATGTTTTACACACGCCAGCGCGTGGTACTCTCCAGATGGGACCGCAGCTACGAGCGTGTGCAGGGTTGGTGAGATTCTTTCGATGAATCAGAACAGGAAATGACTACTAAAAAACAATTACAACACTATGAATAGCATCGTTGAATTTAATGCGCCTGAAACGTCATGGGTAGGAAAAGGGGTATTGGCGAAGCTCCCTGAATTGGTGCTGAGGTATGGTGCTGCCAAGGTATTGCTTGTTACGGATTCCTTTTTCTTCCGGTCAGGCTTGGTTACCAGGATTTGCGGGATGCTGGAAGAAGTAGGTGTGTCCGCAGAAGTGTTTTCCGGAGTCCAGCCAGACCCTAGTCTCGAAAACGTCATGGAAGGACTTGGATTGCTAAGGTCCTCACAGGCCGGGTTGCTTATAGCCGTGGGGGGAGGAAGCCCAATCGACGCAGCAAAGGCAATCTCCATTTTGGCAACGAATAATCTTCCCCTGCAGGATTATATGGGCTATCATAGAATCAAAGCGAATGGAATACCCCTGATCGCCATACCCACCACAGCGGGAACTGGCAGTGAGGCAACCAA
This sequence comes from Algoriphagus sp., assembly GCA_048819475.1. GTDB lineage: Bacteria > Bacteroidota > Bacteroidia > Cytophagales > Cyclobacteriaceae > Algoriphagus. Next base: position 42,705 of record JBMDXP010000027.1, read on the forward strand.
AGTTGCCGTGATCACGGATACCCAACGGGGGGTGAAGATGATGATGTTTGACCGCCATCTGATGCCGGCTGCCTGCATTGTGGATCCGGAACTCTCTACTTCCATGCCTAAACCACTGACGGCCCATGTAGGGGTTGATACGCTTACGCATGGCATAGAGGCTTACGTTTCCAGAAAATCAAACCCGTTAAGCGACCCTTTGGCACTGTCCTGTATCTCCCTGGTAAGTGAGCACTTGATGAATGCATGGGAGCACCCACTCGATGGGGAGGCTAGGGAGGGCATGGCCGTTGCAGCGTATCAGGGAGGTCTGGCATTTACCAACAGTAGTGTATGCCTGGTCCATGGGATGAGTAGGCCCCTTGGAGCACTCTTTCACCTGGCCCATGGTTTTTCCAACGCCATGTTATTACCGGTCATCACCAGCTATTCCATCCCGGGAGCTGAGGCGAAATATGCAAAAGTAGCCAGAACTATGCGATTTGCAGAGGCAGGTGACCAGGATGGAGAAGCCGCGATGAAGCTTGTTGCAGGTTTGGAAAAGCTTAATCTGGCGCTGGGTATCCCCAAACTTGGCACCTGTGGGTTGATAGAAAAAGCAGAGTTTGAAGCGGTACTGGAAAAGATGGCTCAGGATGCGCTTGATTCCGGCTCACCCCAAAACAACCCCATGATCCCGTCTAAAGCCGACATTGTGGCCCTGTACAAGCTGGCTTGGTAAGGATAATTCCTGCTCAATGATGGGATTGTTTCACAGGCAGGGAGATGCAAAGCCTCTCTGTTTTCCTTTCGGCTTCAAGCTTGGCCGAAGGAATTTTCCAAAAAACATTCACTTGTTTTATTAGTTATTAACTGCCGTTTTTTTAATCCGGGTAGCCCACATAGGGCTTCCGGGCCAGGCAATACTTCAGAAAACAAATTCAGGAAAAGATAGCTCACCCGGGAAGCTGAGGATAAACATATCTGCGGCCCTTAAGCAGGGTAGAGGGGGGCTTCGGGGGTTATAAACCCTGAAATAAGTTAGTTTACATTCTGTTGGAGTGGTCTTATTCTGATTTTATAGGGACAAATAGCTACACTTTTTAAGCGACATTTAATAACACGGCTATTTTCAATATAAAGTTGAAATAATATGGGGTCGAAAAGATGCTTTTCCTACTCTTAATTATAGAAAGCTGAGTAAACTCAAAATTCAAATGATCAATAACCCAAAACCACCAAATTTTGAAAAAAGCTCTACTAACCTTCTTGGCCATTCAGAATCAATAAAATTCTACGGAAACAAAGCAGATTCGGAAATATGGAAAGCATTTGACAAAGGAGATGAATTTGCTTTTAATTACATCTACCGGATATATGTGACCAAGATGTTCCAGTACGGCTGCCAATTCTGCAAGGACACATCCCTGGTACAGGATTGTATCCAGAACATATTCATTATGCTCAGGGCAAAACGGGGAAGTTTAAGTGAAGTGCAGAGTATCAAGGCATACCTGTTCAAAATCCTGTACAGGGAGATCATTCAGAAATCAAACAGGTATAAATACAGCAATGGGCGTCAAAGTGAATTGCTGGAAGAGCAAAATTCCTTTTCCATTGAGTTTTCCCATGAGACCAGAATGATCCATGCAGAATATCAGAATGAGAAAAGAGAACAGGTGAGATCTGCTTTGGAAAGACTCACAGTCCGGCAGCGGCAGGCTATTCTTTTACTTTATGAAGAGGGGATGAGTTACAAGGAAATCTCGGTAGCCATGGAATTCAGTGAAGTGAAGTCAGCGAGGAAAATTATCTATAGAGCGCTGGCAACATTGAAAGAACTGCTTCAGGGAAAAAAGAAGTGAAAAATCAGAATCAGGGAAACTAAAGGATCTTCATTGATTGCTTTTTATGAAATATAAAGATTACGACATTGAGCATTTTATTGCTGATGAGTTTTTTGTGCTTTGGGTGAAAAACCCCAATGAAAGCAATACCCATTTTTGGGAGAAATGGCTGAATCAACATCCAGAGAAAAGAGAGTTAGTCAATGAGGCAGCTAATTTCATCCGGTCAGTCAATTATAAAAAGAGTCCGGAATTTACCGATCGGATGTATATAGAGACCTATGAGAACATCCTCAAGTTTGACTATCCCAGGCAGATTAAAGAGCCGGAAATCAAAAGGTCAGGGTTCTTATACCTGCTGCCCTTAAAAAGAATAGCAGCAGCTGCTTTGCTGATTTTCTGTGTATGGATCCAATATGAGGCAATCAACTACCAGCCGGAACCAGAAGAGCCCGCAAAGATTGCTTTGGTGAAGAAAGCAAATCCAGTAGGACAGAAATCGATCATAGACCTGCCAGATGGTACCCGGGTGCACCTGAATTCGGAAAGTGAAATAGCGTTTCCGGATAAATTCAGTGACACCGTGAGATGGGTAAGTCTCAAAGGAGAGGCATTTTTTGAGGTGAACAAAGAAACCAGGCCCTTCTATGTGGAATTGGGAAATACCAGCATACAGGTATTGGGCACATCATTCAATGTAAACCAATCCGAGAACGGCTCACTGTATGTCGCCCTGGTGACTGGGAAGGTACGTGTCAACTCGGAACAGGGGGAACAAGTGGAACTGAAACCAAAGGAAATGCTGGTTCTGGATAAAGGGGGAAGTTACTATAAGACCGGATTTGACCCGATGGATATTGCCGGATGGAAAGATAAAGTGTTGGTATTTAAGAGTTCTGGGCTGCAGGAAGTAAAGACCAAACTTGAAAGATGGTATGGTGTGGAGGTGGAACTGCAGGGGAAATTTGACAAAAACTGGACGTATTCAGGAGTTTATGAAGATGAAATCCTGGAAAACGTCCTCCATGGAATATGCCTTACTTCAGGAATGAAGTTTTCAATAAACAAGAAAAAAATAACAATAACCAACCCAGAATAATATGAACCTTCCAGACCAAAACACCAGCTAAAAAATTAGGCAGGTCCTGTTCTTTGCCGGAACAGAATCTGCCTTTGACTGCCTCAGTACATTTTAGCGGATGATGAGGCAGTTGTTTAAGTAGTTCTCACTCAAACTGATCCGAAAATTATGAAAAAAAATATACTGAGACAACTGATCATGGTGTCAAAACGATTATTCTATGCATGGATGATCCAACTGTTGTTTTGCTCTTTTCTCCTGGCCAACACGGGAAATGCACAGCGCAAATCAATAGACGAAGTAAAAATTTCCTTGAAACTTGAGGAAAAGCCGCTGGCACAGTTATTCAAGCAGGTCGAGTCCAAAACGGACTACAAATTCACGTATACAGATAATCTTGTCAATCTAAACCAGGCCATTACGGTTATTGAAAACAACAGATCCCTCTACGATATTTTGGCGATGGTGAGTGCCCAGACAAAACTGGGGTTTGTTCAGGTCAATGACAACATACACGTGAAACTTCGGGAATCCACTTCGGAGGAAAATGCTGTCACCATCACGGAACAGGAAGATGTGGTGGTCAGTGGTCTGGTGAAAGATGAGACGGGGGAGCCTCTACCAGGGGTGACGGTCATCGTGAAAGGCACCACCCTGGGTACGGCTACTGATTTGGATGGCAGGTATACCCTGCAAGCTCCCGAGGAAGCTGTATTGGTGTTTTCTTTTATAGGGTTCATCACCCAGGAAATATATGTGGGAAGCAGGTCCACCATAGATGTGACATTGGCAGAGGACATTTCTTCATTGGGAGAAGTGGTGGTAATAGGTTATGGAACCGTAGACAGAAAAGATATCACCGGCGCGATAGGTTCAGTAAGCGGAAGCCAGATTACTGAAATGAATGGTGGAGCGACCCGGGTGGATGCAGCACTTCAAGGAAGAGTAGCCGGTGTGGATGTGAGACTGAGGGACGGCGAACCTGGAAGCGCTCCCCAGATTACGATAAGGGGAGTAGGCAGTATCGGCGCTGGCTCCAATCCGCTTTATGTAGTGGATGGTTTCCCGATAGAAGATATCGGTACCCTTAATATGAATGATGTGGAAAGCATCGATGTGCTTAAGGATGCTTCTGCTACCGCTATTTATGGCTCTCGGGGAGCGAACGGAGTGGTCATCATCACCACCAAGCGTGGAAAAGAAGGGAAAACGTCCATCAATCTGGAGGTGTATAGAGGATGGCAATCTCCCATGTTGCTGCGTAAACAGATGAATGCGATGCAAAGCGCGCAGTATTTCTACGATGGCATGAGAAACAGGAATGTGGACGAAGGACATGATGTGTCAGGACACCCATCCACCTGGTTTAGACCTGTCGGTCAGGAGGTTTTAGACGTACTTGAAGGACGCAATACCTATGATGTGAATCCGCTGGAGTACGTGCTGCGGGATGCGGCTCCGCAGACGCAATATTCTTTGTCGGCATCCGGCGGCACAGACAGGATCCAGTTTGCCATCAGCGGTGAATATCTGACACAGGATGGGCTCATCATTGAGAACGATATGGAGAGGATATCATTCAGGGCGAATATCGATGCGAATCTGACCGACAGACTGCGGGTGAATTTCAACCTGAACCCTTCATTTCTCCACCGGAACCGTGTACAGTCCTCTGGCCATGCCTCAGAGCCTGACCACCTCAGTATTATAGGTGTCGCTACTACCCTGCATAATTACTTTCCGTTGTTCGATGAAAACGGCAACTATACCAAATTCGAAGGATTCAGCTCGGTGTCCAACCTTGCCAACCCCATGGCTATAGCCAGGGAAATCAAACAGGTCGAAAAACAAGGCAGGATACTTGGTAACCTAAATCTAACCTATGACCTGACCAGTGACCTGAAGTTCAACATCCTGATGGGAGGAAGTCTTCAAAATGTCAAAGACAGTTACTTCAGACCGGATCTGCCAGTGTTTTTTGGCACGTCAGTCTTCGGAAGTGACGGAACCACCTGGGCAGAAACCTGGGTAAGCGAATATGTCCTGAGCTATGATAAATCTATAAATAAGCACAATATCTCTGCTGTAGGAGGATTTACCGCCCAAAAGGACCGGATAGAGACAAACTACCTGGAAAGTACATTTTACCCAAATAATCTCGTAAATACCCTCAATGCTACCAGCCAGATCACCGCAGGGTTCTCTGAAGTAGTGGAATGGTCGCTGCTATCTTACCTGACCCGGGTTAACTATAATTTCGACAGCAAATATTACCTATCAGCTTCCATCAGGACAGATGGTTCATCCCGGTTTGGACAAAACAACCGATGGGGCTGGTTCCCTTCCCTGGGGCTGACCTGGAGAATGTCCGATGAAAACTTTATCAAAAACCTGGGCTTCCTCACTGATTTCAAGCTCAGAGCGAGTTACGGTGAAACTGGAAACAACAATATTGGAAACTATGCGCATCTTCCTACAGTGGATTTTCAAAATTATCCTACTGGCCAAGGTTATGCCCCTTCAGCTCTTGCCAACCCTAACTTGCGCTGGGAAAAACAACGCCAGACCAACCTGGCTTTTGATGCCCTATTCCTGGACGGCCGGATCGGAATCAGTTTGGATTATTCCAGACAGGTAAGTTCTGACCTACTGCTGAATGTCCCCGTGCCCCAGATCACTGGATTCAGCAACATGTTGCAAAATATCGGGGAAGTCGAAAACAAAGGATTTGAGTTTGTACTGAACACCGTCAATGTAAGCGGAAAACTGAATTGGACCACAGATTTCAATATATCCCGTTATCAGAACAAGGTACTGAGGCTCGGCCCGGAAGGAGCTCCTATCATCAGCAGCGCGCACATTACTGAAGTCGGGCAGCCTATTGGGATGTTCTTTGGATACCTCTTTGATGGCATCTTTATGAACCAGGCGGAGATCGATCAGGGACCGTTGTGGAATCCAGGGGGAAATGCACAATCCCAGCCGGGTGATATAAGATATAAGGACGTAAGTGGACCACAAGGGGTTCCTGATGGACGGATCGATACAAATGACAAGACCCAGATGGGATCCCCATACCCTGATTTCTTTTATGGAATGACCAACAGGTTGACTTACAATAATTTTAGCCTGAGCGTAAGTCTTACCGGATCGCAAGGTAATCAGATTCTTGCCGAAGGGTATCGCTCAAATGCCAACACGCGGGGAAGAATGAAGCAGGTGATCAGGATGTGGGATTACTGGCAGTCAGAGGAGAATCCCGGAGACGGCGTGACTCCGAGGCCTAATGATGGACCTAAAGGGGGCAACAGGGAAGGATGGAGCCAGTTTCAGCTCATGGATGGATCTTATCTTAGAATAAACAATATCAATCTAAGCTACCAAGTTCCCAGTGCATTCATAGAGCGATATAAACTGGGTGCATTAAGAGTGTATTATACGGCTTCCAATCCGTTTATTTTCACCAGTAAGGATTATAACGGATTCAATCCGGATGTAAACAACAGTGGTTCGGCCTTGATGCCTGGTGTGGATATCAATAATTATCCTGTTCCAAAGAGCCATATTATAGGTATCAACCTCTCCTTCTAGTCCTCACTTACCCGAACTAATGCAGATCATGAAAACAATGAAACTTTATATAAAAAGAGGTGCTCTCCTTTTGGTGGTGCTTGTAATGACGTTGACTTCCTGTAATGAGGATTTTATTCAACTTTCACCACCATCAACGGTGACTCTGGACGTTCTATACAAGACAGAAGCTGATTTTCAGCAGGCTCTGGTGGGTGTCTATGCCGGACTGAGATCCCAATACACGGGGTTTTGGGAAATTGGGGATTTAAGGGCCGACGATGTCTGGCAGGAAGCCACCAATCAGACAGGCAGGGTACTCACTGATAACTTCCAGGGACATAATGCTTCCAACAATGCGTGGGCAAATGGCTATGTGATGATAGCAAGGGCAAATCTGCTACTGGAAAAAATAGCTGAAGTGGATATCCCCAATAAGGCAGCTTATGTCGCAGAGACCAAGTTTATCAGAGCACTTGGGTATTTTAACCTTGTACGGATTTTTGGAGCTGTTCCCTTTGTGACCTCTTCAATTCCACCTGAAGAAGCATACAGGACGGGCAGGACAGATGTGGAGACGATATACAACCAATTGATTATCCCAGATCTGATAGAGGCAGGCAACGAGCTGCCTGTTCAGTACGGCGGTGATCATGTGGGTAGGGCGACCAAAGGCGCAGCAAAAGCCCTGTTGGGAAAAGTCTATATGACCAGAAACAACTTTGTGGAAGCGGAGAATGTACTCCGTGAAGTGACCACTTTGGGTTACGCCTTGCTCTCCGATTACAATGCGGTATTTGATCATTCCAACAAGCATCATAGTGAGTACATATTCGATATAGAATATACCTCCGCACCCAATGCAGCCGGAAACAACATGACCAGTATCTGCTCCGCAAACTGGCCCATAGTACGGGAACTGTATAATATGGTGGGCACGCTACACGACAGCTGTACCCCCCGGATTGAATTCAGAAATCTTTACGAGATAGGGGATAAAAGGAGAGATATATCAGCCGCCACCGGAGTGACCACAAATGACGGCGTGTTCCAGCCCTTGCCTTCCCGCTGGTCTATGATCACGAGGAAATACCTCTCAGAGGTGCCCAGCGGTGATAATGGAAATGCGAACTTTCCGGTGATCAGGTATGCCGATGTTCTCCTGATGCTTGCTGAAGCATTAAACCAAAACAATAAACCAGCTGAAGCACTGGAATACCTGAACCAAATCAGGGAGAGGGCCGGTGTAAGCGGTTATTCAGGTTTGGGCAAAACAGAAATCCAGGATGCCATTGAGCTGGAAAGAAGGCTTGAGCTGAACATGGAGGGACATCGGTGGTTTGACCTCATCCGCTGGGGTAAAGCGCTTGAGGTACTCACTCCTTATGGTATGGAACCTCATATGATTTTATGGCCTTTGCCGCAGAATGAGGTACTGCTTATCAATGACCCTTCTGTATTACCGCAGAATCCGGGATACGATTAAGGTTTTCTAATCCATCGGCTGAGCTACAAGCAGCCGATGGATTTTTATAGGATACCATCCCCGGTTTACAACTGCCGATTCCAAAGAATTATCCGACTGTCGGGACAATCGGTGTTAGAACCCCTGTTTTTATAAATCCCGATATGAAGCAGTCGTCATCCAGTGGCATGGTAATCAACTATGCGGGGTGATCCTGATCACATTATACACAGGTTATGACTACTAGAGAAAAATTATAAACTGATGAAAAACATTCTATCTGGATTATTTTTCCTGATATGCATTGTATACCAAGGACATGCACAATCGGTTTACCTGTTGCTGGACAGCGAATTGCCCCAGGCCCGGTATGGAGAGAGAATCCTACGACAAGCACTGGAAGAAAACGGGTATACGCTTCTGGAAACGTATGACGGATATGATTACCTGATCAACCTGGATATCAATACGGTGATTTTGGGTAAGGAAGAGTTTCGTCTGCTACCTGATAGAAAAGTGATTTCAGTTCAGGGTGGAGATACGAATGGTCTAATCTATGGCTGCCTCGCGCTCAGTGAAAAAATCAAAGCAGGGACCCCTCTTGGTGATCTGGTATTCAGCAGCGAAAAGCCGACAATGGAATTCCGGGCGATCAAGCATAACCTGCCCTGGGATGTGTACCGCGCTAATCCCGCACTCACACAGCACGTTGATGGCGCCAGGGACCTTGCTTATTGGGAAGCATTTTTGGATATGATGGCAGAGAATAGGTTTAATGTGCTTTCCCTGTGGAACCTTCACCCGTTCACCTATTTGATCCAGCCCAAAAATTTCCCGGAAGCCAGCCCGTTTACAGCCAGCGAATTCAGGAAATGGAAGGAACTGTATCAGGGTATTTTCTCAATGGCCAAGGAGAGAGGCATTGAAACGTACCTGATTAACTGGAGTATTTTTGTAAGCAAGGAATTTGCTGAAGCGCACGATGTAGCCCCAGTCAATTTTTATCCGAATTTTTATGTAGATGGGGATACTTCAGAAATAGTCAAGAGGTATACCCGCGAAAGTGTGACCCAGGTTTTGGAAGAGTATCCGGACCTTACGGGTTTTGGTATTTCCCATGGAGAAGGGATGGGTGGGATGACCCCTCAGCAGCGGCAGGATTGGATGACGGAGACGATGATTGAAGGCATGCGTCTGGCCAACAGAAAAACGAAATTTATCCACCGGGTGCCATTTTCTGCCAATCTGGGATCAGGAGGTTCTACCAGTCTGGATACTGAACGCCTAACGAGAGAAGCCATGGAAAAAATAGATTTTTTCGATGGGCCAATCTGGGTGGAAATGAAATTTAACTGGTCCCATGCCCACTCTACCCCAGACTTGGTAAAAGTCCACGGTGGTAAGCTCGGTGATACGTATTTTATACCAGAGCCTGCCAATTACAAAATAACTTGGATGGCCAGAAATGAGGACTTTTTTGCGCTTCGTTGGGGAGTCCCTGATTTTATCCGAAGTCATATCGCCATAAACAACCTTTCCTATGTAGGAGGTTATTTTGTCGGATCCGAGGGATATATTCCGGTAAATGATTATTTCACCGCGGGAGATGCATCGGTAAACTGGGACTATGCTTTTCAGAGGCAATGGCTTTTTTACAAACTATGGGGAAGGCTTCTTTACAACCCCGATACGCCTGACCAGGTTTTTATCGATGCGTTCATCAGCAGGTACGGAGACAAGGGTGAAAAACTGCTGGAGGCTTATTCACTTTCTTCTGCTACACAGCTCAGAATCGCTTCGGTGTTTGACTCCACATGGGATTTGACATTGTATAGTGAGGGATTCATGGCACTGGACAAGGGTGTCATGGAATACATCACGGTGGATAGGTTGATCAACCAGCCTACAATGGATCCTTCCTATGTATCAGTCAAGGATTATGTGTCAGCGATTAAAGCCAACCATGGGTATAAAAGCTTCATCACACCACCGGTACTTTCGGAAATGCTCGAGCGGGACTGCAACCGGGCCCTTGAGATCGTAAAAAACATCGACAGTAGTACGGATGCATCCTTGATGTATGAAGTGGCAGATATAAAGGCATGGGCTTATATGGGACTGCACCTGGCCGAAAAGCTAAAGGGAGCTGTAGCCCTGGAAACATATAGAACCAGCGGTGGAAAGCAAAATCAGGATACCGCCATCGCGCATCTTGAAAATGCACTTTCCTATTGGGATCAGTTGATCGCCATTACCCGGCCGATCTATAAGGATATGCCACTTACGCCTTACGTCCACAATGATAATATCCTGTTTCATTGGGAACATTTGAGATCGGCCGTAGAGCAGGACATAGCGCTGGCCAAAGCATCATCGATAAGCACTACCCAAGTAAAAAAATAACCTATTCTATCCATGAAATATAAAATTCTAGTTGTATTAGCACTGGTGGTGTTTGCCACGGAGAGTTTTTGCCAGACGGTTTATCTGCTCTATGATAAGTCTACTCCAGGCACTACCTACGCTGTCGGAAAATTGAATGATGCACTTCGGAAAAAGGGATATTCGACGGATGGAAACGGTAAAAAATACGACTTTCTGATCAATATCGGGATTGATGAAGTCACCCTCGGGGAAGAGGCTTTTGACATTGTCCCTGAGGGAAACAAAATCACAGTGAAAGGAGGAGATAGCAGGGGATTGGTTTACGGAAGTCTCTCCCTGGCCGAAATGATCAGAAACGGGTCGACCCTTGAAACGGTCAAGCGACATCATGAAAAACCCCATTATCCATTGAGGGCCATCAAGCATAACACCTCTTGGTATTCCTACCGCTCGAGCTCGGCATTGGACCTGCATTATGAAACATTGAGGGATACGGCTTATTGGGAGGCTTTTCTGGATATGATGGCTGAAAACCGGTTCAATTCCCTTTCCATATGGAATCTTCATCCATTTGTGTTTATGATTAAACCCAAAAACTTTCCAGAAGCAAGTCCATTTAGCGACACCGAGATGGCTAAATGGAAAGCACTCCATAAATCAATCTTCAGAATGGCTGAGGAGAGAGCTATAGACACCTATTTGATTCCCTTCAACATCTTTGTAAGCCACGAGTTTTCCAAAGCCCATGGGATAGCAGAGAAGAATGTCTATCCCCATTATTATGTTCCGGGGGATACTTCCGAAATCCTGAAAAGGTACATGCGGGAGAGCGTCACCCAGGTGTTACAGGAATACCCCGAACTCGATGGGTTCGGACTTACATTGGGTGAGGGCATGGCTAATATGACCCCCCAGCAGCGGGAAGACTGGATGTTTGAAACGTATATTGAGGGAATGCGCCAAGCCGGGAGACCTACTAAACTGGTACATCGCATCCCCTTTTCCAGCACAACCGAATCTTTGGGTGCCACCAGCGTGGAGCTGGAACAGCTTACCAGAAAGGCGATCGAAAGGGAGGCGGATTTGGGTTTTATCAAAGGGCCTATCTGGGCTGACCTTAAGTATAACTGGTCCCATGCCCATTCTACACCCAAGCTGGTGAAGGTACACGGAGGGGAAATGTTTGATACATTTTATAACCCGTTGCCCAAAGGGTATAAGGTCACCTACACCGCTAGAAATGAAGATTTTTTTGCCTTGCGATGGGGCGTGTCTGAGTTTGTAAGGGCCCATATCAAGGAAAACAGCCAGCCATACGTGGGCGGATATTTTGTAGGATCAGAAAGTTACATTCCCGCCAAAGATTACTTCACGGCTTTGGATTCTCCTGTGGATTGGAACTTTGCCTTTGAGAGACAATGGCTTTTCTATCAGTTATGGGGAAGGCTGCTTTATAATCCTGCCACACCGGATGAGGTGTTCCAGTCAAGCTATACTGCCAAATATGGGCAGCAAGGTGAGAATCTGCTGGAAGCAATGAGCTTGGCGTCTTCCACCCAACTCCGGCTGGGGTCCTTGTATGATTCGCGCTGGGATTTTACACTGTACGGAGAAGGGATGATGGCACTGATAGGCAGGGATACGAAATACATTTCCGCTGACCAGCTGATAGGGCATCCTACAATGGATCCCGATTATGTGGGTGTCAAAGCCTATGTGGAAAAACAGAAGGAGGGGAGGCATTTTCCACTGGATAAGATCACTCCTCCCGTACTGGCATCCGCACTGGTAAGTGATTGCTCAAAAGCATTGGAACTGATCAAAGATATTGACCCGGGAGACAACACTTCTCTGGCCTACGAGCTCGCCGATATCCGCATCTGGGCCAATCTGGGACTTCATCTGGCCGAGAAGCTGAAAGGCGCTGTGGCGCTACAATCCTTCCGGCTAGGGATGGGAGGAAATCATCAGCAGGAAGCGGTGGCACATTTCGAAAAAGCACTGCACTACTGGGATGAGGTTATTTCGATTTCCCGTCCATTATACAAGGATATGCCGCTTACCCATTACAACGGGAGCAGCCACGACCGGAACGACGATAACCTGTTTCATTGGGAACTGATCCGCGATGAGGTGGCCCAGGATATCGTTTTAGCCAAATCCGCTACAGTACAGGGGAATTGAGGAATTGAACAGATAAGGTGTTTCTAATAAAAAAACAGGATATATGAATGTACAAAAAATCCATATCAGAGAAAATCTGCAAGAGGAGTACCGGGATGTATTTACACCGGAATCACTGGAGGCCCTCTCGGTCTTGACTTCTTTCAACAGTGAGATCAAGAAGATGATGGAAAAAAGAATGGCGCGAAGGAACCTCCGGTATAAAGACCGGAAGAGGATTGCTTTTCTGCCGGAAGATTCGCTGATTCCTGGAACTTCCATACGGGTAAGTGATGCCAGAGCCGGCAAATTTGAAGGGTTGGCTGTTCCCAATGACCTGCAGAGACAATGGGTACAGGGCACTGGACCAGCGGCTAAGCCGAATGCATCAACTGAAAACAGCATCAGGAATGTTGCCTATGCCCTGCTTTCCGGGGCTGATGGGTGGATGTTTGATGGTGAAGATGCATTGGGGCAGATCCATACCATGTCGCTGGACAACCAACGTAATCTCAAGCTGGCAATCCGAAGAGATCCGGTATTCCTGGCTGTAGCCAAGCAGGTCTCCCAGGAGATGAACCTATGGTCCGAAGGTTTTTTTGGATCACCGTCCATATTGGATTGGGAAAAACAGCTAGAGTTTACTACAGTAATTTTCCGGGCCCGGGGTCTTCATCTGGATGACAGACATATCAGGGATGGGCAGGGCGAAGCCATGGCGGCGTCTATTGTGGATCTCACACTCTATGTGGTCAATAATTGCAGTACCCTTAAAGAAAACGGTGCTTCGGTGGTTCTCTACCTCCCTAAAATCCAGACCGCGGAAGAAGCTGCATTATGGAATAGGATGATCAGCACTCTGGAACAGCACCTGGGGATCCAAGAAGGTACAGTGAGAGTATATGTGCTGATCGAGCAGCTGGAAGCGACCTTTCAGCTGATGGAAATAAGGGCAGCTTTGGGTAAGCACTTTATCGGTTACAATACCGGACGTTGGGATTACATCAACAGTGTCTCCGATGCGATGGGATGGGACGCAGACTTTGTCAATCCAAATATTGAATCCGTAACGATGACCTACGGCTACATGCGCAATTACGAGGACCGTGTGAGGAGAGCTGTCAACACGCCGGATAGCCTGGGGAATTTTGCACTTTGGCAGGGCGGGATGGAGCCGAATATCCCTGTAGGATCGGCAAAAGGAGTAGCCTCCAGCATGGAAAGGGCGATCAGTGGTGGCGAGAGAGAGCAAAGAGAGGGAGCTAGTGGGAAATGGGTTGCACATTGGAAGATGGTTCCGATTATACGTCCAATATGGGAGAAGAAGGGAGAAAAGAACCAACTCGGCAGGAAGTTTCCACCCCTTACCTATTCTTCGGAAGATCAGCTGGGACTTCTTGAACTTGAAGATGCCCCACGGACAATAAGCGGTGCCAGAAATCTCCTCAGTGTGGCATTACAATATGGCAATGCCTTCGGCCAGGGGATGCAGGCCGCGGCACTGAAACCTGGGGATTTTTTTGGGGATGATGATGTCCTATACCTTATGGAGGATATGGCTACCGGCGAGATTCGGGTAAGTATCCTATGGGAATGGATTCATAAAGGAGCCATCATCACTGCGGACGATGCTACTACGGGGATAAGAAAAGGGGACACCTTTACCGTGGCACTTTTTGAAAAGCTGCTGGAGGAAGAGTACGGGAAGCTGGTAAAAGCAGCCAATAAGGATGTTCATGATTCCTCTAAGAAGACCACGTTGCCTATAGCAAGGGAGATTGTGCTTGCCTATGTCCTGAATGAGGATAAGCTGCCTTGGTTTATTGATCTGCTCAATATCAATCTGAATAACATGGACCTGGAAGAGGCGAAGAACAGGATAGCCAGGTACGTGGACACGATATCCAGGGATGGGACAAGGATCACTGAAAATCTGGATTTCGGGAAACAACCATAAAACCGGGGTTATGGAAATGTATTCACAAGGGATTGATCTATGAATAATATGGAGTTAATGATAGCAGACCTGAAGGCACGGGTGAGAGGAGAAGTGCTGTATGATTCTTACTCACTGGGGATGTATGCCACAGATGCAAGTATTTATCAGATCAAGCCAAGGGTAGTGGTATTGCCAAAGGATGAGGCAGATGTAAGGATAGCGGTGGAACTGGCCAATCGTCATGAAGTGAAGATTCTTCCGAGAGGCGGAGGGACCAGCCTTGCAGGACAGACCGTGGGGGAGGCACTGGTACTTGACTTTTCCAAGTATATGAACCGCATCCTGGAAGTTAATGTGGAAGAAAAATGGGCGCGGGTACAGCCGGGGTTGGTCCGTGATGTGCTGAATGAAGAACTTAAGGGCGTCGGGCTGCATTTTGCCCCTGATCCCGCCACGTCAAGTCGGGCTAATATAGGGGGAATGGTCGGTAACAATTCTTCAGGCACGAAAAGCATCCTGTATGGGAAAACCGTGGATCATGTGCTGTCCGCAAAAGTCTTGCTTTCTGACGGAACAGAGATGCTTTTCGAAGAGCTATCTCCTGTAGCATATGCCGCAAAATCTGAACAGCAGACCCGGGAGGGAGAAATCTACCGTGGAGTGAAACGGCTGGTAGATGAAAACGCTGCTGAAATTGAGCGGAAATTTCCCAAAGTCATGAGAAGGGTGGGGGGGTATAATCTGGATGAATTTATACATGCCCAAAACTGGAATCTATCCAAACTCATCACGGGCAGTGAAGGTACGCTGGCGGTGACCTTGGAGCTCAAGGTCAATCTGGAGCCACTTCCCAAGTCCAAAGCTATCGTGGTGGTCCATTTTGATGAATTGCTCGATGCGATTTCAGCTGTAAGTACGATGCTTGGCTATCAGCCATCTGCGGTGGAGATTCTTGACCGGACGGTAGTGAATCTCAGCAGGGAAAATCTTACCACCAGGCAGCATTGTCATTTCATAGAAGGTGATCCCGCTGCAATCCTGATCGTGGAGTTTTATGGAGAAACGCTGGATGATGTACTGGGTAGATCCGAAAGTATGATTGCAGAATTGAAGCGTTTGGGGTTGGGATATGCCTTCCCCGTATTTCCCGAAGGAAAAGCGTTTGAGGATGTATGGGTAGTAAGAAAAAAAGGACTGGGATTGATGCTCGGGATAAAGGGAGAAAAGAAGCCGCTTCCTTTTATCGAAGATGCAGGAATACCGATAGCCGTTCTTCCTGAGTACATAGACCGTGTACTGAAACTATGTGAGCGGCATGGCACAGAAGTCTCCATGTATGCCCACGCCAGCGTGGGTGTAATCCACGTGAGGCCGATCTTGGATTTGCGGCAGTCACAGGATATCCAAAACCTCAAGAAGATTGCTGACGAGACTTTTGAACTCGTGATGGAATATGGAGGGTCCTGGAGTGGTGAGCATGGGGATGGACTGGTCAGAAGTGCTTACAATGAAAAGTTTTTTGGGACCACTGTTTACCAGGTTTTTCGGGAGATCAAACAGCTTTTTGACCCGGCCAACAGTATGAATCCCGGCAAGATTGTAGAGGCCCAATCCATCACGGAAAACCTGAGATATGGGGAGTCCTATCAGGATTTAGAATTAGAAACGCAGTTTAAATACCGCCAGGAGAACAGCTTCAGGGAATCAGTACATATGTGTACCGGTGTGGGAGAGTGCAGGAAAATCCTGGGAGGTACAATGTGTCCGAGCTTCAAAGCCACCAGGGATGAGGAACACTCTACCCGGGGCCGTGCAAATGCACTACGGATGGCCATGTCAGGTCAGTTGGATGGAGAGGGGGTCGCCAGCGAGAGGCTTCATGAGGTGATGGATCTTTGTCTTTCCTGTAAAGCCTGCAAATCCGAGTGTCCGAGTAATGTGGATATGGCTAAAATGAAAAGTGATGTCAGCCAGCTTTACTATGACGAGCATGGTGCCTCCCTGAGAGACCGGATGATCAGGGATTCAGCCAGGGTCGCATCGGGGTTTTCAGGCCCCTTTTCAGGATTGATCAATTCAGTACAGAAAAACCCGGCCTTTAGATTCCTGCTGGATAAGATTGCAGGGTTCGACAGAAGGAGAATTTTGCCGTCCTACGCAAAGGAGCCTTTTTACAAATGGTTTTTGAATCATGGTCAAAACCAAGGTGAATACAAAAGGAAAGTAGTTCTCTTCGGTGATACCTACCTGAATTTCCATGAACCACAGATTGGGATTTCGGCGATGCAGTTACTGAATTCCTGTGGATATGAGGTGATTTTAGCCCATGTGGGCTGTTGTCAGCGGCCGAAGATCTCCCATGGTTTTTTGCGGGATGCCAAGAAGGAAGGTTCGCAAACGGCAGCGCGTCTCCGGGACTACTTTGAACAGGGGCTTGACATCGTGGTATGTGAGCCCAGCTGCGCTTCGGCTCTTAACGATGATCTGCCCGATTTGATAGACGACCAGGAGCTGTCCGAAATGTTAAAGTCCAGAGTGATGATGATAGACGTGTTTTTGGATAGGGAAATACGGGCAGGGAAGATTGATGTGGAGCTGGAGTCACTCGAGGGGGATCTTGTTTTCCATGGCCACTGCCATCAAAAGGCATTGTATGGCACACATTCGATAAAGAGTGCCGTTACTACCGGAAACTTTACAGTCAAAGAAATCCCTTCCGGCTGCTGTGGAATGGCAGGTTCGTTTGGGTACGAGACCGGACATTATGAGCTATCCAAAAAGATCGGGGAAGAACTACTGTTTCCTGCTATCCGGGCTTCCAAGGATGCCACACTTGTTGCCAGCGGCTTCAGCTGCCGTCACCAGATTGAGCATTTCACCGGAGTAAAGGCAAAGCATTGGGTGGAAGTGGTGAGGGCGGTCCCTGGTCAAAGCGAACTTTAAAATTTCTGAAAGCATGTCCCTATCGTTTCTGGCCCTTCTTGCTTTTTCCCCGATTTTACTGGTAGCTGTCCTACTGGTAGGTTTTCGCCTTCCGGCAAAAATCAGCATGCCTATCGGCTTTTTTTGCAGTGCGGGAGTGGCATTCTATGCCTGGAACTTATCTGGTGTGGATATAATTGCCTCTTCCATACAGGGACTGTTCATTACCTTTGATATACTCTATATTATTTTCGGGGCCATTCTTCTGCTCACGCTTCTCAATTATTCCGGAGCGATCAGGGTAATCAGACAGGGTTTTTCCGGAATAAGTGAAGACCGGCGCGTACAGGTTGTCATCATCGTTTGGCTTTTCGGCTCATTTATCGAGGGGGCTGCAGGTTTTGGAACCCCCGCTGCGATTATTGGCCCGTTGTTGCTGGCGATGGGTTTTCCGGCAATGGCCGCCGTGATGTTGGGTCTTATGGTGCAGAGTACCCCTGTGACCTTCGGAGCAGTGGGTACCCCCATCCTGGTCGGTGTACGTGGAGGACTGGAGGGGCCTGAGCTAGATCACCTCCTGTCAGTTTCCCAGTTGGAAATCATGGATTATTTACATGCTGTCTCCGCCAATGCAGCCATACTACATGCCTTGGTAGGTACCGTGATGCCGCTGTTTATGATCTGCATGATGACACGGTATTTCGGTGAAAACAGGAGCTGGAAGGAGGGATTTGTCCTGTTTCCTTTCGCCCTTTTTGGAGGACTGGCATTTACTGTTCCCTATGCATTGACAGGGATTTTTCTAGGACCTGAATTCCCCTCTTTGCTGGGTTCCTTGGTAGGGATGACGATTACTGTGACAGCTGCCAGAAAAGGCTTTTTGCTGCCAAAAGACGTATGGGACTTTCCCGAAAGAAGCAACTGGCCAAAATTATGGTTTGGAAATCTCAGGGTAAATCTGGAAAATGGAGAAAAAGAAGTGCCGATGAGTCTGCTCAGGGCTTGGACTCCCTATCTTTTACTCGCCTTAATCCTGGTTTTGAGCAGATTGCCCCATCTTCCTTTCAAAGACTTCCTTACCTCGGTAGAATTGTCGTATACCTCCATTCTCGGTACAGAAGTATCTGCTTCCAGTACCCCACTTTATTTGCCAGGTACGATTCTCCTCGTGGTTTCATCCCTCACGATTTGGTTGCATAAGATGAAGTTGGCGGCGGTTACAGCCGCATTCTCTGAAAGCAGCAAACTGATCCTGGGAGCTGGGTTTGTACTGATTTTCACAGTACCGATGGTTCGGATCTACATCAATTCAGGAATCAATCCTGCCGACCTCCAAGGCATGCCTATTGTAATGGCAGAGTGGGTTTCCCAGAAAGTGGGGAGTGTATATCCTCTTGTAGCGCCTTCCATCGGCGCGTTAGGGGCATTTATTGCCGGGAGTAACACCGTCAGTAATTTGATGTTTGGGCTCTTCCAGTTTGGAGTAGCGGAAAGACTGTCGATGCCAACCACCTTTCTGGTGGCATTGCAGTCTGTGGGTGCTGCCGCAGGAAATATGATTGCAATACATAACATCGTGGCAGCTGCCGCTACGGTTGGATACCTGGGCAAGGAAGGGTTGATTTTGAGGAAGACCATTTTGCCCACGCTCTATTATATAGTATTGTCTGGGCTGATTGGGATGGTTGCCATCCACTTATTGAAAGTAGGAGAGGCATTCTGAGCGGGGTCAGGATAGCTGTACCGTGCTTTCGCAAAAGGTGTATTCGTGGGAAACATAGAAGCCAGAAGTAGGCAAATTGGGTAATAAGTCATAAAATCAGGTTGGTTTCCAGCCTGGTTTTATTGTTTCAGGAGAGGAGGCCTTACTATAAGGAGTACCTTTGTCAGCACACCTCGGTCTTTGGCCAGTCTAAAATTATGCGTAATGGAAAGTGGGGACGCCAGATTCAGGAAGTGCATGCATCAGCTCAGTTTCAACTCGTCAAGATCAAGCTGATCACCTTGCTTGCGTAGGATATCCGTGTCATAAAACTGTTGTTTTCTGGCCAGCTGGAGTTCGTCGCGCTGTACACGGATAAGGTCACGCATGATTTCCCTGTATTGCAGGGACTCGGTTTTTCCGCATTGACCGCATTCAAACGAATCAATCATCTGTTGCGAGAAGCTCACATCACTTTCAAGATGCCTTACCAGGTTACCCAGAAGTTGATTGGTCTGTACTTCCAGGGAATAGTCGTTTTGGAGTGCCCGAAGGGCGGACTTTTTAAGCCTTATTTCGAGATCTGCTTCCTGCTCCTCGGGCGGTGTGACCTCATCTACTTCTTTGATATTGATCGCCTTCAGTACCAGAGGCAGCAGAAGTCCCTGGATTACCAACGTGATAAGTATCACGATAAAGCTGATGAATATGATCAGGTTACGCTGTGGAAAGACTTCTCCCGAGTCCAGCAAGAGAGGTAAAGATAGAGCAGCTGCAAGCGACACAACGCCCCTCATACCAGTATAGCCTACTATAAACGCTCCTTTCCAACCGGGATTTTTTTCTGAGGTGCGGATAGCCCTGGAGAATTTGCGGGGCAGAAATGCAGTAATGTAAGCTCCAACGAACCTCAGGAAAATAATCAACAGGCTGATAATGATGCCATAGTTCACCGCTTCCTGAAGGGACACGCTATCCAGGCTAGCTATTATACCCGGCAGTCCCAGTCCGATCAGGATAAATACACAGCCGTTGATGAGGAAAATCAAGGTACTCCAGACATTGGATGCCTGAATGCGCGAGTGATGGGTGAGGATAGTCTGGGATTGGGAAGAGAGAAAGAGCCCACCGCTGATTACGGCTATGACCCCAGAAGCCTCAAAATGCTCCGCCACAATGTACATGATATAGGGAGTCAACAGGGTCAGGGCGGTATCAATGCTAGGAGTAGTGGGCAAAAATCGATGGATAGCATAGATCACTACAGCGATAGAAAGGCCAATGGCGATCCCCAATCCGGATACATAGAAAAACTGGATTACGGCATTCTGGAATACAAACTGGCCTGTAAGTACAGTAAGCAGGGCAAACCTGAAAACGATCAGGCCAGAAGCATCATTAATCAGGCTTTCCCCTTCGATGACGGTAAGCAACCGCTTTGGAATGCTCACTTCTTTCAATACAGAAATAGAAGCGATGGAATCAGTAGGAGAAATAATGCCCCCAAGCAAAAAACCCAAGGCCAGTGTGAAGCCAGGGATCATCGATTGCGATACCCAGGCTACCACCATGGCAGTGAAGAATACCAACACGATGGACAAGAGCGTAATAGGTCTTCTCCATTTCCAGAAATCAGGCCAGGAAGTATACCATGCCCCTTCGTACAGGATGGGGGGAAGAAAAATCAGAAAGACCAAATCCGGGTTCAGTTCTATGATCGGAATGCCGGGAACAAGGCTGATCATTAACCCTGCAATCACCAAAAAGATAGGATAGGAGATCTTGAACTTCTGACCCAGCATGACCAGCAGCAGTACTGAGAAAATCAAAACAATTACCAATAAGAGATATTCTTGGACCATAGGTTTAATGATTGGAAAGCCGTATCGGAAATGGCACCGCAAGGATAGTGATTAATCTGTCCCCCATGCTATCCGGTATGATACGGAGGTATAATATATTAGCAAATGTTTTTTTTCACAACGGCTCAACCCATAAATAGCAGATTCTTCTGCCCAGGAAGAATTGCTTGGGATGAGTAGCTAATTGCCCGGCAGCGGACAATAATGTCCGGCAATCACTGATGTTTTTTGTGATTATAAGGAATACCAGCCGTTTTGGCCAGTCGTAAATGGCATAGAAGTGGGCAATGGTATTAACTGGACAGGAAGGTTTCACTCAGGACAGGTAGTGATCGGGAGGTGAGTGAACAGAAGATTTATCCAAACTATCCAGAGTGGATTGATTCACTATTGACACTTTCAGATCATATCTTTTATTAAATACGGAGGTTCTAATTTTCAAATGTTTACGCGATGTGGAAAAACTACTTAAAAATTGCCTGGAGAAACATCCAAAGACGTAAAGGATATGCTTTTATCAATATCGGTGGGTTGGGAATTGGAATGGCTGCGTCTGTATTGATTTTGATTTGGATCCAATTTGAATTTTCAGTAGATGGATTTCATGAGAAGTCAGAGCGGCTTTATGCTACTTGGAGAAGTAGAGACAACCAGGGAGTAATCGGCACCGGGAATTATACTCCCGCGCCATATGCCCCTGCCCTAAAAGAGCAGTATCCAGAAGTGGAAGATTACACCCGTGTTACAGAATGGGAGGAGCAGATGCTCTCTGTTGGAGAGAAGAGCTTTTATGAAAAGACCAGCTTTGTGGATCCGGGTTTTTTCAATATGTTCAGTTTCAGGGTGCTGCAAGGGGATGCTGTAGCAGCACTTGAAGACCCAGGCTCAATTATTCTCACTGAATCCCTGGCGCGAAAGCTCTTCGGGGAGGAATCAGTAATAGGTAAGACTGTCTCGCTGGAGGGAGCAGTAGATTGCGAGGTGAAAGCTGTGGTCGCAGATTTGCCGGAAAATACAAATTTCACTTATACAGCATTTCTTCCGTTCAGGAAACTGGAGGCCATGGGTTGGGCAGATGATTTTTGGGGAAACAATTCTTACAGGACATTTGTCACCCTCAAAGAAGGGACAGATCCAGATCAGTTCAATTTTAAGTTTTCCGGTTTTACTGCCGCCAATTCTGATGAGAAGAATATAAAGGATTTTTTATATCCGGTTTCGGAATTGCACTTAAGGGGCAGTTTCGATAACGGTAAAGCATCCGGGGGTAGGATAGAGCTGATCAGGATGTTTGGAATAGTGGCCGTTGTAATCCTGCTCATCGCCTGCGTGAATTTTATGAACCTAAGCACGGCACAGAGTGAAGGCAGGGGCAAGGAAGTCGGGATCAGAAAGATTTCCGGGGCAAACAAAAGAATGTTGATAAGGCAGTTTTTGGCAGAATCGATTCTGATCTCTTTTGTGGCCTACCTGCTCGCATTGATTCTTGTATCGCTGGCTTTTCCCTGGTTCAATGATCTGATAGGGAAGAAGTTGGATTATCCCTTTTATTCCATCTGGTTTTGGTTGTTTTCGCTGGGATATGTGTTATTGACCGGGATTTTGGCAGGAAGCTACCCTGCTTTTATGCTGAGTGCTTTCAAACCCGCGGAAGTACTAAAATCACGGTTGAGTACAGTACGGTATTGGTTAAAACCCAGAGAAGTATTGGTGGTTTTTCAGTTTACCATTGTTGCCATTCTGATAGCATGTACTTGGG
>JBMDXP010000028.1:0-167916 GCA_048819475.1 Algoriphagus sp.
GCGGTGACACAGACCCTGGCGGAGTGGGGGCTCAAGCACCGGGAGCGCATCAAAAGAGAAATCAGGCAGGAGGTGTAGGTAAAAGCTATAGGCGGGAGGATCCCTCTACAGGGTCTGGGCAGGAAAAAGTCTGACCAGCCCTGGCGATCTATTTTAAGACTGATCCAAAAAGTGCCGCAAAAGGTACCTCATTTAATCAAAAAACCGCTCATATGATCTGTATGAGCGGTTTTTGTGGGCCCACTTGGAATCGAACCAAGCACCTACTGATTATGAGTCAGTTGCTCTAACCGAATGAGCTATAGGCCCAGTTGTTTGATGGGGGTTGCCGCGCTATCCTGCATGTCCGGCTCACCCATTTCCCTCTTCCGTACAGTTTTTAGCTTCTATTCTCTTCAAACCTTGGTTTTGGGAGTGCAATGTTACATATTTGAATGCAAATACACAACCATATATCCGAATGAAAAATGCACCAGATGCAGACTTTTTAATATTTGACCTGGGAAATGTGATTATCGACATTGACTATGACCGGTCTTTCCAACTCATCAAGGAAAGCTTGCCCACGGACCTGCATGACCGTGTCGATGTCTTTTATTTGACTGATTTTCATAAGGATTATGAGATCGGAAAGATAGATTCTGTGACCTTCCGGGAGGCTGTGCGCGATTATTTTGAGCAAAAATGGGAGGATGAAAAAGTGGATCAGCTGTGGAATAGCCTGCTTGGAAAAATTCCTGTGGAACGTCTGGAATTGATAAAAAAACTTAAAAATTTTTATCAGGTCGGCGTATTGAGCAATACCAATCTCATCCATATCCATGCTGTAAATGATATTTTGAAGAGGGACCATGGGATTTCCAACTT
Organism: Algoriphagus sp.; assembly: GCA_048819475.1. Taxonomy (GTDB): domain Bacteria; phylum Bacteroidota; class Bacteroidia; order Cytophagales; family Cyclobacteriaceae; genus Algoriphagus. The sequence goes on from JBMDXP010000028.1 coordinate 868, forward strand.
CGACCCGGTCTTTGACTGGGTGTTTTTAAGCCATGAGATGGGGGTACGAAAGCCCTCTCCCGAGATTTACGAAAAAGTGCTCTCCGACCTGCACACTTCTGCTGAGCGGGTTGTCTTTTTTGACGATCTGGAGGCAAACATCACCAGTGCGGCTGCTTTGGGTATCCAGACCGTTCACGTGACGGGTCCAGAGGTGATTTTCGAATACCTCAAAGATGTATAGTTCCAGAGCGTATTTCAGGCATGGCCTACTCTTCCTGATCACCCTAATCGCCACTACTCTTGCAGGGGCAGAATGGGTGTATGGCAAGCATGTGTTTGGGGAGGAGGAAGATGCCCTGACTTGGGTATACTTCTGGAAGTCCACAGCATTTTCATTGCCGTTTATAGGTTTTCTTCTTATCCATGAGCTTGGCCACCTGTTTACCGCCATTTACCATAGGGTGAAATGCTCTTTGCCCTATTTTATCCCTGGATGGCTAGGGATTATCGGTATGCCCTCCATCGGGACATTCGGCGCCGTGATAGCCATGAAGGGCTTTGTAAACAGCAGAAGAAAGTTTTTCGATATCGGAGTAGCCGGTCCGATAGCGGGATTCCTGATCGCGCTGGGTGTGCTCGCGTACGGGTTTGTGTCGTTACCCGAAGCGGACTACATCTATTCGATCCACCCCGAATACGCAGATCCGGACTTTACTGGGTATGAAGGTGATGTGTTGGATTTTAAGTTGGGCAACAATCTGCTCTTTTGGGCAATGGGCGAGTTGCTGGCAGATCCTGAGAGGCTCCCACAGATGTCAGAGGTCATCCATTACCCCTTCCTGTTTGCAGGGTATCTGGCGCTCTTCTTTACGGCGCTCAACCTGCTGCCTATCGGCCAGCTGGACGGTGGACATGTGATCTTTGGGCTTTTTCCCAAAACCCACAGGCAGATATCACTCACGGCCTTTGTGCTGTTTATAGGATACGCAGGGACAGGGATGATCAGTCCTTATTTCTCCATCGATGACTTGCTGCTTCGGATTCCCCTGTATTTGGCCTTCCTGTATGTCTGTTTTTCCAAATCAGGGTTAAGCCGGATAAATTGCCTTACGCTGGTCTTGGGCATCGCAGCTACCCAGTATATGGTGGTGTATTTTTATCCCGGCTTGCAGGGGTATCAGGGATGGCTGTTCTATGGATTTCTCTTAGGCAGAGTCATGGGTGTAAGGCATCCGGAAGTATCCGGCTATAAGGAGCTGGATACGAAGAGAAAAATGCTGGGGTGGCTGGCAATTCTTATTTTCCTGTCCTGCTTCTCACCCCAGCCTTTTATTTTTGAATAAAAACCGGTGTGTGAAAGTCGGTCACAGATTTCTATAGGCCATCAGACCGCCCAATACATTCCGTACTTTGGTAAAACCTTTGGACTCCAGGAATTTTTTTGCCTGTCCACTTCGTGCCCCTGAGCGGCAGTGGACGATGATTTCATCATTTTTATGGCTGTCCAATTCACTATACCTGTTGGGCAGTTCACCCAGCGGAATGTTCACCGCTCCCAGGTTATCGTCTTCGTATTCCCATTCTTCGCGTACGTCTACAAATACGAACTTTTCTTTATTGTCAAGCCTTGGCTTAAGGTCTTCTACGCTGATGTCTTCCATGATTACTTTACGACTATTCTAAATGATTTTGAACCTTGATCCGTGTACATATTCACTAAATAAATCCCAGGACGCTGGCCGCTAAAATTAATGATTTCTCCTTTGTTTGTGGGCTCCTTTTCCAGAAAAATCTCTCTTCCGAAGGAATCAAAAAACCGGAGTTCTACAAAATCCCCTTCCACTGTCAGTCTGTTTTCCACCGGGTTTGGAAATACTCTTACAGGGGATTCGGGTGCTATACTCTCTTCAAAGGGCGCTTCCAACGCGATGTGGGGCCGAATCATCAGGGCGCCCTGCACTTCTGTGTTCTGCACCCATGAGCCTACCACATTGTAGTAGATTTTATCACCCTGCTCATTCGTCTTATCCAGACCCACATGGATGAAATCATTGGTGAACTGGGCAAAGCCGACGTAAAAATCCCCTGAGACAAGCACATTGGAGTCCAGCTCATAGTATAGAAAATCCTGACCCGGGGATTTTTCGGGAATCAGGTCCTCCCTGAAATAGATAGGGGAGGATGCCAAGTCATCCCATACCAGAATGTCAATCGCCTGATTTGCCTGATTGGGATTGGTGAAGTTTATCGATATTCCCGTGAGGTACACTGCTTGGGGAGCGTTGTATTTCACAGCCAACTGGCCTGAGCGTTGGTTGATCCCCGCGGCGTAATCCACGGAACCGTTATCATAGGCAAAGAAGTCCCTGAGTGGAAAGGAAGTCCTGACGGTATCATTTGCTCTGTAATCCACACCCGTAAAGCTGGTGGTGTCCCCTTGGTTTACCTCATAGAGAAATCCATCCCCGGAGGTGAGTGAGGTGAGGATTTCGAGTGTGGTCTCTTCTTCCGGTACAGGTATTGTACCGATTTCGCGGCTTTCGAAGCCCCTTCTTTCCAGTGCGTTGGGGACCGGATTAAACGGCGTGTTGGCGTTCACCGAAAATGAGTTCCCAGTCAAAGAATCCCTGATTTCCATCGAAAACTCCATCGCACGGAATCTGTTTTCCAGGTTGTAGAATTCATTCTGGATCGTGCTGTAGCTGCTGGCTTCTACCTCCTGCAACAAAGCAAGAGGATAGGCCCCATAATCCCCTATTCTGAATCTGCTGGTCTGTGTTAGCGCCCGGTCTTCATAAGTCAGATCTGTAACTGTCCTGCCCGTGTTAAGGTAGACATAATCGAGGATCCAGCTGTCAAAAGGACCGGACTGCCTCCCTTCGGAAAAAAATCTGAATTGAAACCCATCATAGTGCCATGCTTCTTCCACTTGGATGATTTCCTGGACGAACTGGTTTCTATCAAGGGCAACCCCTCCATTCTGACTCCATAGGGTAATCCAGCTTCCGTTTTGATCCAGAAACTGGAGTGTAAGGGCGTCATTTTCATCAGGAAGTTCTGCCTTGCCGCCAGCCTGCCAGAAGAAGCTGAGGTAAAGCGAGTTTTTCTCACCGGGAGGGATCGTACTTAAGTCAAAAGGCTTAGAGATCAGGTAATCTGCTGCCCCCTGATCCCGGTCGACCAGGGAGTAGGGTTTTCCATTGGCATCTACCCCGTCAAAAAGAATAGCTCCGATCGACGGAGGGTTCTGGCCTATCGTTTCGGTATAGGAAACCCCATCGGTGGTCCATTTCAGCGTATCTATTCCTTTTGAGAAATCATCCCAGAAAGGCAGTGCGTTCGTCTGGGTGATTCTGGCATTTTCAGAATAGGGGAAAGCTTTTGCTAGTTTATGGTTAGGGACCGGGGAGAACTCCACAAACTGCGCTTGCACGGGGAAATAAAGGCCAAGAAGAATCCCGAACCCCAGCAAGCACTTCATGTGCGGAAAGTTTCCCATAAGAGTAGTTAGTTTTCCCGGGCTATCCAGAGTTCTACCATTTCGCCTGTTTTCACCTGCATACCAGGAGCCGGTGTTTGTCTGTAGACTTTGCCGGGGGCAATTGAGTCGGTATCTACGATGTTTTTATTGCCGACTCTAAGGCTGGAGCCCAAAATCAAGAACTCAGCGTCCACCTCGTCCATTCCTCTGAGATCGGGGACAGAGAGTATCTGGTTTCCCAGTCCATCACCCACTACGAGATCGATCCGGGCACCTTTTGGTATCTCAAAACCTTCCGCCACGTTCACTCCCCTGTATTTTTGCTCAAGGACTACATTGATGCCGATATCCGGCACGTACACGATATCCCCTCGCTCCAGCCCCATATTAGCAAGGATCTCCTGTACATTTTTAAGCGGGGTATTGACCAGGTTGGGCATTTTAAGCATAGGTGCGTTCTTGGCGTTCAGAGTGAGGTAGACTTTTCTGCCGCTCTTCACCTGCGAATTGGCAGAGGGAATCTGCTTCAGGACTGCCAGTTGCTTTTCATCCGTATTAAACCCCGAATCTATGGATACTTCATACATCAGACCTGACCTGGCCAGGATATCCGCGCTTTCATCAAAAGTATAGCCCGAAAGGTCCGGCACTGATACAGTCTCCCCATGGTTGGTATACATCGGTAAATAGGCCTTCAGAAATAGAAATCCCAGTAAAAACGAGACTCCTATGATAATAAGAATATTGATCAGTATCTTTTTCAAAGAGTTGCTTATTTGACTAGTTAATGGAGAAATATCAGAGGTTAAAGATAGCAGGGAAATCCAAACCCTACAACGAAGAGATTTCCCTATCCTGATTAATCCCCGGACAAAAAATACGCCGAAGAAGATTTGTTGACTGAATTTTAGATCAATTAATAATCAGACGCCGGGTTTCATTGATCGAGTTCCCTGTGACCTTCACGATATAGACTCCTTTGCGGAATAGCTGGGTACTAAATGAGTAGGTCTGGTTAAGGGTGTTTGGATACACGATTTCCTGGATTACCGCCCCGGTACTGGATATCACCTGGATGGTGATGTCCTCGTATCCGGGCAGATTAAAGGATAGGTTGAATAAATCTGTCGCCGGGTTGGGGTACAGCACGGTCCTGCCTTCGGCCGGGATGACCGGTTCGGGATTTGCCTCTAGGAAAAGCTCAATGTTGTCCAGATAGATTGGTGGGTTACTACGGACTCCTCCTTCCAGCACAAACGCCAGTCTCACCTCCCTGTTGCCCGTACCGGCAAATCCGGAAAGGTCTACATACTTCTTCATAAAATCCCCCGGGGTATTTGGGTTGGCTGCACCGCTGGATACGGTAGACAGTTCGCTTCCCCGAAGATTCCATACCTGGGTATAACTTTCGCCTGCATTGGTGCTTGCCAGCAGACTAAGGGAAGTTTCGCTCCCGACTGCTCCTGCAGCCAGGTCAAAGAAGACACTTGCCAGACTGCTCACCGAGAGATCAAAAACCGGGGATCCTAACCAATAACTTTGCCCGGGAAGTGTGCTCTCCAGCATGACCACATGGTCGGGGCCATTGGGGCCGGAGATCGACGTGGTTGTCCAGGCGGGGGCATCGGACTCCGGATTGACAGTAGTCCAAGGCTCCAGGCTGGAAGTATTGAAACTTGCTCTCCACGGCACACCTGTGGTGGTCCCATTTATGACAAGGTATCTTTCCAATACCTGGGAAGCCTTATCGTTCTGGTCAAAATTGGGTTCCAACAACTCGATTTGCAAGCGGTTTTTCCCATCGGAAGTGGAATTGTCAGTGGTGAGGTTGAACGTCTCCCCTGGGGCTACGGAAGCACCACTTGCCACCAAAGTCTGCGGAGCTGAATTATTGGCGGTTCTTCTCAAAAGGAAGCCGGAGATCGGAAGATTGCCTGTATTGGTCACCTGAATCACCTCGTTTTCGTGGGTACCGTCTGAGATCGGAGTAGGCACCAGTAGTTCGTTTAGGGTAAGTTCGTATCTGAACTCCTCCTGTGGAAGGATACGGATGTTTTTCAGGTAAATGTTGTTTCCGTAGGAGCTTTCGGAGATGAATGCGATTCGGACAGACCCTAAATCAGCATAGGGACTCAGGTTGACCACTTCGGTCCGGAACTGGCTGTTCAGGGTAGGGATGAATTCTTCCAGGGTTGCAGGAGATGTTTCAAGCCGGAAGCCGGATTTATCATAATTGCTGGAGAGCAGATCAAATGTGTTGCCGCAATCCTGCGATACGGCTACAATCAATTTGTCCTCAAATCCATTTTCATTGTACTGGGCGTGAGCCATTTCAAAAACCAATTGGGCATTGGGGTACGCACTCAAGTTAATGCTGGGGGAAATAAAGTAATCCACTTCACCGGGAGATTCATACTGATAGTTTCTGATATAAACGAGTTCCTGGCTTACCCCTGAAATGGGTAAGGTGATGTTTTGCCACGTCAGGAAATTGTCAGGGTTGTCAATGACCCAAGGTCCGGGAAATGAACCGGGGTTATAGGTATAGGGCAACGCCACTTCCTGCTGCAGCACCGGGTTAGATGTCATGGAGTTGTTGGCAGGGTTTTGATCCTCCTGATCATTTGCCTGGATGATTCTAAACTCCACTTCATCTCCCGAAGCGGAGAGGGTGAGGGAGTTGAAATTGAGTACAGTGCTTTCCCCGGTCGCAAGTGAAAAAGTAAACCTTCTGTTTTCCCTCACGGTTCCATTCACCAGAAACTGAATGCGGGCAGAAGTAAGGGTGTTATTCCCGGCATTGATGACTTCCACTGAAGGAGTCACCGCGGGGGTACAGATATAATCCAGGGGCTCTACGATGGTTACTATAGCCAGATCGAGATTTGCCAATACAGGATCTTGGGTTGCCCGGTTGTTGACCAGCGTCATTCTCCTGGGGCTGTTTTCCAGGACTACATTGAATCTTTCCACCTGTCCAAGCGTAAAAATATTCATGCAGGCATCGGGCGTATAATCCATGTAGTTTTGGATCATATTGTTTGCTCCACAACTGAATTTTGAAACGTTGGCACTGCAGGCGGTATTGGAATCATCCTGAGGGGGAGTATCCTCCACAAAGTCGTCCACATCACATCCGCCGTCACCCCAGATATGCCGGAGTCCCAGGTAATGGCCTACTTCATGGGTGGCAGTTCTGCCCAGCGAAGAGGATACCGCACTCCCACCTGTCCCAAAAAACCTGTAGTCAATGGTGACCCCATCAGTAATAGTCGAAGAGGGCGCGAAATTGAGTCCGGGAAGATCAGAGACGGGAAAAGAGGCATAACCGATAAACGGCTGATTTACCGCCACTACCCAGATATTGAGGTATTCGCTGGGGTCCCATTGGGACAATTGGCCGATGAGAGATGCCTGTTCCGGGGCATAGCTGCTCTGCGGGCCTTGAATCCTCACGATTCCGGAGGTGGGAAGCCCGATAGGATCCTGCTTGGCCAGTACAAATTCAATATTTGCATCAGCGGCTACCGGAAGGAACTCTGCAGGAGTACGGCTAGCATCCGCATTTTGCCTTCTGAAATCTTCATTGAGAATCCGTATTTGCTCGTATATCTGGGCGTCAGGGATATTGGGACCCTGACCTTCTGCCTGTCCTGAATGGATCACATGCACGACCACGGGGATGAGCCTGGGCTCCTGCGCCGTCCTGGATAGGATCTGGGGCTGGCTTCTCCGTGCTTCAATTTTTTGATCTAGCCAGCCTTCAAAAAAAGCTCGGGAGCCAAAGTATCCCATCTCTTTTTCCATGGAGGACTCCAGGATGCGATGGGCACATTTTTCTGAGTGGGTATGGGAAGAACTGCCGGAACTCCCGGCCACGTCCACGGTGTGAAATTGCTGTGCAAAGCCTGTATAAAAAACAAAAACAGCCCCAAAAAGGAGCATACTGGCTTTGTTCAAAAACCGTAAACCTTTTTTCATCCAAATGCCCGGTTAAGCCACAGTGAGATTCACGGCTTCTACCCGTGTGATCTCGGGGATGGCGCGCTTGATGGCCTCTTCGACGCCTGCTTTCAGTGTCATGGAGGACATAGGGCATGCCCCACATGAACCCAGCATTTCTATCCTCAACACCATATCATCCGTCAACTCAACGATCCTGACATTGCCTCCATCCGCCTCCAAATAAGGTCTGATTGTATCCAGTGCAAATTCAATCTGCTCTCTTAGTTCTGCTTGCATCTTTTTTATCCTTTTATTTCTACCACCTCGGTTTTTCCCTGAGATGCATTTCTTATTGCTATTTGTCTGGCTACAGCTTCTGCCAAGTTCATATACGCTGTTTCTGTCAATCCGTTTTTCATCACGGCGGGATATCCTGTATCCCCGCTTTCCCGGATACTTTGCACGATAGGTACTTCTCCCAGGAACGCCACGTCATATTTTGCGGCCAACCTTTTACCTCCTTCTCTTCCAAAGAGATAGTATTTGTTTTCCGGCAATTCTTCCGGTGTAAAATAAGCCATATTTTCAATAACACCTAAGATAGGTACGTTAATTTGTGGTTGCCTGAACATCGACAAACCTTTGTTGGCATCTGCCAAGGCGACTTTCTGTGGGGTAGTCACGATTACAGCACCCGTCACCGGTACCGTCTGTACCATCGTCAGATGGATATCTGATGTGCCGGGAGGCAAGTCGATGAGCAGGTAATCCAGTTCCCCCCATTCCACGTCTGAAATAAACTGCTTCAACGCAGAACTGGCCATGGGACCTCTCCACACCACGGCACTGTCCACCGGGGTAAGAAACCCGATTGACATCAATTTTACCCCATACTGCTCCACGGGGATTATAATGTTTCTTTCGCCGATTTTCTTCACTGCAGGCTGCTCCCCTTCCACATTGAACATGGTGGGAATAGAGGGGCCTGAAATGTCAGCATCTATCAGCCCTACCTTTGCCCCACTTCTGGCCAGGGCGACTGCCATGTTTACAGCCGTGGTGGATTTGCCCACTCCTCCTTTTCCAGAGGCAATGGCGATGATGTTTTTGACCTGTGGCAGCACGGGCGCCGCATCCCTTACCGTGGTCACCTGGGAAGTCATCGTAATGTCCCAAGCTATCCCAGTACCGAAGTCTTCTTCCAGGGCTTCCAGGCAATTGTTTTTGATCACTTCCTTAAGAGGGCAGGCCGGGGTGGTCAAGACCACTTTGAAACTTACTTTATGGGGGTGGATAGCTATATCCTGTATCATTCCCAGTGTCACAAGATCTTTCTTGAGGTCAGGGTCTTGTACGCTGGATAAGGACTGCAGGATATTTTCCTTGGTAACTTGCATGTGCACTGGTCAAATTTTCCGCAATTTAGAGCATCTTGCCCGTTTTACGAAGAGCAAAAGCAAATGTGTTGCGAAGGATTAACTTAAGGTGTGTCTAAATAGTTCTGGACGTTCCCTGGGATTTTCTTCAGTTTCGCCCGTTAACTTTTCTAACTTTGTATAATTAGTCACTTATGGGCATCAGCAAACTCACTTCAGACAAGGTAAAAGAGCGCATGGACATCGAGGAGATTGTCGGTGATTATGTGCCTTTGAAGAAAAAGGGTCAGAATATGTGGGCCTGCTGCCCTTTTCATGGAGAGAAGACCCCCTCCTTTTCCATCTCTCCTGCAAAGCAGATCTATAAGTGTTTTGGCTGTGGAAAAGCCGGGGACCCGATCCAGTTTGTAATGGATATCGAGGGGATTGGGTTTCAGGAGGCTATTAGGCATCTGGCAGCGAAATACGGGATAGAGGTGGAAGAAGATGAGACCCGTACCCCAGAGCAGGACCAGGAGCAGAGCGAACGCGAGAGTCTTTACATAGCGTTGGGTTTTGCCCGTGATTTTTTTGTGAAAAACCTCCAGACAGAAGAGGGGAAGTCCATCGGGCTCAGTTACTTCAAAGAGCGTGGGTTTACGTCAGGCATTATCCAGAAGTTTGACCTTGGATACGCCCTTGATGGATGGGATCATTTCCTGAAAGCAGCGAAGTCATCCGGCTACCAGGAGGAGGTTTTGCTCAAAGCCGGATTGATTCTCCAGAAGGAAGGGGACCCTTCCAGGCTGTATGACCGATTCCGTGGCCGGGTGACGTTTACCATACACAACATCAGCGGCAAGCCGATAGGCTTTGGAGCACGTATACTTACCAAGGACAAGAACCAGCCCAAATACATCAATTCACCGGAAACAGCTGTCTATCACAAGAGTGATGTGCTATACGGGATGTACCAGGCCAAAAAGGCCATCCGGGAAAAGGACAACTGCTTCCTGGTGGAAGGGTATACCGATGTGATTTCGATGCATTTGTCAGGTATAGAGAATGTGGTGGCCTCTTCAGGGACCTCATTGACCGAAGGACAGATCAAGCTGATCAAACGCTTCACCGATCAGGTCACCGTACTGTATGATGGGGATGCGGCCGGCATCAAAGCTTCGCTGAGGGGGATAGATTTGCTGCTGGAAGGGGGACTGAATGTCAAAGCGGTGGTTTTTCCGGATGGTGAAGACCCTGACAGTTACTCGAGGAAGGTGGGGACCCAGGCTTTTCAGGATTATCTGGAGCAAAACAGCAGGGATTTCATAGGCTTCAAGATAGGACTGTACCAGGAGGAGTTTGCCAGGAACCCTATCAGAAGAGCAGAGGTGATCAAGGAAGTGGTGGTGAGTATAGGCAAAATCCCGGATCCTATCATCCGGTCAGTCTATGTGAAAGAGGCCTCCGGGCTGCTGGAGATCGAGGAAGATCTTATACATACAGAGCTGAACAAGTCCCTGATCAGGCACCAGAAGGAGCATCATACCAGGCAGCAGGAAGAGGACGCAGCTGAAAGGGCTCTCGAAGAATTGATCCCCACCAAAGAGGAGGTTTCTTTTTCGGAGATTCTTAAAATCCAGGAAAGGGAGATGGTGAGGCTTCTTGTCAATTATGGTTGGAAAAAAATGGATCCGGATGATTCACACCTCTGCCATTACCTGCTGTCGGAAACCGAAGAGCTGGCCTTTGAGACCCCGGTCTATGTGAAAATCCTTAAAGCTTACCGTACCGTTTTGGCTGGGGGAGAGATACCAGGCACGGATTACTTCATTAAATCCGGGGACAAAGAGATCCAGCAGGAGGTGATTGATCTGATCACTCCCAGGCATGAGGTCTCTGTGTATTGGCATGACAGGCATCAGATCGTGATCAACACTGAAACGGATGACCTGAACCTCACAGGCTTTAAGTCCATCCTTCGTCTCAAGAGAAAGATGGTGCAGAAATTAATGGAGGAGGCCAAATTGAAGCTCAAAAATGCGGAGACGGAAAAGCTGGGAGAGGCCCAGGTGGATGAGTTTCAGCAGATCTATTTTGAACTGAAAAAGGTACAGCTCCAAATCGACAAGGAGCTGGGTATAGTAATTGGCTAGAACCAAACTTTCTCCGGCTGCTTCCTGTTTTACCTGGGAAAGCGTGTAAATTTGCGTCTTCAAAACTGAACACAACCCCAAATCGTGTGGAAAACTATATCCTGGATCCTATAGAGGATGCTATAGAGGCAATAAAAAATGGAGAAGTAATCATCGTAGTGGATGATGAGGACAGGGAGAATGAAGGAGACTTCATCTGTGCTGCGGAGAAAGTAACTCCTGAGATTATTAATTTCATGGCTACTCATGGCAGGGGCCTGATCTGTGCTCCCTTGATCGAAGACCGTTGCGAGCAGCTAGGCCTTGATTTGATGGTAGGGCAGAACACTGCTGCTTTTGAAACCCCCTTTACCGTTTCTGTTGATCTTATAGGCCATGGCTGTACAACAGGGATTTCGGCTTCGGACCGGGCCAAGACCATCAAAGCGCTGGTGGATGATTCCATTCACCCGAGTGAACTGGGAAAGCCAGGGCATATTTTTCCTCTTAAGGCAAAAAGGGGAGGAGTCCTGAGAAGAGCGGGACACACAGAGGCTGGGATTGACTTTGCCAGGCTTGCTGGGATGTATCCGGCAGGGGTTTTGGTAGAGATCATGAACGAAGATGGTACCATGGCCAGGCTTCCTGACTTGGTGAAAGTAGCCAAAAAATTCAACCTGAAGCTGGTTTCCATCAAAGACCTCATTGCCTATCGGTTGAAGAATGAGTCCCTTATAAAGAGAGAAATAGGAGTGGAATTGCCTACCAACTGGGGGAATTTTGATCTGATTGCGTTTCGTCAAACGAATACGCAGGAGCTCCATCTTGCATTGATTAAAGGAAGCTGGGAACCAGGCGACGAAGTAATGGTGAGGGTCCATTCTTCTTGTATGACAGGGGATATTTTCGGTTCGTGCCGCTGTGACTGCGGACCTCAGCTACATGCCGCCATGGAAATGGTGGAGAAGGAAGGGAAGGGAGTCGTGCTATACATGAACCAGGAAGGCCGGGGGATTGGTCTTATCAACAAACTGAAAGCCTATAAGCTCCAAGAGCAGGGTATGGATACCGTGCAGGCAAATATCGCCTTGGGTCTTCCCATGGATGGGAGGGATTATGGTGTCGGAGCACAGATTCTCAGGGACTTGGGGATCAGTAAAATCAGGTTGATCTCCAACAATCCACAAAAGCGGGTGGGGTTAAACGGATATGGGTTGGAAATAGTAGAGCAACTTCCCATAGAGATACTTCCTAACCCACACAACCAAAGGTACCTGCAGACCAAACGGGATAAAATGGGCCACACTATTCTCAAATAAGGATGGATACGCTTTCTAATTCATCCATATTAAGTTAATTTTAATCAACCCAAAATCAGAAGATTGCGTACTTAATACCATGATGTACAGCATGAAAAAAGTAATAGTCACTACGTGTTCGGTGGTGCTGACTTTTGTTGCGGCTTTTGCACAAAATCAGTTCCCGTCCCAGGTCTGGCATAAAGGAAATATATTTATGGCAGACGGAAGATCTGTATCCGGTATGGTCAAGTATGACCTTGAAAACAACATCGTGCAGCTTCAGGATCAGGCCATAGAAACTTTTACAGCCTCGAATGTTTCCAACTTTGAGATTTATGATGAAATTTATGGAGGGATAAGAAGGTTCTATAGTCTGCCTTTCTCACTCAATAACGATTATGAAACCCCTGTCTTCTTCGAGGTACTGACAGAAGGGGATGACATAGCGCTGCTGTGCAGGGAATATGTAGCTACTGACTCCCGGAATATGGGTGCTTATGGCCCCATGGGCATGGGTATGGGAGGAATGGGAATGAATCCGTTCATGATGGGACCCCAAGGGCGGTTCGGCTATCGGCTCGCATTCAATTATTACTTTTTCAAAAATGGGAAGATCCAACGTTACAGCTTAAAGAAGAAAGATCTTTTCGCGATGCTTCCCGGATATGATGATGAAATCAGTCTTTTCATGCGGAAGAATAGACTGGATCACGACAAGCGCGGCGATCTACTCAGGATCACTGCATATTACAATGAATTGAACAGAAATTAATCCATGTCCAAACCACTTATTCTCGTCTCCAACGACGATGGTATTACATCCAAAGGAATCCGGGTACTTGTATCGATAATGAAGAAAATAGGCGATGTGGTGGTCGTCGCACCTGATAGTCCCCAGTCCGGAATGGGACATGCGATCACGATAGGAGAGACATTAAGGCTGTACGAGGAAGAGGTTTTTGATGATGTAAAAGCATATAAATCGAGCGGTACTCCAGCAGATTGCGTAAAGCTCGCCAAACATTATGTATTAAAGGACCGAACTCCTGATTTGATCGTGAGCGGTATCAACCATGGCTCAAATACATCGATTTCTGTATTGTACTCCGGTACTATGTCCGCGGCCATTGAGGGGGCGTTGGAAGGATATCCCTCCATCGGGTTCAGCTTGTGTGATTATTCCTCAAAGGCTGATTTTTCCCATATCGAAGAGTGGGTGGAGAAAATCGCAAGACAGGTTCTGGAAAACGGAATCCCCAAGGGCATTGCCTTGAACGTAAACTTCCCACCTAAGCAGCATGAGAAAATCAAAGGCATAAAAGTCTGCCGTCAGGCGGACGCAAAATGGCAGGAAGAGTTTGCGGAACGTTTTGATCCAAATGGCAGAAAATACTTCTGGATGGCCGGTAATTTCGTGAACTTTGATAAAGGAGAAGATAATGACGAATGGGCTATAGCCAATAACTACGTAGCTATCGTCCCGTGTCAATACGACCTCACTGCCCATCATGCCATAACCCAGATGAACAAGGACTGGGATTGGGAAGCCTTGAAAAATTGATTTTTTTACTTCACCTCCTTCCGGAAACGGATAAGACATGACCACTTTCGGAAATTTCAGCTTATTCCCGGCATAGAGCCGGGGATGCTCCCTTGTTTATTCTTACATGCTGAAGGGTCGTTGCCTAATTTTTAGAAATATTCATAATATAGTAAAATTTATGTCGTTAAGTATATTAAAAATGTAATATAAATAGCATTGGAATTTACTGATTCTATGTATTTTGCAGTGGATAACCAATTTTGTAGCTGTGAAATACCTCTTTTCACTTGCCATTTGTGTACTCATCTGCGTATCGATAAGGCCGATACAGGTGAATGCTCAGCAGTTGGTCACGGATAGCCTGAAAAATCTTCTTGGGGAAGCAGAAGGAGAAAGTCGGGTTTTTTTACTCAATCAATTGGGATCACAGCTTAGGGAGGTCTCCCCACAGGAAGCTATGGACTTCTCTCTGGAAGCAGAAAGTCTGGCACATGCGCTGGACAATAAATCGGGAGAGGCCAGGGCAAAAGAAAACATCGGCTGGATTTACTATAGAAAAGGCCAATGGCAAAAGACATTTGATTATTCCAAGGAAGCTTATGAACTTGCCATGGAGGCCGGTGATCTCAAGCAGGCTGCAAGTGTGCTCAATAACCTGGGGGCACTTTATTACGAGCAGCATAATTTTAAAGAGGCTATTGAGGAGTTCAAGGAAGCTTATCGGATAAGCAGTGAGCTAAGCGATCACTATACCGTGATCCGGAGTCTTAATAACATTGCATTTAATTTTATCCAGATAGACTTGTTAGACTCTGCTGTACTGTATGCCCAGAGAGCTATCGGGATGAATGCAGGAGTAGAGTTTCCATACCTTACTTCTTTCGCACACCGTGTGATGGGAGATGTATATGTCAAAAGAAATCAGCTGGATTCGGCTGAGGCTATTTTTGGGCAGATATTGGCCAATGGAGATCTTCACTGGATTCCTTCTTTCAAAGCATCTTTACTTCATCGGCTTGGCTACATATACCTGCAATCCGGTAGACTGGAAGAGGCAGAGCAGGCCTTGCGCGAAGGTATAGCTACTGCGGAAGTCAATGGACTATTGGATGAGCTGTCTAAAAACCACAGGTACTTAGCTCAGGTATTCGAACAGAGGAAGAATTATAAGGAAGCTTACCGGCACCAATCCATTTTCCTGAACCTGAATGATTCATTGATGAATAAATCCAGCAGAGACCGTATTGCATTGCTTCAGGGGATGTTTGAGGAAGACCTTTCACGGACCGAACTCGACCTGTTGAAGTCACAAAATGAGAACCAGGCCAATCGTCTGGAGTTTATCAGAATGACCAATATGGTGATCGTCATGGCAATCATATTGATATCAGGTCTGTCTGTCTGGCTGATCTTCCTGATCAGAAATGTGAATAAGTACAATAAAGATTTGATAGAGCAGCAGCAGAAAATCCATAGACAGAACCTGGACCTGGAAGCCAAGTCCAGGCAACTTGAAGTGATCAACCAGACCAAAAACAAGCTTTTCTCGATTTTGGGACATGATCTTAGAGGGCCAATAGGTCAGGTGAAATCCATAGTGGAACTCTTGCTGATCGGGGATTTGTCAAAGGATGAGTTTGCCGAACTGCTTCACAGTTTAAGGAAGGATGTCGACTCTGTTTATTTTACCCTTAATAATACACTGAGGTGGTCCATAGGCCAGATGGAAGGCTTTAAGCTCAATAGCAGCCAGATAGATCTCCACGGGCTGGTGATGGCTAATCTGGGCCTGCTTCATCCCCAATTCAGGGAGAAGGAAATTGAAGTGCTTAATTTTGTGTCCCAAGAGACCACTGTGTTTGCAGATCCTGATCTCCTTGACGTGATAATAAGAAATATATTGAACAATGCCATCAAGTTTTCCAAACCCGGAGGTGTGATCCAAGTGACTTCACAGGAGTTTGGCGGCTGGATCGAATGGTGCGTGATAGACCAGGGGATAGGCATGTCGGAAGAGCAGATCCATAGGATTCTGGGTGAAGATTATGTGATTACCCACTCACAGGCCGGGACGAAGAAGGAGAAAGGGTCCGGATTGGGGCTTCAGATCTGCAAGGAATTTGCCCGGATGATGAATGGGAAATTGCTGATAGAAAGCACTTCGGGAAAAGGCACTGTAGTATCGGTGAAACTTCCCCTGCATCCCTTACAAAACCATCTGGATATTATCAACAGTGAGGAAGTCATTTAAAGGCAACCGTCTGGTGAGAATACCCAGTGCAATCATTCGGTCCATCGCTTCATCAAGTTCCTTTGCGGAGATGGTCGGTTCGGTAGCCCACGTGGTCTGGCTTAGCCACGCGATCACATCCTGCTCCTTCAGAGAGTAGTTGGAAGCCAGGATTTTTGAAATACCCGGTAAGTTGGAGCATGCGCGGGATTCATGGTACACCCTATCCCTGAGACTGAAAATAACTGATCCATATTCTTTTAGTGCTTTTTCTGACGCGACTATTGTAAAGCAAGGCCATGGACTTGGTACTTCCCCTATACGTTTTAGCTCACCCGAATCCACCCAGGGTTTAGTGGTGTACTTTTCCCAGAGAAACATCTCCGGCGAATCGGGGGTCATGGAGGCCAGAGCACCGGAAAGGTTGTTCACCACTTTGAAATCAAGTGCTTTGGGATCCCATCCCTCCCTCTGTGCCAGTACATACCCCATCAAATGGGAGCCTGATCCCTTTCTGCTTATCAGAAAAGCTGGACTATCCAGTTGGCCGGGTGAATCCACAGCACATTTTCCATGGATATGTATGCCCCATATCAAAGGGGATTTTACATGGAACCCAATCATTTTGGAAGGATTCCCTTCTTCCCGGTCCTTTAAAAAACTCTCGGTCAATACAATTGCAATATCCGTCTCATCTTTTCGGAGAGCCATATTCATCTGCCCTGATCCCCGGGACTCGTCCTGCCAGTTTAAAAAGATCCCTTGGGAGTCAAATGGCTGCATGTCGACCACCTTTTTCCAGGGAAAATTGAAATGTTCTGGAACACCTGTGATCCGTAAGGTTTTCATGATAGTAGTGTTTTTCCTATAGCACAATCCATCCAGGAGCGCCCTAGCTAAGTGACAGTGACTTGATGTCGGCTCCCAGACCCATACAAAAATAGAAAAGCATTGGGTAAGGCCGCCTGGCAACGGCACTTATTTTTTTATCTTTCAGTCATGTGTCGCTTTCCTGTCGGAAATCATGAGGTTACTCAGTCCTGCCAGTACCAATAATCCACCGGACAGGAGCATAGTGTATATAACGGCCTCGCCGAACAGGGATTTATACAGGAAATTCACCCCGCCCAATGCAGCAACTATCTGCGGAATCACAATGAACATATTGAATATACCCATGTAAACCCCCATCTTTTTTGGATCTACCGAACCGGAGAGCATCGCATAGGGCATGGACAAAATACTTGCCCAGGCGATACCGACCAGGCCAAAGCAAAGGTGGAGCATCCAAGGCGCTGTGATAAAATACACCAAAATAAATCCTGAGGCCCCAAAAAATAGACTTACCATATGAAGTAACCGTCTGTTGATTTTTCTCCGGCTGGCAAAAAAAGTAAGGATTATGGCATAGCACATGGAAATCAGACCATAAGTACCCAAGTAGTTTCCTACGCTGTCCGCTGCGTCATTGTAAGCTGCAGAGCTCGTATCGGTAGCGCCAAATACATGCTCTGTGATCGCCGGAGTAGCAAAGCTCCACATGGTGAAGAATGCAAACCAGGAGAAAAACTGTACGATCCCCAGTTGCAGCATTACTTTTGGCATGGTCACTATGTTGGAGATAATCTCCTGAAAACCTGCTAGAAGTCCCTTTTTTTCTCGTTGGTGCCCAAAAGCTTCCAGGTCTTCGGGAGGATGCTCATCGGTGGTGAGAATGGTGACCAGTATAGCTGCAAACAGAACCAACGCCCCGATAGCAAAGGCGTATTTTACAGAGTCGGGCACTACCCCTGCCGAAGCAGTGTTTGGTACGCCCAGCTGTGTCATGATCCAGGGCAGGTTGGATGCTACCCATGTGCCTATACCAATGATGAGCGTCTGCACCATGAATCCATAGGACCTTTGGGAATCTGGGAGCTTATCTGCCACCAAAGCCCTAAACGGCTCCATACTGATATTAATCGAGGCATCCAAAATCCAAAGAGAACCGGCGGCCATCCAAAGGGTGGGGGAATAGGGTGCGAATAACAAGGCAAGTGTACTGAATACGGCACCGATCAGGAAGAAGGGCTTCCTTCTTCCCAATTTTGGATGCCAGGTGCGGTCGCTTAAATAACCTACCACAGGCTGGACCAGCAATCCGGTAAGCGGAGCTGCAATCCACAGGAAAGGTAGGGTATCCTTATCCGCTCCCAATGTCTGGAAAATGCGGGACATAAACCCGCCCTGCAGGGCAAATCCAAATTGAATCCCCAAAAAGCCAAAACTCATGTTCCAGATTTGCCAGAAACGCAGTGGTGGTTTGGGTGTGGTCATGGTGGAGGGGAAGTGGAGATGCTGCTCAACGTGTCTTCGGAGCCAGTCCTGCGATCTCGATTAGCCCATCACTGTTTGGAATATCGAGATAGGGCAGTTCCCTTATGTTGAAAAAAGGCTGGTCGTGTTCAGGAAGGGGATCAAATTCCGTAAGCTTTTCCAAAAAAGAATAGGTCGTGGTTGCTAGATGAACAGATTCACCATTCACGGTCAAGGATCCGGTCTTAAACCCGTGGAAGTATATCCGTAGATTTTCGAACTCACTTCCATACTTGCCCTCTGATGCTGAGATTGAAAATCTCAGTCGCTTTGGATCAAATCTCATTTCCCTTTTGTGGTACTTGTTTTCTTCGTACTCCAAGCTATGTCCGTCATCCTCATAGTGGGTAAAGGTGCTTTCCTGATTTCCAAAATACAGATGAAGGGACAATACCCTGTCATGCATTTCACTTGTGGAGGAAATGTCGGATTGCATGGTGAATATGCTTCCGGCTTTGACAAAAACAGGCAGATAGTTCAAGGGGCAATCTACATAGATACTTCTACTGCCATCGCACCAGTAGTCCGAGTACAGGGAATACCAGTTTCCTTCAGGTAGATAGACTTTGGTTATATCCTTATAGCTTTCCACAGGAGCGACCAGGAAGCTTTGACAGAAAAGATATTGGTTTTGGTAGGCGGTTTTATAGATCATGTCATCATATGCATAATCCATAGCAAGGCTGCTCGCTATCGGAAGACCTGTGAGGCTGCAATTATAGAAAGCACTATAGATGGTCGGTAGAAGTCTATACCTTAGTTTCATGTAGTTTCTGGCTATTTCTTCTACCTCTTCCCCGAAAGCCCACGGCTCAGCATCGTTGCTGTTTATCATGGAATGGGCACGGTAAAGCGGGGCAAATGCAGCTATACTCATCCATCTTGCAAACAGGGATTTGGTAGACTCACCCGCAAACCCTCCTACATCGTACCCTGCAAAAGCTACTCCCCCCAATCCCATACTGTTGACCAGCCGGACACCTGCCAGCATGTGTTCTTCAGAAGCCACGTTATCTCCAGTCCATACTGCAGCATAGCGCTGAACCCCGGAGTAACCGGCCCTTGTCAACACGAAGGACCGTTCATTTTTTTTCTGCATCAAAGACCCCTCCATTGCACTTCTTGCCATCTGCATACCATACACATTCCTCGCCTTTCGATGGGTGGCTGGGTTTCCGTCGAAATCAAACTCAATCAGGTTAGGGGTAAACTGTCCCCAGGATGCTGGCTCATTCATATCTGTCCAGAATCCATCCACACCCAGATCCGTGTAGAAAGCCATTTTTTCGCCCCACCATTTACGTGTTTCGGATTTTGTATAATCTGGAAAGGCACACCATCCCGGCCATACCTGAGCCACATACTCTTCGCCATCGGGATATTTTACAAAAAGATCTTTCGCCCTTCCTTCGTCATAAGGGAAGTAACCCTCCTGTGTTTTGATCCCTGGATCCATGATCACTACCACCTTGAACCCCATTTTCTTCAGACTTGCAATCATACCTTTTGCATCCGGGAATTTAATCCCGTCAAATGTGAAGACTTTGTATTCTTCCATATGGTGGATGTCGAGGTAAATCACATCGGCAGGCATATTTTTATCCCGGAATGTATTCGCCAGCGTCATTACTTCCTTGTCAGGATAATAGGAATACCTGCATTGCTGAAATCCCAACGACCACTTGGGGGGTAAGCTCATCCTTCCGGTAAGTGCGGTATATCCTGAGACAATTCCTGATACGGAAGGTCGATGGATGAAGTAATAGTCCATGTCTCCATCTTCCGCGCTGAAATAAGTGAACCGTTTGGTAGAGGCACCGAAATTGAATACAGTTTTATGGGTATTGTCCAGAAAGATCCCATAAGCTCCCTTGGTATGGATTCCAATGTAGAAAGGAATACTCATGTATAAAGGATCATCCCCTATACCGTAGCCAAAGTAATCGGTGTTCCAATTTGTATAGGCATTTCCAAACCGGTCCAGATTACCGGTCTTCTCCCCTAGACCGATGAATTTTTCACTTTGCTGAAGTTGCTTGTAGCAGGATACCTCAGTGCCCAACCAGGAGATGCCCAGCTTGTCATCGGCGTTCAATAAGTTGCCCGCAGCATCGAAAAAGCTGATCGTGAAGTTTTCCATACCGACAGATACTTTGAGCTCAGGCGTGGAGAGCAAGACCTCATCGCTCTCCTCCTTCAGCTCGAACGTCCCGGGCTCAGGATCCATAGTTACGGTATAAGGGTTGGGTTCAAACCCATGGTTTCTGGATGCCTGAACCCGTATGATGGAAGAAGCGTAAACGGTTAGCTTAAACAGGCCGTTTTGGGTAGTGCCTTCCAGGCCTTCCGATGTTTTATTCCATGAGACGACCTTGCCCATACCGATATGGCGTGAGGACGAATGCTTGCTCTGGTTAGCGTGTTGGTTATCCATAAAGTCACTTCCTTTTTAGGTGGGAAGGTTGCTAATTTATAAAGGATTGGTAAGCTTAAAAATTTACTTTTCGGTCATATGCTCTGATTTGCATGTGCTTAAAAACCAATAAACTATACTGGAATACGTAGAAGGCGTATTCAATCGTTTGCATTCCTTGGTAAAGTTTTCTGCAGTTTTTTTCAATCACCCGTCCTTACAGAGGATTTCCGGATAAGAAGCTCTGTCTCCAACACGTAAGGCCCTGTAAAGGAGGAGGGATCCAGCTTTTTCTCAATAATGTCCAAAAGAATTTCTGTGGCCTTAGTTCCTATATTGAAGCCAGGCTGAGCGACAGAAGACAGGGAAGGATCTATCATAGAGCAAAATTGCCAGTTGCTGAATCCAACAATACCTACATCTTCCGGGATCTTAAGCCCTGCGGCTTTGCATGCCAGCATGGCTCCCACCGCTGCCATGTCATTGTTTGCAAAGAAAGCATCCGGCCTCACGGATAGCGTATTCAAAAGTTCGGTCGTGATTTTGAAGCCTTCGTCGTCCGTGCCCACTGCACATTCCACGATCAAGTCGGTGTTTACCTGAAGGCCATGATCAAGTAGGGCCTTCCGATAGCCATTTTCCCGCTCACTGCTGATTTTCAGAGTGGGAGGTCCGGCAAGATGCACGATGGTCCGGTATCCCTGCGAAATCAAATGTGAAGTTGCCTGATAGGCGCCGTTGTAATCATCGACCATCACATTGATGGCATTGGGGATATCAGGTACACGGTCGAAGAAAACGATCGGATAACCTTGATCCAAAAGTTTGGAGAAGTGGGTGTAATCTGATGTTTCTTTAGAAAAGCTGACCAGAAAACCGTCGATCTGATTGGACAGCATAGTTTCGATACTGGACATTTCACGGTTTAACTTCTCGTTGGTCTGGGTAAGGATGACCTTATACCCCCGGGTAAAAGCTACCTCCTCGATCCCGCTGATCACGGTCGAAAAAAAGAAGTGTACGACTTCCGGGATAATTACTCCTATCGTAAAGGAGCGGCTCTTCCGCAGAGAGAGCGCTATGGCATTGGGACGATAGTTCAGCTTATCCGCCACCTCCTTCACCCTACGTTTTGTTTCATCACTGATTCCGGGATAGTCTTTCAACGCTCTTGATACAGTAGAAGATGATACGTTCAACTCTCTTGCTATATCCTTTATCGTGGCTTGTCCTATTTTCATACAATCACTGCTCCCCAAATGGGTTTCTTTAAAATATACTGGTTAATATGGGGGTAAAGCAGTATAAAACCTGTAGTCGTGCTCAAAAAAACAGAAAATATGTGAGTTGATCAGTGAAAAAGTCAGGGGTCTTAGGAAATCCCAATCCTTCCCAAGCTGTTTTTACCGCGTGAAAGAGGATTTTTGAACCTTGGTCTGGAATAATTGAGATGGCTTTATGCAGTCAAATTCAGTTGGAAACCTGGATTGACTATAAGATTTTAGAATTGGATGTAAGGGATATTCAGGCAGGGATTTATATCTTTGGAGTGTTCGATAAGAAAAAGGTGCTGTGGAAAGCATCAAACTTAAATTTAATCAAACCTAATCACGCTATGGAATACTCCGGTCCCTGAATAGAATTGCTTCTGAATCCGTCGGTGACCAGGCGGGTTTTGGAGGAGGTAAGTGGCCTGAAGTATTACATATATGAATTCTTAATCAAATATAAACACGTGAAATCGAGCATGTTGAAAACGACAACAGAGGAATGGTTATCCTACATGCGAGATTCCATCTGATCACTGAAAAACAAATTATAAACAGATGAAATTCAAACCTGGAGTAAAATACGGTCAGGAACTTAGGGATCTTTATGCATACGCTAAAGAGAATGAGTTTGCAATGCCTGCAGTCAATGTAATCAACACGAACTCGGTCAATGCAGTACTGGAAACAGCCAAGAAGGTGAATTCACCGGTTATCATCCAGTTTTCCAACGGAGGAGCACAGTTTTTTGCCGGAAAAAGCCTGCCCAATGACAAGCAGCAGGCGAGTATAGCCGGAGGTATCTCGGGAGCACATCATGTGCACCTGATGGCAGAAGCCTACGGTGTGCCGGTGATTTTGCATACCGACCACGCAGCTTTGAAATTGTTACCTTGGATAGATGGCTTGCTGGAAGCTGGAAAAGCCTATTATGCTACCCACAAAAAGCCTTTGTTCAGCTCACACATGCTGGACCTTTCTGAGGAATCCCTTCATGAAAATGTGGAGATTTCAAGTAAATATTTCAAGGAATTTGCCAAACTGGAAATGGCTATTGAAATTGAGTTGGGTGTAACCGGCGGGGAAGAAGACGGGGTGGATAATTCGGATGTGGATTCTTCCAAGCTATATACGCAGCCGGAAGAAGTAGCCTATGCCTACGAGCAGTTGAAGGAAATAGGTGACCTATTTACTATAGCAGCAGCTTTTGGAAATGTACATGGGGTATATAAGCCAGGAAATGTGAGCCTGAAGCCTATTATTCTTAAGAATTCACAGGATTTCATCAATGCCAAGCACGGTACTACCGGTAAACCATTGAATTTCGTGTTCCATGGAGGATCTGGTTCTACCGTAGAGGAAATACGAGAAGCAAACAGCTATGGTTCCATCAAAATGAATATCGATACCGATATGCAGTGGGCATTCTGGGAAGGGGTTCTTTTGAACTATAAAAAGAATGAAGGATACCTGCAGACGCAGCTCGGCAACCCGGATGGTCCTGATAGTCCGAATAAAAAATACTATGACCCAAGAAACTGGTTGCGTAAAGGCGAAGAGAATTTTGTGAAGCGACTTGAAAAGGCATTTGACATGTTGAATGCTGTAAACAGAAACTGATCAGGGGTTGTTTATAAGTCAATTCAAGAGCCTGAGATCTGGTTGTATGAAAATTGACTCAGATACCGACCCGAATAATTCAGAGGCTGTCTCTACTTTTGAGACAGCCTCTTTTTTTCCAGTAAATCTTAGCCTAGGGATATCCCCAAATGAATCCTATTGATGTCATGTTCACAGGAGTAAAAATGCCAGCATCCTGCTGATCAGGGGATAGCTTGATGGCAGAGTAGGTGAATGGGCGTACAATCGGTTTTTCTAAGGAAGAGGAAGAGATCTACTTATTTTTTGGGCAATAGGGATAGTAAAAGTTCAGGTTCATCCGTGGTGATGAAATCCACATTCTGCTCCAGCAGCCACCTCATGTCTTCCTCGGTATTTACAGTCCAGGCATTCACCGTGAGACCAAGGTCATGGGCTTCTTTGATCCATTGGGGATTGTTTTTCAAGACCTTGATGTGGTAATCAAATCCGAAATATCCGGCCTCTTTTAGTTCTGCGGGAGTTTTGTCGCCGTTGAGATAGGCTACATTTGCCTTAGGCTCCAGTTCAATCACTTTTTTTCCTCCTTCAAAACTGAATGTGATGTAATCCACCCACTTTTCAGCATTCATCGACTGAACGGTTCTTACGGATTTCTCAGCAACGGCAAGACTTCTTTCCAGGCTGATAGCGGAGGGTTTTATCTCGAAAATGAGCTTTGTACCTGTTTGACCCATTCCCCGTTTAAGGTACTCTTTCACGGTGGATAAGTTTTCACCATTTTCATGCGTAAGCTGCAATAGCTGTGCATAGGTGGAGGTTTCTATGGGAGTTCCCTGAAAATCAGCATCATGGTTCACGACTAATACGCTGTCTAAGGTCATCCATACATCGAATTCTGAACCTTCGCACTGGAGTTCAACTGCCCTGTCCAGAGAAGCGATGGAGTTCTGGGGAAGCGATGAGGTTTTCCAGGCACCACGGTGAGCGATAACTTTATTTTTATGGAAAGATTGTTGGGAGCAGGAGAAAGACAGCAAAATAATCACTGGTATAAGAAGCCGAACGAATTGTTTCATTAGTATAGGGACTGGTTGTGTTGCTTCAAAAATAGGAAATCGTCTCCAAGTTGGGCCTTTAATTTCTATTCTTCACGAAAACTTCATCCAGGGATGCTATTATCGGTATCGGTTAGCCCCGCTGTGCTCCGGATGGGGCAAAAAAAAGAGACTATACAAGTCTCTTGGGAACGGATCCACTCAAGTGGAGAGGATTTTGGCAACCCTGAAATCGTCTTCATCAACCGATTTATCATCTACGATAGCCTTCTTGATAGGGGTAAATACAACTTTATAGTTGATTAAGCCGGCCATTACATCATATTTGCCCTGGAGAAGTCCTTCCACTGCAGCCACGCCGAGCTTGGATGCCAGCAGACGGTCAAATGAGGAGGGAGCTCCCCCGCGCTGCAAGTGACCGAGAATGGTGACTTTAATGTCGTAATAGGGTAGGTGTTTTTTTACCATTTCGGCAATCTCCCCTGCGCCGCCACTTTTACCCCCTTCTGCGACAATTACAATATTTGAGGATTTTTTTGCCTTGGTACGTAATTTTAACCGTTCTACCAATTGTTCCACAGGCATTTTCTTTTCAGGTATGAGGATAGCTGCAGCGGCACTTCCGATTCCCGCATTGATTGCTATAAACCCAGCATCCCGGCCCATTACTTCCACAAAAAACAAACGGTCATGGGAAGTAGCTGTATCACGGATTTTGTCTATTGCCTGTATGGCAGTGTTGCAGGCGGTATCAAATCCGATCGTGGAGTCTGTACCGGAAAGATCATTGTCAATCGTGCCGGGAAGCCCAATAGCGGGCACTCCGAATTCTTGGTAAAAGAGATGTGCCCCCGTAAGGGAACCGTCTCCTCCGATGACTACCAAAGCATCAATTCCATGGC
This sequence comes from Algoriphagus sp., assembly GCA_048819475.1. Classification (GTDB taxonomy): domain Bacteria; phylum Bacteroidota; class Bacteroidia; order Cytophagales; family Cyclobacteriaceae; genus Algoriphagus. Next base: position 26,432 of record JBMDXP010000028.1, read on the forward strand.
TTTTCAGGTTGTCATAGGCTTTTTTTCTGCCTTCGGGAGTGCGGAACTCCTCACTTCTGGCAGATTTCAGAAAAGTCCCACCTCTTTCCAGCACATGGGTGATATGCTTGGACTCCAGTTTTTTGATGTCATTTTGGATGAGGCCTTCATAACCTCTGTAGATTCCATACATGTCCAGGTTGTAATAGAATCCAGCTCTTACCACCGCACGTATAGCGGCATTCATTCCAGGGGAATCCCCTCCTGAAGTAAGCACTCCGATTTTTTTTATGGTTTTAGGTTCCATTTAGGTTTGAGTTGTACTTGTCAATGCTTTGAACATAAGTTCGGCCGAAGCCGGATTGGTAGCTAATGGGATATTGTGTACGTCACAGATGCGCATCAGCATTTGCACATCCGGCTCATGGGGATGCTTATCCAAGGGATCCCGGAAGAAAATCACCATGGCCAGTTCTTTTTGGGCAGCCATAGCGGCAATCTGTGCGTCACCCCCGATGGGTCCGGATAGCATCCTTTGAACCTGGAATCCAGCCTTTTCAATGTGGGATCCAGTAGTCCCCGTGGCTACAAGTTCCACGTCAACTTGATGAAGCCTATCGCGAAATCCACTTAAAAAATGCACCATGTCGGCCTTTTTCCCATCATGGGCTATCAATGCAATTTTCATGAATATAGGTCTGTAGGTTCAGGCCAAAGTTAGGAAAAATTCCTGTTCTCTGACTTTAACAGCTGGATATAAAGGGCTGCGAATGTGGAATTGTTTTTCGGTTTTAACTTTTATTTAGAAATCATGCCTTCCAAATGAAGCAGAAATGTGTACTCCATGGTTAGTTCCTTCAATGCATTAAATCTACCTGATGCTCCTCCGTGGCCAGCTTCCATATTGGTATAAAGTAAAAGTAGGTTGGAGTCGGTTTTGAGATCCCTGAGTTTGGCTACCCATTTGGTAGGCTCCCAATATTGAACTTGGGAATCATGCAGCCCGGAAGTAACCAGTAAATTAGGGTAAGCTTTGGCTTCCACGTTGTCATATGGTGAGTAGGAAAGCATATAGTTATAATACTGCGGGTCTTTTGGATTACCCCATTCCTGAAACTCCCCGGTAGTAAGCGGGATGGTTTCATCAAGCATTGTGGTTACGACATCCACAAAAGGAACACTGGCAACTATCCCGTTGAAAAGATCGGGCCGCATGTTTATCACGGCTCCCATCAGTAATCCACCCGCACTTCCCCCCATGGCATAGAGATGCTCTGGGGAGGTGTACTTTTCATGGATCAGATGTGACGCGCAGGCGATGAAATCAGTAAATGTATTCTTCTTATTCAGCATCTTTCCATCCTCGTACCATTGCCTGCCCAGGTCCTCTCCACCCCGTATGTGGGCCAGCGCAAATACAAAACCTCTGTCCAAAAGGCTCAATCTGCTGCTTGAGAAATACGCTTCTGTACTGAATCCGTAGGACCCATAAGAATAAAGCAACAAGGGGTTTTGGCCGTGGGGTTCAAACATCTCTTTCCTATACACCAAGGAGATGGGGACACGTATACCATCTGGTGCTGTAGCCCATATCCTTTCTGAGTGATACAGGTCACTGTCATAGCCACCGACTACTTCCTGCTGTTTCAGCAGTACCTTTTCCTTGCTTACCATATCGTAGTCGTATACACTCGAGGGAGTGATCAGAGAGTTGTACCCAAATCTGAGCGTGGATGTATTAAACTCAGGGTTGGTACTGATCCACGCTGTATACGTTTCATCATTGAAGGCAAGGGAGTGGCCTTGACTGCCTGCCCATGGTTTAATCTGAATCTGGACCAATCCATTGGTCCGTTCCTGAATGACAAGAAAATCAGCAAACAGATCCATATCTTCCAAAAGCACCTCTTCCCTGTGGGGGATCACATCCTTCCAGTTTTCCAATGATGGGGAAGAAACAGGTGCTTTGACAAGCTTGAAGTTTTCAGCCTGGTGATTCGTTCTTATCCAAAAATGATCCAGGTAATGGTCCGCAGCATATTCCAGATGGGGCTTACGCTCCTGGATCAGAGAAAATTTGCCGACAGGTAGCTCCGCTTCCAAAAACCAAATCTCAGAGGAAATCGTGCTTTCAGAATGGATAAGCAGGTATTTTTCTGACTTTGTCTTATGTATGACACAGGAAAACTCCTCATCTGTCTCTTCAAAGACCAGGACATCATCGGAAGATGGAGAGCCCAGTATATGCCTGTAAATCTGATAAGAGCGCAGGGTATCCGGGTCCTGCTTTGAGTAAAAAAGTGATTGGTTGTCTGCGGCCCAGGAGAAATTACCGGTCACGCTTCCGATCTTATCAGGCAGGATTTCACCGGTTGTGAGATCTTTGAAGTAAATGGTGTAAATCCTCCTACCCACATCATCCACTGCAAATGCCAGTATATTCTGATCCGTGCTTGTAGAAGTTCCCCCTACATTGTAGTAGCTTTTTCCCTCTGCCAGAAGGTTTACATCCAGGATGATCTCTTCTTCAGCTTCCAGACGCTCCTTTTTTCTACAATAGATCGGATATTCAGCCCCCTGTTCATAGCGGGCATACCAGAAGAATCCTGATTTGTAAAAAGGTACACTCTGGTCATCCTCTTTGATTCTTCCTTTCATTTCCTGGAATAGTTCCTCCTGAAAACTTTCTGAGTAACTTAAAGTTTCCTTGAGGTAGGAGTTTTCGTCAGTTAGGTAGTCGATCACTTCCGGGTTATCCCGGTCATTCATCCAGTAATAATTATCTGTTCTCTGATGGTTGTGGATTTCAAGTACTTGTGGTTTTTTCGGGGCTACAGGTGCCTTCATTTTGATGTGTTTAGCGCTTTATACTAATCAATATTATGATCCGGAGGTTCCGGCTTCTGTTAATAAAAAAGTCATAATTTGATTTTCATAGGCATAAAAGTGTCTGGAAAAATTCTGTGTAACTCTTGTATGAGACGATAATTATTAAAATATTCAAATATAATTTTAACCGTCAACCAAAAATCAATGCTTATGGGAATGTTATCCGAGTTCAAGAAATTTGCCATTAGGGGGAACGTAATCGATCTGGCAGTCGGTGTGATTATAGGAGGAGCCTTTGGGAAAATTGTTTCATCATTCGTCAATGACATCATTATGCCTCCTTTGGGTATTTTGATTGGAGGTGTCGATTTTAAAGATTTAAATATTCCGCTCCGAGGCCCGGTTTTGAATGAGGCAGGGGAGGAAGTAGCCGCGGCTGTAACATTGAATTATGGGATGTTTATCCAGAATGTGGTTGACTTCACGATAATAGCTTTCGTTATTTTCATGGCCATTCAAGGTATAAACAAACTGAAAACCAAGGAAGAAGAGAAGCCATCTGCACCTCCTGCACCACCTAAGTCAGAGGTGTTGTTGGAAGAGATACGAGACCTGCTCAAGAAGCAACAATAAAAATAAAGGGGGCCTTGCCGGGCCCCCTTTTTTTATTGTCTTCGCTGCCTTTGATAGATCTGCCGGGTGAAATCCCTTCCTATATTGTTCAGTTTGATGATTTGGTTATAAGTGATCACCTTTGCCAGATCATCAATCAACTTTTCTTCCTCTGCAATCAATTTTCTCTGAAGTTCTAGTTTCTGACTTAGCCGTTGTTTCGCTTCACTCTCAGTGAGCGGTGCCTCATCTTTTGTACGGGTCAACGTTGATATCTCCCGTAGATTCTTCTCACGCTGATCAGTATACTGATTGTAGATTGGCCAAAAAAGCTCGGCCTGCTCAGGCTTCAGGTCAAGTCGGGTAGTGATGAAGGCCACACGGGCCGACTGCAGCTTTTCCTGATCAAATTTTTCGGAAGGCCTTTGAGCGAATGTGCTTCCTGCCAGAGTGAGAAACAGCATAGAAAATGCTGTAAATAGCTTGATGTTTTGCATAGTTGTTAGTGTCCTTCGTCCCATAGTTCGTCTGCATATGCCAGTTCCTCATCCAATATGTCGTTCAGGATCTGTTCTGGGTTATCGGCCATACTCAAGATGTCCTCATCAGACCAATAGTTACTGTCGATGTATAATTCTACCTCCTGGTCAAGGAGATTGTTCCCGGAATTGCTTCCGGAGAAGTCAAACTTCCATACGCCCAGACTTATAATCAACGATGCAATAGCCGCCCACTTCACCCAATGAAAAGTGTAGTGGGTATTGGTCTTGCCTATTAGTTCATCAGGAAGGTTTTCAAAGTAACCTTCCGGAGGAGTGAAGTTTCGGAGTTTAGGAAGTTTTTCCATAATGGGAGTTAGACTAAGGTATTGATCAATAGTTTATTCTGAGAGAATAGAATTTTCAATTTTTTTTACTGCATGGTGATAGCTGGCTTTCAATGAACCGATGCTGGTTCCTGTTATCTCTGACATTGCTTCATAAGTTAATTCCTCCTGATACTTCAGGTGAAATACCAGCCGTTGCTTTTCGGGGAGTGTTAAGATAGCTTTTTGAAGTCGGGTCTGGATATCATCTCCAGTGAGATCCCCGGAATGATCAATGTAGGAGATTAATTTTTCATGGTAATCTTCCACGGAAAAGAAAAACCTCTTCTTTTTTCTTTCTAGAAAACTCAGCGTTTCATTGGTGGCTATCCGGTATAACCAGGTAAAGAGACTGGAGTGTCCCTGGAATTTCCCGATGCTATGATAGGCTTTGATGAAGGTGTTTTGGGTAAGGTCATCAGCGTCTTCATGAATAAGCACCATCCTTCTTATGAGGTGGTAGACCTTTTTCTGATAGGATTCAATCAGTCTTCTAAACCCCAATTCCCTCGACTTCGGATTATGGATAAGTCCGAGGATTTCCTGGTCATCATTTTGCTTCATTCCTTTCTTAGACAGCACGGGTGCCCAAAGGTTTATTCTCAGGGATAAAAAACCTCCATTCAGATGGAATGTTTACAACATATGAAAAAATAAGGACATGTTGCCCTGCTGTTTTTTTTGGAGTCAGCAGGGCGTGTTTTGTCGCTTTTTGAAACCGTTCCGGTTCAGTGATGTCATATCTCAAGGATATAATCCAGAATACCTGCATTTTTCCCTTTGGGACGGATCACCAGAAGCGGAAGGCTATCATTGAACTGTATAAGTCTTTCAGCCATGCTTCCTATAAAGAGCGCAGTGGCAGCAGTTCTGCCTTTTGCTCCTATAATAATCGCATCTGCCTCGATTTCCATCGCTTTGCTGACGATCTCCTGGACTGGATCATCGTCATCATCCTGAGTATATACAGGCGTGATTTTTACCCCTTTAGTATCGATCTTCCGGATAAATTTCTTGTAGTTGATCTCTGCATGCATAAGCATGATCTGTGTAAACTCTTCCAGGCTTTTTCCTGTGAAATGATACCCAGAGGGTATGTTGAACACGTTTTGGCACACGATCTCTACGTTGCCGTGTTTTTCAGCGATCATTATCGCCTCCTCCAACGCATCTTTTGAATAGTCAGAAAAATCACTGGGAACCAATAGTTTGCCGATCTTGGCCGGAGAGTTTTCAGGTACGATCAAAAGAGAGCAGCTAGCCCTTCTTGCCAGCCTTAATGAAGCCACTCCTGTCCCGGGCAGGTTGACTTTCCTTCCTATCAGGATCATATCAGCTGATTTCTCTTCGGCTAACTTCAGCACTTTTTTGGAAAGGGAACCATCTTTTACCACGTAGTTCAGGGAGACACCTTTTGGGTCACCGAAAAATTCATTTACCGCAGCTTCCATAGCCTCCTGGCGTTCGGTGACCATGTTTTCTATCAAGTTCGGAAACTCCTCAAGTACTTCCTTCGGAATACTCAGGTTTTTGATCACATTGACAAAATAGATCTTCTTGGTTTGGTTGACCCGGGAAATAAAAGCTGCATGCTGGATTAGGGTCTGGTCTAGTGCTGTTTGATCCAGGCAAACAATCAATTTCTTAATCAAGTACATAGTAGTGCCAGAGTTTTATCGCTGCAAATTTAAGCGGAATACTAAGATTTATTTTTATATTTTATAAAATATTATTCTGAATACAGGAGGTTGGGTTTCTTTAAAGTTAGCATCTAAGAATTATTTTGATCTAATTAAAATTTTATTCTGTATGCATTTGTCTTTTTGCTCCCTGTCTTAAAGAGATTGCCTCTTACAAATACTGAATCAAATCTGTAATATACCAACCTACCGTGTAATAAGTCGTATATTTGTTCAAGTCCGGGTCGCCGACATGTTCAAACTTCACAAATTACAAAATTGCCGAGTGAAGCCCTCTCCAAAAACAGGCCTCATCCTGTTCTGAAAGCTTTCAGAATCAGGACCTCGTCTCTTAAGAGGCAGGATAACAGTGGAAGTTTGCGGATTCAAGGCAGCTCAAATCTTGTCTATAAGGAGGTTTGCAACACTCTAAGGCCCGGATTTTTTTACTTTTTGGATCACCCAATTTAACTCGTCCCGCCCATATACACCCGCTAGCGCATAGCAGAGGTAACAGGCGATTATAGCTAGGGATCGCACAACTATATCTATCACCGGACTGGCCATCGAGGGGATTAAAGCGACCACTAGAATGGTGGAAAATCCTATGGAAAGGATCTTCAGCGATGCTCTTCCAAATGGTGAAAAGTCGAGTTTTGCTTTCAGAAAGCCATACTTGACCAGATTAAAGAGCAGCATCACCAGTGCCGATGCCATGGCAGCACCTTCGATGCCATAAACAGGGATCATGATGTAATTCAAGAGGACAATCAATATACTCATCCCGATGGTAGCGGTCAAATTGAATCTGTAGTGTTTGGAAAATACAAGTATTTCGCCGTTGATTGAGAATACCACATCGAAGAGCTTGCCCAGCCCAATGTAAAACACCACCCACTTGCCGGATTCGTAGATCTCACTATTTGGGATAAACTGATAAACACTGTCAATATTTGACCAGATTCCAATGAACAGCAAAAAGCAAATGTAAAATTGGCGGTTGGAGACTTGTTTATAGAGCACATTGATTTCGTGGAGATTTCCCTTGGCAAAGTGATCTGCTATTACCGGCATGACAACTTGGGAAATAGCCCTTCTGGGCAACTCGATTACCAAGGCCATGCTAAATGCGATCGTATAAATTGCATTGGCTTCCAGACTGACCATCGAACTGACCATGATGCTGTCGATTTTCATGATCAGGGTAGAAGCAGCTGTAGCCAGAAAAGTGATCAGACTGAATTGGACAAATGAGGTCTTGAAGCCTTTCGGGAAGCTTCCCCACCGGAGGTCAAATTTCAATACGCCCAACCAAGACAGATACGCCATAACCCCTAGCAAAGCAAACCCATAGACCGCGACGAGTCCATACATGACCTGCTGAAAATCTATCCATCCCAGTAAATAGACTCCTACCAAAACCCCTGTAAGTAACCTCAGGAATACTTCCCGGAAGAAAGTAGGGACAGCAACTTTTAGATATGATCTGCTGTAAGCATCCAAAACACTGGAAAGCAAAGCGAAGAGTGTGATCAGGAGAACAACTCCGAGAAAATCTATGACATCGGGAGAATTTACTGCAAAAAGTTCAATGATCTGGGTTTTAAAACCAAGGAAGAGCCCTCCCACGATGATAAACCCACATAGGGATATAAGTAAGCTGTAACTTAGAAATGCGGGCTGGTTTTCATTGAGTTTGGGAAAATATTTGGTGATCCCATGCCCCACGCCAAGTTGTGCAAAGGGAACAAAGAGTAGCCCGAGATCCTGTATGGTTCGGAAAGCCCCAAGCTCTGAGGCGTTCAGTGCATAGGGGTAAAGCCACAGGACGTTGAAGTAGCCGATGACAACGCCTAGGTAGGAAAAAAAGGTGGTTTGTATACTCTGGCTGGCTACTTTGCCCATGAGTTTAAAAGTATCAAAAAATCAGCAATAGTAGAACCGAATACCCAAAAATCAAGGTTTCCGGCATTTGTCACAACCTCCTTCTGTTTTTGGTTTCAGAAAGAACCGTTTTACAAGGTAAGCTAGTGCCGCTAAAACCAATAGACCTACAAGGAGTTCCTGCCACATGCTACGATAGGATTTGATATACGATTAATGCCGATACATAAGCCAGGGCTGTCATGTATACTGTCTGGATTAACGGCCATTTCCAGCCTTTGGTTTCCCGGTATACGATAGCCAGCGTACTCATACACTGCATTGCAAATGCATAAAACACCATCAGTGAGAAGGCGGTGGCTTTATTGTACACCTTTTCCCCAGTGTCAGGTCTTGTTTGTTGGTTGAGCTTCTCCCTGATAGTCAGATCATCCTCAGGATCTCCTCCTATGCTGTATATGGTCGCTATCGTCGAGACGAAGACTTCTCTCGCCGCAAAAGATGCTATCAGTGCAATCCCGATTTTCCAGTCATATCCCAAAGGCTTGATCACAGGCTCTATTGTCCTTCCCATAATACCAATGAAGGAATTCTCCAATAAAAGGGAGGAGGTTTCGGCCTCAATCTCTTCGGCTTCTTCCGGGGATGCCTGTGCGATTCTCTCCTCACTTTCTGCTCTGATGGCTTCCATTCTGGAAGCTGGTCCATAGGAAGCCAGCACCCATAGCACGATTGATATCGCCAATATTACTTTCCCCGCCTCAGTGACAAAGGTCATGGATTTGTTATACATGGTGATCACCACATCTTTCCACCTTGGTGTACGGTAGGAGGGGAGCTCCACCATCAGAAAGCTTTTCTCATCTGATTTTAAGATCAGCTTCATCAGAAAAGCAGTAGCCAGAACCCCTACTATACCCAGAATATACAGTCCCAGCAAGACTAGCGCCTGAAGATTGATAAATCCGATCCGCTCAGCAGGAACTACCAGTCCTATCAAAATCACATAGACAGGAAGCCTGGCAGAGCAACTCATCAGGGGAGTAACCATGATGGTGATGATTTTCTCTTTCCAGTTTCCGATATTTCTCGCCGCCATCACACCAGGGATTGCACAGGCTACTCCTGAGACCAAGGGCACAATACTCTTCCCATGCAATCCGAAGGGGCGCATCCAACGGTCCATCAAAAAAACTACCCTGGACATGTAACCTGTATCTTCAAGAATGGCAAGAAAACCAAACAGGAGCGCAATCTGGGGGATGAATATCACCACGCCGCCTATACCGGGTATAATCCCTTCGGAGATCAGGCTGGTCAATGCTCCTTCCGGTAGCTTTTGTCCGACCCAGCCTCCGAGTTCAGCAAAGAACCCATCGATCAGGTCCATGGGCACAGATGCCCACGCAAATATTGCCTGAAAGATAAGTAGGAGGATGGCTCCGAAAATTAAGTAACCAAATATGGGGTGAAGGAGGATTTTATCAATACTCTTTTCCTCCTTTTTTCCTACAGCTTTCACCACTGCAGTCTCTACGATGGAGGTGATTTTCTTATACCGGATTTTGGTCTCCTCCAACTGCGCAGCTTCCAGATCGAATTTGTTCGAATTCAATTGGCCAGCCAGCCATGTGCGGTTTTCCGAAGAAATGGTTTTATCCTTCCCCCCAAATCTGAGGAGTTGATAAGCCTGATAATTATTGGTAAGGTTAAACTTCTGTCTTACGGCAAGCAGGAGGTCTTCGGGTACCACCTCCTCTATGTTCAAAAACTGTCCTACTTTAGAAAAGTTGCGCTGGTGAATAAGGTCTTTAATCTGATCGAGCCCTTTGGTACCTCTGGCATCTGTGCTTAGAATAGGTACTCCTAGAGATTTGAAAATCTCGAAAATCTTGATGGCTATGTTTTTCTTGACTGCCAAATCTGCCATGTTCAGTACCAAGGCAAGGTTCAGTCCCAGATCGATAAGTTGGGTAGCTAAAAACAAACCTCTGGAAAGCTGACATGAATCAATGACCATCAGGACGAAATCCGGTTTTTCGTCTTTGCTGAGCTCATTCAATACCCTGTGTGCGATTATCTCATCCTCCGAATTGGGGTAGAGACTGTAGGTGCCAGGGAGATCAATGATTTCATAACTGCTCCCGGAATGATTCATCCACCCCGTTTTTTTATCCACGGTGACACCCGGGTAATTACCTATTTTTTGGCTTAATCCGGTAAGCTGATTGAAAATAGTTGATTTCCCAACATTGGGGTTACCGATTATGGCAACCTTTGGGGTTTTTACTTGAGGTTGGATGAGTGACTCAGGCATGGAGTTCAGAGAAGTTGTACCTCAATAAGTGAGGCTTCATTTTTTCTTAATGCAAGAAGGGTTTCTTCCAGTCTAAAGGCCATAGGCCCTCCAAGAGGTGCCGAATGATGTAGGGTGATCGTCTTACCGGGCAAGAAACCAAGCTCCATCAGGTTGATTTTCAGGGGTGAGTCGGTAATTTCCCGGATTATAGCCGAACGGGTGATAGGCATTTTTGAAGCGGTCATGAGCATAGTAGAATCCTTTAGGCTTTGCCCTAGCTGCAAAAATAGGATTATTTGGAATGAATCTAAAGAAAAATAGATAAGTTTTTTGCGTGACTTCCCATTTCGTGATGAACGGGACATGCAGATCAACGTGACTTACTAGGTGGTCATTTGTTACCCTGTCAGAACCCGCCTTTTAATGAAAAGACAAAATTGCGACCGGGGGCTGCGAGTCCAGAGCTATATGGCCGATACCTGCTATCCCCAATGTTTTCTATTCCTGCCGTAAATGTAATGCTCCGGCTGATTTGAAGACTTGAATTGAGATTGACAATCACCCAGGATGGGGAATATGGCCTGCCCTGGTCATCTGAGACATACAGCAGTGGCTTACCCCTTTCTTCCTGAGGCATTCTGTCAAAAGGTACTGAGGCACTATACAAGCTGCTTAATTCTATTTTCACCCTGTTGAGGGAATAAGTAAGACGTGTCAATCCAAAAGCTGGAGCCGCATGGCGGGATGGGCTTCTGCTTTCATCATCCAGCTCTTCAGTGCCTCTTTGCCAGTTATACCTTGACGTGAGGAGAAACCTGCTTGACAACGCCCATTCCAATCCTGCCTGTATGCCGTAAACCCTGGCAGAACTGGCGTTTTGGATCGCCAGGACCTGGCTCAGTTCCCCGTCGTATTCGATAAAAGATTCTCCATCCAAAGCAAAAGGCCTTCTGACCATGGCGTTGTCAAGTAATGTGAAAAAACCGGTTAGATCGATCTTCACCTGTTTTGAGGCGAGGGCATTCAGGTTCAGCTCAGCGTTGTATGCATACTCGGGTCTAAGGTTTGGATTGGGGACCAGGACTGATCCTGGCTGGGAGTCGAAGATTTTTCCCAAATCATCCACATTTGGGGCACGGAAACCGGTAGATACCAAAGGGGATACAGTGAGGGTTTCCGTAGGTTTATAAACCAGTCCAAGGCTCCCTGTGAGGGATCCGAAGTTGGTTTGTGCCTTATCAAACGGTAAAGGGTAAAACGCCCTGTTATTGGAGAAGTCGGTGAGCAGTGAAATGTAATTATACCGCACTCCGGTATGAAGGGTTGCTTTTCCGGAAAGATAGAGTTGGTAGGTGCCATATGCCGCAAGGGAAGTCCAGTCGGATTGGGGATATCTTGAAGAAGCAATCGAGGTGGTTTGGTCCATTATATTCAAAATGGAGCCCTGGGAAAATACCTTATTGTAAACCCATTCTGTACCATAGCTAAAAAAGCTGTTATTCCGGATAGTTTTTACAAAATCCGCATTGAGGGACAGCGCATTTACCTCCTCTGACCTGTTTGCGAGGTTGGATGATCCTGTCCTTCTATCGATGCGGCTTTCCTCAAAAAACTGATGTGCGATCTTGATTTTAGCCTGGTCAAATAACCTGGATGAGCCGGTTAAATTATAGCCTAGGTTATTCATCATCCACACCTGTGGACCATAATCCCATCTTGCAAACCTCAGATTCGGGCCCGTACCTTCAATCAACCTGTCATACCGGGGGATGTTGCCTGTCCTGCTGTAATGGAACGCGTATTCCAAATCCGAATTTTCATTCACTTGATACCTGATTTTTTGCATCAGATTAAGCTGTTGATAGCCGCTCTGCACCTGAACTCTCGGGTCGTCGTTCTGGATGGAGGTGTCTACGCCGTTTTCCCGGATGGCATAGTATGGCCTTAGGTAATCGTCCGGTCCATGTGTTCCCATTTTGAGATCTCCGTAATCAAATCTGGAGATGCTCGTCAAAAAGGCCCATCGCTTCGTACTGATGGCCACATCAGCATGAAAGGTGATTTCATTGTTTGCTGACCCATACCGGGATAGTATATTGCCTGAAAGGATTGTCGACCCTCCGGAAAACGCCGGGCGCAAAGTCTCAAATGACATGACTCCCCCTATGGCATCACTGCCATACATGACTGATCCCGGCCCAAAAAGAACCTCTGCCCGCTCTGTGGCAAATGGATCAAGGGAGATTACATTATGTAGATTCCCGCTCCTGAAGATGGCTGTATTCATCCGCACACCATCTACTGCGTAGAGCAGCCGGTTTGCCGAAAAACCACGGATCATGGGACTTCCGCCGCCTTGTTGGCTTTTTTGGATAAAAATATCCCCTTTGCTGCCAAGCCAGTCTGCAGTGTTGGCAGGAGCCCTGAGAAGCAGATCCCTGGAGGAGACCACTGTGATCTTCGAGGGGACATCCTCGCTGCTTTGCTGCCATCGGGATGCGGCGACCACGGTCTGGTCAAGTTGTATCAGACCCGGTTCCAGCTGCACCAGAAAATTCTGGGCCTGTAGTTTTTCCAGGGACATACTAAGCGTCCTGTACCCCATAAGGCTAAACTGAAGCGGTTCTCCCGTACCGATGTTGCTGAGCTCTGCAAAACCACTGGCATCGGTTTCAGCCGATACTTTTTTGCCGGCAGTGGATATGATTACTCCTGGCAGGGCCTTTCCCGTATCCTTATCAGTTACGGTGATGGTTTGGCCATAAGTGACCTTGAGCACAAACAGGAACAACAGGGTAAACAGGGATGCCCTCATAATCAGAAGCTTTTTTTCAGATTCAAATAAACGGGATTTGGTCACAGGAATATCCAGGAATTGGATAAGTGGCTATAATGTTGATTGAAGCGCGATTCCGACCTGAATCCGATGTGCTGGATATAAATAAAAAATTAAGTCAAATTAAGTTGTTAAGTGATTAATTTTCAGCTATTTATATCTATTTTTTTTGGGATTTGATATTCTAATTCCATAGCTTTAATAAGCTTTTTTCAGCTTAGGATTGTCGGCCATAGATTCCTGTAAGAAGTCAGACTATACAGTTTTTTGTTGAAAAACCCCATCACACCTTAGCCTTTTTATCATTATGGAAAAAGACCTTATTCTTTCACTTCTGGAGGAGATATATGGACAGTTGAGTACCGGTTCGATCCGGGAAAGCAAATCTCTGGAGGAAGGGTTACACTTATTGGCTAAAGCCTTCAGCTTTCAGTCTCTCGCGGAAGTCCAGTCCGAAAAACTAAGTATTCAGCATGCGGATTTTTTCTTTTCTGAACGGTTGACTCAGGCTGAGAAATCCAGGATTGAAAAACTGGTCATGAAAGCAGTTGATAACAAGTCTACTGATCCAGAGCGTAAGGTTTTTATTCGGGAGGTGCCTATTTTAACCAGCCAGATCAAGGCTAGCGTACCGGAATGGGCCATCGGTGCGAAACCTGAGAAAACAATAGGCCCTATTATTAGGGTGGACGGTAGGGAGATATTCCTCGATGTCTATAAAGTGGAAAAATTGATTGCACTTAGACGGCAGGGCACAAATGAACCCTTGATTTTGTTTAATGCCATACTTTCGACTTCCAAGACAAAGGCACTAAACGCACCTGCCGTGGAAGTTTCGGACAAGTATGCCTTGGCGGCTGGGAGTGTGTGGATCAAAGCCGATCTTTTTGCTGCCAATGCACCGGCAGACCGGTATTTCGGTCTCAAAGTTAAATCAGGTACAGTAACCTTAACCGCGAAGCCTGTCTTGCAAGGTCAACACCTGGTCTTGGCATCAACAAACCAGGTTACTGTACAGCTCAAATTAGAAGCCCAAGTCGCCAAACCTGCGAAAAGCAAAAAAAGATACGGACGTGATGCTTCCGCGTCTGTTGTTCAATGTCCAGAAGAGCTGGATTTTCAGTTTACGGGTATGGGTAAAGGCCAGATTCAGCACTCCTCGGCTGCCCATTGGAAAGTGTATGGAAAAGAAGGGGATTTTAACTACATCCCGCGGAATTGTACCTTCAATACCCAACTGAATCGGTTTTGCATTCCTTATAGTTACAATGAATCTGATTTTTCTCCCCGGGAAACCTTAAGTGAATGGACAGAATTAAAAGGGAAAGCTACGGTCAGATCCAGCTGGTGGGCTATTCCAGCAGGAATGATTGATATAAATGCCCCTCTTAGAGCTTCTGGGATAGGGGCAATGCTTCAGGAATGGGATAGTGGCATCTCAGTTCAGTGGACGGGCTTGAAAGGACAGCGTTTTGGGTTGGAGAAGAGTATGTTTCTGGTAGAAAGTGGCCGGATCGCCATCACTTCCCTGGCTGGTGAGAGTACGGGAGGTTACCAGGATATGGACCACTGGAAAGACACCATGAATCCTCATGGCACTTCTATACATCTAAGCTTTTCAGGGAGACCACTGTATGTCTACAATAGCTTGGCAGAGGGGGCAGAAATTATGGTCACCCAATGTAACGCCCAAGTCAATATTGACCGTCCCAAGCAGGTGAATGGCCATGCAGTCAGTGTCAAGACCAAGCAAAGTACGTTGCTGCTTGGGGGGAATGAAGAGCAGAATCTACTATATCTTTTGGATGATAATATACTCTGGGACAATAAGCTGCCTGCTGATAAGATACCCAAGTTTGAGAATATAGCTTTGGCGCTGGAAAACGCCCTTTTTACGGTTTCTCCTGTGAATGGCTGTATGGTATTTGGGAAGTGTAACCCAGACTGGACCAGGATTGTGGATAGCCAGACTTTTTTGGTGTTTGGAATGACGGCTTACCTGCCTACTCTTCCCGATCCTTACCTGGCTAATTTCGGGGTGCTGGGCCGGGGGGTTGGAAGAGGGGAGACTGGGTTGGATAGGATTCAGAATTGGTTGTTCTGTAAAATTGAGCAGAAACCGGGAGAGGAAGATCAGGATAAGGTCATCGTATCCTTTCATTTTGGACCAGCAGTGACTTCGGATACGGCTTCTGCAGTCACACCCGCCATGGTCGACTCCTTGCATGCAGACCCGGTTATCGGTAGACTCAAGAATTATTCCTATTCGACCCCGGGGGTTGCTGGCAGGAAAATCCCCGATTATGAAGGGGTATACGATCAATCCATAAATACACTGGGATCTGATTTTTTTACGCTGTTGGACGTAAGTTCCAATGCCAGTCAGCTAGGCGTGAGCATGGGAAGCCATCCCATCAAGCGGGATACGCGTGGAAGTAGGATAGGGCTTGCCAAATACATTTCTGAATCTGAAGCAACGATAGAATCTGAAAATTCAGAGCTATTGACAGTTGAGGGAATGGAGGTGAAAGTCCCTGGAAGGTTTGCCAGAATATTCCTGCTGCCTCAGATAGCCTGGGAACCGGTATTCAATCTTACTCCAAACCCGGAGTTTCCCCAGCCGATGGACCCTCCCTATGGTTATAATTATTATCCCAATGATGGGGGGCCTACAAGGCTGTTGAATTCCAGTTCGGAGAGGGTTGCCCTTGCTCCGATTCCACTTTCAGAGTTTCTGGTAAAAAAATACCAAGACCTTGCAATAGACGTACTGGCGCAGTTTACACTTCCTTTTGGTCTGAAGGCCGTAGCAAGTCTCCATCAAGGAGCCCCGTACAGTCAAGTGAAACCCAAGCTTGGGAAAGTAAGCCCAAGTTTTCCTGCTGATCTGAAAGGAGGGATTCAAATAAGGGCAATAGGAGGGGATGCTGGCAAAAAGCTGCCCGGAGAATCGCATATGAATGATTTGCCGATGTTTGCAGGTTTTACTTTTCAGCTTAACAACGTGGTGGGGGCACTTGGTAATCCTACTGGAGGCAGTACACTCGGGGATTCGGTGACTACGATTTTCAATGGGGAATTTTCGACCATAAACGGTGACCCTAAAGGAGTTCCGGTAAGGACAATTGATTTTACAGGTTACGGAGCTAGTATCTTCAGTAATTGGTTGAGCCCTTCTGCTGCAATCGCAAGCACAAGCCAGGCCCGTTTTGATGTAATGCTGGGCAGGACAGGCCATGAGGTTATCCAGGTGAAAAGCCTGGTATATCCCTGGGGGATTCGGGTAGTAAGGACTATCACGCTTTTCAGGACAAGTTCGGGGTTTGTATACCGTGTTGACAGTGGTTGGCAACCGGAGACCGATGGTAGATTTGATTTCAGATATAAATTTGTAAGAAATGGGCAGACGGTAGAAGAGACACCTTATCAGATACATCCGGGTACACTCCGGGGGCTCTACCATATCCGGAATATCCAGGAGGATGGAAGTTTGGCTGATTTCGAGCGGACAGACTATGTCAAGCCTCAGGAAAAATACATCAATGTACTGGGTGAGGAAGTGACATGGAATGGCCCCGGAAATAAGAATGTGGATATCATCTGCCGGCCAGTTTGGTTTGATGCAGATGTGGAGTTGGAAAATCTGGTGCAGGGACATACTGCTAACAGAACGCCAGCCAAAAAAGTACTGGGTTATGTCCAGCTTGCTCCGACAGGTGTGCCGTTGACGGCTTCCCGGTTCAGGGAATTGTTGAGTGTGCAGGGAGGATTGATAGGCGGGGATATTGACTGCGTGATGGATGTAAATGCCACGGGGCAGCAGATGAGAATTTCGAGATTTGACTTTTCACATGCCACAAATCCCAGTAGTGATCAGCCCATATTTGTGGCATCAGCAAGAGGTAGTGTGATTCTGCCAAAAACGGGTAGCTGGACAATGGTTCAGCATAGCGTTTCGACAGGGGATGTCACACCACTTCCTCCCCATATCCCTGTTCCCCTCATCCGCGAGGGACTATGGGATAAGAATACCATAGTGAAGCCTACAGATGTCAGTAATAAGCTTTTGAGGCTGGCTAGCCCTTCGGAGTTGTTGAGAAACCCGCTCCCCGCTACCATAAATTATGGGATTTTGCAAACTACTTCCACCCAGAAGGCTCTTATCCTTACTCCCAGTTTCAGAAAGGCCATCCCAAAACTTCTCAGCAAGACGCCGTTGTTGTTTGCCGATGCTTATCGCCTGATGTCCGGTAACGGAATTTTCCCAAATGTCGGGAATGCAGTGGATGAATATGGGAAATCGGCAGTTCTTTTTACCGGTGTGACTGCGGCAGGAGTAGCGGCCAATGCCTTTAAAGAAAATGACCTGCGCGACGGGGGAGTAAAGGTTTTGGAGGTGTTGGATGTGCTGGTGGCAAAACAGGGGCAGTCCATAGTGGATCAGGGATTCCGACTGCTTTCAGGAAAGGCAAATGACCTGCTGGGAGAGGCATTGGCTTTTGATCTTCCACCCTCAAAGACCTATTTGGTCGAGATGGAATCGCTTAAAATCTACATTGATTATCAGACAGCCCACACCCAAAATAATACAACAGACTATGTGGACAGCAAGCTGAACTTTGATATAGACTCGTTTGTGACGGATGCTGCAAAAACCTGGAAAAGCAGACTGAACAATGTGGCCATGGTAGTGGATTTGGGATCGTTTGAGCGGCTTATGACGATCAAAGGTAATTTTGATGCCCAGCAGGGAAAGGAGTCGGGTTACGAAGGGAAGCCGGATAGTGATTTCCCGGCTCTGGGATACCCTACTCCTGAAATAACGTTTAGTGAAGAGCTGCAGCCAGTGATAGAAATACTCCAGTTATTGGCTTCCCTGGGCACAGGGGATTATGCAGATGTGATGAACAAGGGGCTTCAAATTGCCATGAGCAATGCAGGGGAGATTTGGGAGTACAAGTTTGAGGCGACTAAGGAGATTCCCTTGATTCAGTTCCCTCCAGGGGATGCCTACCATGCTCCCCAGACACCTTTGAAATTGGAGGCCGGGCTGGAACTGGGGGTTTATTTTAATGCGGCACTGAAAGTGACCACTGATCCAAACCAGCTGCTGCCGACTGCAGGGGCATTTATCCAGTTTAGGGGTGGATTGGAAGTGATGTGTGCTACCGTGGGTGGAGCCACCATTTATGCAGTAGGGGAGGTTCAGTTAAAGGTCGCATGCGACACCAAAATAGGGCCAAGCCTGGCGATGAAATTTGGGTTTGGAGCCACTATAGCTGTAGGCTTGCCTGTAATAGGAAATGTGTCTGTCACCTATATTGTAGGCTGTGAACTCTATGCCAGCGTGGAAGAGATTAGTATTACTGCATTCATGAAGTTTGAAGGCCGTGCCAGCTTGGTGGGAGGACTGGTGAGTGTGGTCATCTATATCGAAGCGAGTGGAAGTGTCACGCGAAAAATAGCCCTGAACAGAACAGAGTGTACTGCATCGGTAACCTTTGGGTTAGAGATAAGCATTTGCTTTATCATCAATATAGACTTTGAAGAAACCTGGCAAGAGACCAGACAGATTGCCTGATTTTTAACTGTATATCTATAACCATGGAACCAAAAAGACTTCTCACCCTAATGGCACTCCCGCAATATTTTGATGGGGAAAACCTGTCCGTTCATATTGTGGTAGTACCTAGGAATACCAATCCCTACGAGGACTGGCTTACCGGAGTGCCTAATCCGCCATCAATTCCTGGCTTTGCACATTTCCAGCCTGAGTTTTCACTGGGAATAGTAAGAGGAACAGGTGATTTTCCTGTTCTGAATCCTTTGGACCCTGACCGTAAACCGATTATTCAGACGGTCCCGGTAGATCCTGCCTCTAGAAAGGAAGAGCTTATCCAGTGGGTCGCAGACAGTTTTAATCTTCCTGTCACAGATTCCGCAGATAAGCTTCCGGACCCGGTGCCCGTTTCACGGAGTATAAAAAAGTACCTTCCCCTATCCTACAGAAAGAGTTTTAATTTTACCCAGCCCCTCCATCCCAATGCAGTCACCGATGATAGTTATGAATGTGCGATCAGGGACAAAACTCCTCTGCAGCCCTTTCTGCCCAGGGAAAAGATCAGTTGGGGGAAGGTGTTTGCCCAGATTCTGAAACAGCCATTGCTGGCTGAGGCGTGTGGGATGATATATAAAGTGAGCCTGAAAATCGATCCTGAGTGGTTTGAAAACGGCGGTTACCTGTTTGCTTCAATCCTGAATGATCGATATGCCGAAGCACAGTCGACACTTTTGGAACAGGCTGATGGACCCTTGGTCAAGCAATATGCTTCAAGGATTCCAGCGTTGGAAGCTGGAGTAGCCCGCTCTGTTTTTGCCTCGGTCACATTTCCGGTACTCTATAAAAAAAATTCAGAGACCGTTCCCACTGTTCCTGCTGCTCCGTGGGATGAGCTGTTTCAGGAAGCCAGGAACTACGATGATGGTTTTGCCAAAATCGTACATGCAAACCAGCCAATAAGTGGGAATTTACTCAAGGAGAGGCAGGATGGCTTTCATCCCCAGACCGAATCGGGAATCCGCTTGGGATGGGATGATGAGCAGATTTTGGTATGGTATATCCGGCAGCTGACGGAGTATCCAGAGGGCGGTGGTACCGGGAAGCGTGCCGATGCTCCGCTGAGTGTGATCGGATACCATATAGATGTGAGGGAATCTTCTCCTGGAAGTAGTTGGGAAAGTCTCAATGAAATTGAAGTGAGCCAGGTAAATGCGATGGCCGCTTCTTTCAGTGAAAGAAGCGTGGAGTTACCTTATCAGGTCTATCCAAACAAAATAAATGGGCCCACTGGAGAGAATTACTGGATGCCCATGTACTATGCACACTGGCTGGGGAAAAGTATGGTGACTGAGGATGCGGATGCATTGGTTATCTACAAAAATGACCAGCCCAATGGGGCATTGATAGGAGAGGAGCAGAAAAAACAGGTAACACCCAATTCCTCATTGATTCCCGTGCCCCTCACTACAGTATTGAGATACGGTCAGAGTTATGAATTCCGGGTAAGGCTAACCGACCTGAGTGGAGGTGGGCCCAAGATGAGCCAAATGCCTCTCAATACTGCGCCGAGCCCCATTGCTTTTGTTTCATTTAAGCGTTACGTGAACCCTGGCATGTTGCGGATAGCTAAGCCCGCCCATATACTCGAGCAGAAGGGTGAGTATTTTAACGCTATGGATGAAGAGGAGACCAAGTTCTCACCAGATCCTGTAATTTCTATTGCCCGCCCTTTGCTGGAATATCCGGCAGTACTATTTACGGGCAAATACCCGGATCCGGTTACGGATCTGAAAAATCTGGTGTTTCAGGAGAATGTATTGAAACCGGGCCTGCCGGATCCAGATGTACACGAGGTGTATATCCGGGTAGAGGTAAAATCTCTACGGATGGATAATGCATTGAGTCAAAATGGGTCGGATAGCTACATCACCCTCTATCAAACCAAGAGAAGCTTTCCTGAAGACCGGTATGTGAAACTTGAAATCCCCATACAGTTTATAGATGTGCCTGTACTTAACTTGGGAGAAGAGGCAAATCCCTTCTTCATGGATAACCTTAAAAACCAGGATCTGGATGCCATGGACGCTTTGGTACTTCCAACAGGGCGAAGAATTAGGCTTACATTGAGAGGTTTGGCCTCATCCACTGACGATCCTGATGAATACTTTGGGGTGATAGCGGAGCATCCTGATAGCGATAGCAGGTATGGCAAGACCATCCAGCTGACGTTTTACAAAGAACCTGAAGATGAGGTGGAACTTATACAGCCTCATGGTAATGTGCCTGAAATTCAAGGGTTGTTTTTCAGGCCGGAAGAAGTTCCTACCGTAAAGAAGAACATCATCTCCGCTCTTTTGAAGAGAACTTCAGAATCCGGAGTGGTGGATGTGGTAGCGCGATTGGCTCAAGCCTTAGGCTGTGAGGCGAAGGGAATGACAATACTGGCTCCCAAAGGGGAGCGCTTGGCATTCGGGTGTAGTGCAAGGATCAGGCATACCTTGGCACCGGATGGCAGCAGCATCACTTTTGCCTCGAAGGCTGAGTTGCAGAACCATTGGGTTGTTGCGCTCAGTTATGCCATGCAGCGGGATTGGACCTGGGATTGCCTGCTGAATGACGCATTTTCGATAGGAAAGCGCTATAAATTCCGGCGGGATGGAAACGGGGAATGGAGGGATTTATCAGAGACCGGACTGGTAGAGCTTAAGCATACTGTTTCATTTGAAGCACTCCAGGAAGATCGGTTTGGTGAAATCAACAGAGGATATTCAAGAATTGTATACCTGGATGCCATAGAACCCAAAAACGACCTCAAGCGTCCCGATGGGGGCCTGAGGCATCCGGATGAAGTGTGGGTAGAATACCGTATTACGCCGAATTTTAAAACTAACCATAAATCGCTTCCGGCTAAAGAACCAGACCTGCTGTCACTGCCCACCGTGCTGCCACCCTCCCAAATGCCTAAGATAAAAAGTGTAGGGCTTGCATTTTCGCCCTACACGCGGTCTGAGGATTACAGCGCTACGGAGGTGCGTAGAAGGAGCCTTTGGGTTGAGTTTGAGGAGCCGATAGAAAATCCGGATGATGTCTATTTTTGCCGTATGCTGGCAAATGCACCTGATCAGCTATTGGCTAGCAATACTGCGGAGCAAATGATAGCCCCAGAAGAAAGTCCAATCAATATTTCACCGGAGTTGACCCGGATTATCACTCCTGGACAAAGCGACGATCTCGCCGGCCTGGATGCCATGCAACAGATGATGCAGGCTTCCGACAGCGACCGGCATTTTATTTTGCCCCTACCGCCGGGAATGCATCCCGAAAGTCCTGAGTTATTCGGTTTCTTCACCTATGAGTTTCGGGTGGGTCACGGTCATTTCAATGCCAGAAAAGACAACTTATGGTCTACGGCGCAGGGGAGGTTTGGCAGGGCTCTGCGGGTTACAGGCATCCAACATCCTGCCCCGAGTCTTTTATGCTCTTTGAATCGTGATGCCATGAGGATGTATGTCTCAGCTCCGTTTGCCAAAGCCGTGATGAATGGGAAGAATGTTACCTCCAGACCGCCACGGACCAGCCTTTGGGCGGTTGCGTACGCCCAGGTGCACCAAGCTGACGGACTTGACTTCAGAAATATCCTTTTGGGTGAAAAAGAGATGAAGATCGGGGTGAAAATCAGAAAGAAGAAGAGCAAGGAAGAGGATAGGTTCCTGGCGCTCGTCAATGAATCCTATCTTCCAAATAAAGTCCCTGCCAAAATAAAGTCTTCCATCTCAATCTCCAGTGCACTTGTAGAGAAAGGACATCTGATCGCCACGCTGAAGGATCTGCATCCAGTGGGTACTGCTATTTTTGAGTCACAGGAAATTGCTGACCGCTTAAAGTCCTTCGGCCTTCCTGAAGACAGTCCACTCAGTATTTTGGTGGTAGAGGTTTTTGGAAACATTACCAACATATTTGACCACCTCCAACAATTCAGGCAATTTGAGGATGCTGCGTATTTTGATGAAGTGATGAAACGGCTTGATCTGAGTAAACCACCAGAGGTAAACTCCCCGGAAGAAATGAGACCTTTAAGTAGGGGGCTTGGTCATTTTAGGATTTTAAGAACCTCTCCTCTTACCAAGGTGCCATTTGTATGCTGTCCTACCTGTGAGCCGTGAAAGTGTCATACCCTTACTATGTGAGTTCTGTCACAGATGAAGAGGATAAGATAACGTACCTTGCAACACTCGCTACGGACCCTCATGCCTAACCCGGATCTGAAAGTAGCCAGCCGGCTTAGCATGAACTGCTGAAAGTGAAGAAACCAGAATGGTAATAAACCTATTAAACTTTGCTTTTCCAGCCCAAAGAAAATGACAAGAGAAGAGTTAGCCACATTTTTGCCGGATTTTACTGATGTAAAACTCATTGATTCGATCCTTGAAAAAGGAAGGGTGATGAAAATGTCACCAGGAAAAGTTCTTATAGAGCCGGGCACGGCAATAAAGATGGTGCCTGTGGTTTTGGAGGGATCTGTTAAACTACTGAGGATTGACGAAGAAGGTAATGAACTGTTTCTATATTATCTCGGGGCAGGAGAAACTTGCGCGCTATCGCTTACTTGCTGTGCCTCGTCCCATCCAAGTGGTATAAGGGCGGTCGTAGAGGAGGATGTTACGTTAATTGCTGTACCGGCAACCGCGCACCAACAGTTTTTTGATGAATTCAGGCAATGGAAAAACTTTGTATCAGGTACTTATCAGGCTAGGTTTCAAGAATTGCTCGCCGTGCTGGATGCTGTGGCCTTCAAGGGCATGGATGAAAGACTGGCCGGTTTTATCACTACCAAGATGAAACAGTTGAAATCCAATGAGCTGTACATGACGCATCAGGAAATAGCCAATGAATTGGGTACTTCAAGAGAAGTGATTTCAAGACTTCTGAAACAGATAGAAAAAAAGAAATGGATAGAACTCGGTAGAAACGTGATTTATATCAGGGATGATTTTGAGGAGTTGGCAAGGAGGTGATTACACCATGATCAGAAGTGGGACCTGGGTATGATAAGCCATCCGGATGGAAGTGCTACCGGAAAGGATTTGCTGCCACAAATTTTTGTGTTCGTGGCACATGATGAGTATAATGTGCTCATTTTCCGCTAAAAACTGGTCGAGACCTTCGGAAGCTGAGGAAGCATAGAAAGTGTGGATTTTAACTGGGGTGGAAGCATATTTTTTGACTATATACGCTTCGAGACCTAACAGCGAAAGCTCTTCCTTAAATCCGGTGGATGACTGTACATGAAGGAATTCAAGTCCTAACCCCCATCTCTGGCTCATATCCACTATCCAATCAATGAATTTTTCCTCGTGATTGGCAAACTCCAAAGCTAGTACGGCCTTTTGCACCAAAGAGACATTTGCCTGGTAAGGGACTACCAAGACAGGTTTCTTTGATTCTTTTATCGTATTGACTGTGGTACTGCCTATTAGAACCTGTTTTATGCCACTGGACCCCTGGGTTCCCATTACAATCAAAGCTGCATTGTACTCATCGGCAATCCTTGCAATGGTAATGGATGGCATACCCTCTTTGATGAGGTAGTCAAAGTTCACTCCCAGCCCAGCATAGCGTGACATAAGATCTTTCATATGGGATTCAGCATCTTGGTATAACCCGTCCAAGGCTATCGATGCCTGGGAAGCAAAATCGTATAGTATATCAATGGCATTGACCAAAATAATTGTTCCCTCCTTTTTATCTGCAAGAGCTAAAGCAAACTCCAGCGCCTTGACAGAGTTCTCTGAAAAATCAACCGGGACTATAATCTTCATGTTTTTGCGGTTTCGGCAGTTAAATTCCTGGGGAGTACTTTGGTGCCTGGAAGCTTTTAGCTGCAACCATGAAACCACATCCAATTTAGCCAAAATAAACGGGATTGTGTGTAATGTGACGGGTTGGGTTGAGTTAGGAGGATTTTCACACTAACCATATCCGGAAACCCGCCATCGGGGTGTTGCTGCTGGTTAGGGACAAAAGAAAGTTCATTAGGGGTATTTTGTGGTGAGGTTATCATGGGGGTACTTTGAAGGGTTACGCATTTTCAGTTGTTTGTAACAATTGTCACTGGTTTGAATGGTTAGTTCCTCTACTTTTGCAGAATCAAACCTGAAATTTATTTACAATGGATATAGTAGGCCTGATAGGTTTCATGGCAGCAGTGCTCATTGGAGTGAGTTTGGGGCTGATCGGAGGAGGAGGATCCATTTTGACAGTTCCAGTACTGGTGTATATTCTGGCTGTGGATCCTGTTTTGGCAACCGCCTATTCCCTTTTCGTAGTGGGCAGCACGTCACTTGTCGGCTCATTCACTTACATGCGGAAGAATTTGGTAGATTATAAAACTGCCCTTTTTTTTTCAATACCTTCTTTTATTGCGGTATTCCTGACCAGAAGGTTTTTGGTTCCGGCGATTCCTGACACGTTGTTCACCATGGGAGGTTTTGTGCTTACCAAGAGTATCGGAATAATGGTGTTTTTTGCACTGATCATGCTCGCAGCCTCCGTATCAATGATCCGCAACAAAAAAACGGTGGAAGTAGACCAAACTAAAGAACTTAGACTTACAGTTCCCCTTATCGCTGTTGAAGGTATCGTGGTAGGTTCAATTACTGGAATAATTGGTGCAGGGGGTGGCTTTTTGATTATTCCGGCCTTGGTGTTGTTTGCTAAACTACCTATGAAAGTGGCCATTGGTACTTCTCTTTTGATTATAGCTGCAAAATCTCTAATTGGATTTTTAGGGGATTTGCATACACAAACTATTGCCTGGCCCATGCTTCTGACGTTCACTGGACTTGCTATCATTGGCATTTTTATAGGAAGTGCCCTCTCCAGAAAAATCCATGAGAATACCCTGAAATCAGGATTCGGATGGTTTGTGTTTATCATGGGTTTATATATATTTTTTAAAGAGTTGTTTACTGTTTGAGCATAAGGTGTGCATGCTTTTGACGTATTCAGGATTACTGAACTATGGGGTGGATCCAGGATAGATAGGGGGTTTTTGATGAGTCCGGAACAGGGTGAAATCGTATGTTGCCGGAAGGGTAGTCAAATAAATATAATTTTTTTTGGAGAGTGGTGATCCAGCTTGGCGGGTTACTTCGTAATTCTCCCCATTAACCAACTATTCCTTTTATGAAAAAAACAACAATTTTACCCGCCTTACTTGCCGGAGTGATTTTTTCCTCGGCTTTGATTTCCTGTAATGATGACGATAACATGGGACCTATCGACGGTAGACCAGGTACAGCTCCCGATGTGGATTTTATTGCATTGACCAACGATGGGCGTTTGATTAATTTTGAAGGGGGGGACTTAAACTCCGCAGGAACCATTACAAACATCTCCGGACTTGAGAGTAATGAAATGTTGCTTTCTATTGATTATAGACCCGCTACTGGTCAGTTGTATGCCATCAGCTCTGCCAGTAGATTGTTCCATATCAATGAAAATTCAGGAGTAGCCACTCTTCTGGGGACTACCTTATCACCTGCAGTGGATGGAGATAACCCTTCTTTGGATTTCAACCCGACCGTTGATAGAATAAGATTGGTAACCGAAACCGGTCAGAACCTTCGGCTTCATCCCGAACTGGGCACTGTTGTGGCGACAGATGGCGATATCAATGGGGGTATGAACCCTAGGATCGGCGCAGTAGCATACACCAACAGCTTTTCGGGAGCGACTGAAACCACGCTGTATGATATTGATTTTGAGCAGGATAAACTCTACAAGCAAACGCCTCCAAATGACGGTGGTCTGGAAGAAGTAGGGAATTTGGGAATTGATTTTGAAGGTGTAGGAGACATGGATATCCTTCCTGACAATTCCGTAGCACTGGCTGTAAACAGAAAAGATGATGAGTCTAGACTGTATACAATCAACTTGCAGTCAGGAGCAGCCGCATGGGTAGGAACTTTTTCCCAGCCTGTAATTAGTATCGCATTCAAAACCAATCCTATAGCTTATGCTGCTGATGCTTCCAATAAGCTCTATAGATTTGACCCTACCAATCCAAACCCAATTGCTGTGGATTTCTCAGGCTTGGCAGATGGGGAAACAATCTTAGGTCTTGATTTTAGACCTGCCAATGGTCAGTTGCTTGCCATTTCCAGCAGAAACCAGCTTTATTCCGTCAACCCTTCCAACGGAGCTTTGGCTGCCATAGGGTCCCCGCTTTCTCCAGGTATTATGGGTAATTTGGTTGGTTTTGATTTCAACCCTACCGTGGATAGAATCCGACTGGTGACTGAGAGAGGTCAGAATTTGAGATTACATCCGGATCTGGGTACTGTAGTATTTGTGGATGGAAATCTTAATCCGGGAAGCCCTATGGTAAGTGGAGCTGCATATACTGAGAATTTTGCCGGTACCACTTCTACTTTACTTTATGTATTGGATTCAGGAAACGGCATGTTATATACCCAGAATCCACCTAACGATGGAACTTTGGTAGAAGTAGGTCCGACAGGAGTATCATTTGAAGGAGAAAATGGATTTGATATTGGGGGAACTTCAAATGCTGCTTATGCTGCATTGACTGTAGGCGGAGCCAGTGGTGTTTACAGCATCAATTTGACTTCAGGAGCTGCCACTAAGGTTGCGGATTTAAATTTCACACCTACAGCAATGGCTCTTGGTTTAGGTTTTTAAAAATTCATAGTTTGTAGTTGATAAAAAAGGCCGGAAATTTTCCGGTCTTTTTTTTGCACTGCCATTTTGCCTCTATTTCTGTATGTCGGAATGCATAGGGTCTATTGGCTTGTTCATCTGATGGTGTTTTAACCCGGAGTAGTCACGGTTTCGTTACAGCCTGTCCCGATTTTATCCGGGAAAGGTTTTCCAGGCGCTGACTATCCTCTATATACCGTCACGTAGAACCCCAGCCAGATGGCAAGTGGTAAGAAATAGCTGATCAGGACAACTATGGCTGATTCTCCCAGTCCTCTTTTGCTGATCATGTGAAAGCCGAACATCCATACTATGCCATAGATTAGCTCAAAGACATTGACTGTCCCCAAGGCATAATGATATTGG
The DNA here is from genome assembly GCA_048819475.1 of Algoriphagus sp. Taxonomy (GTDB): domain Bacteria; phylum Bacteroidota; class Bacteroidia; order Cytophagales; family Cyclobacteriaceae; genus Algoriphagus. The sequence goes on from JBMDXP010000028.1 coordinate 54,062, forward strand.
GCCGTGACATTTTCAGAACCCAATAAGGAAAGCATCGACAGTGCCCTGTACTCATCTATTTCGCTAAAGGTGACACTTGGATGTGGAGAAAGATAAACCAGCAGTCGTATCAGTTCCGGAAAAATAAAAACCAACTCTGCCACCAGCGCAAACTGCCATAACTCTCTATAAGGCACTTTGTAGCCAATCATGAATGCACCCAGCCAAAATAAAAAAGAAATAACAGTAAACTTCCATAAGAGCGCAAATGGAGTCCAAAGATAGTTGAGCGCATTAAAAATATGGAAAATCATAAAATCGCCCCTTTCTTCCAGGTTTTCATAGTCCGGTATAACTTCCAGTATAAGGCTGTTGGTCAGGTATCTGATTAATACAAACAGGAATACCAGAAAGAAAAAATAATATCGTTTATCGAAATCTATTAGTTCTTTCAGACGTTCTCCTTCTGGAGATAGGGTTTTAGTCATTTTAACATGAATCTTGATCAAATCTAAAATTTTGTTTGGGATAAGGACTAATTTTGGATTCTCAAAAAGAAATAAATATGCACTTACGGGTAGGACTGGTTACGGTAATAGCGGTGTGGCTAATGGGAGCGGGCTTGCTCTCTGCCCAACCGGCACCACAGGACTCGATGATTTATGAACCTTCCCGGTATCTATTGCTCGACAAAGGGCTTCAGTACCGGATCACCAAGGCCATCAACAGCATGTATGACTTCAACTTCCCGGTCGCAGAGCGGGATTTTGCTGTGATAGCCCATCAGTATCCCGAACATCCCTTACCTGACTTTTTGATGGCATTGGGATATTGGTGGAGGATAGAAGTGGATGTTACCAATAAGCGATATGATGATACATTCATCAAACATCTGGATAATGCCAATGAAAAGGCACAGCGGATGTTTGATGAAGATAAGACCAATAAGGAAGCTGCTTTTTTTCTGGCGGCGGGATACGGGTTTCAAGGTCGATTATACTCTGAGCGAAAGAGCTGGACTAAAGCTGCATGGGCAGGAAGAAATGCGTTGAAGTACATGGATCTGAGCCGTGGAGAAGAGGAGTTTAACCCCGAACTGCTATTGGGAGATGCGCTGTTCAATTATTTTTCAGTGTGGATAGGTGAAAATTATCCGCTCTTAAAACCGGTGATGGCTCTTTTTCCAAAAGGAAATAAGGAACTGGGCCTGAAACAACTCGAGCAAGTAGCCTCTAATGCATTCTATACCCGTGTGGAGGCGCAGTATTTTCTGTTTCGTCTTTATGCGTCTGAAGAGAAAAAGCCTTATGAGGCGCTTCAGATATCTGAATACCTCCACTCAAAATTCCCCAATAACCCGTATTTCCATAGATCTTATGCCCGTCATCTGTATGCTGTGGGCAAACTGGGGGAGTCAATGACTGTGTCGAGGGAAATACTGGAGAGGATCCAGGCCAAACAGACCGGCTATGAATCCAACAGTGGAAGGTATGCTGCATTCTTTATAGCCCAATATTCGGAAAGAGTGGGGGAGATGGCTGAAGCAAAAAAATACTACCTCCAGACCCTGTCCTATGGAGAAGAGTCAGAGTCACAGGAGAGTGGCTATTACCTGCACTCACTTATTCAGCTGGGAAAGATGGCCACTGCTGAAAAAAACAAGCCTCTTGCAAAGAGCTATTTTAATAAAGTAAAGAAGTATGCAAAGCGGAAACACCCCGCTCATAAAGAAGCAAGAGATTTTATCAAGAAGAATAAACTTTAATTCCCACTCTCACGTTTTAAGAACTTACAACAGGAGAAAATTTGACTTTTTCTTAGAGTGTAAGGTATTTTGAAAGAATTCTTTGCTCAAATGCTCTGAAATATTAAGAATATTTCGAATTTACTTTCTGAAATTCTGATGAATGGTTTAAAACAATCATCAAATACATTAAATTTGCACCACATAAAATTTTGTAAATGCAAGAGATCATGGACAATAGCGTGAGAATAAAATTCGATAAAATTGATAGAAGAATTCTGGAGATTCTTCAGGCAAATGCTAAAATTACCAACGCTCAACTCTCGAAAGATATAGGACTTTCCCCTGCTCCTACTTTGGAACGCGTGAAAAAACTGGAGCAATCCGGGATAATAAAAAGCTATCATGCCAAGCTGGATCCGGAAAAAATCGGATTAGGTGTAAGCACGTTTGTACTGGTAAGTCTTATAGGACACAATAAAGGTAATATTGATGCCTTTATGAGAGAGATTAATGAGATTCCAGAAGTGATTGAATGCCATCATATTACCGGTACAGGTGATTTTATTCTTAAGATTATAGCCAAAGATATTACTGCTTACCAAAAGCTGATGTTGGAAAAAGTATCTGAAATCAAAGAAGTGGATTCCATGCAATCGATGGTTATTCTGTCTACTTTCAAAGATTCCAAAGTAATGCCTATCCCTGCTTAAAAGCTGAATTTAATGATGACTTAGGGTGGCTGGAAGTCACCCTTTTTTTTTTTTGAAAAAACAATGGAAAAGAACCCTTGGAAGACTAAGAATAGCAAATTAATCTACGAGAATCCCTGGATAAGCGTAGAAGAGCACGATGTTATCAATCCTGCAGGTAAGGATGGAATCTATGGCAAGGTACATTTCAAGAACAAGGCCATGGCTGTAATTCCAATCGATAAAGAAGGAAATACATGGCTGGTGGGGCAATACCGGTATGCGCTGGATGAATACTCCTGGGAGATACCTATGGGAGGTGGACCGATAGGGGAGGATCTGCTGGAGAGCGCCAACCGGGAGCTCAAAGAAGAAACAGGAATATTAGCCGGGAAATGGACGCTGATAATGAGGATCCACACCTCGAATTCGGTGACGGACGAAGAAGGGTTTGTATACCTGGCGGAAGACCTGACCTACGGTGAAACCGAATTTGAGGAAACTGAAGCGCTGGAAGTGAAAAAACTGCCTTTCGCAGAAGCCGTGGACATGGTAATGGACGGTAAGATTACTGATGGTATAAGTGTGGCAGCAATTCTAAAAGTAGCCCGTATGTTGGACTATTGACCAATGACTACCAAAGAACATTTCAGAACGACTTTTAACCTGGCTCTTCCTGTGGTACTCAGTCAGCTAGGGCAGGTGTCTGTAGGGGTGGCGGACAGCATGATGGTGGGCCGTTTAGGAGCTTTACCCCTCGCAGCTGCATCTCTGGGAAACAGTATTTTTTTTGTTATCCTTATGTTTGGTATGGGGGTATCCATGGGGATCACCCCTTTGGTTGCTGTGGCAGAAGGTAAGGGGAAATCCCAAAGAATAGGGAAATTGTTCCAGCATGGACTCTGGATCAATATTGCAACTGCCTTGCTATTGATGGTGGCAGTAGCGGGACTGTCCCAAGGCCTGAGCTCCCTTGACCAGCCGGAAGAAGTGGTGGAACTTACCATTCCGTACCTGTTTATAATTACTGCCTCTCTGTTTCCTTTTATGATCTTTCAGACATTTAAGCAGTTGGCTGAAGGTCTTTCCCAGACCAAACAGGCCATGTATATCACGATTTTCTGTAATCTGGTTAATGTGGGGTTAAACTGGGTACTCATCTATGGAAACCTGGGGGCTCCTGAGATGGGGTTGATCGGTGCCGGTCTGGCAACGCTGATTTCCAGGATACTTATGCCAATAATGATGGGATGGTACATGATGAAATCCAGCCGCTATAGGGTGTTTCATCTTCAGCTTGGATTCCGGAAGATTACATTTCCTATGCTTAGCCGGATTCTCAAAATCGGTGTGCCCACAGGTTTCCAATATATTTTTGAAGTAAGTGCGTTCAGTGCAGCCGCCATTATGATGGGGTGGATCGGAGTGAATGCCCTTGCAGGCCATCAGATTGCCCTGAATCTCGCCTCTATCTCTTATATGATGGCCGCAGGTCTGAGTACGGCAGGTATGATCCGGGTGAGCAACCAGATAGGCCGTGGAAACCTCCAGGGCATGCGGCAAGCTGGGATGGTGGTGTTTGGTATGGTGGTGGTTTTCATGTTTGTAGCTGCATTGCTCTTTGTGGGGTTCAGGATGTTTTTGCCCACACTTTACATAGATGATCAGGATGTGATTGCAGTCTCGGCTTCACTGTTGGTCATTGCGGGCATGTTCCAACTTTCAGATGGGGTACAGGTGGTAGGTCTTGGGGTTTTGCGCGGAATGGAAGATGTAAAGTTTCCTACCTGGATCACATTAGTGGCTTATTGGGTAGTTGGTTTGCCTTTGGGCTATTTTCTTGCCTTTGAGATGGGGCTTGCCGAAAAAGGGATCTGGTATGGGTTGCTCATCGGGTTGAGCAGTACTGCTGTCATACTCTTTTACCGGTTCCATGCTCTAAGTAAAAGAAGAATACTGGAAGGTACTGGCCGACCTCCGGTATTTAATGAAAAGCAAATCGTGTAATAGCCATAAGTAGCTAGTTCATTTTATTCTATATTAAGCAAATAATCTGCTCTGTTATGTATACTAGACTCTTTTTGGTTATTGCATTTATCCTCTTGCTGCACCAAGTGATGGCACAGGCTCCCGCGGTACTCTCCCAGCGTGAGCAGGCAGTTGTGGTTGATTCCTGGCTGGATGACAGGATCACCAATCTACTACCGGATCTTATGACGGAGACGGGGATCGACATGTGGGTGGTGATTTCAAGGGAGTACAACGAAGATCCTGTGATCAGGACACTACTGCCTGCAACCTGGATGGCTGCCCGGAGGACTACTATGCTGGTAATGTATCAGCCTGCTCCGAATGAGCCTGTAGAGACCTATGCTGTGGCGAGATATGACGTAGGAAAGGCATTTAAAAGAGCTTGGGATCCTGATACGCAACCAGATCAGTGGCAGGCATTATCTGACTTGGTTTTATCCAAAAAGCCTAACAAGATAGGACTGAATTACGCCAAAGATTATGGTCATGCCGATGGGCTCACCCATACCCATTTTGAAGCTTTTCTCGATCGCTTACCCGGTAATCTTAAATCCAGCGTAGTATCCGCACAGACTTTGGCTGTAAGATGGCTGGAAACCCGGACTGATGCAGAAATGGCTACTTACAAGCACATCCAGGAGCTTGCCCATTACATAATCCAGGAAGGACTTTCAGACCGGGTAATTACCCCTGGCGTCACAACCACGGAAGATGTGGTGTGGTGGTATAGGGAAAAGATCAAGGAGATGAAACTTGACACCTGGTTTCATCCTTCGGTGGATATCCAGAGACCGGATCCCCGTTCTGATGAGGCAAGCAGATCATTTGCGACAAGACCTTCTGATCAGGTGATTATACCAGGTGATTTGTTGCACATTGATTTTGGGATAACTTATCTCAGACTGAACACAGATACACAGGAGTTGGCTTACGTATTAAAAGCAGGTGAGACCCGGGTTCCTGACTATCTGCAGGAAGCTTTTAAAGTGGGCAACAGGCTCCAGGACTTACTTACCCAGAGCTTCACTGCAGGTAAGACAGGCAATGAAATTTTGAGAGAGACACGACGTAAAATGGAGGCTGAAGGGATCCGTGGAAGTATTTATACCCACCCACTGGGGTTTTATGGACATGCCGCCGGACCGACTATCGGAATGTGGGACAACCAGCAGGATACACCGGGAGCGGGCGATTTTCCATTACACGCAAAAACCGGCTATGCGATAGAGTTAAATGCAGTGGTGTTTGTCAAAGAATGGAATAAGGATGTAAGGGTAATGCTTGAAGAGGGAGCATTCTTCGATGGAGAAGAAGTCGTTTACTACAATGGCAGACAGAAATCCATTTTAGCCATCCCCCGGTCAAGCGGCTATCTGGGGTATTGAATAATGGGCTGAACAGCGGCTTTTTTGTCCCTGCGCACAAATAGAAGTAGTATAAAGGCAATAAATGCAGCTCCTCCACCGGAAAGAAAAACCAGTCTGAAATTTTCGGGATTGTTATCAAACAAAAAACCTGAGATAATAGCCCCTAAACCTATACCCGCTTCCAGGAATATATACATGGTGGCTATTGCTCTGCCCCTAAAGTTATCCAGTGATAAATCCACGACCCATGCAGCAGTAGTAGGGCTGTACATGCCTACTGCCGAGCCAAAGAGCACACCTGCCCAAAGTAGTATTTCCTTGGTTTCGGCAAAGGCAATGGTCGACATGGCCAAAACCATGGTCATTGCCGCTACCCGCATTACCGGTACTCTTCCAAATCTATCGGAAGTTTTGCCAGCCAACAGCCGGATTCCAAGTGAGGATAGCGTGAACACTGCAAAAAACAGCCCTTTGTTTTCGATTCCGAGATACGCTGAAAAGTCAGGCACAATAGTGAGTACTACACCGAAAGAGAAAACAGAAAGGAATAAAATCCCGGAGGGAACCAAGACTCTTTTTTCGATCAGTTCATGTTTTTTCAGTCGGAATAGACCAAAGGAGAAGGGTTCGCGCTGTGTCAATGTTTCTTTCAGTCTCAGCAGGATAAGAATGGAGAAAATGGCGGTGAAGGCGGCACAGTAAAATAGGGTCTCAACAGGCCAAATGCTGGCAATCCATCCTCCTATGGCAGGACCTGCAGCCATACCCATGGAACCAAAAAGTGACTGGATGCCCATAGCTTCCCCCCGTCTCTGAAACGGTACAATGTCCGCTACGTAGGCAGAAGCACCTGTCGGGGTAAACCCCGCCGAGAATCCGTGTGCAAACCTCAGGAAAAGAAACCCACCTACAAAGCTCAGCAATGGGTACAGAAGCCCCACGAGAAAGCATATCCCTGCACCAAACATCATCACGGGAATCCTTCCGATCTTATCTGCCAATTTTCCGCTGAATGGCCTGGATAAGCCAGCAGAAAGTGTGAACAAGGCAATAATAAGTCCTTTGTAATCTTCACCGCCCAGCGAAGTGAGATAGGCTGGTAGCTCCGGTATGATCATGTTGAAAGAAGAGAAAAACAAAAATGAGCTTATGCAGAGCAGAAAGAAATCCAACGTAAAGAAGGAAGGGCGTAATTTCATAGATGATCGAAAGTACAAAAAAAGGCCGGGGTAGTTCCGGCCTTCAATATTGGTTATTCCTCGCTTGCCTGCTCCTCGCTCTGGGCAAGAAGATAGGCTTTCATAAATTCATTTAAGCCTCCATCCAATACATGCTGTGTATCGGATGTTTCATGGCTGGTCCTGTTGTCTTTTACCAGTTTGTAGGGATGAAGGACATAGTTTCTGATCTGGGACCCAAAATCTACCCGAAGTTTGGAAGATTCGATTTTGGCAATTTCAGCATTCCTTTTCTCAAGCTCCATCTGATACAACCGCGATTTAAGCATCTGCATTGCCTTTTCCCGGTTTGCAAGCTGGGAGCGCTCCACCTGGCATACGACCACTATCCCAGTTGGCTTGTGTGTGAGTTGAACCTTGGTTTCCACCTTGTTTACGTTCTGTCCACCAGCACCGCCAGATCTTGAGGTATGTAATTCTACATCAGCAGGATTGATGTCGATCTCGATGGAATCATCCACTTCAGGGTAGGCATAGACAGAAGCAAAAGAAGTGTGCCTTCTTCCGCCGGAATCAAATGGAGATATGCGCACCAAGCGGTGTACCCCTGTCTCCGATTTGAGAAAGCCATAAGCAAGTGGGCCTTCAAACTCTAACGTACAGGATTTAATGCCGGCAACTTCTCCCGGCTGGATATCCACTTCACGGACTTTGTAGCCATTTTTCTCTCCCCACATGATATACATACGCATGAGGATCGATGCCCAGTCGTTACTCTCTGTTCCGCCAGCACCAGGGTTGATTTCCAATACGGCATTCAGCTGATCCTCTTCAGAGGAAAGCATTTTTTTCAATTCGAGTTCTTCGACAGCCTGCTGGGCTTTTTTAAACTCAGTCTTGAGCTCTTCTTCAGAGACCTCTTCCGCATTGTAAAACTCATACAATACTTCCAAGTCCTGGATTGTCTGGTCCAGTTCCTCAAATGAATTTGTCCAGCCTTTCCTGACTTGGATCTGCTTCATGCTTTTTTCTGCCTCTTCTGGATTGTTCCAGAAGTCAGGCTGGGCCGAAACGGCCTCTAAATCTTCGATTTCTGCTTTCTTACGATCGTAGTCAAAGATACCTCCTTAAAGCCGAGGTGCGAGCTTTCAAGTCTTTCAGTTGTTCCGAAGTCATGAGTTTAAGTTGAAAATGAGGTGCAAAAGTCAGAAAAAAAAATGGTTTATGCTACTAAAGCTGCATTAATCCATCCGCATCTGAATGATTTGAATCTTGTTTCGTCCCTGATTTTTGAATGTTTTGTAACGGATTGGTATCATGGCAAGGCCAGTCCCCAGAATAATACCTGAGGTTAAGCCAACCCCTTTGTCGATCGAAACTTCACGGTTCTGGTAGAGGCTGTTTATCGTTTCTGCTGAAATAAGGATGACACCTGCGCTGATTAGCAGGGCATTTAAGTTGCGGAGGGTTTTGTTACGGGGATCTTTCCGACGGATATCTATGGCCTCTATATCCTCAGGAGAAATGATGTTTTCCCTCATATGGATGTAATCCTTATCCACACTCTGAATAATGTCAGTAATAAAATAGCCGATTTTTTTAGATTTATAGGTGATTTCTTCCCCGGGATAGAAGCGGATTTGGGATTTCTGATTTGCCCCTCTTTTCAGCAGGATAAAATCACTGGACTGTGCTGTTGCGTCAAAGTTAAAAAAGAAGAATACCAAACAAGCTACTGCCTGTATTTTTAAGTGATTCATCGCAAGGGAATAACAGCAGCTAAACTGCTCTTTTGATACTGCTAGATAAACAAAAAGTAGGGAAAGATTGTCTTTTGGGAAAATTTTAACAAAAGCGGGAAGAGGAAGGACTTCCCGCTAAGTATCAGATTTTGATGATCCACTGGTGTGGATCTGACACTTCACCATACTTGATGCCATCCAGTTCAGAAAGAACGCGATAGGAAAAAGCATCCGCTGTCTTGCCAGGTAGTGTATAGTCTGTTCCATTCACATGTATCTGCTGGATATGCGCGATGGTAGCTGCTGTTCCGGTCCCGAACGCCTCTTCCAATGTCCCATTGACCAATGCAGCCTCCAATTCACCTACCGTGAGAAAACGCTCTTCCAGTGGGATTCCCCAGTCCTTGGCCAGCTGGATCACTGAATCTCTTGTGATCCCTTTCAGAATAGTCCCGGTATGGGTAGGAGCGGTGATCAAGGTGCCATTTATCCGGAACATCACATTCATGGTCCCGCTTTCTTCAATTTTGCTGTGAGTCCTACCGTCCGTCCAGAGAAGCTGGTCATAGCCGGCTTTCTGCGCCTGCAGAGCAGGGTATAATGAAGCGGCATAGTTTCCGGCAGTCTTAGCTGCACCTGTGCCACCCTCAGTAGCCCGGGTAAAGGTAGTCTCTACTTTTACACTCACGGGTTTGCTGTAATAGTGTCCTACAGGGCAGGTGAATATGATGAATTTATAGGTCTCAGAGGGTTTTACCCCAATGTAATCATCTGTGGCAAACAAAAACGGTCTGATGTAAAGTGAGGAGCCTTTTGAGCTGGGTACCCAGTTCCTGTCCAAGTCGATGAGCTGGGTGAGACCTTCCATGAAAATTTCCTCCGGAATGGAGGGCATACACATTCTTTCTGCCGACTCATTCAATCTTCTCCAATTTGCATCACCACGAAACACCAGAACGTCTCCTTGGTCATTTTTATAGGCCTTCATTCCCTCAAAAATAGACTGCCCATAATGCAGGGTCGCATTGGCAGGATTGAGGCTTAGAGGAGCATAGGGTTCAATTCTCAAATCAGTCCATTCACCATTTTTGAAATCAGCTACAAACATGTGATCGCTGATTGTACGTCCAAAAACAAGGTTGGAAAAATCTGTTTCCGGTATTCTCGAATGAGTTGTTTTTTTAACCGGGATGGCAAGTGATGTCTTCATGGTTGTTGCCTTTTTTCTGGATATGCCAGATATGATTGATAATTAAACTCTTGGTCTCCAAGTGACCTCTTCCACCTCTAATTCGGAGGCCATTTTTCTTCCCAGTACAAAAAGGAAATCTGACAATCTGTTAAGGTACTGGATTACCAGCTCGGATACAGGTTCAAGTGATGCCAATTCCACTGTGATCCTTTCTGCTCTTCTGCATACTGTCCTGGCCAAGTGACAGAATGAAACGGATTGATGTCCGCCCGGTAAGATGAATGCTTTCAACGGGGAAAGCTCCGCTTCCATTTTATCCATTTCTGTTTCCAGCAACGCCACATCCTCCACATGGAGGTCCGGTTTCTTCACCTTATCTTTTCCGGGTACAGTGGCTAAGTCTGCTCCTATGGTAAATAGCCTGTCCTGAATTTCCTTGAGGAAGTCCGATCTACGGGCATTTACTTCCTGGTCTTTGAGCAGACCAATAAATGAATTCAATTCATCTACAGTGCCGTAAGCATCGATCCTTATGTCGGATTTAGGTACCCTTACCCCACCCAAAAGTGAAGTAATGCCCTGATCGCCCGTCTTGGTGTAGATTTTCATTCCTTTACTCTCCTGATTACAAGAACAAAAATAAGAATCTATTTGAATTTTAATGTGTTGATCAGATATGCATTGCTACACCACGTGTGGGATTTGAGTTGATGGTGTCTGTCTCGACCAATCCATCCCGGAGTCTTACAATCCGGTGCGCGTAGTGGGCGATATCGTCCTCGTGTGTAACCATAATAATGGTGTTCCCCTTGGAATGCAATTCATGGAAAAGTTCCATGATATCATAGGAGGTTTTGGAGTCCAGGTTTCCTGTGGGCTCATCTGCCAGAATAATACTAGGATCATTTACAAGTGCCCTGGCTATCGCTACACGCTGGCGCTGCCCTCCCGAAAGCTCATTCGGACGGTGCTTGGTACGTTCACCCAGGCCTACATTAGACAAGGCCTGAAAAGCCCTTTCTTCTCTTTCCGACTTGCTGAAACCTGCGTAAACCAGAGGTAGCGCCACATTGTCCAGGCAAGACGCCCTCGGTAGCAGATTGAATGTCTGAAAAACAAACCCGATTTCCTTGTTGCGGATATCGGCAAGTTCATTCTCTGTCATATCCGATACGTCTTTATTGTTCAGGATGTAGCTTCCCGAAGTTGGGGTGTCCAGACATCCGATTATATTCATAAGGGTGGATTTCCCTGATCCGGACGGCCCCATGAAAGCTACGTACTCCCCTCTATCCACAGTAATGGAAACGGATTTCAATGCCTGGATGACCTCAGCTCCCATTTTATAGGTTTTGTTTATTTCGTGGGTTTCTATAACTCTGCTCATGGTAGAAAATTTTGCTTAATATAAGATGATGGGATGAAAAAATTGTTTTCCAATCCGTCAAATTACGTGAAAGGGCTCTAAAAGTTTGACATTTGGATGGCTTCAAGCTCTTCTTCACTTATCCAACCTCTCATTTGCTCCAAGGCTTCATTGGCATAGTTTTCAAGCCCGACTTTTCTGGCAGCACTTACTTTGCTGACCCAGAGTAAAGGATCCCTGTTGAATTCACTGGCTGCATTCAAAATCTCATACTCGGTGAGTACATCTGTGCTCACCTCAGCAGCGCTCAGTACCAAGGGGGTAAGATAGGGATTCCCCGTAAGTTCATCCCCCACATCCAGCCAATCCATCAAGGCTTCCACGGATTCCAGATTCCTCAGGTCGGGGTTGGATACAAACTTATCCAATTCATCCTGAGCCCCGATCTTAGCAGCGATATGGGAAGCCAATTGGCTCAATTGCCCTTGGGACAGTCCATGGGCTTTATGCCTGATGATACGGATAGCCAGGTCTGTTTTCAGCTCATTTTCGGGAAATAGACTCCACTTTTTCCAAAGCCGCTCCGGTAATGTTTCGTGAAACCCGGCAATCACCTCAAGGTATATTCTGGTGGTTTCCGAACCTTCCTCTACATACGACGGGTATGCTATGTTGTAATTCTCCCGTATCTCCTCAGATTTGTCCGGCATGCCTCCCAATCCAAAAATGCTCCAATGATGGGACCGGAATCCTTTGAACCCTTTTTCTTCTGCGGCAAGAAGCTCTGCCGCTGATTTTTTGAAATCGAGGTTTTGGGCTAATATGGAAGCTGATAACTGTAAATAGTAACCCGCGTCTCCTGGATTTCTGAATGCCAGTCCGTTGAGGTTTTTGATTGCCTCCGTAACTCTACCTGCACCCAGACTCCGAATGACTGCTGTCTCCTGTAGCTGCATCAGGTAATCTGCCATCACGTCCAGCTTCGAAAGGCTGTCGAGTAAAGCGAGGTCTTTTTCCGGATCCGTATTATTTTTCTCCGACCATAGATTTCTGTATCCAGCATGGATCAGCATCGGAGAAGTTTCGGTCTGAAGTTTTTTCCTGACTGAGGACATCAAGGGTTTGGGAGATAGGTTCCCCAGCAGGTTGGCAGAAACCAGCTTGTTTAGCAGGGAAGGCAAATCGGAGGGGACATTCTCAGACTCTTCCGGACGCCCCATTTTCGATTTCATGGCATTGAGGTTTGAAAGCACCACTGGGTTTTCGGCGGTGTTGGCTTGCAAAAGGGAGATGGCCTCATTTTTCCTGTCGAGTTTAGCATAGAGCAATGCTAAATTGTTGAGCAGATAAGGATTTTCGGGGAAAATGCCCCTTCCTCTCTCCAGGTAATAGACTGCTTCAAATATTCTGTTCTCGGCGTGAAGACGGTCACTAAGAAGCAGGATATTGTCCACTTGGGGAGCTTCTGCAAAACTTTGCTCAAGATGCTGCTTAGCCAGTGTGGGTTGTTTCAATTCCAGGAGCAGCTGGGCGGCAGTGAATTTCGCCTTTGGGTTTTTTCTATACCTGGCCCAAGCATTTTCATAGAGTATACTTGCTTCCAGTTTTTTACCCGTATGGTAGTAGTAATCCGCCAGTATATTGGTGGACATGGTATTTGCCTGCACGGCAATCACCCCTTCCGCGTATGTAATTAGGACCAGCATGGCGATCAGCCCGCCTATACGGATGTGGTAGTAGGGGAGTGAGTAAGGCTTGTAAAGAATCTGATCCACTGCCTTGCCAGAGTCCATGACGGAAAGAAAATTTGATAGCAGATAGATGAAGAAAAAAAGGGAAAACCCGATTTGGGTGTAGGTAATCAAATGTTTGTAAAACTCCTCTGCAGGTTGGTTACCTGAGAGCTTCAGCTTCCATACCAGCCATAAGGCAATGGCAAAGCCCAGGAGATAGAGCTTATCCAACACCCAGGATCCACAGATTGGGTTTTGGGTTTGCCGGCTTTTTTCCTGCATGGAATACCAGCCTAGGATACCTATCGGAAGAATGAGATAGAGGGGTGAGAACGTAGGGAACGGTAAGTTCTTGTCTCCTTTCAAATCCATCAAAATAAACAAGAGGACTGTGAGATACAGAATTGAAATTATGCTGATCTGCCAGGATATTTTTAAGTGCAGGTGACGGTTTGATCTGGCCAGCAGGATGTAGATCCCTGATAGTAGACTGTGGCCATTCCAAAAAATCCAGGCTACAGCCAACCCAAGGCCTAACATCAGGGAATGCTCTGCAATATAAACTGCCGGCTGTGTGATAGGACTCAGTGTGATCATGACCGCCAATGAGCTTACCGTGAAGAGAAACATAATGGTCCATTTGATCCAAAACCGGATGGAAGTGCCCCAGACATGGAAATAGACCATAGGTGACAGTGTGGCAAAAAGTAGAATGATGAGCGGGTAATTTGAGTTGAGTCCACCGATGTTTAACCCGTTAAGATTACTTATGGTAAGGAGTAGTATCCATGCTACCCCTGCCAGTACGAAGTAGGTTTTTTTGAACGTAGTGATCAAAGTCAAGGCAGAAACTGCTATCAGCCATGCCAGAAGTGAGAATGCCAGGGATTCAGTGATTTTGAAATCAGGGGAAAGCGCTTTGAACTCCTGAAATACCAACAGGTCATCTACCTGTAACGGAAAAGAAACAGGGCCAATCTGCACCCAGTCGAACGGGATGGCTATGGGGTCAAGGAAGAGTGCCGCATCGATGGACTGATAGGGTGACGGCTCAAAGATCAGATAATAAAGTGCAAAAAGCCCTCCAATACCGATGAGCAGGAGGGCTGGGACCTTTGAAAGGGAAGGTAGTGTGAATCGTTTACAGTCAGTCATCATTCCATCACCTTCGGTACACGGAAGTAATCAGAATCATGCTTTGGCGCATTTTTAAGGCCGGCATTATGGTCTAAGTGTTGCCCGGTCTTATCCTCACGCATTACATTCACTTCCGACGACATGGTCGTCAGAGGCTCTATATCAGTTGTGTCAAGTTCATTGAGCTGCTCCACCCAATCCAGAATCTGACTCATGTCTTTGGACATTTTTTCAGCACTGTTTTCATCAAATTCCAAGCGGGCAAGATGGGCAATTTTCTTAATGGAGTCTTTATCTATTTTCATTTCAGGGATTGTCTAGATTAAGTTGGTCTTGTATGACGGTAAAGCATTTCTCCCTCAACTCTTTTTCTGAGTGATAACCGGAAGGGATCAGGGGTTCATGCAATGTCATCTTAGCAGGGATTCTTCTGAGCAGAAGCTTTCCATCATCCGGCAAAATTAGATGATTATAGGATAAAGTGACAGGGATGATCGGGATTTGTTTGTCAATTGCCAGTTTGAATGCGCCATTTTTGAAAGGGATCATCTGGGGTGGATTTCCCGTAAATATCCCACCTTCAGGAAAAATGATCACGCTCGATCCCGAATCCAAGGCATCTGAAGTTCTTTTCAGCGTTTCGGCTCTGCTCTTAAGCTTGCTTCTGTCTACCGCTATATGAAGATGCTTGAAATAAAAGCCAAAAAGCGGTGCCTTACGGATGGATGCCTTTCCTACGAAAAGTGCATCTCCCGGGATAAATCCCATCATCGGGATATCCAGGTAGCTGAAATGGTTAGCTAAAAAGATATAAGGCTTACCTTTAATGATCGTAGCTCTCCTGTCCAGGGTTACTGGCAGGAAAATCAACCTGAAATATGCCTGAGCCCAATACTGGTTGATTTTGCGTCCATACCGTTTCCAACCCGGTACTACTATGCACATAAGAAAAAACGGAAAAATGAGTAAGAAACTCATTAGAAACAGCAATCCTGCATAGATGGAATATGTTCTACGAAGAAGATTGCCCATGATTGATCATATGATTGGCGGTATTGATAAAATATCCCATCATCGCTTCCCTGACATTTGGTTCCAGCTTAAGTTGGTCCATAGCAGCAAACATAGCATTAAGCCAATGATCCCTCATGGTTTCATCAATTTCCCAGTTAAAGTGACGCATTCGCAATCGCGGATGACCGCGCCTCTCCGAATAGGTGGTGGGTCCTCCAAATACCTGGAGAAGAAACAGAAAAAGCCGCTCTTCAGCTGGAGCCAATTCCTGGGGATATAACTCCCGTAGCACCGGATTTAGCTGGACTTGCCGGTAAAAATTTGAGGAAAGTTTTCGGATTTGATCTTCACCGATCAGCTCGTATATAGTCTGGGTGGGGTTCATGGCGCAAGCTTACCAAATTCTGTTATGCCTCAAGTTTTTTTACCCTCAGGGAAGTCCCTTCCGTGGATATTACAATGATTTTTTCTCCCTGATCCAGAAACTCTCCCCTGGAATAGGCATCGTAGATTTCCCCATCAATTTCAATCCGACCACTTGGTCTGAGACGGGAATGTACTACCCCGGTTTTTCCTTTTAGGTTATCAGAGTAAAAACTGGAAGTGTACCCTTCTGAGCGTTGCTGTGTAGAAGCCAGTGTTATTGTGCTGAACGCTCCCCATTCGTTGACCTTAGGGGTCAGCCAAAAAACGAGTCCTACCGATGCCAATGCAGCCAGTATGACCGTCAAGAGTGCTGCAAAAAGATCAGCTGCAGGCACAAAATCAAAGTTGAAATTCTGATTGGGAAGCATGCCCAATATCAGCCCGCCGAGAATTAAGATGATTCCCATTATCCCGAATATTCCGAAGCCCGGGATTACAAAGAATTCAATGGCCAGCAATACAATACCTACGAAGAAGATCAAGATCTCCCAGTTTTCAGCTAGTCCATTGAGATAATAAGGTATAAAGTAAAGTAAGACTGCGATGACGGAAGCAACTATAGGAAAGCCTACACCGGGAGTCTGCAGCTCGAAATAAAGCCCTCCGATAATGATCAATATAAGAAATCCACTGACGGCAGGATTCAGGAAAAATGCAATAATCTGTTCCAGACTCCCAACCTGATATTCAACCACCTCAAATTCTGATTTTTTCTGGGTCTCCAGAATCTCTGCGATAGTATGGTATTCTCCTTCGCAGAAGCCGTATTTAATGGCTTCGGAGACTGAGAATGTGACTACTGACCCTGCATTGGAGATGCCCTCAATTTCTATTTTCTCATCCACCATGGCTTCAGCTATTCTTGGGTCGCGACCTTTGGCTTCAGCCGTACTCCTCATCATTGACCTCATATAGGATTGGTACTTGTCCGGTGCCGCTGCCCCATCTGTACCGTTAACTACTGTTGCTGCCCCGATACTCGCGCCCGGAGCCATATAAATGCTGTCACTGGCAATCGAAATCAAAGCTCCTGCAGATGCAGCATCCTTGTTGATAAACACATACACCGGTATCCTGGACTCCAGGATCCTGGTGCGGATGTCATCTGCATTATTTACAGCTCCCCCATACGTGTCCATTTCGATGATGATCAAAGCTGCGCCTACATTTGCAGCCTCTTCCAGTGCCAGTTTTACCCTTCTGCTCATGGCCGGGTCAATATCAGAATCTATTTTAAAAGTAAATACTCTGTCTTTTCCCGTGCTGTCGCTCTGAGCATGAGTGAGTTGGGTGATTACTAAAGAAAGCAACAAGAGAAGTAATGCAGGTTTCATAAAATCAGACTAGGGATTCTAAGGATAAAAGATACGAAAAGCTGCTGGAAACAGCCCCTTTTCTTTTTTACGGACGGAGAATACAAGAAAGCATCCGGGTCTTTTTAGATAAAATCAAAATGGAAAAAGTGCTGAAAGGCACTCAAATGTGCCAACTTGCAATTGCTATATAAACGGTATATTTTAATTTTGCATCTCTTAAGTTTTCAGCTGCTGGAGGATTTCTTTTCTAGCATAATTCTTGTTCGTTCTCTGAATCGAATTTAATCTTGTATTTCAAATTCGTTTACCTCCCAATTCCCTTTAAGTTCTATGATTTTCAGACCCCAATTCTGGTTACTTGTTTTAGTTGTTTCTACTTCCTCTACCTTGGCAATGGCGTCAGGATTCAGCCTTGCTGATTCAGTAGGAGTGGAGCGGGTTGGAGATAAATCATTTATTCTCCATCAGGTGGAAGCCAAAGAAACTTTATTTGGAATCTCACGCCGCTATCAGTCCCCTGTAGGTGAAATTGTCGAAGCCAACCCAACTTTAAAACAGGGACTCAAAATAGGTCAGACTATAAAAGTACCGTTCATTCCGAAATCAGATTTGCCGGCTGGCACCATCTTGCATAAAGTCGTGCCGGGAGAGACTCTTTTCTCCATTTCCAAAAAATATGGTGTTTCTGTGGATGAGGTGAAGAGTGGGAACGAATTGAAGGGAAATGATCTCAGTGTAGGGCAGGCCCTGATTATTAAGGGCTCTACTGTCGCTGCGGATGCCAATGCTACACCCGTAATAGCACAACAGGTAGAGACACCTGCTGAGACAGTGAAGACAGGCACCGCTAAATTGCCCAAAAAAGAAGAGAAAGTAAAAGAGGCTCCAAAGTCCGAAGTTATAGTACAGCCGGCGCCACGGACGGATTCTTCGCGGCCCGCAGTGACTGAAACCAAGGTGGAAAATAAAGTTCCCATGGTACGGGGGGAATGGATGTCACATACGGTCAAGTCTGGAGAAACACTGTTTTCAGTCGCTAACCAGTACAATGCCCGGGTGGAGGATTTGATCACCTGGAATGCACTAAGCTCCAATAATGTGAGAGAAGGGCAGACACTAAAAGTGGGGAGGGGCCCTGCTGAACCCTCCAAAGTGCCGGTGGTAGGCAATCCTAAAGTGGTATCAAGTGTCGAGGAAATGAATAAGACCTCAGATATTGAAAATACGTCAGGTGGGTTCAAAAATATCCGTGAGACAGGCCAGGCTGAGTTAATAGAAGGTACAGGAGGACATAAAAAATACCTGGTGCTGCACAGAACAGCTCCTGTAGGAACTATAATGAGAGTCAAAAATGAAGAAAATGACGTGACCATCTTCGCACGGGTAGTCGGTACATTGCCGGAAACGGGTGATAATGGCAGACTGGTCATCAAGTTATCGCAAGCGGCCTTTGATCAGTTGAAGGCAGTAAACGGGAGATTTCCAGTAGAAGTGATGTATTGAGCTATTGGAAATAAGCAGCTCCAGGATGGCCAGTACTTTGCTGGTCATTTTTGTTTATATGCCGGTGACAGAACCCTGCATGGTAAAGACTTTTGCTTTCTGGGTTGTTTGGGGTAATTTTGTATTAGGGTATCAGCGCGATGAACAAACTCCAACTAATTTTCCATCACATTTTCCGTTTTATCTGGAATTTGATCTTTATTGTTTCTTATCCAATCTTAGCCAGTTTCGGATTGCTCTTCATCGGGATCACCTATCTCTTCTCTTTGTTTTCGAGAGTACTGGCCCGGATCAAGTCAGATGGGAACAGGGTGGTGTTGAAAGATTCTGAATGGGAGATGTTACCTCAGGCTGGAGATTTGCTTGAGGCTAAGGCTGTCAAGCAAATTATGTTTGGTCCAGCGGGATTTAAATTCCGAAGGAAAGATGGTGTTCCCAGCGTACTGGAAGATCATGTCTTTGGAAATAAGGTGAGGATAATTGAGGAGGGTTTTTTATTGGAAAAATGGAACAGTACCGAATCAAAGGATTTACCCGATTTTGATATTTGCCTCTACGATCCGGATCAAGACTCCCTGCGTTCCCTTACTACCATCAAGAGTTATGATTGGCATGTGTCAGATAAAGTGGATAATGAGTTGTCATTCAAGTGGTTTGATGGGACGCAGGGAGGTGAAGTAACAGTGGCAATCTAATGGAGGGACTGAAAGGTTTTCTGGATGAAAAGGTAGAAGAGTACAATAGGCCTGGGTTTATTACACTCGATCCTATATCCATACCTCACCGGTTTTCCAAAAAGGAAGACATTGAGATTTCGGGCTTTTTTGCGGCTATACTGGCTTGGGGCCAGCGGAAAACGATCATTAATAAATGTCTGGAGCTCTTCAGACTAATGGATAATGCCCCACATGATTTCCTTATCAATCATACCGAAGATGACTTAAGGATATTTTTGGGCTTTAAACACCGGACATTCAATGAGGTGGATACCCTTTATTTCATACATTTTTTAAGCTGGTTTTATAGAAACAATACCTCTTTGGAGGAAGCTTTCCTAATCGGTCATACCGAAGATCAGCATGCCATGGAAAACATTCTCACCCAGTTTCATTCATTGTTTTTTTCACTACCGGAAGCTCCTCCCAGGACCAGAAAGCATATAGCAACTCCTTTGAGGAAAGCAGCCTGTAAGCGGATCAACATGTATCTGAGATGGATGGTCCGCTCCGATGAAAGAGGCGTTGACTTTGGGATCTGGAAGAGAATCAGTCCTGCCCAGCTGGTCTGCCCCTGTGATATCCATGTGGATCGGGTGGGGAGAAAACTAGGGTTGATTACCCGTAAGCAGACAGACTGGCAGACAGCTTTGGAGCTAACGCAACGTTTAAGGGAGTTTGACCCTCTGGACCCGGTGAAATATGATTTTGCGTTGTTCGGTTTGGGAGTGGAGGAGAAGTATTAGCGAACTTGGGCAAATCAGTGGAATTTTTTGACTTCCGGTGCTTGGGCTACAGTGGAATAGTCCTTGGCGATTCTGAGTGCATAATCTTCCAGCAATTGCATCACACGGTCTTGGTGTTTTGACTTGACAATCAGTCCTGCGTGGTATTCCAAGGGTACTTTGAAATATACCTCTGGGTCATTGAAGCTACTCAGGTCCGGATGCTGCTGTCTGGAAAGGGTTAGTAAAATGCCAGCATAGTCCTTTGATACATGTGGAAGACTGTAATCGTATCCTTTACCCAAGGCGTCTTCGATATTTGCCCATTCAGCCCAAAGGTTAACCCCGGTAGCGGCTTCTACCATCTCGGCAAGATGTGCGCCACCCACTCTGGAGGAAGTCTCTAAGAAGTAAATCTCACCGTCTTCACGGTTTTTTATAAACTCGGTGTGAGTAGCCCCGGATTTCATCCCAAAGGCTTTCATGATCTGGAGATTGACTTTCTTGATCTCTTTTTCATCGGAAGAACCGTACGTTACGCTGGCTGATCTGAAAATACCTCCCCCCTGCGAGATCTCCATCGGAGTAGATAGGTATTTTGAGACAGCACAAAAAAGATTTTTACCATTGAGCATCAGTCCATCTGCATGGAATACATCCCCTGGTTTAAACTGTTCCACAAGGTGATAAATCCGGTTGTCTCCCAGCTGATGGATGTTTTCCCAAAGTGACGCTTTATCATGAACTTTGATAATCCCATGTGCCGAGGCTTCTGATCTGGGTTTGAGCACCCATGGTGCAGGCACTTGATCTGCAAAGGAATTGATTTCCCCATCATTGAACAATGCCGAGAACTCGGGTACCTTAATGCCGGCGTTTTTAGCTTTTATTCTCATCGCCAGCTTATCTCGGAAGAATCTCCCTGTAGTCTGCCCCATCCCGGGGATTCTTAGGCTTTCCCGCAAGAAAGTAGCTTTTTCCACATCGTAATCATCGAGTGCAACGATACTTTCAATCTTATTGCTTCTCATCAAACCTGCCACTCCTTTCAGCAGGATGTTCAAATCCCAGTCAAGATCCTGTCCCGGCATGTAAAATATCTCATCTATAGCTTCAAATGCCCAAGGCTTATCCCTGAGATTTTCTGAGGTTATGAGATATACCGTATTGCCCTGTTTCTTAAGTTGGGTCAAAAAAGCGTTTCCTTTAAAAAAATTAGAAACGCAGAGAAAAGTCTTGCCTTTAGTTTCCATCCTTATAAATAGCCGTTACAGTTGATTTTCAATGAATTTAAGTATTAATTCCACACCAAATGCAGTACCGCTTTTGGATTTGAAAAATTCACTGTCACCGAATGCTACACCGGCAATATCCAGGTGTGCCCAGTGGGGGTGGTGATGAATAAAAGCTTCCAGAAACTTGGCTGCGGTAATTGCTCCTGCGATGGGTTTTCCGTGGTAGTTTCTAATGTCAGCAATGTCGCTGTCCATCTCGGTTTTGTAGCTGTCCCATAATGGAAGGGGCCACAATCTTTCACCGGTTTGGGCACCTGCTTTTTGCAATGATTCTCCCAGCGTATCGGAATTGGAAAAGAGGGCACCACATTCATATCCAAAAGTACCCACACTACTTCCTGTAAGTGTAGCCAGATCTATCAGTTGATCTGTTTGATAATTTTTTACCAGATAAGACAGGGCATCTGCCAAAATCAGCCGACCTTCGGCATCGGTATCTATTACTTCTATGCTGAGCCCTGCATGGCTACCTATTACTTCACTGGGCACATAGGAATCCTTGTCGATGGAATTCTCCACGGCAGGAACGACCGTGGTCAGATTTACAGGGAGTTCTAGTTCCGCAATCAGTTTGGTAGCAGCCAGGACAGCGGCTGCACCCCCCATGTCTGATTTCATGTGAACCATCTCCTGGGTCTTTATATTAAGTCCCCCCGTATCAAAAGTCACTCCTTTTCCCACCAAGCCCAGATGGAATCTGGCTTTTGGGGATCTGTATTCCATGATAATGAACTGAGGCTCTTGCCCACTTCCCCTGGATACCGCCAAAAAAGCTTCAAGGCCCTCGGCTTTTGCTTTTTTCCGGTCAAAAACCCTGGTGCTAAGACCGGAGGATTTTCCGGCTTTTTTTGCCCACCTGGCTAGGTATCCTGGGGTAACCCTATTGGGAGGCAGGTCTACCAGGCTAAAAGCCTCTATTTTGGCCATGGCGATCTTCACTGCCCTGTCGGCTATGTCTTCTGCGGAGGGGATTCCCGTTGTGAGTTGAACCTTCAATTTGGAATAATCCCTTTGGCTCTTCCGCTCTTTTTTGAAATGCCCGAGCGAATAAGCCCCCAGCTGAAGTCCTGTAAGCGCGGATTCCAGCAGGTCAGGTGGAAATGATTCCGGCAATTGGAGATGGAGCTCCTTTCCAAGTAAAGAAGCATGTTTTGCCAATACACGCCGGAAGGTTTTTTGTACGGATGCGTGATCAGGCTGGCTGCCCAGACCAAGTAACAGGGTCAACTGCCCGTTTTCCTCGAAAAGATACTGGGTGTCTTTCCCGGCAGAGAAAAGCAGTGGATTGACTGACGGGAGACCGGGGACTTGGGATAGTCCGTCCACGGGCCCAGTCTGAATAACAGGGATTATCCTCAGCCCTTCTACAGCTGTCTTTTTTGGATTGATTTTGAATTGCATCGTCTATGTGTCGTATCTGTAGATTAATCTTCTTTATTGCTGAAAAAGAGCCATTCTATGGCTTTGGGGAACTCATCACTCCAATAATTTTCGTTATGTTTCCCTTCATTGTTTATGCTTAGCCGTACTTTCATTTTACCCTGAAGGCTTTCTCTTTTTAAAAGCCGCTTTCTGAATTTGACGACATGTTTAACCATGGTTTCACTTTCATCTCCCCCGGCATATAGATAGATCCTGGTATCCATAGGTTCGAAGATGTCAAGAAAACCAAGTTTGATTTTCGGGATTACCCAGAGGGAAGGAGAAAATATCATCAGCTTCCCAAAAACCTCTGGATAGATTAAACCTGAGAAGATACTTACCAGTCCTCCCATAGAGCTTCCCCCGATTCCTGTAAAATCCCTTCCAGGCTTGGTACGGTAGGTTTTGTCCACAAACGGCTTAAGTGTATCTGTTATGAATCTGATGTATTTTTTTCCATGTCCAGTTCCCAGTACTGTTGTTCCCACATTGTATTCCTGCAAGCGTTCTGATTCGGCGTGCTCTACTGCAATAATGATTATTTTACCTATTCCGTAGTCTGACATGACGGCAAGTTTCTTGTCTATCTGCCAGTTGCCGAACTGTCCGTTTTCGTGGAAAAGATTCTGTGCATCCTGAAGGTAAAGGACGGGGTAGGCCTCATTGCTTGTCGTGTAATCATGGGGTAAGAGTGCCCAGATCTTTCTGGTCTTATTGAGTTGCGGTATCTCAAACTCTTCCGATATCAGGTGGATTTGTGGCAGTTGGCTAGGCCGGTACGGCAGCCAGTTTTTTCTCCATTTGGCCACCTTTTCCAGTTTAATAGGTTTATTGTCATTCCAGTGCCTGTTTGGAGTACGGTTCCCATACCTGTCAATTTCTACCTCAGACCAGTCACCTTTGGTGAATTTGTAAATTAATTCTTCTTCCGGTTGAAGGTCTATCGGAAAAGTAAACTCATACTGGCCTGCAGCAGTCTTGGTCATCAGAAAGCGGCGGTCCTGAGTCGTCCAGTTATTGAAATTTCCAGCGATGAATACCGGCCTTTCATCATCTTGCGGGGTATGAAGAATTATTTTTTTGGAATGGACAGCTTGATCTGTTGACATTTCTATGTTTTTTTCGGCACGCATGTTCAGGTGATGGTAGGATATGTCAGTGGTACAAAAATAACCTTTACCGGCTTACCGATGAAGATAAACTTCACCTCATCAGATTACCTCGTCCCGGCGGAATCTGATTTCGTCAGGATAGGGGAATGCATGGATGAGTTCTCCTGACTGGATCCTCTCTTTGATACCTTTCCAATGTTTGGGGTCAAACAGCGCGCTGTGATAGTTCAGGAAATGGGCTTTGATGTCTTGTCGTCCGATCATCCATCTTTTAAAATCCTCCGGAAACACATCATTTCTGGCTATTGGATACCAAGGCTCAGCAGCATAAATCTGCTCATAAGTCTCCGCCTTGGGCTTTTCCCTGAAGTTCATATCAGTCAGAAATTCTATCTCATCATAATCGTAGAAAATCACCCTGTTTTGCCTGGTGAGGCCAAAATTTTTGGTCATCATATCTCCGGGAAAAATATTTGCCTGTGCCAGCTGAAGTATAGCTCTTCCATAATCTTCAGCAGCCCGAAGGCCATTCTCAGTATCACAGGTCTCCAGAAAGATGTTTAAAGGAACCATTTTTCTTTCAGTATATAGGTGCTTTATAATCAGATGGCCATCTATGATTTGTAAAAGTGAATTGACCGTGTTCCTCAGCTCTTTCAGAAGCTCCTCGCTGATCCGGCTCATCGGAATCCGGAAATATTCAAATTCGTGGGTATCGGCCATTCTCCCTACCCTGTCATGGAGTGATACCAACTTGTATTTGGCCCGGACTTCCTGACGCGTCATGCTTTTTGGAGGTTCGAAATGGTCCTTTATGAGTTTAAATACCAGGTTCAGCGAGGGCAAAGTGAAGACAGTCATTACCATTCCCTTGATTCCCGGGGCCACCGCAAACTGGTCTCCGCTCAATGTGAGGTGATGCAGGAAATCCCTGTACAGTAAGGTTTTTCCGTGTTTGTTGAACCCGATGGCATTGTATAATTCATGGATTTTCTTGTGAGGGATCACTGAATTGAGGAAACTTATAATCTTCGATGGTACCGCTGCATCGACCATGAAATAGCTTCGCGTAAAGCTGAACATGCTGCTCATAAGGTTAGGGTCGAAAATGAGCGTGTCTACGAATATGCCCTTGGGACCATTCATCACGGGTATGATAAAGGGCATCCATTTATGTCCCAAGTAAGTCCTGCCGATTAAGTAAGCGGCTTTATTTCTGTAGAAAACTGGCTTTAAAATCTGTGTGGTGGTTTCCGGAGCGACCTTGTAGCGGCTCAATATGACCTCTCTGACACTTTGCACAAGAAATTCAACATCTTGGGCTTTATCCATAAAAGGTGCCCCAAAATCATAATCTTCCAGGATTTGACGGATTATTTTTTCTAGTCCAAGACTTGAGGGATAAGTATTTATCAGATCTGTGTTTTCATTTATGGGGCAGGAAAAATGTCCTTCCATGACAAACATCAATTCCTCATCTACTGAAAGCCCGGGAAAACTCTTCCTTATCACAGAATTGAAGAATGTCTCAGCCAGTTCCACATCAGGACGACCTTCTATCTGGTTTGCAAACTGGTTTTTGATTGTAGCCCAGCTTTGCCTGTCTGCGGATTTTGTGCCCAAGCTTGCAGCACATGTTTTAGCCAAAGGGAAAAGCAAATCTTTGTAAAGTCTGAGGCGCTGCTTGTGATTTAGCTGGATCGCATGCCAGTCTCTTGCTGCAAAATACTCCGGTGCAAGACGGGTATAGGCATGAAACGATTCCATATAGGTAATGAAACCCGAAAAAATCTTTTGTGCAATAATGGTGGTGGACATAATAGATAGGGTAGGGAAATGGTGGGTTCAAACTTAATGTAAGAATAGCAGGCCGGCCAAAAATATTTTTTGGGTTATTTCTACTTGATTTCCTTGATATTTAACCAATTAGAAGCAGAAAAACAGGGGGAAATAAAATTTTGAAAATCTTTCGCAATCGATTGTTTGGAGGATATGAAAACATTTTCTACTTTTCGAAGGTATTCATAAAATGAATATCTACAATAGGTTTAATAGGTTTGAGAGCAGGAAAAGGTTGGGTCAGTGCCCCAACCTTTTTTGTTTTTTAGGCGGCTTAGCTTAGCTTAACCTTCCGAAAACTTTCTACTATGAGGATTTCAATTCCAGGAGTGCCTACTTATTTCATTTTAATTAGTTGCTGTGTAATCCTGCTGTTTTCTTGCGGCGGGGCTGATACCTCTGAAGAGTCTACAGCCGAGAGGGAGATATCAGGGGATGAATTGGCACAGTTAAGAACACAGCTGGATCTTGCGCTGGCGCAAAAGCCAAACTGGTACAGGCATTGGGTAGAAAGTGTCGGAACCTTTGATGCTTCCCAGTTCAATTTGATTTTGACAGATACGATTGATCCTATGGAGATGCCGGAGCGGAATCCCATACTCCCAGACGATCCACTTTCCCCTTATCAATTCCCACATCCCGAAGGAGACGGGGTGATGGATATATACAGTTATAAGATCGAAGCGCAGGAAAACATCGATACCCCTTATCTTAATCCGGATTCGGAGGTAGTATGGTACAGAGGAGACGGGATGAAAGAGCGGTTGCTGTTTATGGGGCCTTCAGGAATGCTGGAGGAAGGGATGTGGATCAGCAATGAGCAATTTGTTGTCTTTGGATATTTCCAGGAAGAAGAAGGGTTTCGTCCAATGGCCTGGCTGATCGATGTGGACGACCATGTACTGAGGCAGTTCAAACTGGACACACTTACAATGGATTACCTTCCTGAATCCTACATCAACCAAAAAATTAAGCAAGTAGACTTTAGTTGATATGGATTTTCTGACCGGGTTAAGCTTGCTGGAGAAAGGGATGAAGCATCCACTTCCTGGAAAAGAGGCCCAGCTTAGAATGTCGCCTCTTCCTATAGACAGGAGAAGATTTGAATCTGCGCTTCCCGGGAATCATAAGAAAGGGGCAGTCTTGATTCTTTTATATCCGCAGGAAGGAAAGGCTTATTTTCCTCTCATCAAGCGCCCTGAATACCCCGGTGTGCATTCAGGGCAAATAGCCTTTCCTGGTGGTAAAATGGAAGCTTGGGATAGAGATGAAGTAGATACTGCTTTAAGAGAAGCTTGGGAGGAAGTAGGTATACTGCCGGAGCAGGTAAACCTGATCGGAAGAATGAGTGATTTATATATACCAGCCAGTAATTTTTTGGTAAGCCCTGTTTTGGGATATGCAGAATCCATTCCTGATTTTATTCCAGAGGTGAAAGAAGTGGCCAGAATCATTCCTGCTGCAATCAGTTTCTTATTTGAGCCGGGTCTTCGCAAGAGGAAAGTACTGGAATTCAGCGACAGTTTCAGGTTGGACACCCCTTATTTTGAAGTGGACAAGGAAATGGTATGGGGAGCTACGGCAATGATTCTGGGAGAATTGTTGCAAATTATGGAGAATGGAAAAATCTAGAAACTTGGGCTTTTTGAGGTTTTGTTGGTAATGTTGCAAACCTTTACCCGATGAATGATGGAAGACAACACCCCTTTGCTGACAAATGATGCTGTAGTTTTTGGGCTTTTGATGATTATTTTAGCCTTGATTTTTGCCACATCTGCCAGTAGTAATCCTGTGTTGAGAAGATTTTACGGCGTGGTGCCCACTGTCTTGCTTTGTTATTTTATACCCGCGTTGTTTAATTCTTTTGGAATTATTTCAGGAGAATCTTCCAATCTCTACAGCGTATCCAGTAGGTACCTTCTTCCTGCTTCATTGGTTCTGTTCACTATTAGCATAGACATCAAAGGGATTTTGAGACTCGGTCCGAAAGCCCTCACCATGTTTCTGGCGGGGACTTTTGGTATTATGATCGGAGGGCCTTTGGCTTTGCTTACTGTGGGGATTGTCTTTCCTGAACTTTATGCAGGAAGTGGTGCGGATGAAGTATGGAGAGGGCTCTCCACCATAGCGGGATCATGGATAGGTGGTGGGGCAAATCAGACAGCAATGTTGGAGGTCTTTGAAGCTAGTCCCCAGCTATTCAGTCAGATGATAGCAGTTGATGTGCTGGTGGCGAATCTGTGGATGGCTGTACTTCTCTACTGGGCTGCAAAGCCTGAGAAAATCGATAGGTTTTTCAAGGCTGATACTTCGGCAATCTATGAGTTGAGGGATAAGATTGAGAAATTCAGGGAAAGTATAGTCAAGGTTCCAACTTTGTCAGATATGATGATCATATTGGGAATTGGGTTTGGAATCACAGGTATTTCGCATTTTGCGGCAGATTTTTTGGCACCCTATATCGATGTAAACTATCCTGATCTGGCCAAGTACTCGCTCAATTCAAGTTTCTTTTGGATCGTGGTCATTGCCACCACCGTTGGTCTTCTTCTTTCCTTTACTAGAGCAAGAAATCTTGAAGGAGCAGGGGCTTCCCGAATAGGTAGCGCACTTCTGTATGTTTTAGTGGCAACTATAGGGATGCAGATGGATTTGGCAGCCATATTTGATAACCCTGTACTTTTCCTCGTGGGGATAGTTTGGATGGGGTTCCATATCCTGGTTATGCTAATCGTGGCGTACCTGATCAAAGCACCGTTTTTTTATGTGGCGGTGGGTTCACAGGCCAATGTAGGAGGTGCTGCATCCGCTCCCATTGTTGCATCTGCCTTTGACTCTTCTCTGGCACCTGTAGGAGTGCTCTTGGCAGTGCTGGGATATGCTATAGGTACCTATGGAGCGTTATTATGTGGATATATGATGCAGGCCATATCGGGAGGATAATGAAACTTAACAGGAAACTCGTATTTGTATGTACGGGGTCAGATTGTAAAAAATGTGGCTCCAAGTCCCTCTACAAAGAGTTGAAGGTGTCAATCAAGCAACCTGATCTAAAAGGAGATGTCAAACTGATCAAGACCAAATGCCTCGATATGTGCAAGTCAGGCCCAATGGTGATTGTGGAAGATCAGTTTTTAAAGAAATCCACATTACGGGATGTTTTGGAACGTTTAAAAAACTCCTGATTTCAGGAGTTCTTTCCATTAAAGTTTTGTGGTTTTTACCGCAGTTCCACTGGCTGTCACCATCAGCATACCGTCACGGATAGTCTCGTAATCCAGGTCTATCCCCACGATGGCATTTGCGCCGAATGCGCGGGCCTGCATTTCCATTTCCACCATCGCCGTGGCTTTTGCCTCTTTGAGCACCTGCTCATAGGCGGATGATCTGCCTCCGACAATATCGGTAATGGAGGCAAAAAAATCCTTGAAAATGTTAGCTCCGATAATAGTCTCTCCTGAAACTATTCCTAGATACTGATCTATGCGGTATCCATCAAGCGTATTTGTGGTAGTTACAATCATATGTTATATAATTCTGATTTGAAATAGGAAATTTTTTACTAATATAATCGTAGGAAGACTACGGACATCAGATGTAAGCAACAGAAGGCATTTATTTTTTAAGCATTAAAATGAATAAGGGTGACTAGGTCAACTATCATTGGATTTGAAGTTATCTTTTTTCAATATTAGGCAGTTGGTACACAATTTTGAGTTGATAGAATTTCAGGATCTACAAGAATTTGATATAAAATGAGCGAATTCCATCAGTTTGATATTTCCAGTTTTTTGGATGAAATCCAAGATCCACTTTTTTTGATCAGCCGTCAGGAGATCATTTACTGGAATAGACATTACAAAGCTAATTTTGATTGCAGCAATGATAATTGGAGGGAGTTTTTCAAAGATAATGACCAGCTGAGGAGTCTGGATGTTTTTTTTGAAGGTGGCCAGACACCACAAGAGCATTACTTTAAGTCAATTATAGACAAAGAGGGTGTCGGTCAGAGATTTGAATGGGTATTTATCAACCTCCCTTCAAGCTACCATGAGAAATTCCTGATAGTAAAAGGGAATAGAATGACTTCTTTTTCGGACAAGCTCTCGAATAATGTGATGATAGATCCAGAGGGATTGTTCAGTGACGAGCTCCGATACATGCAGAGCATTCTCAACAACAGCCATGATCTGATATGCATATTGGATGAAGCAGGTAACTATAAATTCATCAGTACATCCGTGAGCGAAAAACTAGGTTTTTCTGTAGATGAAATTATAGGGAAAAATTACCGGGATTTCGCGAAACGGGGAATGATTGAAATCGTGAAGGGGAGTTTTGAGGAAGTTTTATATACGGATAAGGAAGTGAATATTGATTTGTGGACGCGGAAGAAAGACGGTACCAAAATCTATCTGGAAAGCTTCGCCAGGAATTTTTTGAATCATCAGAGTATAGGGGGAATCCTGTTCAGTGCCAGGGATATCACCGAATACATCGAAATCGACAAGTCTCTTCAGCGGAGATTGGAGATAGAAAATCTAATAAACAGGATTTCAAGTCAATTGATCAACTCCCGGCAGCTGGATATTGCAAACCTTTTCAATGATTCGCTTACCCGGTTCAGTGAATTCTTAAATGCGGATTGCTCGTGGGTTTTTATCCAAAACAGGGAGAATGGAAATCTTGAACAGCTGTCAGAATGGTTTTCGGAGAAAGATACAGTGGGTCTTCATGTTGATTTGTCCCAATTAATCCGATCAGAGAAAGAAGCGTTGAAGGAAGGCGTGGTTCGTTTTCTGCAGCTGGATGAAAGAGGCGTATTATTGATCCCGATGGTATCGGCAGCCAAGCTGTCCGGTCTAGTGGCGGTCGTAGTTGCTAAAGTGTCCTGGCAGTTTAAGGAGAGGGAATTGCCTGTATTCAGGCAATTGGGAGATATCCTGGTGGGGGCCTACATGGGAAGTCAACTACTCCGGAAAATAGAGCGAAACGAAAGCCTTCTGGCGAATGCAGAAATCTTATCCAAATCAGGATCCTGGAGATACAGTACTTCCAAGAATATTTTTTTTATGTCTGGGGGGCTTTCCTACATGTTCGGATTTGGTAATCAGCCTGTGACTGCTGAATTCACTTCTCTTCTGTACAAAATACAAAAGGTCGACAGGCATGGGTTTGTACAGAACCTGAAGAAGTCTATTGAGACAATAGCCCAGACATCGGGAGAATTTACAGTTGTAAATGGTGATGGCAGTGTAGCACTCATCAGCTATGAAATCGAGGCTAAAAAGGATTTTTTGTCACAGGGCCTCGAAGTAGTGGGTTTTTGCACGGATATTTCCCATAAGAGGGCCTCGCAGGAATACCTTAAACTCCAGTCCCAAATCCTTGCCCAGGTAAGTGATCCGATTATAGTAACCAATCTGGATCTGGATGTGATCTATATGAATGAGGCCGTAGCAGGGATCTGTGGAGAGGAGTCAGCAGGAGGATATTCCGGCCAGATCCAGGGTCTGCTTTATTTCAACCTCAGTGAGGATAAATCCCTGAAAGAAATCGTCTCTGGATTAGAAGCCGGAAAGCAATGGAAGAAAATATGTTTTATTGAAACCTGGCAAGCTTCGGCCTCACCTTTTGAGATATCTGTCCAGAAAATCCATTCAGACCAGGATGAGATCGGCTATTCTTTTATTCTGAGAAGTCTTGCAGAGAAATATGAAAGTGAACGGATAGCCAAACAGGCGCAGATGATCGTGGAGAACAGTCCTGCAGTCCTGTTTAGAGTCTTGCCTGATGAGGATTTTAGGATACAATACATCTCCGAAAATATTAGGCAATTTGGGTATGAATCCCAGGATTTGATTAATGGAGGTGTTTCGTTCTTTGATATCCTACATCCTGATGATGCCAAGGTAATATCCAGTGATGCCAGAAAATCCAAAGGGAATTCAGGGACCCCCTCTTTTTCGGGAGAATACAGGATCAGAAAAAAAGACGGGACTTTTGCCTGGGTGGAGGACAGAACCAGGGATGTGTTGAACAGCAATGGGGAAATAGTGATCCATGAAGGGCTTTTTCAGGAGATTACAGACCGGAAAAACCTGGAGCTTTTCAACAAAGAAAAAGATAGGCAATACCGTGTGTTGGCTTCCAATATCCCTGGGACCAATATCTTTTTAATGGACAGGGACCGGAGATATATACTTGCAGAAGGGACCAATTTTGAGTATTGGCAACTCAGCAGGAATGACTTCGAAGGCAAGCAGCTAAGTGAGATATCTATCAGCAATTATGAAGAAGTTACCAGGGTACTGGATAGGGTCTTTGAGGATAGGGAAATCGTGGAGAGTGAGTTTTTTTTCAAGAATCGGTGTTACCACAGGATAATCCGCCCTATAATTGAGAATGATGAAGTGGAATATGCTTTGAGTATTGTCCGGGACATCAATGAGGAGCATCAGGCAAAAGTCAATCTTTTGAAGTCAGAGGAAAAATACCGCACGCTGGTAGAAGAGTCGACTGAAATAATTTTTTCACTTTCCGATACTTTTGAACTGCAGTATGTCTCGCCCAATGTAAACCAGTTTCTTGGGTATACCACCGACGAGGTAATAGGGCATAGTATCTTCGAATTCCTCAATTCTGAGGACATGGATATATTTCATTCAAAATTAGTGAATGCTGTAGATTTTTTGGCGGAGAATCAGTTTTTGGAGTTCCGGCTGCGCCACAAGAGCGGGGAATACAAGGTATTCAATACCAACGGACGTATGGTTGAGGACAAAAATGACAATCAGCGTTACTATACAGGCATAGCCAGGGATATTTCGAAACTCAAAGAAGCGCAGCGTGAGCTGCTCATGGCCAAAGACAAAGCAGAACAGGCTTCTCAGGTAAAGTCTCAGTTCCTGTCTGTGATAAGCCATGAAATCCGTACTCCAATGAATGCAGTGATCGGCTTGTCCCATTTCCTGATGGAGGAAAACCCGCGTCCGGACCAACTGGAAAACCTGAAGACACTTCAGTTTTCTGCTGAAAACCTCATGGGGCTTATCAATGATATCCTGGATTTCAATAAAATCGATTCAGGAAAAATAGAATTGGAGCACATACCTTTCAATATCCGCAACGTAATCAATAGAATCGTCCATTCGCATAGTTTTCACGCAGGGGAGAAAGGTATTGCCATTACTTGTGAAATAGACCCAGAGGTACCCCGGGAATTATTGGGAGATCCGATCAAGCTTGGGCAGATTGTAAATAACCTGGTATCCAACTCAATAAAATTTACAGAAAAGGGAAATGTGAAGATTGAGCTCAAGTATGTAGACCACTCTTCCAAAGATATTGGAATCAAGTTTGTAGTCACAGATACAGGGATAGGGATACCTCCCGAAAAACAGAAGATAATCTTTGAAGCCTTTACACAGGCTTCGACTGATACAACGAGGAAATATGGAGGATCGGGTCTAGGTCTGGCAATAGTGAAACGGTTGGTAGAGCTGCTAGGCTCCACGATCAAGGTCGACTCCGTACTAAATGTAGGAAGTGTTTTTGATTTTACTTTGCGGTTTGAGTTAATGAAAGAAACCAATGATAAAAAAAGCCAAGGGAATAGTAATCCTCAGAAATCGCTGCATGAGGCTAATATATTAGTAGCTGAAGACAATACTGTCAACCAGATTCTCATCCGGAAGTTTTTGACAAAATGGAATACGGGAAATCTTGTGATCGCTTCAGATGGAGAGGAAGCGTTAAGGGAATTTGATAAAGGGGATTTCAATATTGTCTTGCTTGATCTTCAGATGCCGCTGTTGGATGGCTTTGCCGTGGCAAAGGCTATACGTGAGAACCCTGATCCTGTAAAAGGGGAAGTCCCGATTCTAGTACTCACGGCTTCCTCTCTGCATGAGATCAAAGATGAAATGCAAAAGGTTGGAATTGATGATTTTGTGCCGAAACCATTTGCACCGGACGACCTTTATTCAAAGCTTTTCCGGCACCTTGATTCAAAAGATACTTTATAAACAGGCTGTTTAGCATTAATTTTGCCTGTAGGGATTGAAATCTCCCTGCATAAGTCCAACTGAGCGTTCCATGTTTTTTTTACGAAGAGTAGTACTTGGTTTAATTTTACTGATTTGTTCATTTGCTCTTAATGCACAGCAACTGATCAATAAGCGGTCTACCTTCTATGTGATGGGAGGTACTTCGGGGGCTAAGCTTAACCAGTTTGATAATATGCTTTCAGCCAGAGGGCTTACAGGGTTAAGAAACAGGTATCAGACTTTCGGAATGGGTTATCAGGCCAGGGTCAATGATTTTGTGCTGGGCATGGAGCTCTTCCATAATTCCGGACCCAAAAATGATCTGGATGAGTTCACGATGAGTTACAGGACCTCCAGGGCCATGGTGAATGTGGGATACTCCTTTACCGAAGAATCGAAATTCCAGTTGATTCATTACATGTCTTTGGGTGCGGGCTTTTTGAATTTTCAGATGTTGCCTTCCAATTCATCTGCGGATCTCTCCACCTTCCTTTCCGATCCTGCACAAGGAATCATCTTGAGGGAAAAGAATATCCAGAAAGGATCCCATTATTATGGGAATTTCCTGACAGAGATCGGTTTTCATATGAGTTATGATTTTGACTTACCCGGCAGAAAAGAAGCCCTACAGATTCTGGCCAAAGTGGGTTATTCCTTCAGTCCCTTTGAAGGGAAATGGAATATGTCAGGGATATCATTTGACAACACACAAAGTGGGGCATTTTTCAGAGTGGGAGCGGGAATTACCCTCCCAGACAGAAATTTCTTTTACAAGGACTCAAATTTTGGATTGTATCTGTTCCGTGGTATCCATTTCACGAGACCCACAGCTTTTAACGAACAATTGGAAAATGCAGGATACAGCCCTCTGGAAGGAATGCCTTCCAATATAGGTCTGCGGATTTTAGGTGAGACAGAGGGGCTTCTATATGGAGTGGATGTATATAATCTGGGCATGAAAGGCAGGGCCAATGTGAATTATAACCAAGTGCTGAACAGCCTTCGCGTATATGCCAATGCAGGATACAAGTTTATTCAATTTAAGAATTTCGGTATGGGAGCAATGGGAGGTGTGGGTTTCGGCAATATCAGATATACACTTACTGCAAAGGAAAAACCGGGATTTCCTGAGTTATTCGAACAACGGGAGTTTGATGGATACCTGAAAAACAGGGGGATGATGATAAAACCTGAGCTTTTTGCAGAGTATGGGGTCCCTATGACTAAAAGGAAATTGTTTGATCTGGTTTTCATGGCTTCAGCTGGTTATGAAATTCCTTTGGCCAATTATCGGCTGGGCAGGTTTGATATGGCCTCCTATATGGCAGCCCCCTATGTTAGTTTTGGAGTAGGGGTAAGGCCTTGACCTGTTAGGTTAGTCATAGCGTTGTCCACCGCATCAGATTTTAATAGCAGTAGCTGTTTTTTGACAAAATGGTGTTAACTTTGGTATTGCTTATCGAGAAAGACCGAGGGAAGGGCCCTGCGACGTCTTAGCAACCTGTAATCAAGGTGCTAATTCCCATTCCGGAAATACCGGAAACAGATGAGCGGATCAAGTACTTGTACTTTTCTCCGTGTTTTGCTCGAAAGCTTTTTGAATAACAATTCACTATGCAGAACAGAACGGAATCCTTGCTGAACCAGCTTGAAAAAAGAGTCCTTATATTGGATGGAGCTATGGGTACCATGATCCAGCGATACAAGCTGTCGGAAGAAGATTTCCGTACCAAAGAGCTTGAATCCCATCCCAAATCCCTGAAAGGCAACAACGATCTACTTTCTCTCAGTAGACCTGAAATAATCAAAGCCATCCACAGGGAGTACCTGGAAGCAGGAGCAGATATTATTGAAACCAATACGTTTTCCGGAACTACCATTGCCCAGGAAGACTATGGTCTCTCTCATCTTGCTTACGCGATCAATTATGAGTCAGCGAAACTGGCAAGGGAAGTGGCGGAAGAGTTTTCCTCTTCCAACCCTGACAAGCCCCGTTTTGTAGCGGGAGCAATCGGCCCTACCAATAGGACTGCTTCCCTGTCACCGGATGTCAACGATCCAGGTTACCGGGCTATTACGTTTGATCAGCTGGCAGAGGCTTACGCTGAGCAAGTGAAAGGATTGCTGGATGGAGGCGCTGATATTATTCTGGTGGAGACAATTTTTGATACACTCAATGCCAAAGCGGCACTGTTTGCAATTCAGGAAGTATTTGAAGCAAGAGGAATCCCCTTGAGCCCGAAGGATGGCGGGGTGCCTATTATGATATCAGGCACAATAACCGATGCTTCGGGTCGTACGCTATCAGGACAGACCACAGAGGCTTTCTTGATTTCCATCTCCCATGTACCCTTACTCTCCGTGGGGCTCAACTGCGCACTTGGAGCAAAGGAACTGAGGCCATATTTAAAAGTATTGGCGCAGAAAGCCCCCTTTTATGTCAGTGCATATCCCAATGCAGGTTTGCCTAATGAGTTTGGGGCGTATGACCAGGGAGCTGATGAGATGGCAGATCAGGTAAGGGATTTTTTGAAAGAAGGTATGCTGAATATCCTTGGAGGATGCTGTGGAACTACCCCGGAGCATATCTCCGCGCTGGCAAGATTGGCGCAGGATTATCAGCCGAGAAGACTGGAAGAAGAGCAAGTGGAGGAAAAGTTGGATTAAGATATGAAGCATACGAATTATATGAAGTTGTCGGGCCTGGAGCCTTTGATTTTTACACCTGAACTTAATTTTGTCAATATAGGTGAACGTACGAATATTACAGGTTCGAAGAAATTTGCGCGGTTAATCCTAAACGGCAAATACGATGAAGCGCTGGAGGTAGCGTTAGACCAGGTGCGAGGAGGAGCACAGGTGTTGGATGTGTGCATGGATGAAGGCATGCTCGATGGAGAGTTTGCCATGGTGAAATTTCTCAATCTTGTTGCTTCCGAACCTGAGATAAGCAGGATTCCCATCATGATCGATAGTTCCAAATGGAATATCATCCTGGCGGGATTAAAATGTGTTCAGGGTAAGGGAATAGTGAATTCTATATCTCTCAAAAACGGGGAAGAAGAGTTTATCAGCCAGGCGAAGACAATCAAAAAGTTTGGAGCTGCGGTGGTGGTGATGGCTTTCGATGAAAAGGGACAGGCTGATTCGTATGCCCGAAGGATTGAGATCTGCGAAAGAAGCTATAGGATATTGGTGAACAGGGTAAAGTTTAATCCGCAGGATATTATTTTTGATCCCAATATCTTTCCTGTTGCAACAGGAATGGATGAGCACAAGCGCAACGCACTCGATTTTTTCCTGGCGACCAAGTGGATAAAGGAAAACCTTCCTGGAGCCAAAGTCAGTGGAGGGGTAAGCAATGTGAGCTTCTCATTCCGTGGAAATAATCCGGTGAGGGAGGCTATGCATGCCGCCTTTCTCTATCACGCCATCCATCATGGGATGGATATGGGGATTGTCAATCCGACTATGCTGGAAGTCTATGCAGATATCCCACCAGAGCTTCTCGAGCGGGTGGAGGATGTGCTCTTCGACAGGAAAGAGGACGCTACAGAGCGGTTGCTGGATTTTGCAGAGACCGTGAAAACCTCCGGAAAGAAGGAAGTGGTGAATGAAGCATGGAGAACAGAACCGGTAGCCAAACGGATTGAGCATGCCTTGGTAAAAGGTATCCTTGACTTTATACTGGAGGACACAGAAGCGGCCCGGCAGGAGTTGGTTAACCCCTTGAAGGTCATAGAAGGACCTTTGATGGACGGAATGAATGTGGTCGGGGATCTTTTCGGAGAAGGGAAGATGTTTCTCCCACAGGTGGTCAAATCTGCCCGTGTGATGAAGAAAGCAGTAGCCTATCTGGAGCCTTTTATGCCGTTGCCAGGAGAAGGAGAGGAGTCATCCTCTTTGAAAAAAATTCTCTTGGCCACTGTGAAGGGAGATGTGCACGATATCGGTAAGAATATAGTAGGCGTGGTGCTGGCCTGTAACAGTTATCAGATTATCGATTTGGGAGTCATGGTAGATGCCCAGAAGATAATTGACGAGGCGGTTAAAAACAATGTGGATATAATCGGGCTGAGTGGATTGATCACACCATCTCTGGATGAGATGGTGAATGTAGCTTCTGAAATGGAGCGTCAGGGGATTAAGATTCCGCTGTTGATAGGAGGAGCAACTACTTCCAGAATCCATACTGCCGTAAAGATTGATCCGGTCTATTCAGGTACCGTAGTACATGTGACTGATGCCAGCAAATCCGTTCCTATTGCAGGTGAGGCCATTTCGGATGAAACCAAAGAAGCATATAGGGAAAAGATTAAAAATGTATATGCCGGGTTGCGGGTAGAGCATGAGGCTAAACAATCCGTGAAGCAACTGGTGACGTACCAAGAAGCGAAGTCCAACCCTGTTCCGATAGACTGGTCAGCATATAAGCCAGTAATTCCGAACCAGCCCGGAAACACCGTTCTGGAGGAGCTGGATCTGGGGATTTTGAGAAAATACATTGATTGGACTCCTTTTTTCAGTACGTGGATGCTATCGGGGAAATACCCCAAAATCCTCCAGGATCCACTAGTGGGATCTGAAGCCAGAAAGCTCTTTGATGATGCCAACCTCATGTTGGATAAGCTGATAAGTGATAAATGGCTTAAAGCTAGAGCAGTTTTTGGCCTGTATCCAGTACAGCGTGAGGGAGATGATGTCGTCGTATTTGGCTCTGACGGGAAGCCTACAGCTTCGTTTCATTTTTTAAGGCAGCAAGGGAAAAAGGGAAAAGGAGTGCCTAACCGTTCATTGGCCGATTACCTTCATCCTGCCGAAACGGATTATCTGGGCTGTTTTGCAGTGACAGCAGGATATGGAATGGAGGCAAAACTCGCGGAATTCCAGAAGGAAGGGGATGATTATAACGACATTCTTTTCAAGGCACTTGCAGATCGCTTGGCAGAAGCTGGCGCTGAATATCTCCATGAGCAAGTCAGAAAAAAATACTGGGGGTATTCGACCGGAGAAAACCTGGATAACGACTCACTGATCCGGGAAGAGTACCCTGGAATCAGGCCTGCACCGGGATACCCCGCCTGCCCTGAGCATTCAGAAAAGGAAACGATAGCCCGGCTTTTGGATATGGAGAAATCAATAGGTATTACGTTGACGACAAGTTTTGCAATGTATCCTACTTCATCCGTATCTGGATTCTATTTTGGCCATCCAGACAGCAAATATTTTGGTTTGGGAAAAATCGGTGAAGATCAAGTAGCTTCCTATGCCTCCAGAAAGGGGATCACCCTAAAACAGGCGGAGCGATTGCTTTCTCCAAACTTAGCTTATCAACCTAATTTATCTCTTGCCGAACCTACTTCATGAAAATTACCGAACACCTGAAAAACGCACAATCAACGCTGTTTTCATTTGAAATCTTACCTCCCCTTAAAGGGCAAAGTCTCAACGAATTGTTGCATGGCATTGAATCGCTGATGGAATTTAACCCGCCATTTGTGGATGTAACCTATCACAGGGAGGAATTCATTTATAAAAAGCACCCCAATGGGCTACTTGAGAAAGTCAGTACTAAAAAACGTCCCGGAACGGTGGGAATTTGCGCGGCTATCATGAACCGCTTTCATGTCGATGCGGTGCCACATTTATTGTGCGGAGGATTTACCAGGGAAGAGACGGAGAATGCACTTATTGACCTGAATTTCATAGGAGTGGACAATGTCCTGGCCTTGCGGGGCGACGCTCCGAAAACTGAAGGTAAGTTTATCGCTGAACCTGATGGACATTCCTATACCTCAGAGTTGGTCGAACAGATTATCCGGATGAACCAAGGCAGGTACCTTCACGAAGAGACTGAAATAGGGTTTCAGACCGATTTTTGCGTCGGGGTAGCCGGATATCCGGAAAAGCACTTTGAAGCCCCAAGCATGAAGTTTGACCTGAAGTATCTTAAAGAAAAAGTAGAAAAGGGAGCCGAGTATATAGTCACACAGATGTTCTTTGACAATCGTAAATATTTCGATTTTGTAGATAAGGTCCGTGCTGCAGGTATTGATGTCCCGATCATTCCGGGGATTAAGCCTATTTCGACGTTAGGTCAGATTACGATGCTTCCCAGAACCTTTTTTCTGGATCTGCCGGATGAATTGATGGATGAGCTGGAGAAGTGCAAATCAAACTCCGAAGTCAAACAAGTGGGGATCGAATGGGCTATCAATCAATGCCGTGAGCTCATCAAAGCAGCGGTGCCTTCTGTCCACTTCTATACCATGAGTAAAGCAGATGCTACTTATAAAATCGCCAAAGAAGTATTCTGATACCCATAAATGAAAAATCCCCTCTGCATGAGAGGGGATTTTTGCCAGTGGTTAAGGTGGTTTTTTTGATTAATCCTTTTTCAGTTCAGCGGTAATTTCATTGAACTTCTCTTGTGTATTATCACTGAGTTTTTCAAAATTTTCGGCTAACCAATCCATGCTTTCTTTAGTGGTTTCTTCGATATCAGCAGCAGTGTTTTGGGCATTTGCTTCTAATTTGTCGGTTTTTTTATCCCACCATTCTTCCACATTTTTCATATGCATGTCGGCAGTACGTTCAAAATTTTCAGCTTCCTGTTTTGCGGTGGTTATCGTTGCCTCATAGCGCTCTTCCAGTGCCTCTATCTCTGTCTCCTCAACACCCCGATCTTTGTAGACTTCCTCAGCTTTGGATTCCAGCTTATCAAAACGTTTGTCAATTTTTCCCCAATCGTGAACGGGTTTCATTTGAACAGCTGTCTCCACACTGTCTACAAAAGTCTGAAGTTCACCGGTTACCCTCACCTGATCCTGTTCTGTGTATTTATTGGTCTCACAGGAGAAAAGTGCTACCAAAGAAGCACTTGCCAATAGCATTGCTTTAGTTTTCATAATTTTAAATTTTAAAGTTGGTTTCCAGTCTTACTTTGCAAGGCCATTGCCAAATAGTACTATCTTTCTTCAGACAGGAACATTTCCTCTATTATAGCGTGTTCGGGCTGTTTTCAGCAATCAAATGCAGAAATCAGCGTCTTCTATCGTTTGCTCAGAATAAGGAATAGATTTCCCAATCAGCCCAGTTGGGTGTATTTTTGATTGTACCTAGATTGGGGAAAGTGCAAGGTCAACTCTTGGAACTGCTGTCTTACTAGTACCAATACAGGGTTGAATTTGGTCTGTATCCTGTTTTTTCATCAAAGGTAGCATGGGGTGCTGAAACCTACATTATCGCTACGGCACGAACGACAAAACTTTCCGTCCACCCTGATTTTTTCACTTTCCGGCAGATTTTAAGTCCGCTGTCTTTCGATGTTTATTACCTTTCGGGTATGATTAAAGTGATCGAATGTCCCCGGGATGCAATGCAAGGGATTTCTGGATTTATAGATACTGCGATCAAAGCAGCCTATATCAACCAATTATTGGAGATTGGGTTTGACACAGTGGATTTCGGAAGCTTTGTAAGTCCTAAAGCAATCCCCCAGATGAGAGATACGGCGGAAGTATTGGAGCTTTTGGACCTACATCGGTCTAAAAGCAAGCTGCTGGCAATTGTCGCCAATGAAAGAGGGGCAGAGGATGCGCTTCACTTTGAGGAAATTGACTTTTTAGGCTTCCCACTTTCTGCTTCAGAGACTTTCCAACGGCGCAATACAAATGTCGGAATTGATGAAGCCTTGGCTACTCTTGCAGCTATTCAGAACAAATGTGAGTCGAAAGGTAAAACCCTTGTGGCCTATCTAAGTATGGGGTTCGGTAATCCTTACGGAGACCCTTACTCCCCAGAGTTGGTTGCCGGATTGGTACAGAAGCTGGATCAGCTGGGTGTGAAGATAGTTTCGTTATCCGATACGATCGGAGTGGCCAGTCCGGAATTGATAGAAGATCTGTTTACCACGCAAACCACAGCATACCCCAGCATTGAGTTTGGGGCTCATCTTCATAGTAGAATGGATACCATTGCGGACAAGGTCAATGCTGGCCTAGCTGGCGGTTGCCGTAGGTTTGATTCCGCTTTGAAGGGGTATGGAGGTTGTCCCATGGCTGCAGATCAGCTGGTGGGGAATATGGCTACTGAACTTGTGATCGAAACCTTGGAAGCTGCTGGATTTGATTTGAACCTTGACAGACGGGAGTTTTTGGAAGCGATGAAGTTGGCAAATTTTGTATTTAATCCATAAGTACGATGGCAGAGAATAAGATTCAGGTCAAAGTCCGAAACCTGAGGTGGATAAGACAAGTACATAATTGGCTGGGGATTCCGCTGGTTGTTTTCTTCCTCATAATTGGAATCACTTCAATCTTACTTGCCTGGAAAAAAAAGGCAGAACTGCTGCCCCCGACCTTAAAAACCAAGGTGGAGCATAACCAGACATGGATCTCTCCTGACAGGATGGTGTCTCTTGCAAAATCCAAAATGGACAGCCTGGCACTTCCCAATGAAGTCGACAGGATAGATATCCGGCCGGATAAAGGCATCGCCAAAGTTACGTTCAAAACGCATTTTACGGAAGTTCAGTTGGATGGCTATTCCGGCGAAGTACTGTCCATCGCTACGAGGCATTCCGATTGGATCGAGAAGGTGCACGATGGAAGTATTGTGGATTTTTATTTTGACGGAGACGAAGGAAGTAAGCTCGTCTATTCCACGCTCACCGCCCTGGGACTGATTCTGATGAGTGTCAGCGGATTCTATTTATGGTACTACCCAAAACTGATCAGAAAACTGAAAAAGATCTGATCTCTGAAAAGGGTAGGGCTATATGCTGGGAGGGTATTCCTAGTGGAGTTTGTATTTTTTTCCTGGAATGGATTTGATCAGGCCCTCAAACTCAAGGGTCAGCAGCTTGGAGGAAAGGATCCCCAATGGGATTTCTGTCATGTAACTGATAGTATCTATCTCTGATTCCCCCTTTTCCTTGAGGAGATTGAGGATGCGTATTTCCTCCTCGTCATGCCCTTCGAAAGCATAGGTTTGTTTCCTCCTCGTGACCTCGCCGGGGTGGTTCCACAATAACGCTTCGGCCACGTCACCCGCTCCGGTATAGATAATGGCTTTCATCTTTTTGATGAGTTTGTTGCAGCCCTCACTGTAGGGTGACTGAAGGTTACCCGGTACGGCAAAAACCTCTTTGTTGTAGGAGAAAGCTATCTCTGCAGTAATCAGTGCACCTCCCTTTTCTGCCGCTTCTACTACCACAAGGGCATCTGATAGACCTGCGATGATCCTGTTTCGGGCAGGAAAGTTTCCAGGGACCATAGTAGCTTCAGGAGGGTATTCACTGATCAGGAGGCCCGTTTCTTTAATCGATTCAGCAGTCTTCTTATGGTTTGCCGGATAGATGTGTCCGACTGGAGAACCCAATACAGCGATGGTAGGAAGTCCCACCTGTAGTGCAGCCCGGTGTGCCGCTATATCAATTCCATAGGCCAAACCGGAAATTATGGTAGGCTGATACACCGCGAGATCTTCCACGATTTTCAATGTAGTGGTTTTGCCATAAGCGGTGGCGCTCCGGGTACCGACAATCCCCACTGAGCGCTCCATACTCAGGGAGGCTTTTCCTTGTGTAAATAACAGTACGGGGCCATCTTCCTGGGTTTTGAGTCTGTCTGGAAAATCCGGATGGGAGGAGGTCAGGATCTGAAATCCTTTTTGTACAGCGGACTCCAATAAGTCATCAGCAGTTTTCAGCAGACTTTTCTCCTGATTTCGTAGTTCGAGTAGCCTATTGCCTACTTTTGGTGTTTTGGATATTTTGCCTTTAGGAAGCCTGAAAAATCCTTGGGGAGAACCCGAGTAAGCTACAATGGCTTTGAAAATGCCAGGGCCCACTTTTGGAGCCAGGGCCAAGGCAATAAAATAGCGCAAACTCTCATGATCCTGACTTTGCATTGAATTCGTCCCGGATATTGATTAAAAAATCTTTGATTTCCTGCAGTTTTTGAACCGCCATGACCTTGTCAAATCCATGTTCTTTACCGGATTTAATCACTTCCTGCGCACCCTGCAGTGTGTATCCCTTTTCCTTGACCAGATGATAGATATACCGGATTTTCTGGATATCATCTTTGGTATACCTCCGGTTTCCCTTCCTGTCCTTCTTGGGACGGATAATATCAAATTCACCTTCCCAATATCTGATCAGGGAGGGTGCAACCTTAAACATCAGGGCTACTTCCCCGATAGAATGGTACTTTTTTTCTATTTCTTTCTCTTTGTAAGGCACAACAGCAATGGGCTTAAACTCTAATTTAACGAAAATGTAATACGATGATCAAGTCGCGCATCAACTCAGACAGAAAAAAAACGGATTTTTTACCGGTTTAGTACCTGTATGAGTTGAACTGCAGCCAACCCAGCTGTTTCGGTACGCAATCTGCTGCTTCCCAAAGAGACTGGTTTGAAACCTGCTTTAATAGCATTTTGAATTTCCACAGGGTCAAAATCTCCCTCCGGGCCTATCAGTATCAGGTACTTTCCTTGAGGCGTAGCGGCATCAAAAAGGTGTGAATCATGGTTTTCATCCACATAGGCTATGAATTTTTGAAATTCTTCAGTGGATACATGCGGTAGAAACTGCGCGAGAGGTGTTACCGGGTTTAATTTGGGGATTCTATATTTTAAACTCTGCTTGCATGCCGATATGATTTTTTTTTCTAGGCGATCTCTTTTCAGAAAACTTCTTTCGGAATTAGCTGTTTCCAGCAATGTGATTTCATGGACACCGATTTCGGTGATTTTCTCCACCATCCATTCCATCCGATCCGGACTTTTTGTAGGGGCGATGGCCAAATGGATATAGAAGCCATCTTCGGCCACTCGATTCGAAGCAACGATCTTTAAAGACGTCTTCTTACTATTGGCCTCATGTATGATGCACTCAAACACATCTCCTCTGCCGTTGGTCAGTAA
This sequence comes from Algoriphagus sp., assembly GCA_048819475.1. Lineage (GTDB taxonomy): Bacteria > Bacteroidota > Bacteroidia > Cytophagales > Cyclobacteriaceae > Algoriphagus. The sequence goes on from JBMDXP010000028.1 coordinate 98,571, forward strand.
GATGGAGTCCCCTTGTTTTTTCCTCAATACACGGATAAGATGTTTTGATTCGTCGGGGGACAATGTGACAATGGGAGGAACGATGTTTTCCTGAAAGAAAAGCTGCATAATCAGAAATTATCTAATACAAAAAAAGCACATTTCCCGGGAGAAATGTGCTTAAACCATATTAACCTGTGAATCAATTATCCTTTGGATACTTCCATGTTTACATTCTTACCTTTGATGGTATTGTTTTTCATTACCCGGATCACTTGATCCGCATCTTTGGAAGGCACATCCACAAAAGAGAAGTTGTCATAGATGTCGATTCCACCGATGCTGCGACCTGGAACACCAGTTTCGCCAGCGATGGCACCCACAATATCATTGGGACGGATTCTGTCTTTTTTACCTAGGTTAAGGAACAGGCGTGTCATGTTGGCTTCGCGGACTCTTTCCGGTCTTCTGCCAAACTCCCTGCTGCCACCGTCACGGCTTCCGAACTCCCTACGTCCACCTCTTTCTCCTCGTCCACCCCGGTCTCCTCTGCTGAAACGGTCTCTTCCACCGTCACGGCCTCCATCCCTTCTTCTGTCTCCACCGCCGAATGTCTCCACTGCAAAATCCTGATCCCTCATTTCCTTAACTGCTCCGCCCATCTGCATTTTGATCAGACCTAGAGCAATCTGGTCCATGGTAAGTCCTTCAGCCAGCATTTGGCCAATAGTAGCTTCAAAGATCTGGTTGTCCTCTTCCTTGGTTACTGAAGCGGTCACATCTTTTACCAACTGTGCTTTTTTAAGATCTATCAATTCCGAAACGGAAGGAGGGGACATTTTCTTGATGGTAGCTTTGGTGTATCTTTCCAGATCCCTCACTTTCATCGCGTCTCTTCTACCGGTCACCATACTGATGGCAATCCCCGATCTTCCTGCACGGCCAGTACGTCCGATTCTATGCACGTAGTACTCTTCGTCCAATGGAAGATCGAAATTAAATACGGCTTCCACGTTATCCACATCAATACCACGCGCTGCCACATCTGTCGCGACCAGTACTGAGCACAACCCCTTTCGGAATTTATTCATGACTTTGTCACGCTGTGCCTGGGATAAATCCCCATGAAGAGCTTCAGCTAAAATACCTCTGGCACCCAGGCTTTCGGTCACTTCATCTGTCATTCTCTTGGTATTGCAGAATACCACACTGAGGTTGAATTGGTTGATGTTGATCAGCCTTGCCATCAGTTCCATTTTGAGGGATGATTTCACCTCATAGAATACCTGCTCGATGTTTGAAACGGTCAATTCGTTCTTCGCTACCTTGACGATCTCAGGATTTGTCTGGTATTTTCTGGTCAGATCCATGATCGGCTTCGCCATGGTCGCTGAGAAGAAGACAGTCTGTCTTTCTTCGGGCATTTCCTGAAGGATCGCCTCGATGTCGTCACGGAATCCCATGTCCAACATTTCATCGGCTTCGTCTAAGACAATGATTCCTACATTGTCCAGTTTCAAAGTGCCACGGTTCATGTGATCCTGAACCCGGCCTGGTGTACCTACTACGATCTGAACGCCTTTTTTAAGTACCCTGATCTGACGGTCAATGGACTCACCGCCGTAGATCGCTACGGAGTTGATACCACGGTGATATTTCGCCAGCTTTTGGATCTCTCCCTCTACCTGAACAGCAAGTTCACGGGTAGGGCATAAGATGATTGCCTGCGGTTTGTTGAAATCTGCATCCACCAAATCAATGATAGGGATAGCAAAAGCTGCTGTCTTTCCTGTACCGGTCTGGGCCTGTCCTATGACATCCCTTCCTTCCAATACAAAAGGAATAGCTTGTGATTGAATAGGGGAAGGTTGGGTATAACCCATCTCTTCCACTGACTTGAGAATTTCTGAAGAAATCCCCAAGTCTGAGAACTTGAGTGTTTGATCCATGATGTTTTTCCTTACTTTTTCTTGCCATGTACTCCTAGTGAATATCCCCGACAAGCGACAGTAAGGATTTCACGGCACGAAAAATTGTTCTATGTCTTATTGACGGTGCAAAAGTAGGACTAATAATTTTGATATCCAAATGTTGTCAAAAAGTTTTTAGAATATTCGTGATAATTCTACCCGTTTGGGGATACTAAATTTGGTTTTCCTTGCTCAAACATCTCTTCCGGCAAATTCCTGTGTGGTGTAGGAAGAGAGTGGTTTCTCCACCATTACAGAAAAGAACGGTCCAGGGATGCTTCTTTCATCATCTCTTCAGCTAGTTCTTTTCCCAGGTATCGGTCTATTATTCCATGCCCCAGGTAGAGCAAAGGGGTGAGCGCAATAGCTACAGTAAATTTGTAAATGTAGTTTATGATACCCACCGCAATAATCTGGGATAAACTCCAGTTTCCAAACACATAAAATGCTATCCCCAATACGACAAAGGAGTCTAAAAATTGGGAGACCAAAGTAGATCCTGTAGCTCTAAGCCAGATCATCCGTGTCCCGGTGATTGACCGCAGTTTTTGGAATACATATACGTCTATCAATTGCCCGAGCAGGAATGCGGTGAGAGATCCTATGATGATGCCCAGTCCTTGACGGAAAATAGTATTGAACGCATAATCTATATTGAACGGGCTGCCATCAGGGGTGCTGGCATTTACTTCCAACCAAAAATCTGCGGGGGTGAGAATGGTGACCACACTGATTATAATAAATATATAGGCGATCAGTGCGGCAGTGATGAAACTTATTTTTTTTACCCCTTTTTTTCCAAAATACTCGTTGATAATGTCGGTCGTGATAAACACAACAGGCCAGATGACGGCTCCGGCGGTTAAATTGAAGTCCAGGATATAGCTTCCGAAAAAACTCCAGTTTACGGGCTCAAAACCTAAGGTTTTTTCCCCTGAAAATATTTTTACTCCTATAATTTCTGCAAGGATGGCATTGGTCAAAAATATGGCGGAGAGGACAATAAAGAGGTTGGTTTTGCGGGTGTTTTGCAATTTGTTCATAGCGGATAGGTTACACCTTCATCACTTAGCGTAGTTTCAGGAAATATAGCTTGCGCCTCTGACAACATCTCCTCCAAGTGTGTGTAGCGCGAGGAAAAATGTCCAAGCAGCAATCTTTTGGATCCTGTGATTTTTGCGATTTCAGCAGCCTCGCTGGCTGTACTGTGGAAAGTAACCTTGGCACGGGCTATATCGGCATCCATAAAAGTAGATTCATGATACAATAGATCTACGTTTTTAAAGTAGGTCTTCAGTCCTGGATCAAATATAGTGTCTGAACAGAATGCATAGCTTCGTAATGGAGGAAGCGGATGGGTGAAATCCGCTACACGGAAGAGACGTCCCGATTCGTCTTTGTAATCCTTTCCGTGGCGCATGGAATGAATCGCTGCCAGAGGCACCTGGGTTGCCTGAAGTTTTTGCTTGATCAGTTTCCGAAGACCCTCTTTTTCACAGATCAGAAATCCTGTGGTCGGTAAGCGATGTTTTAAAGGAAAGCTGTATACGGCATAGCCTCTGGTATTGAGGAGGAGGTTCTTCCCCTCGGTAAGGGTACGTACAAATCGGATGGGGTAGGTTAATTTGGTATTGCTCCAGCGAAAATGTGTGGTGATGATCTCATCCAGTCCTTGGGGTCCATAGATCGTCAGTGGTGTAATACGTTTGGCCAGGTTATAACTCGAAAGTAAGCCCACCAGTCCCAAGTAATGGTCGCCGTGCAGGTGGCTGATAAATATATCTGAGATCCGGGATGTTTTCATCTTATACCTCCGGGCCTGCGTCTGCATCCCTTCACCACAGTCAAGGAGTAAAAAATCCTGCCCAAATCTAACGACTTGGGCAGTATGGTTTCTTCCATGCACAGGGATGGAAGAAGTATTACCTAGTATGGTGACTTCGAAGTCCGGTGTCAACCTTCTTCCTCCTCTTCTTCACCTCCGTCAATCTCATGCATGAAAATGGCTTCCCCTGCTTCTTCAAGAGTACTCACCAAGTTCAGCTTCTTGTCCAGCATGGATATTTTCAAGAGCTTCATCACATGATCCTGAACACCTGAAATGATGAATATTCCACCATTTCTTCCAAACTCCCTGTCCCCCACCAGAAGGGCACTGAGGCCTGAAGAGTCAACATATTTTACTTGACTCATGTCCAATACCAGATTGGAGAATCCTTCTGCGTGGATTGTCAATAACTCCGATTTCAAAACTGGAGCCAACAACGAGTCCAGCTTTTCTTCCATGGGGGTGAAGATAACGTACTGTTCTTTTTTATCAATTGTGTATTTCATAAGCGGGTATTAGTTGAATTCTTAACCTATATGTGAAAGAATAGCTCCTTCAATACGGGATTCTATTTCGGATGTGTTGGCTCTTTGGAATGGTTCGCCTGTGATTTTCTCAAAGAGTTCAATATAGCGATCTGAGATGCTTTCTACAATTTCATCTGTCATTTCAGGTACAGTTTGTCCGTCTTTGCCCTGAAAACCGTGACTTATCAGCCATTGTCTTACAAACTCTTTGGAAAGCTGTTTTTGGGGCAATCCCTCTTCTTGGTTCTTTTCATAACCCTCAGCATAGAAATACCTCGATGAATCAGGGGTGTGGATCTCATCGATCAAAAGGATTTCCTCCCCAAATTTACCAAATTCATACTTGGTGTCAACAAGGATCAGACCCATCGCAGTGGCCATTTCCTGGCCTTTTTTGAAGAGAGCCCGGGTATATTTTTCCAAGGTCAGGTAGTCCGCTTCAGATACGATTCCCTGTGATAGTATTTCCTCCCTGGAAATGTCCTGGTCGTGTCCTTCGTCTGCCTTTGTAGTAGGTGTGATGATTGGCTCAGGAAACGGATCATTCTCCCTCAGGTTTTCTGGGAGAGGGACGCCACAAAGTATTCTTTTGCCGGATTTGTACTCTCGTGCTGCGTGCCCGGCCATGTGTCCACGGATTACCATTTCCACTTTGAAGGGCTCACACCGCTTACCGATGGTGACATTCGGATCTGGAGTGGAAGTCACCCAGTTAGGGACAATAGCTGATGTGGCTTCCAGAAATTTAGCCGCGATCTGATTCAGTACTTGTCCTTTATATGGAATCGCTCTGGGTAAGACTACATCAAACGCTGATATGCGGTCTGAGGCAACCACGACAAGCTCTTCCCCGAAAATATAGACATCTCTTACTTTTCCCTTGTAAAAACCCATCTGTCCTGGAAATGTGAAATGGGTTTCTTTGATTGCGTTACTCATCCTGCTATTGTTTAGGCAAAAATAGAAAAAGCTTCGCCTTTCCCTCTTGGAGCCGGGAATTATTTGTCTGTTTTATTTCCGTTTTCGTAAAATTCCGTAGTCACCAATTCCCCCTGTCCATTGTAATATTCCCGCTTACCCTGCAGTTTGCCCTGTCGGTAATGTCGGACTTCCTCCAATGAACCATCTTGCCTAAAGAGCCTGATCTGACCTTCTTCCTGATTGTTGAGAAATCTGACTTCAAAATAGAGCTGACCATTTTGATGGTGGTGGATTTCAACTATCCTGTTCCCATTTCGGTCAAATTCTGTCCTTTTTCTCTTCTGACCATTGGGATAATAGCTCTCCACCGGACGTATGGGGATTCCCTTGCGGTAGATTCCTTTTTCACGGATTGAACCATCACTGAAATACTCGATCAGTTCTCCCTCAGCTAATCCCTTTCGGTAAGTGCCTCTTCTTTCCGGACTCCCGTCGGGGTAATTCAGATGGTAGAGCCCGTCTAGTGCTCCACTGGTGTAATCACGTATGGATTGTACACTGCCGTCATCAAAATAAGTGGTCTCACGCCCGTCCAGTACTCCGTTGACATAGTTTGCGGATAGACTCAACTGCCCATTTTCTTCGTATTCTTCGAATAGGCCATCATATCGGCCGTCATTAAAATTGACGCGTGACATGATTTTGCCTGACTCAAAAAAACTTTCACTGAGTCCTTCCGGTCTGTTATTTCTGAACCGCGTCCTGTCACTTATACTTCCTGAAGGATAGTAGGTTATTACTTCTCCTTCCAACTTGTTATCCTCAAACGAAGATGTCTGCTGTACGATTCCTCCGGGAAAAAAGCTTGTTGACTTCCCGGACCTCTTGTTCGAGACAAATGAGACAGTCCTCAACGTATCCCCGGTACTTGGATCCAAGTCTACAAAAAGGCCATTCCGCTCATTGTTTTTAAGTTGGCCTATTAGGATCAACTTTCCCTCTTCGTCGTATCTTTTGATTTCCCCTTGCGCGCTTCCGTTTACGATAAGATATATTTCCTTGAGTATGGTCTCATCCTCGTCATAGTACGTTCGTATCGTATCCTGCGCCCAAAGAACTTGGGATACAAAAAGACTTCCTATGTATAAGATGGATTTAATCATGGTGAGGGGTCAACGTAACCGGAGGAAGAACAAGTTCCTCCGGTTACGGCAACTATGATTTAAAGCTTTTCTATGACCAATGCTGATGCTCCCCCTCCTCCGTTACAGATTCCGGCGACACCGATTGTTCCCGATTTTTGATGAAGGACTGAATTCAATGTGGCGATGATTCTGGCTCCTGAGGCCCCCAGTGGGTGACCTAGTGCTACAGCACCACCAAATACGTTCAGTTTAGCCATATCCAAATTAAGCTGCTTCTGGTTGGCCAATGCCACAGCTGCAAAGGCTTCATTGATTTCGTAGAAATCAACGTCTTCTGCAGAGAGCCCTGCCTGCTTCAATGCTTTTGGAATGGCAAGGGCTGGAGCTGTGGTAAACCACAGCGGATCGGTCGCTGCGTCTGCAAAGCCTCTTATTTTTGCCAAAGGTTTTAATCCGAGCTCTTCTGCTTTTTCCTTGCTTACCAGTACCAATGCCGAGGCGCCATCATTCATGGTGGATGCATTCGCAGCAGTTACAGTCCCATCTTTATCAAATACAGGCTTTAAAGATGGTATTTTATCAAATACAACATTTCTGAATTCTTCATCCTCTTCAATACTGACTGTCTCTCCTTTTCTACCTATCAGCTCTACCGGAATGACCTCATCGGCAAAATTGCCGTTTTCCCACGCCTGGGCAGAGCGCTGGTAAGACTGGATGGCATAGTTGTCCTGGTCTTCCCGGGAAATGCCCATTTCCTTTGCCGTGTGGTCTGCACAGTTTCCCATCGGGAATTTATAATATACTTCAAAAAGCCCATCCTTTACCAGTCCATCTACTAATTCCGAATTCCCGTACTTGTATCCAAAACGGGCTTTTGGGATGTAGAAGGGAACATTGGACATACTCTCCATGCCGCCAGCCACTACCACGTCATTCAAGCCCAGCATGATTGACTGAGCGCCCAGCATCACCGCTTTCATTCCTGAAGCACACACTTTGTTGATTGTGGTGCAGGGAACCTGGTAACCTATCCCGGCTCCTATAGAGGCCTGACGTGCCGGTGCCTGTCCGAGATTTGCGGAAATCACATTTCCCATGAGGACCTCCTGAACTTGATCTACCCCAATTCCAGCTTTTTTCAAGGCTCCTTTGATGGCAGTACTTCCGAGTTCCACGGCTGACAATCCGGCTAATTTTCCCCCAAAGCTTCCTATGGGAGTGCGGACTGCTGCGACGATATATACTTCTTTGCTCATGTTATAGTTGGGTTTAATACGGGTTACTGAAGTAAGCGAGATCTTTTCACGTTGAGTTAAATTAGAGCAGGAGTCTATGACCGGTAGGAACCGGTGTGGTAGTTTTTACCAGTCCGGAATCCCCCGCTTTGGCCGTTCTGTAGCTTTTTTCTTGTTCTGCTGGATATAGCGTAATTCCGCGGCATTCATGCTCTCCAGAATCTGTGCAGCCTGCTCAGGGGTGAGATTCATCGCTTTTAACTTTTCTTTGAACTCCTCCATGGCCTTTTGCCGGTCTGCTAAATTTGCATCCATCTGGTCATTGGCATTTTCGCTGGCGGGATCCTGACTCTGATCCGTAGGGTTTCCTTCCTGGGAGTCTTTGGCCTTATCTTCATCAGTCTTCTCACCTTCACCCTGCTGGTCCTGCTCTCCTTGTTCCCCCTCACTCTGCTGGTCTTTCTGCTGCTGTTGCTGATCCTGATTTTGTTGATCCTGGTTTTGCTGGTTTTGCTGCTGCCGATCTTCCTCCTGTTCCTTCTCCAATTTCTCTTTCAACGCCTGAAGTTTTGAGTCAGATGGGAATTTTCCCAGCCCTTCATTCACTGCATTGAGAGCCTGCTCTTTTTCCGTCTTCACATAGGACCGGGCAGCACGGTTAAAATAATCCCCGGCACTCTGGGCCCAGGCAGTACTTAACCCCAGGAAGAAGACAGACACCAAACATAGGATTGCCTTATTTTTCATTGATTTCGACTATTTCTTGTAAACTCGTCATGTACTGTTGGTAAGCGGCTACAGTTTCATCCTGCTGCAAAGCTTCGTTCATTAGGTTAAACGCATCACGGAACCTGAATTGTTCAACTAAGCGGTCAGACTCAGCTTTTTTGCGCTTGGCAAACTCTGAGGGTTCAGGTTGGTCATTCTCCTGGTTTTTTCTTTCCTCATCCCGCTGCAGCCACCTGGCCAACAGCTCATAATTATATCTTGCTACTTCGTTTGTAGGGTCTTTTACAAGCGCCGATTGGAATTTACTCAGAGCCACTTCGTATTCTTTTTTGTTTCCTGTGATCACCCCGGATTGATTGAAAGAGAAAGATGCAAGGATTTTATTGGGGGAGATGGATACCTTGTCATAGTACCCTAGGGCTTCGTCGACTTTTTCAGCATATTGATTGCTGAGTCCCAGGTTGTAATCCAGTTCCACTGAATTATATTGAAAATTTTCGATCAGTTCGAGATGGTCCTTTATAGCTTCCTCGTATTCTGCCTTCGCATAACTTTCAGCTGCTTTGTCTATAGCGGTATTCAGCCTGGATACTTCGGTGAGAGAACCGGGAATCAACAGAAAAACAGCCATTATGATTTTGCTCCAGCTCATTTTACAATTTAATGGTTTTTATAGGCAACATCATGTCAATCAGTGCAAGTACCATACCTGCCAGTAAAAAATAGAAATACTTGTTGGCGGAAGCCTCAACTACACGTGAACCGGTGACTCCGCCTTCCAGTCTTTCCAGGGCGGAGATCAGTTCCCCCACTTCCTGTACTTCGTCTGAAATCTCAAAATAATCCCCGTCGGTCTCAGAAGCGATCTGTTGAAGTGAGCTTCTCTCCAGTACCGTCTGCGCAGGACGTCCGGTCTGGGGATCTATTACCAGGCCGTTTCCCCGAGGAATACTGCTGCCTCCCTCCGTGCCTATTCCCAGTGAAAATACCTTTACACCCAGATTGTTCAGTTCAGAACCGATATAATCCAGGTCTTCCCCGAAATTTTCACCGTCCGAAATCAAAATTATCGATTTGGATTTTACTTCCTGGCTTTCATCACTGGTAAACCTGTCCAATGCCATTCTAAGGGGACCGTTGAGGTCGGTACCGGAATTGGGTACCAGCCCCGTATTAAGTCCATCTATATAGAGTTGCAATACACTTTGGTCAAAGGTCAGGGGGCATTGCATGAAAGCTTCCGAACTGAAAATAATCAACCCTATCCTGTCAGACGGAAAATTTTTGGTCAGATTCTTCAGCTCAAACTTAATCCGTTGCAGTCTGCTTGGCCCAATGTCTGTCGCATTCATCGACTGGGATAAATCCACCGCAATAAAGATATCCTTTCCTTCTTCCTGGATTTCTTTCATCGTGACCCCGATGGAAGGCCCGGCAAAAGCAATCAAAAAAAGGATGAAATAAATTGTGCGGACGACCATCTTGGTGAACAGCCTGCGTTTCCTGACAAAAAGCCGACGGTTGATCGACCAGTATCGGAAAAGGTAAATGAAATACAGCAAGGCAAATATGCCCGAAAGTATGAGGGTGAGTTTTACGTCAGGGTATGCCCAAATCATGGCCTGAAATTATAAAATAAAGCTTACTTTGAAAGGTTCTTTCAGGAGTTTGCAACAAGGACGTGCAAATGTTTTGACAGAATTAACAAACATTAATTCTCTTGAGCCGTCTCTCATTAAGTTTCTATTCAAAAAAACGGTGGAATGCGCTCACTAGGCAACCCTTTACATTACTTCCTCAGCTTAATTTTTCTGGTTCTGTATTCAGGTGTCCGCGCACAGGAGACGAGGGTGCTAAAGGGCAAGCTATTGGATGTGACCAACTCTACTCCGCTTCCGGGAGCTAGCATCTATTGGGAAAGCGATGTCTCTACTGGGGTGGTATCTGATCTGGAAGGTAATTTTCAGATCAAAGCTGTCCATCTTCCGGATAGACTGGTGATCTCATTCATAGGTTTTGAAAAATCCGTGCGCGTGATTTCTTCTAAGGATATGGAAAAAGTTCAGCGCTTTTTTCTCAAACCGGAAGAGATGTCTTTGGAGGAGGTCATTATCCAAGAAAGGAGGCCGGACGAACAGGTGAAGAACCTGGAGACAGGTAAAGCAACAATCCCCATAGCCACCATTAAAAACATCCCTGCGCTCTTTGGTGAAGTGGATTTGTTGAGAAGCTTACAGCTGCTTCCCGGAGTGCAGACAGCTGGAGAAGGTACTGCCGGATTGTTTGTGCGTGGAGGGTCAGCAGATCAAAACCTGGTTCAGCTGGACGGCGCACCTGTCTATAATCCATCCCATTTTTTCGGGTTCTTTTCGGTTTTCAACCCGGATGCGCTCAGTCAGGTAGAGCTGTACAAAGGGAATATGCCTGCCTCCTTTGGAGGTCGCATCTCATCCTTGATAGATGTTTCGCTCAGAGAGGGCAATAAGGAGAAGATCAGGGGAGAAGGGGGGATAGGAAGTATTTCCTCAAGACTGACAGTGGATGGTCCGCTGTTCTCTGACAAATCCACCTTTGTGGTATCAGGTAGAAGGACTTATGCGGATGTATTTCTCCGGCTTTTTGGAAATGAGGATATCAGAAATAACCGGTTGAATTTTTATGACTTGAGTGCAAAGTTTGCTTTCGTGCTTGGGGATAAGGATAAGCTTACCTTTTCCACGTACCGAGGAAGTGATTTCTTAGGCCTGGAGGATCAGTTTGGCCTGGGATGGACCAACTGGGTCAATTCTGTCCGGTGGAGCAGAAATAGTTCCGAAAAGCGGTTTTTTGACTTAGAGGCATACCATACGGATTATAATTACCAGGTTGAATTCAATGATCCTGATACTGGATTTGAATGGAATAACCGCCTTTCCGAGTCAGGAATCAAAGCACAGTGGACGTTTCTTCTGCGTGAGGGGCTACAGGTCTACAGTGGGCTCCATAGTCAGGTTTACAGATTTTTACCGATTGAACTTAACCCGGCACCAAACAGCAGCATACAGCCGATCGCAACCAACCCTAAAAATGGAGTTCTGAATAATGTTTTTGCCGGCTTCACTTACGTAATCTCTCCAAAACTCAGTACGGAAGCAGGCCTGAGATGGGGAGTATATAATCAAGTGGGAAAAGGAGTGGATTACACTTATGAAGGGGGAGTGCCAGGTCCCGATGCGTCTGTGACTGATACCCTACGCTATGGTGGATTGGAGAAGGTCGCTTTTTACCAGGGGCTTGAGCCCAGACTCGCACTGAGATACCTTATCAACGATGAATTCTCCATAAAAGCTGCATATAACCGCAATTTCCAGTATGTCCAAGTTGCTTCCAACAGTTCAGCTGGTCTTCCCATTGACCGGTGGATACTTTCAGGAACTTACATTCCCCCACTTAGAGGAGACCAACTATCAGTCGGGCTTTTCCATAACTTTGAAGGGAACAGGTGGGAGTTTTCGGTGGAAGGATACTATAAGGATCTCCGAAATGTAATAGACTTAAGAAACGGGGCAAGGGTGCTTTTCACTGACAATGTCGAGACTGAACTGCTTACCGGAAATGGATGGGCATATGGAGCGGAGTTTCTGATGCGTAAGAATATGGGCAACACCACTGGCTGGTTGTCTTACACCTGGTCCAGAACCTGGAGGAAAATAGCCGGGATATCCGAAGGACTCAGATACAACCCTAGGTTTGACAGGCCCCATGATATCACACTGGTAGTAAACCACGACTTTTCCCCGTCGTGGTCGGCAGGGGTTACGTTTACCTATACGACGGGCCAGGCTGTCTCGTTCCCCACAGGAACCTATCCAATGGATAGCCAAACAGTTCCTTATTACTCAAAATTCCGGAATGAGGACCGTTTTCCGGACTACCATAGAATGGATGCTTCCGTTACCTGGAAGAATCAGGACAAAGGAAGAAGGTGGAGAGGAAGCTGGAATTTCAGTATTTATAACCTCTATGGAAGAAAGAATCCCTTCTCCTATGAATTCAGGGAAATTTACAATGATGACATCACGTTTGACAGAGACTCAGAAGGACCGATCGTTTCCTCCCGGCCAGGAATTGTCATGACCTATCTGTTTACGTTTTTGCCGTCCATCACCTATAATTTTGAATTTTAAATGAGAAATCTTTTTGTAGCCATTTTGGGAATACTTCTTTTTTCCTGTCAGGAGGAGGTGAATCTCCCCTTGGCTTCTTTAGATGAGGATATTCCTGTGATTGAGGCCAGCTGGACTGACGTTAACTTCTATAATGAGGTAAAGATTTCGAAGGCACAGAATTATTTTGACACCACCAACAGACCGTATATTGAGGATGCAGAAGTCTATATCCTGGAACGAAGTTCACAGAGGAGAATCAACTTTTTCTTCTTTCCGCAGACAGCAAGTTTCAGGCCTGTAAATCCCCAGGAGGTGGCAAGAGTAGGTGAGGCTTATGAACTCCATGTGATATGGCAGGAAAATGAATTTGTGGCCAATGGGCTGATGCTTGCGCCACCTATAGTGGATAGCCTTACATATGCATTCCAGCCAAAAAGGTTGTTTAGGGATGAAGGTTACTATATCAAAGTATATGGTCAGATACCTTTCGAAGACAATAATTATTATCGGATAAGAATTATAGAAAATGATACGCTGAAAAATGACAGAGGAGACTATTTGTTGTTTGATGATTCCTTCGGCCTGAGTTTTTTTGAAGAAGGATTGGAACTGGGGTATGCCTTTAAAGCACGCGATGAAGTACGTCTTGAATTGTATAGATTGAATCAAGATGCGTACAATTACTTGAATCAACTGGTAAGTCTTCTTTTTTCAGATGGTGGGCTGTTCAGTCCTCCTCCCCAAAATCCGGATACAAACATACGTGTACTAAAAGGGGGAACGGATGTACTGGGTTATTTTATGGTTTCGCCGGTCTTAACCCATTCCTTGAAGATTGAAGAAAAGGAGTAAGTGGCTTGGATTTTTTGTGTCTTAGCTGGACGCAGCTATTTATAAAACCTTTTAACTTTAAAAACCCTTAGCTGATCCTGGTTCTAAGGTAGGGCTTGCTGAAAAAGTCTCGGCTATACCAGCTTCAAGGCGTCCGGGTGATGATGTATGCTTATACTTCTAATGAGGGCAACGTAGAAAATGGTAGAGCTGAGGCTAGCTCAAAAAAATACTGATTTGGGATTTTCCGGTCCATGGATGAGGGGCTATTATGAACAAAAAGCTTGCACTTGCTGAAAAACAGCTTGCCTTAAAAATGGTCTGATAATTCAAAAGTATGGCTTTCAATCTTTTACTGTCGTTTTTCAGCAGACCCTAAGGTAACCGGCAAGAGAGTCCAGACCCATTCTGTTGGAACCCCTTGGATTGACTCCCAACCAGACGGATGGACGGACGGCCTTTCCAAAAGACTTCTATGGATGGTTAATTTGAAAAACAGTTTTGGAACAATAGAAGGGAGAGAAGCATTGGAGATGAAAGTTTTATTTTCGTAGAATTACGAAATAATCGTAGTATTATTAATTTCTATTTTATACATTGGTGTTATGAATGAATTATCACAGAACGAAGAACGGATCATGCGTATTTTTTGGAGGCTGGAGAAAGCCTTGGTGAGGGACGTACTGGAAGAGTTGCCAGAGCCTAAGCCTCCCTATACGACTTTAGCCTCTTCGATTAAATTGCTGGAGAAGAAAGGTTACCTGGCGCATAAAGCATACGGGACCACCCACCAGTATTATCCCCTAATCGCCCAGTCTGAGTACAGTAAAAAAAGTATCAACCATATGGTTAAGCATTTCTTTGAAGGGTCTGTTGGCAACTTTCTTTCTTTTATGGTGAAGGAAAAAAACATCTCTGATAAAGAAATCCAGGATTTACAGAAACTGATTGATGACTTCGAGAACCAGGGGAAATGATTGATAACCTATTGAGATATCTTTTGGAAGGGAGCATTTGCATAGCTTTGGGATTGGTGTTCTACAAAGCTTTCTTGCAAAAGCTTACTTTCTTTGACTGGAACCGCGCCGTGTTGCTGCTGATGTTGGTACTGGGAGTCACCATCCCCTTGTTCTCATTTGAGTTCGGTACGGGTCAGGCTACAATCCGCGAATTTACCCTGCCGGAATATTGGGTAGGCAAAAGTACAAGTGCCGCTGTCCAGCAAGGCTTTACTGTTCCTGAGATGATCATTTTCATTTATGCCTTGGGATTGGCCATCTCCTTATGCAGGTTAATCCTGGGGTTACTCAAGCCCATCTTCCAGCTTCAGTTGGTGGATAAGATCCCCTATGGCGGAATGACATTGGCAGTGCATCCGAGTTTTGAACCGGCATCTTTTTTCAATTATATCCTGTTGCCTGAATTCAATCCTGAGGACCCTGATCAGCGTCAGATTTTGCTTCATGAATCGGTGCATATTGAGAAAAAGCATACCTGGGATCTGATGTTGATGCAGTTTGTCAAAGCTGTGTTCTGGTTTAATCCGCTCATCTACCTGTATGAATCCTCCTTGCTGGAAGTCCATGAATATCAGGCAGACCAGGGAGTGACCAAGGCTTATTCCCAGATAGGCTATTCTAGACTCTTGCTGAAGCTGATTGCAAAAAACAGCGGTTGGCAGTTTGTACATAGTTTCAACCAGTTTCAAACCAAAAAAAGAATTATGATGATGAACAAGCCCCAATCCAGATCCATACTTAAGAGCAGGTTTCTTTTGGCCATACCTGTAGTGGCTATGATGCTTTTTGTATTTGCCTGTGAAGAGTCAGATGAAGGTCTGATAGCCGGGGAAGCTGACCCCCGGTCTATGGGAAGCGGTAACTCCGTAGCTGCTGATCCAGCGGCGAGTACAATTCATCTAGCTGCTGATGGACAACCTATTTTCGATGTAGTCGAAACCCAGCCCAATCCTCCGGGGGGAATGAAGGGCTGGAATGGGTACTTGAAGGATAATTTAAGGTATCCTGAGCAAGCTAAAACCAACGGTATTCAAGGAACTGTGATCGCTGTTTTCGTGATTGGTTCTGACGGGTCGATTTCCGATGTGGAAATTCTCAGGGGCATAGGCGGTGGATGTGATGAGGAGGCTATCAGAGTAATTGAAAATTCCCCCCATTGGGCTCCTGGTAAGCAAAATGGGACGAATATAAATACCCGTATGCGGCTTCCTATCCGCTTTAAATTAGATGCAACGAGTTGATTATTTTAATAAGGTTTAAGTTTTAGAAAAGCTTGGGTTTTGCTACAAGCTTTTTTTTTGCCCTCAACTGTCTACTTGGTACTTTCAGTTATACCGATATTTTTAAATCATTAGGAGCAAAACCTTGGATTCTTTTGCACCAACCTTTCTGTCAGGACTTGTCCATAGCAATGATGGTGTGCCTTTTTCCTGTGGAATGTGGATAATCCCATCTTCTTGTCAAAAAAACGTCAATGGTTTTCGGATTCGCAGGTTTTTGGGTTATTTTTCCCTTTCAGTTCTTATCCCTAAATAATCTATACTATGGAAATCAAATTATTACCTGTTGGATTTACCGTCCTAGCCTTGACAGTTAGCGCTTTAGCTGTAGGCCAGCAGCAATCCCCTCCTCCCATGAAACCTGAAGCAACTGAGTTTTACACTCCTGTTCCCCCAAAAATAACACCCGGTGCTGAAAACCATTTACCTCCTTCTGATGCAATTGTGCTGTTTGATGGAAAAAATCTAGATGCTTTTGTAAGTGCCAGGACTGGAAACAGTCCGGCTGAATGGAAAATTGAGAACGGTGAATTGGTAGTGGTGAAAGGCAAGGGGGATATCCGCACCAAGGAGTCATTTGGGGATGCCCAATATCACGTGGAGTGGTCTGCTCCTACGGAAATAGTCGGAGAAGGTCAGGGCAGGGGGAATTCCGGGTTTTTCCTGATGGGCATGTATGAGGTACAGGTGCTGGATAGCTATGAGAGTAAAACCTATACCAATGGTCAGGCTGCAAGTATCTATAAGCAACATCCTCCCCTGGTGAACGCAACTAAGGCTCCAGGTGAATGGAACTATTATGACATCATCTTCAAAGCCCCTCGCTTTGATGCCAATGGCATGGTCACTTCCCCGGCGACAGTCACTGTGCTACATAATGGTGTCTTGGTTCAAAACAATGTGATTTTAAAGGGGCCTACAGAATATATTGGTATTCCTAATTACAAAGCACATCCTGAAGAACTGCCTATCCAGCTTCAAGACCATGGGAACCCTGTCAGATTCAGGAATATTTGGGTCCGTAAGCTCTGATAAAACCCGGATGCGAAGCCGGTTCTCAAGGAATTCTGGGAGTTTTTCAGCAGAAGCCTGTCTTTTCTAAGAGTGCTCTTTTGCGTAGCAATTTCAATAACCTAATAACCTAAACATGTCATCAAGAAGAAGATTTCTACAAAACACGATGCTCATCGGAGCGGGGCTGAGCATGCCCCAAATCCTTACCGCAGCTGATTTCGGAACATTCACCCGGAAAATCAAGCCTTCTGATCAGCTCAATTACGGCCTGATCGGATGTAAAGGAATGGGCTGGTCAAACATGAGTGCCCACTTGAAACTGCCGCAGGTCAACTGTGTGGCTTTGGCTGATGTAGATCAGTCAGTACTGGATCAGAGGTCAGAGGATGTATTCAAACTCAGGGGTACGCGTCCAAAACAATACAAGGACTACCGCAAAATGCTGGAAGACCCATCCATTGACATCGTAATCATCGGTACACCAGACCACTGGCACTGCCTGAACATGGTAGATGCTGTGTCGGCCGGGAAGAACGTATATGTGGAAAAACCGATAGCCAATACGATAGAAGAGTGCCAGCTTATGGTGAAGGCACAGGAGCGCTATGGCAAAATAGTACAGGTGGGCCAGTGGCAACGCTCAGGCTCACAATATGCGGAAGCGATAGACTACGTGAAATCAGGCAAGCTTGGCCAGATCAGATTGGTGAAATGCTGGGCATATCAGGGATGGATGAAGCCCGTGCCTGTACTGCCAAACGGTACTCCGCCTGCAGGAGTAGACTACGACATGTGGCTCGGTCCGGCTCCCAAGGTTCCGTTCAATGAAAACCGTTTTCATTTTAATTTCCGTTGGTTCTGGGATTATGCAGGAGGGCTGATGACTGACTGGGGTGTGCATGAAATCGATATAGCCTTGTATGCCATGGGGGTATCCGCCCCAAAATCTGTCATGGCATCCGGAGGGAAATTTGCCTACCCCGATGATGCGTCCGAAACCCCGGATACACTTCAGACAGTGTATGAATATGAAGGGTTCAATATGCTGTGGGAGCATGCTACCGGTATTGATGGAGGAAATTACGGAACCACGGAAGGAATAGCATTTATCGGAAACAATGCTACCCTTGTAGTAAACCGTGGCGGATGGAAAGTAATCCCTGAAACCGAGAATAAGGATGGCGAGCGGGTGCCCAAGGTGGAAGAGGTGGCTCATGTCCGTCCAAACGGCAATGCGCTGGATTTACATGCGGTCAATTTTGTAGACGCTGTAAAAGCCAATGACCCGAAGCTCTTAAACTGCGCCATACAGACGGGTAGCGTGGCGGCCATCAACGCACAGATGGGAAATATCGCCTATAAGACAGGGAAAAAGGTCTATTGGAATGCGGATAAGAACCAGTTTACTGACTCAGAAGCCAATAAACTGATGAAGGCAAACTATCATAATGGCTGGAAACTGCCTAAGGTATAGTCTTAAATTAACGCAAAGTGAAAGCAGTCAGGAGTAATTTCTGACTGCTTTTCTTTTTGCCGGATTTACCGAATGCTCATTAGAATAAATAGCGTTATTTCAAGTAAAAAATGGGTTTTTATTATATCTTAATGCATTGCTTGAAGTAATAGAAGAGTAATTTTTCTCTGGGATAAGCTTCTGATTATAAAAAAAATAAGGATCTCCACTTTTGATTTTATGTTATTTTTTGATAAGATTACTGGTCTTTAGAAAAAAAATCAATAAACCCAAGTGAAAAATCTGAAGCCATACGAATCAAAAAATGATGACATTTCCGATTGGCAATGCTTGATTCGTGGTGAGCGGAAAGGACTGGAATCTATCTATAGAACCTATATTGACGAGCTTTTTCGGTTTGGATGCTCACTTCTAAATGACCCTGATGCGATCCGGGACTTTATCCAAGAGTTGTTTATCGATCTTTGGAAGTATCATGCCAATCTCAAACAAACAGATGATATCAGACTGTACCTTTTTAAAAGTCTTTCCAATAGGATTTATAAAAGTGCAAAGGATGAGGGCCGCCGCAAAAGAATAGCGGATGAGCACCGTGTTTTTTCAGAGCATACAATGGAGAGTATAGAGTCGCAGCTGATAAATCTCCATCGGGAAGAGGTGGCGCAAAGAAAACTTATCCGCGCGATGCATGAGCTTCCCATGAGGCAGAAAGAAGTGATAAACAGTCTTTTTTTTGAAGAATTCACCTATGAGCAGACTTCCCGTTTGATGAATATCAATCTTCGGTCTGTGTACACACTGGCGTGGAAAGCGATATCATCGCTTAGAAAATCATTGGGTTAGGAAGTAATTGAAGTTCCTTCTGGTTTGGATCACTACTGCCAAATGGGCAGCGGTGACCGTATCCCTCTTACAGAGTAGGGATGTATGGGTTCGTGTGCCCTTTTGCCTGTAAGACAAGAAGCGAGTACCTGGCTGACCACATCCGAAGGGTTTTTTATTTTTTTAAAAAAACCTTAAAAATTCTTAATCCAGGAAGGATAACTTTTGCCTGCTTGTGACTTATCTATCTGAATGATGAGTGTATGGGCAAATCGGAATATCTAACAGAAGACTTTGTACTCGATCCTGAATTTAGGAAATGGATTCTGGACAATGATCCTGAAGCAAAGTCCTATTGGGAAGAGTTTATGAGGATTCATGAGGATAAAGTCGATGACATCCAGGAAGCCAGAAAAATACTTGTAAACCTGACCCGCGAGAAGCACATCTTGAAGAAGGGTGAAGTGGATAAGCTTTGGGATGCCATAGACTCCAGGATTGATGCCATAGAGGAGGAGAAGCAGGCCACCAAAGTTGTACCACTGGACAGTTGGGCTGCAATACAGAAGTTCAAAGCTGAATTGGATTCCAGGAGAAAAAGAAACTTTTGGAGAGGCTTGGTGGCTAGTTTGCTAATTCTGGGAAGTTTGGGAGGTTTTTTTTGGGCTCAACATCGAGATGTGAACCAGGGTTCACCTGCCCCACAGCTGGTCTACGAATTCCACGAAACTCCCACTGGTGTAAAATCCACCATTGCCTTGCAGGATGGTTCAAAGGTTTTTTTAAACTCTGGAAGTAGTATCCGGTATGAAAAGAATTTTTCTGGGGGATCCAGATTGATAGAACTCTCGGGTGAAGCATTTTTTGAAGTGGCTAGAGATACCATAAACCCATTCATTGTAAAAACAGACCAAGTCACGACCACTGCATTAGGCACTTCTTTCAACATCACCGCCTATCAGGACGAACCGATTGCCATTGCCTTACTCAGTGGAAGTGTGCAGGTCAAAGATGCGGATAATCATGAAAAGGAAGAAAAACTAACCCCTGGTGAGGGGGTAGTGATCATCAACACTACTGCCGACTGGAAAAAGAGGAAGTTTAACGCTGAGATGACCCTGGCCTGGATGGACAAGACCATTATTTTCGATAAAACTCCTTTTAATGAAGTAGTGAGAACGCTTGAAAACTGGTTTGGCGTGAAAATAGAAATCAGCGGCGTCCGCAAAGGATTGACCCTTTCAGGGAAATTCAAAGATGAAACATTGGAGAACATCCTGGAAGGACTTGGCTTTGATGCCAGGTTCAGTTATAAAATAGAAGGAAAAACAGTCAACATACAATTTAACCCCTAATAAGAAATGCCTATGAAACACCTTTTTTAGTTTGAAAAGGCTGAAGGTGCGCTAACACCTCCAGCTGATTCAGTTCTGAAAGTCTATCGCTAAATATTCCTTTCAGTTCAAGTTGTTCAAACCATTCTCAACAGTTCAAACTCCATGTAAAGTTATGAAAAAAGTCATACTGTTACACTTATTGGCTATGTCCAAAAGATTGTTCTATATCTTCTTAATCCAATGCTTGTCTATGAGCATTCTGCTGGCCTCCAATGGAAGCGCACAGATAAAAACCATAGATGAAGTCAGGCTCCAGTTGAGTCTTAACAATGTGTATGTAACCGACGCATTCTCCCATATTGAGCGGGAAACGGGTTATAATTTTGTTTACACAAACAAAGATCTCCGAAATCTTCCGCTGGTCAATCTCAAGGACAGCAAGTCCCTGTATGATTTTCTGGTGGACCTCTCCAAACAGACCGGCTTACAGTTTAAACAGATCAATAAAAATATCCATGTAAGAAAAGGGGATTCATTCACCTTCACCGATGCAGTAAGCATTGTGGAGAATCCTGCCGAAACAGTTTCCGGTGTGATAGTGGATGAAACCAATACCCCACTTCCAGGTGTATCGGTTATAGAGAAAGGAACTACCAACGGGGTAGTGACAGATTTGGATGGTAAATTCACCTTGACGGTGGCCTCCAATGAATCCGTGCTGGTCTTCAGTTTCATTGGCATGGAAACTATTGAACTCCTGGTGGGAGATAGGAGAATGTTTAATCTTACCATGGAGTCCGACACCAAATCGCTTGACGAGGTAGTCGTAGTGGGATATGGTACCCAGAAAAGAAGGGAAATCACCTCTTCTGTCGCAAAAGTCGACGAAGAAAGCTTTAATTCCGGCGGAGTACGAAGCCCGTTGGATTTGATTCAGGGTAAAGTGGCTGGCTTGAGCATTACCAGGACCCAGGGTAACAACCCCAATTCGGGAGCTGCCATTCAGCTGAGGGGAGTGACCTCATTGACAGGGAACCTGCAGCCACTGATAGTAATAGATGGTATTCCCGGAGGAAATCTTGACTTGTTGCAGCAGGATGATATCGCTTCATTTGAAGTATTGAAGGATGGATCAGCAGCAGCAATTTATGGAACCCGTGGCAATAATGGGGTAATCCTCATCACGACTAAAAAAGGAAAAGCGGGAGAAGCGAGATTTGATTATTCCACCTATTTCCAACATGATGTGGTGGATAACAAACCGGATTTTCTTACCGCAGATGAGTTCCGTGGACTGATCAGGGATGGTTTGATAGGGGAAGGGAATGACCTTGGGGCTTCGACAGACTTATATGATGAGTTGTTGAACAAGCAGAATTTCAGTCAGTACCATAATTTTGCAGCATCAGGAGGAACAGCAAATTCAAACTACAGGGCTTCCTTTTATTTTAACGATGCGGAAGGTATAGCCAAGGAAAACAGCAGACGTCAATATGGGGCCAGAATAAACTTCAACCAGACAGGAATGGGGGGGCGCTTGCAGATGCAATCCAATCTGGCTACCAATATGAACAAAGCTAACCGCTTAGGTGGTGGTGGAGGTGATTTTGAGCAGGCTGTTCAGCGAAATCCCACTGCCCCATTGCGTAACCCTGACGGGACTTTTGTAGAGACAGAGGCTTTTAATAACTATAACCCCCTGTCCAGATTGGAAAACAGGATAGACGAGAGAAACCAGCAGACGTTATCTGGTGATGTGAGACTGACTTATGAGATTCTGGAAGGATTGACGGTTAGTGGTTTTGGGGCTCACGTGAGAAATACGTTTAATGACCGGCAGTATAGGTCATCCCTTGACTTTGCGCAGCGTCCTAACGCTGAATATCAGGGGACAGGATATGCCAGAAAGTACAATGAGGTGTCGTGGACTGATGTGTTCGAATCCACTGTCAATTACAAAAGGGCTGTTGGAAACCACTCCTTTGATTTTATAGGAGGTTACAGTTATCAGTATTCTGCTTTTGAGCGGTTTGAGGTGAACAACAGTGGGTTTACTACAGATGGGTTCCTTGACTGGAATATTGGGGCAGGAAGTGCGATTAACAATACCTTGCTTCCACGGCCTGGCATGGGAAGTTTCAAAGATGACAACACGCTGATTGCCGTTTTCGGAAGGATGAGTTATTCTTATAATGAGAAGTATTTTGGCCAGGTGATTTTCAGAAGGGAAGGGTCTTCCAAGTTTGGGGCAAATAACAAATGGGGTAATTTCCCTGCCGCATCCATAGGCTGGGATCTGTCCAAAGAAGGCTTTATGTCCAATATTTCCCAAATCCAAAATCTCAAACTGCGTGTAGGATATGGTGTCACCGGCAATCAGGGAATCCCAAATTATCAGTCATTGATTACATTAAGTACGGGGGGGGCCTACCCACAGGAGGGGATATTTTACCAGACCTATGGTCCTGCACGAAATCCCAATCCAGATCTGAAATGGGAGAAAAAACAGGAGTGGAACGTAGGGCTTGACTTTGCTTTGTTCAATAACAGGGTGTCTGGCTCACTAGATGTATACCAGAGACAAACTGTCGACTTGCTCTTTAATTATACAGCCCAGCAACCCGCATTTGTACGAAGCGGAATCTATACCAACGTCGGCAGCATCAGCAATAGGGGGGTTGAATTATACCTGAATGCGATAATTGCAGATAAAAATGATTTTAGGTACAGTATTGACTTTGCCGCAAATTCCCAGTTTAATGAGCTGACCTCACTCTCCAATAATTTCTATTCAATTGATTTTGTTGAGTTTGGAGGACTACCTTCTCCCGGTAATCTGGGGAATGCTATCCGGATTAATGAAGGAGGACAAGTGGGGAATTATTATGGGAAAAGATTTGCGGGTTTCAATGAAGATGGAAAATGGCTGTTTTTCAAAGTAGACGGCTCCGCAGTGACTGCAGACCAGATCGCGCCGGAAGACCTTGCTATCATCGGAAATGGCGTGCCAAAGTATATGGCCAGTCTATCCAATTCCTTCCAGTATAAGAACCTCGATCTGACTATCTTCTTCAGGGGGAAGTTTGGTTTTGATATCCTGAACACTCAGGACCTGTATTTTGGAAACAAGGCATGGTTGCCAAACAACCTGTTGTCGAGCGCAATTAACAAACATGCTGAGCTCAATGATAACCCACAATATTCTGATTACTACCTGGAAAAAGGGGATTTTGTGAAATTGGACAACGTGACCATAGGTTACACTTTTAAACTGGTCAACAAATTGGTTAAAAACCTACGGGTGTACGCTACCGGAAGAAACCTGCTCACCTTCACAGGCTATACCGGCTTGGATCCCGAGCTGGAGGATACCGGGTTTACCACAGGCATAGACGGACGGGGTTTCTATCCGCGTACTAATTCCTACACATTAGGTTTGAATGTTACCTTCTAAAATGAAATTGGCTATGAAAAATATACTAAAAAAATACAGTACAGTTGGCGCTTTTCTTCTCGTGGGACTTGCGGGTTGTATGGATCTTTCAGAGACGGTATACAGTGAACTTACCAAAGACAATTTCTATAACAACAGAATAGAAGTGCTGCAGGGCGTACTTAGGCCCTTCACCCATATGCAGGCTTGGCTGGCCCCCACAGGGCAAAACGGCTACTATTACCATGGAGAAATGGCAGCTGATCAAGTGGCATGGCCACAGAAAGGCCGGCATGGATTTGATGGGGGTGACCATATCCGGTTGCATTACCATACCTGGACAGCCGACGAGATCCGGTTACGAAATGCCTGGTCACTGATGTGGGAAGGTGTAGGTTATGTGAATGCGATACTGGAAGACTTGGAGGATTTGGACCTGGAGCGTGCAGGGATTTCTGAGGAAGAGCGTCAGGGATTTATATCCGAAGTAAAGGTAATGCGTGCCTATCATTACCTCAGGATCATGGATCTCTGGGGGAATGTGCCTATCGTAACACAAGTCGCACAGCCCTTGAACCCACCGACTGCTCCGAGAGTAGAAGTATTTAATTTTGTGAGGGATGAATTGGAGCAGAATGTGGAGGCCTTGCAGCCTTTATCACAGGCTATGGTGGGCCGGGTATCCAAAGCCGCCGGTTATGCCATGCTTTCCGAACTCTATCTAAATGCTGAGAAATGGTCGGGAACACCTATGTGGGATGAGTCCATTGCATATGCAGATAAGGTCATCAGCGGAGAAGGTGGGGCATTGAACGGTGAGATGAGACTGGATCCGGATATATTGGGACCCTTCCGTGCAGACAATCATTTGTCGCCTGAAAACATCTTTCAGTTTGCATTCAGCAGAGAGGGAGGTTTTACATTTAACTGGGGAGGTTTTTACTTTGGCTACAGCAATATGTCACGGGCCCTGAACGTCACATACAGTGGAAACAACGCGTTTGTAGTGATTCCTACGGCATTTGATGCCTATCAGGAAAATGATCTTAGAAAGAAGGAATGGTTCCTGTTTGGACCTCAGTTCGTCTTTGGGACCCAGACCCCTATCCTCGGTACGGAGGAGTTCGATGGTGAGCCCCTGGTGTATGTCAACAACATCAGAAGAAACAGTGAAGGGGCAACAGGCCAGGGATCGATGACACAAGGAGAGGAAAACAGTGGCGCACGGTTCCATAAATACCGTTCGGGTACCGTAGAAGATGACAATTATTGGGAAAATGATTATGTCATTTACAGGCTGACTGAACTCTACTTCAACAAAGCGGAAGCATTGATGAGAAGAAACGGAGGGACCGCAACGGCCGACGCAGTGGAACTGATCAACGAATCACGGTTGAGGTCATTTGCTGACGGGGATAAGTCCACTGCAGCTTACACCACTGCCACTTTGACACTGGACGAACTGCTGGCCGAGCGTGGAAGGGAGTTTATTTTCGAGGGTAAACGAAGAACGGATCTGATTCGTTTTGGGAAATTCATTACTGAAAGCTGGTGGGATCACCAGCCAAGCTCAGACCCCAACAGGGAGCTGTTTCCTATTCCGCAGGTCCAGGTCAATACTAACCCAAGTCTGGAGCAGAACCCAGGCTACTGACAGGTAACTTAGCAATAAAAAATCTGGCAGGAATGATTTATTCTTGCCAGATTCCTTTCTCAGGGTAAATTTACAGTTTATACCAAATTTCAATATTTACACATGTTTTTGAACCTCAGATTACTCTGGACGGGGGTGGCGCTGGTCATTTCTGCCCATTCAATTACTGCTCAGGCTCAGACAAAAACCATACTTACATTGGATTCCTTTACCGCTAATAAAGGAAGCTGGTCAGAAGTAGGCCAAGTTTGGACTGATCCCACCCAAAGCCGGGAATTTTCGGCGGAAGGGTCTGGCTCGATTATCCTTAACGCACCTTCCAAAAAGAAGCCTGGCACGGATATCATCTCAAAAGAAAACTACGGCGACGTTGAGCTTTCCCTGACATATATGTTGGCTAAAGGATCCAATTCCGGTCTATATCTTCAGGGGCAATACGAGATCCAGCTCTTTGACAGCTGGGAGGAGACTACTCCCAGAGCAGGAGGAAATGGGGGGGTGTATGAGCGCTGGGATGAATCGAAGCCTGATGGACAGAAAGGCTATCAGGGCTATGCACCAAGGCAGAATGTAAGTAAAGCCCCAGGAGTATGGCAGACACTGGAAGTATCATTCCGGGCACCTAGATTCAGTGCGACGGGAGAAAAAACAGAAAATGCACGGTTCCGGTATATCAAACTGAATGGCGTAACAATCCATGAAGAGTTGGAGCTGTTTGGCCCTACACGTGGGGCTCTGAAATCCACTGAAGTGGCAGAAGGTCCTATCCGTATCCAAGGAGACCACGGCCCTATAGCCATTAAATCGCTTGAAATACAGCGGATGAATTTTCCCGCTCCGACAGTTTTTTCCATCAATTTCGAAGTGTTTCCAGGATCGTATGTGGAATTCCCCACTGACGGGGTGTTGAATTCAGGCAATAAAGGAACACTTAACTCATTTGATGATTTTCAATCGGGAGTCTCAGGAGCCTCAATGACCAAGTTTGAGGGGACGATTAAAGTAGAAAAAGAAGGCAACTATACATTTGATGTAGAAGTGCCGAGAGGGCTGGCGAGTTTGCAGGTAGGGGAGGTTTCGGCCACCCCGGAGCTGAAGCAAGGCAGGGTGAGGGTAGAGAAATCGCTGCAAGCCGGTGAAGTCCCCTATGTGCTTTGGATTTCAAAACCCAGGGATTGGACAGCACAGGGATTCTCTTGGGAAGCTGTTTCTGAAGGTATGTGGCCGGTTTCATTCAGCAAGCCCATGGTATCACTCGATTATTCTTCCGACCCTATCTGGGTGGATGCCGGAGAAACCCCGGTATTGAGGAGTTTTATCCAGCTTCCCAGCCGCAGAAAGATATCACATGCAGTATCTGTATCCAGTAAGGCTGGTACCCACTTTACCTACGATCTCAATTCCAACCAATTGATACGGGTATGGAGAGGAAGATTCCTGGATGCTACCCCTATGTGGAATAGTAGAGGCAATGGGATGTCAGTACCTTTGGGAGGCGTCACTTACCTGAATGAAGGATATCCACTTTTGTTGTCCACTGAGTATACTGCTCCCCAAGACAGTGTCCAGACCAAAGGATATCAACTTGTAGGGGATGGCGATCTTATTTTCAGCAGCAAGGCGGAATCAGGAGCAGAGGTCTCCGATCATATCAAGCTGATGGAAAATGGCCAGGGATTGACCAGAAGCATTGAGGTGAAGGGTGGTAAGCAGACCTACTTGATACAGGTGGCCCCAGGAAAGCAGCTGAAGCAGATCAGCACTAACCTTTATCTGATAGAGGATACCGGGGTTTATCTACATGTATTAAGCAGTGGAGTGAAACCCCAGCAGGGAAAGTTTGAATCCGAAGAAGCTGTTTTTCTGCCTCTGAGTGAAAAACTAAGTTATGCCCTTTTATTCTAATCCATCCCTGAAAAATATGATGCGTATGAAATTCAATATAAAAGCGTTGCTCCTCGGTACGTTAAGTTTGGGGATCGGATCTTCGGTTTTGGCCCAAGAATCTCCAAAAGAGGAAGATTATTTCAAGATTGTCAGGGTAGCTGCCCCAGAAGGATTATTGCTGGAAGTGGGTGGCTTGACCATGCTTCCCAACGGTAACCTGGGAGTATCTACACGTCGGGGGGATGTGTTTGTGGTGGAAAATCCGACTTCTGCCAGACCGTTTTTCAAGAAGTTTGCGTCAGGATTGCATGAGAGCTTGGGACTACACTACGAAGATGGGGCTTTTTATACCGTACAACGTGGGGAGCTGACCAAATTGGTGGATACCAATTCGGATGGAAAAGCTGACCGCTACGAGACCATAGCCTCCTGGCCACTTTCCTCCCATTACCATGAGTACAGTTTTGGCCCAAAGGTGGCTTCCGATGGGGCGTTTATTGTAACCACAAATGTTGCATTTGGGGATCAGGAATGGTGGAGAGGTGAAAGCAGGGTTCCTTTCAGAGGCTGGACGCTCAAAGTACATAGAGACGGGAAAATTGAACCCTTTGCTACAGGGATGAGGTCTCCTGCGGGAGTCGGTATCATAGATGGTGAAGTGTTCTACACAGAGAATCAGGGAGATTACATGGGGTCAGGAGGGCTTTGGCACCTGGAGAAGGGCGATTTCTCCGGTCATCCGGCAGGACTGAAGTGGTCTGGTCTTGAAGCCTCTCCAGTGAAGCTGACCACCGACCAATTCAATGCCGTGGTCGATCCTGAAAAAGTGAAGGATGAGAACGGGCGTTTTATCAAACCTGAGAATGTGGTGGATTCACCTTTTATCACGCATTATGAAGCCAGAGAAAGCCTGTCGGGAATGAAACTTCCGGCTGTATGGTTACCACATGGCATCCACGGCATTTCAAACTCCGAACCGCTGGAAATTCCTGAAAACTTCTTGGGACCCTTTGCCGGACAGATTCTGGTAGGGGATCAGGGACAGAGCAAGATCATGAGAATCATGCTTGAAAAAGTAAAGGGACAATACCAGGGGGCCTCCATAGATTTCAGAAGTGGTTTCCAGTCAGGGGTCTTGAGAATGGCGTTTGCTTCCGATCAATCACTTTTTGTGGGGGAAACCAACAGAGGATGGGGATCTGCCGGAGAAGCAAACGAAGGCTTGCAGCGCTTGGTTTGGAACAGGGAGCTGCCTTTCGAAATGAGAACGGTGAAAGCAAGGCCAGATGGTTTTGAAATTGAATTCACCAAACCTGTGGATAAAAAATCTGCTGAGGATTTGAGTTCCTATACAGTAGACAGTTTTATCTATAAATATTTCCCGGTATATGGCAGTCCTCCTGTGAAGCAGATGAACCACGAGCTCTTGGGGGTGGAAGTGTCTGAGGATGGGATGAAGGTGAGATTGGCTGTAAAAGACCTGCAGCAATACCATGTGCATAAAATCTCCCTGCCGGGCGTGCGTGAGAAGAATGAGTCACATGAGTTGATCCACATGGATGCTTACTACACACTCAACCAGATACCCGACGGAGAAAAAATGGTGATTAAACCTAAACCGGCAGTGGCGACAAGTCCTGCGCAGGCTAAACCCGCAGAAAAGAAGGCCACTGCACCTGCAAAAACCACGGCTGAAGCCATTCCAACAGAGGCAGAAATCAAAACGTTGCTTGCCAAAAACACATGTTCCGCTTGCCACAATGCCACCACAAAGCAGGTAGGACCATCTTATACGGACGTATCCAAAAGGAAGTATACAGAAGAAAAGATTGTAGAATTGATCTACAACCCAAAGCCGGAAAACTGGCCTGATTACGCTACTCCTATGCCGCCGATGCCTCAGGTGTCAAGAGAGGATGCATTGAAGATAGCCAGATGGATCAATTCGCTATCCAGATAGTAACAGTAACGAAGATAAATCAACAGCTGGTTTTATAAGTTATAAACCAATGACCTTATGGGTTGTTGGTTTATTTTTTTATAGGGGGTGGTGTAGCGATTCAAATTTCTTCTGCGTCTTGAAAGAAAAGCATGGAAAAATAGTACCGAAATCTCATGAAATCCTTTTGGCGGGGCGTATTAATTCTCTTTTTCTGGAGCTGTTCATTCGAG
Source organism: Algoriphagus sp. (assembly GCA_048819475.1). Lineage (GTDB taxonomy): Bacteria > Bacteroidota > Bacteroidia > Cytophagales > Cyclobacteriaceae > Algoriphagus. Next base: position 127,979 of record JBMDXP010000028.1, read on the forward strand.
GGCGAAGTGGATGAGAGAGAAGCGCTTCATACATTTGTGAAAGTAGGGGACAGAAATATTCTGGTCGAAGAAAAGGATATGGATAAAATTAATCTGATGGTGCCTGAAACTACTCAAGCTAAAGTCCATAAAAATAACTTAGTGAAAGGAGAAGCAATCCAGATTTCGCATTTTAAGGGTCACTCATTACCTTAAATAAAACTGGAGGTGAAAGCAGGGGAGAGTCCCCAGTCTCGTAAGTAAACAAAATTACAAAAGCTTTGAATTGAACTGGACTGATCAGGAGCTGATAGATGGTTGCAAACGTCGATCAGTTAAACATGAAGAATTTTTCTATAAAAAATTTTATGGCTATGTCATGGGGATCAGTATGTCCTATATCAAAGAACGGGAACTGGCTTTGGAGATCACCAATGATACTTTCCTGAAATTTTTCGGTACGATCCAGAAGCTGGATGTCACTATTTCACTCAAAGCTTGGCTAAGAAAAATAGCAGTCAACACTGCGATAGATTATTACAGGAAGAATAAAAAGTTCCAGAATCACCTGGAAGTAACCGGAGAGTTGGTTTTGCCCAGCAATTCGGGTTATGCACTGGATGATCTGGCTTTGCAGGATATATTGGATATCATCTCCAGGTTACCGGAGGATTTTAAAATGGTGTTTAACCTCTATGAAGTGGAGGGATTCAGCCATAAGGAAATAGCCGAACAGTTGGGGATTTCCGAGAGCTCTTCCCGGGTTTATCTCACCCGGGCAAAGGTTAAATTACGTGAATTGGTACATTTTCATTTAAATGATTATGAAGGAAGAAAAGCTTGATCAACAGATTGCTTCTTCCATAAGGAAAAAGCTCAAAGAAGGCTCATTGCCCTATGAAATAGGGGCATGGGAGAGCTTTCAAAGGCAGAGATTGGCTAAGCGCAGAAGCAAGACTATCATATGGTTTTCTGGCATTGCAGCGTCTTTGCTTGGGCTTTTTGTTGTGGGCCAGATTTTGTTTAATGGAGGAGTCGAGCAGGCAGTGACAGATCAGACTGCGCTTTTAGGCGCCGAAGATAAAATTGAGGACCGGCTACCAATTGGGCCAGCTGAAGAGTCGCACCATGATGCTGCAGCGGAAGAAGAGAAGCCCGATCCAGCGGTTTTACCTGAAAAGAGGATATCTATACCATCCCGGCACGATAAGGACGATGTGCTGCAACGTACAGCAGCTAAGGAAGGGTATGGGAGTACTTCAGATAGGATTATTGCCGAAGCGGATAGAAAAGAGCAGAACACCATAGAGCTTCAAGACTCAACGGTCGGGAAAGGGGAAGAATTGAAAACACAGGTCAAGGTACCTTCTCCTATTACAAATCCGGATCTTTCATCGGCCATTGCAACGCTTGCAATGAAGGATTCGATAGCGGCGGATCTGGACAAAAAAGAAGTGTTAATTGCGCAAGTGGAGCCAACGGAAAAGGCTGAAAGTGAAAATGTGGAAGCATGGGAAAAGGTGGAAGAGATGAATTTTCCGGAAATCCCAAAGCAATCCGCCCAGGTCGCGTGGGGAATGGGGGTCGCACCATCTTTTGGATCAGTGCAGCAGTCAAATCTGGTGAGCAATGCTTCAGCATTGGCAGTGGGAGTCATGGTGGATATCGAGCTGCCCAGTAAATTTACCTTAGGATCCGGGTTGGGGGTTAACTACCTGAACCAGACCAATGAAACTGCCTTGCCAAATACCGCAATGGGATTTGCTTCGGATCAAACAGCCCGTCTCGATGTCAGACAGATGCAGATCGAAATGCCCGTCTTCTTCAGATATCCTATCACCAGAAGTAAATCGATCTCCCTGCAAGCTGGTTTTTCCAACTTTTATGCCGTAAACCAACGTGCGGACAAAGAAACTTCGTACATGACCAATGTCCCGGTACTGGATCAGGCTTCTTCACTCAATAGCTTTAAGCTGATGAGCCAGGAAGTGGTGTTTCAGGAACCAGTGCCCGCTACCCAAAACAGATTCTACCCATTGGCTACGGTGAACTTTGGAGTGAATTTAAGAGTGCATGAATCGAAAAAGCTTAACTATATTATAATGCCTTTCTATAATTACCAATTGACTCCGATAGACGGGTTTGGTGAAAGCCTGGGCTTTTTTGGGGCTTCTATGAAGCTCTCCTTTGGGTCGATAAAGGACTAGAAACATCCGGGTTAAATGATGGGTGAACATTAATCAGTTTTCAATCCTTCAGTTTGGTGTTTACTTTTAATCCTAAACTGAAGGATTGCTACTTATAAACCTGGCACATTGTCTATTTTTTGGTAGATGATCCCTGAAGCTGGCACGGTCTTACCCTTCATTTTCCGTAGCTGTCCGGTTTGCCGCCAACTACTTCTACGACGGCTTTTTCCCTTTCAGAATTCTTCCATCCCCATGAGGAAGTGGTCGTGCAGGATCACAGTACAAAGTCCTAAAAGTATAGCGTGGTATCCACGGCTTATTTGTGCATGAGGTCAGTAAGCTGCTATCTGTGACCTCCAGGAACAAGGTGTCTTTTCAGGAGTACAAAAATGAAGCAAGTGGGGCGAAGCGGGGGTATTCTCTCTCTCTCTCTTTCTCAATTCATGATTCAAGAACGTAGAACAGCAGGATTGCGAAAGAGTAATTGACTACTTGGAAAAACAATCTGTTCAATTCATCCAGATGAACTACCAAAGCGTATACCCTTAATGGGGTCAAAAAAAAATCCCGAAGAACAAGTCGTCTTCGGGATTAGGCTGGCGAATCTTTCGGCTTAGTAATTTATGAAATTGGTGATCAGCTGGAGATTTAGCTTCTTATCAGGGTCAGTAGAAGCCTCAGAACCTCTGAGTACAAGCGTGAAAATCCTGTTGCCCCGCAACTGCAAATTGCGCGCAGTGACCAAAACCTCGCCGCTATTCTTCGATTTTACTGTGATGGTGTACGTGTCATCATCCAATTTGATAAATGGGGTGAACGACTTGAATTCTGCCCCATCGGCAAAGGGTTCATTCATATCAGAAATTTCCACCTCTACATCCCCTGCGTCCTGGGACAGATGCACAAAGCGTAATTGGGCCTTGTCTGAAGTGGGCTCTGCCCAGGCATCCCTAAGAAGGATCGCATCGATATTTGGGGATTCATCCACTATGAACATGGTGTAGACGCTATCCATTTCCAGTGTGAATTCTTTTTCAAGAATCGCATTGACTGAATTGGTCTGGAAGAATGAGAATTTCCTTTTTCCTAGATAAAAGGGATTGTAAGGTAACATCTCACTATATCTCAGGGATTGCTGGGTGATTCGGTTTGCATCCGCAAAGATGTCCAATGATGGAGCTCCGGTGGCAGCCTGATATACGGTTACATAGGCAGCGGGTTGTTGAGGAGGTATATCCAAGTCATTGTTGAGACAGGAAGTGAGCACCATGCCAAGTCCGATCAGGGCCGTGATAACGAATGACTTCCATTTAACTTGATTTGTCATAATAATTGGTTTTTATTTTTTTAATATCTGCTCACAAGACGCAAGGGGGCTTGCAAACGCTTCATGAGTTGCCAATTTTCTTTTGGATTTTCCATTAAAAACGCCTTTTGGCGCAGACAATTGTTTTTTTAACCTATCCCGGGAAGAAATTTCAAGGCAGTTTCACTTATAGTCCATAGAAGTGGCAGAAGGATACGGTTTCCTGGGATGGGCTTCGTTTATCTCCTTGTGTGTTTGGATGTGATTGTCCCGGATAGGGCAATTTGATAAATTGCCCTATTGGTCCATAAACACTAAGAATTGGAAACTTTAACTGCTGTGTATAAGCATCCCTTACTGGGCAAGAAAGAGTTGGAACTGTTGTTTGCTGCGCATACGAAAGTCAGTTTTAAAAAAGGGGATAGGCTGTTGGAAAATGGGAGATATGCCCAGGAGTATTTTTGTGTGGAATCCGGCTTGATCCGGTCTTTTGTGATCAACCATAAAGGAATGGATATAACGACGGCCTTTGCAGGGAAAAGAGAGATTGTCATTGACGTAATCTCCCTGTTTAACCAAATCCCGGCTATAGAAAGCCTGGAAGCTTTGACAGCTTGCGTCTGTTATAAGATCGGATTTGATGATTTTCAAAAACTCTATCACTCTCTTCCTGGATTTAACGAATGGGGAAGGAGCTGGATGGCCCAAAGTCTTTTCCAGCTGAAAGAACGGTCCGTTTCCATGATCACAGATTCGGCTGGAGACCGCTACCTTGACTTGATGAGAAAATATCCCGAAATCATCCAAAACGCTCCTTTAAAGCATGTGGCCTCTTATTTGGGGATTACGGATACTTCCTTGAGCAGGATCAGAAAAGATCTTTCCCGGATAGAATAAGCAAGGTGGGATTTCTTGTCATAGGATAAGTCGGTTGATGTAGGAGAGGGTTACTTTTACCAGTAATGACCAATGGACGTAAGCGGTCAAACAAAATAAATCCAGAAACAATTTTAACGATATTACGATGAAAGTACATCCGTATCTGAACTTTGACGGGAAAACCTTAGAAGCGTTCAACTTCTATAAATCTGTGTTTGGCGGGGAGTTTATGTCTGTTATGAAGATGAAGGAGGCTCCCGATGGGGACAAACTACCGGAAGCCGAACAAGAGAGGATCATGCATATCGCTTTTCCCATCGGCGAAAGCACTATTCTGATGGGTTCGGATACGATGCCATCCATGGGACATACCTTGCAAAAAGGAAACCAGTCGTATGTTTTGCTGGAAGTAGAATCCAAGGAAGAAGCAGACAGGCTTTACCGGGGACTCTCGGTGGAAGGTGTTGTTGAGATGGAGATTCAGGATACATTTTGGGGGGCTTACTATGGTAGTTTTGTGGATAAGTACGGCATCCATTGGATGATTAATTTTGATTGTGGGATGCAGTGATGCCCATGCTGGACCTATAAGGCTTATGAGAAAGGTGATATTATCAATGATGGTATCAGTGGACGGGTTTATATCCAGTGATGATCCTGAGGAATATTGGCATAACTGGAATGAAGAGATGTCGGCATATATGATGGACTTCTTGGAGACCGTGGATATATTTATTTACGGGAGAAAGTCCTATGAGGAAATGCTGCAATACTGGCCAGCTCGTAATGATGGATTTGCAAAAATCATGAATAATACACCCAAGCTGGTTTTTTCAAATACGCTGACCACGGCTGGTTGGAATGCAACTGTCAAAACAGGGAAGGAGATTTTGGAAATAAAAGAACTCAAACAGCAGGAAGGAAAGAATATGGTACTGTTTGCAGGGGCGGATCTCGCCCACTCCTTTATAAAATATCAATTGATTGATGAGTTTAGGCTGATTGTAAACCCTCTTGCACTTGGACGGGGCAAGCCTCTCTTCGGGAAGATGGACGGAAATCTATATCTTCGGCTAATTGATGCCACGGTCTTTGGATGTGGGAATATACTTTTAGTCTATGCGCCTGATCAGTCTACCATGACAAATAATTGTCCGGAAAAGGAAGCAAGCTGAAATCACTCTTTTTCTACTAAGAAATATTGACTAACTTGACGCTGGCTTTAGGGGTATTCTGAAAGGAATTGAGAGAGTCCCTTTGAACCTGATTCGGATAATACCGACGTAGGGAAAAGTTAGAATTTTTTTCTGAATTATCGCATTCTTTGCAAGAGTGCCCTAGAGCCATAGCTGATTTCTGATAATATTACTATGGAAAAAAGACTCTGGACACATATTCAGTCTGTCAAAGACGAATCCCCACTCGTACACAACATCACCAATTATGTCGTGATGAATAATTCTGCGAATGCCCTTTTGGCTGTAGGAGCTTCACCAATTATGTCGCATTCACCAGAGGAGGTTGAGGAAATTGTCAGTATCTGCCAGGCACTGGTCATCAACATAGGCACTCTTAGTGCCGCTTGGCTGGAAGGGATGCATCAGGCGGCCACCAAGGCAAATTACCTGGGGAAACCGTGGGTACTTGATCCAGTAGGGGCAGGTGCTACCGGGTACCGTAACACGGCACTATCAGGACTTCTTGAATTGAGACCAACCGTGATCAGAGGGAATGCTTCGGAGATTATGGCACTGGCATCTCACAATTATATCCAGACCAAAGGTGTAGACAGTACTGCGGCAAGCAATGAAGCTGTGGATGCAGCTCATTCATTAAACCACATTTACGGCTCAATAGTCTGTGTATCTGGAGCTGAGGACATAATCGTAGGCGCTGACCGTACAGCTATCATCTCAAACGGGGCTGAGCTAATGACCAAAGTCACGGGGTTGGGGTGCTCTGCTTCAGCCATCTGTGGGGCATTTGCCGGAGTGATAGAGGATAAGTTTGAAGCGGTAGTGGCTGCTATGGCGTACTTCAGTCTTGCCGGTGAGTTGGCAACTGCAAAGTCACATGGGCCTGGTAGCCTACAGGTAAACCTATTGGATATATTGTATACAATGGGGGAGGATGAGTTTCTGACATTGTGCAGAATCAAATGAGGGATGGAAATGATACTTTCCCTTTCCCGCTGTACCTGGTGCTGTCTGAAGTAGATTGTGCACATCATCCCTACCTGGAAGTGGCGAAGAGGGCAATTAGAGGAGGAGTGGATATTATTCAGCTCCGCGAAAAGCAACTTGATCCTATCCGGTTTCTGGAAAGAGCCCTTAGATTAAAGGAAATTACCGAGAGGTATTCCATTCCCCTTATCATCAATGATAACCTGTCGGTGTCCAAGCAAGTGGGGGCATACGGTATCCATGTAGGAGTAAGTGATGTTTCTCCCGTGAAAATCAGAAAGACTTGGCCCGAGTGTAAATCCATCGGTTATTCATTGGAAGACCTGGCCCAGCTTTCTTTCCCTGAAGCAAAGGAAGCAGATTGGTTTGGGGTAAGTCCTATATATAGCACGCGGACCAAAACGGATACAGTGACAGAATGGGGGATGGAAGGGGTGGCCAGAATAAGAGCGCTCACAGAAAAACCACTGATTGCCATCGGGAGAATAAATAAGTCAAATGCGGGTGAAGCTATCCGGTCAGGAGCAGACAGCGTGGCAGTGGTATCGGCCATCTGCGGGGCAATAGATCCGGATAAGGCAGCTTATGAACTAAAAAACGAACTAATCAAAGCATGATGAAAACCTTTTCTTACCCGTCGGTTCTGACTATTGCGGGTTTTGATGGAAGTGGTGGAGCGGGTATACAGGCGGATATCAAAACAATCTCTGCGTTGGGATGCTATGCTACATCAGTCCTTACGGCGCTTCCCATACAGAACACCATGGGGGTCAAATCGATTTGCCCGATTCCTTATCAGGCTGTTTCAGAGCAACTTCACACAGTATTGGAGGATGTTTTTCCTGATGCGGTCAAGATCGGTATGGTGCATTCAGGGGAGCTGGTCCGGACGATCACAGATATCTTGAGTCAGTATCCAAAGACCCCTGTGGTTTTTGACCCGGTAATGGTGGCCACCAGCGGAGATAGACTGATAGAGGAGAATACGATAGCTGATCTTATTGATCATCTGTTTCCAGTCTCGATGGTGGTGACTCCCAATCTGGATGAAGCCGCAATTTTGGCGGAAATGCCTGTTAAATCCCTTGACGATATGTATGTGGCGTCCGGGAAAATCATAAAACTGGGCTGTCAGGCTGTGTTGATCAAAGGGGGACATCTCGAAGGAGACCGGATCACCTCGTTGTTTGTGGATCGGGAGGGGAACGAAAATACAGTTGAGTTTGAGAAGTTCGACACAACTAACACCCACGGCTCGGGCTGTACGCTTTCATCAGCCATTGCTTCATTTATTGCCAGGGGAGAATCCCTTGCCCAGGCAGTCTCTTCAGCACAAAACTATGTCCACCAAGCCATTTACCACGGAAAAGATGTTTCTGTGGGTAAAGGTAACGGGCCTTTAAATCATTTCTTTAACCCTGTTAAACTTATTAAAAATGACCTGGTCAACTGATACATGGCTGGAAATCAGTCCAATCTACGAAAGAATTGTATCCATGCCGTTTATCACAGCGTTGAGGGATGGATCTTTGGAGCTGGAAAAGTTCAAGTTTTACATGAAGCAGGATTCAGGTTATCTGGAGCATTTCGGGAAAGCACTGGCAATCATTGGAAGCCGGGCAGATGATCCTAAGACAGCCCTTACTTTCATGCAATTTGCTTCCAATGCTATCCTCGTAGAAAATGCATTGCATGAATCCTATTTCAAGGAATTTGGAGTGCAGGAGGGAAATACTATACTTGAGCCTGCTTGCCACCATTATGTGCACTTCCTTAAAAGTACGGCAGCCCTTGAACCCATAGAAGTAGCTATGGCTGCTGTATTACCGTGCTTTTGGATATATAAGGAAGTGGGGGATTTTATCTATAAAAACCAGGTCTCCATAACAAACCCGTATCAAAAGTGGATAGAGACGTATTCGGGAGAGGAGTTTGGTGTTGCGGTGCGGGAGGCAATCAGAATCTGTGACAGGGTGGCAATGGAAAGCACTGCTGCTATCCGTGCAAAAATGACCCAGGCTTTTGTTACCTCAAGTAGACTGGAATTTGAATTTTGGGATAGCGCTTTCCAATTTCGTGTTTGGGGATAGTCCTCAATCCACCTTGTTCAGATGGTCGATCACCTTTCGGTAATAAGTCCTTCCGATGGGCAGCAGTTCATTCTTTATTTTGACCGAACTGGAATTGACCGCTTCAATTTTACATACATTTACATAGAAAGATTTGTGTACCTGGATAAATTGGTCTCTGGGTAATTTATCAAGCACTTCTCTGGAAGTACTTCTGAGTGTGTACTCATTTTCACTGCAGTGTAGGTGGGTATATACCCCTTCAACTTTTATCCAATTGATATCTGATATTTGAAGCCTCTTTAGCCAGCCTTTGTCCCGGATAAAAAGCTCATCTTTAATGAGTTTTTCGGGAATGGAGTCACTGACAGTAGACGAAGACAGCGCCTTTTCCAAAGGATTGATGGGGTTTGAAGAAGGTTTGTAGCCGATTTTTTCAAGCCGCTGGTGAGGTTCCATCAGCTGATAAAGCATTTTTTCAAGTTTTTTCTCCGATAATTGGGTGAAAAACAAGGCAGATATGTTTAACTGCACCGGTTGGACTTTCATTAACCGCCTTGGCTGAATAAATACGGTCCTGTTGTCGTGCTCCGTATTGAAAACCCGGAACAAGGAAGCCCCCTCTATTCCCAAAAAGCCGATAGGCCGTTCCTCCAGCGCGGCAAGACATTGCATCAGAAATTCTTCAGGCTGATTATGTTCCGTCCAATCAGCAGGAATTAAAAGTTTGGATCCCATCTTGACTATCTGTTTAAATTAAATAATAAATAGATATACGTTGAAAGAGTTGGTTTTGGATCATTAAAAATTATATTAAATCTACAAAAAATTAAATTCCGATTTCAAAATACTTCTTAGGTCAAGTCGGAATTTTATACGTTTTTTTCTTACTTTTTAATTAGAAAATGTGGTTTAATTAAGCGATAAAGTTTTAACGATTGATTGTCCTACAGATTGCAGGTCAGATCTTCCCTGTCAGTTCAGATCTCTTACGAAGGTCTCCCATGTTATTTTGATCCTATATAATCCGGATACCCCTCAGGTGTACCGGAAATTGATAAAGAACTGGGTAACATCAAGGATGCCAATTGTATTTTTTGATCCGGCAGAATAGTATAAAGGGAGCAGAAAGAATAAGTTGCTTTTGAGCTGATTATCACTAGTAATGTGCTTACTTTATATTCCAACGTATAAGGAGATACTGACAAGAAGTGCAGTAGGTTACCTATGTTTTCATGTATTTGTCATCGAGAAATGCTAATCGCTTTGTCCGGGTTAGTGGAAAGTGAAGGAAGAATTATGTTTACTAATTGGCTTTTTTCAATTTTTATTGTCTTTTTTTAATATAAATCTTATGGGTGAATAAGCGTATACAATCTGTTGGTTAAGCTTCCTACTTAGGGCTTGCTGAAAAAGTCTCAGCTGTACCGGCTTCAAGGCGTCCGGGTGATGATGTATGCTTATGCTTCGAATGAGGGCAACGTAGAAGATGGTGGGGCTGAGGCTAGCTCAAAAAAATACTGTTATTGGATTTTCCGGTGCATGGATAACGGGCTATTGTGGTCAAAAAGCTTGCACTTGCCGAAAAACAGCTTGCCTTAAAAATGGTCTGATAATTCAAAACTATGGCTTCCAATCTTTTTACTGGCGTTTTTCAGCAGGCCCTACTTAAGACGAACACCTGCCCAACAGTAGGAGATCTTCAGTGTAATAATGACCTGTGAAGAACAAAGCCATACATATAGCAGTCCTATCCTGATTACGAAACTTCTGGACAACCACGGATCAGATAAAATGCGCGAAACCAGACGGAACGATAGCTATAACTGCCTATAATTGCCTGATTATGGAAAAACGCCTCTCGGCTCCGGATGATGGGTGTAGTGGGTGTTAGAAGCATCCGCTCACCTATCCAAAGAAAGTAGAGCTATATGTATACAGTATTATGATAATAGTTAATTAGTATAAATAGATAAACATTGTATTATTGTTATTGAATGACTTCAAAATGTAATTGAATGGTTTTATAATGAAGGATTTAATACCTATCATTGAGTGTTAAAATTTTGGAGAAGGAGATTGTTGATATAGTTCAATAGAGTATGGGTTTGGGTACTTAAATGGAGAATAAATCATCAGCTTTGCAAAGTACCGAACAATGAAGTGGTAGCAGATGGAGGGTGTGTCTTTTTTAATTAAGGTAGAATTATTTTGAAATTATTTTAATTTTTTTTCATGCCAGTTAACTTCTAATAATCAGTTTATTAACGGTGTTATTTTCTTAGTTTATAGAGAAAAATAATTCTTTTTTTACAGCGAAGTGATCTACTTTTTTTGGGTTGATCGTATATGCTAGGGAATCAATTAGTACGATTAGAGGATAGCCGAAGCCTCATCCAAGTAGGCAAAAACCAATTAACTTTATACTATTATGAAATTCGATGAATTGAATGAAAAGGAAATGACTGAAGTAAATGGTGGACTTTTAGGTCTTAACAGTCTTTTTAACAACAGAGGAATGGGCGGATCTGAATTCGTAGGCCTCGGAGGTCTTGGTATTAGTTTCTCCAACTCATCTACCAGCGCAAATGGCTCTTCAGAAAGCTCTAGCTTTGGATTGAGCCTTTCCAATCTACTGGGCTCATCAAGCCTTTTCCAGAATTAAGATAAGGAATAAAACCAGAGAGGACAGTGTTATTGTAACGCTGTCCTTTTTTTTTGAATCTAGGGGAATGTTGATGAAAAAGACGTCATTATTGTATTCGTAAGCTCTTAGAATTGACTCTTTTTAACCTTAAACGTATACTGGAATTCTTTGCAAAGCGCTGCTATGTATCAGTTTCCAAACAAGCTGCTTTTCTTGCAATCAATGCCTTTCCCGAATAAAATCGGGACAGGCTGTAATGAGCCCTGATGCATGACCTGGGTCAAACGCTTAGTGCAGATCCTAATGCTCAGGTTTAGGGAATGTAGCACCGGTAACGGCTCTAAATCCGTTGCAATTGGAATGTTTCAAAAACTGGCATTATACAATTATACATCATTTTACTTTTTGGTTGATGTAATTTATTGGGATTAAATAACTGTATATCAATTTGTTATGTTGTTTAGAATGAAAGGTGGCCTCTTTTTTTTTGATAAAAGTAATGAACCGGTCGATCTGCCTGTGTAAGAGATATCGTATATATATTCAACAATTTGTTTTAATAGAGGATAGCCGAAGCCTCATCCAAGTAGGCAAAAACCAATTAACTTTACACTATTATGAAATTCGATGAATTGAATGAAAAAGAAATGACTGAAGTAAATGGTGGACTTTTGGGTCTTAACAGTCTTTTTAACAACAGAGGAACCAGCGGATCTGAGTTTGTAGGACTTGGAGGTCTGAATATCAGCTTCTCCAATACATCTACCAGCTCAAACGGCTCTTCAGAAAGCTCTAGCTTTGGATTGAGTCTTTCCAATCTGTTAGGCTCATCAAGCCTTTTCCAGAATTAAGCGAAAGTAACAAATAACCGGTAAGAGGGACAGTGTTTTTATAGCACTGTCCCTCTTTGTTATATTAGTATGTTTAAGTTGATATAGCCTCTTGTTTCTCATTGGGCAGGAATAGATTTATCCGCTTCTCACTTATTCCACGACAAAGAAATGGGTAGTCTATTACTGGTTTAATCTGTAAAATTTTGTAGGTATTATAATCATCCCAATGTATGGGTTTTTAGTCATGTTATAATCATATAAAATCGAGCATAACACAAGTTATACACACTGGGATGATTATCCGGTATGCGAGATTCCCTGTCCGACGACAGGCGGGCATATGACAATTGAAAAATAATTATAAACAGATGAAATGCCCATGAGAAAAGGTTCTCACACAGGGGAATGATTATCCGGGGGCATTCCATCCCGACTTGTCGGGACAGGTAATGACCACTGAAAAATCAAATTATAAACAGATGAAATAGCGTGTATGTGGATTCGTTAGGTATTCTTTTATAAATAAAAAAGCCGTTTGTTTTTTACAGTATCCAGTCATCTCCTGCCACTATGGAAAAATTAAATGGGGAAAAACGGGTATGAGGTCAATCTACCCGTGTAAGAGTTTCGTATATAAATCCAAATGTTGTTTTAAGAAGGATAGCCGACGCCTTAGCCAAGTAGGCAGTAACCAATAGCTTTAAGATATCATGAAATTCGATGAGTTGAGCGAAAAAGAATTGACACAGGTGAATGGTGGAGTTTTAGGACTTAACGGTTTGTTGAACAGAAACGGGTCAAGCAGCTCCGGATTTGTTCTTCTCGAAGGTTTGGAGGTCAACTTTACCATGACATCAACCGGTGCAAATGGTTCCTCGCAGACTACCAGTTTTGGATTGAGTCTTTCCGACCTGCTGGGATTCCAAAATGCTTCACAAAACTAATTATACTAAACTTGCATGGAAGGCAGTGTGAAAATGCTGTCTTTTTTTTTAAACTATGGATCAGAAAATATTCCCTTCCGAGATACTCGAACAGACTGCTGACTATCACTTTCAAAGATATAATCAGAGATCAATTGCCTTATACAGGATCATATTGTTGATCGTGCTTATCAGTTTGGTAGCGATATTTTTCATCAAAGTGGACGTGTCGGTCAACAGTCCTGGTATCATCAAATCCGATGTGGAGCGTGCGGTGATCAAGCCCTTGATCTCAGGTGTGGTGGACAGTATTTATGTTCAGGAAAATGACCTGGTAACTAAGGGTGATGTGATTCTTACCATCAAATCGGATGAGATGCAGGAAGAATCATCTTTTATAAGTGACCAAATCAATGTACTTCAAAGCGAAATCTCAGATCTCAGTAAGCTTGTGGCAGTAGCCAAGAGCAAAGATTGGAAGAGGAAAATGTCGCTGAATACCTCCTTGTTTGCACAGGAATATCTTAACTATGGAAACCAGGTGCAGCGGGCATATGACCAGTACGAACTGGTCCAGATAGACTACAAAAGATCTGAAAGCCTGTTTGAGGCTGGAGCTATTTCCTCCAAAGAATTTGAATCGATAAAGTTTGATTATGAGAGGGTGAGAAATGAAGTTTTCCGCCTTATGGAGCAGCAGGCGATGCTTTGGCAATCAGGTCTAAGGGAGAGGGAATTGACACTGAAAGGTCTCAAAAGCAATGCGGGGAGAAATGCTGCCAGGTCAGATCTTTTTCAGATCAAGGCGCCTGTATCAGGCTCGATCCAGAATATCAGGAGCCTCCAGCCTGGGTCTTCTGTGGCAATGAATCAGACATTGGGTGAAGTATCACCTGATGGGGGGCTGATCGCCGAAATCCCGGTTATGTCTAAAGATATAGGATTTATCAAAGAGGGAAACCTTGTGAGGTTTCAGGTAGATGCCTTTAATTACAATGAATGGGGGCTTCTGGAAGGAGAAGTTCAGGAGATTCCGAGGGATATATCCATAAACGAGCAGGGTGTACCGTATTTTTTGATCCGTTGTATTTTACATTCCAACCATTTAAGTCTTCAAAATGGTGTGCAAGGTAATCTGAAGAAAGGAATGACGGTAAATGCGCGGTTTGTGCTTGCCAAGCGCACCATATTCCAGCTGATCTACGACAATGCGGACGATTGGCTCAACCCTAACCAAACCCCGACTACCAATGAAAACCCTGGTTAAGTATTTTAGAAAACTCTGGGATATGATCAAGAGCATAGCTTCTCTTTTTGATGGGAAGGGAAGATCCTATAGGAAGTATGCGGTAAGGCAACATGATCTTACCGATTGTGGAGCTGCCTGCATCCTGTCGCTGGCGAAGTTTTACAGGTTTGATCTTCCCATTTCCAAAATCAGGATATGGGCAAGTACTGATCAGAAAGGGACCAGTGTGCTTGGCATGATAGAAGCTTTTGACAAACTTGGCTTCCAGGCTAAAGGGATAAGGATAAAAGCTGATCAGTTGCCGCACGTGCCGGTACCGATAGTGGCGCATGTCATCAAAAAGGAAGTATTGCAACACTACGTAGTGATATTTGAGGTGAAGGATAATGCAGTCTGCGTGATGGATCCTGCTGATGGAAAGATCGAATGGATGGATTTTGAGCAGTTTGGAAGAATCGCCACCGGCATTATGGTAATGGTCCAGCCCGGTGAGAATTTTGAACCGTACCAGCAAAAATACTCAGTATCCCGAAGGTTTTTATACCTGCTTAGACCCCACAGGCCTATCCTATACCAGATACTTCTAGGGGCTGTATTGGCAACGGTAATGGGGCTGTCCACCTCGATTTTCCTGCAGAAAATCATAGATCATGTATTGCCTGAGGGTAACGGAAACCTGCTGAATCTGATGGGTATGGTGATGCTGGTGATTTTGATTTTCAGTGTCACCATCAACGTTGTGAAGTCGACATTGACGCTTCAGACAGGCCAAAGGATAGATGCGCAGTTGATCCTAGGGTACTATAAGCATCTGCTGAAGCTTCCCCAGCAGTTTTTTGATACGATGCGTACCGGGGAGATTATTTCCAGAATCAATGATGCAGTGAAGATCCGGACTTTCATCAACGATGTGCTTATAGGTGCGGTTGTAAATGTGTTTGTGCTGATCTTTTCGTTTTCACTCATGTTTGCTTTCTATTGGAAGCTGGCTATGCTGATGTTGTTGATCCTGCCGTTCTATGGGGGGATCTACTTTTTCTCCAATAGGGTGAACCGGAAAACCCAGCGAAACCTGATGGAAAACACGGCTGAGTTAGAAGCTCAACTGGTCGAATCGATCAACTCGATCGGAACTATCAAAAGGTTTGGAATGGAGACCTTTACCAATCAGCGGACCGAATCCAGATTTGTCAATCTCTTGGGTTCTGTGTATCAATCCGGCACCAACTCGATCTGGATCGGTAATTCAAGCAGTTTTATTACTTCCCTGTTTACAGTAATCCTTTTGTGGGCAGGGACCACATTTGTATTGGATAGGCAGCTTACCCCGGGTGAATTACTTACTTTCTATGCTATTATGGGGTATTTCACAGGGCCTGTAATCTCTTTCATCGGCATGAACAAAACCATCCAGGACGCTATAATCGCCGCAGACAGGTTATTTGAAATAATGGATATAGAACGTGAGCAGGGAGGGGATAAGGTAGAATTGACACGTGAAAAGGTGGGGAATATCACATTCGAAAAAGTGAACTTCCGGTATGGAGCCAGGGCCAATGTCTTTGAAAATCTGACCATGGAGATACCCGCGGGCAAGCTGGTGGGGATGGTCGGAGAATCCGGCTCTGGCAAATCAACGGTACTCTCCCTGCTTCAGGGATTATATCCCATTCAATCGGGCAAAATTGCCATCGGGGATTTGGACTTGAAATACATCAACCTAAACTCACTTAGATCGATGATCGCAGTGGTGCCCCAGGAGATACATCTGTTTGCAGGTTCCATCTTGGAAAATATAGCCATTGGGCAATATAAGATCGAAATAGAAAAAGTGGTCAGGATCTGTAAGGAGCTCGGTATTCTGGACTTTATAGAAAGCCTTCCCCAGGGATTCCATACCTACATCGGGGAAAATGGGGTAAGTCTATCTGGAGGCCAGAGACAGCGTATAGCTATAGCACGGGCTATTTACAAAGACCCCGAAATCCTGATCCTGGATGAGGCTACTTCATCTTTGGATTCCAAATCAGAAGCATATGTACAGCAGATGATCCGCCGGCTGAGGAAAGAAGGAAAGACCATCATCCTGATCGCACATAGATTGAGCACTATCGTGGATTGTGACCTGATTTATGTTTTTGACAAGGGTAAGCTTACCGAAGTAGGGGAGTTTCAAAATCTTTTGACAGAAAAGGGTGCCTTTCATTCCCTCTGGGAAAAACAGATGAAAGGATTTATAGCCTGACTTCCTGTCTATCGGTTGGTAAAGCTCCGGTTTTTCCATAGGTGATTTTCATACCTGGTAGGTCGTGTTTTTCCGCCATTCTTTGTCACTGTCGTCCTCCTGATAGCTGAATTAAACAAATATGTTTAAATTGGCGACTATAAAATGTTTGTTTTATAAACAATTGCATATGGGGGGGACAAGGAGTATCGTACACATGGACCTGGATTCCTACTTTGTATCAGTGGAGCGGCTGTTTGACAGCAGCCTGAATGGAAAGCCGATACTTATTGGGGGCTCGGGAGATAGGGGAGTGGTGGCTTCCTGCAGCTATGAGGCAAGGAAGTTTGGTGTTCACTCTGCTATGCCTATGCGCATGGCGAGACAACTCTGCCCGGAAGCAATGGTGATCAGGGGGGATTTCGAGAAATACAGCCAAAAGTCCCAGGAAGTCACAGAGATTATCCGGGAAGAAGTCCCGCTTTTCGAGAAATCCTCCATCGACGAATTCTATCTGGATCTTACAGGTATGGATCGTTTTTTCGGATGTTTCAAACTTTCCCTGCAGATCCGGCAGCGTATCATGAAGGAAACGGGCCTTCCTATTTCGCTGGGGCTATCAGAGAATAAAACAGTTTCCAAAGTGGCCACAGGGGAGGCAAAACCTAACAATGCCAGGCAGATTCCTCTTGGCGAAGAAAGGTTTTTTCTTGCCCCACTTTCCGTCAGAAAGATTCCTATGATCGGTGAAAAGACCGCCCATATGCTTTACAATATGGGGGTGAAAAAAGTCCAAACCCTCCAGCTGATGCCTCCTGAACTTTTGGAAGCCACTTTTGGGAAAAACGGCAATATGATATGGGAAAAAGCGAATGGAATAGACCGTTCTCCTGTCACGCCTTATTCAGAGGCAAAGTCCATTTCTACAGAAAACACGTTTGAACAGGATACGATCGATGTATGTATGCTGGAGGCCACACTCGTAGCCATGACTGAGCAACTCACCACCAAGTTGCGCCAAAATCATCAGCTCAGTGCGTGTGTGAGTGTAAAAATACGGTATTCGGACTTTGATACGCATACTGTGCAGCAGCGGATTCCCTACACTTCGGCCGACCATGTGCTGATCCCCATAGTGAAGGAACTCTTCCGCAAGCTATATAGCCGTAGACTGCTGATCCGCCTGATTGGGGTTAGGTTCAGCTCCCTGGTGTACGGGAATTATCAGATCAACCTCTTCGAAGATACTCAGGAACAGATCAACCTGTACCAAGCTTTGGACAGAATCAATACCAAATATGGGGATAAAACGGTATGCCGTGCGGTAGGTATGGCTGTAGGAAGAAGAAGATTCAATCCGTTTAACGGTAGGGCACTTTAAAATCTGAGAAGCAGCAAAGTCATGGCTGTAGGTCTTGGGAGTCCGCCGGATTGATCTTGGGTGAGATGGGCTTTTCCGGAACCTTTGCTTATATGTTCTGGGAGGGTAGAAGCTGCAATATCCCGTGAGAAGAATGGTTTTCTGTACCGGTAGACCTGGAATACCCTCCTCCAGATTCGACGCTGGTGTTTCATTGCTACTATTCCATGGCGAGGTATTTTTAGACAGAGGCCAGCCCCCTCAGGATGTAGCATGCAGCCAATAAAGTCCCGGATGAAAATTTTTTTGGATTCGTTAAATTCCATTTCTCATGATATATTTGACCACATGCGGCAGCTGAGTATCCTTTTCGTATTTGTGGTTTTTACGTTGGTTGTTTTTCCGGTGCTAGCTCAGCAGGCCAGAGACCATAGCTCCTTTGATTCATTGATCCTTCTTTCTGTAGATCTCCGCTATGTTGACTGGGATAGTTCTTATGGTTACCTGGAAAAGGCACGACTAATGGCAGAACCCCTTACAGAGGAGGAACAGGGTATGATTTACAATCAGAAGGGGGCACTTTATTATTTAAAAGGGGACTATCCTACGTCTTTGAAGTTTTATTCACAGGCACTGGAAATCTTTGAAGAGGTGGAAAATACCTCACAGATGGTGTTTGCACTGAACGGACGCGGATTGATTTATCTGAGTCAGCATGAGTATAATGAAGCCATCCAGCTTTGGAAAAAATGTGCTGAGCTAAATCTTATCCTGAAGGACAGCATGGCACTGGCGGTCAACTATTTTAATATAGGAATAGCTGAGTCTGATTTGAAGGACTTTGGGACAGCACTTTCTTTTTTTGACAAGAGTTTGGATTATCTCAAAAACTATCCTGAAAAGCCCCTGAAATACATGGCATGGAATAGGTTGGGAAAAGTATATTTTGAGCTGGATAGCTTGAGAGAGTCGGAAAAATATTACCGGAAAGTCCTTGGGGAGGAAGCTCCCCTGAATAACTGGGAACTCACCTTTGCCCATACTGGACTGGCCGAAATCGCACTTAAGCAATCCAAACCCGGGGAGGCCTTGGTGTCCGGGTTGAAGGCTTTGGAATCCGCGTCAAAGCTTAAGGCTGCCTGGGATTTGGAACGTGCGACTGGTGTGATTTCAAAAGCGTATGAAGAGCTTGGACAATACCAAAACGCACTCAGGTTTGCCCGGATAAACAAGCAGTATTCCGACAGTTTATATAATGAAAACAAGAATTCAGAGATAAGCTACCTGCAGCTTAAGCTCACCGAAGCTGACAACCAAGTGTTGATCAATGAATCGCTGTTATCTTCACAAAAGGCGAAAACAAATGGATGGTTGCTGGCCGGTCTGAGTACACTTCTGGTGGCTTTGGCATTTGCGCTGTTTCTGTACAGACGTTGGCTCAGCCAGAAAGAAGTTTTGAATGAAGGCTTGAGAAGTCAGCAGCTTGAGATTATTTCTCAGAACGACCGGTTGAAAACGGTAAACCAGGAAAAAAACAAACTTTTTTCGATTCTTTCACATGATCTGAGATCACCCATAAGCTCAATAAAACAAGTATTGGAAGTACAGGAATTGGGGCTTTTGAGTTTAGAAGATAGGCAGGAGGCGGACAGTTTACTGTTGCGCCAGATTTCCGAAACAGAGAAAATGCTGGATGATCTCTTGCAGTGGTCCCATTCCCAGTTAGAAGGGATATTGACTCATTTTGAGCCGACTGACTTAAACAGGATTGCAGAGGAGGCAATTGCCAAACTGGGATTTACCGCCAAAAGTAAAAACATAGAAATCACGTTCACCCCATTCCAAGGCAATGCACTGGTCAATGCTGACCCTCAACAATTGAAGATAATACTTCAAAATTGCCTGCAAAATGCCTGCAAATTCTCATTTAATGATAGCAGGATCAACTTATGGGTGGATGGGACAAGTGGGAATCGTACACTCCATATTCAGGATTTTGGTGTGGGGATCCCATCCGGCCGACTGGAAGAGATACGGAAAAAAGAGGTTCGGCTTATCTCTACCGAAGGCACCAGGAATGAAAAAGGCACCGGGCTTGGACTGGTTCTTGTCAAGCAATTTATGGCTAAGAACAACGGTCGTTTTGAAATAAACAGTTCGCAGGGAACAGGAACAAAAGTAGCACTCACTTTCGAAAGATATACAGAATGAACAACGCCATCCCATACCTTTTTTCCAGTCAGCGGTTAGGTTTCCGGGGTTGGCAAGACCAGGATCTGATCCCTTTTTCGGCAATCAATGCTGATCCTGAAGTAATGCGTTTTTTTCAGAGTACGCTGAGCCAACACGAGACTGGAAGCATGATGGAGCGTATGAATAGGATGCTTGGGGAAAGAGGGTATTGCTATTTCGCTGTGGAGCTACTGGGCACCGGTGAGCTAATTGGTACAATAGGCCTGGGCTGGAAAACTTTTGAAGCCAGTTTTACTCCCTGTGTGGATATTGGGTGGAGGATAGGTAGGAAATTCTGGAATCAAGGGCTGGCCACAGAAGGTGCCTCCCGGTGTCTTGACGTTGCAAGGGAACTCGGGATCCGTAAAGTGTTATCCCTGGCCAGTGCCACTAACGTAGCTTCTACCCGTGTGATGAAAAAAATCGGCATGCAATATGAACTGGAATTTGAGCATCCCGATTTAAAGGAGTATCCGCACTTACAGCCCTGTGAACTCTATGGCGTTTTGCTCTGATTTCCAGCTTGGTTGGCTGTAAAATAGGGCTTGCTGAAAAAGTCCCAGCTATGCCAGCTTCAAGGCGTCCGGGTGATGATGTATGTTTATACTTCGAATGACGGTAACGTAGAAGAGGATGGGGCTGAGGTTAGCTCAAAAAAATACTGTTTTGGGATTTTCCGTTGCATGGCTAACGGGCTATTGCGATCAAAAAGCCTGCACTTGCTGAACAACAGCTTGCCTAAAAAAATGGTCTGCTAATTCAAAATAATGGCTTTCAGTCTTTTACTGGCGTTTTTCAGCAGACCCTAAAAGAGAGATGCCACCCCCAAAAGGAGGTGACATCTACTAACCAACCCAACTATTAACCTCCTTATGCCAAAAACAAGGAAGCAATTCCCAATACCTGATCTTTGTTCAAGGGCTCATCCCAGCCTTCAGAAACTGCTTCCGCATCTATTCCCGTCAAGCTTGAAACATTCACTCCACCATGCGATAGGTTTTCTTCTCCGGCATAGATTGCCTGAGCCGCGGCGGGTAATGTGCCTCTGCTGTCATTTGTGATCCATCCTTTAACCTGATCCAATCCCTTTTTGGTACGAAGCCTTCTCACCATGGAGGCGTGTCTGGCTTCTACTGAGTGAATGGACAAGGCGGCAGTCAACACCACATCGTTCCCCATCACATTTGCCGCTTGTCCTTTATAAGCCCTTACCCCGGTGTCTTCGAAAGCCTGTGAAAGTGCCAGGTACGTAGGGTAATCTGTAAATGGTGAGAAATTCCCTCCTGCAGTAAAGTCAAAATCAGGTTCTTCAACCGGAGTGCCGTTGAGTACATTGCCGATCACTTCTACAAGGAAGTTGACATGGGCCAATTCATGATCCCGGATCTTGACAAATATGTTCTGATCGGCACCTTCTATTACCCCTGACTCAAGACCCATCTGATAATACCTGTACTCCAGATGCTCCAATGTCAATGCAAAATTCAATACATCCACCAGGCCTCCCGTCTGGGCTTTAGCCATCCGGGGAAGGGCACTCATAATCGATAGTGGAACCGCTGCAAGGGCTATTTTCTTACTGAAATCCCCGAATTGGCGGAATGCTTCCCTTCTTGAGAAAAACATATCTTTTTCTTCCGGATTAGCAGTGTCCGGGCACATGGTATCAAGCAATTTTATTAAGTTCATTTCAGCTTCTATTTAAGGTGATGGTTAACTGGTAGGTAATTGACTGAAGTCAATCGGGGTTGTGACGAATGCACTTGCTGCGGTAAGCACTTCGGAGAAGCTCAAGGTCCGCTCAAGTCCATTTGCATCGATCAGATCATCTCCTGCGAAGTCATCAGAACCCGGATTGATCAAATCCCTGATCGCTGCTGCATGGCGCGCTTCCACAGATACTATCTTGCCTGCTATCAAGAGAAAATCAGGGTTTTCAAGGAACTGGCCTGCGCCATTGTAAGCTGCCACCCCAAGATCTTCAAAGGTTTTGGCTGCTGCCAATACCGAGTCCCTGCTGCTAAAGTCAATGCTCCTGAAATTCACCCCTAAATTCTCTATCGCAGAACCTCCAAGAGCTGCTTTGAAAAATTCTCTGTGGGCCCGCTCATGCTTTTCAAGGTCTCCTATAATCTGTTTTTCTTCCGCACTTGCATTGGCGAAATAGGCTCCTTGCATTACTTCTGCATAGAATGCAGCTTCCAGCTGTTCCAGTGCATAGGCATAATTCAGAATGCCGGTGTCCCCTGACCCAAGTTTTACTGCTGGATTCATAGGGATAGGTTCATCGTCATTACAACCTGCCATGACAAGACCTACCGCGGCGAGAGACAGAGTTCCTCTTTTGAGAAACTGCCTCCTGTTTGCATTTTTAACCAGCATATCCGGTTTAATTAGTTCATTTTTCATTGTGCTGTTAGTGTGGTTAAGGTTTGTGGAAGACAAATGGTTAGCTCCATAGTGAAATCCTTCAATTGATTTGAAAAGATTTACGAGGTAAGTGCTACATTTAGATTTAGATCATCATTCTTTTGGTAGAAAATCTTTCGCATTATCCTTATTTCACTAGTTATTTTTATATTTTAAACTTCTCAACCTCTATGAAAATTTGTTTTATTGCCGTGGTGATAATGTTTTGCCATGCGCCGTCTTTTGGTCAGAAAAAACTTTCCTCCCGGGAGCTGGACCGCATAAACTGGATGGAATTCTCAGAGTTTGTGCCTGATCAGATCACCACTGTTCTCCTCCCCACGGGCACGCTGGAGCCTCATGGAGTCATCAACAACGGGGCTGATAACACTGCTCCTTTTGCCATGGCAAAAGCGATTGCTGAAGAAGTCAATGCCATCATATCGCCCACGTTGAATTATGGGATCACCGGCAGCCTGGAAGCATACCCTGGGGCTTTCGGGATTTCGGAGGAGGCATATAGGCTGTTTGTAAAAGACATAGTAAAGGGATTGGCGAAAAATGGGTTTAAAAATATCATCATCCTCAATGGCCACGGAGGAATGCAGACTGTCGCGCTTCAATCCATCGCCGCTGAAGTCGCTACTGAAATGAAGGTGAGAACACTGGTGGTGAACTGGTGGTCTTATGCAGCTGATGTGACCATGGAAGTGTTTCATGAGGATGGTGGCCATGCAGGGCTGAATGAGACTGCTTACATCCAGGCGGTAGATTCTACTTTGGTACAAAAGGAACGTTATCATGCCGACTTGGCGACTCCTTATCCTTATCCCAGTGAATGGGCGGCTACACCTTTCCCTTCCTCTATCGGTCTCTATCAGGAAGGGCAGGGGTATCCGAATTTCGACCAGACGCAAGCACGGGAATACTTCGCAAAAGTGAATGCGAAAGTCGCAGATCTTATCAAGGAGACCATCAGAAAATGGGATATGGCGGGTTTGTGAGCTTTCTCTATAGTCAAATTGGAGCATTATTCGGCAATGTAATCCTCCTTCTGATGAAGGATGATTACATTTGCACCGTACTTTCCTGTTAATCTCCAGTTAAAATGCCTTATTTCACAGACCAGACTTTTCTCAATCAAGAATATAATCTGGCTGAATTTGACCGTGGGGAATATGAAAACTGCCTGTTCTCCCAGTGTAATTTTGCCGGGTTGGACTTAAAAGGGTGCAGCTTTGAAGCATGTACTTTCAGGAACTGTGACATGAGTAACCTGAGACTTCCAGGAGTCTCTCTGCAAGGAGTGAAATTCGAAGGATGTAAAATCCTTGGGGTACATTTCCATAGCTGTAATGCTTTTTTGCTCGAATTCAGCTTTCAAAACTGCCTGCTTGATTATTGTAGCTTTTATCATCTTCAGCTAAAAAAAACCAAGTTCATCAACTGCAGGCTGTTGGAAACAGACTTTTCCGAGGCGGATCTGAGTAGTTCCGATTTCCAAGGTTCTGAGCTGAGTGGGGCGATATTTGACCGCACCGTCTTGGAGAAGGCCGACTTTAGGGGGGCACGCAATTACCAGATCTCTCCGGAACTCAATAAATTAAAGGGAGCCAGATTTGACTTGGATGGCTTGCCGGGGCTTCTTGGTAAATACGGCATTAAAATCGGCTAAGTAAACAGTAAAGTCAGGAATAGCTGATCACTCGACCAGCTCAACGATCACTTCAATTTCCACGGCCATATTGTTTGGTAACGCGGCCACCCCTACGGCAGAGCGGGCATGCTTTCCCTTGTCTCCAAATACTTCTACCATCAGATCGGAAAACCCATTGATCACAGCAGGATGCCTGTTGAAGTCAGGAGATGAGTTAACCATCCCCAATACTTTTACAAACTGCTTGACCCGGCTTAGATCTCCTGTTGCAGCCTTGAGAACTGCGATGATTTCCAGCCCTGTTTCCCTTGCCGCCTGGTACCCTTCTTCTTGTGTAAGCTCACTCCCCACTTTTCCGAAAACGTCAGGACCATTCCCGGAAAGAAACAAGAGGTTGCCCACCTGGGTCCATTTGACGTAGTTGGCGATGGGTTGGCTTACTTCTGGAAGCTCCAACCCGAGTTCTTTGAGCCTGTCTTCAGGTGTTTGGGCTTCAGCAACGAAGGCAAATGAAGCGATTGCAATTAAGGCAAATAGATAATTCTTGAAATCCATAGGATTAGATACAGAGTTAGATTTTTATTTCGAAGCTAAGGCTTTCTGCTTATTTTTGCAGCCGAATGCTGTAAACAATCTCTCTGATATGGATCAAATCCAGATTCTCCCTTATTCCCCTGCTTTCAAGCACTACTTCAAATCGATTAATTCGGCTTGGGTAGAAGAGTTGTTTTCTCTGGAGCCATTTGATGTGGCACAGTTCGAGCGTCCTGAAGAGACTATACTTGCTCCTGGGGGGACCATTATTTTTGCAAAGCTGGGAGAAGAAATCGTGGGTACTGCCGCCCTTTACAAGATTTCGGAGGAAGTGTTTGAATTGATCAAAATGGGGGTGAGTCCCAGTGCCCAGGGAAAAGGAGTGGGGGTCATGCTAGGAAAGACGATTATAGAAAAGGCCAGGGATATGGGCGGTAAAAAGCTGGTGCTGTATAGCAATTCCAAATTGAAGCCTGCCTTGCATATCTACCGAAAACTAGGCTTTAAAGAGATTATTCCGGAATCCGGAAAATATATCCGGTGTGATGTGAAAATGGAAATGGAACTCTGAAAGGGATTTATTGCCGTTTTTCTGGAAATAGACAAGCCATGAATCTACATCGGAAAACCCTCCTGTATCGCACGACTTGTCAACCCCTCGTGGAGCCAAGTTTGTAGAATTGGCCTCTAGACAGCGTCCGAGCTTCGCTTACCAGAACCTGAAGGCTTTTTCGTTTACACGGTTTCTGAAGATCCAGTTGTCCCAGATGTCCTTGGACAAGTGGATTTCCAGGCCCACATTCACAGTCATGTAGCCATCGTACCGATGTGTGAGACCTGATCCACGGCGGACTCTACCGTTATTCTGAAGAATCCGGTCCACGTCCGGCATGCCGTTGTCATCTAGAAAGGCTGGGTTTCGGATGGCCAGTCTCAACCGGTCCGGATTGTTCCCCGAAACATAGTCATTCACCAGGTCCAGGTAAAACTCGCTCACGTTATAGGCAGAGATATCATCCAGATAATCAGTCATGGTAAACCTATAATTGCCTTCAAAAGTGAGATCCATGTATACATTGAGTTTATACTTGAATCCCAAGCCCATTGGAAACACCATCACATAACGTTCATACGGGTTGTTTTCCAGCTGAAGTGGTCTTAGGTCTACCCATCGGTCGTCCAGTCTCGCCTGCGGATTGTTGGTGGACATGCCTAAACCCACAAAAATATAGGGGTTCCAGAGTGGCCTGTGGATATTGGGAACTTTTACAGGGTGCCAATAGTATTCCAAAATTCCAGCCACTTCCCAGTTTTTTGCCATGAAGCTCAGGTTCCTTGGTGGCCTGTGACTTCTTGGGTCCGCTGGTGGATCAGACCCCGAGATCTTATAGTACGAGAAATCACCTCGTGCACGCAAGTGGGTGCCAAAAGTATAGTGAAAACCCAGATTGGCATTCCAGTCAGGCTGAATGCCTTCGTTGTATTTCCAGAATGAATAAAGCTCACCAAAATACTGTGTAGGGCCAATGCTTGCTGATATTGACCAGGGTTCTTCAAACCTGAAGCGGTAAAAACTTTGGGAAAAGGCGGGCCAACTTATTAAAAACACGCTTAAGAGTAAAAATCTTCTCATATCAGGAAACCCCCAGAGTAATACTTTGCATTAAATTCTTGGGGGAAATTAGCCTATTTTCCGATACTTTCAAATCTGTATTTCTCATCCGTATCCGCTGAATAGAAGGAAGATGTCTTTCTTTCTCTTGGGGAAAAATCATGGATGTTCTGATTCGGGAAGAACAAAATATTTCCTGGAGAAAGCAGTGGCAAAAATGATGAAGGATATATTGGAATATTTTTATGGACAGACGGGCGTTGCTCCTAGTTGAAATAACGGGGGCTTTGTTGAAATTCCGGCTATAAGCTATTTGCTTTCAACAGATGAATCTATTGTTATAGTAAGTTGTTGGGGTAATCAATACATAATTCTGTTGACTCTGTAGGTGAAAGCATGTTTTGAAATAATTGATTGATTTTGGTTAATTTTGACGAATGAGTAAGCAAAAAGAAGAATTAGAACACCGGTTAAAGCTACGTAATATAAAGCTGTCGGATTACGAGGACATACGTGAGATCATGGTTTCGATATATCGGAATCAGGGTGGGGCTTGGACCAAGGAAGAACTTAAGAATCAACTCAAAGCTTTCCCCGAAGGCCAGATATGTATTGAGGATAACGGAAATGTAGTCGCTGCCGCATTAAGTATCATCGTGGATTATGCCAAGTTTGGGGATAACCATACCTATGACCAGATCACCGGCTACGGCAAGTTTGACACCCATGATGATGATGGTGACACACTCTATGGCACGGATGTGTTTGTGCATGGGGATTACCGTGGTATGCGTATAGGGCGGCGTCTTTATGATGCACGAAAGGAGCTTTGTGAAAACCTCAATCTCCGGTCTATAATAGCGGGGGGCCGTATTCCAGGATATTCGAAATATGCAGATGAGATGACTCCCCGGAAATACATAGATCTTGTAAAGAACAAAGAGATCTTTGATCCGGTATTGTCCTTTCAGCTGGCCAATGAATTCCATGTTAGGAAGGTAATTACTAAATATCTTCCCGAAGACACGGATTCCAGAGCTTATGCCACCCTGCTGGAGTGGATAAATATTTATTATGAGAAGGAGGAGAAGCTTATCGGCAATAAGAAGTCAATCGTCAGACTTGGTTTGGTGCAGTGGAAGATGCGTCGGTTTTCCAATGTCGATGATTTGATGCAGCAAGTGGAGTTTTTTGTGGATACAGTTTCGGGGTATAAGTCGGATTTCTGCCTGCTGCCTGAGTTTTTCAATGCGCCATTACTGGCAGAGTTCAATGATATGGATGCCTCAGAGGCGATACGTAATCTGGCAGACTATACCGATGAGATAGTAAGTAGGATGAGTGACCTGGCCGTTTCTTATAACCTGAATATCATCGCAGGCTCCATGCCTGAATATGACGGCAAGAAACTCAGAAATGTAAGTTATCTCTGCAGGAGAGATGGGACACAGGCTAAGCAGTATAAATTACATATTACGCCGGATGAGTCATCCTATTGGGGATTGCAGGGAGGAAACGGGATAAATGTGTTTGATACCGATGCAGGTAGAATAGGCATTCTGATCTGTTATGATATTGAATTTCCCGAGCTGGGCAGAATACTGGCGGAGCAGGAAATGGATATTCTTTTTGTGCCTTTCTGGACGGATACCAAGAATGCATTTCTTAGGGTAAGCACCTGTGCAAAATCAAGAGCAATCGAAAACGAATGCTATGTGGCCATCACCGGGTCAGTGGGAAATCTGCCCAAAGTGGAAAACATGGATATCCAATATTCACAGGCAGCTATATTTTCCCCTTCAGACTTCTCATTTCCACATGATGCGGTAGTGGCACAAGCTTCCGAAAATGAAGAAACCATCATCGTAGCTGACGTGGACCTGGACCTGCTGACCAAGCAACGTAAAGCTGGAAGCGTGAGAAACCTCGAACAAAGAAGGTTAGACCTATATTCGATCCAATGGAAGCAGAAAAAGTAATACTTGAATATTTTGACCACATATCTGCCGGGGTTTTTGCCAAAGCTTCCGGGGTTAAACTGCTGATTACGGACATAGACGGAGTCATGACAGATGGAGGGATAATCTATGATGATCCTGGTACAGAGTATAAAAAGTTCAATGTAAAAGATGGGCTGATCGTACAGCACCTCCGGAAAAACAAAATTCTTGTCGGGGCGATTACAGGCAGGACATCCCAGGTAGTAGAAAACAGGTGTGAAGAGCTGAAGTTTGACTTCCATTACCATGGGGTAAAAGACAAGGGGAGAAAGCTACATGAATTGCTGGAAACCTTGGAGATCCAACTCGACGAAGTGGCTTTTATTGGGGATGATCTGATCGACTTACCCGTGTTGACCCAGGTCGGATTGGCCATAGCCCCATCCGATGCCCTGGTATATGTTAAGCCGTTTGTGGATTATGTTTCAAGATTTGCCGGCGGAGAAGGGGCATTCCGTGAAGCAGCAGATCTTATTTTGCATGCCAAAGGGCTGCTCCTGCCCATCATTGAAAATTTGACCGATAGAGAAAATGCTAAAAAATAACAACCCGATGAGAATTACTGAGTCTGTTATGCTGGGAGGGGATAAACCGGTATTGTTTGCAGGACCATGTGCTGTGGAAAGTTTTGATATATGTGTCGAAATAGGATCGAAGGTAAAAGAGTGGGCGTTGGAGCACGGCTTCTCCTATGTATTCAAGGCTTCTTTTGACAAGGCAAACAGAACTTCATCCGGATCTTTCAGGAGTATTGGGATGGATAAGTCCCTGCAAGTGCTTCAGCGGGTGGGAAAAGAACTGGATGTGCCCTTGGTGACAGATATCCACGAGAGCTACCAGGCCGGTGAAGTTGCCGAAGTGGTGGATGTTTTGCAGATTCCTGCTTTCCTATGCCGACAGACCGACTTGCTGCTTGCTGCAGGAAATACAGGCAAAGCAGTAAAGATCAAAAGAGGCCAGTTCATGGCTCCGGAGGACATGTATTACGCGGTAAGTAAAGTCCGGTCGACGGGAAACGAGAATGTATGTCTCACAGAAAGAGGATTCTCCCTGGGTTATCATAACCTTGTGGTAGATATGAGAGGTCTGCCGATCATGCGTCAGTTTGCGCCTGTTGTATTTGATATAACCCATTCTGTACAGCAGCCTGGCGGGCAGGGAGGAAGCAGTGGGGGTCAGAGAGAATTTGCCCCAATTCTGGCAAGAGCTGCCGCAGCTACAGGAATAGACGGTTTTTTCATAGAAACTCACCCAGAGCCTGCAAAGGCACTTAGTGACGGCCCTAATTTGATTCCACTCCATAAAATGGGGGATTTTCTCGGGATGTTAAAAGAAGCATGGCTTTTGGGTAGGAAGTATCAGCATTTTGAAGCTGAATAATTCTATTACCTGTTTATTATGAGAAAAAGCGTGGCCATAGCAATTGGCGGATTATTGGTTTTGGGAGTGATATTGTGGTTGGTTTTTTCGAAGAAGCCCGAATTGGATGGTGAAATCCGGAGCAAGTTGGAAGCAGATTCTGAAGAATTACTCACGGTAACAGACGTTAGTCTAAAGTCCTCACCTGAAATCCGGGAATTCTATAAAAACAGGGATTATATGGAGGCATGGTCAGCAAATGGAAAACTGACCAACCTTGCCGAAGATATGATTGCCGGGATTAAGGAAGTGAAATATGATGGGCTAAACCCCAATGATTACCATCTGGAAACGATAGAGACATTGTGGGCTTCTGTTTCAAAAAACAGAAAGTCCACCGATGGACTGGTGGCTATAGACCTGTTGCTCACGGATTCATTTTTTAGGTTATCCCACGATCTTGATGTAGGAAAAATAGACCCCACTGATCTTAAATCTGAATGGGAGCTTCCCTTGGATACTCCAAAGGTAAGTTATCTCGAACTTCTGGAGAGTTCTCTTCAAAAGAGATCAATCCGTAGCGCTTTGGAAAACGTTGCTCCTAAGCTTGATATGTATCAAAAAGGGAGGGAGGTAATGAGAAGCCTTGAAGAGAAAGCCTCCAGCGATACGCTTGCCTGGGAGAAAGTAAATCTTGACAAATCCTTGAAGGTGGGGGATTCCCATCCTGCTATTCCGGGTTTACGGAGCCGTTTGGTGTTCTGGGGCTCCTTGGAGCCGTATGAAGTAGAGAATGAAGCCTTGTTTGATTCCAAGATGGAAGAAGGGCTGAAAGATTACCAATATGCCCATGGAATGGAGCCTGATGGGGCTATAGGCAATCTTACCATGGAGAGCCTCAATAACTCTCCCGCCCGCTTGATGGAAATAGCAGCTGTGAATTTGGAACGGATGCGCTGGATGCCTGATACGTTGCTTGATGGTGAATTGATTTTGGTTAACGTCGCCAACTTCCAGTTGGATTATCTTAACAAGAAGGACACCGTGCTTTCAGCAAAAGTGATCGTGGGAAAGGAATACAACGAATCCCCGGTTTTCAGTGCAGACATGAGTTATATAGCATTCAGTCCATACTGGAATATCCCGGAGTCCATCGTGAAGGACGAGATCATACCTGCCGTGAAGAAAAACAAAAAGTACCTTGATGAAAAAGGCATGGAAGTGGTGGACGGCTCAGGTAACCCCATATCCTCCAAGTCCATAGATTGGTCCGCAGATCCCTTTCCTTACTTGGTCCGTCAGAAACCGGGCGGGTCAAATTCACTGGGTTTGGTCAAGTTTATGTTTCCGAATAAACATAATGTATATATCCATGATACCCCGGCCAGAAGCTTGTTTGATCTGGAAAGCAGAGCGTTGAGCCACGGGTGTATACGGGTGCAGGATCCTGTCAAGTTTGCCGAGATCCTTCTTAAGGATGATCCGGAATGGTCGTTGGAAAAGATCAATGAGGCAATGGACCAAGAAGAAGAGAAGAAGGTGAATCTTAAAGAGCATATCCCTGTGGTAATCTTTTATTTGACATTCTGGGCAGACTCAGACGGAGGAGCTCACTTTAAATCAGATATTTATGGTCGTGATGGGGAGGTTCTTGCAGCATTGAAGCAGTAAAGTATCTGGTCTTAAGCAGGTAGCTTGATTTATGTATGGATTGGAAGGATTTTTGACAGGTAGAGTTTGGTTATACTGTCACCAATTCCTTATATTTTGAAATGATCCGAAAAGTTTTCTTTGCAATTTTTTTGTTTTTTCCTCCTTTTATCTGGGCTTATCAATTGCCTCAGACCTCAATTCAGGATATGATCCGGCTTAGACTGGAGGCAGATATGCCTGGAGAGTCGCTGTCTATCCGTGATCAAAGTCTTTTTGCTCCGGGAGAAATCCACCGTTTTTATGGGAATAGGGCTTTTAGAGAGGTGTGGTCTGTGCAGGGGAAACTTACAGAGCTTGCTTATGAACTGAGGTTCGAGATCTTACAGTCACAGTTCGATGGTCTTAATCCCGGGGATTACCACCTTGGTGCCATCAATGCCTTCTTTGAAACTTTGGAAGCTAACCAACAGAAAAAGAGTGTCTCCAATTTAGCTGATTTGTCTGATTTGGACATGCTTTTGACGGATGCTTTCTTTCATCTTGCTTCAGATCTGGAAAGGGGAAAAGTGAATCCACAAAAGCTGAAATCAATCTGGGAAATTACCCCCAAAAAGCCCAAAATTGCCTATGAAGAGCTTTTGGCCGAAGCACTGGAGAAGGAGCAGGTAAGGAAAAGCCTCGAGAAACTCTACCCCAATTTCGTGATGTACAGAAAGGGAAGAGAAGTGATCCGTGATCTGGACGAGCATAGGAAAGTGGATACATTGGACTGGAAGGCCGTGAGAATTGACAAGACGGTCAAGATCGGGGATGCTCATAATGGTGTTCCTGCTTTGCGGGAGCGGCTGGTTTTTTGGAACTACCTCGAACCGTACCATCCGCAGGAACCTAAAAAATACGATTCTCTGATGTTCAAAGCTGTCCAGAAATTTCAGCAGCAAAATGGAATGGAGCTAGATGGTGCCTTGGGCAAACTTACCGTATCCGCCTTGAACCAATCGCCAGTCGCATTGATGGACAAGGCATCTGTCAATATGGAGAGGCTGAGATGGCTTCCGGATACACTCCGTGATGCAGAGATGATTCTGGTGAATATCGCTAATTACCAACTCGATTATCTGGTGAAACTGGATACAGTTTTTTCCGCCAGGGTTATCGTAGGCAAGCAATACCACGCTTCCCCTATTTTCGCAGCGGCAATGAAGTATATTGTATTCGGCCCGTACTGGAATGTACCGAATTCCATTGCACGAAATGAAATCATTCCGGCCATCCGGAAGGATCCTGATTACCTGAATAAGAAAAATATGGAAGTAGTAACGTATGCTGGAAAATTGGTGGATCCTGCATCGGTTGACTGGTCTCCCTCAGGGGCAAAATCCTTTCCATATATGATCCGACAGCGTCCGGGCGGAGACAATTCCCTGGGACAGGTTAAATTTATGTTTCCCAATAAGCATAGCGTCTATATCCATGATACACCTTCCAGAAGCTTGTTTGCGAGAGAGGATAGGGCTCTGAGCCACGGCTGTATCCGCATACAGAATCCAGAAAAGTTTGCCAAAATACTGTTGGCTGAAAATCCTTCATGGACTGATGAGAAAATCCGGGTAGCCATGAATCAGACCAAAGAGCAGATCGTGAACCTAAACCGTCCTGTTCCCGTGGTGCTCTTGTATCTGACTTTCTGGGCGGATTCGCGTGGTCAGGGCCATTTCAGACCGGACATTTATGATAGGGATGCTGAGGTGTTGGAATTATTGAAGCGCACTGATTCAAGGTTGGACTAGTGTGCTTTGCTCCAGATAAGTCTGGTCATCGGCATAGATGAAAAGTAAAGACCCGTCTTTTATGATATCGATCACGGTAGACGAAAGTTCAGTCGGCAATGCAGGACATCCCAAGCTTCTTCCAAGTCTTCCAGTTGCCACGGCAAACTCCTCGTTGGCGTAATCCGCTCCATGTATCACTATTGCCCGGTCCCGCGCGAGATCGTTAAACCCTTTCTCCAATCCATCGAGACGCAGTGAATAGCCGTGCTTGCCCTGGTAGGTTTCAGCTGTGGTATAGAACCCAAGGCTACTTTTGAATGATTCCGGAAGATTGGAAAAACTTTCTGCCATTAACTCCCCTGAATTTCTTCCATGGGATACTACGGATTGAAGCAAGATCTCGCCTTTGGCTGGGTCGATGATCCACAGCCGCTTTTCAGTAGAGGGAGCACTGAAGTCTATTACAGTCAAGAGAGGCGATTTCAACTGCGATTCGAGTTTAAGCCAACCCTCAATGGCTGCCTCTAATACGGTATAAGAGGGAGCATGTGTGTAGTTGGACGTGAGTTTTGTGAATAGGCTTTCAGCAATGTTGATTTCCACTTTTATCTCGGGAACTGCGATTTTTGCTGGCTGGGAGAAGTTTAGAAGCCAAAGTATGGGTACTAGAATATAGGGTGTAATCATAAAATTGGGGTGATGCTTCAAAGTTAGGTTTTTCAAAGCCTCTATCAAAACGACTGAAATCCAGGTTATTGTAATTTTTGTTAATTATCGGATTTTGAGGCATCCCTGAAAATAAGGTGAAGGATAATTAAGGGGCGAAGATAGGTCTTAATAGATAAGAACTCCCCAGTTTTCAATGGACAGATAAAACAGGAATAAGAATCCTATGGTTCCTTTTTGGAAATGAGCCTGTAAACCTACAGCCAATGAATCCTGAAAATTCCTCCAATCATTCCTTCCGAAATCTTGACCGGCATAGGAAGCAGATAAGATCGGGAAAAAGCAGTATGTAGCGTATTTCCCAGACATGTCAGGCGCTTTCCCGCTAGTGGAAACTGCTCGGATATGGACGTGGAACCAAAACAAAAAACCATGATTTCCCCTGTTGTGGTTGAACCAAGCCTGTCCAAATACGTGTTGATCTGGTGTTAGAATCAGATATCGTTTTATAGGACGACTATTATTCTGTAGTTTTGCAACCCAATAGAAAAATTAATTTGTTGAATAGCAGCGTATTATTTATTCTGTTTAATATTCCATGTTAAAAGTTAAACAAAACAAAACTAACTGCTGTTCCAATAAGCAATGAAAGTATCCGTATTCAGAAAAGAGCATTTCAATGCTGCCCATAGACTCCACAATCCCGATTGGTCTGACGAGCAAAACAGGATTGTTTTCGGTAAATGTAATAATCCTAGCTTTCATGGCCACAATTACGAACTAATCGTTACTTTGAAAGGAGAGATTGACCGAGAAACGGGCTATGTATATGATATGAAGCTGCTCAGTGACCTGGTGAAGGAACATGTATTGCTTAAATTTGACCATAAAAACTTAAACTTGGATACCGATGAATTCAGTCAACTCAACCCGACCGCTGAGAACATTGCAGTGGTTATTTGGAATATTTTGAGAGAAAAGATTGATCGGAAATTCGAATTACTAATTCGACTTTATGAAACAGAAAGAAACTTTGTTGAATACGATGGGAATTGATATTGTCCGTGATTCGTTTGAGGAGATTGGAGAGGAGCATGTGGGTACCTCCCACGAGACTCCATTGAGGGAAGATGCTTTTGAGATGGATGATGAGCTTAAAATAGAGCTGATCGAAAAGCACTTCCGTGAAATCATGCATATCATGGGGCTTGATCTCACAGACGACAGTCTGAAAGGTACTCCACATCGTGTGGCAAAGATGTATGTCAAGGAAGTGTTCAGTGGACTAAACCCCAAGAACAAGCCGGCAGCTAAGTTATTCGAAAACAAGTTTAAGTACAATGAAATGCTTGTAGAGAAAGACATCACCTTCTTCTCCCACTGCGAGCATCATTTCGTACCGATATACGGAAAGGCACATGTGGCCTACATCTCCAATGGAAATGTGATTGGCTTGTCGAAGATCAACCGTATAGTCCAGTATTTCTCGAAAAGACCGCAGGTTCAGGAGAGGTTAACCATGCAGATTGGCAATGAACTGAAGGAAGCCTTGGGGACTGAAGACGTGGCGGTGATCATGGATGCTTATCATATGTGCGTAAGTTCTAGGGGAGTGGGAGATACGAACAGTTCCACGGTAACTTCTTTTTTTTCAGGGAAATTTGAACAGGATGAACAAGCCCGGAATGAGTTCCTGAATTATATCACCATGAAGAAATAAGGGAATCAGCCAGCTTATACTAATTAATGGAATGACTCATTCCAGAAATAAATAGACAGGATTGACATCCATAAAACCTGAGACCGGGGGAGATTTTCTTCACCGTTTTTTTTTTATCCAGAGCCCAACCAATAAGAGGGGAAAGCTTTCAATAACTGATGAAGAATAAGAACATACTGCTTGTTTGAGGGAGTTCCGGGATGCTTGGCTGAATTACTCTGGGAGAAAGGGGCAAACCTTTTAATGTAATTCAAGTGCTGGATGGTCCAGTGCCGTTAGAGAGTTGCCTGGATTTTGATAAACTTCCTGGTGCCCCGGATAGAACAGATAGATTCCCTCTGATGGATCCTCCTGGTTCATAGGGCAGCACATGCTGGTGGACGGCGATTTGCCTGATAAAATCATCCTTTTTTTTTAAACATTTCAGTGCCCTTTTTAGTCAATTAAATGAGTACAGTGCCGGGTAGTAAGAAATGTGACTATGAAGACGCCACCTGAATCATTCTTGATTTTCAAAGAGGAACTGCTAAAAGCCCAGCTTGAGAAAGAGCGGCTGAAGAAGTATTATGAAGAAAAACTTTCAGAGGTCAATAGGGAGTTGGCCAGGCTCAAAGAGCAGATTTCGTCCCAACAAGAGATGATGAGAGCCACAATGGAGTATGCGTCCAATTTGGAAGACCGGTTGGAAAAATTTAAGAAGGAAGTGGCAATGACCCATACCCAGAGGAAAAATACGGTATACTGATTTCAGCTATGAACGAACCAATGTATTCTTCAGAGGCAGGAGATTTTGAAGTAGCATTTGAAGAGAAATATGTAAGAGTATTAAGCGATGCCAGTCGGAAGGTCTTGATTTGCGAGCTTCTTGCGGATTATATCCCGATTGAGGATTTCAAAGAGGTCTTTTCCCGTATTGGCGAAATTGTCAGAACGGGGGAGTATAAAAAATTTGTATTTGACAAGAGGTCTTTGCGTGCTTTTCATCAACCCACGATGGAGTGGTACTTTATAGAATGGAAGCGGGATATGCTGGGCTATGGGCTTAAGGTTTATCGGAAGATCCTCCCTAAGGAAAAATGGTTTGAAAAAATGGTATATATCGCTAAGGACCAGATTATGCAAAGCTATCCTGATAATGTCATTTCCCAGCTTGACATTAAGTACTGTGGCTCGATGGAGGAAGCACTACGGTTATGATCCGACACTATACCTATGGTGAGATTTTGAGAGCGGATTCTTTTTATAGAAGAAACCTGATCCACTGTCTTTCCGACACTATAAGTCTCAATTTTATTGGGACATGTGATAAGGCAGGAAAGACCAGCCTCACACCGTTTTCCCAGGTGTTTCATTTAACGGCTAACCCTCCCACGCTGGGAATTCTCTTCAGACCTCCCACAGTAATCCGGCATACACTGGAAAATATTCTTGAGACAGGATTGTTTACACTGAACCATGTCTCCTCCCAATATTATAAGGAAGCACCTAACGCTTCGTCAGGATGCGAAGAATCTGAATCCCGGACTGTAGATATAAGAGCCATTATTTTGGAAGGTTTTCAAGCTCCCTTTGTGGCTGAGAGTCCACTTAAACTTGGCTGTAAGCTAATCGAATCACAACTATTCCAGCTCAATCAGACCGTATTGGTGACGGGGAGCATAGAGCACATTTATGTAGATGATAAAGGTCTAAGGCCTGACGGGACGCTTGATCTCACACTTTTGGATACAGTAACTTCTTCAGGTGTGGATAAATATAATGTAGGAAAAAACATCTTGGATTGGACTATTCAAGGCCTGTAAGCACTGTGTGGGAGATTTGAAATCAAAGGTACAAAAAGCAGTATACTCCTATCGGTTAACCGGAGTTGATATACGTCATAGGGGGTAATATTCTGATTTATTTCATTCGTCGTCAATTGACTGATAAGCAGTTTAATACAACAGAAGGGTTGTGCCAATCCCTGATAAATCCTGATCAAATCCAGGAAACCTGAGTGGATTATTTATTTTTATAGAATTAGCCAGGTAATTACTAAAATGGATAAGTGCTATTTATTGGGTTTGGTCTTATTATGGGGCATGGTTTCATGCGGTGAAAAAGCAGATTCTGAAAGAAGTGAATCTTCTTTAAAAATACCTGAACTTGTCATCCGGGATAGTTTGGTAGTCGATCACCTTACCTCTTTGGCACTTTTGGATGTAATGCCTGGCCGCACGGAATACCTGTTTTTTGATGATAAGAGCAATGAATTCCTCAGGGTAGATTCCTCAGGGGAGATTTTGGTTAAGGTAGATAGGTCAGGAGACGGAAAAGACAATTACCAGTCCACTTATTTTATGGGAGCTAATTATCTGGAGAACGGTGATATTCTCCTTCAGACCCAGAACGCTGAATTTATTTATGATCAGGATTTTGTTTTGAAAGAGAAAAGGAAACTGGATTACATTCTGGTTACACAGAATTTTTTAGGTACCGGGGCCATGCTTACACAAGGAAACTATCTTTATACATTTTCAGTCCCGGAAGACAAGGCACAAAAGATTTACCAATCTGAAACATTCAGTACGGCATTCCCCTATTTAAGGGTCTATGATCAGAGGAGTCATCAATTGATTGCTGAGGATTCAGTTCCTGCCTCCAGCCAGCCTTTTAAGAGGCCTGGAGCTTATGGACGCCTGGAGCCTATCCCCCAGATTACCAGGGATAAAATCTATTTGTTGTTTCCTACATCTCCGGAATTGTATGTGTATGATTTCCCTGGTCTGAAGCCTTTGGAAGTTATCGACCTGAACCCGGACCCCACTTATAGGCAGATCTTACCGGTAAAGCGGGATGGCTTCTCTCTCTTTTTTGCTGATCTGGCCAGTTCATCTTATGAAGGATTTGCGTTTACCAATGGCTACCTGATGACATGGTACACGGGAGCGGCCCCTCAGGATGAGGTAGATCAACTGCCCAGAAATGTGGTGGGAGATAGCCGTTACCAAGCTCTCCAGGAGAAGTATAAAGTCAATTACTACCAGATCTTTAAAGGAAGTGAAAAAGTGTGGGAGGGTAAATGGGACTTGAAGCTTAGATCGGTCCGGGGTTTGATCTATTCATCTTACAAACCAGGCGAAGAACCCGATTCGGTAGAAAAAGATTTTCAGACATTTTATTTCTACGGATTGAAGTAAACAATTTGCCGATTTGAGGATTTGAAATTTCAAACTTATAGCATTGAATATTCTAGAAATGACCGA
This sequence comes from Algoriphagus sp., assembly GCA_048819475.1. Taxonomy (GTDB): domain Bacteria; phylum Bacteroidota; class Bacteroidia; order Cytophagales; family Cyclobacteriaceae; genus Algoriphagus. Next base: position 166,679 of record JBMDXP010000028.1, read on the forward strand.
TTCAGGGTTGTATTGCCCACCAGCGGGGATCTATATCGATCCATGGAAGCCCGTGGATCTTGCGGTGATCACCCATGCACATGCTGATCATGCCCGGTGGGGAATGAAGCATTACCTGGCTCACGACTATTCAGCAGATGTGATGAGACTAAGATTGGGCGCTGATATCAGTCTTGAAACACTTGCCTATAATCAGTCCATCGATATAAATGGAGTCAAAGTATCCCTACATCCAGCAGGACATATTCCGGGTTCAGCGCAAGTAAGGCTAGAGTACAAGGGGGAGATTGCAGTGATCAGCGGGGATTATAAGATAGAGGCTGATGGATTGTCAACTCCTTTTGAGCCTGTGCGGTGTCACCATTTTGTATCAGAATGCACATTTGGATTGCCTATCTATAAATGGGAACTACAGTCTACCATATTTTCACAGATCAACTCCTGGTGGAAAGCTAATGCCATGTCCGGAAGAAATTCGGTACTGTTTGCCTATTCGCTCGGTAAAGCCCAACGTATACTCCAGCACCTGGACAGAAGCATAGGTGAAGTCTATGTGCATGGTGCGGTATGGAACACCAACCAGGCGTTGCTTGCGGCAGGGATGGATATCTGGGATGTCCCCAGAGTGGTTCCGGAAATGCCTAAATCCACGTTTAAGGGTGCCTTGATCATTGCCCCTCCATCTGCTATGGGGACTCCTTGGATGAGAAGATTCAGCCCCTACCGTACAGGGATCTGCTCCGGCTGGATGAATGTCCGGGGAACGCGCAGGAGGAGGGCCGCAGACAGAGGCTTTGTGTTATCCGATCATGCAGACTGGGAAGGACTTATCTCTGCGATATCGGGGACACAAGCAGAACGCGTATACCTAACCCATGGGAGCACTGCAGCTTTTGGGAAGTTTCTTCAGGAAGAGAAAGGCATCGATGCTGTAGAATTAAAAACGCTCTTTGGAGCAGAGGAATCAGAATAATTTTAATTACATAGGGCCTGCTGAAAAACACCAGTAAAAAGATTGGAAGCCATAGTTTTGAATTATCAGACCATTTTTAAGGTAATCTGTTTTTCAGCAAGTGCAAGCTTTTTGACCACAATAACCCGTTATCCATGCACCGGAAAATCCAAAAACAGTATTTTTTTGAGCTAGCCTCAGCCCCACCATCTTCTACGTTGCCCTCATTCGAAGTATAAGCATACATCATCATTCGGACGCCTTGAAGCTGGTACAGCTGAGACTT
>JBMDXP010000029.1:0-6547 GCA_048819475.1 Algoriphagus sp.
GGGCCGAAACCCCGGCTTCAGCCTCGCGGAGAATACTGATGATCTGTTCGTCGGAAAATCGCTTCTTCATGGGGATGTCCTCATGTGGCTTATGAAGACATTACTAACATCGCGGTGTATTAATCAACGGGGAGCAGGTCAGCGTATCAAAAACGAAATGTTCTATGGCAGAAACTGGGCTGGTATCACGCTGGAAAAATTTATCTGCTTCCTGGACTGGTACATACGCTGGTATAACGAGAAACGTATCAAGCTATCATTAGGTGCAATGAGTCCGGTGAAGTACCGGCAGCATCTTGGGATCACAACATAACAGTCCAGGAAAACATCCGCAGCCCCGAGACGGACATCTCAAATTAGCTACTACAGTGCAACTACGCTTAATGAGTTTTATTTTAAATATCAGTCGATTACATTGAGATCGCAAAGCTTGCAGCGACATATCAGTGTCGCTGCAACAACCCGTCCTTTGCGAGGAAAAAACGGATTACGGATAGATCACAATAGGGCCTTTTCCTCAATAACCACCTCAAACTTCATTTCTATAGTCTGAAATCAAGAGCGGCATTTTTGACCCTCTGATATGTTTCGTTATCTGGTGCGGCGGGTATTTTCGCTCGTGTAATCGCTGAAATGGCTGCTTTACACAATTTTGCATCACCCTCTTTTGCTGTCGCACTGTTCACTGAACCATCAGGCTGAAGATAGATACGAATAGAGCAGGTTTTTCCTTTATACGCATCGGGTTCGTACATTTCGGCAACAATGGCATTCCGTATTTGTGCTGCATATACGACTATTTTTGAATGCTCCGGGGGAAATGTTGGAGACCCTAGGTTACCTAAAAGATCATCAACTTCCGCTGATTTATCGTTGCCGGGCATTACCCTGACGTTTGTTTTTTGAGTATGGTTTGAACAGGCTGTTATAAGTAGCACCAGGGTGAGTATGGGCGCTGAGAACGCTCTTAAATTCATGTGAAACTCCAGTTTTCATCTCCAGGTAACCATCCGCTTAGTCCTTTTACTGGAGTTCAGAGAGAATTTTATCTGGAGAAACACTACCCAGGAAAGTATGCACAGACGGTTCCAGCACTACCATAGCAGGTGTTACTGTAACGCCCAGTCTATCAGCAAGTTCAGATTGTTTAATCACCAGGTTTTTACATTTTTCTGAGCTATCATTGTCTGGCAAAAAACCGGCCATCGCATTTTGAAAACTTTTCTGACGATCTGATGCACACCATACTCGTCCCATATCTTCAATGACTGAGTCTTTGATGGATGATGGAACCACCGTCAGAAATGACATAGTCAGCCCTGCATCAGTGTATTTCTTGATGTTTTTTACAACATAGCTGCAATAAATACATTGATTATCTACAAAAACTAATATTTTATATTTTTCCACTCCAGACTGAAACGTAATCGGCTGCAATTCAGTTAAGGAGCGAGAGATATCTTCATAGGCCATCTGTGGCGTTGTGTCTAAAACAGGAGCAGTTGTAGCCCCAACACTGAAGCTGGCTATCGTAAAAACACCTGCGGCTAATGATTTAAGAAAAAAACTCATAATCCCTGTTCCCTATTCAGTATTTATTTCAGGTTGTTGATGTCTGGTTCATGCCAGATTTGAATATTTTTATCATCTGTAAAAAACAATAGTTCCTGTTTATGCGACTCCATCATTGATCCGCGAGGGTGCTATAGTATGTCCAGATACCATATGCGCTCTTTTTTCCACTGCCTATAATGCTCTGGTTTATGGAATATAAAATCCTCAACGTGTGAGGACGTTTTGTCGAACATCCCCCACTCTGTCAACAGCAGGAGCACACGTCATGTCACCATCGTCGACAGTGAACGGGGTTTCAGCTCTATTAAATTTCCGTCAGATAAATACAGAACTCGGTCAGCAGAGGCTATAGTTTCCGGTCGGTGGGCTATCAACAGCACAGGAAGCCCCAGCAGGCGAAGCGTCTGGTTTATCTGGATCTCACTCTCAACATCAAGGTGGCTGGTTGCTTCATCCAGTAACAAAAAACCCGGCCTTTTGTACAAGGCTCGAGCCAGAAGTACACGTTGCTTTTGCCCTCCGGAAAGCCCACCACCCATTTCACCAATTAACGTCTGATATCCCATCGGCATTGCCATGATATCGCTGTCGATAAGCGCCAGCTGAGCACACCGGGCCATTCGTTCATGATTGCGATCCTCGCTGAAAAAAATGATGTTATCTGCAATGGAGCCGCTGAAAAGATGATCTCCCTGAAGCACTGTACCGATCCGCCGGCGCACCTGAAAATAATCCGGGTGAGTTTGCCGTATGCCAAAGGTTCTGATTGTCCCTTCGTCAGGGGTATGAACCCCCAGGATCAGTTTCACAAGCGTTGACTTACCGCATCCGGATTTACCGGTAATGGCAACCACTTCACCAGGATGCAGCGTCAGCGATACCCCGCGGAGTATCGGTTTGTTACCGCCCTTATGGCTGAAGGTAACGTGCTCAAGGAATAGAGGGGGATGGTCATCTCCGGCCACGGTCCCCAAAGTTATTGATGGGATAGCTGACGTGCTGTTGTATTCCCGAACGGGTTGTTGCTGATGACCTTCTGTCGGCGTCAGTACAATATCAGCCAGACGTTGGTTATAGATATCTAGCATGCGCCAGGAAAAAAATTTATCGGTCAGACTGCTGATACTGGATGAAAAACGCATTTGATAAGACAAATAGGCAACCAGCATGCCGACGGTAAAGGTGCCGTTCAGCACTTCACCGGCGCCTTTCCACAAAATGATTGCCGATACCACGCTGCCGGTCAGGGTGTGGGCAATGTCATAGCACATCAGCAGACGGCTCTGGCGCAACTGCGTATTTCTTCGGGTGACATTGAGATTCAGCCAGGCAGCCTCACGGTATGGAGTAACCCCGTTTATTCTCAGGCTCAGGATCCCGTTGAGGGTTTCAAGAAAATACCCTGACTCCCTGGCCCCGGCATCCCAGGCATCTTCTGCCGACTGCCGCAGGGAGGGATACCACAGCGCTCTCAGCACCCCGTAGATAATAGCTGCCAGCAAGGCTATCAGCGTCATTTCAGGACTGTACAACAGCATCATGCATAGCGTGGTCACCACAAGCAGCACATCCAGAATACCTTCCAGTATCTGTGCGGTCAGCGCATGCTGGATGGTATCAACTGCCTCAAAGCGGGCATTGATACTCCCTTTACTTCGTGCGTCAAACCAGGCCAGAGGGAGACGTACAAGATGATGGAACACCCGGGCCGTCCACTGCATATTAAAATTGACGGACAAGGTAATACTGGCCCACTGGCGGGCCAGAGACAGCAGCATCTGGGTCAGTGACAGCAGTAGCAGTGCAATGATAATGACGGTCAACAGACTCCGGTCTGCCGCGACCAGAACCTCATCAATCACCATCTGATTGATAAGAGGGCTCCCCAGCGTCAGAACCTCCAGAGCCAGGGCGAAAATGACAATGCGCAACATAGCTGCCTGAAGGCCGGGTGTCTTACCTGTCAACTGGCGTAGTCGAATTTTCTTTCTTTCATCTCTGACCGTGAAATCGCCGGCTGGTGTCAGCTCCAGCGCAACGCCGGTGAAGTGTTTTCCGGCATCCTGTAGAGAGAGAGTTACCCTTCCTTTATCCGGATCATGGATGACCAGTTTGCTCCCTTGTACCTTATGGAGAACAACGAAATGATTTATGTTCCAGTGCAGAATGCACGGGAGAGAAAGCGATTTCAGGTCTTCCGGCTCTAACCGTACTGCACGTGAGGCCAGCCGGATACCTGACGCGCACTCCATCAGCCGCTGCAAGTCCATTCCCTGTGTACTGATACTGAAGCGTTCACGGAGCGCGGGTAAGTCCGTCAGCAGTCCATGCCAGCAAGCGATCATGGCCAGACACGCCAGTCCGCATTCAGCGGAATCTGTCTGACGGATGACGGGGAGGCGTTTTCTTCCTGTCCATTTGATTGGTTCCATTACAGTTTCCCTTTAAGGCTCCAGAGTGGTTCTGTCAGCCACTCCCATAAATGACGTGTATCAAGGCTGACATCTCCCTCAAGGACCATACCGGGACGAAGAGGTTCTTTTTTTCCATACGCCAGGATAAAGGTATTCTCAGGCTCTACAATGACGCGGTAATGACCTTCATTCTCCTTCCAGGTCACAGGGGATACAGAGAGTAAATCAGAGGGAGTCAGCGTTGTACGGCTGATTTCACGGATAGTCCCGTACTGAACGCCAAACTTCTGATAAGGGAAGGCAGCAAACCGCAGTGCCACCCGCTGCCCCGGCTGAATAAAGCCAGCATTCTGACTGGTGGCATAAAGCTCGATTTGTAAACGGGCATTATCCGGAACGAGCGTCATGACTGCTTCGGAAGATTTGACTGACTGCCCCTGACGGATAAGTACGGCTGCCACAGTCCCGGACAGAGGGGCAGTCAGCGTGAAATGCTCCTGACCTGCCAGTTCAATCAGCTGCTGCTGGAGTCCCTGCAGTTGCCGATCCAGTTCAGTCTGCCTGCTCTTTCCCTGGGCAATAAGATGAATCAGATCATCCTGAGCTGCGTCCTGTGCGGAGCGCAGTTGCAAAAGCGCCTGACGCTGGTTTTCAACATTTTCCTGCGCTGAAAACACCTCAATCTGTTTCTGCTGAAACTCAACATCAGAGACATAATGGGTGATAAGCAGCTTACGATAACGACTCATGACGGCTGTAGCCAGTTCTGCTCGCCGTTCTGCCTCGGTGAGGCGCTGTACCGCACTGCTTATCTGGGGTTGTAGCTCCGCAGTACGCTGCCGGATAGCCTGCTGTTGCAGGGTGTTGTCGTGTTGTTCGAGGGTTTGCTGTGAGACCAGCATGGCGTGCTGGGTTTTCAGTGAGAGGCTCATGGCGGCCAGCGTGCCGGCGCCCTGGTCGTTATAATGTTCCCCACTGAGATGATATAATGCCTCACCGGCCGTTACATGCTGTCCTTCCTGAATGGTCAGGCTGGTGACATTTCCAGCGTACTGTGGGGTGATTTTTATCAGGCCGGATGAAGGCATAACGATGCCGGTGAGATGTGCCTTACGGGTATAACTGCCAAAATAAATAAACATAATGATGAAGAGCAGTAAAAGAAGAGTGGTGACGGCACTGAATGTCATACCAAATGAGGCCGGAATAATTATCTCACCATGAGATGTGTTATTCTGGTGCTCTATAGCTTCTTTTCTGAGTAGACTCATGATTTTCCATTTTTATTACTCTGTCAGTGTACAGGATGATGTGTCACCGCTCTATCAACAAGAGTATTTCATCAGTTATTAACTGACCCATGCACATCAATTTCTTATATCGACTGCAGGGTGGGAAAGCTCAAACTTCTGGGTTGCATATGCGGAGCTCTTATTTATTAATTTTTGTCGCACCCTTCTTGACAACAAAATACTTTCTTTCACAACCAAGAAAAATACATCCACCATCTCTGTTAGAGCCTCTCGGTTAAAAATTTAGAACCAGCAGCTGTTATCTCTGTTTTTGGATGAAATTTACAGTCCTACTTTTTTTCAAAGAAATTGCTGTTAGATGATATAATCTCACGAATGACTAACTTTATAAAATTCAACAATGCAGTCACTATGTAATCACTTATTTTTGCAGCGCCAATAGTTATAACACAGGAGAAAATAAAGCCTTTTAATATATTATCTGAGTGTAACGGGTTGTACCCCAATGAATCTAAAGATATACTCATTATATATAATGCACATATCAACTTAATTATAAATACAGCCGCTTTCTGGATTGTACTGGCCAATCTGACGTCCTCTCATTTTAAGCATGATGTAGCTTTCCCACCATGCTTTTGTGTTAATCAGCGAAATGGAACCCCTGACGGTTTATTACAGGTACTTGCAACGTCTCTTAGTGATGTCACGGCCTGCAATGCTAAAGACAAAGAGCCCCCTTTTGCAGCGACTATACCTTGAGCAGCACCAAGAAGCACAGACGTGATACATTGTCCATTTGAAAGAACGTATTTGCCGGCAGCATTAATGCCTACTACGTCGATATTTGGAATTGCACCATACCCTGCTCCTGCGCCATTCAATGAAGCGTTCATAGCTGCATCACGTTTATCCCGGGCCCATTCTGAACCATGCCCTTCACCACCACTAACCTTTGTTATTTCCTCAAAAGTCAACGTCCTGATACTTGACATAGAAAAATCCCTCTTTATTTTTTAGCATAATGTGCCCTTTCACTATCCCATGGACAAAATGTGTGTATAAAGTGAATAAGTGTAAATATGTGTAAATTTTAAAGCAAAATATGTTCAAAAAAATCCTGCTGACAGAGTTGATATGGTCAGCTGTAGCGCACTGCGCTTGATGGTTAGGAAACTGAATCATCGTTTTAAACATCTCCTGGCCATGAATATTGTCGTCGGACGCGCAACGATGGCGCGAGGTTGTGGCTCCTGTGTTAATAAAATACGACTTTCTATTCTTTTTTGACCTTAAAACCATTTT
>JBMDXP010000030.1:0-20483 GCA_048819475.1 Algoriphagus sp.
GTTCCTTAACCTTTTTATCACCGGGTTAAAAACCGGTGGCATGATATCCTGCAACCCGTTTGGGTTGTCTCGGTTCCGGCCTCCGTGGTTGATGCCGGGATTAGTGCCGTGGTTACAAGGAAGTAGTGGCGTATTCCCTTAACAATTAACGGTTAACTTTTAACCTTTCTCACCTCTCTGCTATCGGAGCCGTCATTGCGGGGAGGCCCTAAGGACGACGCGGCAATCTCCTGGAAGTGAGTACGCAACACATGAGACTGCTTCGGTGCCCTCGCAGTGACGGACCCTAGTTCGGAATGATAACTACTTAACTTTTAACGCCTAGCAGTTAACGGTTAACCTTTAACAATTAACATTTAACTTTTAACAATTTACCCCCTCAACGCTCCGTACCACTCCATTTCTCTGTGCTACTCCGTGTCCCCATTTCCGTTTCCATCCTCCTACAATCACCTACCTGCTCCTAAAAACGATCCTGCGTAGGAGGCAATGGCCGGTTATCCTTCTTATCACCGGGTTAAAACCCGCTGCCAGGATAGCTGCCACCCCGATGGGGTTGATACGTACCAGCCGCCGGGATCGGAGCCGTCATTGAGGGGAGGCCCCAAGGCCGACGCGGCAATCCCATAGAAGTGAGTACGCAACACATGAGACTGCTTCGGTGCCCTCGCAGTGACGGGACGCCAGGTCATTTGACTCTGAACACTGCTTACTGCGACTGAGCGCTGTTACGACACTTCAGCTTTTAGACTTCAGCTTTTAGCTTTCTGACTCCAGTTCTTAGCTTTCAGCCTTCCCTTCCCACTCAATCTTTTGAACAAAGCCTTTTAATGTCTGCAAAATTTTCACACTTTACCGGGATGGATTACCAGCAACTTATAGAAGAAGTTTACCAACAGGTACAGGAGGAGAATTTAAAGGGGAAAGTGGCCGATTACATCCCTGAAATCGCCAACGTAGATCCCAATCAGTTTGGGATGGCCCTGGTGGACCTCGAAGGGAATGTCTACGGTGTAGGTGACCATAAAGTCCCCTTCTCCATCCAAAGTATCAGCAAAGTACACACGCTTACCATGGTCTTTCACGTGTTCGATTCCAAACTTTGGTCCCGGGTGAATGTGGAACCCAGCGGCAACCCGTTCAATTCCATCGCCCAACTCGAGTTTGAAAAGGGCATACCGAGAAACCCCTTTATCAATGCCGGCGCCCTGGTGATTACCGATGCGCTATGCAGCAAATTCGACGATCCAGTCAACCAGATCTCCGGTTTTATCGATGAGATCTCGGGGGAGAACTGTGTGAAGATCAATCCTGATGTGAAAAATTCGGAAAAGAACCATGCGGAGCGGAACACGGCCCTGGCTTATTTTCTGAAATCCTATAAGAACTTCGACAACCCCATCGATGAGGTGCTGGATGTGTATTTCTCCCATTGTGCCATGGAGATGAGCTGTGTGGACCTGGCCAAATCCTTCTCGTTTTTAGCCAATGACGGTTTTTCCATTTTTGCCCATAGGCAGATCCTGTCGGAAAGCCATGCCCGGCGCATCAATGCGCTGATGCTGACCTGTGGATTTTATGATGAAGCAGGGGAATTTGCCTATCGGGTGGGGCTACCCGGCAAGAGTGGCGTGGGCGGAGGGGTGGCTGCGGTGATGCCGCATAAATTCAGCATCGCCGTGTGGAGCCCGGAGCTGAACGAAAAAGGGAATTCGGTGAAAGCCATCCGGGCACTGGAGCTTTTGACTGATAAATTGGCCTTCTCCTTGTTTTAGGGGAGGTTTTAAGAGTGGTCTGTGAGACACAGACCAGGGCGGTCTGAGTGGTCCGTGGGTATAGACCAAGGCAATCTGTAGGACTACAAACCACGACAGTCTTGGACACACACCGCGGCATTCGGTGAGGACTCAAGCCAGGGCAGTCGGTGAGAGATAGGCACGGCCGACCACGTCATGGGAATGGGAGTATGTGCAGAATTCAACCCATCCCCTTCTTGCCATCTCCTATCTCCCTGTAAAAATCTTCAAACTGTGAGGCGATCTGAACTAAGGTAAAGCGTTGGGTTGTCTTTGCGTGGGCTTGTTCCAGAATAATGGATTTTTGAGCCGGAGGCATAGTTGTGATCTCCAAAACGGCTTGCGAAAAAGCGGTCCCGTCATTGGGCTTGACACACCACCCCGTCTCCCCGGAAACCAGGATTTCGGGAATCCCCCCTACCCCGTAGGCAACCACCGGAACCCGGCAATACATGGCTTCCAGGACTACTCCCGGAAGTCCTTCAATCCGCGATGGCATAACCAGGGCCTGTGCGCGGCTGAGGTAGGGAAAAATATTGGACTGGTTGGGAATTACCAGCACACGACTGCCCAAGCCTGCAGATTCAGCCTTCTCCTTCAGTAGCGGTTCCAGTGGCCCCGATCCCAAAAAAACCTGGTGAAGTCCGGGATCTGCGGCATGGATTTCCCGGAAGATCTCCAGCATCCCCAGTGGATCCTTCTCCGAAACCAGCCCCCCCACCTGAATCAGGTAGCGGCTCGGCAGTTCCTGTTGACTGTCTCCCTGCCTGAGCAGTTCCTCTACCTCTTCGGGAACAATCCCGATTGGCACTACCTGTGAGGAGTGCCCCGGGAACCGGAAACTCCTGTGGAAATCCTTCCGTGATGCCTGCGAAACCGAAACCACCCCTCTCAGGGAACCGATCAGAAACTGGTTGAAAATCCGGTGGAACGGGCCTCGGATAAAATCGCCCATCTGGTTGGCATTCCGGTAGATTATTGGCGTATTCCATCTAAAGAGAATCCTGGAAAATACAGAAAATTTCAAGGTATCGGCTGCATTGGCCTGGATCAGATCCGGGGTCCAGTCCCTGACCAACCTGGCAAATTCCCACCAGCCCTGGATGTCAAATAGACGGGCGGAAACCGGGCGGTTCAATCTTCTCCAGTCACCCTGGAAAGGCAGTGCGGCATCCCCCGGGAAAATACTGACCAGGAGCACCTCATGCCCAAGTGCCTGCAGCTGCCCACTGAGCTGGGCCGCAAAAATCTCTGCGCCACGCCGCTGGGGCTTTTGGATAAGTTGGATGATTTTCAAATTAGGTCCGTGGTTGGTGTCACCGTGGTTGGTGTCCGGGGTTGGTGTCTTCACCAACCACTTTATCTATCATTAATTTACTTACATTATAATAGTGGTCTGTGAGGACACAGACCACGGCAGACCATGGCAGACCACGGCACTGGCAGACTCATCATTTAAAACCTCTCCCTATAATCTGTCAAAAAACCAAATTCATCCACCCCTTGCTCATAAAACCGTGCTGATGACCACTTATAATCCTCTGGCCGAACGGCCAGATTCCAATGGCTTTGAAGTGGGTTCATGTGGATATATCTGATTTTCTGCTCCACTTTTCTCAGGTTATCCATCAGTATCGCCAAGGGATCCCGTTGCCAAATTCTTATTTTCCGGTCGGGTTCATCCACCTGAAAATAAGGACACCAGTCAGGATTTTGTGTCTTCATCTCTCCGGCTATCCTGTGGCTGGTAAACTTATTGAAACTGGCATGTGGCATTTCCTTTCCATTGGTTTCATGCATTTCCCAAACCACATGTAGGTGGTTTGGCATAATCACAAAAGCGTAAACCGTGATTTTCCCCCGCCTAACCAATTCCCTCCATGACGAAATCAGGTAATGGGTATAACACTCATATTGGAAAATCCGCTTCCAGTCTTTGACTGTGTTAGTCCAAAAGTAAACCTGTCCCAAGTCCATATGGGAATTGCGGAAAAATGAATCTGAAGGCAACATATGAAACAGTTATCAAATCGAAGAGTCCGTGGTTGGTGTCACCGTGGTTGGTGTCCTCACCAACCACTTTGTCATTAATCACATACGTTTATTTAGCGGTCTGTGAGGACACAGACCACGGAGACCACGGCAGACCATGGTAGACCATAGCTAACCATGGCTGAAAATTAAAGCATCAGATCTGGAAAACCCGAATACGTCTCAATAAACATCTTTTTTATTAAGCCAATTCTTTCTGCATCACTAAGTGAAGATTTCCTATTCAGGAGCAAATACCCTGAAGCTTCTGGAAACTCAAAATGGGAAAAAGTAACCTGTCCTATTTTCTTTTTTACCACTTCAGACCAAATAACAAACCTTTGGGTTTTAGAGATAGGTTCAACCAGGCTTGTGGAAGAATCGTAGGATCTAGCTCCTACAAAACCAAAAGACGCTTTGGGGTATTCCTGAAGCAAAATTGGAATGACTTTTAGGCAAGAAATTACAATATTTCCAATATCGCCTTTGTTTACAATTTTGGAATATTTAAAATCACTCCTTCTATCTTTCTTACAATAAAATTTTATGGCAAAGACTTCCTCTTTATGAAATTCAGCGCGTATTATGTAGTGGTATCGTGTCTTTGGGGAGAAAAATTTAAACACGTGCGTATGTAAATGTGCAGAACTATCCCGACAGCTATCTTTCTGAATAAACTTTATAGAATATCCAGGATACCTAAACTCCATCTCTCGAATTAAGGAATCAAAAAATATTGGGATTGAAGCTTATCTGACACTTTTTGGGATGGTTTAGTTGGAAATATAGCATTAGTTACCTCAACCATAACATTCATTCTTTGCTCCCAATCAGGATTCTCTGACTTTAAAGATTCCCAACCTTTACGTTGTCCTTTTGATTTCCTACCCGACTTAAGTTCTTTCCTATTCATGATTCATTAATTAAAATGAAAAAGATCTGCTTTGCAAATTTATAACAAAATTCCTTCTAAAAAATTCTAAAAACGTTTCCAAATCCAAGCAATTCCTCTAAAATTGAGAACTTTTCACCGTGGTTGATAACCGTGGTTGGTGTCACCGTGGTTGGTGTCCTCACCAACCACTTTATCATTTACTTACATTATAATAGTGGTCTGTGAGTACACAGACCATGGCAGACCACGGCAGGCCATGGTAGACCATGGTGACCAATGCAGACTATGGGCAAATAGCATGGAGCGTCCGTTCATATTGGTTGGCTATTTTGCCTATTTCAAACCGCTCCACAGCCGATGCATGCGCCGCCACCCCCAACCCCTGCATTACCTCCCGATTAGCAAGGGCAAACCTCAACTGCTCTGCCAGGTGCCCAGGGTTATGGACATCAAAGATCAAAGCTGTCTGGAGATGCGTTACCGCTTCCAGATTCATCGGGATATCCGAGGCAATAATGGGCATCCCGGCCAGCATCGCTTCCACCAAAGCACCTGAAAACCCTTCGTACCAGGAAGGAAAAACAAAGCAGTCAAAATCCCCCAGCACCCCGGATGGATCAGCCACCTGACCGGGATACCGGACTTTCTGCTCCAGTCCAAGATTTTGTACCTGCCTTTCCAGTTCCCTGCGGTAAGGCCCCTCTCCGAAGATGGTCAATGACCAGTCTTCAACCACCTCCCCTTCCACACTGGCAAATGCCGTCACCAGATCCTGAAAACCTTTCCGCTCGAGTAGACGGCCATAGGAAACGAAACGGCGGATGGTGCTACCCCTACCCCTGACGGGGGAGCTTTTTAGTGTGGTCTGTGGGGACACAGACCACGGTGGGGACACAGACCACGGCGGGGAAACAAAATACGGCACCGGAGGGGACACCCACGACTGAGAGGGTGATGGGGATTTTGCAGGAAGTGGCCGGCCCCTGTAGATTACTGAGATCTGTTCGCTTTTCAGTCCCAACTGTAGGCAGTGGGAATCCGCCAATGCCCGGGAATTGGCAATCCAGTGGACAGGGATGCCCGCAGTAAGGCGGTCCAGCCAATACACCACCCGGTGCTTCCACCCCTTCTTGTCCTGCCAGGCCGCTGCAGCATAGCTGTCATTGACCAGCGTGCCGATCAGGGGAACCCCGGTAAGCTTAGCGGCTATCCGGGTAATCAGATCCGCACGCCAGAGGCAGGAAACCAGCAGATCCGGCTTCTCCCTGCGGATCAGGCGCACCAGGCGGGTGACCGCCAACGGGAAGTGGTACGTCTCAGGGATATCCAAAAAAATAAGCCGGATCCCGGCTTTTTTATATTCCTCCAGAAGGTGGTGCTTCGGATAGAAATAGACCAGCGTCACCTGGGTTTCCTCCGAAAACCGGGACAGTATCTCCAAGTGGCTGCGTTCCGCTCCACCGCTATTCAATGCATCTTGGGTAAAAAGGAGTTTCAAAGTGGAATTGTCTTTCCTTTAACCCCTTTCAGATAATGATAAAATGCCAGAAAAATTAACCTCATATTCTTCCAACCATATGAAACACCAAACCTATAACCATAAAAAGCCTTTGCTACCCATTTAACTAATAGTCTACTTTTCATTTTATTAAGTGTAAGGCTATCTGAAATATAAAGCAAATTTCTAAGGCTATAGTATTCTCTTGACAGGTTGTATTTCTTCTGATAAACAGGCCTCTCGAAGTCAAGTCTATCTGTCTCTTTCCTAGCTTCCAAAAAAAGTTTACAATCCACAACCAAGGAAAATCCATGTCGGGAGGATTTCAAACAAAAGTCCAATTCTTCGAATCCAAAAAAAAGATTTTTATCGGGAACAATTCCAGCCTTGACAACTTTACTAGAAACCAGCATACACTGACCACCTGCTATAGAATCCACTTCTATCCATTCCTTCTTTTCAAGCAAGCGAGTTTGGATACGCTTAATAACCCCCTTACTCCTGTCGAAAAAATGGCCAACTGAGCCTAGTACTCCACAAAACGGATTCACTTCCGTGATATTCAACAATCTCTCAAAGCAATCTTCTCGGAAAGGGGGGTCATTGTCATCTCCCCAGTATATCCAATCTGCTCCATCTTTGGTACAGAGTTCAAGTCCCTTCGCCGCTCCACCTGCCGGCCCAGCATTGTATCCCATTCTATAATACTTGACTCTAAAGTCTGAAAATCCCATTATTGCTCTCTCCGTTTCCATTCCTTCAGAGTTATCAATAATCCACAATAACTCAGGAGGGTTTGTCTGCTCAAAAACCTCCCTTATTGTGTCCATTAATATTCCAGGCCTATTATAAGTAATGATAAACCCAGCCAAAAAAATCATTTTCTAATTTTTAAAGTATAGATTCTTCTCGAAAGAACTGGAAAGCAAGAAAGTATTAATCTACCAAAAGTCATTAACTGAAAAGGTCTTAGCTTTAGAGCTTTCCATAAGTGAGTTTGGGCTTGCTTAAAGTTTTGGAATCTCATTTGATTCACTCCAATAATTTGATGGTATAGATGTTTAACATGATTTGATAGCGTATCACGATGCTTAGTCAAAATGATTGTCAAGGAATCAATCATATTTTGGAGGTTTTTAGATCCTCCATCGGCTGAATCATAATAGTTTAGGGTTATTTCAGGAATAATACCTGATTTATGAGCTGTTAAGCCGATCCTATGAAACAGCTCTGTATTTTCAGAATATTTTAACCGGGAATCGTAGCCTCCCACTTGCTCGAAAAGTGATTTTCTTAGGCAAAACGATCCAGAGAGTTTACTAAGATATTTTCTTGGTTCTGGAATCTTATCAACTATGTTTTTGTTAGATGTTTTCCTAATTCCTGCTAGCCATAGATCAATTCCAGGATCCCGTAAAATAGCTTGTCTAAATATACCTAAGGCATTATCCTCTAATACATCATCCGCATCCAAAAATATTAACCAATCACCTGAAGAAATTTTAACTCCTTCATTTCTAGCAGTGCTTACCCCAAGATTCTCTTGGTTGATCAATTTTACTTTTAGATTGTTGGTGATTTTTTCTATGATTGTGTGTGATCCATCAATGCTACCATCATTAACAAGAATTATCTCATCTGGTTTATATAGTTGATTTAAAAGAGATTCTATTGTTCGCTTAATTGTGCCTTCAGCATTGTAAAATGGGACAATAACGGAAATCATTCAACTGAAAATTTTTTTATTGCGTTTAACTCCTTCTATAGTCAATGAGTAATTTCTGAAAAAACTAAAAAACTTAGTTGTCGTGACTACTTTTTCTATCTGAGATTTTGTCGTTCTATTTCCAAATAATCTTGATTTTATTAACCCCTTGATCGCAATCCATTCTAAATAAAATAAATACCACTTAAATGCTGAAACATTTGAAAATGATTTAATATGATAAGAAACTAGTATAGGGAAACTAGAAGCGATTCCTGCTTTAAGCTTTAAGTAATACTCAAAGCTCAATCGATTTTCCGGGAGTGCATGATAAAATCCTAAAGTCTCCAAGTAAACTAAATCAAAACCTGAAAGCTGAATTGCATAACAAAGTTCTACATCCCCGCCAGAGCTCAATTCATCCCCTTTTCTACATGACAAAAGAGAATAAAAGCCTTTCGCTTCCAAGTCAATAAGAATTGATTTTCTATAAAAACATCCTGCTCCGTATAAATGCGAAAAAAAAGGCATTACTTCTCCACTTTTCCCTTGAGGACCGATTGCATAACTTTTTTTATAAGTTTCAAACCAAGCTGGAATATGCTTAGCCTTTAATATTCCTTGCCCCCCCAGCGCTCCAACTCTACAATTTTGATTTAAGTAACTGATTCCTACTTGTAGAAAATCAGGAAAGAGGTGATTATCATCATCACAATCAAGAATAAAATCATACTTGGATGCTTTTAATCCCATCCAAAAGGCATTCATTTTCCCTGGTTTTTTACAATCCAGAATTGAATAGTCCATTTGAGAATTAGCCAAAAAAGAGCGAGTGAAATCACCCGTGGTATCAGTAGAGTTGTTATTAACTACTATTAACTCCCACTCAAACATTGTATTAAGTTCGATAATAGATTGCAGTGTAGCTTCCAACTTGGAGGCTCCATTGTAAGTACACAAAATAATGCTGCAGCTCAATACAATTTTAACAGGTTAAGTCCCCCTCCTAAAATTCTCCCATACTTTATATGATTCTTGAGCATTAGCTGGGGTTTCAATAGCTTTCTAACTAACTTTTTTGATCTAGCTTTTCTAAACCCAACTCTCTCAAAGAATTGATGTAATGATGGAATAAGGGATAATTCTAGCTTCTCAATCAAAATTAGGTTGTTAAAATATCTCCAACTTAAATAACTTGACATACTTTCAAAATCTCCATCTTTTACATCCCAAGAATTCTTTGATTTCTCAATCTCAAACCATGAAAATGCCTCCGACACCTTATTTTTATGTAATATCACCCCAAGAGATTGAAAAAAGTGTTTCTTCTTTTCCTCTTGCAAATTAATATCATAAACTTTGTTGAACCTCGCTGTAAGAGGCAGACGATCATCAACTTTACCTGCTCTTTTACTTACTTCAGTTAAAGCCTCATACATCACCTCAGGGTTTCTGCTCATACTTGAACTGACATAGCGATAGCCAACCCCTATTACAGGTGTAAATTTAAGCTTCGCTCCCATCTTACCTGCACGAATCCAAAAAT
Organism: Algoriphagus sp.; assembly: GCA_048819475.1. Classification (GTDB taxonomy): domain Bacteria; phylum Bacteroidota; class Bacteroidia; order Cytophagales; family Cyclobacteriaceae; genus Algoriphagus. The sequence goes on from JBMDXP010000030.1 coordinate 9,472, forward strand.
CCCAATCTTCACAACTTTTAAGTGAAGTATCAAAGCCTCCAAGTAGGTTAGCCAAATTCCTATCAATCATTTGGGCATGACAAGGACCTATATTGGTTTTTAGTACCCTAGGATAAATCTCTCCTTCCTTTCCTGAATTATGAAAATGATAACAATGGCCTTGAGGTCTATCCCAGTAGCCATATCCATATCCGTATAATTCAAACCCCGTGTTCTTAGTTATAGATTCATGGATTTTTAAGAAAAAACCCTTTTCAACCCAATCATCAGCGTCAAGAAATAATAAAAAATGCCCCTTAGCTTTTGCCATTCCAGTATTTCGAGCAGCAGACAACCCTTTGTTCTCTTGAAAAACATATGATACACGAGAATCCTTACTGACAAATATTTCTGTGATTCTCTGAGTATTATCAGTGCTTCCATCATCTACTAAAATTATCTCCCACTCTTTATATTCTTGATTCAAGATAGATTTAAAGCAATCTTCTAAAAAATATCCTTGGTTGTAACATGGAATAATAATAGAAAATGTGGCCAAACTAAATACCAAAAGTTCCTCCTAAGACCTGTTTATAGTTTTCCAATCTTGTCACTCCGAATTCAGCTAATGCCAACATTTGATATTCATTCCCTCGGTTACGCAAATTTTGATACTCTTTAGAATTCTCAGTCCATTGATCATGAAGTACTCCACAGTGTCGGGTAGTACCAATTTTTAAACCTGCCAGTTTGGCCCGAATAAAGAAATTTTGGTGTTCGCCACCTTTTAGGATCGGGTTCCAACCTCCAAAGGATTTTACTTTTTCCGTCTTAGCTAGAAAAAAATTATGTGCAATATCACAAATGGTAATTGGATCGGTATAAGAGACTGAAAACAATGATATTTCATTTGGCTTTATCCTAATTCCTGCATGATATTCATATAGCTGGTTAGAAGGCAGAATCCAACCAAAACGCTTTAGAAAAAGATTCATTTTTAAAAGATATTTTCCTATTCTGGTTTTGCGGTTATGCTGAATAAAAACTCCTGCTAGAAGATCTAAACTATTTTCTTTCAGGATTTTTTTCATGATAGGAATTCTGGATCTACGATCAAAAACGAAATCATCATCACAAAGTAAAAAATAAGGAGTCTCTACTACATTTAACATTATATTCCTCCCTTCCGCTGTTCCGGTATCATAAGGTAAGTTGATGTATTGAATATCAAGCATTGGAAATTTCGCCAAAATAGATTGATTATAAGGAACTTTACTATCATCAGCTACAATAATAGGTCCCTTAAATTCAAAATGCTGAATAGAGTTAAGCAATTGAATTAGATGGGCTTCCCTTTCTAAGGTTTTTATCAAAATTGTAATTTCTCTCTCAGTGGATAAATTATAATTTTTGGAGGATTCAAATGGAGTTAAATTTACAAATTTCATTTAAATGAAATTAAATTTTTGATCCATCGTTTTAACGGATGGACTTCTAATTGACTTTGAAGGGAATTAATCTTTTTATCAAAAATCTTATTCTTAGCTTGGTATAGTTGAGGATGAACTAATGAAGAATTTGAATGAGGATACTTTTTGGCCAATTCATGGCTAGATTTAACAACCAAAAAAATATTTTGCTTATACCAAAAATCAACCTTTGGGTCATCCCAAATCAATGGACGTATAATGTCCAAAAAAACATATTCAAAACCTGCAAACTTTTTCGCCCAATACTCAGGCCACTGTTCATTCAAATGATTTTGCCCTCCTTGCCCCGGTATCGCTGCAGAAAATAGGATTATACCGGAATGTCGAACCAAGGAAGCTACTAGGGTTTCTGAAGAAGATTCTGGTAAATGCTCTGCAACCTCCAAGCAAATAGCTAAATCAAACTTTCTTCCTAAATCAAAAGGTGCATTTAGATCATGAGACAAAAATTCATTCTTAGCAACATGTTCGGTAAGCAATCTCTTATCTACATAGTCACCATCTATTCCAAACACCGTCTCAACTCCAAAGCTTCTCGCCACAGACAGCCAAGTACCTATACCACATCCTACATCCAAAACAGAATTTGGTTTTATAAATCTACAAACAAGAGGTAGTACATTAGCAGCTGCAACTGTATTATGCACTTCCTCTGAATGAATATATTTTATCTCCATTGAAAGCTTTTATTCATAATTCCTTTTGGATACTCTATATTTACATGAACCCCCACCCAGTACTTCGGAGCAATAATCACAGCTTGCTCGTGAACATTCAAAAAAGCCGCCCACCAAGCGAAAGAACTATTTGAAATGATCAGAAATTTAGAAGTCATTAATTGAACAAAGTCAGACATAGCACCCTCATGAAAACTTGCTAAATTGAAATTCTCACAAGCACAAAACTCACGTAAATAATCCGGATCATCACCAACAACTATTACTTTGTTAAAATAACTATATTTATATATAATATAATAAATTTGTCTATAAAACCAATCAGCTGGGATATAAGCATGTGAGTCAATTTCACTAAAAACAGTGTTCAAATAATCACCACGCCGAATATGTACGGTACAGTCATTACTCTTTTTAAGTATTTGGCAGGGTGAAATTTTGAAAAGGGATCTTATAAACTCACGATTCTGCTCAAACAGCGCTGAGGATTGGAAATAACCAGAAACCAATGAATAATTTGGAATTCTATTTATAGACACTTCTTCAAGACAAGAATGAAATTCAATATATCTAAATCTAGTTTTTAAAATAATTCTATAAATCAATGAAATAAAATAATTAGAAGAATCAATAAAATGCAACTTTTGAAAACCCCTCAATCTAAAATCATCTTTAGAACAAATAAAAAGTACCTTAACCTCTCGATTCTTTTCTAATAATTTCCCAAATGCATACTGAAACATCTGGTTACCCATTCCAGAATGTAGCTTAACAAAAATCAATTCAAGAAGTATTTATTTTCCAATATATTTTCTTTCAATCTTCTTTTAAAGAACAAAAAACCATGAGTATAGTTTATTTTCAAAGATAATAGATAACACATACTAATTAGTAAAAATTTAAATGAAAAATAATTCAAATTATTAAACATGAAACAAAAATATAATTTAATAACTATACATGAAACATCTTTATTTTGCAAATCCAGCAGCCTTAAAGAAATAAAACTTTGAGAAACAACATTACTAAAATTTAATCTAGAATAATAACGTATATAATTATTTAAAAAAACATTTAAAGAAATAAAATCATTCTTACTTGGGCTTTGAGACACATGGAAATGATGATCATCTATCCTCCAAATCCAATCAAAACAATTAAAAATAAACTTGAATTTAATCTTATTAACATCTAAAATGGAAATATTAAATATTAAATCTTGTTGATAAAATATTTGAACATTGAACTTTATTCTATTCTGTTCTAAAAAATCACGTCTAAACAAAACGCCCTGAATCAACCAAACGGGAAAACCCGTAAAATAGAGCTTTTGAATAGATTTTACATTATTATTTTTGAGACTAGATATTTGGACAGGAGCTCCTCCATTTCTTATTAGAAATCCATTGCATGCCACAAAATGTAAAGCATGAGATTTAAGAATTTTAACTCTTGAATCGATACAAGTTTTACAAAGTATATCATCACTATCAAACCAATTAATAAATTCACCTTGTGATAATTCAAAAGCATAATTTCTACAAGCATTTCCTCCTTTGGGCAAATTGTCCGCTCTTTTAAAGATTTTAAACCGCGAATCCCTCTCTGCGTATTCTTCCAAGATCCCCCACGACTCATCCGTACTATGATCATCCACTACAATACACTCCCAATTAGAATACGTCTGGGCAATCACAGAATCCAACGTTTCCCTTATATAGGGAGCCTTATTATAATTGGGGATAAGTATGGATACCAACGGTTTTTCTTCCACCATAACTTAAGAAGGCATTGTATAAAACTCCTCTTTTCGTGATAACCGGGTATAACGGGGTGTGGAAAGACTTTGCGCCAAATCTCCAAACTCCTGTCTAGCCAGCGAAACAATATACTCCTCATCCGGTCTTCCTGAGTCATCTACATACAGGATAGGGCTTTCACTTAGTAAGTTTTTTACAAATGGAATAAACCCGTACCTGGAATACTTACAAAGATTGCCTTTAGGGGCATCTACCACGATCAGGTCAAATTTCTTATCCGCCAGTTCATTAATTGCCGGGATAGCAAACCATTTCCCCGTTTGCCCATATGAATAGGGATTATTTTCAGTGATAGGGAAAGTCAGACAGGTAGCATAATGCCCATTGAGGCCCAGACTCTCCTGCCATTCCTTGTTATCATCTATACTGTACAGTTTTGATTCCAACCGATTACGCTCAAGAAAATTAGCTATAATCTGGGTGGATAGACCAGAGCCAAACTCCAGAATCAGTTTAGGCTTATGGATTACGATATCATTTAGAATATGCTGTATCGCCTGAAAGGACATGCTAAATCCTGTCTCAAACAAGTATCCGTCAGGCAAGTACGGTTTCAGTATCTCCAGCGCCTTTATTTCACCTAATTTAAATAACGCAGTCTGCTCATTTCTCAAGGCATCCTGCTGGAGCTGATAGCGTATTTTATCTATGCCAAAAAGCTTATCCCGTAATTTCACAAGCCAGTTCATCGTCATCTAAGTTGATATGGGTATATAATATGGGACTGTCCTTTGGGAATTTCCAGTCCATTTGAAAAATACTGGGCTTCTTCCACCCTAAACCGCATGACTTGTGGATACCAGTTGGCAATGTCTGTCCCGTCAGTTATAAATACTGTCAAAAGATATTCGTCCGGAACCAAGGGACATGAGGGAATGCTAAAAGCTAAATGTCCTTTTGCCAAATCAATAAAATCTTCGCGCTTGGAGCTAAACCAAAGCAACCTTTGATTCAATGAATTATCAATCCTGATGTCTATTCTCGCTTTTTCAACGGCACAGTCTTCCGCTACTGAATAGTGCAATGCAATGGAGAAGTCTTGACCAGCGCATACAGCACTTCCCTTCTGTTTATCTCCATGGATAGCTATTTCTTTGAGTACAATATTCTGGTTTCCCTCCCCTTTGATTCCCGCCTGTTCAAGGTTCAACTGGTTGGAAGCCTCTATTTTGTTAAGGTAAGTTTCAAAGACATCTAGCGTTTCACCTCTTTTTACCAACTTCCCGTCTCTGAGTAAAAGTGCCTGAGGGCACAGGTGCTGTACCGCCGCCATATTATGACTCACAAACAGCACTGTCCTTCCCTGGTTTTTGCTGACATCCTCCATTTTTCCCAGGCATTTTTGCTGAAATTCGTAATCCCCCACCGCCAGCACCTCATCGATAATCAGAATCTCTGGCTCCAGATGAGCCGCCACGGAAAATCCCAATCGGACCTTCATCCCGGAAGAGTAAAACTTCACCGGGGTGTCGATAAATTTCTCCACTCCTGAGAAGTCAATGATCTCATCCAGCTTGGCATCGATCTCCCTTCTGGTCATGCCCAGAATAGTCCCGTTCATATAGATATTCTCCCGTCCCGAAAGCTCCGGGTGGAACCCTGTCCCCACTTCCAGCAAAGAAGCTACACGGCCCTGGATTTCGATCCGGCCGGAGGTAGGATCCGTGATCTGCGATAGGATCTTCAGCAAGGTGGATTTCCCGGCACCATTCTTTCCGATTATCCCCAGCACCTCTCCCTCTTTTACTTCAAAATTGATATCCTTCAATGCCCAAAAGACGGATTCATCTTCTACACCAAATCGACTCATTTCCTGGAGTCGCTTTAGATTTTGCCAAGGTGATTTAATTAAGTTAGTCACCTTACCCGCTAAAGTTTTGGATTGCTTTTCTTTGAGACCAAGCCGATAACGTTTGGAGAGGTTTATTGTATTGATGACTGTTTTGGTCATTGTTCCTTAAGGGATCTGATTTTGTACTTAATGAGTTTTCTAAGAATCAAAAGTCTATTTATAATTCCTATTGATTCCTTCTTCGACCATTCCCAAGTAACCTTCCACTGCTTAAATCGGGAAGTATTTGATGTTCCTTTCCAAATTCTATTCCCATCGTGCTTTCGTACCATAGCAACAGGATTATTTAAGTCTCCTGGTATTAGCTTACCATAAAATGCAAGCTTAATCCATAAATCCGAGTCCTGATGTAAATCCAAAGATTCGTCAAATAGCCCTGCCCTTAATAACAGTTCTTTTTTAACTATAAGTCCATTGGTATGAAAATGCCCATAGGTTCCCCTGAGCAAAAAGTGAAATAATTTTCTAAAGGGAATTGATTTGGAAATTGTATAGATTTTATTTGAACCGTTGAAATATTGTATTGCTTCATATATACCATCAAATTCACTATCTCTATTAAAAAAATCTTCAAAATATTGAAATCTACAAGGGAGAAAGTAATCGTCCGCATCTAAAAAGGCTACATACGGAAATTTAGCCATTTCTATACCCAAATTTCTTGAAGCACCAGCACCTTTATTTATTCGATCTTTGTGAGAAAACAATCTTACTTTTTCGTTTTCCTGAGATATGACTTCACATATTTCAAAAGTACCGTCAGCCGATCCATCATAAATTAATAGAATCTCTTGTACTATTGGGTGGCTAGTCGCCGATTCTACAGCAGTTCCAATAAAATCCTTCGCTCTAAAAACAGGAATAACTACTGATATCAAGGAATTCTGTAGATATTGGTTTGACTAAAAAACAAGTCCCAATCAACTATTTCATAGTTGGACAATACACAGTACTTCTCCAGAGCTTCCAAACCTTCGAGATACTCTTCTCGATCAGCATTATCAAATATTAATAGCCCTCCTTTCTTTAATTTTGACAAAGATTTTTCAAGTGACTGTACCCTCGCTCTTCCATCAATAAGAATTATATCAAAATCATTTATTTCAGTCTCAAGTATACTATTTACATAATCCGAATAATCATACCCACTAAATCTTAAATCTTTCTGGCTAGTTATTTCAACTTGTTCTTTGTTTTTAACTGGCTTCCTTAAAATTAAATTTGCTGTTGATAAATTTTTGCGTTTTAAATAATTCGAAATTTTTTCATGCCACATCTCATCATGATCAACACTGTAAATTTTGGTTCCTTTTTTTGCAAAAAAAACTGTTGACGCACCTGAACCGTATTCAAATACTCTCATTCCAGGCTTTACGCTATTCTCCAAATACAACACCGCAGATGTAGTTAACCATGGCATACCTAATTCTAGTCTATCTCTCCGAAATCTATTCTGAAAGATATATTTTGGAAAAAATCTAATTAGGGGAACTGCAGGTTTTCCTTTTTTTTTGGCGACCACCAATTCTTTGTAAAACTGATGAATCAAAGAGACAAATTTATACTTTTTCAATTGGCCAATTATAAAAACTATACATCAACATGATATATCCTATAAGACTAGACTTTCGATTTCTATAAAGATGGACAAAGTTATAAATGAAATTTGAGAGATTCTATGCGCATGAGAAGATTCGAACTTACACATCTGAATGGCAATTAATACTCAGAGCCGGAGTCGAACCGGTAAGTAATATTGCTTTCAAATCCGGTACTCGTTAGACTTATTATTTACTATCCAATCAATCCTTGCCACTATTTTAAAGTAGTGAAGGGTAAATTCAAAGTTCAACTTTCAAACTCTAAAGTAAGTAGAATCATTTTTCAACTTTCACTTTGGAAAAACTTCTATTTCAACCTAATACGAAAATGTTCCCTACTTTGAAGCTTTCTCCTTATAGTCCAAAAGACCGCAACCACCGAAATAGCCGTATCACTACGCTTAGGCCACATCAGCAAAAATCCGCTCCATCCTGCGGAAATACAGCATGCCGAAAATAAAGAGGACAAAGGCCACGATAGTACCCGGCCAGATCCACTCCCAGGGCATGGCCCGGTCCAGAAATGCGGCGCGGAAGCCCTCGATCACTCCTACCATCGGGTTTAGCGCATAGAATTTCTGATAGGGTTCGGGTACGGCCGTGGTGCTGTAGACTACCGGAGCGGCATAGAGCAGCAGCTGCACCACAAAGGTCAGCGCATGTTTTACATCCCGGTATTTCACGGCCATCGCAGAGAGCGTCATCCCCACTCCCAGGCTACACATCAGGAGCTGTATGATTAAAAGCGGCAGTACAAGCAGGCCCCAGCCGGGAACTACCTGGTAATAGCCCAGCATCCCGATCACCACCACAAATGCGATGATAAAATCCAGCAGTTTGGACAGCACTGCCGAAAGCGGCAGGACCATTCTGGGGAAATACACCTTGGTGATCATATTGGCATTCTGGACGAGCGAATTGGCGGATTCGGTAAGCGTGCCTGAAAAATAGTTCCAGGGCCACAGGGCCAGGTAAGAGAACAGCGTATAGGGAATCCCATCGGAATCCACCCGGGCTAGTCCCCCAAATACGATGGTAAACACCAGTGTCGTGAAAAGGGGCTGGATAATCGCCCAGGATACCCCCAGAATGGACTGCGCATACCGCGCCTTGATCCCACGGAGGGTGAGGAAATACAGGAGATCCTTGTACCGCCAGAGTTCTTTGAAGTCGACTAGCTGCCAACCGGAAGAGGGCTCTATGACTTTGCTATAGGTTTTGGTGTTCACGTGCTGGTGGTTGTGACTAGTTATGAAAGGCTACCGTCTATTGGCGAAAACTATCGAAATGACGGGAATAATCGACAGGACGGCACCCCGGTCATTTCTGTCCGTGGTTGGTGTCGGGATTGGTGTCCCCACCAACCACTATGACTATGAGAGGAACTTAACAATTAACAGTTAACCTTTAACAATTTACCCCCTCAACACTCCGTGTCCCCATTTCCGTTTCCATACTCCTACAATCACTTACCTGCTCCAAAAAACGATCCTGCGTATGAGGCAATGGACTGTTATCTTTTCTATCACCGGGTTAAAACCCGCTGCCAGGATATAGCCCACCCCTATGGGGTTGATACGTTCCCACCGCCGTGGTTGGTGTCCCTGCCGCCGTGGTTGGTGTCCCCACCAACCACTACGATCACAAGAAGTAATGGCGTACCCCCTTAACAATTAACAGTTAATCTTTAACAATTTACCCCCTCAACGCTCCGTGCCACTCCATTTCTCCGTGCTACTCCGTGTCCCCATTTCCGTTTCCATCCTCCTACAACAGCTTGCCGGCTCCGAAAAACGATCCTGCGTAGGAGGCAATGGCCGGTTATCTTTTCTATCACCGGGTTAAAACCCGCTGCCAGGATAGCTGCCACCCCGATGGGGTTGGTGCCACCTTTCTCCTTCCACCTTCCACCTCCCTACACACTATACACCAATATCCCCTGGATATCCCCAGGGTCCGTATCCCTGATGGAAACCGCTACTTTCCGCTGGACTTTTTCGTAGGTCTTCTCCCGGATAAAATCCAGGTAATCCCGGTCGAGGTTCTTCCCGATAAGCACCAGCTGCACGGTTCCCGAGTCGATCCCTTTCGCATAATCCCCCACGATATATGCCCGTTCCACCTCTCCCATTCTCTTGACGATCCGTTCGATCAGATCATCCAGGCCAAGGAATTTGGAAACCATCGTTTTGATTTCGTGGAAGAAAGGGTGGCTTTCGTTGGCTTTATAGAGTTTGGTCTTGCCCTCTTCTTCGGAAACGAGCAGCCCGGCCTCTGTGAGGCGGTTCAGCTCCACCCTCACGGAGTTGGTGGACTCGTCAAATTCCTTGGCGAGCGCGCGCAGGTATCCTGAATTGGCATGGGAAAAGAACTTCAGGAGAAGCTTGATCCGGGTTTTGGAGGTGACGAGGGATTCGAGCAAGTAAGCTTAGGTAAGGGATACATCTGATTACAGGGCATGTACACCACAAGTTGGAGGGGGTTGCATTGCCGGGAAGATCGATTGGGAGCAACGCAAGGCTACTCCGGCGACTTCAGAGCTTCGCCCCTTCGGCCCCACTGTAGCGCAGGAGCTTCCGAGGTAAGACCGACGAACCGAGTAAAAAAATTACTCAGCAAGCAAATTTAGTCAGGGAAACCGTTTTTGCAAATTTCAGGGAAAATAAGTGGCGAATTCGCTGATAGACCTAAGGAAAGCGCATAAGGTATCCCAGCTTAGCCGGGAGGGTTCCCAGGAAACGGGAAGCGGCAAGCCCCTGTGCTCCCTCAGGAAAGCATACATACGGGGCTATACTGTAGAAAAATATCGAAAATATCGATCCAATGGCCAGCAGCAGCCAAGCATAGCATCCGACGAGTGTTGGGATGCCCAAGACAGGTTACCCGGTGAAGCCATTAACGTTTAACAATTCACATGGTGGTGCCGTGGTTGGTGCTCTCTCTGCCGTGGTTGGTGCCGGGATTGGTGCCGTGGTTGGTGTCCCCACCAACCACTACGATCACAAGAAGTAATGGCGTATCCCCTTAACCCTTAACAATTAACAGTTAACCTTTAACAATTTACCCCCTCAACGCGCCGTGCTACTCCATTTCTCCGTGCCACTCCGTGTCCCCATTTCCGTTTCCATCCTCCTACAATAACTTACCTGCTCCAAAAGACGATCCTGCGTAGGAGGCAATGGCCTCTTATCCTTCTTATCACCGGGTTAAAACCCGATGCCAGGATAGCTGCCACCCCGATGGGGTTGGTACGTTCCCGCCCCCGTGGTTGGTGTCCCCACCAACCACTATGACTAGTAATTGGCGTACCCCCTTAACAATTAACAGTTAACCTTTAACAATTTAACCCCTCGTCACTCCGTGCTACTCCGTATCCCCATTTCCGTTTCCATCCTCCTACAATCACTTACCTGCTCCGAAAGACGATCCTGCGTAGGAGGCAATGGCCTCTTAACCTTCTTATCACCGGGTTAAAACCCGCTGCCAGGATATAGACCACCCCGATGGGGTTGGTGCCGGGGTTGGTGTCCCCACCAACCACTATAATTATTAGTTGACGTTTCCAGTTAACCCTTAACATTTAACCTTTAACA
>JBMDXP010000031.1:0-39199 GCA_048819475.1 Algoriphagus sp.
ATCGCCTTTGAGGACTGAATATCTATACTTTGTGCACCAAACTATATGAACTGTAAGACGAGAAACAGTATGTCCATTACTCCTTTGTTCTGACATACCTCAAAGTAAACGTTTTTAGAAGCTAAAGCGAAATGCACTAAAGTGCATAGTTTAAACTATTTTTGAGACCAATTAAACAATCGGGTACGCCTTAGAAGGACACCCCGCCGTTTAGAGCATCGTAGTATTTCTTATAATCAAATCGATAGAGGTAAGGAGCACGGTTAGCTCCTCCCTTACGCTTCTCATCCAGTTTTACCAAGAAGTCATATCCCGTAACCAGCTTGTGGAAATTACGCCTATCCAGCTCAACGTTCAGTATACTTTGGAATAATCTCTGCAATTCATTCATCGTGAATTTTTCCGGAAGCAGATTGCCTACGGGCTGATGCCGAATATCTCTCCGTAGGGTATGGAGAGCTACTTCCAACATTTCATTATGGTCAAAAAGCAAGCGGGGAACTTCTGACACATCCCACCACATGCACTCATCGGTATAAAAATCCGGTTTTGCCACTACTTTATCCATATCTACCAGGGCATAATATCCCACAGAAACCGTACGGGCCAGGGCAAGTAAACCCGAAAGATCTCCTCCTACTGCTGCAGTCACATATCCGGCAGTCTCCTCCTTGCTATAATGATGATACCTACCGGTATCACCGAAAGTATTGAACTGCCTGAGAAACACCCCTTTCAACCCGGTTCTTTCTCCCAGAATCCTCACCGCTGCCTCCTTGATAGGTTCTTCCACATAGATCCTCCCACCAGGTAAACTCCATTTATCAGTTCCTTTCCATTTCAGCAGCAAAACCATTAACCGACCTGACCGGAAACCAAATATTACACAATCTATAGACACCTCCTTCAGAATAGTATCCAATTTAAATCGACTCATAACAGAACTTTATTTTACATAATTGCAAAAATATTAATGCGTAAAATATACACATTAATATTTTTTCCTTATCATTGTGTAGCTAGTACACAAACAAATCTAGCTTTTCTTAACCCAAAACATAACCTCACATGGGAAAAATAGTCTACTCCCTGGTTTTATCCCTTTTCCTACTGCCTGCCATGGCACAGGTGCCCGAGGAAAACCGATTTCAGAAAACTGTCCTCGCAGAACAGTTGAACGAACCCTTGGAATTAGCCATTTTGCCGGATGACCGGGTAATTTTCATTGAAAGGCATGGGTTGGTCAAGTTATATGACCCGGTAAGTAAGAAAGTCAAGGAGATTGCACGGATTGCAGTGAGTACAACCTATACTCCCGTGGGTGGAACTTCTGAAGAAGCAGAGGATGGGCTTTTGGGACTTGGTATAGCTCCTGACTTCAACTCCAACCCCTGGGTCTACCTGTACTATTCTCCAGCCGGTGCCGAATCTAAAAATGTACTTGCCCGATACACTTTCCAAGGTGAAAGGTTAGATACCTCCTCTGTCAAAATCCTACTTGAAATCCCTACACAGCGGGAATATTGTTGCCACACAGGAGGGTCTATCGATTGGGATTCGGACGGCAATCTCTACCTCTCCACAGGAGACAATACGAGTCCCAGGGAATCCGGGGGATACGCACCAATTGATGAAAGGGCAGGGCGAAGTGCATTTGATGCACAGCGCACCTCAGCCAACACCAATGATCTGAGGGGAAAAATACTGCGGATACACCCTGAGCCTGACGGAACCTACACGATTCCGGAAGGGAATCTTTTTTTACCCGGAACCCCTTCTACCAAACCGGAGATCTACACTATGGGACATAGAAATCCTTACCGCATAGCGGTGGATAAAAAAACCGGCTTTCTGTATTGGGGAGATGTGGGCCCTGACTCGGGACAAGACTCAACCGGTATTGGGCCAGCTGCCGAAGATGAATACAACCAAGCCCGGGAAGCAGGTAATTTTGGATGGCCGTACTTTGTCGGCAATAACAAAGCATATTGGGATTTGGATTTCGAAACCCATACGTCAGGCGAACAATTCTTGCCGGAAAACCCTGTCAACAATTCACCTAACAACACGGGGTTAAAAGAACTACCCCCTGCTCAGAAAGCGATGATCTGGTATACTGCCGGTGAATCGCTCCGTTTTCCTCTGCTGGGAACAGGAGGAAGATCAGCCATGGCAGGGCCTGTCTACCGTGCCCAGGACTTCCCAGATGCCAAGAGACCTTTTCCTTCCTACTATGAGGGAAAGTGGTTTATCTATGAGTGGATGAGGGACTGGATCATGGCAGTATCGTTGAATGAGCAAGGGAACTATATCCGGATGGAGCGCTTTCTTCCGGGCCTTAAACTGGAACATCCCATAGATATGGCATTTGGTCCTTCCGGTGATCTTTATATCCTGGAATATGGCCAGGGGTGGTTTATGGCAAACCCTGAAGCCAAACTTGTAAAAATTGAGTACAATGCAGGCAACAGGAGACCAATGGTAGCTGCAGCTGCAGATAAAACCGCAGGCGCAGTTCCCTTGACTGTGAATTTCTCTTCGGACGGCACCCTGGATTATGACCTCGATTCCCTTGAATACAAATGGGAGATCAGCAATACCAAAGGAGAAGTATTAGCTGAGCTCGCAGAGCCCAACACTACTTTCCAGTTTGAAGAGCCAGGCCACTACCAGGCAAGCCTTACCGTTACGGATCCCCAGGGACTGCAAGCAACGGAGGCGCTTTCCCTTTCTGTTGGAAATGAACCTCCGGTAGTTTCACTCGACCTGCCCGGAAGTAATCGGACTTTTTTCTTTCCCGGAAAAAAAATCCGCTATGAGGTACAGGTGACTGATCTGGAGGATGGAAGTCTTCAGGATAAGCAGATTCCCCCTGGACGCGTTCAGGTAAAGGCTGGCTATCAAAGCGGGACAGTATCTCCTCCCATTTCCACCGGAGGCCATCAGGGAAACAGTACTGCTTCCCTTTCCGGTAAGACTCTGATGGAAAAGAGTGACTGCAATGCCTGTCATATGACAGATAAAAAATCTATAGGTCCTTCTTATTTGGATGTGGCAACCAAATACAACGGCGACGGGGATGCTACCCGTATCCTGACAGACAAAATCATCAAAGGAGGAGCTGGAACATGGGGGGATATCCCCATGTCCCCACATCCCGCACTCAGTCAGGAAGACAGCAAACAAATGGTCCAGTATATACTCAGTCTTGTAGAAAGCCCTGCAGAACTCCCGCTACTGCCTACCCAAGGTGAAATAACCCCCACCCTACCCCCAGGATCTGCTCCCCATACAGGAGTGTATCTATTCTCAGCCTCCTACACAGATAATGGGAGCAATGGGATTCCCGCGGTTACGGGAGAAGAAACTATCTTCTTGAGAAATCCCACGCTTCTTCTGGGTGACGCAGACGAGACGTCTCCCTCAATCATGAAGTTCAAGACGGGAGACATAAACCTGCTTATTGTTACCACTTCCAATACCTTCACTGCATTTAAAGAAATAGATTTATACGGTATCCATACCATAACTTTCCAGGTAGCAGCCCCAGTGGAGCAACTCAACTCCCAAGGAGGTATTATAGAGATCCACACTGGATCGCCTGAAGGGCCTTTACTTGGGCAAACAGAATTCATATCGCCTTCAAGTGACCCTGGTTTACTCTCTGGAAAGTCACAGCCCCCATCCTACCCAGTCCAGATTCCAACAGGGCAAGAGATACAGGATCTTTATTTCGTCTTTAAAAATGATCTGACAAAAGGCGCTTTGTTCGTACCGTTTTCCGTGTCATTCGAATCAAACTAAACACTAAATTCATTCCCATGAAATTTTCACGACGTGATTTTATCAGTAAACTAGGTATTGCAACGGGCAGCTACGGGCTCGCCAGCCTATTTCCTGAAGTGCTAGCAGCAGCGATTGCTGATCAGCGCCAATTTACTTTCGAAATATCCTTGGCGCAGTTTTCTTTTGCCTCCGAGCTCTATTCAGGCCAGATGACTATGCTGGATTTCCCCCAGCGGGCAGTGAACGAGTTTGGAATCCATACCTTGGAATATGTCTCAGGATTCTTCAATGACAAGCATACCGATGCTGCTTACATGAAAGAACTCAAGAGCATTTGCGATGATCTAGGTGCCAAAAACCACCTGATCATGGTGGATGCTGCCAATATAGCCTCAATGGACAGCAGCTTACGTAAACAGGCCGTAGAAGGCCATTACATTTGGATAGACACCGCCAAATACCTGGATTGCAGCACCATACGTGTTAACCTAGGCGATACCATGGCAGCGCTGACCGGAAGTGGGGAAGAAGGAACCAGGGAAGAAGTCGCCAAAGCCGCCATTGACGGATATAATGCCCTATTGGAATATGCTGAAAAGGTAGGGATCCATGTGATCGTCGAAAACCATTTTGGCTACTCAACGGATCCCGACTGGCTGATTGGAATCCTGGATCACGTAACTTCTCCAAACAAAGGTCTGTTGCCGGACTTTGGCAATTTTTGTTTAGAACGGAGCAAACCTGAAGGTTCGGATCTGAAAAGTCTCCTTGGGACGACGTGCCTGAAGGAATACGACAGGTATGATGGGGTGAAAAAAATGATGCCGTATGCCAAAGGCATCAGCGCCAAGACCCATAAGTTTGATGATGAAGGCAATGATGCAGACACTGATTTCATTAAAATGTTTGAACTGATCAAAGCTTCCGGATGGACAGGAGGATATGTCGGGATAGAATACGAAGGTGGTCTGATGAGAGACCTCGGAGGTGACAGCAGCTATTTACCCAATGATCAAGGGATAAAAGCCACCAAAAAGCTCCTGGAAAAGGTTCTTGCAGAGTTAGCCTGATCCTCTTATTCCAGTCCCCCTATGTTAGCGGAGCGGTAAAGAAGCTGCTCGGTTTTCCGGTGCTAGAGCCAGCTATGTCAAAGAGTCCTCTGCGTATGCTAATTTTGCCTGCATGAAAAAATATCTCCTGCTCTTATGGATACTGGTAATGCCTAACTTGGCTCTCAGTCAAATCCTAAAGCAACCGATCCCTGATAAGTTGGTGGTACTTACCTTTGATGATGCCCCGGCAAGCCACTACTCTACGGTAGCCCCCCTGCTCTCAGCGTTCGGTTTTGGAGCTACATTCTTCGTGTGTGAATTCCCGCCAAATGCCCAAGACAGTTTATTGTATATGAACTGGCGGCAGATAAGCACATTGGACCAAATGGGGTTTGAGGTGGCCAACCATACCCATACCCATGCAGATGTCAGCAAGCTTTCCAAACAACAATTTGATGCCGAACTGACCTATATTGAAGAAAGGTGTATAAGCTGGAGGATTCCAAAACCTTCCAGCTTTGCCTACCCGGGCTACGGACTCAATGCTCCTGTATTGTCTTTTCTTCGTGAAAAAAATTATGTACTTGCCCGTGCAGGGGGAAGTAGAGTCTATGACCCTTTACTTGATCACCCTTACCTAATTCCCAGCTGGGCGACCCATGCAGCCAATAAACCCGAAATCATGGAAGCACTTGGGCAGGCCAAGGATGGAAAGATCGTTGTCCTGACCATCCATGGGGTACCGGACGCAGAGCACCCCTGGGTCTCTACCCCTCCGGAACTATTCAAAGAATACCTCCAATACCTCTCAGATCAGCGGTTCAAGGTCATTTCGTTAAGGGATCTTGGCCTTTATATAGATATCCCAAACGCACTGGAAGCAATCGAACCCAACCTGAATGTGCCACTGAGAAACTGATTACATCACTCTGTAAAAAGAACCGATCACTCTGCCTTCTTTGTCCACTTAATAGTGCAACCTATGGCTTTGGTGGTTTGTACAGTTACCTCTTCTCCTTTTTTCAAAGCTTCTACCGCATCCTCGACATACCGCTCTGTAACTGCTGAAGCATCTTGGTAATTGTTGTCAATTGCGCCGATATAACGCACTATGAATTTTCCGTCCTCTTTGTTCAGCAAATAAACATGCGGTGTGCGACTCCCTCCATAGGTTTTGATCACTTCCTGACTTTGGTCATAGAGGTAAGCAAATGGAAATCTCTTTTCAGAAGATCTCTTTTTCATCTCCTCATAACTGTCTCCTGGACTTGTCACGGCATCATTGGAATTAATTGCCAATACCGGATAGCCTTCCGGCGCATATTTCCGGTGCAGTTCGCTGATCCTGTCCTGGTAAGCAACTGCATACGGACACGTATTACAGGTGAAGATTACAATAGCACCATTGGAACCTTCACTTAAAGAAACCTTTTGCCCATCTACATTGGGAAGTGTGAATGCCATCGCCTCATCTCCTACTTGATATCCAGCAGTTTGGGCCGACACCAAGGACATACCCAAGAATCCGAATATAGCCACTACACCGATTAACCTTTTTTTCATACCTGTATTAGTTAAGTTGATCAATCAATTCTTTCAATTCCGCTTCTTCCAGTTCTCCTTCATGGAAATATTTTTCCCCATCCGGTTTGACAAACATCGTAGCCGGAATCGCGCCGGACCAGTCTGGATTCACCCTATCGATCCACTTGTTAAAATCCACGTCATTGAGCAAAACTACGGGAGACTGGATATTTCTCCTCGCTATAAAATTGGTTACCCGTTCTGGCTTACGGGCATCGTCCATCGATACAAAAACCAGCTCGACGGAACTGTCCTCCTGCTGCACTGCTTCAAAATAGGGCATTTCCTTTACACAAGGAGCACACCAGGTCGCCCAGAAATTGTAGATCCGTAGTTTTTCCGACTCCTCATCCACCATCGCTTCAAACTCCGCAAACGTAACGATCCTAAGACCCTGCTTTTCGGTCACAGTACCGCTATTTCCTTCCAATAAAGACTCTCCAACAAACAGGAGGCAGAAACCCAAAATCATTAATCTCATAGTATCAGAGGATAAAATTGAATGTATTCTTTTCCTATGTAACTCCCAATCGATGGATATGCCACTGAAAATTATACAAATATATACTGAAGATCCCAGGGAAGAAACCAGCTTTGCTAAACCCAAACCAATCCCGCCGTCATACCTAGTCCTCCTGTTTTTCGTGGAGTTTAAGAAGCCTGGTGTTGCCCACCATGAAACTTTATTGTCCCACCAATCCTTACTCTATATGGAAAGTATCTAACCCGACTACCCCATGAGCAGAGGATTTGTAAAGGAAGAAGATCAGGAAGAGACTCCTCTGGTACCACCAAGAGCAGACTTGCCCAGTGGTGTCACCAATTACATGACCCCAAATGGAATGGAAGAATTAATGGCTGAAAGACAGGCATTGCTCCAGGAGAGGAATTCACTTGAAGCTTCCACTGAGCAGGAAAAACGGATAGCATCAAATTACATTTCCTCCAAGTTACACCACCTTGAAGACCGCATAGCTACAGCCAAAATAGTGGAATTGGATAAGCAGCCCAAAGATGAAGTTCGCTTTGGCGCGACAGTGACACTCAAGATCGGTAACAGCAAAAAAAACCAAAGTTATCAAATTGTGGGTGTGGATGAATCGGATATTTCAAAGGGAAAAATATCTTTTATCTCTCCTATTGCCAGGATTTTGATCGGCCTAAAGGTAGGGGAAAAGACAATCTTAAAATTAGCCAGGGAAGACCGGCCACTGGAAATCGTGAAAATCAGCTATAATCCCAACAGTTAATCCGGTCCGCTACTCCGTCCACTCCACACCTATTATCCCTATTTTTTCAGTTTTCCCCCGCAGCAGAATTTTGCCCAGTGTTTCAGTCTCCATGAAGGGATGGCTGCCAATGTTTTCTATAACATGCTCAGAGACTATCAAATCCCTTCCGTAATCATTGCAGATGCCCTGTATTCTGGAAGTGGTATTCAGTGTATCCCCGTGATAGGCAATGTCCTTTTTAATCTCCCCTATCTCTACCGCGGTGACTTTTCCCATGTGAACACCCGCCTTAAACTCAGGCAGTATGCCATAGGTCTCCAAATAATAATCAGCCCTGTTCTGAATCAGTCTTTTACAGGCAAAATAAAATCTGATGCAAAAGTGGCTTCTAAGCCCATCCCGTATAGTCCAGGTAACCACTATTTCATCTCCCACATACTGGTAAACCTGAGCCTCATAAAGAAACAGCAGTTCATTTATGTCGGCAAAACAATCCCGGATGAACGAACTGTACTGTAAATGCCCCAATTTCTCGGCGGTGGCGGTAGAAGACTTTAAGTCCATAAAAAGAAATATCCTTTCTTCTTCCTTGGGATTCCGGTATCTGCCTAGCAGCAAGGGCAATAATACCCCAGGCCCGTATTTTTTGTTTACCTGATTGATAAAGCTGATCACCAGCGTCATAAAAAAATAATAAATCAACAGCAGATAAAACAGCGAAATCCAAGACTCATCCAACAAGAGGATACTTGGAAGATCAAGTGATGGGGCGATCCACGGATCTAAGAATATATACCGCAAAAGTACTAAAATAACAATCAACAGCAGCAGTGAACCCGTGGCCTTAAAGAGAAGTACTTTTCCGAGCGTGACTTTCCTGAAGAGATTTCTTTCTAAGTAATAGTTGGCTACACCCAGGCTCAGTCCATAGATCACCCCAAATACCACAGCGATAAGTACCATGGATCCGAACTTCCCACTTATCGGAAGCATGATGACCCTGCCCACCATCTGTGTGAAAAAATTGAGGATGGTCACCAGCAATAGATTGGCGAGAATCCAGAAGTTCACCTGGGTTCCTACATAGGTCAGCACCGGGAACTTTGCCGTATAGCGGTTCGCGAGTGTGGTGTATTCAAATTCTTTAGCCATTCATTACAAGTTAATGGTAACAGTCCGGTGCCCATTGATGGCAAGATAGGACGGTCACACAGGAATACGCCATGTGCCGCATCTTTTTTATTCCCGTCGTGGGTTTCTTTGCTGGAGGAGTTTCACTATTTCTTTATAGTCAATGACCTCAGGAAACCCGTCGTCGATAAAAAGCCCAGGCTGATCCAAAAGTCTACCCGGCCGATCGATCTTCCCGGTATCCAATATAAGGTTTGACACGTGGTTTTGTACCCGGGGAGGGTTCCTTTTCCCTATGCTGAAGTTACGGATCCACCGAAAGCACCCCCTACATGTCTTTTCACAAAGACAACCTGTATCAGACAGCGAGCCGGGAAGGTGCATAGCCGAATTGCTTTTTGAAGGCGTATGAAAAGTGGGATAGGTTCTCAAAGCCAACTTCGTAGCATACATCGATCGGCTTCTTCTTATTCTCTACAAACTGATAGTGGGCCAACTCCAGCCGCTTTCGGGTCAGCCATCTCTGTGGAGTGGTATTAAAGGCCTTTCTGAAATCACGCTTGAAGGTAGTCAGGCTTCGGCCGGTAAGGTAGCCAAACTTCTCAAGGGGTAGGTTAAACATGAAATTCTTCTCCATATAAGTGGCCAAGTCGATCTTTCCGGGTTCTTCAAAATTTGCCAATACATCATCCACTCCCTTATCTATACTCCGAAGAATACTGATCGCCTCCGTGATCTTCAATGTGGCTATTTCCTCTGGAAGGTCTTTTATGTCAAAATAAGGAATCAATGAGAGGAGGCAACTTTCCAAAAGCGGATGATTGCTGTAGCTAAGTATTCCAGACTCCCGGGGTGCGGCTTTCACATTGAGGTTGGAGTAAAAGGAGCGTAAGCGGGTAGTCGAGAGGTGCATGACCACCGTCTGGTGGGGACTGCCGTCTTTGGGGTAGTTGATAATGGTAGCCAGTTGATTTCGGGGGATCAGAAAGATGTCCCCTTTCTTAAAAAAATATGTCGCACCAGCCTGAATGATCTTTGTCTCCCCTGATAAAAACCAAACCAGCATATGATGGTCAAACATGATATCGGATTTGAAAAACTTATCCTCGTAGCAGGAAAGCTTTATGTCCTCGGTTATGTATTTCGCTTTAAACTCCATTGTTGTTTTTTTGATGGTAGCGCCGCTGAATCTTGATCGCTTAGTACTGCTTACTTTCCCCAGGCCTGGGCAGGTTATTGGATTGGCCGTCATCTACCCACCCTGGCATTTTTGATATAAAAAAACCGCGTAGACCATACACCCTGTGAGAGTGGCAGCTCCAGCTGGTTTTTCGAATGTGGATAATGGCAGACACTTACTACTCCTCCGCGGTACCCTTATCCAAAGCCGATTCTGATCTCTGTATTAACCGGCTCCGTGCCGAGGGAATTTACGTGGATTTTTCGGATAGCTGATTCACAACCCGCATTTTCATCGTTGTATCCACAGCTAATTTCTTCCTACAATAAGCCCCACGGCTCTTACTCCCCCGCACGTTGGCCGTATAATCGTATCACACTGGTCTCCATAAATATAGAGCAGCCTTGACAATCAAAGCCCCACGTCAAGTGATTACTCAATCCTGAATGGTATGCCTGTCACTTCCTCACTCCATTTCCAGAGACGCTTGGCACTCGCTTCATCCAGGGAATAAGATTTCACTCCCGCAGATGTGGCACCATCCGTAGCCAGCCTGGCCACCTCCACATCTTCACAATATACACCTCCCAACGTAGCCAGCCTCGGTGAAGTGGCGCACCATACCGTGGTGGCTGCACCTTGTGGAATAGTCTTGAGGGATTGCAGTACTTCCGGCAAAAGATTACCCGCTGCATCGCAGAATCCCATTTTCTGAAACAGCTCCAGCGATGCTTCCCTTCCCAATTCGGTTCCTGCTATCGATCCTGGATGTACCGAATAAGCACTTACACTGGAGTTACGTGCCCGGTGATCCAGTTCCACAGAGAACAGATTGACAGCGGTTTTAGACTGTCCGTAGCCTTCCAGTGTTTCGTAAGCCCTGTGAGCAAAATTGGGATCATCAAAATCGAAGGGGGCAAACTGATGTCCATGGGAGGAAACATTCACTACCCGGGCACCATTTGCTTTGCTAAGGGCCGGCCATAACCGGGCCGTGAGTTGAAACTGGGCCAGATAATTTGACCCTAACTGCGACTCAATACCACGCTTGTCTCTGCGCAGCGGGACCCACATGATGCCGGCATTATTGACTAGAAGATGAAGAGGTCGACCAGAGGCAATAATTTTCCCTGCAAATGCATCGATGGAATCCGGATCCATCAGATCCATCCATTCGACTTCCACATTTGAAATACCCTGCAGATTTCTACTTGCTTTGTCCATACCGCGGGCAGGCACCACCACCTTCATACCTGCACTGGCAAGCGTCTTTACGGTCTCCAGCCCTATACCCGTATTTCCTCCTGTTACAACAGCAGTTCTCCCGCTAAGATCAATTCCCCGAATCACCTCAGTGGCAGTAGAATTGGCGTCAAATCCAGATCCGATGGGTTGTTGCAACGCTCCTTGATAATTGTTCTGTCTCATTTTTTTTGTTGTTTTTTGTTGAGACAAAACTATCATGCAGACACGCTTTCAACTTTGTTTAAAAGGCCGAAGACACTTTGTTCAAAGGACCAGGACAAAAAACAGATAACACACCAGTCCTGGTGTTCTGCATGCGATCTGTGCCTCTTCGGCGTTCCCCTCCAACAATAGGAGTAGATCTCTTTTTTTAACCTAAAAATAGAAGGACCAAAAATCAACAGGAGTAAGACATTAAAAAAAGTTGTTTGTCATCCAGGCCAAAACACTGTCTTCAATCAAAATTTCACGCCCACAGCACACCATCTGTGAAATGGGCTCAGTTTAAACCCAGTGGCTTACCCGGTAACTCATCCAACCAATGGTCGCCGTATCTTCTGGTTAAGTAAGCCGAAATCATCTGATTGTTTTCCGTGGCTCTTTTAAAGGAAAGGGGATCAATTACACAGTTTTCCTTTACCAGTCCAATGCGGTATTTCTCTTTGAACTCCTCAAATCCCACCGGTATCGAACCGTCTATCCCATGAATTATGAAATTCAGGTTACCATCTGTTATGCACTGTTCGATTTGCTCGTCGGTGAGATCGGTGATCTGACCCAAGGGGTAGGGATACTTACTCCCAACAGGAATCCATGCATTTTTCTCCACCAGTCTTATGGTCACTGTATTCTTCTTCTTGGTGATCCGGGACGGGTAATCCATAGAGGCGATATAACCTGCTGCAGAGAATGAAAAACTATATTTTCCCTTTTCCGGTAAACGGATACTAAACGGCTCAGCTTTGTCAACGTCGAATTTCTCACCCGTTTCAGGTATATAAAAAACACCTCCTTTGAATGCTTTGCCCGATCCATTTTCAAAAACCACTGCTACACTAAGCTCTTTTCCTTCTTCTCCTGAGACACTCGCTGCGATACCTAACCCTAAAGCCCAATTCAGTAATAGCCGTTTCATGTACATATTTGATAAAATCTGTCTTAAAAGATCTGCCCGATCAGTCGGGACAGGTTATAAAATCATCCATACACTATCATTACTCTATAAATAATAGTAGTAACGCAATACCTTGTTCAATAGTTTAATTTTTAAAAACACCTGATTAGGACAGGTTTACCCAGAATATCGACACCCCACATCCCAACATCTTTATTCCAAAACCGGATCAGGCAGCATAATATCTTTCACGGATGGTTTTTAGTCGCAGTGGCAGCCTGTCTTCTGGAAATATTCCTGATGTACACCGGCTATATAGCAAACATGTTCCACCTGGTTGATTTTTCTGAGCCTCCCTCCCTGCCCATTGACTATGGAGCACATTATCCCGGCAGATACCATCTCTGGTTATCCGTCCATTTCAGCTGACGCGTATACTCTTCATTATGAAACCAAAAAGAGATTAATCCTGAAGACAAGGAAAAATGATTCACTCATGGTGTTGTGGACGTTTTGGGCAGAAAATTACACCTTACTGCAAAAAAATACTACCACCGTTCGTCTAGCGGGAAATGGCAGTTGATAAAGTTACCGCTCTAAAAAAAACGCCCGGCAGGACCGGGCAGCTTTTCTCATTTATCAATAAAACTAGTTACTTAATATATTAAGCTTGCTTTTCAAAGGATGACCACCGAGTAATCAGGACAGGTTATGGAACCCTGCATGGTTGATGATCATCCCTCTCTGTGTATCGCTTATCTCATGCTCTATTTCAATCGTGGTCATGGCCATGCTCAGCATGTATCTCAAAATCCAGTGTCAGCACATCGCTACCCGGAAATCTGGCGGCGTAATCAGACGAATTCCAATCCACCCGCGTTACCGTGGCCTTTGTCGCGGCATCGTTAAACTTGCGCAGTACAAAAGAGACAGGTAAAGTTTCTCCTTCATTGGACTCTCCTACAGTAAAGTAACTCAGGATCCCGGTAGTCTCATATTGGCCATCCACCGGTGAACCGTCACCATAGGTCTGTTCACGTGGCTGGAATATAGCCCCTGTCTCATCCGTAGTTTCCGTGTTCAGTACAAAACCACCGCCTACTATAAAAACTTTGTATAAATCAGCCGTAGCCTTATCCTTGATAAAGTCGCCTTCTACTCTGTTACCCTGATAGTCCCATGCCTGAAGTTCTATTTTGTAAATGCCGTCAGCTTCCAGGTGCAGGTGTCCTCCACTCACTGCATTTCCCTCAGCGTCAAATGTGATGGTCATAGACTCTCCCTCTGTGGCTGAATTGATTCCGTGAAAATGGTCACCATGGGCGCTGAGACCCTCTCCTCCTTCCAACTCAGTCAAAATCAAGCTTGCCCGCTCTATCCCCTCCTGTGGGATCACGGGCCCGTCATCCTCCGAGCATGAAAAGGTCAAAATCGCCGCTGCTCCAAGCGCTGCAAGTACCAGTGATTTGTTGTTCTGTTTCTTCATGTGATTATTGGTATTAAAATTTAAAATTGATTTTCTGTTATTCATCTGCATATCAATTGCTTATTGTGTAATATTTAATAATGCAACATTATTGCAATAATAATCTATAAACGCAACAATATTGCACTTATATTAGATAAGCGCCCATATCGAGGGTATAAAAGGTGTCTATAGTTTCTTATCCGGACTGAAAAAGGGCTTAGATAACCTTGATGCTAATGCCTTGGATAGTCTGCCAGCCTTCTTTGTCGGTAACCCGGATCATAAAATGGTAATCGCCAGGATCCACATCTGATGGGATTTCGATTTCAGTTTCTGCCTCATATTCCTGCAGTCCTGAGGGAATAGTGTAAGTCTGAATAAACAACATCGGGTTAATCGCTGCCTTGACAGGATCCGACTCACAATCATTCACTTCCGTACTATGGTTATGGTGATCAAAATTATGGTGGATATCGAGACTGTACCCACCCAGCTCAACGTTGTCCCTGAATAATGCCCTGAACCGCAACTTCCCCCCTCTCTCCAGCACACTGCATTGCACAGGAAAAGAATCCTCTGTGACGATAATTTCGGGGTAATCCAAGTCTATAGGTCTTTCATCCTCTCCGCAGGCGACAAGCAAAAAAACCACGAACAGCAGTATAAGAGATTTGATGTTTTTCATGTGTTTATAATTTTTCTTTCAAAGGTCATTACCTGTCCCGAATTCGATCGGGAGAATCTCGCAGCGATTTTAATCATGCCAGTGTGTGACTTTTTAGTCATGCTCGATTTCATATCCATATAATTATCAAATTCACCCAGCCAAGCCCAAAAACACCCTGGCTGATTGTTTCTAATGTGTGTATCTATTAAAAACCTGATACATTAAGATCAAAATAATGGGACAGGCTGATGTTATAAGTGGAATTGGTATAGACCACGCCGAAAGAATACTCACCGGATTGCCATGCATTATCACCGGATGTCAAATCCTCCCCAGGGGTATTATTATCGATAGTAGAACCTATTTTGAAATCAGGGGTTGGACGGAGGAAACCACCACTCCCATCATAAATGACGTTCGCAAAAGAATACACCTCCGCTTCATTTTCATGGGCAAAAGTATCGTATACGATTACCTTGGAAAAATCAATCGCATCCACCGATTCAGGTCTATGGGCAAGCTCTTTTCTGATGAGCAAAAGGTACATTTTCCCGTCTCCCTTCACATTCTTAATGGTCGCATCGGATTTAAGGATTTCACCTTTGGAAAACTCCACATTTTCAGGATTGACCAGTGTTTCATTTACATAGTGAACCCCCCCTTGGTCTGTGGTAATCATCCAGATATACAAGGTGGGATCCACTGCCAGATTGGAAGGGTCGACCAGCTGTATTTCAGCTTTTTCCTCCAGAACAGTCCCATTCTCATCTGTGACGATGATAATGAACTGATACTTGCCTTCCACAGCGTCTTCAGGAATATCAAAATGCTGATGAACATTGGTATTTTTCGCACCTTTATACTGCTCCCAAGTCAGTTCAAACCCCCAGTCGCCGGCATAGGACTCTCCCTCCAATTGCTCAATTTTCACCTGGACCAAGTCAATCTTATCCCCTGCCACTATGTCGGCGTTCAGGTGAAAATCCCTTCCTATTACTGCGATACGGTTATTGCCGGATCCAAGCTCCACATTTTCAATGGCGGGTTTAGGTAAGAGTGGGTCTGCATCATCCTCGCACGAACTGATGGAAAAAGTGATAAGCAGAGCGAAAAGCAGGTAGTAGAAATTCTGTTTCATTTTTTTTCAGAACTGAAAGCGAAGTGAGAGTGTAATATTTCTTCCAGCTTCCGGCAGGTTAATCAGTCTGTAGAAACTGGTATGATTGAGGTAATAGGTATTGAATACGTTTTGAACCTGGGCATCGAACTGAAATTGCTGCTGAAAAACAGAAATGGAGGAACCTGCCCTAAGATTCACCAATTGATAGCCAGGGGTGACTTTTTCCGGAGGCACGATGGCCGTCTGCTCTGCCGTCATGCGATAATCCACCGCAAAATAGGGATTGGCGAAAGACCCTATTCCCACAGGTTTGTAAGTGGCATTGAGTATACCGGATGGTGGTGGGGAAAAAGGAAGTGTAAAGCCTCTTTTTGCACCCGACTTTTGCACACTGTAAACATACTCCCCCAGAAACTCCAGACTTAATTTACGGGTGAGCTGGTGCATGATGTTCAACTCAGCACCGTACCGCAGCACTTCGGCTTGGGTATAGTTGAAGACCTGGTTTCCTGCACCATACAGAATATCCAGCTCTGGTGTAGGATTGAGGTAGATATAGTTGGAGAAATAATTTATGAAAGGGCTGAATGACACCAACCATTTGTCTTTTTTCAGCTCAGCGCCCAGATCAAGTTGAAGGGATTGTTCGGGATTGAGGTCCGCATTCCCCCGCTCATATCGAAAGTAATGGTAGTTCACACCGTTTGCTGCCAGTTCTTTGGCAATAGGCATACGAAAGCTCGTGCCGATGTTCCCTTTAAAGCTAAAATCCCCCGGGGTAAAATTAACCCCCAACGACCAAACCAGACTGTTGAATTCCCGCTGAAAATCCGTGGCACGATAGAGAAAATCCTCCTCCACAGCCTGGGAGGCATCTCCGGTACTGGCAAACCAATCCTGGTACTCTTCTACATGGATCTGACTATGATCGTAGCGGATAGCAACGGTCAGTTGCCACAGCGGATTAAGCTTGTACTTCTCTATTGCATACAGGCCATAGCTGTATTGGTCGAACGATGGGATCAGAAATCCCCAGCCCGCAATTTGATTATGCTGGTATTCTCCGCTGATCCCAAAAGACAGTTCATGCTGATCCAAAAACAGGTCATCCTTCAGGTTAACTGAGAACACATCCTTGTCAAAAGCCCGCTCCAAAGTAGACGGATGAGGCATCTCCGATGGATAAACAGGAGGCATATATCCATGATTGACATATTGGCTCCACTCCTTGCGGTCATTGCGCTGATAGCCCAAATCCAGCTGAATGAAATTATTTCCGGCAGTATAGCTGGATTTATTGATGACTTTGGTGTGCCTCACTTCCTGAAAGGGAAGCAGGATATCCCGTCTGGATCGATCATGAAGAGCCAAATCTACCTGCCGGGGTTCCAGCCCGTGGGCATTGGCAAAAAAACCGGCTGTCGTGCTGACACTGCTGATCAGAAGGGTATTACGGAAACGCTCCCCAAGATATCCCACTCTCCCCGAGAAATCCAGCTCTTTGCCGGCTGTATTCCTTACCCGACCCTTGTGGAGCGGCACCCCAAAATCGTATACAAATACAGAATCTGCCGGAACCTCAAAGTCCCCATAATCAGCGATTGTAAACCTACCTTCGGCAAACCATTTGTTTTTCCTGGCAAACAAGTTGGCAGAGCCTCCAAACCATACATTATTTGTACGGGTTCCGAATTCTACCGAACCGCCGATCCCATTTTCTGCAGGAGGAAGTTTTTCCCTTATATCTATGACACCCGCAATGGCATCCGAACCGAACTTAAAAGATGCGGGACCTTTGATAATCCTGACCTGGTCTGCTGCATATTGGTCTACTTCCAGCCCGTGATCAGCTCCCCATTGCTGACCTTCATGTTTGATGCCGTTTTCCACTACCATTACCTGGTTAAACCCCAGGCCTCTTATCAGGGGTTTGGAAGCACCGGAGCCAATACCGATCAAAGTAATACCTGGAACCCGCTCCAAAGACTTCATCAAACTCCCTCCCCTGTTCTCCCGGATAAAATCCTGTTTCACAAGTTCAATAGGGTTCGACTCTTCCCTTCGCAACATCTCGGCCTGGTCGATTACCACCACCTCCTCTAACTCATGAACTTTGGGAATTGTATCAGACAGCACTGACAGGCCAATGTATTCCACCTTGTCCATTATTGGAAAAACATGGACATCTTGTATTGGCTCCACTGAAATAAAGACTCCTGAAATATAAAGAATAAGGTTGGTCACTGGAAGTTAAATGCAATTGTATTGCAAATATAGAGGGGTTTTATTTTGAAACAATGTTGCATTTAAAAAATTGTATGAAAGTTTATTTGGGATCTAAAATCCAAACTGTACGGACGGGAAGTGTAGACCTATGATGAGGTTATACATCTCCTGGCTTTTTTGCAAATCAATCCGAAACACCTCGATACCCGGAACAAGAAAAAAACCAACCCAAGTTTAGCTCTGATCATTTTTGCAATAATGTTGCATTTAAAATTTTCATCTTTTATAATTGCAATAATATTGCAATTATAAATAGGAGAGCATATAAATAGGAGCAGTCAAAAAACTCGTACTGAGATGGTTATTCCCATACGTGATTCTATAAGCTGTCCCGATTAGTCTAAACGCCCATTGAATAACAAACTACAATAAGATGAAAAGCAGTTTCGTAGGAGTACATCCAGACTTTATCGGATTCTCCACCTCCATTGCCTGCGCTATCCACTGCGCATTTTTACCCTTTCTTATCAGTTCCCTACCTTTTTTGGGGTTGGGATTCCTGGAAAATCCGTGGATCGAATACAGCATAATTCTGATCAGTCTATTTCTGGCACTTTATGCCTTGTCTCACGGATACCTCCGTCACCATAAAAAGAAACGGCCGATCCTACTCGTCAGTCTTGGGTTTCTGATCATAGCATACGGACTCATCTGGAGTCCTGAAAGACTGGAATCCATCATTACGCCCCTAGGGGCGCTTTTAATAGGTATTGCCCATTATATCAACTGGACTCTTATCAGAAAGTCAAAGAACAAATTCCCTGACTGTACCACTCCCCACTTATAAATTATGCAAAACAGAATTCCCGTAACCGTACTCAGTGGATTTCTGGGTTCCGTTTTGGCACCTGGTGGGCGGCATACACTGAAAGGAACGGCTCCGGAACCCTGGATACCTCGAAAACAGGGAGTTGATCAGGGCAAAATGGGGCCCAAACTTCGGTGACAGAATGAACGAACTGGTTCTGATCGGACAGTACATTGACCAAAAACTACTCTCGGATGAAAAAACTACTCTCGGATGAATTGGCTGCCTGCCTGGTCACGGAAAAAGAATCCAACTATTTCTCAATGACCACCCAGTTCAAAGACGAATGGCCGATTTGACCCGTGTCCCAAGCATCAGAATCGGGTGTAACTCCCTACCCCTACACCCGTGCACAATTCGAGCTAGCTGTGTTTATATCGTTTGCAACACTCCCCCATCTGCCCTCAAGCAGGCTCCGTTTGTCGCGATGGAAAGCGGACTTGAAAGATACACCGTCAGGCTTGCTATTTCGCCAGGTTCCAGAAAACGCTTGATCAAAGAAAAAGGGGAGGTCTTCCGGATTATCGCACCTTTCATCTCATCTACACTTACCTGCTGTGAGTTTGCCAGCTGCTCCACCGTGGCGGCTACACCGTCAGTATAGGTCGGTCCTCCCAAAACGGTATTCACGGTTACTTCTGTCCCCTTGGTCAATTTGGACAACCCATTGCTGATCGACAGCATTGCGGTTTTTGTCATACCATAATGGATCATGTCCTCAGGTACGTTCACCCCGGACTCACTGCTGATAAATATGATTCTCCCCCATTTTTTCATCAGCAATTCCGGTAGTACTTTTCTGGAAAGTCTCACCGAACTCATCACATTCAATTCAAAAATACGATACCAATCTTCATCAGTGATCCTGTCAAAATCCTTGAGCTCGAACACCCCCACATTGTTGATGAGAATATCAATACTATCCAATTTCTCCAGCAACCGGTTTACCTCCTTCCTATTCCCAAAATCGCATACAATACTCCCTATCTTGCCGTCAGGATATTGTTTTTTAAGCCTATCCACAGCTTGTTTTGTCTTTTCTTCCTGCCTTCCGTTAATGATCACTTCCACATCTTCGTTTAGCAGTTGTTGTGCAATAGCAAATCCGATTCCCTGCGTAGAGCCACTGATAAATGCCTTTTTTCCTTTAAGTTTTAAATCCATTCTATTTTTGTATTGATTGATACATAATTAGATAAAAAAATTTAGCTGATTACAGCCAGCTGCATTTCTATCTGTTGGAGGAGAATCTTTTTGTCAGGATACATCCTCCGCAACGTGTTAAGTCCACACCAGAAGGTGACCAGATACCGGCCCAATACCGCAGCTTCCAATTTACTCCCGAGTTCTCCCCTTTTCTGCGCCATATCGATGGTCTGGGTAAACATCCCCTCTACTTCTTTGAGAATACGGATAGCTTCTTCCTCCAGCCCACTGTCCACAAAAGTCATTTCCACGACAGTATTGGCTAGTATACACCCCTTCTGGTGTGCCCGCAGGTCATCCCCTGCTATACTCCTGAAAAAGTCCTTAATCAGTTCCAGCGGGTGATCACTAGTTGCCAATTGGTCCCTGAATCGGTCAAAGGCTACTCTCCGCTGTTGGATAGCTTTACTGAACACCTCCTTCTTTCCCCCTTTGAATGTATTGTAAAAACTCCCGCTCCCCACACCTGTGACCCTGAGCAAATCTCCAAGCGAAGTAGCTGAATAGCCTTTTTCCCAAAAGATTCCCTGAGCTTTTGAAATCAATTCCTTATCGTCATATCTGACAGGTCTTCCCCGCATGGTGCTATTTTTGTATTGTTCATTACAAAAATAGTAAAAATCCTTTTGCCTGACACATTTTGCCGGAAATGCATATCCGCTTACCTCCGAAAAAAACTTTTTGGATTGGAATCAGGGCTAAGGAGGCCTGCTTTAAGTTTCCTAAAAGCCCGTCAATTCTTCCTTACGCGTTTGTCTTTTCCAGTCTCTTCCCCACTACTCAGCTTATGTGATTTGGGATCATACTTTCCATCCAGTTCATCTATTTTAGATTTATGCCACATTTTCACTCCTGTAAAGTAGGATGCCCTCCCCATCATATGGGCACCTACAGGTGCAGTCAGCAACATAAAAACAATGATGGCAATTACCCTGACCAGGATAGCTGTATCAGAGAAATAAATGCCAGCAGCCAGCAGTATGAGACCAATTCCCAGTGTGGCAGCTTTGGTCGTCACTGATATCCTCAGATATAGGTCAGGCATTTTCACCACGCCGACAGCAGCCAGCAGGATAAAAAGTGCTCCAAGGGAGCTGAGTAGGATTACGATGGTCTCAATCATTTTCTTCCCTTTTTTGTAGATAGTAAGCAAAAGCAACTGTTCCCAGAAAAGCAATCAATGCCATGATCATAGCGATATCAAGGAAAGCAGGCTGATTGGTCACCACACTATATACCGCGATGATCCCAATGCCCGTGGTCAGCAAGAGATCAAGCGCAACCACGCGGTCAGAAAGCTTAGGCCCCATCAGGAATCTGATGAAAACCAACAGAATGGACACCGCCAACACGGGAAGGATTATAAAATACAAATAGTCGTAAACACTCATCTCGTTATCTCTAAAAGTCGTCTTTCAAAGCCATTTTTAATACTGGCAACCAATGCTTCTTTATCCTTCACATACATCGCGTGGATGTAGAGCACCTTTCTGTCATCCGACACATCCAGACTCAGCGTACCGGGAGTGAGGGTAATCAGGTTGGCCAGCAGCGTGATTTCCAAGTCAGATTTGGCATCCAGGGGAATCTTTACAATTCCGGGTTCCATATAATGCCGAGGAGTGATCACATCGTAAGCCACCTCAATATTGGCCTTGATCAGCTCATAGAAAAAGAAGAACACAAAGCCGATCAGCTTCGGGATCCTGTTGAAATACTTGTTATCCTTCCTGTCTCTGGCTGTAAGCCACAGGAGGAAAAAGCTCAGACCAAACCCGAAAAGGAAATTCTCAACAGTAAAAGTCCCGGTAATGGCTACCCAAACCAGAGAGAGGAGTAGGTTGCTCAGAAATTTGGTTTTGATCATGGCATGCGTGTTTTAGTTCCCAATACAGCTTCGATGTACGCCGATGGATCCATCAGCTCAGCAGCGATCTGCTTGCTGAGTACAATGATGTGTTCTGCCGCAAGTCCTATATATAAAGATACGGAAGCCAATAGGATGATCGGAATCAGCATCGCCCACTGTTTGAACGGTTTCAGCTCACTGAAGTATTTCACGTTGATTTTTTTAGGAAGGTCAGTGGCGTTTTTCCAAAAAACCTCTGACCAAAGCCTGGCTACTACCCACAGCGTGAGAAAACTCCCCAATAGAATGAATCCCACTAAGGCATACTGCCCTTCCATGTATCCACCCTGGATCAGGAAGAACTTTCCCCAAAAACCGGATAACGGAGGTATACCGACCAATGAGAATAGTGGAATAGCCATCAATAGGGAGAATTTGGGATACTTTTTATACATTCCTCCCAGTTTATTGATATTCAACGTGCCCTTGAGTTTGAATACCAAGCCCGATACAAGAAAGAGGTTGGTCTTGACAATAATATCATGGATCAGGTAAAAAATCACCCCGATTAGGGCCAGCTCAGTGTAAATGCCCAAACCTGCGATCATAAAGCCGATATGACATACAATGAGGTAGGAGAATATCTTTCTCATATTAACCTGCAGGATAGCCCCCAATCCCCCCGAGAGTATGGTCATGGCAGCGATGATCAGCAGGAGATTACCAAGAAACTCATCAGGCACAAAAATCAGCGTAAAGATCCTAAGCAAGGCATAAACGCCCACCTTGGTCAATAAGCCACCGAAAATCGCCGAAATTGCGGGTGGTGGGGTATGGTAGGAAGCCGGGAGCCAGAAATAGAGTGGAAAAATGGCTGACTTGATACCAAAACCCACCAGGAATAATATCGCCACCACATTGACGAGGCCTTTGTTTTCTATCTGGGCCACCTGTCCGGAAAGGTCAGCCATATTCAGACTGCCTGCCATACCATAGAGAATGGCAATAGCTGTCAGGAAAATCACCGAAGCCAGGAGATTCATGGTCACATACTTGATAGCACCTTCGATCTGGGCCTTTTCCCCACCGATAGTGATCAGTACAAAAGAGGCAATGATGATGATCTCAAACCATACATAGAGATTAAAGATATCTCCGGTGAGGAAAGCCCCGTTCAGCCCCATCAGGAGGAAGTTAAGAATAGGAAAATAACCAAACTTCAACCGGGCATTGCGGATAGCCCCTGTGGAAAACACTGCCACAGCCATACCTGATAGGGCCGTCAACAGGACCATGGTGGCACTGAACAGGTCAGCTACGAAAGTAATCCCAAAGGGTGCCTGCCACTCTCCCGCCTGCATGGTTAAGACGCCGTTTTGATAAACTTCATACAGTAACCCAATCGCAATTCCGACGGAGATAAGTGTACAGACAAGGGTAATCAGCCGCTGCACGTTGATCTTGAACCAGAAAAACAGCAGCAATACTGCCGTGAAGAGTTGGAAAATTACGGGTAAAACTATGTATGGGTTATTCATAAATATCATCTGTCGTATTCAATTCGTCCAAATCATCAGTCTTGGTGATTTTATAGGCACGCTTGACAAGAATGATGGCAAATGACTGCAATCCAAAGCTGATCACAATAGCTGTCAGAATCAAGGCCTGTGGAACTGGGTCCGCATAGACATCTGTCAACATTTTGGCAGTGGAATCGATTAGTGGCGGTCTGCCTTTTACTATCCTGCCCAAAAGGAAAATCAGCATATTGGCTCCATTTCCGAGGAGTATCAACCCTATAATAAGCTTGACCATACTTCGCCTTAGCATCATGTAGATGCCCGAAGCATAGAGTAATCCTATCAGGATGACCAGTAACAGTTCCATAATTTAGAGCGTTTCTGAAATGGTGAAAATAATGGTCAACGTCACCCCGATGACAACCAGGTATACGCCAATATCGAAAAACAAGGCTGTGCCCACCATCCCTATCACTGGCAAGGGATCATCGAACCACAGTCCTGTCATAAAGCTCTCTCCGACAAACAGTGGTGCTGCACCGCTTAGCAGGGCAATACTTAGACCAACTGGCATCAGGAAACCGGGGTGGAATCTGATCAGAGTCTTAGTCTCCTCCAGTCCATTGGCAAAAGAGTGGATGACAAATGCAATGGAAGCAATCAGGCCACCCACAAACCCTCCACCGGGAAGATAATGTCCCCTCAGCAGGATAAACACCGAGAACAAAACCAATAGTGGCAAGAGGTAAGTGGATGCTGTTTTGAATATGATTGTTTTCATCTGTTTATAATTGTTTTTCAAAGGTCATTACCTGTCCCGAACTCGATTCGGGAGAATCTCGCATAGCTGATAATCATCCCAGTGTGTGTCGCTTGCGTCATGCTCGATTTCATTTGTATATGATTTGTTTTTTACTGACACCCTGATCAGTCGGGACCCGCTAAGTAATGCCAGCTGCTTTGATGTCCAATGTTCTACATGAAAGCTGTATCAGGATTTCAGCTATTCTTTTTCGATACTCTTCAACCTCAATTTCAACAAACTGAATACACCTATAGCTGCGATCACCAATACTGTAATCTCCACAATCGTATCGAACCCCCTAAAATCCACCAGGATTACATTCACTACATTTTTCCCCTTTGCCAGGATATAGGCACTCTCTGCATAGAAGGTAGAGGTCTCCCTATTTAAAGGTTCGGAGAGCACTTCCAGTGTAAGTACTGCGATCAGCGAACCGAAAAACACAGAAAGGATTCCATCCCTGATCTGGATTCTTCTGCTGGAAAAACTTTTGTACCTGGGTAAATTATAGATCACCAGCACAAATAGAATCACCGTCAAAGTATCTATGGAAAACTGGGTCATCGCCAGATCCGGGGCAGAATAAAAGAGGAAAATCAGGCAGATGGAATAGCCGATTACCCCAAGTGAGGCCACTGCCACCAGGCGTGACTTCGAAAATACGGTGAAAATGATAGAAACACACATGATCAGCACAACAACTACCTCATAAATGGTGAGTTCGGTGAGCTTGGTGGTATCTATATAGAGGTTCACCCCCTGATAAAGTCTAAAGCCAAGAAGCAAGGTAAGAAACCCCAGAATGGTGATTACATAATTCCTTAAATACCCATTTTGGAAAAAGCCTGTCCATAGCCTGGCAAATCGGGAAAATAGACCGGCCAAAAGTCCGGCGAGTGTCTGTGGACTCAGCATTTCAAATCTTGCTGTTTTGTCAAACAGCTTCCCGGATGGCTTCACTCTCAGGAAAAGTAGGATACCCAATGTAAGAGTAAGCAAACTCAGAACAAGAATCAGGTTAAAACCATGCCAGAGTTTGATAGCGACAGGTATACCCGCAGGTGATAAACTGTTGAATACTGGCTGTACAAGCAGTTGATTAACCAGTCCTGGGAATATGCCGAAGACCAAACCCAGGAAGGCCAGGATCAGGGGAGGCACCCACATCGTAGGGTGAGGGAGGTGGACCTGGCCAAATCTTCCCGGAAGACTTCCCGCAAAAGGCTTGTATCCTGCCAACAAACCCGCGAAAAGCAGGCATACATTAGTGAGGATAGCTGCACCTGTCAGCACATAGGCGCAATCCCCAAAATGTAACGTAGCTTCATAAATCAGATCTTTTCCGATGAATCCAAAGAAAGGGGGTGCACCGGCATTGGAAAGTGCAGCCAACCCACCAGCAATGGCCACAGGCATCATCACTTTCCTCAGTCCCCCCAAGACAGTCACATCACGGGTACCGGTTTCATGATCCACGATTCCGGTTACCATGAAGAGTGTGGCTTTGTACAGGGCGTGTACCAGGATAAAAACCCCTGCCGCCAGCAATGATTCGGCTGTACCCAAACCGATCAGGAAGACCAATATACCCAAGGCAGCTATGGTGGAATAAGCCAGGATACTTTTCATATCTATCCGGAAGACCGAGTGGACTGCTGCATAGACCATCGTGACAGCACCGACGATTATCAAGGGGGTGTTCCAGTCTGGTGTATCTCCCAGAAGAGGGGTAAACCTCGCAAGCAAATAAACACCTGCCTTAACCATAGTGGCAGAATGAAGATAAGTGCTCACCGGAGTAGGTGCTTTCATGGCTCCAGGTAACCAGAAATGAAAAGGGAATTGCGCGGACTTGGTAAATGCCCCAAGGAAAAGTAAACCAATGATCCAACCATAACCCGCATGCGACCTGATGAAATCCCCCCTGGAAAGCAGTTCCTGAAAGGAAAAAGAATCCCCTGCAGTACCCAGGAAAATCATCCCTATCAACAAACACAGTCCACCGAGACCGGTAATACTCAGGGAAAGCAGGGCTGATTTGCGGGATTTGATGTCGTCGTTGTTAAACCCAATCAGGAAAAACGAACTGATACTTGTCAGTTCCCAGAAAACAAACAGCGTGATGATGTTGTCAGAAAGGACAAGTCCCAGCATGGAGCCCATAAACATGCTGAGGTAGCCATAAAACCTATCCAGATACACGTGCCCCTTCATGTAACTGAAGGTGTAAAAAAACACCAATGCACCTATCCCGGTAATCAGCAGGGCAAAGAGCATAGACAACCCATCCAAATGAAAGGAAAGATCAATGCCAGTACTTGGAACCCATCGATAAATCATATGAACAGTCTCCCCCTTGGAAATTGCGGGGAGATAACCAAGAAAATAAACAAATAGACTCAATGGCAAGAAAGACATAAGAACTGAACCTTTTCCTTTGATGAATTTGCTGAGAAAGGGAATCATCACTGCAATGATAAATCCCGAAAGTATGGCTAGAATCATGGGTGTCGGGGTGTATCTTTTTGACGGTTAAAAGTTCTAAATTACACAAAAAGAAATAGCCCTGGCTTGGACCCAGGATATCCATGAGTAATAACCAAGGCAAAAAAACTTATAAATCTCTCGCTTTCATATTTTTACCAACCTTGTAAAAGGATATGCTTTTTGGTAAAAACCTAATAAAAATGATAAAATAAACCGGTTTCCAATTTCTAGCCAAAGCTGAATTCCTTCCTGTAACACTATCCCTGATTCCCAACCTGGCTGAATACGTAAAACATTTCCGATGCGATCTGAAGCGACCGCTCATCATACCTTGCAGCCTCTTCAGGAGTGTCGTCAAACGATTTGGGATCTTCATAACATAAAGGCACCCTCACCTCTGATCCGGGTATATAAGGACAATTTTCATCTGCATGGGCACAGGTCATCACTGCAGCGAACCCCACAGCTTTATTGACCGGATCGTCATAAAGCTTGGAAAAAGCATGCATCGGCTCTGCTTCTTCCGAATGGAGTATAAAGTAGATGGGATTGTCAATTCCTATGCTGGTAACCTCAAACCCATTCCTTCGGATAGATTCTACAGCCCTTCTGTTAAATGCAGTCACTTCCACCCCTCCTGAGTAGCATTGGGCAGGAACCCCAAAGAAATCGGCTGCTGTCTGAGCCCATATCTGGGAAAACTGGCTCCTCCTTGAATTATGGGTACAGATAAAATTCAGGTTGACCCTTCCCCCTGATTCCAGTTTGTTACGGATATAGGCTATAAGAACCTGAAGCTCCTCCCCTCTTGTCACGTTGACAGGAAGAGATCTTGCCTTAACGACGGATGCCGCCAAGGCGGGAAATAAAATCACAGCTTCTTTACCCATCTGTATAGAATTTTTTTTCGTAACTACCCCCTGGTCAGTACAGGTTCCCAACCAGTAGGGGCAGGTAACGGAACCCCATAAAGGTGATATCATCCCCTGTGCATCGCTTGCGTCATACTTAATTTTATTGTGGCAAGGAAGTAAAACCTTGCTTAGCAACACCCGTTTCCAGGCAAACAGCTTTTTGCAGCCGAACCTAAGTCCGAAAGCAGTTTTTTTTGTTTCTTCTGTGGGATACCACATTTCTCCTTTGCGAGACAGTCTGTTTGCTTACCGGTCAGCAAAAAATTCTTTCCGTTAAATTCCAACCCATATTTGGCAATGGTATCTGCCTGGTGCTCCACTTCCACCTCCAGGTCTTCCAGTCCCAACACACGTTCGGAAAGTTCAATGATGTGGAGAAGCTTCTCAGGATGCAACCGGTGATTGTAATCATCCGAGTTCCAGAGCTGGAAACTGACCACTTCTTCATGCCTGACCGTTCCCCCGCAGTCAATAAAATGTTTGGAGATTTTTCCCACTTCAGTGACATGGAAATGGGAAGGCACCAATGTCCCATCCGGCAATTCGAAAGCAATGCTCTCCAATCCGCCAAGGACCGTTTTAACTTCCGATAAGCTCATAATAATATTGGTTTATTGCGATAATACGATTGATTAATGTAAATTTTTTCTCCTGACTCTAACAGCAGGTATTGCCAGGGGGAACAAACTGGTCAAACACCGAATTAAAAAGCCCTTGGATTTCGGCCCATCGGACCGGATTGATACAATAGCTGACAGAAGCCCCCTCAATAGTCCCCTGGATTATACCCACCTGCTTTAACTCCCGAAGGTGTTGACTGATTGTTGCCTGTGCCAGTCCCAATTCCTGCACCAGATCTCCATTGATACAGGTGTTGGTACGTAACAGATGCTCTATGATCGCCACTCGGGCTGGATGCGAAAACACTTTGGCTACCTGCGCCAATTCATTTTGCTCCCGTGTAAACAAATC
Organism: Algoriphagus sp.; assembly: GCA_048819475.1. Lineage (GTDB taxonomy): Bacteria > Bacteroidota > Bacteroidia > Cytophagales > Cyclobacteriaceae > Algoriphagus. The sequence goes on from JBMDXP010000031.1 coordinate 28,427, forward strand.
CGTTTTTGTAACTCCCATACTTCAATCATTTCATCGTAATATTACAATCAAATAGTTTTATTTCCTCACTTTCCTTCAATTACTTTGGAAAAACTTCCCTTCTCTCAGTTCCTTTTCCTTTAATGTCCTGCTAGCAGAAGAAAGTCTATGATGGACCTTAATTAAAAGCTTTGATTCCAACTCATAATTTATTAGGTTAGAGCTTCCCTGAAAGACCCTGGGGATGTTAATGGTAGAATTGATTTTTTATGACTTCGATATTTTTATCCGTCAGCGATGATTACCAATGGGTTTTTCGTAAGTGAATAAATTTGACTGAAAATTTTAAAACTATGGACAACTTCTTTTCCAGCAACTTATTCCTCTACTTTTGGTGGATTTTCAATAGCTCTCTCATTTTGGCAATTGTAGTATGTGTCTATTACTATGGGTTCAAGGCGTTGAAAAAAAATCTTAGGCTTTGGAGCTCATGAGAAATTAAAAAAATAAGAGTATAATTCTCTTACAGTTAATTATTGCTTCAAAATAGTCATTATAGTGTTGTTTTCAGCTCCACGATAGCAGTGCTATGCCCCTGTTTCCAAACAGGCTGATTTTCTCGCAATCAATTCTTACTTATTCAGAATTTTCATCACCCAGTAAGCCCATCCTCCACCGATCAACCCAGGCATGATCATCTGCAACCTTTAGTAAACTTCTTACCTGTATAGCCCAAGTAAGAAAAAACTAAGCTATTTTATCCATCAAAGATAAATCCTATTTTAAATAGCATCATCCTATATCGATCGACAAAAGTAGACTCTTCCAAGTTCCTTTAAAAAAGTATATTCTCCAAAGTATAAGGCGGTGATCCAAGAACCATCTAATTCATTCCAATTTTTGAGCATGTCAAAAAATGTAAGCAAAATGATAAAAACTGATATAATTGATTAATTATATATTCAAGGAATTGTATATACATGAATTACTTTAGAACATAACCAACCCAATCAAGAAATATAAACTATGTGGTTATACACTAATTTTAAATGGAGGAAAATCAGATCAAGGCAGCCGTATATCAGATTTATGGGCAGACCAAGCCACTGTTTTCTGCATTTATTAGGACAAAATCCATGATCAATGGTTTTTAACCAATAAATCAGGATGCATTAAAAGACCTAAAACACCGTATCGAGCTATCATTGGAAGCGATTGGATTGAGGAAATCCAATCACTGAAAACATATTCCGAAATTTCTTAACAAAAACAGTACAAATTATGAATAAATAAATCGAAATTTGTAAATTTCGAAGATTTGAAAATGCTTTTTTTTGTGTCTTTGGAGCATATTAGAAAAAAATATCCAATCAAATCTAAGAATTGTAGCATAAATTTTTAAACAGCATTTTAAGTGGTTCATAACACATAAAATCAACAGTGATATTAATGGGAAGTAAGAGTCGTCTTGAAATAATTCAATCATATAGAATCCTTGACACACCGCCGGAGGAGGCATTTGACAATCTTACCAAATTAGCCGTCGGAATATTTGAGACTGAAATTTCCCTAATCACTATAATCACCGATGATAGGCAATGGTTTAAGTCAAAAGTTGGCCATGAATTGAAGGAAACGCCGATTGCTTTGGCGCTTTGTCAGGATCTTATTGTCCACCGCAAAGATTCATTGGTCATCAATGACTTGAAATCTTCTGAAAAGTACTGTGAGCATCCATCCTTTGCCCAGTATGGGATTCGGTTTTATGCGGGATGTCCGCTGGTGACAAATGATGGTGTTGTATTGGGGAGTTTCTGTATAATGGACTATCAGCCAAGGCAATTCCCGGAAAACCGGTTGGCACTCCTGAAATCCCTAGCCCATCAGGCTATGGAGCTTTTGGAATACCATAAGCAAAAAGTCACCATCTCCCTTGAGAATAACTTGCTGAAAAAGACGACACGGATTACCGACCGGGCATCTGAAATCGGAAAGCTGGGCGGGATATATCTGGACCTGGGTAAAGGTTACCTGTATTGGCAGCCAGGCAACAACATGATTCTGAATTTAAGGAATGGTTTTACTATTGATTTTCAGGATTTTATCCATCCGGAATCAAATCCGGAAATTGCGGAAAACCGAAGTATGTGTGAGTTGTTTCTGTATCTTAATCAAAAGATACATGAAAAATCAAACAGTGGATTTTCTGAGGACTGGAAACTATTGCATTCCGAAAAACCTCCCAAATTGATACAGGTAGTTTTCCAGCGCTCAGAGGACGATGTATATATCATATTAAAGGATAACTCAGATCTGGACGAGATCAGAAATGAGCTTTTAAAATCCCGTGCCCTGCTGGAGGAAGTGGAGGCAATATCAAAAATCGGGGGATGGGAACTGGACGTGTCCACCAAAAAACTGACATGGACCAAGAACACATACGCTATTTACGACTTGGATGGAAGTGATGAAATTACCCCGGAAAAGGTCAAGAGTTTTTACCCCGACAGCAACTATCAGTTGTTGACCAGGGATTTAAAGGATGCGCTGAAAAACCGTACTGACTATTACAGGGAGTATTTGTTTCAGTCAGACAAAAGCCAGACCAAATGGGTCCGGATCAAGGGCAGGCCGATTTTTAAAGATGGCAAGCTGACCAAACTGATTGGAAGTGTGCAGGATGTGACGGAAGATGTACAAATGCGGGAGGAGATACGTGTGCTGAAAAACGAGGCTTTGACGAGGGCAGAATATTTTGAATCGTTGGTTAACAACCAGAGTTTCTATGTCATCAAACTGGATCTTGGGGGAAACTATACGTTTGTGAACGAATTCTTTATCCGGAATTTCAAGGAGCAAAAGAATGCAGAAGACTTCATAGGAGAAAGCTTTCTGAGCACCGTTGAAGAAGAAGAGATAGCACACTGTCATACTGCCATAGCTGAATCCATTGTACATCCCGGAGCAACCAAACAGGTCAACCTGCGAAGAAGAAACTTTGAGGGAGAGCTGGTCATCAGCCAATGGGAATTCAAGGGACTGGCATCGCGCGGCGAAGAAGTAGATGAGATACTTTGCATTGGAAGTGACATTACCGAGCTGATGGAAAAAAAGAATGATCTCCTAAACTTGGTTCAGGTAGTATCAGATCAAAACAGACGTCTTGTAGAATTTACCCATATCGTTTCCCATAATATCCGCTCACATATAACTAACCTACAGGGGCTTTCAAATCTCATAGAGCTAATCGACAAGGAAAAGGATAAGGATAAATATTTCAAATTATTGAAGGAAGCAATAGGGAAATTAGATGATACAATCAAAGACCTCAATTCGATAATACAGATACAGAACAAACAGAATCTTTCGTGGGAAAAAATAAAATTATATGATATAGTCACCAAAATAATCCGTAACTTCAGTAAGGAAGTCTCAAACTATGCTATAGAAATAGAACTGACAATATCGAGAAAAATCAGAATCAATACTGTACCGGTTTATCTTGAAAATATACTTACCCAATTAATAGCAAATGCTATTGTATATCGGTCTTTGGACAAAAAGCCTTTTATAAAAATAACCTGTGAGAATAAAATGAATGATCAATTTTGTATAGTGGTAGAGGATAACGGGATTGGGATTGACCTGAAAAAGCATAAAAAAAGGCTCTTCAAATTCTACCAGACACTACACCCAAAAAGAGGGTTTAAAGGAAAGGGGCTTTTCCTGGTAAAAGCCCAGGTAGAAGCACTGGGTGGGAACATTGACCTTGAAAGTAGGGTGAACGAAGGAACGAAATTCACTATTTGTCTGCCGAATGAAAAAAATTAACCTTCTCTTAGTGGATGATGATCCCATATCCTTGCTGATCGCCAGAAAATACATCAGCAACGTCGCTGAGGAGGATGTTTCCATTTCCATATCTTCTTACGACAAACCACTGTCTGCCCTTGAAGAGATCCGGTCAAAAAGAGTAGCCTTTCAGGAATGTACAGAAGCAAAAAAAGAATGCTGGGTTCTATTGGACATCAATATGCCCGTATTGGACGGGTGGGATTTCCTCAACGAGCTGGATAGTTTTGATCCTTATGATGAAATAAAAGTGGTGATGCACAGCTCTTCCATAAATGAAGAAGATAAAATCAAAGCTTTTTGCTATTCGAGGGTCAAAGGCTTTATCCCCAAAGCCATGACTCTTCCAAAGACCTTGGATTTCATTAACGTGATCAGACACAATTAATCAGTGATTCGGCTTATTCCCCTGTTAAAAACAATTGATGCTTAAACTTGGGCTTATCACCAAAATTTGTCAGCTTAATGATGTACTCAAAAACTTTTTCCATACTCTCCAAAGCAATTGCATTTTGTACAGAACCCTGATCAAAATGCAACATATCACTTATTTCAATGTTTGCAATATGGATATAAGAATGCTTATTCTCCAGATTCAGCGTTTGAAGCAGGGAGTGTTTTGCTGCACTAGCCAGTCGGTTTAACCCATTCTGATTATGCACCACCGCCTTAGGATTCAGTTCCAGATTCAATAAAAATGAAGAATTTGTATTGAACAGAGGAAAAATACACTTCATAAGATTGAAATAGGAGGTAAGACTGTGCTCAACACCTATTTTAAATTCGTTGGTAGAATATCCCAATATATCCAAATCCTGAACCTCATCCGTGAAATTCGTAATAACAATATCAATGGGATAATGCTGCTCAAAAAGATAGTTTTGGAATTTCTGTGCTGACTTCACGCTGTAGAAATTGCATTTCTTAAAAGTTACAGACCCAGGTAATAAAGCCTTGAGGCTTGGCTTGAGTATGGAAGAATCATAATCACCCGAAAAAGGAATAATTAGATTAAATCCCAACTCCAAATATCTATTAATTAAATCGGTCTCAAAATCACCAATTCTTTTAAATACTAAAACTATAGTTTTACTCCTTTTTGCCATAAATAGCCTTTTAGAGACCTCGTAATCAGGTCTATTATTAAAACAGGAAAATAAGTCAAGGAAGATAGTTTATTAGTGGGTAATTAAGCTATCCCTTCCTTAGGATGATATTGGTGTGTTTTAAACTTTTACACTGAATTTTCAAATACAAAATATCCAAAACTATAGGTAAAATTAGTGCCAAATTGGGCAATTTTGAAAAAAAATATCAATTAAGGGTTAAAATCCCGATTATCCGGTATAAAAAATACTATTCCGTAAACAAAAAAAGCTTATCCGTAAAACAGATAAGCTTTCTAGTTTCCACCTTAATAAGAGCACCCGTCGTACTCCTATGTTTTCCGATTATTATCCATCAATAATCAATGATTTTAAACTCTGTCCTCCTGTTCTCCTGATGCTGTTCATAGGTACAAGTCACCCCATCCGAGCATTGGTTTAGCAGTTGTTCTTCACCAAATCCAATACCTTTCAGTCTGTTTTCATTTATCCCGTTTTTGATCAGGAATGCAATAGCCGAATCGGCTCTTTTTTTAGACAGTTTCAGGTTATATTCCTTCGTTCCACGTGAATCCGTGTGCGAGTATAGCTCTATCTTAAGTGTTGGGTTCTCAGTAAGTATATTTACAAGTTTCATCAACTCAGGCTCCGCATCAGGCCTGATATTCCACTTATCGAAATCGTAATAGATATTTTCCAGTTTGTAAACCCGACCTACCTCTATCCTATCCAGGAGAATATCCCTATGGATGACTGAATCCGCAAATCCGGAAAACTCAGGTGTAGCAAACTCTTCCACACCTGAAGCTAAATATCCCGTCTTCCGGGCCCGTAGCACAAATTTTTGATCCATAGGGACTTTAAAGCTGAATGACCCGTCTGCTTCAGATACATAGGTGTTTTGGTTTTCCCCTGAAAGTGTACCCAGTGTCACAACCGCATCAGGTAGTTCATCCCTTGTCTGTTTGTCCAATACCTTGCCTTTCAATATCATGAAAGCCCTGAAGTCAAGGTCTGCAAAATATATATCATCTGCTCCCTTTCCTCCTACCCGGTCTGAGGAAAAAAATGCATCATTTATGTATTGCGGATGAACGGTAAACCCAAAATCATCCCGGTTTGAATTCACCGGACTGCCCAAGTTTTCACTTTCACCAAATTTCCCATCTTTCAGAGATGACTTGAATATATCCAGCCCTCCAAGTCCACCCCAGCCATCACTGGAAAAATAAAAGGAACCATCCCTGAATAAGTATGGAGTTCTTTCATTTCCTGTGGTATTGATTTTATCACCCACATTCACAGGGCTGGACCAGGTGGAATCCTTCAGGTGAGTCACATAGTAAATATCCGCCCCTCCTAAACCTCCCGGCATATCTGAGGAGAAATATAACCTACCTGTGGTCTCGTCAAAGAAAGGATCAGATACTGAATAGGCAAATGGTGAATTGAAAGGCAGGGATTTAAATTCATCTACCGCAGCTGAGTCCGCTTTATACGAATAATAGATCTCAGGGAAAAGCGTATAGTCACGTGATTTTCCAACTGCTCCGGATTTCTTAAACTTTTGTGATTGGGTAAGTGTAACAAACAACTTGTCAGATGAAACAAAAGCAGGGCCTATATGATACCTGCTTTCAAGGCCTAATACAGGAGCGGGTGCGGACTCTTTTCTTTCTTCAGAATCCCACTCAGCTTCGTAGATTTTAAGAAACCCATTTCCAGTCCAGCCATAGCGCTCACTTTTAAGTGCATTGGTGGGATCAATCCTCCCTCCTTCCCCCTCAAGTCTGTCCGAGGTGAACAGTAATTTGTTGTCGGCTACACTCACTCCAAAGTCAGAAGCACTCGAATTAAGTGTTGAGAGGGTAGATACATTGACTGAGGAGCCTAAGTTAAGCAGAGCTTTTCCCTTGGAGGCCACAGATTTTAAAAGATCCAATCTGGGGGAGTCAACGGTTACAGAATCCGATGATCCAGGCACTCTGTTCAATGTCATGTTTGCTTCCTCATACTTTGAATTTGCGATCAGGATTTCAGCGAATGGGATCAGGTCATCCACCAATAGCTCACCCTCACGGTCCAAGCGTGCAAACCATTCCTCTGACAGTTCAAAATCCCTAATTTCCTTGTACGACAAGGCAAGTTGCCTTGCAGTTTCGGGATCAGGCGCCTTCTCCCAACTACTCAGAAAATGTGCTATTGCAACAGAATAGTTTAGATTCTCAGCTTGCTTAAGCCCATTTTTAAACTCCTTTCTCTGCTGGGTCTTGCAGGAAACAGCTAAAATCAAGGCTACAATAATCAGTGTAAATCTATACTTCATGTGTTTATAATTTGATTCTCAGCGGTCATTACCTGTCCCGACAAGTCGGGATAGCCTGTCCCGAATTCGATTCGGGAGAATCTCGCAGCAATTACAATTATGCCAGTGTGTGATTTTTTAGTCATGCTCGATTTCATATTATTAAAAATATCGAGGTGAAACTATCCTCACCCGCTTGGGAGGGAACAGATAGGCTATAGAAATATCGTGTGTCGTAAAATCGCCTACAGAAAAACCTGAAACAGTATGATCATACGCATAGCCCACCCTCAGACTCTCACCGATAAACGCCTGCACCATTCCTATTACCGCTGTGGATTTCCTCAGTCCCTCCTGAACATTTCTTCCTGGCATGTTTATACCCGTTCTATACCCCCCTCCTATCCAGAACGTATCGTTGATAACCACTGATGTGTTGATGTCCAATCTCGCAGGAGCTTTGAAATCATCCATATACATCACTGATGGGACAAGGGACACATTGTAGTTGAGGTCCAGTAGCAGACCACCCGAGAGGTATACGTGGGGTACAGGCTGGATCATGATATCTCCATTATCCAAATCAAGGACAGAAGACAACAATTGATCCGCAGCAAAACCGACAAAAAACTTATCATCGTAAAGGAAAAGCCCTGCCTTAAGATCTGGGTAGAAAACCTGGTCTTTACCAACCGGCACATTGGGATCACTATCCTGACCTGGCCGAAGCATACCACCGTCCAAAGACGAGTTGACAGCCCCTGCTCCTATTCCAAAACTCAGATAACGGGTCTCGGTAAGTCTTAAATGATAGGAGACATTTCCATAAGCCGCACTTGTACGCTGGGCACCAAGTTTGTCAGTGATCAATTGGCCTCCTACACCTAAGCCTGTTCCTTCCAGAAAAGCATCCCCCGAAACAGCAAACGTCTCCGGGCTTCCTGTGACACCAGTCCACTGCTTTCTGTAATACGACTGGAGATACAACTGCTGCTTGTAGCCTGCATAGGCAGGATTCACAAATACCGGGTTAAACATGTATTGAGTATACTGCGGGATCTGTTGGGCTTGGCTTTCCATTAATGAAAGCCAAGCTATTCCAACAAGTATAAAAGTTAGTTTAAAGAACCTCATCTTAATTATTTGATTATGGTGATATACCCTGTGAATGTCTGTTCGCTACCGTTCTGAGACCTTACTGTCAATTGATAGAAGTAAGTACCGGCATTTAGATTCTCCCCGTTCCAATCGTTCTGATAATTGGACGTCTTGAATACCTCAACTCCCCAACGGTTGACAATAAGCAGCTCATTTGATTCAAAGAATTCAAGGAGACCTTCTATTTCCCAGACATCATTGATTCCATCGCCATCCGGTGTGAACACATTTGGTATTTCGAATTCAGCCTGCTCGTGTGTCACCGAATCCGTGTTATCATCAGGATCCACCTCTTCATCATCGGAAGTCACCTCTGCAATATTGGTCACTGTGCCTACCTCCATAGCCCTGACTTTGATCGTCAGTATCTGAGAGGAAAGTGGAGCCATCGTCGGAATGTTCCAAGTCAACGTTCTGTCACTGGCTGAGTAAGAAACTGTACCCGCACCTGATATTGCATCAAGGAAGTTGAGGTTACGGTCCAGCACATCTGTCACCACCACATTATTAGCCTCATTATCCGACCTGTTCTGTATGGTGATCTGGTATTCAAACTCAGCACCTACCATCACCAGGGGAGCGGAAACTATTTTGGTAATGACCAGATCGACGCGGTTCAGCACATCAATTTCCACTGGATCGGTTTCATCTTCCGCATCCGGGAAGTTGTCGCCCGTTACCAGGACTTTGTTTACTACCGAGCCTTCTGTAGCGGTAACCAGCACGGAGAGTGTAAACTGTACTGTTTCACCTGGTGCTATAGAGTCTAAACTCCATCTTACCAGCCTGCCGTCCTGAACTCCTCCATCAGAGATGTTGAGTATTACTGTCCTATCCGGTAAGGAATCTGTTACGATCACATTCATTGCCGGCGTAGTTCCCGGGTTGGTCACAGCAATGGTATAGTTGATAATACCACCTGTAGTGACGGATGATACATCCTGCGTTTTCACCACAGCAACCGCTGTTTCATCCTCATCGATGACTTCAACCCCATCACCCGGATCAGACTCGAGTGGATCTTCATCGTCACCCGGCACATCTACTATGGCGGTATTGAAGATTATGTCTCCCGGTTCCACATCGTTGTTCACCGCTGTCGTCAATACCAGCTCGATGTTCTGGCCCACTGCCAAAGATGGAATCACCCATGTCACGACCCCGTTAATAAACCTTCCGCCTTGGTTTGTACTGATGAAATCAAGACCTGTAGGAAGTACATCCGTCACCTCAATATTCTCTTTTGGCTCATCTGAGATGTTGGTCACCCGTATAGTATAGATTACCTGGTCTCCTATTTTAGCCTCGGATACATTTGGCACCTTTTCGATGGTGAATGAGGATGGATTTACCACCTCTACAACCTCAGGCTCCGACTCTTTAGGGGTATCAGGATCATCCGGGCTGTCCACTATTGCTATATTGGTAATCAATGTACCTGGCTCTGCATCCTGAGACACCTGCACCACCAATTGGAGTGTCACAGACTCTCCGGCTCCCAGTGAAGCTATCATCCAGCTCACCGTACCTGATTCAAATACTCCTCCTGCTGATGCGCTCACAAAGCTTACCCCTGCTGCAAGGTCATCTGTCACTGTGAGATCTCTCGCTGTTGTCTGTCCGGAATTAGTGATGGTGATACTGTAATTAATCTCACCTCCTGGGAGTACTGTTGGTGATGCAGCAGACTTGACAATTTCAAGATTGCTTTCGTCCACTACTGTCACTACCTCAGGATCCGACTCTTTAGGAGTATCAGGATCATCCGGACTGCTTACCACGGCCACATTGGAAATCTGTGTTCCAACAGCTATGTCTTGAGGAACTCCTACCACCAGGGTAAGATCTACTAGTGCGTTGGCCGCAATAGTTGGGATCTCCCAGGTCACCCTTCCGTTATCAAACACGCCGTTGGCCGATGCAGCTATGAAAGTCAGTCTTTCATCCAACTCATCTGTAACAGTTACTTGCGTAATCGGAGCAGCAGTTGTGTTGACCACTGAGATCGTATAGGTGATTTCCCCACCAGCCAATACAGTTGAACTTGCAGCTGTCTTGGTGATTTGAAGTCCTTCTCCCAAATCACAACTGATCAACTGAACTGTTACCGCTGCTCTTCCGACACTTTCGCAGCCAGTGGCCGGATCAGTCTGGGAAGCATAGTAGGTCTGTCCATCCACCAGCGGGGTGTCCGGTGCCAATGCCATGCCTGCCGTCTCCGTACTGTACCAAAGGATGCCTGTTCCGGACACAGCCAGGTCACTTACTGTCGGAGTATCCTCCGTGCAGAAACTCTGCGATGGGTTGGAAACCTCCGGACTGGCCGTGTTGCGCACCGTCACCGTCAGGAAGGCCACGTCTCCCACGGGGTTC
>JBMDXP010000032.1:0-3706 GCA_048819475.1 Algoriphagus sp.
ATAGTGGTTGGTGGGGACACCAACCACGGGGGCGGGAACGTATCAACCCCATCGGGGTGGCAGGTATCCTGGCATCGGGTTTTAACCCGGTGATAAGAAGGATAACAGTCCATTGCCTCCTACGCAGGATCGTCTTTCGGAGCAGGCAAGCTGTTGTAGGAGGATGGAAACGGAAATGGGGACACGGAGTCGCACGGAGAAATAGAGTAGCACGGAGCGTTGAGGGGGTAAATTGTTAAAGGTTAAATGTTAAGGGTTAACTGGAAATGTCAACTAATAATCATAGTGGTTGGTGGGGACACCAATCACGGCATTAATCCTGGCGGCAACCCCGGCGGTGTAAACGTATCAACCCCATCGGGGTGGCAGGTATCCTGGCATCGGGTTTTAACCCGGCAAAAAAAAACCGATAAATGGAAAATAGGTTGATGACTTTTTGGATTTGCTACGATGGGATGGGTAAAACCTCCCTTTTTAATGATGAAAATCTACAGGCTATTCCTTCCTTGCATCGTCTATCTGATGCTGTTTCCGGGTTGCAGTGATACCACGGATCCTTCACCTGATCCGGATCCCACCCCAGGGAACCCTCCCCCGACGGGCGCGGGCATGGCCCATACCGAAGAGGTGAGCATCATCCTCCCTGAGGGGGTGAACCTGGATATGTCCAAGGCGGTCCTGAGCACGGGTATGATGACCTTCCCTGTGACCCAAGCAGGTAAATCCAGAGCAGTGCTCCCCCCGGGGACTACCCGTCTGGCCTACCTCTTTGACGAATCATCCAACCTCATCCTCATGGGGGTACTCCATCAGACCAATAAGACCATCAATGCCGAAACAACCGCCCAGGCCCTGTTTTACCTCGGCTCGGGTATCTTCTATCACCCGGAGGAAGTGGTGAGTGAGTTTCTGGTCACTCCCATGGAGCTGCCGGGCTACGTGGAGTTCAAAGACAAAGTGGCAGCTGCGCTCAAAACTGATATTTTCTACCTGGAAAAACTGCGGTTTGAGCAGGATCTCAAGGTCCTTTTGGAAGAATACAGGAAGGAGGGTGAAGTACTGGATATCCGCGCCCGCCAGATCAACGTGGATCCGACGGGCTTCCAGAGCGGGGTGCAGGTGTTTGAAAACGATGCCCAGACCATCAAGATCGCCAATACTTACCGTCGCCGTGCCCATGCTTTTATCTATAAGACAGCCTTTGTGGCCAAAGGATCAAAGGAGGAAACCGTGCTGCTGCCCACGGTACCGTTTTCCGAGAAGACGACACTGACCAAAGAAGTCGGTCCTACCAACGCCTTCAGCAGTACGCTGGGGACCATTGTGGACCAGATTATGGGCAAGGGGATTGAATATGCCAGGGTGGAGACGGATCCTGTAAACCTCCCGCTGGCTGACTCGGAAGACCGGGCTACTTACCAGGTACGGGTGGTGGGTACCTCTCTGAATCCGGCCTCATCCCCGGCTATGACAGAGGAAGAATTCAAGACCTGGGAGAAACTGATGGCCAAGCAGTTGTTTTTGGATTTTGTGCTTCCGATCCTATCCGAAATGTGGTCTGAAATCAAAGGGGCACAGGATGGAAATTTCGGAATCGAAGCCTTTGAATACTTTCTGTCGCAGTCGCCTGCAATCTGGGACCTTGTGGAAAAAGGGGATTTCAAAAAAGCAACCGAGGAGACCATCAAATACCTGGTGGTGGATAAAGGGGGGCAGGCCCTGCAGGAGCAGCTGATCAAGCTGGTAGTCGATAAATACAAAAACCTGGATTCACCCACGTGGATCGATCTGGACCGTGAGTATAACAACAGTATGGCGGTGGGGCGGTATGTGAAGTTGATCAAGGCTGTGGAGCTGACGGTGAAACTGCTTGATATGGGCAAGCTTACTGCGGAAATAGCCATGGCCAGCAGAATAAATGTGTTCACCGCCCAATCCATCCGGAGTGAGGTCAACATCACTCCCAAAAATGAAACAACTGTGCCCTTTGCCAATGTAGCCCTGAAGGCCGAGACTAAAACAGAACTTACCCAGGGGCAATCCTTCGTGTATAAGTGGTCCACGACGGGAAAATATGGGGTAATCGCAGGTGCCGGGGGCGTCAAAGGGGTGTCTATCGAGACCAGCTCACCTTCAGTCAATTTCAGAAGTGAGGTCAACTCGGCCCAGCTGGAAGAGAACAATCTGGAAACGGTCAAAGTAGAAGTATATATCAAAGAGGGCACGTCAGAGACTTTTGTGGGAGATGGCTCTGCCACGGTCAATGTGAAGAAGGTCAAACTGGTTATGAGGCCGGATGACATCCTACTGGACGGAAGGAAAAAACAGCAGGTGAGGCTATACCTGGAGCGGACCGATTATGTCAATGACATCGTGAGTACGGCTGCGCTGGAATATAAAGTAGAATGGGCTACAGCTGGAGCATATGGGCTTTTTGACGGGGTCAACAGAACCGCCACCACCCGTGGCAACAGCATCAATTACCAGGCCCTGGATGACAAAGTGAAAGAAGGGATAGAGACTATCACCGCACGGGTTTACTTCCGCACACCGGGAAGCGACTGGGTGCTGCGGGAGGAAGTGAAAGGCACGGTAAAAGTGGACAATGACCCCAGGAAGATCATCCTGGATGTGCCCCTGGTGACCAAGGAATGGGTGTATAGTGAATCCGGCTATTCAGCCGGGGTTAATTGCCTGGTCCCCGTTCCGGTCACTGAGAATGCGGTAAAATATACGGTCAAGTTGTATGGCTTCAAGATACCTGCTGGATGGTGGGAAAATGCAACGGCTTCCTGGCCGGCAGGAGGAAGTCCTCCCTCCGTCTATTCATTCCCCGGTGCAGGACCCAATGAGGTGGTGGGGGATACGTACTACTATACCGTCGGTAGGACGTGGTGTGCAGGAAGCCCTCCCTATTGCGGACAGGATATCCCTATATGGCATGCAACCTATGCTGCCTACGGGGGAAGGGCGAATGTGGTGATCGAACTCAAGGATTAGAGTGCGGTAGTGGAGGGGGGAAAGAAGCTGAAAGGAGAAATCTCTTTGTCGTTGGGTTAAAGGTTAAGGGTTAAAAGTTAACTGTTAAGAGTTAAAATGTTAATCGGGGGTCATTCCGAACTAGGGTCCGTCACTGCGAGGGCACCGAAGCAGTCTCATGTGTTGCGTACTCACTTCCATGAGATTGCCGCGTCGGCCTTAGGGCCTCCCCGCAATGACGGCTCCGATGGCGGAGAGGTGAGAAAGGTTAAAAGTTAACCGTTAATTGTTAAGGGAATACGCCACTACTTCCTTGTAACCACGGCACTAATCCCGGCATCAACCACGGAAGACGGGAACGTGTCAACCCCATCGGGGTGGCAGCTATCCTGGCAGCGGGTTTTAACCCGGTGATAAGAAGGATAACCGGCCATTGCCTCCTACGCAGGATCGTTTTTCGGAGCAGGTAAGTGATTGTAGGAGGATGGAAACGGAAATGGGGACACGGAGTAGCACGGAGAAATGGAGTGGTTCAATTGTTAAAAGTTAAATGTTAATTGTTAACTGGAAACGTCAATTAATAATTATAGTGGTTGGTGGGGACACCAACCACGGGGGCGGGAACGTATCAACCCCATCGGGGTGGCAGGTATCCTGGCATCGGGTTTTAACCCGGTGATAAGAAGGATAACAGTCCATTGCCTCCTACGCAGGATCGTCTTTCGGA
>JBMDXP010000033.1:0-2079 GCA_048819475.1 Algoriphagus sp.
TGCCATTGTTCATAAGTCAATCTTGGGCCTTGATTGAATTTGGTGAAGTTGACTTCAATTGGATAATCAATGCTATAATCCAGATTATTGTCATTGTCATTGTTAGGATAATCTTGAAGGTCAAATTCATGTTCATAGATCCTTCTTTTGACCAGTTTTCCATGTTTATTGGCATTTTGGGTATCATACTGCTGTGCAGCTGACAGTAGGAGGGAGCAATACTCATCATAGGATAGGTCTTTTCCAGTATGAGTTTTGAGCTGGTTGGCTTGCATTTTTACAGCCCTTAATTCAGCAATAGGGTGCACTGCATTCTGCAATAAAACACATTGTAGGTCTGGTGATATTTGTTGCAAGGGGCCAAGATCATGATATTTTCTGACTTGTTCTTGCCAATGCAGGATAAAAGCTTGGGTTGTCCCTCTCCACGTGCCTTCACCAAGTGTAGTGCTGGTGATGTAAGCAAGTAGAGTTGATGCTAGCATAGCTGCTTTAGTGGAGGACTTGTGGTAATTACTAAGCTCCTCATATATCTTCTGTGCATCATAGTTATGGTAATGAAGTCTGACTAAAGATTTTCCTTTATCAGTCAGAAGCTTCTCATTGAAGACAGCATACATGAACTTCTGCTTCTCTTGGAACAAGTCCAACTCATCTTGAGTAGAAGGGGTGTAGTTAGGATCTAGAACATCTGAAAGGTCTTGTGCTCTGGCTTGGGCAACAGTACCTCTGTTCCAGTTATCCCATGCAGTATCATCTTTGAGGGGCTGGAATAGGTTGGGATCCCTTTTGATGCCCTTTTTGAAGTCCTTGACAGGGTTTGAAATCGTCGACGGACGAAGGACGGACGTCGTCAACGAGGCAACAGGAGTGGCAGTTATATTAGAGGGGGTGACTCTGAATTTATCAAAGCCTTCCTTGGTGATGTTGGTCCAATCACTTGGGTCAATTGTAATTCCTTGGTTATAGAGATGTATTACATATCTCTTGAATGTTTTTAGTAGCCCAGCATCACCTCTGCTAATGTTGCATAGTTGTTTTTGGCCATCTCTGAATTGCAAGGAGTTCAAAATCATATCATCCTCTGACACAATTTGCTGAGGATCAACTATATCTTCATGGTCAAATGCTTTGTGAAGATTGCTATCCTTTGGCTTTGCAAACACAACCTCAAGAATATGATCCATGGTGGTGTTGGCTTGTGACCTGGTGGTCATCTCAATAAAATAGTGGTTGTTCTTGTGCTCTTGAATGTAGAAAACAGCTTCAAGGATGTAGACGCCACAGAACAAACTAAATCTATTTCGAGGACTGTAGTTAAGTGTCCCTTAGCTGGCTTGAAGAATGTACAAGTAGGCACCAGCGACCAATCTTTACCCAAGGCTGGTGGCGCCCAAGGATTGCTCAAAGGTGTAGTAGCGAGTTAAAAACCTTCACCAGTGAGCTAACTAGAGGCAGATAAGACCTCCGGAACAATCTTTACCGGTTGTTCGACCCGTCCCGCCCCAACGTTGAGTGTTTTCTCTGATTTACTTCCAGCCTCAGGCTCTCTCTACAGATATGCCTTTGCTCAGACCAGTAAACCGTTCTGATAACTGTAACTGCTCC
Source organism: Algoriphagus sp. (assembly GCA_048819475.1). Lineage (GTDB taxonomy): Bacteria > Bacteroidota > Bacteroidia > Cytophagales > Cyclobacteriaceae > Algoriphagus. The sequence continues at coordinate 1,609 of JBMDXP010000033.1, forward strand.
AACCCAATGGATCCCAGTCCAGGCAATGATTGTTGTGTCCTATAAACAAGCAAGATTGGATCCAAAAAAGGAACTCTTGGCTACCTTTGTCTCCGTTCCCTAAGGGTCTCCTCAGAGTAGGTCGTTGCCAGGGGGTTTTTGTACCAACAAATTGATTGCCAAAGGCTCACAATAAGTCAGTGGGTTCAGTTTAAAGTCCTGCTTCCAAATGGATGCCAAGGACTGGGAGCACTCAAGAATCAATGACTTGCTTCCAAAGGATGCAGAGTCAGGAGCCAAAAGAATCAGTAGCTTGTTTCCAAAAGGATACAAAGCTGGGAGCCAACAAGAATCAAAGGGACAATACCAAGTGTCTATTATAGAATAATAGAAGGGGGGGGTTATGGGTTGATGCCTGAAGGCACAAAGGTTTAGTCTTGCTTCCAAGTGGATGCAAGGTTAAGGTGTGATTGACCAAGGCTGGAAAGCAGA
>JBMDXP010000034.1:0-34120 GCA_048819475.1 Algoriphagus sp.
ATCTATGCCAAAGGTGTTGATGCATTTAATATCCTTTCCCTGACCTTTACCAACAAGGCAGCAGCTGAGATGAAACACCGGATCGAAGCCCTGGCGGGGCTGGAGGCAAGAAATACCTGGATGGGGACTTTCCACTCCGTCTTTGCCAAGATCCTGCGGGTGGAGGCTCAAAAGATCGGCTACCCTTCCAACTTTACCATCTATGATACGGATGACTCCAAATCCCTGATCCGTACTATTGTCAAAGAAATGCGCCTGGATGACAAAGTGTATAAAGCCAATGCAGTGCTATCCAGGATCTCTGGTGCAAAAAACCGCCTCATCTCCTGGCAGGCCTACCAAAACGACCCCTTTGTAAAAGCGGACGATGAAGCCGCCATGAAACCCAAAATGGGTGAGATCTACCAGAAGTACCAGGACCGTCTTTTCAAAGCCGGAGCAATGGATTTTGACGACCTGCTCTTTAATACGAATGTGCTTTTCAGGGACCATCTCGATGTGCTGAACAAATACCAGCAGCGCTTCCGCTATGTGATGGTGGATGAGTTTCAGGACACCAACCTTTCCCAGTACCTCATCACCAAAAAACTTGCGGCAGTACACCAGAATATCTGTGTGGTGGGAGACGATGCACAGAGTATCTATGCGTTCCGTGGTGCTGATATACAGAATATCCTGAATTTTGAGAAAGATTACCCCGACCTGTTTGTCGTGAAGCTCGAGCAGAACTACCGCTCCACCAAGACTATCGTGGAAGCCGCCAATTCCATTATCGACAAGAATAAGGCACAACTGAAAAAGGTGGTGTGGACATCAAACCCTAGCGGGGATCAGATCGAACTCGTGAAAGCAACCTCAGACAATGAAGAAGGGAGAATAGTAGCAACTACCATCTTCGAGGAAAAGAACAACAAAAAACTCAACAATAACGATTTTGCAGTGCTTTACCGCACCAACTCCCAGTCGCGGGCGATAGAGGAAGCACTCAGAAAGATGAACCTCACCTATAAGATTGTAGGGGGACTGTCGTTCTACCAGCGCAAGGAAATCAAAGATCTCATGGCCTATATGCGCTTTACGGTAAACCCTGCTGACGAGGAAGCCTTCAAGCGTGTAATCAATTATCCCAAACGGGGAATAGGTGATACCTCGGTGGAAAAACTACTGGTGGCTGCATATGAACATGACATGCCGCTTTGGGAGACAGTCCAGAACGCACATAGTTTCCTGGGAGGGCGTGCAGGCAGCGCGGTGGATGATTTTGCCACCATGATCAAGGCTTTTCGGATCGAAGTGGAGCGCAAGGATGCTTTTGAAGCAGCCAACAGCATCGCAAAGCAGAGTGGTTTATTGCGGGAACTCTATGAAGACAAGACCATAGAGGGGCTAAACAGGTATGAAAACGTCCAGGAACTGCTGAATGCCATCAAAGAATACGTGGATAGTCCTGAAAATGAAGACAAAAGTCTGGGGTCTTTCCTTCAGGAAATAGCCCTGCTCACCGATAACGACCGGGATAAGGACATGACGGATGCGATCACCTTGATGACGATCCACTCATCTAAAGGGTTGGAATTCCGCCAGGTATTTGTAGTCGGGATGGAAGAAGATCTCTTTCCCTCCCAGATGATGATGCAGAGCAGGGAAGATCTGGAAGAAGAACGGCGGTTATTCTATGTGGCCACCACCCGGGCGATGGACAAACTTTATTTCACCTATGCGCTTACCAGGTATAGGTACGGCAGACTGCTGAACTGCGAACCCAGCAGGTTTCTCGAGGAGGTAGATCCTGCATGTATCAAGGTGAACAAGCGGATGGCTTCCAAGGAGATGCCCGGGGCATTCCGGAGTGAAGGATTACCCGGGAGTTCGGGATTTATAGGAATCAAGAAAAAACCTGAAACCCGCATCGCACCCCAAATGAAATTACATACGCCCAGTCCTGATTTCAAACCATCCAACACCAATAATCTTCAGGCAGACCAATTGGTGGAGCATCCAAAATTCGGATTTGGAAAAGTCCAAAAAATTGAAACCGAAGGACTTAACAGAAAAGCAACGATTCAATTCGAACATTTTGGGGAGAAGACATTATTACTTAGCTTTGCGAAGCTCAGAATCATAGACTAAATATCTGCATCCCTGCCATTTGGTAATTTTTTGTTACCTTTTACAGCGCATTACCGGGGGCTTTATGGAGCATATTGAACCAGACAAACAAAAATCATTTTGAAAGAATACGGCAAAAACATTCAGCGCCTTGTCAACCATATCACAGGCATTGAAGACAGAGAAAAGCGCACGCAAAGTGCTTATACCGCAATCGAAATCATCAAACAGCTCAATCCCACCTGGAAGCAGGAAAGTGACCAAAAGCTTTGGGATGACCTTTATATCATGTCGGATTTCAAACTGGACGTGGACGCACCGTTCCCGATGCCTGAAAAGGAACTCTTAGGCAAGAAACCCAAGCCGATTGGCTACCCAAAAGGCGAAGTGCGGTTTAAGCATTACGGTAGAAACATTGAGAAGCTTATCGAGAAAGCCATTGAAATAGAAGATGACCAGGAGCAGGAAGCTTCTATCATCTACATCGGCCAATTGATGAGAAGTTTTCATTCTACCTGGAACAGGGACAATTTCGATGATGCTATAATTCTGGACGACATCAAGACGTTATCCAAAGGCAAACTCCACATAGACTTGGAGAAAGTCAAGGAAAACGGGCTTTTCGAATCGAATACCCGCAGGGATTTCAAACCGCCGTTACAGGAGGAGCATGGCGGCAAAAACAAGCGGATGCACCAAAACAACAACGGAAATAACAAGCGGAGAAACCTGCACAACAAAAAACGTAGGAATTAATGGCATCATTTCGGGTAAAGGGAGGACATCAGCTAAAAGGTGAGATAATCCCCCAAGGGGCAAAAAACGAAGCCCTCCAAATCCTCTGTGCAGTACTTCTTTCTTCCGGGAAAATCACCATCCACAAGATCCCCAACATCCGGGATGTAAACAAATTGATAGAGTTATTGGGAGATATGGGCGTCAAAGTGACCAAGCTTGGACCTGAATCTTACTCCTTTCAGGCGGATGACGTCAACCTCGACTACTTGGAAACGGATGATTTCCTGAGAAAAGCATCCGCTCTCAGAGGTTCAGTGATGATACTGGGACCACTTCTTGGCAGGTTCGGCAAGGGGAAGCTTTCCAAACCCGGTGGTGACAAAATTGGACGAAGAAGAATGGACACCCATTTTGTCGGATTTCAGAAGCTTGGTGCCCAATTCACTTTTGACGCAGAGAATGAAATCTTTCATATCGACGGCAAAAATCTGAAAGGTACTTACATGCTTCTGGATGAAGCATCTGTAACCGGAACCGCCAATATTATCATGGCTGCGGTGATGGCAGAAGGGAAAACCACCATTTATAATGCGGCATGTGAACCCTACCTTCAGCAATTATGTGATATGCTGAACCGTATGGGGGCAAAAATCACTGGAGTAGGATCAAACCTCCTCCATATCGAAGGAGTAGAAAAACTCGGAGGCACTGAGCATACCATGCTACCGGACATGATCGAAATCGGGTCATTTATAGGACTGGCTGCCATGACCCAATCCGAAATCACCATTAAAGATTGTCAAATCTCCCGACTGGGGATCATCCCGGAGACGTTCCGGCGCATGGGGATCAACCTGGAATTCCGTGGTGATGACATCTATGTCCCTGCACAGAAGCATTATGAGATCGACACGTTTATTGATGGGTCTATTCTTACAATCGCCGATGCCATTTGGCCAGGATTTACACCTGACTTGCTAAGCATCGTCCTAGTCACAGCTACCCAGGCCAAGGGAACGGTACTGGTACACCAGAAAATGTTTGAATCGCGACTCTTCTTTGTGGACAAGTTGATCGACATGGGCGCTCAGATCATCCTATGTGACCCCCACCGGGCCACCGTCATCGGTCTGGACAGAAAATATCCGCTACGGGGTATCCGGATGACTTCCCCGGACATCCGGGCAGGAGTAGCCCTACTCATCGCAGCATTGTCAGCAAACGGCACCTCCATCATAGACAATATCGAACAAATAGACAGGGGATACCAATCCATCGACGAAAGGCTGAACGCGCTGGGAGCCGAAATCGAACGGATCTAGTATTTATTTCCAGATCCTGCGAAAGTTTTCGCAGGCTTTTTTTTATCTAATGCCTGCTAGGTTCACTCTTCTGATTATTTTTGGTAAATTCTGATCTCAAACACCAAAACAACCTATGACGAAGAAAAAGCTGCGGAGCCAGGAATGGTACGGCCGCACCGGAAAAGATGGCTTTATTTACCGGTCCTGGATGAAGAACCAGGGATTTCCCCACCACCTTTTTGAAGGCGAAAAGCCCGTAATCGGGATATGCAATACGTGGTCAGAACTGACCCCTTGTAATGCACATTTCCGTGATCTTGCAGAAGCCTTGAAGCGGGGCATCTGGGAGGCGGGAGGATTCCCTCTGGAATTCCCGGTAATGTCCCTAGGTGAGTGCTCTGTGAAACCTACAGCCATGCTGTTCCGGAATCTGGCAAGCATGGATGTGGAGGAAAGTATCCGGGCAAATCCCATGGACGGGGTAGTCCTGATGTGCGGATGTGATAAAACTACACCCTCTTTAGTCATGGGAGCAGCCTCGGTAGACTTACCTTCCATTGTGCTCTCAGGCGGCCCCATGCTGGTGGGAAGATTTAAGGGAAAGAAAATAGGCACCTCAGATGTGTGGAGGTTAGCTGAAGAATTTAAATTGGGAACGCTATCCCAGGAAGACTTTATAGATGCAGAAGCGGCCATGTCACGATCTGTGGGGCATTGTGCGCCTATGGGAACAGCCTCTACTATGGCAGGCATGGTAGAGGCCTTGGGACTATCCCTCCCAAACAACGCCACCATCCCAGCTGCTGACTCAAGGAGAAAAGTACTGGCCCATATGACAGGGATCCGGATCGTGGAAATGGTGAAGGAAGACCTGAAGATGAGCCAGATTCTGACAAGAAATGCCTTCGAAAACTCCATTATGGTCAATGCGGCCCTAGGAGGCTCTACCAATTTCATTTTACACCTCACAGCCATCGCTAAACGGATCGGAGTGGAGATAGACCTGGCTGATTTTGATCATTTCTCTTCCAAGATCCCGCTGATAGCGAATGTGCAGCCATCTGGCGAACATTGGGTAGAAGATCTCTTCTACGCAGGTGGACTTCCTGCCGTGATGAAGGAAATAGGCAAGCATCTGCACAAAGACTCCCTGACCGTAAACGGCAAAACTATTGGTGAAAACATCGCCAAAGCTGAATGCTGCGACCGAAATCTTATCGGGACACTAAAAAAACCCATAAAACCCGATTCCGGAATTGCTGTCCTGAAAGGAAATCTTTGTCCTAATGGAGCAGTTATCAAACCCTCCGCTGCAAGTCCCCATCTGTTGAAACACAAAGGAAAAGCGGTCGTATTTGAAAATATTGATGACTATAAAGCACGGATAGACGACCCAAAACTCGATATTGACGAGACGTGTGTGATGGTCTTGAAAAACGTAGGCCCCAAGGGGTATCCCGGAATGCCTGAAGTAGGCAATATGGCTTTGCCATTGAAGCTTCTGGAAAAAGGAATCCATGATATGGTGAGAATATCTGATGGAAGGATGAGTGGAACAGGTTATGGTACAGTTATCCTGCATGTCTCCCCTGAATCTGCCATCGGTGGTCCATTGGCACTGGTACACAATGGCGACATGATCGAGCTGAACGTAGAGAAGAGAAGCCTGAACCTGCTGATATCCGACGAAGAAATGGCAAAGCGGAAAGAAGCCTTCCAGCCCTTTGCGCCAGTATATGACCGCGGCTATGTCCATTTGTTCCTTGACAAGGTGAACCAGGCACACGAGGGAGTGGATTTCGATTTCCTACAAGGAGGGTCTGGATCGACCGTAAAACGGGATTCCCATTAAACCCGGATTATGCTGAGGTTTCATTAATGCCTGTCCCAAATAAAATCTGGACAGGCATTAATTACCAAACAATCAGGCTGTTTGGAAACTGACGCATCGCACCGGTAGGGTGAAGTTGAAAACAGCACTAAATTGACTGATTTTGAAGCAATTAGTGGCTGTAAATAGAATACATAGTTCGGCTTAAAACAGGTAGTATACCAGTTAAGTCTCCATACCAGCCTAATCGTATGAACATCCAAAAATCAGCAGTAGTCACCGGGGCGGGCCAGGGAATAGGGCTTGCAATAGCTGAAAAACTCGCCTCGCAGGGAATCCACCTTATCCTGAATGACCTTGAAGAAAGTCTGACAAGGGAGGCGTGTGAAAAAATCGAGCACATGTACGGCGTACAAGCCATCGGTGTATCCGGAGACTCCAGTTCAGCCGAAGTGATCGAGACCATAACCAGGGAAGCATCCCACAGGTTTGGCAGGCTGGATATCGCGGTGGCCAATGCGGGTATTACACTATTCGGCAGCTTTCTGGAGTATTCACGGGCTGACTTCATGGAAGTGATGCGGGTGAATCAGGCTGGGACTTTCTTTTTGGCACAAGCGGTGGCGCAGCTGATGAAAGACCAGCGCTCAGGGGGAGCCATGCTCTTTGTGTCCTCCGTCACCGCCCACCAAAGCCATGAAAACCTGGCTGCCTATGCCATGAGTAAAGCCGCTATCGAGATGTTGGCAAAAAACCTTGTGCTGGAATTGGCTCCTCTGGGCATCAGGGTAAATGCCATTGCCCCTGGTGCTACTATGACCAACCGCACAGCTTCGGATCCCGGCTATGAAAAGACCTGGTCTAAGCTGACCCCCCTGGGACGGCCTGCTTCCCCTTCGGATATAGCAGAAGCTGCGTCATTTCTGGTTTCGGAGTCCGCAAGGCACATTACGGGGCAGACCTTGATTATAGATGGGGGATGGACCAGCATAAGCCCCTCACCTTACAACTGATTTCCAACTACTTACCTGAAAATAATAAGTAAAAAAATAGAAATAGAATTTCCTGTCAGTTAACTTTATCCAATTGCCTCCAAACAGGGGTAGCTTTCCCGATGTAAGCCTCTAATCCAACTATCCATAAGCTCCGGTCCCATGCTTACCAGCCAAGTATCTTCGCTTATAACTTCCTCTTGTTACTCCTACTATCCTGTTCTGTTAAAACCTTCCAAAATGAAAAACTTCAGTTACATTAATTTGATAGTCTGGGCATTAATCGCCTGTGAGCCCAAAGAGACTACACCAGACACGCTTCCCATGAAAGTGGCAATGGCCTACGGCTATGATCAATTTGACAAAGTGAATACCATCGCATATACCTGGAATGTACAGGTAGATTCCTCACGGATAGTCACCAGGGATTGGAAGTGGAACATCAAGGACCGAACCGTGTACTACGAAACACCCGATACCAGCTATACCTACAGCCTGGATATGCCCGCAGACTCCTTGCCTGTGGCAGATAAGGGATTTATCAACGACAAGTACTGGCTCATGTACCCGTTCCAATTGGCCTGGGATACAGGTTATACCTATGAGGAAGCTACAAACGTCAAATCTCCCATAGCAGGCACCAACTCCACGAAGCTCACCATTGTATACAACAATTCAGATGGCTACACCCCGGGAGATGCATACGACCTCTACCTTGATGAGAACTACAGGATTTTGGAGTGGGTATTCCGAAGAGGAAACGGCCCTGAAGGAAGACCAACAACCTGGGAAGACATACAGGATTTTGGGCCGGTGAAGTTTGCCACAAGCCATTCAAACGAGGAAGGAAGGAAATTTATCTGGTTCAGCAATATCTCCGTTAACTAGGGCTTGCTGAAAAAGTCTCAGCTGTACCAGCTTCAAGGCGTCCGAATGATGATGTATGCTTATACTTCGAATGAGGGCAACGAAGAAGATGATGGGGCTGAGGCTAGCTCAAAAAAATACTGTTTTGGGATTTTCCGGTGCATGGATAACGGGCTATTGTGGTCAAAAAGCTTGCACTTGCTGAAAAACAGCTTGGCCTAAAAATGGTCTGATAACTCAAACTATGGCTTCCAATCTTTTTACTGGCGTTTTTCAGCAGGCCCTAACTAATTCAAAAAGGCATTTTGATCCCGTAACTTCTTAAAAGCAGGGCAGGCTTTTTTTCTAAACCCCACTCCTGTTTTTTAGATCCGACATCGCTCTATTCAAACAAAAAATGATCAGCTGTAAAACTGATCATTTTTTGTTTTCTGCTAGAAGGTCCAGCTGTTTCCCACCTCAGCCAGAGGAATACATCCCAGGTATTCTCCGGGGATCGGATCATAGTTCAACACATTCTTCCCGATTTCTTCAGAAGTAAAGTAGCCCCACAAAGCCATCGACTTCAATGACCTGTAAAAGCCCACAGGCTCTTGTTTTCCAACTGCGGTTCCCCATACCTTTCCGTTATATTTCGGAGATTCCTTCTCCGCATCTTTCAAAAAGGATACTCTATCTTCGTGCCTGAGATCAGCAAATACATCCCCATAGCGCTCCTTTGCAGCGTCATTCATCTTCTCTATTTCTGCCACCACGTTTTCCTGCGCCTTTTGGTCATATAGCTTGGCGTATACCAAATCCATAAAGATGTCAGTTTTTACGTCAAGTGCACCAGGGGTATCGGTTTTGGGCAAGATGGTATCCACAAAAGCCGAAATAAACCGTGCCTGATCCGTGTTTAGAAATACTGGTTGCCAGTCCAGTCGGTTTTGCCTGGAGCATGACTGAAGTAGTGAGAATAATGTAGGTGCCGCTGCGGCAGAACCGGCGAGCATTGCGGTTCTTCTTATTGCCTCCCGTCTGTTCATATCATTACAGGTTATTTTTTTTAAGTTCCGAAATGGCAAAATCTGCAGCCCTGGCAGTCAAAGCCATGTAAGTAAGTGAAGGGTTCACGCAGGAAGAGGAAGCCATGCATGCACCATCCGTAACAAAGACGTTTTTACAGGAATGCACCTGATTATTCCCATTCAGTACAGACGTTTTCGGGTCTCTTCCCATCCGGGCCGTACCCATTTCATGGATCCCATAGCCCATTTCATGCTCATTGTCAAAATCAACCACATCTTTCAGACCGGCCCTGTCCAGCATTTCTTTGGCATCCTCACGGATCTGCCTGTTGATCGCCAGTTCGTTTTCTTTCCACTCCGCATCGATGGATAACGTAGGCTGCCCCCATTTATCGAGCTTATCCTTGTTTAGATAGACCTGGTTCTCATGATAAGGGAGACATTCAGCAAAGCCCGTTATAAAGAACTCCCACGGACCCGGCTTCATCATCCGGTCTTTGAAATCTGCTCCAAAATCATCCTCATTCGCTCCAGCACCCCAGCCAGCACGTCCGCCGCCGCCCTGAAAGCCAAAACCTCTCACAAACTTATCCGACTTCGTCTGTTCATCCAGGTTTACGTAGCGGGGAATATAGATTCCGTTAGGCCTTCTACCCTTGTAGTATTGGTCCTCAAATCCTTCCACTCTTCCCATAGCTCCGACTCGATAGGTATGGTCCATGAGGTTATGTCCCAGCTCCCCACTGTCATTACCCAGACCAGTAGGAAACCTGCTGGAGGTGGAGTTCAGTAGAATCTGGGTGCTTCCCAGGGTGGAGGCGTTGCAGAAGATGATTTTGGCATGATATACCAGCTCCTCATTAGTCTCAGCATCGATGATCCTGACTCCTGTAGCCCTTCCCTTCTGTTCGTCATACACGATGGACTGCACAATGGAAAAAGGCCTGATGGTCAGGTTTCCGGTAGCATTGGCTGCAGGCAAGGTGACCGCATTGCTGCTGAAATATGCTCCATAGGGACATCCCCGGTCACAACGGTTACGAAACTGGCACTTCCCTCTCCCATTGAGGGGCTCTGTCAAGTGTGCAACCCTGCCTATGATCATATTACGGCCGGGAAAATCCTTCTCAATCCGCTCTCTGACATGTTTTTCTACACAATTCAGCTCCATGGGAGGCAAAAAATGGCTATCGGGTAACTGAGGCAGCCCCAAGGCTTCACCACTGATGCCGGCAAATTTCTCCACATGGGTGTACCAGGGAGCGAGATCTTTATAACGGATAGGCCAGTCCACTCCATGCCCGTCCTTGGCATTGGCTTCGAAGTCCAGATCCGACCAGCGATAGCACTGCTTGCCCCATAGCAGGGATCTCCCTCCCATCTGATGAGCCCTGATCCACAGAAAAGGTTTCACTTCCGTATAGGGGTTCTCCAGATCATTTGCATAAAAATGCTGGTTGTTCTCACCGACAAACCCTGAGCGCATACCGACCTGATGATTCTTCTGGTGTTCTGGGCTCAATGATCCCCTGAGCTCTTGCTCCCAAGGATCCAATGTCATCGTGGGGTAATCCTTCACATGCTCCACCAGTCTGCCACGCTCCAGCACCAGTGTCTTCAGTCCTTTTTCACAGAGTTCCTTCGCTGCCCATCCTCCGCTGATACCCGATCCGATGACTATGGCATCGTAGGTCATCTCTGCTTTTGCATCAATATTAAAATTCGCCATTTAACAGGTTGTTTTGAGGGGGAAAATATAGGGATTTATTGGCATAGGGGAGGAATCAGAACTAGCAAAACCCACAAATCCGGTTTAAAAAATGTTCCATGGCAGGCTTTTATGGGATGTCCGAATGAAAATAAGTCCTCTAGGACTCCTTCTCTCTCCCACCTAGCCCCATATCGGCCCTGTAGAAGTCATCAGCCTGTTTGGATATTTCTCCCAAAAACTGCCCAGTCCACTTTAGCTGCGCTTCGTTAGACTGGGATTTAGTAACACTGTGAGTAAGCAGAATCTTGCTCTTGGACACCTTCCCAAGCAGCATCCCACTAGCCCACTCTTCTACTTCTTTTTGCTTACGGCTTTTCCCGTATTGCCAGAATTCCAATTTTAGCCTATTTTTCCATATGAAATCGAGCATGACTAAAAAGTCACACACTGGCATGATTATAATCGCTGCGAGATTCTCCCGATCGAATTCGGGACAGGCTATGTGGCAGCTGAGAATCAAATTATAAACACATGAAAAACCTCCTGTTGACTATCATACTAAGTCTTGCAGCCCTTTCTTTGAATGCCCGGCAACTTTCGGAAGAGGAAAGAAAACTGATAGACGAGATTGAAAAAAATTATGAATCCACTTTAAAACTGCTGGTAGAAGTAGTGAACATTAACTCCGGCTCATTAAACAAAGAAGGAGTGCGGCAAGTGGGTAAGGTGTTTGAGCGGGAATTTGAGAAGATTGGTTTCGGAACCCAGTGGATAGACCTTCCCAGTGAAGTCAACCGTGCCGGGCATTTCGTGGCAAGCCGAAAGGGAAACAAGGGAAAAAAGCTCTTTTTGATAGGCCACTTGGATACCGTGTTTGAAAAAGACATGCCCTTTTCACCTTATACTGTACTCAATGATTCCACAGCCACCGGACAGGGACTGAATGACATGAAGGGTGGGAATGTGATGATCCTTGCCAGCTTGAAAGCGCTGCATGACCTCGGATACCTCGAAGACAGAACGGTTACAGTCTATTTCAACGGAGACGAGGAAAGCTCGGGCAATGCTGAACTATCCCGCAGGGATTTCATCGAACAGGCAAAAAAACATGACATGGCGCTAGCCTACGAAACAGCCCAAGGGTTCAATACGGTGACCGTAGCAAGAAGGGGAAGCAGTGGGTGGAAACTGGAAACCAGCGGCAAGCAGGCGCATTCGAGTGGCGTATTCAGTGAAGGGGCTGGATATGGCGCGATCTATGAGGCGGCACGGATCCTGACAAGTTTCTACGAACAGCTGGCGGGGGAGCAGTACCTGACCTTCAATCCGGGACAGTTCATCGGCGGATCAGATGTTGCCTACAATGCAATATCCGGAAAAGGCGAGGCCTTGGGAAAAACAAATATTATAGCCAGGGAGGCTTTGGTGACGGGTGACCTGCGGTTTCTGGGGGAATCACAGAAAGAGAATGCACGGAGTAGGATGAAAGAAATCGTTTCGCAACATTTAGAGCAGACCAATGCAGCAATCACCTTCACTGATGGCATTCCCTCCATGGTTCCATCAGAGGGTAATTTAAGACTTGCAGAAGAACTCAACCGGCTTAGCCAGAAAATGGGCTACGGTGAAGTTAAGCCAGGAGATCCGGGAAGCAGAGGGGCCGGGGACATATCCTATGTCGCTGAGTTTATGGATTGTCTGGATGGGCTCGGTGCTTCCGGCAAAGGCGCGCATGCTCCTGGAGAAACGCTGAACTTGAAAGAATATCCCGACTTGATCAAGCGAAGTACACTGTTCCTCTACCTATTGAGCAGGTAATCGTGATTTTTATTTGAAAGAGGAATGCATCTATGCCTTTTGATTCTTGCGATATGATGCCTATTCACACGCTATGAATCAGTAATTTTGAACCATAGCTTTTCTTTCTAATACCTACTGAATTAAATGAGGAAAAAAAAGAGCCCGTCGTGGAAAAAATGGCTTACCCTACTTGTCATTTTACTGGTCTCGGGGTGTGGTTTTGGAGTATATCAGTTTTGGAAAAGCCTGAACAGAGTCAAGTACTATGGGGACAGGCATGCACCTGTCTCAGAAAGCCTGAAGTTTGAACATGTGTTCCGAAACAATCCAGTGGGCATCCTCGGTATAGACATATCCCAGTATCAGGGGAAAATCCAATGGGAGAACTTACAACTCCAGCTTAATGGAAAGCCTATCCGCTTCATTTTCATACGGGCTTCCATGGGCGACAATATAGATAAGGATTATCAGACCAACTGGAAGAAAGTCTCGGAATTGGACATCAGAAAAGGTGCCTACCATTATTATAGGCCAAACCAAAACAGTACCAGACAAGCAGAGACATTCATCCGACAGGTGAAACTGGCTCCAGGCGACCTTCCTCCTGTATTGGACATAGAGAAGCAGTCTACCATCCAGTCCTCCGACCGCCTCCGCAAGGGCGTTCAAAATTGGTTGGACATTATAGAGGCCCACTATGGGGTAAGACCCATTATCTATACCGGGGATTCTTTTTACCAAGACCTCCTGCTGGGGTATGGTTTTGAAAATTACCCGTTATGGGTAGCCAACTATAACCCTATAATAGAACCCGTGAGTGACTACTGGGTAATCTGGCAGTTTTCAGAAAAGGGAGTGCTGCCAGGGATTGCCGGAAAAGTGGACCTGAATGTCATGCAGGGTGGGGAAAAGACGCTGAATAATCTATTGATTCCGTCATTATAACCCGTAAGTCACGGGTAAAAAGCAATCACATACACTTGGCAGATGGCTATCTTGCTTAAACCGGATGCATTAAGGTTGATAACGAACATTAAAAATGCAATGAAACCAAGCATTTGACGAAGGCGGCATAGCACGTGCTGGTGAATGGGTTAAATGCGGTAATGCGTTTAATTTTGAAGTATTTATGCTCGAAATAGGAATTCCGACTCATATTTCGGCTTTATCTGCTGCGATTCAACTCCGAATTGGATTCCTCATCCTATCCTGTTAAATTCCTGCTTGTATGATTCCAGGCCAGCCATCCTGGCCCGTTGGGCAGCGGGCTACCTCATACGTGTATGGATCAATTCAACCTACAACAATACCCAAATGACCACACGAAGAAAATTTATCAAGCAGGCAGGGATTGCTTCCGTTTCCCTTGGTATAGGGGTAAATCACATGAGCTTTCCTGCAGCGAAAAAAGAAGAAGTCTTTAAAATTTCTTTGGCGGAATGGTCTCTTCACAGCCCCCTGTTTGCCAAGGAAATAGACCACCTGGATTTTCCCATTCTGGCCAAAAAGCATGGTATTGATGCGGTAGAATATGTTAATCAGTTCTTTATGGACAAAGCAACCGACATGACTTACCTCAAGGAGATGAAGTCACGCTGTGATGGGGAAGGAGTCTCCTCAGTATTGATCATGTGCGACAGTGAGGGGATGCTTGGAGCCTCAGACAAGACAGAGCGGGAAAAATCCGTAACCAATCACAAGAAATGGGTGGAGGCGGCCAAATTCCTTGGATGCCACTCGATCCGGGTGAATGGGTTCTCTGATATCGCCTGGTCGGAAGACCCCGATAAAGCCCGTGAAGCTTCCAACCTGGTCAGTGACGGGATACGGCAGTTATGTGAGTTTGCCGACTCCTATGGGATCCATGTCGTGATAGAAAACCATGGAGGATTCTCAAGCAATGGTAAGTGGTTGGCAGAGACTATCCGCAAGGCTGACCACCATTTGGCAGGCACACTTCCGGATTTTGGGAATTTTCAGATAGCAGAAGTCGATGGAAAAAGAATATCCTATGATTCCTACCGCGGTGTGGACGAACTGATGCCACTAGCCACAGGAGTAAGTATGAAGCCTACGGTGTGGAATGATCATGGCAGGGAGGCAGAACTGGATTATGGGCGGATGATGAAGATTGTCCTCTCCCATGGTTACAGGGGATATGTGGGTATTGAGCATGGTGAAAAAGACCGGGAGTGGCAGAGCATATCCGAAATAAAATCCAAACTGGAAGACGTCCGGAAGACGCTCTCCAGCAAATAGCTAAAAGCCAGCCGGGTTATGATGTCCTAGCTTCCCTGTTATTGATCAGAGATCAGTTGAATCAGTTCAAATGACAATTTATCCTCCTCATTTTCGGGATTATCAGGATGATTGATGGAAAGATAAAGTCCTCTTTCTCCGACAAAGAAATTGTTTGGCAAGTATTCTCCTGCCTGAAACTCCCTTTCTGTCAGCAGATTGAGTTCTTCATCCAGTACCATCACGACAAATGGCCCCGGTGAATCGCGGAGGGCTCTGAGATGGTCTTCGGATTCTACCTCGATTGTGGGAAAGCCAAACCGATAATACACCTTTCTAAATGGGTCATGCACCAGCGATTCATACCGGGATTTGGCAAAAAAATACGCTTGAAACTGCTTGGACCCTGGGTCTTTGGGAAATGTGGGCATAGTCGCTTCAAAAAACTGGCTTTTCACCCGCTTTGCCGCCATAGGAGAGTTCTCATTATCAGCGAAGTAAATAGAGTGATCCCCCATCAATGATACCAAAGTCCTTTTTCCGTCAGAAATAACACTGTATTCAAGTTGCTTTTGTCCATCTGCCAAATAGTCGGAAGGGAACTGGTGAGTAAGTAAACGTGTAGTTCCGTCTTCCATATTGATTGCCATCAACAATGCCCTGGTGGACAGTTCCTCCGCAGTAATTTCTGAGGGCCGTATATCATGTCTCACTTTGACTATCAGCTCTTTCCCCTTGATCTGGGGAGGTGAGCTATAAAAAAAATTGTTTACGAATACCCGTGGGTAGCCATCTGGGAGGGTAAACCGGATTCTGTCTTTGACCATTCCCGACGTATCTGAGAGGACAATTTCCTGCTTCCTTTCAGAAAACAGAAAAATACTGTCCAGGTTATGGACGTGGAAAGCACTGAATCCCATCCCCTGCGCTCCTTGCTGCTCATAAGTCATCGTTCTATCAATCTGCAGCTTTTCCAAATCATAAATCTGGAGTGAATTAGTCTCCCATACCATGTTAAACAAAATGGGCTTTGAAGCCTTAAAATAGGATATCCCCATACTGACATTTGGGGATTTATCATCCAGTGGAAGGTGGATCTTTTCCCCTGAAGGTGCCAATTCCCATGTGATAGACGCTGTCGGCTCTCTTTTGCCACAGGATAAAATAACAGCAGTGAGGGAAAATAAAATGAAAGAATTTATTGTAAACTTGGACATAGAACAAAATTTAGCCCTGAAACTAAGCATTATATTGGAGTAAGTAAAAAAAACCAACTCAATGGGATGGCTAGCTGGGCTGTAGAATGATCTCTGTCAAATATGGGACGACTGATCCTGCCCGCTCAATCAAAGGAGAGGTTTAGCCATTAAAAACTTATAAATAGATGAAACAACAACTGGGTCAACTAACCCTGCTCGTAAAGGATTATGATGAAGGAATTGATTACTATACCCAAACGCTGGATTTTGAACTGTTGGAGGACTCCAGGCTAAATGAGTCGAAACGGTGGGTGAGAGTAGCTCCTCCCGGATCCTCCTGCCACCTCCTTTTGGCAAAAGCGGCCAATGAAACCCAGGAGGATCAAATCGGTCACCAGGCAGGCGGAAGAGTTTTTCTCTTTCTCTACACGGATGATTTCTGGAGAGATTATACCAAATACAGCTCCCGGGGAGTAGAATTTATCCGGGAACCCTCGGAGGAAAGTTTTGGTACGGTTTCAGTTTTTAAGGATTTGTATGGAAACCTATGGGATCTGATCCAGCCTAAAACCCTAACTTAGGGATCGAGAAAGATTTCCTCAACTGCCCTTTCTCTACTGTTCTAACTAATCTATACTTCTTTATCTTGGAAAACGAACAACCCAACAATCCACTTCATGGCGTAAAACTCTCAGACATGCTGGAGCATCTCGTAGAATTCTACGGCTGGCAGGAGCTCGGAGAGAGAATCACCATCCGGTGCTTTACCCACGACCCCTCCATTAATTCCAGCTTGAAATTTCTGAGGAAAACACCTTGGGCACGCGAACGTGTGGAAGGATTATATCTAAAATCCCTCCGGGACGCCAAAAAAAATAGTAAATCGATTCCTGGGCATCACTTGGAATAAACCTGGCAACCCGTTGCTAGGCAATCCCCTAGCTATTCGGAAAACTCCTGAAACGAAAAAAAGCCCAGGTTACCCCGGGCTTTTCACGGTAATCAGTGGGTAAAATTATACGTAGTTATTAAGCATAACCGGCATAACCAGCATCAGAATATCTTCATTCTCATCCTGCTCAGCCGGAAGAATCAAACCAGCCCTATTTGGTGCACTGAACTTCAGGCTTACTTCCTTGCAGGAAAGATTATTAAGCATCTCTACCAGAAACTTGGCATTGAATCCAATCTCTATGTCCTCCCCATCGTGATCACACGATAGCCGCTCATTTGCTTCATTGGAAAAATCCAAATCTTCCGCGGAGATCATCAATTCACTTCCGGTGAGTTTTAGCCTCACCTGATGGGTGGTTTTGTTTGCATAAATAGCGATCCTTCTCAAAGAGCTCAACAGCTCCTGCCTGTCGATATTCATCCGGTTGGGATTATCCGCAGGAATCACGTTTTCATAATCCGGAAAGCGCTCATCGATCAGACGGCAGATCATTTTGATATGGTTGAACTTGAAATAGGCATTGGACTGGTTAAATTCCACAGTGACCGGCACATTCTCAGAAGGCAACGTGGACTTCAGCAGATTAAGAGCCTTTCGGGGAATGATGAGGCTGGCTGCATTGGAAGAGGCCACATCCACCCTCCTGTACCGTACCAGACGATGGCCATCTGTAGCCACAAAAGTAGTATTGGTAGGGCTAAGGTTGATATATACCCCCGTCATAGCAGGTCTCAGTTCATCCGAACTTGTAGCAAAAATAGTATTGGATACTGCACTGGAAAGCACTTCCGTGGACATATCCACTGTGGTCGCATTGCTTACTGTGGGTATTTTAGGGAAATCTGTAGCATTTTCACCTGCCAGTCTATACCTACCATTATCTGAGCTGATCTCCACCGCATACGTATCGTGATCGATGCTGAAAGTGACTGGCTGCTCCGGTAGATTCTTCAAGGTCTCTATCAAGATCCTTGCAGGCACTGCGATATTTCCATCTTCTTTCGCCTCCACATGGATCTCCGTAATCATCGAAGTCTGAAGATCAGAAGCGGTAATTGTCAACACACTCTCCTTGATCTCAAAAAGGAAGTTTTCCAAAATTGGCACCACGGGATTGGTCGTTACCACACCGTTAATTGCCGAAAGCTGCTTCAGTAAGGCAGAAGAGGAAACAATAAATTTCATATCGTAGGGCTTATTTTATTTTTACTTTTTGAATGGGGGTAAATTTATAAATAAAATCTAATTCGAAGGTCAGCAGGGCCGAAAGTCTGAGAAATTATTGAAAAGGTTCCTCCCGGAAAAACTAATTTGCTCTTCGGGAATAGGTATTCCTCCTCATCCAGCTCATTATCCCTCCCAAAAGCAGTAATACCACCACAGGGACAGCTACATTCAGTACCTGCCAGAAAAACTTCTCCTGTACTACCTTTGCCTTATTCAATGGGCGGATCTGAAGTGTTTTGGTTTTAGCCGCTATTATCCCTTCCGGATCGGAGAGGTATTGGACCATATTCTTCAGCAGCTGCTTATTGGCAAAAGTCGTTTGACTAAATGGATCCTCTCCCAATGTCAGGGGGCTTCCGTTTTCCAGATTAGTCTGACTTTGAAACACCTCTCCGTCACCTACCACCACCACTTTTCCCGATCCGGTCTCTTTGAATTCACCTTTATCGAACCCTTCTGGCAGAAACCTGTTTTTGAAAAGCGAGGTAAACTCCCCTTCCAATAGGTACGCAAGCGGTATGTTTCCCATTCCAAACTGGCCCATATCGGGTTCTTTCTCCATATCTCTGAAGGCTACCCTCACCGGGGCAGGAAGAATCCTCGAAAAATCAGAGGTAAAAAGCAATGGAGTCTTTTTTATCCCCTCTGCTTTCACTGTATCGATACTGCTTACAAAACGGAAACTAACCACATCCAATCCTTTGGTGATCGGATGCTGTTGCATGCGTCCCGCTTGGATATAAAACGGCCAAGGCAGGGGTACTACCTGTTCTGTGTTTCCGAAATTCCCGGCCATTACAGGAAAATAACCAAAGTTCATATCCTGAATCAGGTCCTTGTTTACCCGGACCCCATATCTGAAAAGCATGTTATCCAAGGCCAAATCCATCGGCATAGCCAACGTGCCTTCTCCCCCCGCCTGCTCTATATCCACTGCTACTCCATCCAGCAGGACTACCAGGTTCCCCCCGCCCATCACGTACTGATCGAGAAGATATATTTCTCTCTCAGAATACCGTTCCCTAGGACCCTGGATGAATATCAACCTAAAATTCTCGAGGTCTTTAGCCGATTTAGCCTGCTCCAAAGGAACTTTGAATACCTCATTCTCTCCATCCAGTGCCTCTACTAAGCCATAGCCATCATCTTCTGCCATTTCTCCATGGCCCATCACCATCGCGATTGCGGATAATTCCGGCGCAAGCAGCTTTCGGATCGCATCTGAAAGTTCAAACTCCAGGTTCTCAACTGATTGGTTCAAAATCTGATCCGGGTCCATTCCCCGCTCTCCTTTCAAAATTAGTGCCCCCGTCTCATATTCAACGTTACTCACCAGTATCCCAGGAAAAATCAGTTTAGCCTGCTGGCCCGCCTGCTGTTTTACAAACAGATTCGTTGGATTGATTCCATAATCTGAGAGTGCATATACAAACTCCTCCTGCTCCTCTCCTCTCAGGCTGAGTGGGTCAAAATAGGAGAAAGTTATTTTCTCCGTACTGTATGCATTGAACGTCCGGACAGTCTCCTCTACAGATTTTTGGAGCCTTCTCATTCCTCCTGGTAGACCATCCCCTACCAGAAGGATTTCCACATGGAGTGGTTCTGTTAATTCTGCCAATACTTTTTGGGTAGCAGGATGAAGAGAATAGCGTTTTTCTTCAGTCAGATCTATCCTGAAATCGAGGAACTGCATCAGTAGGCCGATTATAACAATCCCTGCAAAAAGGATGAACCAGGCTTTCGGAGTATTCATGGGAGTCTTTTTCATTTGCCTCTCAATACCAGTACACTTCCCCCTAAAAATATCCAGATCATACCCAGGAGAAAGAAAACATCTTTCGAATCGACCACTCCCCTACTCAGACTGATATAGTGATAACTCAGGCTGAACTCCTCCACCCAATAAGCCCAATCCCCAACCTGCAAATCAGCAAGGGCAGAGAATCCAAAATACAGCACAAAACATAAAAACACACCAAGTACAAATGCTACAATCTGCTGGGATGTAAGCGCACTGGCAAACAACCCCACAGCTGAGAACACCGCTCCAATCATCACCAATCCAATCCAGGAACCAAAAAATCCTGCCTGATCCAAATTTCCTGGTGGGTCACCCAACTGGATAATACTGAAAAAGTACAGCAAGGTGGGTAGCAACGCTACCATGACCAGGCAAAACAAGGCAAAATACTTTGCCAGAATGATCTGTACCAAGGTAAGCGGAGAAGTACGGAGCAACTCCCAGGTTCCTGTTTTACGCTCTTCGGCGATGGCCCGCATGGAAAGTGCCGGAATCAGAAAGGTGAATACATAAGGGGTATAGGCAAAAAGAGCTTCCAGATCGGCAAAGCCATATTCCAGCACACTGGTTTCGGGAAAAACCCACACTATCAATCCCAAGGCCACCAGAAACAATGCCAATATCAGATACCCCAAAAGGCTTCCGAAAAATGCATTGACTTCTTTTTGAAACAGACTTATCATCCGGTAATTTCCCTAAAAATTTGTTCAAGATCTTTTTTGGATTGGTTCAGACTGATCAAATTAAGGGACCGCTCCCTTACTATAGCCATTACCGCTTTCCTTGCTTCAACCACATCCGGGCAACCTATCGTAACCCTGTTTTTCCTCTGGGATGAAAAACTCACCCTACCCACTCCATCGAACCAATCCAACTCCAACGGCTCCTCGGTCTCCACCACCAGTTCTGCTTCGGTCTTGCCTGACTTTAAATTCGTCAACGAATCTGATACCAAAACCTTTCCCTTGTTTATAATTACTACATCCTGGCAGATTGCTTCTACTTCCTGCATAATGTGGGTGGAGAGAATCAGGGTCTTATTCTGGGCGATTTCAAGTATCAGATTTCTGATTTCCACCAGTTGGTTTGGGTCCAATCCCGTAGTAGGCTCATCCAGAATCACCACTTCAGGATCATGGATAAGAGCCCTGGCAAGTCCTACCCGCTGCCGGTATCCTTTCGAAAGTTGACCGATTTTCTTGTGCTGTTCAGGTGATAGTCCCGTCCTACCCAACATTTCTCTTGTTTTGGACTGAAGTCCCTTACCGCTTAGACCATACATCCTTCCCGAAAACTCCAAAAACTCTCTCACATACATTTCCAGGTAAAGGGGATTATGCTCCGGCAGGTATCCGATAAGTGGGCTTACAACCTTTGGGTGAGCAATAGCATCCTTACCCAAAACTTTTACACCTCCGGAATCCGGTGACAGATACCCAGTGATGATCTTCATGGTGGTGGATTTCCCTGCTCCGTTTGGTCCGAGAAAACCCAATATTCTACCCGGAGACACTGAAAATCCCACCTCGTCCAGTGCTTTTTGGGAGCCGTACTGTTTTGTAAGTTGGAATACTTCGAGCGACATACTTGGGTTAACTCTTGTTTTACCGGAATTATAGCTAAATACTGCTTTTGGCAAGATATTATTGTGTTCTCACCTAATATGAATTCCATTTTTCCGCAAAATGGAATTTGGCAAAATTACCAAAGCTTAAGAGATTGGCAATTTTGCGCCTGACATTTTAAGCCGAAATAACCCTGCCCGGTAAGACATCCCATTCGCCGTAGCTGGTGAAGGAATTCCACGCTGCTCCCTATCAGCAGGGAGTATAGCACTAGTGGATCCTATTTTTTACCCTTAGGCCTTAAAGGCCTGCATTCGATATCGGCTATAAAGAAATTGGGATGAGTCTCCAGTGCCTGAACAATCATTTGGGCTACATCGGCTGGCTGCATCATATTCCCATTGGCTTCGGCACCTTCTATTTTATCGAAGAAATTGGTCTGAGTCGAGCCTGGGTAGACGGTGGAAACCTTGATCCCAAAATCCCTCAATTCCATATACATTGAATGTGAGATCCCTTTCACAGCATGTTTCGTCCCAGCATAACCTGCCAAGTTTGCGACGCCGTTTAGCCCCGCTATGGATGAGATATTGACGATATGACCCTCATCGGCTTTTTTCATGGAAGGCACTAACCGTTTACTGACGTAAAATATCCCATGTACATTGGTGTCGAACATGGCGATCCAATCCCCGGTGGACATTTCTTCAAACTTCCCTGCCACACCAAATCCTGCGTTGTTGATCAGTATACGGATATCGGATCCCAATTTGGAGACCGTTTCCTGATAGGCCTTCTCCACCTGATCCTCCACTGCAACATCGCAGGGAAAAAAGTGGAAGTTCTCATGCGTATACTCCGGTAAGCTCCTTCCCCATCCTGCCACTATTACACCTTTTTCCACCAAAAGCTTCACAAGCTCCAGACCTATCCCTTTACTGACGCCTGTTAGTACTGCTGTTTTGTTTTTAAGTTCCATTTCCAAAGTTATATTTAGTCTGCTGACAGCCAAAAAAGCGCTATCAGCTGGCTGGTGAATCCGGACTGGAAAGTAATTTTCCCAATCCATTGCCTGGCTTTTACCTGCCTCTCCTTACAAAGATTTTTCAGGACAAATAGTTCTTGCGATGGAAATAGATTCTCCAATCAATAGCTATGATGCAGTGAGCTTAGGCACATTTTTCTATTTTTGGTAAAACTTAGAAACCACCAACCATGAAAAAAATCATACTCCCTCTGCTGCTGCTTAGCGGCACAGCCTATTCCCAAACCAGTTTAAGACCTACCATCGATAAAGAGGCAGAAGCGATCGAGACCAAAGTCATCGAATGGAGACGGGATTTCCACCAGCATCCAGAACTCGGCAACCAAGAAACAAGAACAGCAAAAATTGTGGCGGACCATCTGCGCTCGCTGGGGATTGAGGTCACCGAAAATGTGGCCGTAACCGGTGTGGTGGGCATCCTTAAAGGAGGCAAACCCGGACCTACGGTGGCCTTACGTGCAGATATGGACGGTTTACCTGTCACAGAAAGGAACGACCTGCCCTTCAGATCACAGGTCACCACCACTTACAATGGCCAGGAAACGGGAGTCATGCATGCGTGTGGACATGACTCGCATGTGGCTATCCTGATGGGTGCTGCAGAAGTACTGGCTGGCATGAAAGACCAACTGGAAGGGACAGTCAAGTTCTTGTTCCAACCTGCAGAGGAAGGAGTATTTGATCCTGATCTGGAGGCGGCAGGCGCAGAGCTGATGGTAAAAGAGGGGGTGATGGAGGGTGTAGATGCCATTTTCGGACTGCATATCGGAGCGCAGAAGGAAGTTGGCACCATTGGTTATAGGTCAGGCCCCACCATGGCCGCCGTGGACAACCTGAATGTAACCATCAAAGGACAGCAAGCACATGGAGCTTATCCCTGGTCCTCTGTAGATCCTATTGTCACTTCTTCGCAGATTGTAATGGGACTGCAGACGATCCTTTCCCGGAGTGTCAACGTCACCGAAAATCCTGCTGTGGTTACCATCGGTGCCATCCATGGCGGAATCCGCCATAATATCATTCCCGAGCAAGTAGAACTGATAGGGACCATCCGTACTTTTGGCGATGAGCAGCAGGAGCTGGTCCACCGGCGGATCACGGATATCATCACCCATATTGCAGAGAGCGCCGGAGCCACAGCTACGATAGGTATCGAAAAGCTTTATCCCTCTACAGTAAATGACCCAGGACTCACTGCACAGATGGTACCCACCCTGGAAGCAGTAGCTGGAAAAGAGAACATCAAAATAGATCTTCCTGTCACCGGCGCGGAGGACTTCAGCTTCTTTCAGCGGGAGTCCCCCGGTTTGTTTATTTTCCTGGGAGGTATGCCTAAAGGAAAGAAAGCCGAAGAAGTCGCTTCCCACCATACACCTGATTTCTTCATTGATGAAAGTGGGTTTACACTTGGTGTACGTGCGCTGAGCTACTTGGTAGTGGATTATTTCGGGATGGGCAAATAGCAAATCCCTCTTCTGTCCCATCTATGCCCGGTCAATTCAAGCCGGGCTTTTTTTATGGTCCATAAGTCTGAAAGGAATGGGTAGGATGTGGTCACCGACTGGGAATCCCTGGATGTCCCCAAAGGCCTGCTGGAAAGAACAGGCAATTGGGGAGTGCGGATCTAGCCGGAAATAAAACTATCTATTCCAAACCTACCCATTTCAACTTTTCAATAAGTAACTTTGCGGCTCAATACCCAACCTGCATTGCCGTGTATAAATCCCTGCTTAAACCCCTGTTTTTTCTACAAAAACCTGAAGCTGCACATCATTTAACATTTAATCTGACCAAAACAACATTTAACCTGCCCCTTGTGGGTTCACTGGTGAAGGCCAGCTTTGATTTTACAGATCCACTGCTGGAAAAGGAGGTCTTCGGTTTGAAGTTCAAAAACCCTGTGGGGTTGGCCGCAGGATTTGACAAAGACGCGAAACTGATCGATGAAATGGCCATGTTGGGATTTGGGTTCATTGAAATCGGCACATTGACACCGAAGCCCCAGGAAGGAAACCCCAAACCCAGACTTTTCAGATTGCCCAAGGATCAGGCACTGATCAACCGGATGGGATTTAACAATGGGGGTGTTTTGGAAGCGGTAAAGCGGCTGAAGAAACGGAAATCCGATGTGCTGGTGGGTGGGAACATCGGTAAAAACAAGCTCACACCCAATGAACATGCGGTGGATGACTACCTCTTTTGTCTGGAAGCCTTACACCCCTATGTGGACTATTTTGTGGTGAATGTAAGTTCTCCAAATACGCCTAACCTTCGTGATCTCCAGGAAAAAGAACCGTTGAAGCAGCTATTGCAGGCGGTAAAAAAAGCAAATGATCTGAAACCAGTGCCCAAACCCATCCTGCTTAAAATCGCCCCGGACCTTACAGACGGTCAGCTGGACGATATTGTGGAGATAGTGATGGAAACAGGTATAGCCGGGGTGATTGCTACAAACACTACCATCGACCGGTCAAATCTGGACACCCCTACATCTGAAACAGACGCGATAGGTGCTGGCGGAGTAAGCGGAAAAACACTTGAAAAAAGAAGTACAGAAGTAATCAGGTACCTCTCAAAGAGGTCGCAAAATGCATTTCCCATTATTGGAGTGGGGGGAATATTCTCACCCCAGGACGCCATCGAAAAACTTGAAGCAGGAGCTAGTCTGATCCAAGTATACTCGGGCATGATTTATGAGGGACCTGGATTGATTAAAAAAATCAAAAAAGGATTATTGGCTTATTTTTCCAGGTAATCAGTCAATCCTGTCCCATTAACCTTATATTAAAACCGGATTAGCACAGCATACATGGCCACCACTTCAACTAGGACCAATACTTTTAGGAAAAAGGGCGATAGCATCAAAAAAAAGCCCAGCAAACCAAAAGGACCTGGCTTTTCGTTTGGGAAATTCAAAACCTCCAAAATTGTCCTGACGCTTGGAATCCTATTGATGTCCGTGGGTATTTTCCTGTTCATCGCCTTTATCAGCTACCTGATTAACGGGCCTGCGGATCAAAGCCTGGTAATGAACAACCCTGACTCTGACTTACGGGATACTGCGAGGGAATCGCAAAACTGGCTAGGCTATCTGGGCGCACAGGCAGGACATTGGATGATTTTCAGGTGGTTTGGTATAGCGGCGTTTCTGTTTCCTCCCTTCCTCTTTATACTTGGGTTTAAGTGGGCTTTTAAGTTTTCCTTAATAGCTCTCACACGCTATACTACTTTCGCGTTATTTTTCACTTTTTGGCTGGGACTTCTTACCGGATACATCGTCATTCTTATTCAGGGCTACTCTTTTTGGAGTTTTCTTTCTGGGGGGTTTGGCTATGAGTTAGCCAAACTTTCTTCAGACTTCCTAGGATGGGGCACCTTTATTTTAATCGGTGGAGCCCTGCTGATCTTTGTGGTCTTCTTTTTTGATATCGATAAGTTGGAATGGTTTTCTTCCAAGTCTCCCGAAGACGACGATGACACAGTTGCCGAACCTGTGGTAGGTGTACAACCATCTCCCGGAATCAATCCCTTCCACGACGAAGAGGAACTTCAGGAAGAAGAAGAATTTGACGATGACGGCAGTGATTGGATCATCAAAAAACAGGACGATGAACCCGTGTTCGTAGAGGAGGAGGAAAAAGTCAAAGACGTGCTTTTTGATGTACCCCAGATAAACTTATTGGATGAAAATATAAGTAAGACCACCAAGGTAGAGGAAAGTAGCTTCTCTGTCATCAAGGCAGGGGAAGAAAAGACCGCCAGTGAGGTCGAAAACCTGGATCCTTACGACCCTACCCTGGACCTACCCCGCTATAAATATCCTACCCTGGAATTGCTGAATGAATACGATGTCCAGAAGGTGACCGTATCCAGACAGGAGCTGGAAGAAAACAAAAACAAGATTGTGGAGACCCTGGTGAACTTTAAAATCGGCATCCAGGAGATCAAGGCAACGATCGGGCCTACCGTGACCCTTTATGAAATTGTACCTGACCCCGGGGTGAAGATATCCAAAATCAAGAACCTGGAAGACGACATTGCCCTCAGTCTGGCGGCACTGGGAATCCGAATCATTGCCCCTATTCCGGGAAAAGGGACGATCGGGATCGAAGTGCCGAATAAAAACAGGGAGTTGGTTCCGGCAAGGGCTGTGCTGGGCACGGAAAAGTTTATGAGATCTGACAAGGATCTCCCCATAGCCTTAGGCAAGACTATTTCCAACGAGGTCTTTGTGGCTGATCTGGCAAAAATGCCGCATTTACTTATGGCTGGCGCCACGGGGCAGGGTAAATCCGTGGGATTGAATATGATCCTCGCATCCCTGATTTACAAGAAACATCCCTCCCAGTTAAAGTTTGTGCTTGTTGACCCTAAAAAAGTGGAGCTCACACTCTTCAACAAAATCGAGCGGCACTTTCTGGCGAAACTTCCCGGATCGGAAGAAGCGATTATTACTGATACCAAAAAGGTGATTTATACCTTGAATTCGCTATGTATCGAGATGGATAACCGCTATAATCTGCTCAAAGATGCCGGCACCAGGAATATCAAAGAATACAATGCCAAGTTTATAGCCCGCAAACTCAACCCGGAAAAAGGCCACCATTTCCTTCCTTACATCGTTCTGGTGATCGATGAGCTGGCAGATTTGATGATGACTGCAGGCAAGGAAATAGAAGGGCCTATTGCCAGACTGGCCCAGTTGGCAAGAGCCATTGGCATCCACTTGGTGGTGGCTACCCAACGGCCGTCTGTGAATGTGATCACTGGTATCATCAAAGCAAACTTCCCGGCCAGGCTCTCTTTCAGGGTGACATCAAAAATCGACAGTAGGACGATCCTCGATGCAGGGGGAGCGGATCAGCTGATCGGTATGGGCGACATGTTGCTTTCACAGGGTTCAGAAGTGATCAGGATTCAATGTGCTTTCCTCGACACTCCGGAAGTGGACGCGATCTGTGATTGGATCGGGGAGCAGAAAGGGTACTCGGACGCTCACCTCCTCCCTGAATTTGAAGGGGAAGACGGGGATGGATCTGTGGGAGACATTGACTTGTCCGACAGGGATCCGCTGTTTGACGAAGCAGCCAGACTGATTGTGATGCACCAGCAAGGCAGTACCTCATTGATCCAGCGCAAATTAAAGCTCGGCTATAACCGCGCCGGAAGGATAGTGGATCAGTTGGAAGCCGCAGGGATTGTGGGTGCATTTGAAGGCTCCAAAGCGCGTGAAGTTCTCATTCAGGATGAAGCTAGTTTGGAACGGTTATTGAACAGCCTATAACAGCTGTTCAGTCTAGTTCCAACAGTCCATTTCCATGAAAAACGTAGCCCTGGTTTTTACCATTTTTCTCATTTCCGTGATCACTTTTGATACTTTTGCACAAAAAGACCCGACCGCCAAGGCGGTCTTGGATGAGATGAGTCAGAAGTTCCAAAGCATGAACGGGTTTACTGCAAGCTTTGACTTTACATTTCAGGATGATACGGGCAGTAGTGACCGCCAAAGTGGCGAAATCGCAGTGAAAGGCAACCAGTATCGGTTGAAGCTTCCTGATCAGGAAATCTTTAACGATGGTAAGACTGTATGGACTTTTATACAGGCAGATGGGTACAAAGAAGTCACCATTAACGATGTCACCCAGATGGAGGGCGAGCTTACCCCTTCCAATATTTACCGCATGTACGAGTCAGGCTTCAATTACAAACTGGCCGGGGAGAAGCAGTTCCAGGGAAAACCTACACAGATGGTAGAGCTAATCGCAGAGAAAGACAATGCGCCTTTTCAGAAGGTAAGATTAATGATTGATAAGGCCTCTAAAGACCTGTTGGGCTGGGAAATGTTTGACGGACAGGGAGGGACTTTTGCCTATACCTTCAAAAACGTGAAACCAAATGCCAGTTTATCCGGAGATTACTTTGCATTTGACACCAAAAAATATCCCGGCATCGAAGTTATCGACCTGAGATGACTTTTTAGGCCAGCGAATACGGATGGGTTATCGGTATGAGACGAACCCATGTTTTTAACAGGTCAAGCCCATACTCCGTCAAATATGCCTCCGGATGATACTGAATCCCTAGAATTGGCAGTTGTTTGTGTGCAATAGCCATGATTTCACCTGAGTCGGTTTCCAGAAGTACTTCCAGACAGTCCGGCAACCCGGTCAACTGCAGGGAATGGTAGCGGGTTACCTGAAAGTACTGAGGCAAATCTGCAGTATAGCTATGGATTTGGCTTTTTCTGACACGATGCACTTTGCCGTGTACGGGAACATGATTCTTCACCAATGTTGCCCCAAAAAATTCTCCTATCGCCTGATGTCCCAGGCAAACCCCCAATACCGGGATTTTATCGTAATAGTAAGCGAGTATCTCCAGCAGATTACCTGCCTGATCCGGCTTGCCTGGCCCTGGAGAAAGTATCAGTCCGTTAAAATCCAGTTTTTTTATATGGGCCAGTGTGGTGTCATTCCTTACTACAGCCAGCTCCTGCCCTGTCTGCCTGAGAGTATCTGCGAGCATATGGCTGAAAGAGTCGAAACTATCAATCAACAGTAACATGTTTCAACTCCTCCACCAGTTCCTGAAGCTTTTTCAATGTCACCTCCACGTTAGGGAAAAACGGTTCGATTGCATTCACCACCGCGGGAGCCAAGGGCTGGATGTAGGTGATGATTTCTGATTCCTGTTCCCACTTCTTAGGCAGCTCAAGGTCAAATTGATTGGCAAGCCAGATAAACAGACTGATAAAGAACCCCGCTTTAACGACACCCAAAATGGCTCCGGCAAAGCTGTCGATTGCACCCAATAAGATTAAATGCATCACCTGCTTCAGGATCCATCCTATAGCCCTGATAATCAAAAAACTGATTAGGAAAATTATCAAAAAAGCGATAGAGGGATAGGCAAGATTGAATGTGGTGACATTATCGGCAAGCCAGTCAGTCATGGGATCCATGAAGTAAAAGCCCAACACGATTCCCACGGCGAATGCAATCAAGCCTACGACACTCATGAGAAATCCCTGTCTAAATCCCTCAAAAGCACCCAGTCCCAAAATAATAAGAATAATAATATCTACCGGATTCAAGTCAACTGTTGAGTAGGGTCTTAACTTTATCGGCTATTGCTTTTCCATCCGCTTTTCCCGCAAGCTCCTTACTGGCTACT
Source organism: Algoriphagus sp. (assembly GCA_048819475.1). Taxonomy (GTDB): domain Bacteria; phylum Bacteroidota; class Bacteroidia; order Cytophagales; family Cyclobacteriaceae; genus Algoriphagus. Next base: position 29,566 of record JBMDXP010000034.1, read on the forward strand.
CCCATCACTTTTCCCATATCTTTGGGGCCTGATGCGCCAGTCTGGGCGATTATATTTCTGACCGCCTCCGTAAGTTCTTCTTCTGTCATTGCTTGCGGCAGAAATTCCTGGATGATTTTCAACTCGGCCATTTCCACCTCATACAGATCCTGCCTTGCCTGCTGCTGGTAAATGTCAGCGGAATCCTTTCGCTGCTTGGCTGCTTTGGTCAATAGCTTCAATTCATCCTCAGAAGTGATCTCCGCTTTTGCGCCACTCTTGGTCTCCTCCAGCAAAATAAGGGATTTAATTGCCCGCAAAGCGCTTAGCCTTGTCTTATCCTTCGCAATCATTGCTGATTTAATTTCACTTTCTACGTTCTGCTTTAAACTCATTAGTCCTAAGTTTGTGTTTACTCTTCAATTATCGGACAAAAATACCTTTTTCGAAGCGGATATGACCAAGCTAAGTGTAAATATTAATAAGATCGCCACCCTTCGTAATGCCCGCGGTGGCAATAACCCAGATGTGGTAAAAGTCGCCTTGGATGCCGAGCGGTTTGGAGCCCAGGGGATCACCGTACATCCGCGGCCGGATGAGCGGCATATCCGCTATCAGGATGTCATACAACTGTCCCAAGTAGTCACCACGGAATTTAATATCGAAGGATATCCCGACCGCAGATTTATGCAGCTCATCAGCGAAGTAAAACCAGCACAGGCGACACTCGTGCCCGATCCACCGGATGCCATCACCTCCAATTCAGGATGGGATACATTGACCCATCAGTCCATGCTCCAGGATATTGTCGCTGAGCTGCAGGCTGCCGGGACCCGTGTTTCGATATTCATCAACCCTGAGCCCCGTTATTTCGAACCGGCAAAAATGACCGGGACTGACCGCGTGGAACTCTATACGGAGCCCTATGCTTCCCAGTACCTTATTAACCGCGAATCAGCAGTGAAACCCTATGTGGAAGTGGCACGACTAGCCCAAGAACTCGGGTTGGGATTAAATGCCGGACATGACCTGGACTTACATAATCTGGCCTATCTCAAGCAATGCATCCCCCAACTTGATGAAGTTTCAATCGGACATGCACTGATCTGTGATGCACTCTACTATGGACTTGAAAACACCATCCAACTGTATCGGAGACAGCTGGAAATCCAGTAGGACTCCCATAGCGGAACAGTTTCTGCTACACTTATTGAAATTAGATCTAATCTTACGGAAGACATGAAGCTTAATTATAAGAAAACAGGCACGGGTTCGCCGTTGCTTATACTCCACGGACTGTTTGGGTCCGCAGACAACTGGTTCAGTATAGCCAAAGAACTTGAAAAGGAATTCACATTATACCTCATAGACCAGCGGAACCATGGAGATTCTCCACAATCTGACACATGGAATTATAAAGTGATGGCCCAAGACCTAAAGGAGCTTATGGATGGGGAAGGCTTGGAAAAAGCATATTTGATGGGTCACTCCATGGGAGGCAAGACCGTGATGAATTTTGCCCTGACGTACCCTGAACGGGTGGAGAAGCTCATAGTAGCTGACATCGCTCCCCGATACTATCCGGTACACCATCAGACGATCCTGGAAGGACTGAACGCTATAGACCTTAAAAATCTGAAATCCAGAAAAGAAGCGGATGATATCCTAGCAGAATATGTGGAAGAAATCGGAATCAGACAATTCCTGCTGAAAAGCCTGGGAAGGGATGCGGATGGTTTTGTGTGGAAAATAAACCTTCCTGTCATCACCAAAAACATAGATGAAGTAGGTCAGGCTGTCCCCAAAGGAAAAAAGTACACCGGGCCGGTCCTTTTTCTGACTGGAGAGAATTCAAAGTACATTCAGGAAAAAGATATGGAGGAGATTTTAGAGCTATTTCCGGGGTATGAATTAGTGACTGTGAAGAACGCTGGACATTGGCTGCATGCAGAGCAGCCCAAAGCTGTTGTCGAAGAAGTACTGGATTTTCTAAGTTAACCAATCCTTTCTTCCAGGATTTCCTTTCCTAAGTTCCAATAATTACCTATCGGAATATCCGATATGCTTAACTTTCCGTTCTTTTTCAAAAACCACCAGTTAAAATGCCCAAAGGAAAGCTTTTCCTGATCCCCAACGTATTGGCAGAGAACACTGCAGATGCAGTAATCAGTCCCCAGGTCAAAGAAGTAATTGCCAACACCAGGATTTTCCTGGTCGAGAACATGCGTACGGCCAGACGTTATATCTCCAGTCTGAAACTCGGTGTGAATCTCGAGCAGGTTCATATGGAGATTCTCGACAAGGGAACTTCCCCACAGTTTATACCCCGTCTCATGCAACCGCTGATGAATGGGGCTGACATTGGTATTATATCAGAGGCAGGATGTCCGGGGATTGCTGACCCGGGAGCAGTAGCCGTAGCATTTGCCCATCAAAAAGGCATCCAAGTCGTCCCGCTATCCGGACCCAGCTCAATGTTTATGGCGCTGATGGCATCGGGATTTTCCGGCCAGTCCTTTGCCTTTCACGGCTATCTGCCAATTGAGAAAAAAGAAAAAGCCGTGGCACTGAAAAAACTCGAAGCGGAATCAACCCGGGAACACCGGGCACAGATTTTTATGGAAACTCCTTTCCGCAACAACCAGTTATTCGAAGATCTTCTGAATACTCTTTCCCCACAAACCAAGCTCTGTATTGCCAGAAATATCACTGCGGTAGATGAAATGATTTTAACCCTAACTGTAGCGGAGTGGAAAAATACCCCAATCGACCTGCATAAAATACCTACCGTATTCGTCATTCAAAGTTTCTAACCGCCAATTTCCATGTTTATTGTAGATGCTCACCTAGATCTTAGTATGAATGCGCTGGAGTGGAACAGGGACCTCACCCTCCCTGTCTCCAGGATCAACCACCGTGAGCACGGTTTAGTAGACAAACCCGACCGTGGAAACGCGGTGGTTTCTTTACCTGAACTCAGAAAAGGCAACATAGGATTGGTCGTAGCCACACAAATCGCCCGATATGTAGCTCCCGGAAATCCGTTGCCGGGGTGGCACTCCCCTGAGCAGGCCTGGGCCCAGACCCAAGGCCAGCTGGCCTGGTATAGAGCAATGGTAGATAAAGGGGAGATGACCCAGATAAGAAACCTGGAAGAGCTCGACCGCCATATCAAACGCTGGGAAAATGAAGAAGACAACGACTCAAAACCGGTCGGTTTTATTCTGTCACTTGAAGGCGCTGATTCCATCATCACCGTCGATTACCTGGAACAGGCGTATGCCGATGGTCTGAGAGCTCTGGGACCTGCCCATTATGGTCCCGGAAGATATGCATTTGGCACGGATTCCGATGGGGCATTAGGTAATCATGGCAAGGCTTTGTTGAAAAAAATGGATGAGTTGGGAATCATCCTTGACGCCACGCACTTATGTGATCAGTGTTTCTGGGAAGCCTTAGAGCATTTCGAAGGAAATATATGGGCGAGTCATAATAATGTCAGGGCATTGGTAGACCATAACAGGCAGTTTTCAGATGAGATGATCAAATCCCTCATTGCCCGTGGAGCTGTCATAGGTGGGGCGTTGGATGCGTGGATGCTGAGTCCGGACTGGCAGCGCGGCAAGTCTACTCCAAAAGAGCGGAGAGTATCGCTGGACACCATGCTTGATCATTTGGATCATATCTGCCAGCTCGCAGGCAACGTTAACCACGTAGGAATCGGATCAGACCTTGATGGGGCTTTTGGAAGAGAACAGTGCCCATATGACCTCGAAACCATCGCCGATCTTCAGAAAATCAAAGACTTATTATCCCTCAGAGGCTATACCGATGAAGCTATTGCGCAGGTTATGCATGGTAATTGGCTGGATTTTCTGAGAAAAGCATGGTCTTAAACCCGGCTTATCCCTGGTTACTGTGCTACGCATAGATCAATAGGACATAGATCTTTTAGAAAAGTCTGCTTATCTTAATTTTGAATATGGATGGGTCGACAGCTTATGATTATTTAATGGTTTATCTCTCCACCTGATAAAATCAGCCAAAGGGTCATGTCCATTAAAATACATTTTTCAGAGAAGTACCGTTGCAAACTTGCTGCAAATCTCATCCCCCATATTACGCTCTATAACTGCCGGACCAAAAGTGCCTTACCAAGTCTGCTTACAGAAAAGCTAAGCCAGGTTATTGAAAAATTTTCCCCATTCACCATCCATTTGGACGGGATAGGAAAATTCCCTTCCACGATTTTCGTGAAGATCACGGAACAGGCCCATCTGAATTCTTTGGGAAGAATTCTAAAAAAAGCTGGAGGGCCCATACTTCCCCGATTAATGGGAAACCTTACTTAGGGCCTGCTGAAAAACGCCAGTAAAAAGATTGGAAGCCATAGTTTTGAATTATCAGACCATTTTTAAGGCAAGCTGTTTTTCAACAAGTGCAAGCTTTTTGACCACAATAGCCCCTTATCCATGCACCGGAAAATCCAAAAACAGTATTTTTTTGAGCTAGCCTCAGCCCCACCATCTTCTACGTTGCCCTCATTCGAAGTATAAGCATACATCATCACTCGGAC
>JBMDXP010000035.1:0-1006 GCA_048819475.1 Algoriphagus sp.
TCGACACCATCCGGAATATTGGCGATTATGGGTTTAAATATAAGCGGTATGAAAAAACCTATCCCCCGCCAACGGATTCATGTGTAAAGCTGGTTTTTTATCACAATGCAGGTCCGCCGTTAGGGCACGAAGAATATAGGGTAACCAAAACGGAAATAAAACCGGAAAGCCTGGTCAGGGAATCAGAAAGGGATTTCCTTTATTGGTTTGATGACCGCAATGGACTATCGGATATGACGCTTATTTTGATTGAAAAGAAGGAATGGGAGCGGAATAGTCCCAAGGTGCGGGGAGTGGGAGTACAACTACATACTTTTGGCTCCTGCAATGACCTGGTTGAAGAATGCGAAAACGACTGGGATGGAAACTAGCCTGTCTGCCCGGAAAGCAACCCGGCTATAGGAAGCTATTGAAAATTCCGTTTATCCGGATTCTGGAAAGTTCCGCTGTATGGATCACGGAGCAATTCGGTTAAAGGATGTAAAAGCGAAGTCCGAAATGAGAAAAATTCAGTAGACTTTCATTTTAATAGCGCTATGACAGGCAGAAAATCATGCAATTAACCCGACACTTACTGCTTCTTGTTTTTTTCCTATCAATCGGCCACTACGGGTTCGCCCAATCTGAAAAAGTAACCTCCAACAGAAAAGCGGAGTTCGCCAGGAACTACTTCCCAAAAGAGCGCGAGGCCGACACGCTCTATGTTATATTTGATATGGAACAGGACCATTTACGCGTCATAGATTCTTTGAAAAATATAGGCAACTATCAATTTTCATTTAAATGGATCGAAAAGTCTTATCCCCCGCCAACGGATTCATGTGTGATGCTGGTTTTTTTTCACGATGCAGGCCCGCCATTTGGGCATGAAGAATATAGCGTAACCAAAACGGAAATAAAACCGGAAAACCTGGTCAGGGAATCAGAAAGGGATTTCTTTTATTGGTTTGATGACCGCAATGGACTTTCGGACATGACCCTTATTTTGATTGAAGGGAAAGAATGG
>JBMDXP010000036.1:0-1628 GCA_048819475.1 Algoriphagus sp.
CAAATCATGAAAAAAATACTCATCCCGGCCAGCTGCTTACTGATATCAGGCTTATCCTATGGACAGGCCTCACCCAGCACAACCGAAAACTATGTGTACAGCAAGACCTATTTATCAGACCCCTCGGCTTCCTCTCCCAGGACCTCAGAGACCGTCCAGTACTTTGATGGTCTGGGAAGGCTGAAGCAGGTCGTGAATGTCAAAGCTACCCCTTCAGGGAAAGACCTGGTGACCCCCATTCCTTATGACGGATTTGGAAGACAGGCAGACTCCTTTCTCCCTGTTCCCATGGCGACCCAGAACGGAGGCATCCAGTCAGGAGTGGAAGCCTCGGCCCAAGGCTACTATAACGATAGCTTTCCCTTCACCCATAAAAACCTGGAGAACTCCCCATTGGACCGGGTACTTTCCCAGGTACAGCCCGGATCGGACTGGCAGAATCATCCGGTAAGCTTTCAGTATGATGCCAATGCAGCAGGAGAAGTAAAAAAATATGTAACCACAACCACAACGGTAAATAATGCCACTTCCTCTTCCTTGAGTTCCTCCGGTACTTATGGAGCCAGTCAGCTGTATAAAAATACTGTAACCGATGAAGACGGGAACAAGACCATAGAGTTTAAAAACTGACATGGACAGTACTTACTGGTCAGGAAAGTACTGAGTTCCACAGAAAATGCCGATACCTATTATGTGTACAATGAATATGATCAGCTGGCATTTGTGATACCTCCCCTGGCTTCTGTGAGCTCAACATTAGATCAAAGCACTTTGGATAACTTATGTTACCAATACCGTTATGACGGCAGAAACAGGCTTGTGGAAAAGAAAGTTCCGGGGAAAGGCTGGGAGTATATGGTCTACGATAAAGCGGACCGGCTTATATTCACCCAGGATGCTGTGATGCGGCCTACGGCCAAATGGCTGTTCACCAAATATGATACTTTCGGGAGAGCTATTATCACCGGGATTGTTCAGGGGGGAAGCAGGCTGGAGATGCAGGATATGATTGGCGGACTTATCATTACGGAAAGTCGTGATAATGCAGGCTTTGCCAAAAGTGACGGAATGCAGATCTATTATACCAACACTTATTTTCCTTATTTTGATAAGGCCTTTTCCGTTAACTATTATGATTCATATTTGCCTGGCGATCCTTTCCCTTCCATGGTGTATGACCATGTGGTATTGCCATCGGACGTACAGCAGTACGGAGTCAGCACAAAAGGCCTTCCTGTGTCCAGTTTTGTAAAGAATATAGAAGATGATAAATGGACAAAAAATTATATGTATTATGATCTTAAAGGGAGGCTTATCAGGGAGTATTCTCAAAATCATCTGGGAGGATATACCAATGTAGAAAAACGACTGTACTTTTCAGGTGTCCCGAATATTATTTTAACGCAGCATAAACGGCTCGCTACCGATACGGAGCGGATCATTACCGAAACCTTCGAGTATGACAATCAGAACAGGCTTCTGGTCCACAAGCATAAAGTGGATAATAATCCTGAGGAGATCCTGGCACAGAATACCTATAATGAACTCTCACAGCTAACCAATAAGAAAGTAGGCGGCGTATCTGCTTCAAATCCGTTACAGAGCATAGACTATGCGTATAATATCCG
>JBMDXP010000037.1:0-1179 GCA_048819475.1 Algoriphagus sp.
GATCCAAAGTCCAAGTTTGCAAAGCGGACTTGGGATGGCATCTACCTTGGACCAGCTTCAGGTGATGATGGCCACAAGATATGGGACCCCATCACCAAGAGGACCTCAACATCCAGGGATGTTACCTTCCTGGAAGGTAAAAGGCTTCCAAAGGTAGTGTTAGAGCCCATACAGCTCCCTACTGAAGCCCCATCTTTATCTACCCCGACTTGGCTGTCAATACCAAGCACCAAGGGGGAGAATGAACACTCCAAGGTACCTAAAGTGGGCGATTTGATCAACGCCCTGCCAAACGCGCCCCCGGCATCGCCCAAGGCGAAATCGCCCCTTCCAGCAGCCATCCCTCTTGCAAAAGAGGCCCCCAAGTCCCCAAACATAAGTGATGACTCAAGTTTGGACTTGGGGGAATTATTCCTCCACATGGATAGCTCACCTGAGTCCCCTGTTGAGCTCCTAGCGGACAACAGGCCTGCATACAGGGACAAAGGCAAAGCTGTTGTCAACACACCCACTCCCCTAAAGAAAGTTACCTTTGGGGATGACAGGTTCAACAGCACAAATGTAAGCAGAATTGACTTAAGATCTATATTTAATCAGTTATCTATTTCCTCTTTCAGTAATGACCTACCCATCTCTTCTCCTCTTGTAGCATTCTTTACAAACTAGAATGTGCCTACACCTCCCACTACTACCCAGTTTCTCAACAGGGTAGATAGATCCAACAGGGAGAAGAGAGCTGACACCATATTAGAAAGTCAGCCCTGCAACTGCCTCTGCCAAAGAGGTACCCTCAGACCCAAATGCCCTTAGTGCATTTGACTGGAGGATAGATGAGCTATTGCCTCTCTAGAAGGCCTTAGACTCTACATCATTGATGTGAAGAACACTGTCAGATGTTATGCTGAACTGACATAGAAACCTTGATATGATATGAAGAAACATTGACAATAATGTGATAATTGTTGTCAGATTGATTATTTGTATTTATTTGACACTTTGACACATTAATTAGACATTTTACACTTCACAGAAAATTCCTGTGTGCCTGTGCAGGCCCGTGCGCGTGTGCACGTGAAAACCCAGTTGTAATTTTGCTGTGTATTCTTCTCTTCTCTTTCATCTATTAACAATAAACTGTAACTTTATATCATTACAGTGTTAATTGATTCCCCTGTTATA
>JBMDXP010000038.1:0-26670 GCA_048819475.1 Algoriphagus sp.
TACAGATTTTGTCCGGAAAAGGAATTTCCGTTAACTTTAATGGAAGGCATAAGCTAAGTTGTTATGGTTAAACTGATTAGGAACTATTTAATTTAACAATTTTAGCTTTGCCTTTTTGCTTTTTCAAACATAACAGCTTCACAGACCGCAAGTTTCAATCTCCTTAGCAGTCTCTATGGGTCGCGTATCTCCACTTCCAGAAGATTGCCGCGCCGGCCTTAGGGCCTCCCCGCAATGACGGCACCAATCCCGAAGGCGTAAACGTACCAACCCCATCGGGGTGGCAGCTATCCCGGCAGCGGGTTTTAACCCGGTGATAAAAAGGAGAACAGGCCATTGCCTCCTACGCAGGATCGTTTTTCGGAGCAGGCTAGCTGTTGTAGGAGGATGGAAACGGGGATGGGGACACGGAGTAGCACGGAGCGTTGATGGGTTCAATTGTTAAAGGTTAATTGTTAAGGGTTAACTGGAAACGTCAACTAATAATCATAGTGGTTGGTGGGGACACCAACCACGGCACCAACCACCGCACCAATCCCGAAGGCGTAAACGTACCAACCCCATCGGGGTAACAGGTATCCTGGCACCGGGTTTTAACCCGGTGAAAAAAGAGCAATCCCCGAAAGAACCACCTGGGGCAGAACGAGAATGGAGCGGTTAAATTGTTAAGAGTTAACCGTTAACTGTCAATAGTCAAATGAATACGCCAGCTACTCCTGCCCGGAACTGTAGTCCTTCCCTATCCTGCCCAGGTGGGTATGGTTAAAATGGTCCGGGAATTTCAGTCCATAACCAAATATCCTGTCCATCGCCGCATGCCCGAATAAGACAATCCCTGCTAGTGTGACCAAAGAATTATCCATCCCATACCCCACCATCAAAACAACGATTGCCACCAGTTTGTGGTGGAATAAATTATAACTCCATGCCCCTGATCTGGAATTGAAAAGATAGCCCACCATAGACAGATCAGGCAATAATATACAGGCCGGGAATACCCACCAGGAGTATTCCAAACGGCTAAACAAGAATATTGAAAATAAAAACTGTCCTAATTCCTCCAGCTTCACTAGCGTATTCATCCCCTTCTTAGTCATACATACTGTATTTTGATTTATACAAATGTCTATAACTCTCTTGCTATACCGCTTGACTTAAATCAAGAAATTGAATTTCTGCGCTGTTAATCCGGACTGGATGAAGCCCGAAACATGCATTGGAATTCCTGACTCCGGATAGACTTCTTTAAACCCGGATCAGCAGATGAAATACAGGCATTGTCGTAAGTCAGATGGAATTAGGCATTAGGTTTCGTTATGAAGCACTTAATGGCAACAATAAAATTGCCAATGCATAGCTCACGTCAAAATCAAACATTTCACTATTACAGAGGCTCACCGCGGTACCCAATGCCCAAGCCGGGCAAAAAGCATTGCCCCAGGTCTTTAGTTTCACACCAGACCCAAATCCCTTCAACGTCCTAATTACGCTGTCTTGCCATGGGGTTGAAGGGATCCGGATTGTATTGGGATTTCTGCTTAATATGTCAGCTTGTTAAGCCATTCTACCGTCTCGGGATCACGGTGATCAAAGAATACACTTTTGCCCGTATCCAAGGTAGCAATGGCCTCCATGTCTTTCCCACTCAATTCAAAGTCCCATATATCCCGGTTTTCCAACATCCTGTCTTCCCGGACTGATTTGGGAATAACCGCAACTCCACGCTGAATCAACCAGCGTAACGTAACCTGGGCTACAGATTTATTGTATTGCTGCGCTATGGCGGAGAGTATTTCATTGGTGAACAGCCCATTTTTACCTTCCGCAAATGAAGCCCAGGATTGCGTGAGGATATGGTGTTTGGTCAACAACTCCTGCTCCTCGGTCCTTTGGTAGAAAGGATTGATCTCGATCTGGTTTACTGCAGGTATGATCTCATGGTGGGCGATCAGATCTACTACCCTATCGGGAAAGAAATTGCTGATTCCAATCGCGCGGATCTTTCCCTGCCTATATAGATCTTCCATAGCACGCCAAGAACCATAATAGTCGCCCATTGCCTGATGGATAAGGTATAAATCCAGGTAATCCAACTGCAGTTCCTTCAGTGAATTCTCCACCGCCTTGATGGTTTTTTCATACCCGGTATCCTGAATCCAAAGCTTAGTGGTCACAAACAATTCTTCCCTAGGCACCCCACTCTTTCTAATCGCATGCCCCACTGCTTTCTCATTAAGGTACAAGGAAGCTGTATCAATAAGGCGATAGCCTGATCTGATAGCTGTCAACACAGCTTGCTCGCATTTATCCAGGTCAGGAATCTGGAAAACACCCAAGCCTACTAGCGGCATTTCTACACCATTGTTCAATATGGTCTTCTTCATGATAGTTGTTTAAAGTAAAAACTGGTTAATAGTTGATAGCGGCTTATTTACTGGGATATATCTTTAAGAATCCACCGGGTTTCCATTGGGCTGGACACAAAGAAGTCCTGGATGGCATCATTCAGCTGCTGGATATGCCTCATTTCCAGCTGCGCTTCATGATCGTCCATGCTTTCCCAGCCTTCCATCAAAACAAACTTGTCAGGCTCCCCCACGTATCGGTAAAGGTTAAATTCCAGATTGCCTTTAGCTTTTCTGGAGATATGGCCTGCCTGTGCAATGGACTGGATAAATAATTCCCTTTTGTCCGGCTTCACATCGAAAAACACCACCACGTAGCGTGATGATCCAGTATCGGATGGCTTTTTGGCAACAGCTGCCGGTAATTCTTCCAGTTCTTCGAGTTCTATCGGCACCGCTTCCCCAAGTAAGGACTCCTGGATTACACGGATGGCATCCTTAAAATATCCCTGCTGCTTATGGTGATTGTGAGCCTGCTTGGTTACAAACCTTTCAAACCAAATGGGCTCTAAATCGCCGCTCTCAGGCTGGAACATACTGAATGAAAGATTCCCGGGTTCCATTCGGGAGTTTGCAATATTGCGTTGAACTGCCTGGAGAAAGCTGGTCCATTTATCCTCTTTTATTTGACCGAAAAAACCTATCTCCTGAAAGGTTTTGCCATCTTCTTTTGCTGTGGTGGTATCCCTTGTGATCAGCTTCCCACGCTGATTTGCCAAACTGCCGTAGCATAAAAGCAGCAGTACCGCGCAGGTTATCAGAGAAAGTATCTTTCGGGAAGGGCCATATTGGTTTTTACTCTTGTATTGGTTTTTACGCTTGCTAAGATTCATGGTCTCTATTCTATTTATTTTAAACTGATCGTTCCATAATAGGTCAAAAAAATTTTATATTACTGAGTCTATCAATAGATCAGCAGTCTGCTTTGTAAGCTGGCTGTCCGAAAAAAGAATTTGAGACGTATAGATGGAGCTCAGCCCTGCTACCAGAAAACAGGCAAGTGCCCGGGGCTCTTTGTCGGATTTGAGGGTCCCCTCAGCTTTTGCTTCCAGCAGTAATTTCTCGAAGAGCCCCACCGCATTGAGCGCCTGATTCTTAAGTAGCTTGCCCACTTCCTTATCCACATTACCAAGTTCAAAAACAGTATTGGTAAACAAACAGTTGGATTCCTCCAAAGCAGATTCGTAGACAGAATAGACAATATTCCTTATCGCCTGTAATGGCTCATCACTTTTTCCGGCTGCCAAGTGGTATTGGTTGTCTTTATTCCGCATGTAATCCCCCAGAGACTTCAGAAACAGTTCATGTTTGTTCCCATAAGTAAGGTAGATACTGCTTCGGTTGATTTTCATGGCATCTACCAGTTCACTCATGGAGGTGGCATTATACCCTCTCTTCCAAAAGAGATTTCTGGCTTCTAACAGTTTCCCGTCGTAATCAAATTCTTTGTTCCTTGGCATAACATCACAAAGATATATATTAAACCGATCGTTCCAAAATAATTTTATTCTTTTTCCTTCAGCACTTTAATCTCCCGGCAATCCAGCAATAGGATATAACCCTAGAACAGGCACTGGCGGGAAACCTCCACGGAAACTTAAGAAGCAAAGCCGTGGGTAGTACAGGGAACTTCCACCGCAAGCTTCCATCATCATTCCTTTGGATCAGTTACACTGAAAAACATCTTCCGGAATACCCGCGGTAAGCCAGGAGACCATGGGCAGTCAAGCATAAATTATTTATTTTTTGTAAGTTTCCACCATGGAGAACACCACGACCCTTTCTGGGTTTTACGCCCAGATCAAAATGGACAACCCGCATATCGCCACAGATCAGTTAGGCCATTTCAATGTGTTTGAGATCGAAAAAGTACACAAACGAATGGCTGAGTCTGCCGAGATGCCTTACAACAAGCGCACCTATTTTAAAATCAGCCTGATTAAGGGCCGTAACAGGGTAGAATACGCAGATAAAACACTGACGATAGACAAGTTCGGTTTGCTGTTTGCCACACCCAAAATCCCCTATAACTTCAACCCTACAGGTGATGAGCAGTCAGGCTTTTTCTGTGTTTTCACTTATGATTTTTTAGCGGTTGAAAACCTCGGTGTTAAAATGGATGCCCTTCCGGTATTCGCGCAAGGGGCTACCCCTGTTTTTGAAATAGCCAAGGAAGACTATGACTCCATTTCTTTGATTTATAGAAAAATGCAGACGGAGCTGTATTCCGACTATGAGTACCGCTATGATTTATTGCGGAATTATGTGCTGGAGCTAATCCACCAAGGTCAAAAACTGATGCCTAAGCAGGCTAAACCGGGGGTTCTGAACGCCAGCAAACGGATAGTCAGCCTATTTATAGAACTCCTGGAACGTCAATTTCCGATAGACAATGTCCAGCAAAGACTGCAGTTACGTAAAGCTGAAGATTATGCAAGCAGACTGGCCATACACACCAACCACTTGAACAAGACCCTGAAGGAAGAGACTTCTTTTACCACCAAGCAGTTCATTAATCTGCGTATTGCCCAGGAAGCGAAAACCTTGCTCATGGAAACGGACTGGCCCATAGCCACCATCGCGGAATGCCTTGCTTTCGAAGAAACGTCACACTTCTCAAATTTTTTTAAAAAACAGATCGGGGAAAGCCCCTTAAAGTTCCGTTCCACCCCAATGATTTGATTTTTGCAAATATCCCTTTACTAATTACAACAGGCTAGACGTCCTTGTCCTGTAGGTTTGTATCAAATTATAGTTTAACTCTAACCGTAATAAAGATGAACAAAATAGCATTAGTTACAGGAGGAAGCCGGGGATTGGGAAAAGATATGGCATTGAGCCTTGCCAAAAAAGGCCTGGACGTCATCCTGACGTACCACAGTAAAAAGGAAGATGCGGACAGTGTGGTCTTGGAGATTGAGAAAATGGGTCAAAAAGCCCTTTCCCTACAATTGGATACGGGAAATACGGCAACCTTCGATTCCTTTTTCAGGGAGCTGTTGGGTGGCCTGTCGGCTAAATTCAACACTGCTAAATTTGATTTCCTGGTCAACAACGCCGGTATCGGTGTAACGGCAGTATTTGCGGAAACGACAGAGGCACAATTTGATTCATTGATTGACATCCAATTTAAAGGGCCCTTCTTTCTAACGCAAAAAGCCTTGTCCCATATGAATGACGGGGGTGGAATTGTCAATATATCCACTGGATTAACCCGGATTATACTGCCCTATTATCCTGCATACTCTTCCGCAAAGGCAGCTATGGAAAACCTGACTAAATACCTAGCAAAAGACCTGGGTGGTCGGGGAATCCGGGTAAACATCGTGGCACCAGGCGCCATAGAAACTGATTTTGCCGGAGGAATGGTCCGTGATAATTCCGATATGAACAAGCATATTGCTTCCCAAACCGCATTAGGCCGCGTAGGATTGCCTACAGATATAGGAAGTGTCGTGGCTTTTCTGTGTACGGACGATGCAAAATGGATTACTGCCCAGCGCATTGAAGTATCTGGAGGGCAGATGCTGTAGCGGGATTTCAAGCTCTTTTTCCCTGCCAAGGCCTTGGGGCAGCAGCATTCTTTCCTACTATATTCCCATGCCTGAATTCAACCCGGATCAGCCATTAGGTTTCGTTATAGCCTGTCCCGATTTTATCCGGGACAGGCATTGATTGCAAGAATATCAGGCTGTATGGAAACTGGGGCATAGCAACTCTGAGAAGCCGGGCTTCAGAGACTCCCGCCTGTCTGTAAATTAATCCATTCGGTGATGTCCTTCAACACTTCAGGGGAAAATGTCTGCTCGATGGCCGCATACTCCATAGGAGACCCGGTGTCACTTTCCTGAAATAGATGGTTAAGGTTTGGGTATTCTGTGATCGTCACGTGTTTATTTCCACCCTTTTCCAGGGCGTTTTTGATCGCTGACAGATTTTCCTTTGGAGGCACCTGCAAATCTTTCTCCCCATTGACTGCCAATACCGGACATTTCACCTTTTCCAAAACCCCGGCGGGGTTATGTTCCAAAAAGTACCTCACCCAGGGAGAGGTATAGGATTGCAGCTGCTGCCGGATAAATTTATCCTTATCACTTCCATCAGGTATCTTGACATAACCGGCTGCGATAGATTCTTCCAAGATAGCCTGAAGTGTTGATTTCAATGCTTCATTATCCTCAGTCCCTATGATTGCATCATAAACCCGGGCACTGGTCTGGAGTGATGCAGCTATCTCTTCTTCTTTCTTGCCAGAAATCCTATTGATCAATTCTTCCTGAAGCAAAATGAGCTTGTCCCCCCGGATACCTGATCCTGCCAGCAGAACTATAAAACCCACATCTTCTGATTCTGACGCTACCATCGGTGCGATCATTCCCCCTTCGCTATGGCCTATCAAACCGATTTTGGCCGGATCGATTTCTTTCCTGGTCTTCAGGTAAGCAACGGCACCTGCCACATCTCCAGCAAAATCCGCAGAAGTAGCGGCACCAAAATCACCTTTGGATTCCCCCACCCCCCGGTCATCGTATCTTAAAACCGCAATTCCATTCCTGGTCAAATAATCAGAGATCACCAGAAACGGCTTGTGTCCCATCAGTTCTTCATTTCTGTCCTGGGGGCCACTTCCCGATATCAGTATCACCGCAGGAAAAACACCCTCTTTCTTAGGCAATGTAAGTGTTCCGGCCAACTCAATCTCTGCCTCCCGATTCTCAAAAGTGACATTTTCAGAATGATACGGATAAGGCTCAACTGGCTCCTGGGGACGGTTTAATTTTGCTTTCTCTGCCGCTTCCCGTGTAAGAGTCAGGGGAAACCCCCGGCCGTTCTGTGTAAATACACCGACTACCGAACTATCCTTGTATTCCCCGGTATAGACTATCCCTCCGGCTGGAATCCCAAGAGTGAGAACCCCGTCCTTAAAAGTAGTCGTGGTGACAGGAATCCCCTTTGCCCCTTGATCCGGACTATCCATAGTGGAAGTATACACCGTGTCATTTTGAGAAATATGAAATACAAGTCTGAGCTGGGTCCCCTGGATGCTTAAAACGCCATTCCACTCTCCCATGATCCCCTGAGCCGTGACACAAAAATTTGATAATAAAGTGATTACCAGCACTAAAATTATTCTCATATTCTTATTTGTTGGATGATCGTAAATTAGAGTCTTTGTTTCCAATGATGAAAGTCAATTTCAGCCCCTTGCCTAGAAAGAAGAAATGGCACTCTGTCTTTTAAAACTTACCGCCTATTGCCCCGAACATGGAATGCGCAGAAGTAAAGTTATCAACGAGTGAGGATTAACCCAATTAATTTCAACTAATTTCTTTTAACTACTACTGCATTGGCAGCAAATTGATAGGGAGAGCTGAAATCGTTAAATGTTAAGGGAATACGCCAACTACTTCCTCATAGTCATAGTGGTTGGTGGGGACACCAACCACGGCACCAACCACGGCACTAACCACGGCACTAACCACGGAAGGCGGGAACGTATCAACCCCATAGGGGTGACAACTATCCTGGCAGCGGGTTTTAACCCGTGAAAAAAAGATAACAGCCACTGCCTCTTATCAGCTGGTCTGTGAGAATACAAACCCGAGAGCGAACCAAGGGCCAAAATCCAGTCAAATCACCTTTTCATTGATGAAAAATAGGTATTTTACATCTTTAAGCTTAGTGGGATAAGGATGCCAGCTGTATCGCAGCTATCCTATACAGAAAACAAATTTTATAATTAGATGGAAAAACACCTACTGTCTTTTTTTTTGCTGGCTGCCTTTTGCGCCTGCAGACCGGGAGAAAAGGACCCTTCTCTAAGCGGAGAGGTAACTTTCGAATTTTTGGACTCGATGGTAGTAGAGTCTCTGTTGGAACTCTATATCGCAGATAAGGATGGGGGTTCGGGACGTCTGCTTTTAAATGAAAAGGAGATGAGAGTGCTTTTTCTGACAGATTCAAAAGGGGGGATCATTTCCCGTTTCAAATTGGACGGTGAAGGACCGAATCAGGTCCAAAACCCTTCGGAAGTAGCCTTTTGGAAGGATGGACTGGTGACCAAGGAGACATCCTCAGAGATGAAGTTGAGCTTTTTCAACGGAGAGTTTGAGAAAACGGGAGTAAGCCCGGCCATTGCAAGGGATTTCATGTTCCTTACCATTTTAAATTCAGGCAGGAGTTTTTCCGTGCTGGAGAAAGAAGGGAAAAGCCTGATTATAGGCCAGGATAACAGTGCGCTGGAAGCTCAGCTGATGACTTCAGAGGAAGGTAATGCGGGATTTTATGAAAAAGCAGAAACCGGGTACATCGTATCAGACCAGAATAAGTTGGTTCGTCTAAACCTCTATCCCGAGACCTGGAAACCCCGAATGGAGAAAAAATGGGTAGGCATTTCATCGCCCTTAGTACAGGTCTGCAAAACGGATCAGGTAATTGCCGTACTTCCCACCCACGGCAACCAGCTGTTTTACTATACCCTGAAAGACACCAGCCTTACCGCGGTGGCAGAAATCACGCTGGTTCATCCCGAGCGCCATGACGCCACACGCTTCGATGCAACAGACGATGATGGGGTTTTATATCCTGCTTTTTCCCGTCTGAACGGGGGTGGCAACTATTTTCTTGTGGAATTTAGAACCGCCTTCCCAAGGGATCTCTATGAATCCTTCCGGGCAAACGATGAGCGATTTCGATCGGACCCTGAATTCTGGCAGGCGGTAGAAACGCACCACAAGACCAAGTATATCCTAGCAGATACCAAGGGGAATCAGGGGGCGATTTCTGAACTACCCATTTCCGGTGATATCCATTTCATGGATGCTGATGACGTCCTGTATATCAAGCGAAGTTCAGAAACAGAACTGGACTACAATGTCTTTTACCGCTATCGGGTTTCACTGAATTGAAGCAGGAGTCTTGGGACCGTAGGGATTATTATGACTGAAAGGTGAAAGCTGAAAGGTCAAAGGGGGCGTTTCGACCGCAACCTTCACAAGAAGAAGTTTCTCGGACTTTAGGTTAAAGGTTAAGAGTTAAATGTTAAATGGACACACCTACCAACTACTCCTGTGGTTTGTTATTGATGATCATACTGGTTGTGGTGACATCAATCAATGATACAGGTGGGTAAGGTAAAGGCTTCATAGGCCAATCCCCCAAGATGTTAGCTGGTCGGTGAGGACACAGACCATGGCTGAAATGTTAAATGGATACACCCACCTGCTACTCCTGTGGTCTGTTTTTGATGGTGATTGTGGTGGGTGGGGATACCAACCACGGATGCGAACAGGACTGACAGCGGGAATGGCTTACAGAGCTGCCCTGTCTGACGCTATTTCATCCATGTCAAATGGAGCATAAAAGTCAAGCAAAGCATGGGTGTATATCGCGTAGTTGATTGGTTGATCCCTTTGGAAAACCGTAGGATTACCGGATCCTAGGGGCACCAGCATCAACTTGGTTTTCCCCTTGATTCCCTTTCTCTTAGTTGTGAGACTTTCCCTGTTGTCAAAAGAAACTGTAAAGAAGTACAAATAGGGATAGACCCAACCGATGTAATCATTTTTAGAAATCCGGGAGGAGCGAATCTCCAGCCTGTCCAAGTCTCGGGTTAAGGCCTGCTGGAATTCCACCGCATTCAGAGGGATGCCGTCCAGTACCGGGATCGCATCCCATTGTGGATCCACAAACACCCACTTTTCCAAATCATCCAGATATACCTCTACCGCGACATGCCCTGCCCCGGATTTTCTGGTTTCCACATCTGAGGTCATCAAGCCCAGTGTCCGGGCTTTAAGCCCAACCGCATTTAAGCAGGCCGAAGCCACAATGGCATATTCTACACAGCGAAAATTCTTGCCTTCTCCCACTTCCTCAAGAATAGAGAGCGCATCATTCTTTCGGGGTTCATTGTTTCCATCATGCCGCCATTGTTTTGCCACCCAATGCAGGATGCGTTCCACCTTCTCGGTATCCGTGTCCGCATCCCCGACCAAACTCTCAACAGGGTAATCTGCACGAAGGGAATCCAAATAGGCGTTTGAGTCGTTCTGTTCATACCAAAACCGCACTTCGATGTTTTTGGAAGTGGCATCAAACTCCAGCGCCTCAAAACGGGGACGACACCCCGTGAAAAGGACCAGAAGTAATAATACCAAAATGGGGAGTTGCCTCATAACCTATGTTTACTAGCCTTATCTCGGTCCTCTAACCCTCTTTTTTCGACTGTGCAGAGCCAAGGGTATCTTCAGCAAGACCGGATTTAAGGATTTCGTTTGTGTCTGTGATCAATAAAGGACTAATTATTAAAAATATAAAAGTTAGCAATTAAATATACAAAAATGATCTGTGTCTCCCAGAACACTATTCTACATAGCCACAGAGAGACACCGAGAATTGGCAGGTTGGGGGCTGAAGGTTAAAAGTTGAAGCTGAAAGGTCAAAGGGGGCATTTCAACCGCAACCTTCACAAGAAGAAGTTTCTCGGACTTTAGGTTAAAGGTTAAGAGTTAAATGGACACACCTACCAACTACTCCCGTGGTTTGTTATTGATGATCATACTGGTTGTGGTGACATCAATCAATGATACAGATGGGTAAGGTAAAGAACTCATAGTCCAATCCACCATCAAGTTAGCTGGTCTGTGAGGACACAGACCATGGCTGAAATGTTAAATGGATACACCCGCCTGCTACTCCTGTGGTCTGTTTTTGATGGTGATTGTGGTGGGTGGGGATACCAACCACGGATAAGGACTTGGCAGTGGGGTGGGATCAGCATATTTGCTTCTTAGCAATTGGCTAATATACATTTGCCAAGTAATTCCCATCTTTAGCCCAAATCACTTCTTTATACAGCAGAGTCTATATTCCTTGCTTCAGCGCGGTGGAAAATTTTTGATATTCTTCCTGATCCAGTTCTTCTATCACCTTTCCGATTTCCTGCTCATCAAGCAGCGTATATAATCCCTGCTTATGCGTATAAAACAGGTTCAAGAGACCTTCCTGCTCTGAGCCAGGTTTAGGCTTTTTGAGCATTAGGTTGAACTTCCCTTTTTTGAGACCTTTTGCTTTACTATAGCTATTCAAAGCTGCTACAAGTACTTCAAATGAATTAAGGCTTAGTCCAATATTTGATAGAGAACTGGTAAAGTCTACTGTTTCCATAACAAGTAAGGCTCCGTTTTGCGCAATGAGATTTACAAAAGTGTCACTGTTGAGTCCGGCAAGCTGATAAGGATTTATTTTCAAACCTATATCTGCTTTTTTCTGAATAGGAAATTTCTTTAGCAAACTCTGGATATGCGCATGAAAATTTGGCTTGCTGTTTCCTAAAGCCACATCAGCCTCCCCTACCCAATTTTGATATAATGAGTGAAAAGTATTCTCATCCATTTCAAAACTGAGCTCCTGAGGGCGGTCAAACAAAAGCGCATTACTGCTGTATTTATTGAGATAATCAAAATAATCTTTCCCGAACAATGGATGTTGAAAATCCATCATTCCCGAATAGGAATTCATTTTTTTGTTTTCGGCATTTACCTTATCATTGATTTGGGAAAGCGTAACTTTGGCAAGTTCATAGGAAGCTGTTCCCAGTAACTGCTTAACCAATTTTAGCTTTTTTTTGGAATAGGCATACCATACCTTCTCAGGTGTCACCACCAAAAGGCCAATTAGAACCTTCTCTTTTCCAAGTGGCCCTAAGGAATGGAATATGGGTACAAAAAAACTATCCATAATTATCGTAGCCTATCTTTGATCAAATACCTTGCCCTTTGAAAACGCTTTTCATCAGCAAGAAAGCTGATGATGCGCCTTGGGACATGTTCTGGAACTTCCCATTCGGCAGGAAGCTGAGCGTATATCCTATGGACAATTCCTTCAACGTCCAAAAGAGGATACAAAGGTAAGAATTTATCAATAGTTTCTTTCACATCACCCCGATCCAAAAGTTTAGAATAGGTCTGGAAGTAAGGGCTTTCCAGCAGTTTATGTGCAAGCTCAGGAAGAAAGTTTGGGTTAAGAATTCTCAGTTTGGCCACTCCACCAAAACAAAAAGCATGATCTATGGGGATCCATGTAAATTTCACCTTTTCCCATTTCATTTCTGCATGTATCAGCAAATTATAATTTGCTTTGCCTTCTCTATTTACTCCCCGGTCTACATTATCGACCCATAAGTCGAAGAATGCTATTTTAACCAAAAGGTAGGGGTCTATGAACTTTTTAAGTATGCTTTTTCTGGACAAGGTCGTTAAGCTGGTTACCAATTCTGTGTCTGGCAGCCATTTGATGGCCAACACCCAGGTTTTCTGTCGTAATAACCTCCTATTAAAAATTATCTTTTTACTAGCTAGATGTAATGGATCCACCTTCATCAAAGCCATTCTAGGACTATATATCCTTAGCTCAGTTAACAGCGCATGACAAACCAATTCATAGAACAAACAATCTATTTCTTCCCGTTGGAGCTGTGGCAGGTATTTGCAAATGTAAATTTCCCCATCGTCGGCTTGAATTTTCAACGGGTGGTGCCCATCCGTTTCAAGCTCTTCTATAAAAAATTTAGAATTTATATGGGGCAAATCCATTAAACAGACGCGATTTAAAAACCAAAAAGTATCGTGAACAAAGTTAAGCTAAACAAATTGCCAATCTTTTCCTAAAACCCCATAAGAGAAGTTAAGTACAAGATCTCAACTTATGTTCCGTGCAGTTTTCCTTCACATTCGTAATCGATGGGCCTTGCCGAAGCTCCCGGTGCGTTACCCCGACTTACTTTGCGCATGTTCGGGCTTTACCTTGGGATGGGAAGCACCAACTTACCGGATTGCACCCAGACACGAGAAATGCCCCCAGCAATGGTTCTTGTGGACCAAGTCTGTTCAGTCAGTGGCCTCCATACTTGATAAGCAGGTCCGCCGTTTCCTGAAAGTTATTTTCTTTTGCCATAAGCAAAGGCGTCTTACCGTTATCCGTTGCTGCATTGATGTCAGCCCCATTGTCCAGGAGAAGTTTTGAAAGTTTTGTCTGGCCGTTATGTGCTGCTGAATGCAAGGGAGTGACTCCCTGCATTTGTTTTGCATTTACATCCGCGTGGTATTTGAGCAACAGCTCCGTAATGCCAACGTGGGAAATCGCACAAGCCGAGTGAATGGGCGCCACTTTAAATGCATTGTTCGATGCAATGTTTGGATCTGCACCCCCGTCCAGAAGTAACGCCACCAGGGAGAAATGTCCAAAGAAAGAGGCAAGTCCCAAGACGGTAAACCCATCAGGAGAAAACCAATTCAGCCAGTCTGGGTTATTATCCAATAATTGGATGACCGTCTCACTGTCCCCAATACTCGCCGCTTCAAAAACATCAAGCTCTTTCTTGTACCTTTTTAGGATATCCACCGCAAAACTGTTTCTGCAATAAGCCGCAACCTGCAAAAGAGAAATCCCTTGGGCTGTCCTGCTGTTTACAAGTTTGGGGTCGTCACGTAACCCGCTTTCCAAGAGGTCATTTTCACCTGCCTTGATAAGCGAAATAATTTCTTCTGTATTCATTGCATTGAATTGGTCTTACTCGAATAGATTCGCGTCATCTTGCAGTATAGAAAAACAACTTTGTCATTTCGCGTGGGCTATCCATACATAACCGCTTGTGAACGGACTACAGTTATTTTTCCCACGTGATTAATCGTTTAGTGAATTTATACCTTGTTCTTTTAATCTCTGAAGGTGTTCTTTCATTGTCTTTACTTGGTCGGCAGGATGTCCCTGCCAAACCGTTACCTCTCCTACCACCCTGAACGGTTGCATTGAGCGAAAGGATTGCGTGGGGTTTCCGGGAAACTTCCTGTCGGTCAAATCGGGGTCATTTTCAAGTTCTCCCGTTGGTTCGACAAGATAAATTCTTTCACGACCATCCCCAAAGGCCAACTCTGCTCCCCAGATTGCAGCATCCAAGGTCGCCGTCAAAAAGATATAGGCTGCATTTTTTTGCTGTCCATAATTAGAATTGTACCCAACTTCCACCAAGTCACCTACATTCAGGTTTGCCTTTGTGCCGTGAAAATATGTTTGGGCGAAAGGCGTGGCTCCCTGTCCCTTTGCTCTAAGTTCGTCTCTGTTCTGTTCCATTCTTACTGTGTATGTTCAGCAGTCTGTTTGTTAGGGGTAGAAGGGCTTTAACAAGTCCCGCTAACAGGCAAGGCATTGCCGAAGGCCGGAATCTCTACCACCAAAGTTTGCTAGAATTCTTACCTTTGAACCTTGCACTACCTGCCCCGACCCATCGGGAAATATTTTCAGCGGAAATTTTTTAGCCAATCCATACTGCTTTCGGCCATTTTTTTATAATCATGCCCTACGTTTTTAACCGTATCCAACTTCCAGTTAAATGTAAATTTATTCTTGGCTGCATATTCTTTTGAATACTCAAAAAAGTAGGCTCCTCTCTCCAATCTGTTATCGCCCTGCCTCATAGCTAAGTCTGTCGTAGTGAACGTGCCTAAGTCTGGGCTATTGTCCAATTCGCCTGTCATTAAAACCAACTGCTTTTCGAAGGCATTCTTGACTTGACCGCTTTGAAGTTCAATATTCTTAACCCCATAGGGATATTCGACCGATTGGTCGATAAATGTGTAAAGTCCTGCATTAGCTGCAATGGCGGTCTTCACCCTTGACTCCGGGTAAAGCAACGTCATCCGATGTACAAATTGTCCACCCGCTGAATGCCCAAAAATATCATAGTGCCCATTCGTAATATCATTAGCCGATTTAATGTGGTCAAATATGTTTTCAACGACTGCGTATGCCCATTCGCTCTTCGGGTTTTTGGTTCCAAAAAAGGTGAATAAATTCCCCTCCTGGTAGTCGTTCGTTGTATACTTTGAAAACTTATTCTCGAATTCAGGGGCTACTATCAGCAGGTTATTCTCATTGGCTAATTCAACCCAGGCGTTTAGGTAATCATCCGCATTTCGTCCTCCCCCGTGCATAACAAATATGATCCTCTCTTGGTCTTTCCAATTTTCAGGTTTGTACGTCCATACCCTAATCGATTTCTTCCCACTATCCTTATAAGCAGGAATAACAAAAGAGTCAATTCCGATTTTAATTTTGCGGGTTGCTGTGATTTCCGGTCCTTTTGGTAGCACATAGAGATAAATGTATGCCGCACACGAAAGAAGTAAAAGGATAGAGAAGGCATATAATACCACCTTCTTCACTAGTTTAAAAGTCTTGTCCATCTATTGTTTGTTTGTTCAAATTTAAACTTCCCTGGATTGGTTGTCTAATCATTTATTTCCGGATTGTGCTTTTTCAGGGATGATTTTAAAAAAATACGCCACAGGCAGTGTGCTCCACTGCCCTTTTCCTGCCCTGGCCAGAGTCTTCACTGGCCAGGGAACTCATTTAAAACCTATACTCCGGTATTGGTATGTCCTTATCAGCAGCTGGGCTTTTCCCTATCCATAAAAGCTTTTCCTAAATTCCAAGGGGCTTTGTCGGGTCTTTGTTTTAAACAATTTGCTAAAACTCTGCGAATGTTCAAAACCCAATCCGTATGCTATCTCACTTACGGATAATTCTGTGGTCGAAAGTTTTTCCTTCGCTTTATTGATTAATTTTTCATGGATATGGTGCTGTGTGGACAATCCTGTCAATTGCTTGAGCAGAGCACCTAAATATTTGCTGGACACATTCAGTGTGTCAGCCACAAACTGTACGGTGGGCAAGCCTTTCGATGCCAAGTCTTCATTGTCGAAATAATCGTTCAATACCGTTTCCATTTTATCCAAAATCTGGTTATTGGTGATTTTCCGGGTGATAAATTGCCGTTCGTAAAATCGCTGCGCATAAGTAAACAGCAATTCCAATTGTGCAATGATCACATCCTGACTGAACTTGTCGATATTTGCATTGTATTCATAGCGGATATTATCGATAATACCATTCATCATCGCCTCTTCTTTGTCGGAAAGAAACAAGGCTTCGTTGGTGGCATAATCAAAATACCCGTATTGTTTTATCTTCTTTGCCAACGGGGTATTCCACAAAAAGTCGGGGTGTATCAGCAGCATCCAACCCTGGAGATTGGGGGGCATGCCACCGTCTTCGCCCCGCATGATTTGCCCCGGTGCCATAAATGCCATCAGGCCTTCATCAAAATCATATTTTTGTTGCCCGTACAACAAATTATTACACCCACGCTTGAGCGATACCGTGTAGAAGTCAAGCAGTATGCTCACCACGTTGGATTCGTTTGTAAACTTGGATACATCCACAATGCTGATGAGTGGATGGTGAGGCTTCTCTATTCCAGCCAAGCGGTGTGCATCTGTGATGGATTTTATGCGGTAAGGAGCATTCATTTATCGATTGGATTTTTTGTTGACCGTAGTAAAAAGCAGCATGTGGGCTTCATTTTAAAGTGGACACCCGCATGCTGCAAAGCTTTTGCTCAATGGTTATGGAGTTCTCCTTTTGATTCAGCCTCGTAGGCGGAGCCTTGTTTCCTGCCGGATTCGATCTGTACTTTTGAGTCTTCTATGTTTTTATCAATCTTGGCTTCCCACTCTTCCTGGTTTTTTCTGAGGGAGGAGCGTTTGGCACGCTTTGCATTGAAAAGCGGGTTCAACAACATTTTTATTTCCGGGTGATTTCCTAAAAGTAAATCATCGGATAGCGAATCTCCATGAAACATTCTGGCCAAAGTTTCCAGCACGGCCGATGACAATTTATTGGGAACAGGAAACTGTGTTTTAAGTTCGGCACTGATTGCAGACAATGTGGACTTTACCAAGCTGGATGTTTCGGAAATCGGAAGCCCGGTGACCGCATCCAACATATCGCTGATTCTTTGTGCGGCATTATGGGATTTTACTCCTTCATAAAACCTGGGATCTATGCCTAACAAGTACCCAATATGCCACCAATATTGGTAGATTTCGGCAATTTCAGCAGTGGTGTATTCACCCCCCATAATGGCTTCTGACCGCATGCTGGTGAGTGTAAAGTCCAGCCAGGTACGTGCCAGATCAACCTGGCTAATGGCATACCCGTCTACGCTTTCATCGTACCCATGCGTGCGTACATAAGGACGCATCATAGCGTGCAGCATCCTTACCTGTACGGTGCCGATATAACCGGGCTGGCCCAGTTTCAATCCACCCGGCAGCATAGCAGATGCCAACCACAGTCCCGTTTCCTGCACTCTACGGTCTGCACCTTCCACTAACCTGCCGGTTGTCGCCAACACCCGGGCTATGCTGGTAGATGCATATACTTTGACTAAGGCACCCGCACTAAGTGAAATAATATGTAATGGAAACGGAACAGAATACCAGCTTCTGGCCCCGCTCTCCATTAAATTTTGATTCACAAAAGCAGGTATCGCTTCGGTGGATTGCAGTAGACCCGTGATAGCCGGATGTGGGTTTTCAATACTCGCCAGTCCGTTTTTCAAGCCCCTATTCAACTGTCCCCTGATGCTATTATCTGCCTTGATTGCAGAGACCACGGCATCAGCCAAGGGATCACCTGTTGTGAGCATATCTCCCAAAAAGGATACACTGCTTTCTCCAAACTGTGTAACCAAATTTGCTTTTGACCCTCGGCCGGATGGCCATTCCGTTAAATCAGTCATAAGTTCATTGTTTTGTTGACTAAGATTTTAGAAAAGGATACTTCAACCAGATCATTACCAAAGGCATGACCAAAAACGGAATTTCGATCAACGCCATTCTAAAATTGCCAGCTCTCACTGCCAGTGCCATGATGATGACAATGGAAATGGCATTGAGCATGTTGCCGAAGAAAAAAGTCCTCGGTACAAGTAGCAGCACCCCGATTATAAACATCATTATCCCAAAGAAAGGAATCATGGTTTCTGTAATACCCAGTTCGGTCATCATTTTGAGCGATTCCGGATTCTTCTTGTAGTTAAAGGTATCCCACCCATGCTTGAATGCCAGATAAACCGAAACCACCAGCAATACCAAAGAAATTATACTTTTTACCATTGTTGTGCTTTTATATAATACAATTTATTGAACTCTTTTAAACTTCATAGTTTTACCCAGAAGTGAAATGCCCAGATAGCCTCTAAAGTGCAGTTCATCCGCGCTTTTCAGTTTTGCACTGAGGCTGTAGGTGTCGCCATCGGTGGGATTGTACAGCTTTCCCCCCAGATACTCCCCATTTTTGTACGTCAGGTTGGTCACATTTATAATACCTTGTCTGGAACGGCTTTTCAAGGATTCATCGGGATTGTTAAAATCTTTTTTCGGTGTCTTCCCGTCCTCTTCAAACATGTTGGAAGCCCACAGCAGTTTGCCGAAATAGTTACCGTCCTGCTTAAAAATATCAAATCTTAACTTTACCTCACCGTCTATACTTTCCCATTTACCAATAATTTTATCGGCTGGCTGTTGGGCAAAACCCATTGTAGAAATAAGCAACAGGAGTGTCGCTAAAAATATATTTTTCATAATTTATCCGTTATTGCTTTTCAGTTTTTTAATCGCTTTAAATTCCCCGTGACCAAAGTTGAGCAATACCCCAGGCATTATTCTGCTAGCCAGTTTGATCACACGGATCATAAAGGGTTTCAATTCTTTTTGATCATTCATCATCCCCTTAATAGCGACTCTCACCATATCGTCTGCATTCATCATCATTCTTTCGTCCGGTTTTTTCGCCCAGTCGTCCTGCAATTTGGTTTTTACACCCGGCGGTATCATTTCGAACACCTTTACAGGAGTATCTTCGAGTTGCAAACGCAAGGATTGGGTATAGGCTCTCACACCGGCTTTGGTAGCACTGTAAATCGGTGCTGCAGAATAACTCATAAAGGCTATCCCCGAAGAGACATTCACAATACCGGCAGCGGGTTGTCTGAGCAGATGCGGTAAAAACTGATGTACCATCTGTATGGTACCGGTAAGGTTAGTGGCGACTTCCCTGTTGATATTTTCCAGATCCAACGCTTGGTCCTGCAAATCTATCAGGCGCATCATCCCAGCATTGTTGATGATGATGTTCAGCAAAGGAAACCGGCTAGTCACATCCTTATACAGTTGCTCAATGTCTTTCGGGTTGCTCACATCGCTTTGGTAGGTATATACAGCCGGATACAGTTTTTTGGTTTCGTTTAAGGCATCGGTTCTCCGGCCCGTAACGATAACCGTCGCCCCTATTTCCAGGAGTTGTTTTGCCATTTCCAATCCCAACCCTGCTGTACCTCCCGTGATAAGTACCGTACTGTTTTTTAAGTCCATTTTTTTGTTCTTTTAGTGGTCGTATAGATGATGTGTACACCCTGATTGGGTGTAGTCAAAAGTTGTACTGTTGTATCCAAAAGGCTAAAGCCAGGCTACAGCCCAGTTCTGAACCTGTGACCATGGCAGTTTTGATTTTCTTTAAATTTACCAAATCATTTAGCTTTTTGATAGGACAAAAGTGCTTGAAAATCAGCATGCTGGTGTAGCCAAAAATCGGAATAGTGTAGTCAAAAGGAATATTTTTGAGTGAGGGGAATAGTCAGCCAAACCGCTGACGGTTTGGGTATTGCTGAAGAAAAAGCGGATTTGGGAACACAGACCTGGGAGTAGACCCCAAAAGTTGAGGCAAGGAAGTCGGCAAGAGTAATGACATCCTGTAGGGGGAGGACGATAATTGGAGAAGGAAAAATGTCATAGGGGACACTGACATGGGCATAAGGTTTACCGCTTGTCCCGCCCTGGGCAGTGTCTCCTCTGCCCAAGTTTATACTATCCAAGATCCTACCTCTGGAAAGCACGCAGGCCTATCCATGGAAGTCAAGAGTAAGGGGATAACTATGGAAGGAGTAAATGTCAGTGGGGACACTGAAATGGGCGTAGTATAATGGGGGAAGGAATGTCAGTGGACACTGACATGGGCATAGATAATTTTGGATGGACTAATGTCAATGGGGATACTGGCATCGGCATAAGAGCCATCCTCTTCCGACCTATCCCTAACACACATGACGTAAAATCAGCAATAGGATATTTTCTTATTTGTATTACTTTTCAAGTTTGTACGTCATCAGTTTACCATTTGTCACACTTGCAATTTTACCAACATTCTTCTCATAATAATTAAGGTATTCTGTGAGCTTGGTTTGGTCTCTGTTCTGAAGTTGGATTGCTCTTATTTCAAGCAAGTTGCTGTATTCTTTCTCAGGCGTCGTCAGGTTGGCACTTATGCTTACAATTTCATATTCCCAAGCATTATCAGCACTTATCCAAGATGAACCTACTTCAATGTCCTTAGGGATATTAACACTCTCCATATTTGACTTTCTGTCGTAATAATAGACAGTTTGATTCTCAGACCTAAAGTATGTGGTGTCGTTTTTATCCCAAGAGTATTGCATTAGCCTTACACTGTATTCTTTGCCATTGATAAGTCTCTTTTCTTTTAGGTCAATATGCTTTACAAAATTCTCGGAATCGGTATATTTAAAAGCAATTTTTTCGCTTAATTCAATAGGAAAATAATCATTTCCTTTTGGTTCAACCTGGGCCATACATACCTGAACACCTAAAAAAAGCACTGCGATTGATAATTTTATTTTTTCTATTCTGCAGTTCATTTACGTCATTTTAAAATGTAAAAACAATGTCTTGGGGTAGGAAATCAAAACACAAAATCCGATAGTATTAGTAATAAAAAGAAGGTTATGCTCCCGCCTTGGCAGTGTCTCCACTGGCCAGGGAACTCATATATTCCTTTCCTCGGAAAGCATGCTTGATAGGCGGATCATGCTATCTTTTCGTGACTTTATACGGTTCTCCTTTTTCGTCATATGTTGTCCATTCACCGGCAGGTTCTCCTTTTTCAAATTGTCCGGAACGCTTTATTGTTCCGTCTATACGATACCATTCCCAATAGCCTTCGGGGTTCCCGTCAACTATCCTTCCTTTCGACCAGATCGTTTTACCGTTTGCGTGATACTTTATGGTTTCCCCGTTTATTACCTCCGATTTCTTTGCGTTAGTTACTTTTGCCATAGTAGCCTACTTAAGTTTAATTGGTCATTTTATAAGTTAAACCTTTGGTTTCCGACTTAATAAATATTACACTATTAACTATTGTCTTCAAACCATCGTACAATGGAGGGCATATTTCTCTCAAAACCACCCGGAATAAAGAAGTTAAGAAGTCCAGATTTTTCATTTGATCTGTTTGCAAAATCGTGAATGGTCTTTGCTGGGATTCTCAAAAACGCTCCTTTTGTAACATCAAACCATTGGTCGCCCACCAATATTGATGTTGTACCTTCAATGCCATAAAAGACTTCATCATTGTCTTCGTGGGAATGAGGGCCAGGTCCACCAGAGTTTGGTTCAAGCCACCATTCCGAAATACTGTATTTATTTGCCGTTTCATTTTCGTCAGCCTTAAATATAGCAGTCATAGTCCCACAGTTATAAGTCCTACCCTCTCCAGCTTGAAGAATTATTTTGTCTGTCTCGTTATACTTATGTTTCATTAGTTTACAGTTTTGTTCTTGTTTAAAGTTTAAGCCCGAAATATACAATAGAAAATCTCCCGCCATGGCCTGTGGAGTCACTGGCCAGGGAACTCATTTACAACCTATCTCCTATATGGGATAAGAAACCAAAATCGTCCACTCCAGAATCATAGAATTTCGCAGAGGAGAATCTATATTCCACTGGACTTCCAGACAGCATCCATTTTCCTCTGCACGGGTTATTATGGATGTTATCCAATTTCTGGAAAATCACTGAGGGGGTATAAATTGGGACGGACAAAGAATCTCCCTGCCAGACTTGGTGTACCCTAGTTTCTGAGTTGACTTTAAATAAATCGAGGGTAGTCTGATCGTTCTTCCTTAAATCTTTTTGTATAATATGCCCGGTATATTTCATGAAGCTTACATGCGGCATTTCTTTTCCGTTCAATTCCAAAAGTTCCCAGATCACATGTAGATGGTCAGACATGATCACAAATGCATAGATTTTTAATTTCCCTGAACTCACCAGGTAATCAAAACTACGAAGGACAATACCCTTATATCTGTCAGAGTCTAATAACTTGTACCAGTTAAGGATGGTGGCTGTAAAAAAATAGAGTCTTTCAAGTTCCATACTAGTTTCATTTAGAACTACCTAGCGCAATTATTAATCTAAAAAACAAATAATTTTTATTTATATCAGGTCAAGTCAATATAGCCAGATTATGTTATTTTAACTACTACTCATGCTTATTCTCTACGCCATGGACAATGCCTGAAATGGCCTTCGAATTAACTTATACCCTACCCTGAGCCTTGGGCAGTGTCTCCTCACTGCCCAGTTTATACTGTTTAAGATCAATCCGAGGAAAGCAGGCGGATCTATCAAGAAAGACCAAAAGGAGGATAAGCATGAAACGAAAGATGCCAGTAGAGACATGGGCATAGACAGCCTCATCGGCATAAGTATCGGAAACCAATTTCCGGTACGCCTGCTCTTATTTCTGAATCCACTCCCGGAACGCTGCCGTTGTGCTCTGGCTGGTGCTCAGGTAGTGTTCGTGCCCCTTCAACCTTATAGCCAGTGTATTTTTGGTATGGCGCTCTATTTTCTCGACGTAGGGCTTATGGACGAGTTCACCGCGGTTGATCCTGAAAAAATCCGAGGGAGCTAGCTGCTCTTCTATTTCCTTTAAGGTAGCCTCGGTCAGCATGTGCTTTTTGCCTTTGCTGTCATACGCAAATACCACCCCTCCGTCGGCTTCAAAAAAAGTAATATCCGCAGTCTCCAAAAAATAAATCCCCTGATGGGTCGTGATGGTAAACCGTCTTCTATACGACTTTTCTGCCAGGCTCTGCCTGATAAGCTCCGTAAGGTTGGCTATCCCCTGATGCGCATCCGGTTCGGTCTTCCTGAAGAGGAGAAACTTATCCCAAGCCTTTTGGAAACGTGCCTTGGAAAAGGGCTTCAGCAGGTAAGCGATGCCATTGCTCTCGAAGGCATCCATCCAAAACTGGTCGTATGCCGTCGTGAATATGATGGGACAGGATATGGAAACCTGCTGATAAATTTCAAAGGCATTGCCATCCAACAACTCAATGTCCGAAAAAATAAGATCTACCTGATGACTCCGAAGAGACGTCACGGCACTGTGGACGGTGTCCAGTTCCGCAACGATCTCGACAGGGGTCTCCAATTCCTCAATAAACCTTCTCAGTTTCTTTCGTGCCGGAATCTCGTCTTCTATAAGGATTACTTTTATCATTTCTTTTGTGTGATAATTGGGATCGTTACTACAAATAAATCGTCCGTTTTTTGGATTGTTATGGACTCCCCGGTTACCAATTGGTATTGCTGGTTGAGGTTGTTCAGTGCTCTTCCTGAGGTTGGCTTATTTCTTTTTTTGAGGTGAAGGTTGTTTGAAACACAGATATTTTCGGTAATCGTGATGTGGATATCAACCGGGTTTTCCGATGTACCCAGATTATGCTGAACGGCATTTTCCAGTAACAGTTGAAGGGTCAAAGGCACGATCAAACCGCCTGTGTGTGTGTGCTGCACGGTAAGCCGGTAAGCATTGCCGTACTTATGCCGGATGAGCCTGAAATAGTGCTCCGCAAACTCCAGTTCCTCAGCGATGCTCACCAGTTCTTTGTCCGACGCCACCAGTACATAGCGGTAAATCTCTGCGAATTCGTTCAGAAAATCCGAGGCTTTATGCTTGTCCTCTTCAATCAGCTGGTCCAGTACATTCAGGTTGTTGAACAAAAAATGTGGATTGAGCTGTGCCTTCAACTGGTTGATTTTGCTTTCCGCAAGTGCCTGATGGTAGGTGGTCAATTGTTGCTGATGCCGCTTGTTTTTATGGTAATAGTAGTAGGCCAGAAAGAAACTTCCGTAAATAAACCCATCCAAAAAATCAGAGAACAGGGAAGTCATAAATGTCTGGGGGTTAAAATTCCGTTCGATGTTGTCAAACGCAAAAGCGATGATCAACCCGCTGGCCTGCATGATCAGCACAAACACCAGAAGTGATGCACCGAATATCTTCAGCATAACTTCTGTGCTGAACGCATCAGACCGCTGCCATTTTCTGATAAAATAAAGAATCACCAGAAAGAGTATGCCTGCCGAACACAACGAAGCTATGGCTGCTTCGGGGGTAAATGTGTACACATTGATAAGCTGCCTTGCTGACATCCGTGTATGGATGGACTGCACATAAGCAAAGAGCACAATGAACAGTAGAAAATAACGGTTTTTATAGAGTTTATCCATGCTGTTTTTATTCGCAAACCTGATGAAGCAATCCAAAAAACCGGCCCCATGAAATCGTGGGACCGGCATGGAAACATCCGTTTAGTTAGGGCATACTGAAAAATGCAATAATACTAAAAGCTATGATCTTGACTGATTAGCCCGATTTTCATACGAGCGGTTTTTCAGCAAGCCCTAGTTAGTCTTTCTTCTCGGGAAAGGAGGCAATGGTCTCCCCTTTCTCGTCAAAGAATGTGAGTTGGGCATTGTTTTCATTATCTATAAAGAACATGGCTCTGGGCATTCCTTTATTGTCAAACAGAAACAGGCCGTTGCTTTTACTTCTGGTCTGTCCCAATACCATCCGGTCCACATTTCCGATCATACCCTGTTCCTGGTATTCCTGGTATTTCTGCTGCATTGCTTTCCGGTCTGTCTTTCCCAGTTCGGTTAATTCATCGTGGATCTCGGCTATTTTGGCTTGGTCCAGATTGGCCGGCTGATCGATGAATGCGATACTGCTGCGTACAAAACGCTCGTCGCCAACCTTGTCATCCCTCATGAGCAGTTGCATCACCTGGTCTCCATCGTACTGGTCATAGGTCAGGGAAAGTCCGGCAGAATGGCCATTTTCCGTTTTTCTTCCGTCGTAGATAAATCCGCCGCATTCGATCCCCTCCTCATTAAAGAACAGCATTCCCGAACGCTTCTTTCTGTCGTCATTGGTCGGCCTGCCATTGATGATATCGCTTCCGGATGGAAACCGGTCCACATTGGTAATCACCATTTTTACGGTACCGTCATTCTCCACGATGTTGATACGCTCCACGTCTATTTCCGTGAATCTCTGATTGCCGCTCCCTTTGAATGCGGATGATGAAAGGAAAACAATCCCTACAACCGTTGCCACGGCAAATGCTCTTAAATAAACCAGTTCTTTGTTCATCTTTCTTTTCGTTTAGTTGTTTGATGAAGCAAAGCTATTATGCAGTATACCCCTGACCAATGACAACCCAGTGAACGCAGGAAAGAATCGAATGAATGAAGGAAATATACGGATAAGAGAGGTTTTTGGCAGGTGGGAAAAGCATATTTGTCAGATCAGTATAACTGCAACGGTCTCAGTAAAACAAGTAAAAGGAACCTTCAGAAGGATGTTGATTTCTTTCCGGTTTGCAGCTGAGCGGAAGCCTATTCATTCCCGGTGGCTAAGGTTTGTGCCCTCTTCCGCCAAACGCACCAGACATCCAGTTCCGAATACCACTGCCCGGGCAACCTGGTTCACTTACCCTATTTAGTTGATTTCATCGCTTTGACTTTTTTGATTTTTGGGTCAGCCAGGAAGTTTTGATATTCTGGGGTCTCCATTCCGTATAGGGCAAGTTTCCCATTCCTGTCGCTGTGAACCCCAAAACCATAGGTTTTTGTCAATGGGGAAGCCCGGAAGCACGGTTGTCCTTTCGAGAAAAACTGTGCTCTCGCTTCTTCGTATGCCGTCTCTGTCAAGCCACTCCTGTCTGCAAATACCTGGAAGAGAATTTCGTCTGAGGTGTATCTGTAAGGGTTTTTGGCAATCAGTTCGTATTGCATTTCCGCAACGGTCCTTTTATCCTTTGCCGGTGGCGGGGTACCCAAGTCAACTTTGGTGTCGTCCGCAACTTCAATAAAGGTGTCAAAATAGTTGGTCGTATGTACTTTCATCCGGTCTGTCGTTTCATTTTAAATCAATAGCTCTTTAAGCTGCCCTCCTCCAATTTCAGACACAAAATCCCCCTGCCCCATCTATACTCACGTGTCCAGGGAGTTCTTGTATGCTTCCGGTACTAATGTAGCACAGTATGAAACATGCTGGTGCTCAATCAAAAGACATCATTGAAGATCAACTTGCTTTTCGTCAAAAGGGTTTTTTCCAGCAAGCGACAGTCAATAGCTAAAAATAGTGCTTTATCCGTGCATCAGAAAATCCCATCCGGGAATTTGATTCAGTGTTTTTTTGGAGAATGTGG
>JBMDXP010000039.1:0-90873 GCA_048819475.1 Algoriphagus sp.
GGTTCTATTCCTTAAAACACAGTGTTTTGGAGAGTCCACAGGCATCTCATTCATCGACTCTACACCTATCAGGGTATGCAAGAATAAACGCATCAAACGCAATAAAGTCTTCCGGGGAATCGCCGCTACGGGGAAGTCCACTATGGGCTATTTCCACGGCTTCAAGCTTCACCTTGTGGTCAATGACAAAGGTGAACTGCTCAACCTGATGATCACGCCCGGAAATGTGGATGACAGGGAACCTCTTAAAAACCAATCATTTATAAAATCATTGAGAGGTAAGCTGTTCGCAGATAAAGGCTATATATCACAGACACTCACCCAAGTACTCTTCCTGGACGGACTCCACCTGATCACCAGCATCAGAAACAATATGAAGAACGTGCTCATGGAACTGAAGGACAAAATACTCCTGCGCAAAAGATCCGTTATCGAAACCATCAATGATGAACTCAAAAACATCTGTCAGGTAGAGCATTCAAGACACCGATCCTTTGACAACTTTATCACAAACCTGATCGCAGGCCTTATTGCCTATTCCTTCTTTGATAAAAAACCTTCAATCAAATATCAGCCAGTTGTATCTAATCAATTGGCTGTGTTTTAAAATCGAACTCAGGTTACTGGCATTTTCCAGTCTGCCCCACATCACACCCTTTACCCATGCTGGGAGTCGGAATAATTTCACCTTCAAAACCGTCCACATTCCCTTAGTTTTGTAGCCTAACACAAAAACCGGAAACATGGCTTCGAAAATCCCCCTCCTGCTTTACCTTCTACTATCCTTTGTTTTCCTGTCCTGTAAGCCCGCAGACGGCCCTGACTTCCAAGAGGGGGATATCCTGTTCCAAGATGGGGATTGCGGGGATTTCTGCGATGCTATCAGGGCAGTTACCGCAGGCTATCAGGGACGGGAATTTTCCCATAATGGTATCGTACTAAAGGAAGCAGGAAAGCTGTATGTACTGGAAGCCATTTCCAAAGGAGTATCCAAGACACCATTGGATAGTTTCTTAAACCGTCATTCCGATGAAAACGGGAACCCCAATGTACTGGTGGGACGGCTGAAACCTACCTACCGACATCTGATTCCTGCAGCATTGGCCGAAGCCAAAAACCAGCTTGGCAAACCTTATGATGCTGTGTTCGACCTGTTCAATGAGGCGTATTATTGCTCAGAACTCATCCATC
Organism: Algoriphagus sp.; assembly: GCA_048819475.1. Classification (GTDB taxonomy): domain Bacteria; phylum Bacteroidota; class Bacteroidia; order Cytophagales; family Cyclobacteriaceae; genus Algoriphagus. The sequence continues at coordinate 1,192 of JBMDXP010000039.1, forward strand.
TACCTCTTCAGAAAGCAAACCTTGGTAACCCCGTTTTTGAAATCAGACCCATGACTTTTAAAGACCCGGAGACCGGGGAGTTTTTTCCGGTTTGGATAGCCTATTTTGAAAAATTGGGCACAGAAATCCCTGAAGGCAAGCCCGGGTTAAATCCCGGTGGCATGTCTCTGGACCCCGCCATTGATATCATATACGATTATCAGCAATGATGCCGCAGAGACTGGACGCTTTCGCTCATTCCCTATTCAGGATTATAGATTAGACTTCGACAAGAAGGGCTTCGGTCCTCTTCAGGAAAGGCGGCAATCACATTAAGCGTGCTGTATGGAGACTGGGTAGAAGCAGAGTGTTTCTGCCCTCCAGCCAGTACACTGTTCGCAAAGCATATGCTGAGACCTCCAACAATTGCTATCAACCAACGCATCGACTTGACGCGAGGGATAGCTTAAAAAACAAAACCCCAAGCTGATGGCAAGGGGTTTTAATTAGTCAAGGTTTATTCAGTTAATCTGCTTTCTCTTTTTTGGTCACTGCGATGGTGAGTTCCGATCCTTCTCCGGGATAATCGGCAGTGATCACATCACCTTCGGAGAGGTCTCCTTTTAGTATTTCTTCTGCCACGGCATCTTCCAGGTATTTCTGGATCGCCCTGTTCAGAGGACGGGCTCCATATTGTTGGTCATAGCCTTTCTCTGCTAGGAATTCCTTGGCTTTTTCGGTCAGGTCAATTTTATACCCAAGATCAGTGATTCTGGAGAATAGCTTACCCAGGCTGATATCAATGATTTTGAAGATATGCTCCTTAGTCAGTGAGTTGAACACGACCACATCGTCCAATCTATTCAGGAATTCAGGGCTGAAGGCTTTTTTCAGCGCAGACTGAATCGTGGATTTCACCACATCGTCCATATTGTCCTGCTTGGCTTTGCTCGCAAAACCGATACCGGCTCCGAAATCCTTCAAATCACGGACACCGATATTGGAGGTCATGATGATGATGGTATTTCTGAAATCCACCCTTCTTCCCAAACCATCTGTAAGGATACCGTCATCCAAAACCTGAAGAAGGATATTGAACACATCTGGGTGGGCTTTCTCTATCTCGTCAAGCAGCACTACTGCATAAGGCTTCCTTCTCACTTTCTCGGTCAGTTGCCCACCTTCTTCATACCCTACATAGCCTGGAGGTGCCCCTACCAGCCTGGATACAGAGAACTTCTCCATGTATTCAGACATGTCTATCCTGATCAGCGAATCCTCTTTATCAAAAAGGTAGGTGGCCAGCATTTTTGCCAGTTCTGTTTTCCCCACTCCTGTAGGTCCAAGGAATATAAATGAACCTATCGGTTTCTTGGGATCTTTCAGGCCTACCCGCGTACGCTGGATTGCTTTTGTCAGTTTTTTGATGGCATCTTCCTGACCGACTACTTTGCCGCTCAGCTCCGCATTCATATTCAGCAGTTTCGCTCCTTCATTCTGGGCGATTCTTTTCGCAGGAATTCCGGTCATCATGGCGATTACCTCTGCCACATGATCCTCTTCCACGGTGAAGCGCTTGGATTTGCTTTCTTCTTCCCACTTCACTTTCGCTGTTTCAAGTTGCTCCAGAAGCTTTTTCTCCTTATCCCGCAGCTGGGCAGCTTCTTCGTACTTCTGGGATTTGACCACCCGGTTTTTCTCCGTTTTGATGTTTTCCACCTCAGCTTCGAGTTTCAGGATTTCATCAGGCACATGGATATTGTTAATATGCACACGTGCTCCCGCTTCGTCCAGGATATCAATGGCTTTATCCGGAAGGAACCGATCAGATATATACCGGTCAGATAGCTTCACGCAGGCCTCTATGGCTGCATCGGTATAGTTTACATTGTGATGATCCTCGTATTTATCCTTGATGTTATTCAGGATCTGCACCGTCTCCTCCGGTGAGGTAGCATCTACCATGACCATTTGGAACCTACGGGCCAATGCTCCATCCTTCTCGATGTATTGACGGTACTCATCCAGCGTGGTGGCTCCGATACACTGGATCTCACCCCGGGCCAAAGCAGGCTTGAACATATTGGAAGCATCCAGAGATCCCGAAGCCCCTCCTGCACCCACTATCGTATGCAGCTCATCTATGAAGAGAATCACATTGGGAGATTTCTCCAGCTCGTTCATCACAGCCTTCATCCGCTCTTCAAACTGCCCTCTATATTTGGTACCTGCCACCAAGGATGCCAGATCCAAGGTCACCACACGCTTGTTGAACAACACCCGTGAGACCTTCTTCTGGATGATCCTCAAGGCTAGTCCTTCTGCGATGGCAGTTTTCCCTACTCCAGGCTCACCGATCAGAATGGGGTTGTTTTTCTTTCTACGGGAAAGAATCTGCGCCACCCGCTCGATTTCTTTTTCTCTTCCGATGATAGGATCAAGCTTGTCATCTTCAGCCATTTTGGTCAGGTCCCGTCCGAAGTTATCCAAAACAGGCGTCCTGGATTTCTCCGCACCGGCCTTGGCTGCTCCGGAACCACTTCCCGGTGAACCGAAAAGTTTGGACCCGTCGTCATCCCCATCCTCTGCCTCTGCCCGCGCCCGGGGAGCCGAATCGGAAGACATTTCCAGCATTTCTTTTACAGAATCGTAGCTAACTTCAAATTTATTGAGAATCTGGGTGGCTATATTATCCTCATCCCTTAGAATGGACAACAATAAATGCTCAGTCCCGATCAACTGACTTTTGAAGATTTTAGCTTCCAGATACGTTATTTTCAACACCTTCTCCGACTGTCTGGTCAGAGGAATATTGGCCATATTTTTCACATTGTGATTTGCAGTACCTTTCACAGCACGCTCAATCGCATTGCGCAGCTCGTCCATAGGCACTCCCAATTTCTTAAGAATGGAAACAGCTACACCTTCACCTTCACGAATCATCCCAAGCAAGAGGTGCTCAGTGCCAATGTAATCGTGTCCCAGGCGAAGGGCTTCTTCACGGCTGAGTGAGATCACCTCTTTTACTCTGTTCGAAAATTTTGCTTCCATTTAATTTAATCCTTTCTGATTGTTTAATAATCCTGTACGTATGTTACCGAATTTGTTTTAAAAACACAATCCTTTCAACGATTGTTCATTGTTTTTTTACAGACTTTAAGATTATGTTTTTCGAAGCAGGACCTTCACAAAACAACAAATCCAGGATGCTCAAGTTTGGCTCAAAGTCTACGCCAAAAAGTTGGAAATAAGGTTGTGGTTCATAGTATTTGCTCTCCGAATCATGCCCCGAAGGCAATATTTGCCCCTTTATATCCCTAATGCCACTGCTTTTCTCCTGCCCGGAGACCACCAGCATTTTGACAGGCATTCCTAAGAGCCTGAGACATAATGTCAGCAATTGCCAATTCAGGTCCCATAACAGTTCAGGGGCTTTCCCAAATATTTTTTCGAAATAGGGAAAGTAAAACTCGAAAAAAGGAGATTTGCCATAGGCACTCTGTATCCCCCGGAGATGCACGTTCACCCATTTTTGGCTGTAGTCAATCCTGATTTCCTGTTGGGGCAATCTTGGTCTTCGCCCCTGAATGGGCACACTCAGCGTCTCCACCTTGTTTGCCAGACGCACACGCGTCCGGTTAAAGTAAGTCTGACGGCTATAAAGAGCCATAGGATCGAAGACCACTGCCTCCGCTCCCACTATTGCGGAAAAGAATTCCAGATTTGGGAAGTAATGCAGATCAGCCAAAACCAGGCTTTTAGGCTGCTGTTGTTGATGTATAGGCATTCAGTACACTCCGTATGCCGGAGATTTAGTGTTTTTAGTTTTCATCTGGTCCGGCCCTCGTTAGGCACCGGCTATTCCAGGTCTTCCACCTGACCCAGTCCCTCCCGGATGATCTCCACCTGATCTCCTGTACAGTCAAGAATGGTGGAGGCCACATTCTGCCCATACCCCCCATCTATAACCACATCCACCAGATGGTTATATTTCTCATAGATCAGCTCAGGATCTGTGCTGTACTCCACCACTTCATCCTCATCGTGGATAGAGGTTGTCAGAATAGGATGTCCCAATTCTTCCACCAACATACGGGGTACATTGTGTGCGGGGATTCTGATTCCCACCGTTTTCTTGTTGCTGTGGAGGATCTTTGGTACCTCATTACTCGCCTCCAGGATAAAGGTGAAAGGTCCGGGAAACGCTTTCTTCATCATCTTGAATACCGGTTTGCTGATCACACGGGTGTATTGGGAAATGTTGGCCAGATCGGCACAGATAAATGAAAAATTATGCTTTTTGGGATTGATGCCCTTGATTTTGCAGATACGCTCCACAGCCCTCAGGTTGGTAATGTCACACCCCATCCCATAGACTGTGTCCGTAGGATAAATGACCACACCACCGTTTCGCAACACTTCTGCTATCTGCCTGATCTTTTTCGGGTCAGGATTCTCCTCATATAATCTAATAAATTCAGCTGCCATGTCTTATCGGTTTGCTAGGTTATCAAGAATAATTTGATGGATTGGGTTCCAAAACCGATCCAATTCCTGTACGATGGGCAAATCTGCCAGGGCCCACTCCACCGAGTACAACTCCTGTCTTCCCAGCCATCGGGCCTCATCATGCTCTGCCAGTTTCAGGACACCGGCACTCACCGTGCACACAAAAGGGATCAGTTGCACACTTTTCCCAAGATTATAAGCATAGCAGGTCGGACTCAGGGCGGATATCACTGCTACTTATAGGTCAAGCTCTTCCTTGATCTCCCGGATGATGCAATCTTCCGCAGCTTTCCCCTGCTCGATTTTACCTCCAGGAAACTCCCAAAAGCCCGCCTGATCCATTTTTGGGGAGCGTTGGACGGCGAGTATCTTACCTTCCAAAGAGATGGCAGCGCAGGTGACCGGGATATAGTGCAAAATCAATCAGGCTTTGGTGTAAAACGGAAAGATAAGGTCTCTGACCGGGATTTGAAAATAGATGGACCCCGGCGAAAGGCAGTAACTTCAATTGGGATTTTTCCGTATTTTTGACCCTGTATGCTAAGTGAAAAAAGAAAAAAAGTATTTCTGGTGCTGATCATTACAGGATCGGTGCTGGCCATCTCCCTGAGTTTTTACTTCTATCAGGTTTTTTTCAGCCCAAATGCCCTGATCCAATCAGATGTAAACTACATGCTGAAAATACCGACCAATGCCTCGTACAAGACGGTGACCAATACGCTGTATGACGACAACGTCGTCAATGACATGCTGAGTTTTGGGTTTGTGGCCAAGGTACTGGATTATCAGGAAAACGTAAGACCGGGCCTATACACCATCACACCTAAGATGACGAACCTGGATCTGGTCCGGCTTCTCCGGTCCGGGAGACAGACCCCGGTACGGGTCACCTTCAACAATGTGAGGACCAAAGAAGACCTGGCAGAGAAGATCACGGCAAATCTGGAAGTGACCCAGGAACAGTTTCTGGCTATGATCAAGGACTCCGTTTATATCCGGAAGTTTGATTTTGAGGAAGAGACGATCATGGGCATGTTTGTCCCCAATACCTACGAATTCTGGTGGGACACAGGGGCTGAGGCTTTGTTTGACAGGATGTACAAGGAATATGAGAGCTTTTGGACGGACGCGAGAAAGGAAAAAGCCAGCCGCATGGGCATGAGCCGCAAAGAAGTGAGCACACTGGCCAGCATTGTCCAGGCAGAAAGCCAAAAAGCTGACGAACGGCCCCGGATCGCCGGTGTTTACCTCAACCGCCTAAGAATGGATATGCCGCTGCAGGCAGATCCCACGCTTGTTTTCGCGCTGGGAGACTTCAGCCTAAAACGCGTATTGAATGTGCACAAACTTACCGACAGTCCATACAACACCTATTTGTACGCCGGGCTTCCTCCTGGACCCATTAACCTTCCCGATATCAATTCCCTGGACGCGGTGCTGAATGCAGAGAATCACAAATACCTGTATTTCTGCGCCAAAGAAGACTTCTCCGGGTACCATGCATTTGCCACTACCCTGGAGCAGCATAACACCAACGCAAGGAGATACCAGGCGGCACTGAATGCCTCAAACATATTCTGATCTATGTATACAGCCGAAACGCAGATCCGTGTCAGGTATGCTGAAACGGACCAGATGAGTTATGTCTATTATGGAAACTACGCGATGTATTTTGAAGTGGCACGCGTAGAGGCCATGCGGAGTATCGGGTTTTCTTACCGGCAGATGGAGGAAGAGGGCGTAATGATGCCTGTTCTGGAGAGTCACTTCAGCTACCTCAAGCCCGGAAAATACGATGAGCTGCTCACCATAAAAACCGTGATCCCCACCCTGCCTGGGGTACGTATCCGCTTTGAATACCAGGTCTTCAATGAAGCCCACGAACTGATTACAGAAGGCTGGACTACCCTCGCATTTCTCAAAAAAGACACCCATCAGCCAACAAGACCTCCCCATAATTTGTTAGCTTTATTGAAAGCTTATTTTTAAGTAAAGGAGAGTGATCAAAACAAAGATTCTAAGGACGCAGGTCAGAGCACTATGGCAGGTCAGAAAATTGAAGAACCTGCACTTCGGCGATCCGGATAAGAATGTGTACGATGTGGGCAGGATTTTTCTTGTACAGCTCAAGAAGGACGATATCACAGAACGGGGAGGCTCCATGGCCTTCAGTTTCACAATAGCCCTCTTCCCACTGATCCTGTTCCTGCTGAACCTCATCCCTTACCTTCAGGACTTTTTTCCCTATGTCACCACCCAGAATATCCTCAATTTCATCAAGGAGATTCTGCCTTCGGAAATTTACGGGCAGACCGAAGCTACCATCATGGATATTGTATCGAAGCCGCGCCAGAGCCTCTTGTCACTGGGGTTCTTCTTTGCGCTTTTTGCATCCACACAGGGGGTGATTTCGATGATGAACTCCTTCAACTCAGTGTATCAGACCAAGGAGAACCGAGGGTTCCTGCGCAGCCGCGTGATTGCTGTAGGCATAGTGGTGGTGCTGGCCATGACGGTGTTCGCTGCCAGCACGGTAATGATCGCAGGAAACGTCCTGATCAAGCGGTTGGATGAGACGCAAATGTTCAATTCCGGCTTCACTTATTTTCTCTTTTCAGGATTGAAGTTCCTCATTCTCCTCTTTATGTTCTACATCTCCACCGCCTTTATTTTCCGGTATGCTCCTGTAGTGCATGATAAGTGGCGGTTTTTCTCCACAGGAGCCAGACTTGCCGGGCTGTTGATCTGTTTCGGCTTTTACGGGTTTTCCTTTTATCTGAACAATTTCGCCAGTTACAATAGACTTTACGGCTCCATCGGTACGTTGATAGCCCTGATGCTATGGCTGTTGATCACTTCATTGATTGTGTTGATTTGCTTTGAGGTGAATGTAAGCCTGGATCTGATAGAAGAGCGGAAAAGGGCAAGAGAACGAATCAAAAACCAGAAAATGGAGATGGAGGAAAAAAATTAACTTCTGACAAATCAGTCAATTAGCATAAAAAGACAGAAATGGCTTTGCAAAAGCTAAGTTTCATTTTACTTTTGCAAACCGAAACACAAACGGGATTTCGGAGAAAACATACTACAGAGGAGTGGCAGAGTGGTCGATCGCGGCGGTCTTGAAAACCGTTGTACCGTGAGGTACCGGGGGTTCGAATCCCTCCTCCTCTGCAAGAACAAACCCTAACTATCACTATTTAAGATAGTTAGGGTTTTTATTTTTAATAGGGATGCAATTTGGGGTGTGATAACATACGTTTTTAGGTTTGTTTTTTTGATTATATTGATGAATCTGGATAAATCAAAAAAATTAGGTTTCAAATGGAAATAGCACCACCCAGCTTGGAAAACGCCAAAAAATCATTCTGGTTTTTCCAGCTTCGAAGATTCATATTACTTCTTTTAGTTGTGTTTTTGTCTTATTTGGGCTTGGTATCCTTGAATTCGGGGGGATTCCCACTTGTTATTTTGATTCTATTGATACCATTCACACTTTTTAGACAATTTTCGTTCGATTCATCCTCCTTCCATTCTTTGACTCTAAAAGAAATCCTTTATCTCAGGAAGAAATCAAGATCAGTTGAGTTTGATATTGCTCTAGGGGTAATTATTTATTCGATAGTTTATTTTCTATCATGGGAAGTAATTGATGAGGAATTGTCTATGAACTACGATCCTGATTTTGTTCCAACAGCAAATTTTTTCCATAAGAGTTATGGTATTTTATTAACCGGTTTCATCGTTCTCTACGACTATTTTCTTGTCAAAATGAATATTGAGAAAATCACAAAGAAGGTTTTTTATAGAACTAATTCCTTTACCCTAAAAAGTGGAGGCTTCTTGAACAAACAAAGAGGATTTGATAGTAATTGGGTGCTGAAGTGGGACCATACGGTCAATTTGGATGAATACCTTGATTACCTTGAGGAAAAATGTGAAAATGACTTGTGGTGGCCTGATAATGATTTCTTTGATCCTCCCAAGGATTGGGTCGGGTAATCGTGAGATTCTAATCCTGTTTGAATGTCGGACCCGAGTTATGGAGTTTCTCAAATAGAAAATGGTTCATATTACTTACCACGTACCAAAATAATTTATTCTAGCTGCTTCCAGTTCGGCCATGAACTCCGGCTCAACTCCGACAAATGAAACCCCTAACTTCCAATTGTCCTTCATGTAGGTTCGAATCAATGGTGCATGGAGTATCTTGCTTTTTTTCTCAGACACCGCTAAACCCATTTTAATCCTTCTCTGGCCATGTAAACGGTACCCAAGGTACTAAGCCTTCATCTCCTCTTTGATGCCAGCCCAAATACAATAGTCTGAGAATTGGGGAATCGCGGCGGTCAGTGTTAAGCACCACCGAGTCTCATATTCCCAAGGTTATCAAATGCTTGACTTTGTGATAGGTTAAGGATGCCCTGATACATTCCTTTAACTCTAATTCCGGAATTTTTTGGTCAAGCCGAAATATAATTGCCCGATTTCCCTCAAACTGAAATTTACCATCAAATACTATCCTAAAAGTTTTAACCAATCGGCTTGAGCATTGGAAGTACAATGCATATTGATCAGGATTTTTAAATTTCCAGTCCATTCGCAAAGTACTCCCCTGCTTAGTAATAAAGCTGGGTTCACCCCATTTCAATGTGATCTCCATTTCGTCAATGCCTTCTGTTTCTTCCGCTGTCTCTATCACTAAATCTCTCAAGTATTGTAACTTATTCCGCACCGGATCAGGATAGTTGGCAAAAACATCGTTGACTTTAGGATTTACTTTCAGTACCAGATTTCCCATCCACTATTCTTTTATAGCCACATAAAAATCAACTTCTGCGTCGGTCGGATTCTGGGCTTTCTCCCCAAAGGATTCAAAGTCTGCTGTGTAAGCTCTGTCTAAATCCATTCCCCATATTGTAGCCCAATGATTTACAATGAGTCCTTTCATCAAGTCCCCTTTTGCAGTTGTTTTTACGTAGGTCCCACCTTTAAATGATCTCCTTACCATCCCTACCGGAATTTCATCAAGGCTGTCCACCTTACACCCCAGAATTGTAGTGTAAGGCATGTTATGGTTGCCTTCATATTCAGTGTACAGGGAATAGATCGTGGAGTCGATCTTATTTGGGATATACTGTAAAATATTCTCACCCATAAATCGCTGCCACAGTTCCGCAATTTCCTTATTGGCTTTCTGACCATCATTGGTGGTTCTGATGGCAAGGCCAATCAGGCTAAAAGGTTCAACCATTACTTTTTGCATGTTTCGTTTTCTTATGATTTGATGCAAAGTAAGATTGAGGTGATGACAAGGGTATGTCAGGGGTGCCTGACCATTTTTTTTTACATTCATCAAGGTACTGCCCAAACGTGATTTTATGCGGCTCAAAAGATTCATTGGTTGAGGACAGTCTTTGGATGCAATCCAACCGAAAAGCTCTATAGTCTTTCTGTTTTCTACAAAAGGCGATCAAAACCCAATTGTCGTTGGTAGTGTATAATGCAAAAGGTTCTATTTTTCTTTCAGTTCGCTGGTTATCCAAAGAGAGGTAATCGATATGTGCGATTCTATTGTTTGCAATATTGGATTGAAGTTGGATAAGGTAATTGCTTGTCTTCTCATTGTTTTTGTTGATCCTAATTTGAATGCGTTGGGCAAGTATTTCTGCCTTAGTTTTTTGGTCGAACCGAAGTACAGATTTAATTTTTACAATTGCATTTTGGTATTGGTCCGACAAGGATCGGTCTTTGTTCTTTACTATCAGATGTTCTGCCGTAATGAGTGCGTTGGCTTCTTCTTCGGTAAACATGACTGGCGGAAGATGATAGCCTTCCATGATCGAATAGCCTTTTCCTTCTTCAGTGATAATGGGTATTCCCGATTGTTCAAGCGTCCTGATGTCTCTATACACCGTCCGGATACTTAACCCATATTTTTCAGCAATGTCCTTTGCCGAAACAATCCGCTTTGACTGTAATTGGATTAAAATTTCCGTCAACCGTATTAGTCTTGGTTTATCTTCTGCCATTTCAGTTGTAATAGGTTTGAGGACATGCGTAAATGTGGGAATTCGAAGTGAGATATAGACCCACAATTATTAAATTCTGCACTCTAATGAAAATTCTGTTAAAAACACGGACCTGGAGGGCTCGGCTGTCATAGTAGTACATATATTTTCTTCTTCAGGCAGCAATTCTCTGAATTCGAAGAAGAAACGCTGATCCAATTTTGATTCCTCAATTGGGTCTCCAAAATATTCATAAAATGGACTCCCAATTGGTATCCTAGCAGCTATTACATTTTCAACCTTACCAGCTCCGCTTACCAAATTAGAGTTCACTGCACGGTTAGTCACTTTAACAACCAGTGCATCACAGCCATATGAGTGGATCTTTCCCTGATATGTTAAACAACCCTGCTGCTCATAGAGAGCAGTCGCTGACAAGGCTTTCATTTAGAAACTATTGATTGGTTTTCGTCAAAGCCTTCTATCGCTCGACTTTAATCTGATTTTTTATTAAGTGACCTTTATACGAAATATGGACAAAGTAGAATCCGTTTTTGAGGTGACTGACATCAAGCCCTACGTCTTCATTACCTGACACAGGCCCTGCCAACTGTTGGCCTTTGCTATCAAATACACTAATTTCAAACGAGGTCGTATCCATCTGTTTTGATGAAAGTGTAGATCTTTTTGATACAGTCATGATGTCGGAGGCTGGATTTGGGTAAATCACAAACATTGACCAAGGGTCGTACACATATATTGGTATTTCACTTCCCCTCACTCCGCACGGATTCGTTACATCCAGCCCAAGGGAATAATTACCTGGATGGCTAATTGTTAATGTAATTCCGGGATTCCCCTGATTTCCTATCCATTCGTACCCTGATGGATATATACTCCAATTATAGTTCGTAACACTTCCGTCTGCGGTAGCATAATAGTTTTCTACAGTATTAGTGGGCATATCATAGGCTCCATATATCCCAATAGTTCCTTTACCTACCCAAAATACCTGACTAATCTGAAAATCACCACACTCTGTTGTAACACTATATACCAAAGTCGCTTGCCCAGAAGAGTTCGTATTCAAAGGGCTTAAATTCGCCGTTAAACCAACTCCACTGATAGAACCTGTAAATAAATTTGCAGGTGTCACTGACCATGACACGGTATTTCCAACAGGCAGGTTGTTTAATGTAAATGAATTAGTCGAGCATAAGAATTGTGGACCTGAAATAGAAAGGGCTGGATTCGGATATAGCGCTTGGATACCTTCAATGTCATCAGCACCCAAAAAGCGATGGGATCCATTATAAATCGCATTCATGAGTGAATTCGGAACGTTCGTATGGTCTAAACCCAAGGAATGTCCCAACTCATGAGCGGCAACTGTTACAAGGTCTATTGGCTGAGCACCCGAATTTCTTAGATCTAAAGTCCATAATTCCGAGTCGTCGAAATGCATGTCTCCTGCAAAATCACCCAAATTTGGAGGTGGAAAGAAAGCATGAGCCAAGATTCCGTTCTGACCATCAAAATCACAGGCCCCACAATCAATAGGATCACCATGATTACCCGTTCCCCAAAGTATCCTGATATCTGCATTATTTTCCAATGTAACTTCAACAAATCTAATAAAGGAATGCTCTTCCCACATATCCATTGCAGCTCTAATGGCATTTCTTTCAAGGTTACCTGATATATCCGCTGTCCCATTTAAGAAAAAATAGGTTATAATTGGGCAATCCCAAGTTCTTCCTCCTGGTTCAGGTACCCAGAGGGGATTAAAGTTATTTTCAACGATTGGTCCATGATCATAATATGTCTGAGAAAGCCCTAGTCGTATTATAAATAAAAAAAAAGGAATTAGATATAAAGATCTCTTCATTACAATTCAGTTAAAAGTCAAATTCTCTAGAGAGTAAATCTTAAGACCGCCTACTGCAGGTTCGAAATCTCGATTGTAGGAATGCAAATCACCCGAGACTAGAACTGACTTGCCCAAGTACTCATCTAAATTGCCCCCCTCACAAACAACCCCCAAAACCGAACAATCATAGGTTTCTGTGACTTTAAAAACTAGGTAGTAGCCTAAACTTTCGGAATATTTCAAATCTGCCTGTTCCTCTTGAAAGTGTAGATAAAAATCCCCTGAACATTTATCTAAATCACCAGATGGCCTAGGTTCAAGATTGCATAATGACCCTATTGTCATTGACTTGTCTTCTTTTTCCTGAAATACTTGACAGGATGCATTCATTGAAAGGAAAATGACCGAATATAAAAGAGTCAGGTATCTCATAATTATCAAGTTTTTGTTACTTACAATTTACATTTTAGTGAACATTCCGCTGAAAACAGGTACATGGAGGGCTCGACTGCCATGGTGGTAAAGATCTTTTTTTCCTCAAATGGTAAATCTCTGAACTCGAGGAAATAACGCTGACCCAATTTTGATTCCTCGATTGGGCCTCCTAAGTACTCATACAATAGACTACCAGTTGGTATCCAGACTGCGGGCACATTTATAACCCTACCAGCTCCGCTTTCCATAGTAGCTTTCACTGATCGGTGGGTTTATTTAATAACCGCTCCTTCCCGGTAAGCTAAACACTCTTGCTGGTCATCAGCCCATTGGAATAGACAACCAATGACTAAGATCCAAGTAACGCTATTAAAAAAAGTTTTCACGGATTTTTCTTTTTAAAAGAAGACGATTCTCTTTCAGACTTCGCTACAGTATCAAGATATAAATAAAAATTTGATTAAAAAATAATTTTTGTCACTAAATACTATCCTCATCTATTTTGCCAAATCGAGCTCTAATAAATTTTGTATGGGATATTAGTGCGGGTTTGCCCCTGACCATGCAAAGATCTCATTTTTTTGAAAGCCGGTATTTGTCCCAGGTATTATGGACACAGTCGAATTAGTTTTGTATTTTTCCTTTTCTCAAATCCACCCTAATTCTTTTACAGTCAACTCAGTTTCAACATTACCGGTATGAAGGGTTGCTTTCTGCTCAAAAAGTAGGTTGAAGACAATTTCTCCGTTTGTATGCGGTCTGTGTTCGACTCCCTTGGGGACGATGAGAATTTCTCCCTCCTTTACTTCCACTGTTCGTCCATCCCGAAAATCCATCAGCAATGTCCCTTTAAACACCATAAAAAGCTCATCTTCGTTTTCGTGGCTATGCCAGACAAAATCATCTTTAAGCTTGCAAAGCTTCACATATTGCCCATTGAGTTCTCCGATGATGTGAGGTGTCCATTGCTTTTGGAACAATGAAAACTTTTCCAAAATGTTGATTGAATTGATGTCTTGCATTATGCTTTTATTTAGATAATTCTGGTCAGTAATTTATATCCTTCTCACTAATTATGTTGAAGCTGGTTTTCGTCAATGGGTTTTACCCGCTCCAATAAATCGGTAATGGTACCTTGTGCCGATTCAGGCGCTACTTCCCGAAAATAGGAGATCAAGTCCAAGGTAGTTGCATAGCGACTTGGCTTCCGGGGATTATTGAAAGAGTGCCAGTCTTTGAGGAAATTCTTCAGAGCGATATTGATATTTGCTTCTCCAAGAAGCTCCTTTAGTTCATAAATGACTAATGCTCCTTTGTTGTAGTAGATGTAATCTTCATTTTCCACCAAGGCCAAGGGCGGTTCTACCTTGCTGGATTTTAATTTTGCTTCGGTGTAATCATCCAATTGGAGCCTCAGGAATTGTTGAACTTTTTCATCACCGTATTTTTCTTTAAGCACCATCATGGCAGAATACTGCGCCAGGGTTTCCAAAATCATGTGTTGTCCCTGTACGTTTGCAGCTTCGAGTTGTAAACCCCACCATTGGTGAGCCACTTCATGCGCGGTAACATAAAATGCCATGTCCACGTCTTTTTCATCATCAATGTCCATAATAAAACCGATGGCCTCCGAAAAAGGAATGATTCCTGGCAGTGATTGCGCGAAAGTCCGATACCTAGGAAACTCCACGATTCGCAGGTGCTTGTATGGATAGGGACTGAATTGGCTGCTGTAATAGTCCAATGACATTTTCATGGATTCCATCATCCGGGTCAGGTTGTATTCATGACCTTTCTGGTAATAAATCTCCAAATCAACTGGCTCGGTTGAAGTATTTCCAGAGGGAAAAAGTGCTATCTCTCATTACCTCATAGTGACCTGATACAATGGGATAAAAGTGGATGATTTGTTGATTGGTTTTATAGTGGAAATAATTGCGACCATCCTCATTCCATGTTGCCACTAAATCACCAGAAGTTAGGGCAGTTTGTGGCGCTTCTGTACTGATTATTACTTCTAAAGTGGTACCATCCGAATCGCTTCCGCTGCGGGCATTCACCAATTCTCTTACATCATCCCGTTTGGCTTTTTGAAGTCGTGGAGCCAGCTCAAAATCTTTCCGATCGTCTTCATCCTGCAGTTCATATTTTTTCTGATAACCAAAACCCGGCAGTTCTGCATTGTCAAAGAAAGTCCCGTTGTACACCACATCTGTACCGGAATTATCAGCTTCAAAACCCCTTGGCTTTAAGGTTTGTCTGAAGTTCATTTTCAGGGTATCGCCCGGAGCTAAGGATTCGCTCAATTCGTAAATGGTATAATGAAATTTCTCATGGGTGTTGTTTATGGTCGTATGACGATCAAAGGTTACATCCATCAATTCCACGTTTGACTCGATCAGTTTTTGTACATGGATTTCGTGAATGGATTCTTGCGATGTATTTACGACTAGGTAGTAACCGGCTACTCCATAGGCTCTTTGTGACGGAAACAGATCAATATCCAGTTTAACCTCTATTATTTTCGGTTGAGGAATGTACTCAAACTGCTTTAGTGTCTTTTCGTACCCCGCTCTGAAACTGGTTTGTTCACCGGTTGTCCAGAATTCATTAAGCACATGGATATTGTAAAAAATATACCCTCCAATACCCAAGAAGAGTATAAAGCAAACTAAACCAAATGCTGCGAGTGGTTTTCCAATTTGCTGTAGCCCCCTCCTCCATCGGCTCCTCAAATCCGTTTCGGTTCCCTTCACCAGTAAAATGCTGCCGAAGATCAAAAGTAGCACTCCAAACAACACCCAGTAAGCTTTCACCCAGAGGTAGCCAGTCAGGAAATGGCCATAG
The DNA here is from genome assembly GCA_048819475.1 of Algoriphagus sp. Lineage (GTDB taxonomy): Bacteria > Bacteroidota > Bacteroidia > Cytophagales > Cyclobacteriaceae > Algoriphagus. The sequence continues at coordinate 16,843 of JBMDXP010000039.1, forward strand.
CCATTCATATCCGAGTAGGGAGCGAGCGAATGTCCACCAAAATTGAGTAAGGCATGTTCCAATCCAAACACGCCTATAGCTACATTGATGATGGCAAATGCGATGGTGGCTAGCATGCCCATAAACTTGTTTCCGGTAAGTGCCTGAAAGAACATTGCCGCAAATGTGTACAAGGCCAGGAATGGAAATAACTCCAAAAAGAACCCAAAGAAATAGACCTCCAATTCGTAGCGATGGTAGCCGTTCAATGTTTGAAACAGCACACCGGCAGCGATAAGTGAAAGCATGACAATGGCATAGATGAGCAGCAATGCAAGGAACCTGCTGCTCACATTAACAAAACTTGAAATGGGTGTAGCATCATGAATAAGGTCAAGTTTTACGTCCCGTTCCTTCCACATGATTTCATCAGAATAAAAAACCAAAATGATCATGAAGAAATAAATGGACATCTCGCGCAATTCTTCGATAATGAGATAAGTGGTTGGATAGCTGTCCGCTCCGTAGGAAGTCCCAAGACTTACTGAATTGACAAGAATAATGACGAAACAGCACAGAATAATCGCCCAAAACGATTTGAGCTTGAGTATCGATACGCCATGAAACCAGGCGTTTGAAAGAAGCTGTGCAAACTGCGCCTTGGTGTGGAAAATTGGTGTAACTGAGGGTAGGTTCTTAGTAAAGGTGTCCGATACGATTTTGACTTTTTGTTGCTGCTTTTTATTGAAAGCTTTTTCATTTACCACCATCAAATGAAACTTGATGTAGCCAATCGCCAGAACCGAAATGCCTAAAACTATCCAGAAGAGTTTGTTCAGCAGCATAATTCCCGACATAGGAATAAGCAGAGAATTTCTATCCGCTACCGTCCAATCCTTACTTGCCTTGGTTAATGTGGTAAGGGAAAATGGATCCAACAAAGCTTGAAAAGTTTCATCCGTAATGCCTTTGGTGATCATAAACAAAACAAAGATGACCACACCCTGGGTGTATACCACCATCAGATTTTTGCTGAGTGCACCACTTGCAAAAAACACAGCAGCGCCAAAAAACAAGGTGGGTAAAACCACCCAAAGAAATGGCTGTAGGTAATTAATGAATTGAAAGGGCAAAAACTCTTTTGGGTCATTCCAGGGCAAAAATTCTCCAAGCATCATTCCCCAGAGTACTCCACTGAAGATAAAGAGTAACACCACATAGGATCCCAAGAATCGGCCTGCTAGGTAATCCCTTTTGGAGATCGGGTTGACATAAATAAGTGAGGTAATATCATACTGAAAGTCCCGCAATACCGGAACACCCATAATCATTGAGGCAATAATCATAGACAATCCCGTAATGGCAGCCATGGATTTAGCAATCACAAGTGGCGAATTCTTCTTCACCAAGCCTAAATCTATCCCCTGAAAGATAAATTCAACGCCTACTACTGAGAACAAAAACAGAAGCAGGAAGAAGAAATAGGTTTCCGGCCGCTTCAATCGGTATTTGAATTCGAATATGAAAAATTCGTGTAGCATGATGAATGGAGCTTAGGCGTTAAAAATTTGAGACATGTAAACATCTTCTAGATTGGCTTCAATGGGTTTGAAGTCTGAACCCGGATGGGTGTCACTTACCACATGAACCAGTTGCTTTCCTAAATACAATCGGTCACTGATTACCTGATATTCTTTTTTGTAGTGTTCCAATTCACTTTTGTGGATTGTCTTCTCGTACAATCGCCCATTAAGACTTTCTATTATTTCGAGGGGATTTCCCTGAACAACCACTTTGCCTTTGTTGATGATGGCCATCTTGGTGCATAATTCTTTTACATCATCCACAATGTGTGTGGAGAGGATCACGATGGTTTGCTCCCCTACTTCACTCAGCAGGTTGTAAAACCGGTTGCGCTCGACAGGATCCAGGCCAGCCGTTGGTTCATCTACAATCAATAGCTTCGGGTTATTCAGCAAAGCCTGAGCAATGCCAAAGCGCTGCTTCATTCCTCCGGAGAACTCGCCAAGCTTTTGCTTCCGAACCTCATACAGATTTACTTTATGAAGAAGCGCGTGCACAATATCGTTTCGCTCTTTTCGGTTCATAATTCCCTTCAAAACCGCCAGATGGTTCAAAAGCATCTCAGCGGATAGTGCTGGATATACACCAAATTGCTGTGGCAGATAGCCCAATACTTTTCGAAGTTCATTCGGTTGGGATTGAATGTTGAGGCCTCCTAGCAAAATCTCACCTTGATCAGCTACTTGTAGCGTTGCGATCGTACGCATCAGTGTAGACTTGCCAGCCCCATTGGGCCCCAGCAGCCCAAACATGCCTTTGGGTATTTGCAATGATATATTATGAAGTGCTTTCACTCCATTTTTGTAGGTTTTAGAGAGGTCAGTGATGATCAGATTTTCCATGAGTCGATAATTTGACCCAAGATTAGGTGGAGGAAAAGAGCGGAAAAAAGATCTGGGATAGAAGTATTTGCAGGAGGTTTGAATCAACCGAATACAGGGAAGAAAGCATCTGAAACCTATATTCAGGCATTCCGTCACGCTATGGCCTACGTCTGCAACAGGGACTGGGTGCCCGTCGGTTTTTGATTAATTTCGCGGGATGACTTTCTTTCAAAAACCTTTCAGCAGGCAATTTCTCAAAAGGCTAGTACCTTATTTTTTCCTTACGACCACCATTTTAATTCTGGTTTTCAATGATGCTTTTGGAGAGACAGATGAGTTGATAGTTTTTTCTCTTTTGTTTTTCACTTCCATGGCAATCTGGCTGATCCGATGGCTGATAATTCAAATAAAATTTATCCTAAGACTTAAAAACGAAAAGAAGATGGCTGAATTAATGCATTTGAAAAGCCAGGTAAATCCACACTTCTTTTTCAATACTTTGAATAACCTGTATGGTCTGGTCGGCCAAGACACCGAAAAAGCCCAGGAGTTGATCCTCAAACTGGCTGACATGATGCGCTACAGTATTTATGAAGGTCAAAATGATTGGGTGACTTTGGCTGATGAAATATCTTATCTCGACAACTACATGGATCTGCATCGGATGAGGTATCATAAGGAGATTTCCATTCGCTTTGATGTGGATGCAGAAGACCGCAGCATCCAAATCATGCCCCTGCTTTTCATCATTATGGTGGAAAATGCCTTCAAGCATGGCGTGGAAAAACTTAGAGCCGATGCATTCGTTCACATCCGATTGAAAGCCACAAAGCAGCTTGTTGATTTTGAAATCGAGAACAACTTTGATGCGGAGGAGATGGACGGAAGTGAAGGAATTGGACTGAAAAACCTGAAAAAGCGACTGGAATTAGTCTATCAGAATAGGCATGAACTTGAAATCTCCACTGAACCTGCCGGCTTGTACAAGATCCGACTTAGACTTAGACTATGAGTATTAAATGCATCATTGTGGATGACGAAACTGTCGCCCATGACATCATCCGAAAATATTGCGCACTGCTTCCCAATCTGCAGGTGATGCGGCATTGCTATGATGCCATTGAAGCCATTGAATACCTCAATGGAAACCCTGTTGACTTGATCTTTCTCGATCTGAATATGCCTAAGCTTCGGGGCTTTGAATTTCTAAAAACGCTGCCGCATCCGCCCCAGGTGATTGTGACGACCGCTTACAAAGAATTTGCCCTGGAAAGCTATGAACTGAATGTTGTAGATTATTTGCTGAAGCCATTTTCATTCGAGCGTTTTTTGAAGGCTGTAAATAAGGCTACACTAGACACTTACAAGTCAGCAGTCAACCCACCAAATGAAGTTTTTGTAGCGAAGCCGGGCCGAACATTTTTACGGGCAAATAACAGGGATATTCAAGTCGTTTTTGATGATATTTTGTTTGCAGAGGCTTCCGGTAACTATATCAAGATTGTACTCAAGGAAGAAGTCATCACGCTGCGCAGCACACTTTCATCCATCATGGAACTCATCCCAAGCGAGGATTTTGTGCAGGTACACCGATCGTTTATTGTAGCCAAACAGCACATCAAGAGCATAGAGGGAAACCAGATTTTCATCAATAATTATACTGTGCCTGTTGGCAAATCATATAAGTCAGTGTTGGATCGGATGGTAAAGTAGCTGAAATCGAAAGTCACTTCTCATGAGGTTTGCGTCCCAGGTTTAAGTTCCACTTTTTACCATCTTCTTACCTGAGTCTGTCTATTTTACCATATTTCAAGATTTTGTTTATACAATTTCTCACTTCTTCATTACTGTTCTTGATTTTGATGGTATGGTAAATGTACTCGGAAGAAAAATCGGAAAAGGCCTGCCCTCCTTATGGAGGATCGGACTACGGCTTCATGAAACGGCCTTCCCGGGTCCCAGGCTTGCCGGGACTTGGGTAAAGGCTGAGTGAGGAGGTACTTTGCCCGTGTGGAGCGAAAGCTCTTTCCTGGAGTGGAGAGAAAAGAGCTGTCATTTGGAGTATGGCGCAAATGATCGAAATGAAAGGAGTAGACGAAATGGGGAAATGGCTTAAGGATAGTAGCGGAAATTCTCTCTTTGAGGGAAAGAAAAATTTGAAAGTGTATATCTAAATCTAATTTTTCATCGTAATATTGCAATAAATAGAAATTATGGGAGTCACTCAGACACATCTCTTCACAGAAGAGCAAAACGAAATCGCCCTTTTAGCTAAAGCGATTGCCCATCCGGCACGTATTGCCATTCTTCAGCATCTCATCAAAACCAAATCCTGCATCAACGGTGACTTGGTCTTGGAAATCGGCCTTGCACAAGCGACCATTTCCCAGCACCTCCGCGAGCTCAAAGATGCCGGATTGATCCAGGGAAGCATAGATGGCACTCGGGTCAACTATTGCATTCATCCCGAAAAGTGGGCCGCACTGAAATCCCTTTTCCATGACTTCTTTGACAGCTACTCCGATTGCTGCGGACCTTCCTGCTAAAAAAATTTGTACTCATCCATCGTAATAAAGCAATAAATCATGCAACTATCCAAAGTAAAATCGCTCCTCTCCCAATCTGAAACCATCGCTTTCCAACTTCCAAATGGCGAATTGGTGCCCAGCCACTTTCACGTGACCGAAATCGGCCTGATCGACAAGCACTTCATCGACTGCGGAGGCACTGTCTGCAAAGAACAAAAAGTGAATTTCCAACTCTGGAATGCCGATGACTACGATCACCGTCTCCATCCTGAAAAACTGGTAAACATCATTGAGCTTTCTGAACGGGTGTTGGGTATTCATGACTTGGAAATCGAAGTGGAATACCAAGGGGAAACTATCGGAAAATATGGCCTGGATCACGACGGGAAAAACTTTCTACTGACTACCAAAATGACTGACTGCCTGGCCAAGGATAATTGTGGAATTCCTGGCGAAAAGCCAAAGGTCCGACTTTCCCAACTTCAGGCTTCCTCTTGCGCCCCGGGCTCAGGCTGCTGTTAAATCAAGCATTCAGATCTGGCAGGTCTTGTTTCTTATAAAACCACATTCCTTATGCTCAAGCAAAAAAACACCCTATACCCCACTCTGGCCGCAACCATCCAAAGAGCTATCGAACTCCCCATTCCTTCAGACCGAAAGAAAGCTTTGCAAGTGCTAATCCACTACATCCAATCCAAAGTAGATCAAGGCGAAGAAGTCAACCTCAACTTCATCTGCACGCATAACTCGCGGCGAAGTCAGTTTTCCCAGATTTGGGCCGAAACAGCGGCTGATCTCCATAGCATTCCAGCTAATTGCTACTCCGGTGGTGTAGAAGTCACGGCTTTCAATGAGCGCGCAGTCAATTCCCTGAAGCGGAGTGGTTATCGGATTTCTTCCAAAGAAAATGGCAGCAACCCTGTTTACTTCCTTTTTTATTCGGATGACAGCGAACCCATTGTGGCATTTTCCAAGGTCTATGACGATCCTATCAACAAGGCTTCCCGATTTGCGGCAGTGATGACTTGCGATCATGCCGATGAAAACTGCCCCTTTATCCCCGGTACCGAGCAGCGAATTCCAGTGCGGTACGAAGACCCAAAGGCCTTTGATGATACGGAGGTAGAGGCAGAAAAGTACGACGGGCGCTCGATGCAGATTGCCTCGGAGATGCTGTTTGTGTTTTCCCAGATCAAAAAGAAAACAAAATGAAGAAGCTTTCTTTTCTGGATCGGAATCTGACCCTTTGGATCTTTTTGGCCATGGGAGTTGGAGTCGGCTTGGGATATTTTTTTCCCAGTATTGCTACTTCCATCGGCTCCATGAGTCAAGGCACGACCAATATCCCGATTGCTATCGGACTGATCCTGATGATGTATCCGCCTCTTGCCAAAGTGGATTACCGATTGCTCCCTCAGGTCTTCCGAAACACCAAGATTCTTAGCATCTCCCTGTTGCTCAATTGGGTTATAGGGCCGGTTTTGATGTTTGCCTTGGCACTCATCTTTCTCAGAGATTATCCGGAGTACATGGTGGGATTGATTTTGATCGGTTTGGCTCGATGTATCGCTATGGTACTGGTTTGGAATGATTTGGCAGAGGGAAGCAGGGAATATGGAGCAGGTTTAGTGGCTCTCAACAGTATCTTTCAGGTTTTTTTCTACAGCTTTTACGCCTGGATTTTCATCACGGTGCTTCCTCCTTACTTCGGTTTTCAGGGAGCAATTGTAGATATTTCGATCGGAGTGATCGCAGAAAGCGTGGCGATTTATCTCGGGATTCCTTTTCTGCTCGGAATCCTCAGCCGATTGGTTTTGGTGAAAGCCAAAGGTGGGGAGTGGTACAATTATGTCTTTATCCCCATGGTTTCTCCGGTTACCTTAATTGCGCTGTTGTTCACAATAGTGGTGATGTTTTCACTCAAAGGAGAACTCATTGTCGAAATCCCGATGGATGTGGTTCGGATCGCTGTACCGATGCTGACTTACTTCGCACTGATGTTTCTGATTGGGTTCTTTGTAAGTAAAGCTATGGGTGCAACCTATGATAAAAATGCTGCGATTGCCTTTACTGCCTCAGGCAACAATTTCGAGTTGGCGATTGCGGTGGCGATTGCAGTCTTTGGTCTCGATTCCGGTCAGGCTTTTACCGGAGTTATTGGGCCCTTGGTGGAAGTGCCAGCCTTGATTCTATTGGTGAGAGTTTCTTTTTGGCTGAAAAAGAAATGTTATTAATCACTACTGTCTGACTAAAATAGAATATCCGGACATTTGTTTTTCTCATGCTCTAATTTGGGGCTTTTTGGTTGATTTCGTTAAGTGAAGCCCCCTAAGTTGGAAATAGGTTCATTTGGGAGGATTTTGCAAGGTTTTCCTGGAGTTCTTTTTCCGGATTTTTTAAGAGGTTTGTCAAGTGAGCGTAGCTTGGGAGATGGAATCTGACAATTGCTACCATATTGGAAAAAGCCCAAGACTTTTTGGGTTGCTTGCGTACTACCTCCATCAGTAGCAGTGAAATCAGGGCACTCCAAATCTGAATTTCGATCGCGTTTTGATTGTCTCCCAAAAAGTATTTGAGCGGGAAGTTTTGCTTGAATTTTTTGAACAGCAACTCGATTTGCCATCGGTGCTTGTAAATGGCTGCCCCTGTGGCGGCTTCCAGTTCCAGGTTGTTGGTCAGCAAGATGGGCAGTTTTTGGTTGTCCTGATCCCAGTATGCGATCCTGCGGAGTTTGAGCGGATGTTTTTCCTCGTCCACGCTGTAATGGACCGTGATAGTTTCGTCCTTGAGGATTTCATGGTCTCGGTCTTCGGGCAGTTCTATTTCTTCCAGACTTTCAAACTTTGCATTGTTCTTCATCCTGGACACAAAGAAAATCCCTCGGTCTGTCCATTGGGCATAGTGATGGTAGTCTGTGTATCCCTTATCCATGACCAGATAAGAACCTTCCGGCAGGTTGGGATACTTCAGGAAGGTGTGGTCGTGGCGACTTCCTTCAGTAAATCTGATCAGGCAAGGCATCAACTCGGTAGCATGAATCATTACATGGCCTTTGATTCCCCCTTTACTCTTTCCGCCTTTTCGGGGCCTTCCTGCTACTTTGAGGATGTCCTTGAACAGGCTGATGACGGTCGAGTCGACGATAAACAGCTTCTGGATCACTTCCATCTTGAGTCGGCTGTCCGGCAAAAGCCCCCTGTATTTCTCAAAAAGTAACAGATAGAGCTCCCTGAACACCTCGCTTGGACGCTTGTTCCCGTCCGAGATGGTGGACCTACGAGGGGCATTTGGTATTCCGATATGAATGGGTCTGTTCTGCCAGGCCAAAAGGTCCGTGGACAACTCCCTGAGCGAGGTGGCTCCGCTGAAAGAACAGTACAGCATCGTGACCAGATGCTGCCAGGTATCAAAGCTTTTGTAGTACCGATCCGATTGGTTTTTGGAAACCACTTTTGGACACAATACTCTTATCGATCAAAGAAGTTGAGAAAAAAATAGGCTGTCAGAAGAAATGTGTATTTTTCATGCGCTGTTATTTGAAGTTGTGGTAAACCTAAAATACAGCAAAAAGGGTAGGCTTCTTAACAGAAGCTTACCCTAAATTTTAAAACCGTTTCTCGGACAGTAGTGATTTGAAATATAAACATTATCCCGAAAGGAAAGGAACGATCTGGAGATGGCCTCACCCATTTTGGTCGATCTGGTTAAATTGAGGAAGACGAATACTTTAATTATAAAATCTCAAAGTTTATATCCAGCAATTCCCTTAGGGAATCCATTTTGGAAAGTCTTGAAGAAATGGGAATTACAAGTGAGTTTTTATTTCCAGATTTCTTGAAAATACGTGAGGAGATAAAGGAGAATATTTATTCCCACTTCTGAATTCCGTAAATTACATACTCAACCTTTAAAGGTTAATTTATTAGAATTTTCTATTGACTATAAACTTTAAGGTATTAAATTTGCAAAATACAAGCTACAACAAAGCTGAGGTAAATGAATTCCTCAGAAGTTTTCAGGAGAAAAGAAGGACGTTCGAAATCATTTTTATGGATCGCCCTAAAAACAAGCAAACCATGCTTGATCTGGAAATTAGACCTGTTGACAGAGAAAAATTCATCGATCAATTAAGCATCGAGGATTTTTCGGAAGGACCACTGCCTGAAGATTGGCATGGAAGTAAGGAAATGTGGGTATTTGGTAAGGAAATCAAAGGTTCAGAAGTATATATCAAGATCTGCCTTGGAGCTCCAAATTCTAATGTCATTTGCATTTCCTTCCATATTGCAGAACATCCGATGAAGTACCCGTTCAGACCCTAGCGAAATGAATAGCCCTATAACAGGAAAGCCAATGGCTATCCAAACAGAAGTTCAAACTTTGACTTTTCGAAAAGAAGAATTTACAGTAAAACAACGATTTTACCTTTGTGTAGATACTGGTGAAAGATTTACCAGCACCGAAATGGATGAATTAAATCTTTCTTTGGTTTATAATGCCTATCGTTCGAAACATCATATTCCTTCCCCTGAAGAAATAAAGAAAACCCGTGAAAAATACGGTTTATCTGCTGTGAAAATGAGTGAGATTCTTGGCTTTGGACCAAACAGTTATGGCCTGTATGAAAGAGGAGAAATACCAAGTTTGGCGAATTCCAAACTGCTGAAGTTGGCTTCAGATCCTGAAAGTTTCTGCCAATTGGTCAAAGATTGGGAAGTTGATAATGCAAAGACTAAAGCCAAACTTCTAGAAAAGGTAAATTTTAGGATTGAAGATGAATCTAAAACAGATTTTTTTAAACTTTTCATGTTTGGAAATTCTCCAATGAGTCTGCTTACAGGATATAGAAAACCAAGTTTTGAGAGGCTTACTGAAATGGTGGTATTCTTCGCTCATAAAGTCCCTTCCTACAAAACTAAGATGAACAAACTCTTGTTTTATGCCGATTTTATGTGCTTTAGGGATCAGGGGTTAAGTATGAGTGGCACGCAATACAAAGCGATTCCTTATGGACCTGTTCCCAATAAGTTCCAGACCTTGTTTGAAAATCTGGCAGAAACTGATGTGATTGATATCTGCTATACACCTTTAGATAATGGTAATAGAAAGGAACAATTAAGAGGTAGAGCTGACAGACCTTTTAAAGCAAATCTTTTTTCAGAAACAGAGATTGATATTCTGGAAACAGTAGCAATGAAATTTAAGGATACCACTGCAAGTGAAATAGTAGATATTAGCCACAAAGAACTGGCTTGGTTAGAAAATGAAGCCAATTGGTCTTTCATTCAATATGAATATGCCCTGGATTTGAAGGCTGTGTAATAGCTTAGATTTATAGTTCTATTGAGGGTAATCTTTGATGTCGCTTTCCTTGTAAACTTTGGAGAAGCCGAGTTGCAAATAGGCAGATCTCCTCTTAAAGGTATAAAATGACTTCCCACACCTCTATTTTCAATCCAATAGTTTCAGTATCCACTGAATACACTCAATTTCGTCAACTATAGACCAAGAATGTGGATGCCTCATTCCGTTGCTTCTCATTCCTGGCTGTTTCGATATCATAAACTCCGCTCTTTCATTACCCATCAGCATCAATCGGTTTATTAGTTCCGATGAACTAAGTTGATTCGAGTCAAACAAATTTCTTCTCCTTTGCTTCAATAACCAGTCTACATCGATGTCATGGTAAACTCCGTAATGAACTATTTCTTTCGGCTTAACCACATTGAACTTGACGTAGGTTTCTCCTTCGTATTCGAAGGAGTGGTTTTGAAACTCAGCCATGTTGAGGCTCACTTCTACAATGTTCCTATTTTCGACTTGCTTTCCTTTACCGATGTACTTTCTTGAAAATGCCATCCTATTTAGGTTTGTTGTTTTAGAATTTGTGCAGGTCATTTAGGAGGGCCGGGAAAGTAATTAAAAACTGGAATCGAAAAATGACAAGAATGAAAGTCCATGCCCTCCTTTCTCTCCACAATGGCGACCTGGAGCTTATGGGACTGAAGCCAGCCAGCAACAGCGATGAAGATTCTCTCCAACACCTAAAAGCCACAGCGGGCAGATAGCTATTTCCTCGGAAAAGGCGTCCGTCATTGGGTGTTTATAAAAACCGGACTGCGTGTAATGCCTTTTTTGTTCCTTGTATAATCGAAAATGTTTCTTATAAAAATAGTCGCTGGAAAACTCTTGTCGAAATCCATAATTTCCTTTCAATAGGATAAATTTAATATAGTTAGTTAAACTGACTGATTAATCCCAATCGCTTAAGTCTGCTTATTGATTTACAAAAATCCGCTTACAGGAAGTTATCCGTTTTGTGAGCAACTTATTTGATTTCATTGTGCACACCATTAGGCTATTCTATAAAAGCTGATGGAAGCGCAAACCTTTTTTTCAGAAAATCAAACTAAATGTAGAGTTGGTTTATTTTTCAAAGACAGCCATAAGTGAATCAACAACAAGGTATAGATCGTATTGATTACCAATCTAATATTCTATGAAATCCACAAAAAGATCAGAAAAAAACTTTCCAGTTTTGGAACTCATTGCCAAAGTCAGTTTCATCTGCGGGAGCTGCTTTCAGAACAAATCAAAAACGAATAGCCCGGCAGAAACAGATTGGAAACCTCGGAATAGACAATCGGATATTTGGTAAAGTGATCAATCGGGTGACGGTAAAAAACAATATCTACCCAAAATCCTTTCTGAAGAATTTTTTTTTAACTAATTACTTGTATTACTAATCAGAGTTTATTATAATTATAGTGATTATTCAAATTAGAAATTGGTTTCCAATTTTTTAGATTCAGAAATTTTTCGATTAACCTCTAATCTTTTAAAAAAATGTCCTTATCAAAAGAACAACTTCAACGTTTCAACGCAGTAAACCAAAGGCTTGCTATTGACACTGCGGCACCATCTACCTTCCCTTTAGGAGTTAAGAATGGAAGATCAATCCTTTCGGAAGATCCATCTAAATCTTCGGGACCCCCCGAAGATGATCACCGTCAATGCCACTGATGAACAAAAAGACAGGATCAATGCTCCGTATACAGGAAGCGATGATCGTGTTGACTACTTACTGTCACTTAACCTGACGGCTGTAAAGTCAATGGCAGATGCCCAAAAAAATGACTCGGGGTTAAGGAAAAACAACCTGGAGTAGTTACGGATAGTTACAATCATCCATTGTTTACTGGAGAACATCCTGCGAATCGCAAAACATGTACTCAAACAGACAGGCGGATTCGGGTCTTCAAACCAGGCTTTCAATACTCCCATAGGTAGGCTTTATAAACCGGTTTAGACCCACCGTCATTAAAATGAGGAGGATCATAAATAAGTCCACCCATTTTCAAAAAGCCAAGTCCTTGCCTATTCCTGAAATCAGGTTTTAGGAAGGGACCCAAACATTCAGTTTTTGACCTGTGTGGGTATTTGACTGTATTGCCAGGATGTTAAAAAGCCAGCTGCGTACCCAATTCATCAGTTAATCACAATTAAATAATTGAAAATCAATTTTATACAAATTGCTAACCCATCCATTAACCTTTTAAGATCATGTCACTATCCGAAGAACAACAACAGAATTTTGAAGCTTTCAATAAGAGGCTTGGATTTAAGTCCGGAACGCTGTCTTCCTTCCCATTGGAAAAAAAAGCTACAGAGGGAAGGGTAAGACTTTCCAAAGACCCGGCAAAATCTTCGGTACCCCCGAAGATGATAACGGTCAATACTATTGATGAACTCAAAGCCCTGATCAATGCTCAGGATACAGGAAGCGATGACCATGTCGACTATTTACCGTCACTTAACCTGGCGGAAGTAAAATCAAAAAGTTCCCTTCCAAAAAGCCAACGGCAACAACTCAAAAAAATTGCCCTTTCCTACGTGATTGGCAATCCTGATAAAGTAGGGAGTGTAAATAAAGAATTGGTTAATAAAATATCATTCCCTCTAGTCCTGGCTGCATATGCCGCAGAAAATTATACGGTCAAAAGTGGGGAGGTACTTACATTAAGTGATGGAACAGTAAATAATTTTGGCACCTTAACAGTAGAGGAAGGCGGGCAGGTTGAAAGTGATGGAACAGCCTACCTCACCTGTCAAAACTTGATACAACAAGGACAAGTTAGCAAAGGGACATTTACAATAAGAGTTGAATTACCCCCAATCAATCCGCCTAAGGCGGAAAAAGGAACCCCCGGAAATACACCTACTGACCCTGGGGAAAAAGGACAAAATGGGGTAAAGTGCGGAAATCATTGCAAAACCAGCCCCACTAACGGCGGAAAAGGTACAGGAGGTGGAAATGCTGGACACGGTTATGAAGGGTTACATGGTGCGCATGGTCCTATTCTTTACTGCCAAATAGCCAATCTCGAAGGGAACATTGCCATCTATGCCGGAGCCCAGGAGGGTCAAAAAGGAGGAGATGGTGGAACCGGAGGAAATGGCGGCCCAGGTGGCCCCCCAGGCGACTCTCCCTCAGGTTGCCCGACTGCCCAAACCGGGCCTCAGGGAAATGGAGGAAACGGCGGCGACGGCAGAAGAGGTGGAGACGGTGGAGACGGAGCACAGATTTACTTTACCTATTCTGGATTAGGTACTGTAAGTCCTTCATTTGGCCATACTAACGGAGCAGAAGGTGGCATCAGAGGAGAAAGAGGAACTGGAATTCCCGATGGAGATTATGGCAACCCTGGTGGAAATGGCAATCCTGGAGCACCTGCGGTTATTAAAATCGTGAAGAACTAATAAGCTTTCGCCAAAATCCTCTCCCATGAAAAACGAATCTACCAAGCAGTTAGATCAAGCTAGTGGTGTTAATGAAAAAATACTACAAGGCGTTTTGGTACAGTTGGCAGCCTCATCAGCTGGTACGGATCTGAATGATATCAACTTGCCTCCTACCTGGAAGTTATTGACATCAAAATCAGTTTTTACGCAATCAACAGGAAACGTTCAATTTTTCTTAGCCTATGGTAATATAGGGGAAGAAGTGATCGCCTGCCTGTCTATTGGAATTCCCTGGTCCGGATTTATAGGGAACTATGTTTCGGGCTTTTTGCCCGGCAACAGGCAACTGCTACCAGAAGATGTTACGGGGAAAACTCCACCTGATGCAACAGTCATGAGCATGTATGTTGCTTCGTACTCCTTTTTGAGGATGGCATTATGGGAATCACTGTCGTTTTTAGATAACCCAGGCGTAAAGGGCAAGCCGCTTTACATCACAGGTATCGGGCTGGGTGGGCCACTGGCGCAAATTGCAGCTATGGATTTCAGGCCCGGGAATAAAGGCCCCAGCCAACAAGATCCCCCGCAGTTGACCCAACCGTATTCCTATGTATTCAGTACCGGAAATTTCGCCAGTACTGCATTTCAGCAGTATTATAACGATAACGTTCGAAATGCTTATAACCTGAGGGCTGGCTCGCAAGCCTTGAAGGTTGATCAGTTTCCTGATCAACCTTCTGCGGGTACTGGGTTTGCTCCTTTAGGCATTGTCAGCTTTTTGCCTGCATCTGTCCCGTCCCCGTATTACACGCCCTGGGAAGTGCGGGATTCCAACTTTTACCTGAAAGTTATAAATGGAGAATCACCAACCTCAACTCCCTCTCCTACCTTCATACCTAACCCGCCTGCCGGCTTTAGCCAATCGCTGGCTTTCTCTCTGGGCAAGTTTATGGCGTTGACCTACCTACAGGCGCAACAACCCGGTAATCCAACTCCACCGGAAATGACGAAAATCATTGATTATGGGGACAGCAAGGTAATAGCGACTATTTTCAGTACATCAAACAGTTTGACGGTAGCCTTTAGAGGTAGCATCACCTATGAAGAATTCCTGATGATGGATACCAACAGCGCAACGTCCAGAACACCCTATAACCAAATTGTAACTTCAGGGGTTAATGAGGTTTACTATGCCAATAGCCTGGCGATAGGCAAACAGATAAAACAGCTGGTACTTGAACTTCAGGGGCACAGAAAGCTATACGTGATTGGCCATGGATTTGGAGGGGCGCTTGCCAACGTTATGGCGGCTGATCTCACTTTTAATACTACTCCTATCGTTCCCATAGATGCTATTTATACGTTTGGGGCGAGCTATTTTGCCGGTATAAATATGGCTAACCTGTTCAACGGAAGCCTTGGTACTGTCAGCTACCAGATCCTCCGTCCGGAAGACCAAATTGCCACAGCATTGAAGATTCTTCCTTACTGGAACCCGGTCAACAATATTGTCGCTTTGTTGGGCTCTATCGACATCCCTGAGGACACCAGTCATTCACTTAGCACATATCTAAGTTTACTTGACCCTAGCAGGGTTATTTAACCGACACCCCATTTTCCTACTTACACCAAATAAACTGACACCACGTGGTAATGCTATCAACCTCCTCCTTTGAAGAAGATGTAACTGTTCTTCAATCCCCGGACTCAAGCTTTTCAGGTCTGGATCCTATACTTGGTAGTCTGGGAGTGCTTACTGGGCTTCTTAAAAAAAATGAAGATGATTCTTACTCCCTAATTCCTGAATGGTTCAATAATCCCTATGTGAACACAAAAGCGGGAATTGTTAAAAACCCCGCAGAATTTAACACCTTGTTTGAAGAACTTCTTGGAAAAATAGGAGGAAATGCTTTCGGTATACCCGTTCAAAACCCCAGCCTTTTAGGCAACTGGTTTCCTATCAAATACCAAAAGGATGGCCAGGATGTCAATACGGGGGTATACGCGGTAACCTATCAATCAGGAAGAAGTACCGTGATAGGTGTAGGAGTCTATCATGCCTGGGAATTCGGGAGTCCTCCCTCCTTGCAGTCAGCCGTTTGGGGAATGATTCCTTTCGTTGCTATTGATGCAGAGGATAGCGATAACCCGGTAAAAATGACCTTTGTGACAGAAGGCTTCCCGATCGTTTTCGGGGCAGCAGTCAATGGCCCGGACCCCTCTTCTCCACTTATTGACATCAACGGTATTCAGTTTAACGGCGTTAAAGTCAATGCCACGATTGACCTGGCAAAAGAAATAGCCGGAAAACCGCCGTTCGAGTTAGGAGTGGAAATCATTGGCCTGCAGTTGGCCGGTGAAGACAAACCCTCCAACCGGTCCCTGTCCGATCTGGAAGCTATCACGGCTGAAAAGATCATGAATACAGCCTCCAGTCTGTTTGTGGGTGGATTGAGCAAAGTATTCCCTGAACTAAGTGGAAACATTCAGTACTTCCCTCCCCTTTTTGGTTTAAGCTCGCAGGTACCCAAGGTAGAAGGTGCCCCAAATGCCACACTCCCCATACTGGAATGGTATGAGTTGTTCAATGCAGCCAAAGACAATAATGCTGAAACGATTTTCCTGAACTGGTTCAATGCCATCGCCGCTGACAACAACACACTTAAAACCTGGCTTTCATGTCTTTCGGGATTCCTTAGAAAAGAGGTGGGCGTCTCCGGTAACGGATCACGCACCTCCCCTTTCCTGATCCCGCTACTGGATGTGAGCAGCATTGGCACTTTAAGCCTCGCCATGGGAACTGAGGTGATTGGAGAAGGTACCAGAGTACTGTACCCGGGCATGGCCTTTTCAGGGTCACCTATTGAATTTGGTACTTCCGGCATAGTATTCACGATGCAAGCCGAGAGCGAACTGGCAAGGTTTCAGATTACGGGAGACGCCATAGGGCTCTCTCCTTCCATCAATTTTACCGCAAAGTTCAGCCTCAACAACAAAACGGAAGCTCAGCCTCTGGCTGAATTTAACCTCGAAAACAAGGAATATTCCATAGGCTCTCTGGAAGGAGGTATGTCGTTGGGGTCAGATTCCAGCATGATGCCCTGGTTTGGCCTGAATGCAGTAACTATTGGAAGCACGCATTACGACACCCTGAACCTGCTTTCGCCCGGCCAATTGGCCGATGCAGGTGCCGCGGCGCTTAGTGAAGGCTTGCAAAGCCTCCTGGATTTCGGCACGGACAACAAAAAACTTTCTGATAGTATCGGTGCTTTAATTGGTTTACAGGCCCCTTCTTCAGCAGGAGCCAATTGGCCTGAAAACCTCGTACCTCCCTTCTCCCCCACAGGCATGGTGACGTCCATCACCAACCCGATTGGTGCCTGGGCCAGCTATTACGCCAACGTGCTTTCCTACCAGCAGCAGGTCTCCGGAAAAGAAGCGTTCTATTATGTAGTAGAATCATTTGCCCAACTTCTGCAGGCCGGCACAGACTCTTTGCCAATCAGCATTACCGGTTCAGGAACACAGCAAGACCCCTGGAAAGCCGGGATCTCCGTTAAAGACCAAACCTTACCGGCCTATCTGGTTTGTTTTCAGGAGAGCACGACTGATTACATCAACCTAAACCTGGGTCTGGAGCTCGCTCCCGGGCTTACGGTAAAAGGAACCGACATTGTAGCCTCTCTGGCCCTTGATGCCGCCACCATCCGGTTGCCAAAAGACGGGAACCTGAGCCATACTACGGCTAACTGGCTCTCCGGTGTGACCGCACGGCTCACGCTGCCCAAAGGTTTTGAAACACCGGCCATAGGTGGCATGCAGGTAAAAGTAGACACGTCCCAGCTATCAGCCACCTGGAACCAAAACGGTGGCTGGTCATGGTCAATGCTGATAAAGGGACCAACACTGGTGGTAGATGGAACCCCTACCGCTCTGGGGACCGACCTGAATTTTGATGACCAGTCAACGCTAGAGGATCTGGTGAAGCAAAGTGCATCGACCTTTGGCCCATTCCTGGTTTCAGCATTGGGCACCATGCTCGTACGGACCCAGTCCAAAGCGGGCCTCTTCGTAGCCGGTGCCATGGGGCTGGTCAAAGACTTGTCCACTGCGCCTGCATTCCCAAAAACTGGGTTGTCCTGGTCAGGATTTGAACTTTATCCCTTTTCCAGTTTCACAGATCCATGGACAGACTTCAACAAACAGATAGACCAGCTTTTTGATACAGACGCCAAGGGCAAAAGTGTACTGGGCCTGCTGGCCTATACCATGTCCGGTACAGCAGATGCCCCGGCCATTACCGGAAGCGGCACATTCACCGACCCCTGGATCACGCCTATACCTTTTGGCTTTAACCTACCGGTTTGGTATAACACGGATAAACAAAACCTGGGACTCGGATTTGGTCGTCAGGACATCTTCAATTACCCCGGTTCAGGCAAGGCTGAAATAGCTTTTAAACTGGAACAAAGGCTGAATCTGGTCGAATACTCCACCCAAAGCCAGCAAATAGAATTTATTGATGATGTTCCTTCACTTAATTTCATCGGCACACTTTTCAATCCCAATGCCAAATTGGTTGATCTTGGGAGCATAGGCAGCATTGATAAAATCATGCTGGGCCTGACCCTGTCACTAGACAATGGCGAGGTCCACGTTCAGCCGGTCGTTACGTTGGTCAATGCGCAGCTCGGCACAGACTTTCAGGCTGACCTGGTCACACTGGAGCAGTTCCTGAGCGACAGCTTTGCATCCAACCTGCAATCTGCCTTTCTGGCCTTGCTCAATGGCGCGCTGCAGGCCGCTACAAACGTGGAAGCGGTAACCGGCAACAGCGGATTTCAGACCACCTATAGCCTGTTACAATTAATCGGGCTTACCCTGCCACGAGCCAATGATCAGGCAGCTTACGGCATCAATACCAGTGGCTGGAATGCCTTACTGGCCAGCCCGGACACTTATTTAAAAAGCCAGTTTCAGTCTCTGTTGTTGGATCCGGCCCACCGAAAGGAACTGTTCGATTTCTTACAGAAAGTTACCGGCATTACCATTCCTTCCCTTCCTGAACCGGCATTACAGTTTCTCTCTGCACTGAATATCTGCGGACCTGCAAACCAAGGCTACCCGCTACTGCCAGAAGCAGTGCTTGAAGTATTTACCAACCCTGTCCAGGGGCTTACCTCCAGATTTGAGAGCTTTTTTGCCGACGCAAATGCAGTAAGAAACCTGGCCGCTCAAATAGCTTCCAACCTACCACCGGCGAACTACGGGCCCTTCACGTTCAGCACCACAGCAAATGGGGTAATTTCTTTGAACATCTTGCCTGAAGATGCCATTGCTCTGGGTGAATTTGTACACCTGTACGGCACCCTACAGCTCAACATAAGCGATGAAACACTCACCTTTACCGGGGATATTTATATACCCAAAGTCGGGCTGACACTGGCTTCGTCCCTTGGTCTGCGCATGAACAACGGTGCCTTACAAACTCCCGCATTTGCTGTGCAGCTTATTTGGGGTGATGGCCTGAAACCTGCTGCCAGCCCGCTGGACATCTATCCTTTTAATTCATCGACTTTCGTCGATCAGGTGTCAGAACTGGCCCCGGCCTACACACTGAATATCCTCCTCAACGCAATATTCGAAGAGGAGCTGCTCGGCAAATACGAATTCGTACAGAAGATCTTCGAAGGCCTGGGCATAGGCAAAGATGAAGATGGTATTTGGCGCATGCCGTCGCTCATGGGTATTTTATCGGATCCATTGGGCTGGATACTCTCAGACGAAGTATTGGGCACCAATGGTCATTTCAGTGTGCCTAAGCTGATCGCCCTGCTGGGCAACCTACCTGAGGTTAATTATAACGACATACAGGTAACACCTACCCCAGGCAAGGGGATGGAACTGACCGGGCTGCCTTACGGATTCAAAGTAGGCATAAACGGGGAAAACAACCTGGCTACTTTCAATTTTGGTGTAGACACCATCTCTATTGTTAGCGACCAAGCTGCCATTAAGAACCTTAATTTTGGTGTAAGCCTCAACGAAAACTATCAGCCTGCCTTTTCTGGGGGATTAGACCTTGAGGCTACGATCCCGGCACTTCAGGATGGTTTTTTCACCCGAGTGGCTTACGACAAAGAATTTCAGTTCAGCATCTCACAAGGTTCTCCTGCAAAACCTACCGGCTTGGGGGTGCAGTTATTGCCATTCCAGGGATGGGGCACGCTGGCGGGCCAGGCCCTGGCTACCGGAGCGGCTGTAGTGATCAATGATGTAGTGCCGAAACTAATGAACTACCTGCTGGCCAAGTACCCTGCCGATACGACCGATGCAGGCAAGTTCTTCGCTGCCATGGACGGCTTTGCGACCAAAACGGATGTAAAAGATCTGGTCAACAATATTATAAGTGCCTTTTCACAGGCATTAAGTGAAGGTATGAGCGGGGATGCTTTGCTTGAGCGACTGGAAAAAGTGGCCTTTGAATGGGTAAAACAACGCTTTTCGACAGCAAACGCCAACGATACAGCCACTGCGATAGCAGACCTGCTCAAACTGGCGTTACCGGCAGACTCCCTATCAGTGATTGAAGGACGGATCCAGTACGTCCCAAGTTCCAAGCTGCCCTTCAAATTGCTTGCCGGGCTGGACGCTACCAACTCGATTGGCTTATGGGCCGGGGCAGAGCTGCCTGATATGAAATTGCTTAAAATGGAGATAGCTCCAACCGGGGTGGCCTACAACCTGGATAAAGGCGATTTTGATATTTCCTTTGGGCTGGATATGGTCGTGCCCATCGAAAACCTGAATGGTCCGGGCTTGAGTATCAATTTCAGCAATGGACAATTTGATTTCGGCTTCGATCCGCTGGCTGATCCAAACAACATGGGAACGCCTTCTGCCCTAAATGTAGAACTGCTGCCAAACTTCTTTGGAGGCGGTAATGTCGGCGACAAAGTATCTTCATGGGTACTCAACGTGATCAAGGATGTACTGCCGCGCTATGTTTCTCTCCTGGTGCTTAATCAAAATCAGGTAAAGGCATGGCTGGAGGCTCCCCTGATCAAATCCTCCACAATTAGCCCCATATTGCTCCTCGAAGCCACTCAACTGGTAGAAGATACGGAAGGAGTATACGTCCTCAATTCATTCGATAACCTGGCTAAACTAACCCCTACGGAATTTTTAGGAAACTTCCTGTTTACGCTGCTCAAAGAACCATGGACGCTGCTCACTTTCAGTGAAGAGGGAAAAATCATTATCGGCCCCAAAACAAAGGTGGAAGGCTACTATGGTTTGCTTATACAGGCACCAAACCTTTCTATTGCTGCCATCCCCAACCTTGTTTTCCAATTGGGAGCAAAAAATACCGATTGGATCAGCAACAGTGTAAACGGAAGCCCAACATTTGGAGACAGGGGAATAGGCTTTTATGTTCCTATTGCCCAAAACGGAAACGATTCTTACTCCGTAGACTTTACCCACTTTAACCTGGTATTAAACAATGTAGGCTTCGACATCATCGGCAAAAACGGGCAGCCCATTGTGGACCTGAGCCGCTTTAAACTTGGTGCTGTAGACCCACGTGCCTTATTTGACCTGCAATTTCAGGGAGATCAGCCCATCAAGATGCAATTTGGGGCAGGCCTGACCATGGATGAAATGGGGCTTTCCCTATCTCCGAAAACCATCTCTGAGGGCGGTGGGAACAACCCGATCGCCAAAAACGTGCTTGGGTCTGGTGAATCCGAGAATGACAATAAAACAACGGATCCCCGGTTCTCGGTTGATGTAGGCTATGTAAATAAACTCTGGGTAAACTTGCGCAGCAACACCGGCAACGGTCATGAAGTGGTCATTCCGGTGCAAAGAAGTTTCGGTCCGCTGTATATCGAAAACATCGGCCTCGGATGGGAAGGAGAAAAAACTCCACCGTTGCTTGACTTTATCAGTTCGGGAAGCTTTGAGTTGGCCGGGTTCAAAGCGGCACTTCAAGGCCTGCGTGTGGGCATGCCAGTCACAGCTCCTACCGATTGGAGCAAATACACGATCGATCTGGATGGGTTTGCCGTAGATTACACAGGTGGTATCACCATCAACGCCGGCTTCCTGAAAAGTGAATCAGACGGTATCGTTGAATACACGGGCGTGGCCATCCTCTCCGCTAAAAAGCTCTCCCTGGGGGCCTTAGGGTCTTATGCTCAAATAAAAATGCAAAATGGAGACACCTCAACCTCCATGTTTATTTTCGGAGTGCTCAATGCACCACTGGGGGGTATTCCCGCTTTTTTCATTGAAGGTATTGCTGCAGGATTTGCCTATAACAGAAGCCTGGATATTCCAAGTATTGAAAACGTCGCCAACTTCCCATTGGTCAAAGGGGTTGCGGAAGGTTCCTTTACGGAAGGAGAGAATCCAATGGATGCTCTGATTAAACTCAATGATGTGATTCGTCCGCAGGTAGGCCAATACTGGTTTGCCGCAGGCCTTAAATTCTCCTCCTTCCAGTTGTTGGAAACCACAGCCCTGCTATTCCTTAGCTTTGGCAAAGACTTTGAATTCAACCTATTAGGCGTCTCCACGGCTACACTTCCTCCCAAAGTAGGCCCCAACCTGGCCTTGGCCTATATGGAACTGGCTATCAAAGTCACCATCAGTCCGGCAGCAGGATATGTTTCTGCCGAAGCTCAGTTGACCCCAAATTCATTTGTGCTGGCCAAGGATGTTAAATTAACAGGAGGTTTTGCATTCTACTTATGGTTTAAAGATATCCCGCTTAAAGATGGGGGAATGATCCACGCAGGAGATTTTGTGGTCACCCTAGGGGGGTATCATCCCGCATTCAATAAGCCTGTTTATTATCCGGACGTACCTCGTCTGGGGATCAACTGGAAGCTGGATTTCTCCGTAGGGAAAGTATCCATTACCGGCGGCGCGTACTTTGCCATCTGCCCTACGGCGATCATGTCGGGAGGTTACCTGAAAATTGCCTTTGATGCGGGCCCTCTCATTGCAGGATTGGATGCCTATGCCAATTTCCTCATCGAATGGGAGCCTTTCTATTTCAATGTCGGTATCGGTGTAACGGTCTTTGCCGGCTTCCAGACCACCATTGCGGGTGTTTCCGTAAGGCTGGTGGCTAAGTTGGGTTGTACACTCGAACTGCAAGGCCCGCCGGTGTTTGGCAAAGTGGAAGTAGACTGGTACGTGATCAGTTTCTCCATTCCCATCGGCAATCAGGAGAACCACCCCTCTACAGCAAGCCTGGACTGGTCTGCTTTTGAAGCATCCTTCCTGCCAGCTCCCACCTCTTCCTCTCCAAGTCCCGCACAGTCAAACGCGGGAGTCATGATGCTAGCTGATAAAAACGGTCAGCAGAGCGATAACCAGCAGGTAGTAAAGTGGACGGCACAAACAGGCCTTGAGCAGGACAGTAACGATGGTGAAGAAGGCACAGGTAAGAATGAATGGGTAATAAACCCTATACCCTGGAAGCTCACCGTGGAATCAGCGGTTCCAAGCAGCACGGTGACGGTTACCAACTCAGACACTTCCCTGCAGGGCAGTAGCCAGGTAGGTGTAAGGCCCATGGGAAAAGAAGATCAATTGCTCTCTCTGATGACCATTACTTTAACCGACAATTCGGGAAAAGCAATAAACCTTAAAGCACGGAATATAAGCCTTTCGGCAAGCAATAACGGAGCTCCGTCGGCCTTATGGTCGCGATCAGAGTTGAACCGGGAAATTGCTCCTGATCCCAATACCATGCTTATTCCCAATGTGCTGTTCGGACTGGAACTGGATGCCAGCCAATATGTGTATTCAGGGGTTGTGCCTGAGTTCCCGCTGGAAAACCTCGCTTATGTAGTCGGTGACGTCAGGCGATTGTCCTATGATTTTACCCCTAACTATCCGCCAGCGGCACTTTACCCCGCTGAGGACCAGCAAAAGGCCTTTACCATCATCAGGCAGTCCATCATGGATGGGACGGTGATTGCTACCCGGAATGACATTTACCGTGCGTTACAGGCCTCTGCCATCAACGCCCCGCAAAACCCTAACCTTTCGGTAATGGCTTCCTCGGCAAACCTTATACTGCAGGACTTCCCGGTACTCGCCAGAATAGGGATCTATCAGAATAATGGTAAAGTGGAGCCGGGCAAGACTACCCTACTCCAAAGTCCGCCACGGTCCCTGGCCGACGAAAAGGCTTATATCCAAGAGCCTCAATTACTGGCACAACTGCAAACCTATAAGACCATAAGTAAGGATACCACTGACGCCCTTCACCTTCCCAAACTGGCCAGAAAGGCGAAAGGACAATGGAAAACTACCCATAAAATTGCCAGTCAAAGCTACCTGACCTCACTTGCGGACTTTGGCAGTACCCAAAGTAAATCGCTGTACGATGGCACTACACTGGTATGGAAGACTGACCCTAACCTCCCGCTTGATCTGGAGCTACAGGGGGAGCTGCCAAGCCTTATCGCCAGTTTTGATGAATATGGCAGCCTGCTGGGTTTTAACCATTTCAGCGGATCTATAACTTTTGGGCTTCCTGCCGAAACGGGCCAGGTCGTTGTCCAGGGGTTTGAAACCAATCCTGAGGCGGCACTCGGCTGGCAAATAAACACCCATCTTTCCAAAGTAAACGGCGGATGGTTCCTTGCTGACGGCTGTTTGGTACGTGTACAAAACAGCAGGCAAATAAAAGCCAGGACAGGCCGGATCGGGTATGTAAAAGCCAGCGATCTGGTGGACCAAAACGTTGTGAAAACTTCTGGAAATACAACCCGAAAGGGGTGGATCCAGTCGGTTTTCCCAAGACATGCCCAGGTATTTGGCGTAATGCTGAAAGGAAAAGCAGATGCCGGATCGATCAGGATGGCTATTGCTGCGGATGAAGTACCGGTCAAAACCGGAGCGTTAAAAGCCCTTGCTATCCAGGCCTACAAGGAAAATACCCTTATGTTATTCGATGCCCCAGCGAATGCCAAAGCTAACTATGGGGTGATGATCTCCCTGATCGATCAGGAGGTAGAAGTGCTGGCCATGTATGCTTTGGGCAACGACAGCACAGAAAAAAATGAATTGATCCATAAACTTTCCCTCGTGCAGGCTGGAATTGATTTTGGCAATTCATCTCACAAAACGACCAGTGTTAAATTAATTCAAAAACAACAGATTGATGAGCAATAGTATCATTACCAATCCAGGAACAGTCGGTGCAGGAGACATTCAGTTTTTTGACTCCATACAGCCACCTCTTAAGACGGATGATTATACGCTTACCGCAAAACAAACGATCCAAAATGTAGTGGATTCAGGTGACGACCCGGAGTATGACGCTACCAAAAAGCTTATCATAGACGGTCCCAGGTTTGTTTTGAAGCCCAATAACATCCACTCTCTATTTCCACCGGCAAACCAGGAAGGAAATTATGCAAACTACCTCCCCAATATTGTATTTAATGACTTTAACTTACCCTGGTCCAGAGCTATTAACCCCACAGACACCACTCAAGACGAAGATACTCCGTGGATGGGATTGCTGACTTTATACGAAGCTGAATACCTGGAAACCAGCAGTACCCGTAAAATAAGTACCCCGCATACGGTCACTACAGGGCAACTCGTCAATCCGGGAGACGGAATCCTCCCCCCTGATCTGGGCAATGATTTCGAAGGAAACGATACTGATAAAGTTACTGTGGTTGATATAGACCTGAAGTACTTTCAAGCCATTGCTCCCAAGCTGGAAGAGCTGAAGTACCTGTCTCATGCACGTGCGGTAAATACGGATGGAAAAGTAATCCTGAACATGGATGCAGATGGTTGCTTTTCCTTATGTATCGGCAACAGGGTACCGGGCACAGGTCAGAGAAACATGGCCTTGCTGGTATCCTTCGAGGGCCATCAGGATCACCTTAATGGTGCCGCCATTACGGGGAGCTATACCAAGATCAGGCTGGTATATCTGGGTAGCTGGGAATTTACTGCAGCCAATTTTGACCGGGAATTTCTCAATATGATGGAAGCCCTTTGTCAGCCAGGTAACGGAGGCACATCATTGATCCAACTTTCAATTGACAAGGCAACTGAACAAAACGCAACGGCCAAAGAAGCCTTGGACATCGGTTATGTGGCACTTCAAAACCAAATGCGGGTTGGAGAAAATGCCACTTCATGGTACCGGGGCCCGCTGGTACCATCTCCTACCAAACGTGAATCCTCACAACTTCCGGAGAATGGCAACTACGGCCCATACATCTACTCAGACCACGCCATGCACTATGATCCCGGCACGGGTATTTTCAACCATGCCTACAGTGCCGCCTGGCAAATAGGAAGATTGCTGGCACTTTCAGATGCATCATTTGCCCAGGGGATGTTCAACTGGAGGGCTGACTATCTAAGATCCATCCTCAACCAGGTCAAACAGAAAAATACGCTCGCAGCAGCCGCTTCCATTCAGGCTGAGGGTATAGGGACCGGTACAGTTAACCTGCATGCCGCCACGCGGTCTTTCTTTACGGACGCATTTCAAAAGGTAGCCTGGGATAAACTAAAAAGCAGAAAGCAGAAAATGCTCACTGACCAGTTCCCTGCAGTATTCACGGAAGCTGAAAAGAAGGACATCGAAGAAAATGATGAAGACCCACTCCTGAAATTACACCAAAAAATTAAGCAATAGAGCCATGGCATCACTAACAAATCGTGGAGACCTTCATTCGGATGTAGTAACCCAGTTGGCACAAGCGCAGGCCGGCGAATATCCCCCTCCGGTACTCCCAGATACTCTAAAAAACTGGCTGGCGCAGCTAACGCTTCTTTATGGCGTGCCTGTAGAATATATGGTACCCGATATCCGGCTTTTACCCATCGAATCCATCCGGTTCTTCTACCTGGACAGAAACTGGCTGGACCGGATGGTTGACGGAGCTTTGAGTGTGGGTGTACTTTCGTCTGCTGACACCATTTTCAACCTTTCTTTCTTTAAACAGATCTATGATGAGGTGGATAAGGCGCAGCTGACCCTAAGATCCACTTTACGGGAAGCACCCCCAGCCGTATCCGGTGAAGTGGGTGGGCCCATCACGGGGTTTGTTTTTCGCTCACAGGTGGTTGCTGACTTTCCCGGAATAGAGATTAGCCCTACACAGGGGGGAAACGCCCTGCCCATCATCCGCATGGATACCCTCTCGTCCAACACCCTGCTCTGCCTGGTTTCGGGAGTGCCGGATAAAGTAGAGTTTATTCAACCGGGCGAAGGACTCCAGTTTGGGTTATTCCCGAACGACCCGCCACAGGATGGAAGTGACTTCCACTTGTTTCTGAGAGGTCTTGGGGAGAGTGGTTACCCTGCCGGAGTGCAAATCGAAGACGGGCATGGCACCAAACTAAGAGGCTATGGCTCTTTCCGTGCAGGAGATGGCCAGCCTGCCGGTGTCGTAAATATCAAGGGTCTAGTGGACAATATCACCACCTCAATGCCCCCTGGGTCTCTGAAAGATGGTAAGCTGACCTCAGGTGGATTTGCTATTCAAATGACCAAAACCGCGCAGAAACAACCCTATGAGTCAGGAAGCAACTTTCCTCCCTGTACTCCTTCTACCAACATTGACCCTGTAAAAAAATGAGCAATAAATCCTCACTCTGGCCCGGCCCCTCTCTGTTAATCCCTATTCCCACCGATGTATTGCTCATAGGTCAGGGAGATGTGAATGCACAGACAACATGGGCCAACCTAAAGAATGATTACTATGGTTTATGGCTGTTTGGCAGCACTGCCCAGCCTGCTCCATTTTCTAAAGGCACATGCCCTTCCGTAGGTGCCCATTTGCTATGGACACTCCCCAATAGCCTCCGGCAAGGACAACAACAAACTACCGAAGGGGCTCCTGTAGATTTCCCCAACGTTCCTAACCGGTGGTTGATCACGAGGTTTGGTTATAGCAGCCCCGGAGTAGCTCCTGACAGCACGCCTACTATTGTTCAGAGCGACATCCTGGTGGATGCTGGAGGTAACATTCAACATGTAAACCAGTATCCCTATTATGAAGACACCAATCTGGGGGTTCGCCAGATTGGTACCCACATGCCATTAGACCAGTTCAAAGGCGAGGATTCCGGAACGGCTGAATTAAAGGCCGTGGGGCCGGGGGACATCACGTGGGCCGTAAGCTATGACAATATCCAAAATGTATTTGCCTTACATGACGACCTTCCCGATGAAACACAAACGTATACGTATTCCATTATTGGGTGGTATGCAGACCCTCAAAAGGATCCCTTATATGGTTTACCGTCCGATACGGACAAAAACTGGCAGTCTTTTCTTGAAAGTCAATTTCAATGGACTTCTGAGGATGTGGAACAAGCTGTAGCCGACTGGCAGGCTTGGCAAAAGCAATACGGCCTGTCCGGCGCATGGGACCCATCATCGCTGAACCTCCCTGACCAAGCCAAAGCCATGATAGAAGCCTGGCATAGCTGGCAGCAGCAAAACGGCATCACAACCGCCACTCCGGATTTACCCACTCAGGGGCTCTATCACTCCATGGTAGCCACGGTGCAGTGGAAAGGAAAAAACAAGTCTTACGGCACAGGAGCTCCTATTGGCTCAGATGGCAAACAAAAATTACCAACACTGTCGATTGCCAACACTCCCGAGGCGGCAATTTCCACTTACATGGCAACCAAAGCATCGGAAGTGCCCGGTTCTGGCATTACCAAAGAAGATATTCCCAACCTGGCCCTTGCCCTGGAAGCGTTTCAGCGTGACCTGCTTTTTGACCTTCAGACAGACCCGGAATGGGCCCAAAGCATGATCCATGATGCGAAGTTTGACAAAAAGTACTACGGACAGCAATGGATTGTAGTCAGGTCAGATGGCTCATCAGCGAATCCAGCCCCATCCGATGACAACCGTCAGGGGCAACAGTCTATTCCTTTAAATCCGGTACAGACGCAGGCTCTCACTCAGTTGAACACTGACCAGACTGCGCTCAATGAACTCGGATGGACTATAACTACCCAGCAGCTTGAGCTCTATGCTTTGGCTATGAAAAAGGAGTACCTGCAGTATAATCGCGCTACCATTGACCCAAGCAATTTAACCCTACTGACTGAAAAAGTAGACAATAGCACCAAAGCTATAAGTAGCGCCCTTACCTTAAACCAGGATCAACAAACTACTTTACAAAATACAATTAAAACCGCCTCCGATAATCTTCAGGCTGATCTGGGTGACGAATATAGCTTAAAGGCCGTAGATCTGGATCCAGTGGCTTCCCCATCAGACCCGGTGGTGCTGGTCAGCGGAGGTGAACTGGACACCAAGCTTCTCCCCCCGGAGCTGAATGGAGAACCGCAGTTGCTACCCGCCCGCTTCACCGGACAGGCCATCACGGCGATCAGCGTAACGTATACTCCTGTTCAGCAGGAGCCCATTGCGATCTCCTGGAAAGATCTTTTGGGCAAAATCACTTTGGCAAACTGGAATGCCTTCCCAAAAGAAGTGCAAGGGCTATGGCTGGAAGTGCTTTTACTGGATACCAGCAATGCCCAACTGATTGCTTCTATCTATTTTGAGAAAGCAGGAAAAACTCCACAGGGAAACCAGTTGGCAGAACTCACTACCAAGATCCAATCCCAGCAAACGTCGTGCTGGGCTGATTTTGAAATCAAACCTCCAACTGAAGCATTGACTGCAGCCTGCGGCTTTGAAGGCTTATTGCCGGATCCTGTCGGTGTGGCCTACAGGCCGGACAAAAACCCCTGGACGCCCATATTTATGGACTGGAAGATCAAATGGTTTCCTTCCTCCGCCGAGGAGGTTGATGCCATGAAGGACTGGGAGCTGGGCGAGCTGGATTATTCATGGCAGGGATCAGACCTGAAATCACCTTCTCCTGAAATCGTATTTGAGGGGAGATCTGTTTTAAATCAAAAAACGACGCAAAATATCCAGGCCAAGTTTACCACTTTTAAAAACGATCCTAACTATCAACATTTACCCCAAAACACCATTGAGAACCTCCAGTGGGTAGCCAATAATATTTCATATATGGACCTTGTGACCCAGTCCATGGCAGGTTTCACGCTTCAGCTCACTACTGTGATGAATGCCATGAAAAACCAGCCGCTGGATTCCGGCATTCGGGACCTGCTTACGGGGAATTCATACTTCGATCCTGTCACCGGGTCTACAGCTATACGGGATGCAGGGCCGTTTTTCCCCATCCGGTCAGGGCATTTTCAGGTACTGGACCTATGGCTGGTAGACTCCTACGGGCAGATACTGCCGGGTAAAAGCAATTTATTAGGCCCTGACGATCCCATAGAAAACATCATTTGGTCTCCTGATATGACTACCAGCAGTCCGAATTACAGCGGTAGTGACACCAATAGATTTGGTCAGTTGCCTCCCAGGATCTCGCAGGATGCCATCATGATACCCCGCTTTTTACAGCGTGATAATGATGGGATATTTACCAATTCCTCTGACAGCACCAGCCCTATCTGCGGATGGGTAATGGCCAATTACCTGGATGATGCTTTGATGGTTTTTGATGCCGGCGGCAACAGCCAGGGAGAAGTGATCAAGGTGCGAAGAGAAGTAACAGGAGATGACAATACGTTGACTATCCGCTGGGATGCCGCCCCTGGAACCAACACGGCGCTGGGTGCGGGTCCTGATTTACCAAATGCCCACCTTCAGGATTTCATCGATGCCCTTTTAGCAACAGGGACCAGCAGCAGTGGCGCCAAGGCTTATACCGAACTGATGGATGCAATTGACTCAACATTGTGGTTAAATAACCCGCTGAAGGAAGGAAACAACCTCTCCATACTACTAGGCAAACCGCTGGCCGTTGTAAGGGGCGAAGTAGAGCTGACCCTGTCTGGCAAACCCGCCTATAACCAAGGGTGGTTCCAGACCGGAGCGTATTATGACGATCAGGGCATTTACAAACCACAGGAGCCTCCATTTATGTCGGTAAAATTTAACGTCCGGATTGGTGACAGCCTTATGAAAAAAAATGGAGTGATGGGCTATTTCGTGAATGATGACTACACGAAATTTTATAAGGTGTATGGATCTACAGGCCATACACAGGAATTACAGCAGTTACTTAAAACGGGAGGAGCTTCCCTCTCCCTGGGTCAGGTAAAATCTGCTTTAAGTAAATCGTCATCCTCTTCTTCTGGCTATGTTATTACTGATCACCTGATAACACTGGCTGCCAATCAGGGCCCAGTAAAGCTTACTTTGATCATGGATCCTACCGGAGATCTGCCGATCATACCCGGAAGTCTGCCAGGAAGTAGCATTTCCCTCCCCAATGGCCCGGTGACCGCAGCCATTGAAAACCTTTCCGCCACCTTCAGAACAGGCCCTTTGCTGCTGGACCCCAATCAGATCAGGATGCCTACACCTGCTGAAGTGAGGGGGGACTGGGCCTGGGTAGCCAGAAAAGATGTTACCGAATGGCAGCCGGATATGACGGTTACGGAGCAAACCTCCCAGGCCACCTTATCACCTCAGCCTTTGAGTCTGATGGAAGGCTGGCTGAGTCTTTCCAACTTCAACAAAAACAATAAGTAACCAATCTGAGCAAATCGAACCATGAGCACATTACTTAATTACTCTTTTCTGCCCGATACTGTATTCGTTAACTCGAATGACAATCTAAAACTTGTTATCCAAAACCCTACCTCAGGAAAACCAATACCTTTTAAGGCCGGCCGTGGAGGAGACACGATTACTGTCACTTTTCCGTTTGGTGATACCCCAGATGATCTCGTTACCAATTTGAAGTTCGGGACAGGTAATGTTTCCAATCCATTTACCGTCAATAAGGTGGGGGATAACTTCGTCGTCACAGCTACGAAAGATACTACGCTGGATCCGGGAGATACTGTCCAAATTACATTCAACAACATTCCTGTCAATAACTCTATCGGTACGGCATATGTCGCTATCAACGAATTTATTGGTGTAAACTCCAAAACATCCGTCCCTGTGACCAAAAAGGCAGAAGTGCTAGGGGTAATTGTCTGGCTGGATCCGCTAATCGTTGGGTTAGGACAAGAGTCTAACCTTCAATTCAAAAGTGCAGCCAGTACCAGCGTAGTTATATCGGGCTACCCTGACGGAAAAGGTGAAAAAACATTTGAAACGCCTCCCTATTCAGGCAGCGACGCTGTTGGTATAGGCTCCGATACAACTCCCCAACGGACTTACATCGCTACAGCATGGGCAGGGGGTAACCAATCACCCCCGGAATCCATCACGCTTACGCAAGTCCCGCCTTTGATTACTGTTTTCAGTCCAACAGAAAGCCAATCGGTTGGAGCAGGAGAGGAAGTCACCCTCACCTGGAAAGCCAGGTACGAAAGCAGCAATGAAATGAAGTGGCTGCAATCCGCCAGAAGTAATGTGCGCTCCCCTTTTATAACCACACCGGGAGCCGAGCTTACCAATATATACAACACGGGAAACCATAATGCCCAGTTTATGCCGGAATCTGTAACCTATTCCCTCATAATCCATGGGTTCAAAAAGCCTGCCCAACACGACTTTGTCTTTAAGGTAAAACCTGCCCAGTTGTTGTATCTCAAGTACAAAAAGGATGATCTCACTGAAATTGCCTTTGCGCTGGATCCTATGCAATGGAAGGCTGTCGATGCTTCTTATGGAAACAACTCCCTGACTTTGAACATATACCAGCCAGGATTTAAGCAGGATATTTTTTATCTCAATACCGGTGATACCACGCACCCGATGATCCAATATTTTGAAGTGGTGGATGGAGACCTTTCCTGGATCACTGCCAATCTAAAGTCGCTCACGTTAGACCCTGGAGGCATTTCAATAGATGAAAATAAAATAAACAAAGGAACCAGCCCGATCCCCAATGATGCCACATCGGTGACCTTAACCGGCATAGGTAACAATGGCCAATCTGTAAGAAGTGTTCTGAAGATCCCGATGAGTGTAGCTGAGGAACAGTAGACAAATTGGGGAGTTAGTTCTAGTCTCTGGTTGCTTGTTATTGTCCTCCGATTGCCAAACACTGAACCCCAAGTCTCATAACTCTATAGTAGTAAAAATATATAAAATCGAGCATGACTCAAAAGGCACAAACTGGATGATTATCAGCTATGTGAAATTCTCCCGAACCGAGTTCGGGACAGGCTATAGGACCATTAAAAATCAATTATAATCCTATGAAATTGATAAATACAGAAAGAAGACTTGTTCAGGATATGGTGATGCATTTCCCGGAGGAGCGGGCAGAGGAACAGGTGCTTTTATTTTTAGACGGGCAGGCTGCGGAATCTCAGGGTTTCACCTTCCGGGAACTAAAAGAGCAATGTATCCGTGTAGCGCAACATCTGGTCAATAACACAGGCAAGGGAGACATAATTTTGTTGCCCATTGAAGAGCAGAAACATTTCGTTAGTGCATTCTTTGGGTGCATACTGGCAGGATGTGTGCCTGCCCCTCTCCCCCCCATCCGGCATAAGCGGGACCGCACGGGTATAGAACGGATACGCAATATCCTGCAGTCGGGAAAGGCAAGAACTGTATTGGTCACTGAGGGGCAAAAGGACATATTGGATAGCCAGTTAGCTGAATGGTCTGTCGGGAGACAGACCGGGGATGGCCCATGGAGCGGTGAAGTTTCCCCGGTTGTCAGCGTGCTTGCGCTGGAGCCGATGTATGAAGAGGTGGCGGATGAGGTGACTTTACCTGATGGTTCACCTGATGACCTGGCCTATGTGCAGTACACCTCTGGCTCTACGGCCCATCCCAAAGGGGTAATGCTCACGCACCGGCAAGTGCTGCAGAACCTTTCCAAAATGTACCGGGTATTCCAGCGCCAGGAACCTGTGCGGGTGGTTGGCTGGCTGCCGTTTCACCACGATATGGGGCTGGTAGGTCATCTGTTTACAGTACTTTACGAATCCGGCTTTGGGGTATTTTTACCTCCGGCTTCGTTTCTTGCCTCTCCGCACCTTTGGTTACAGGCCATACATGATTATCAGGGTACTGCTGCTGCCGCACCTACTTTTGCACTGGAAATGTGTACCCGAAAAGTTGCCGTCTCAACATCGTGGGATTTCAGCCGCTTCAGGCATTTGTATGTAGGCTCTGAAACCGTACCGTATGACATTCTGCATGATTTTGCGGAGAAGTATGCCGGCTCAGGTTTTGATGTAAATGCTATCAGGCCTGTGTATGGTTTAGCGGAAGCTACCTTGCTGGTTGCAGGAGGTGGTAAAGGGTTGAAAGACCTCGACGGTCATTTTGTTGACAAACCTGCCGGAACCTACCGAAGAAAATTAACCCCGTATGAAATTGATAAAGAAACGGGAACCATTCGGATACAAGACCCGGAAAGTGGCAAAGTACTCCCGGAAGGCCATGAGGGAGAAATAATCATAGAGGCTTCTTACAATTCCGGTGGGTACCTGGAAACTGAGCCCCACGACATTTCCGGGAATGATGAATGCATCATTGCCAGCGGTGACCTGGGCTTCCTTAGGAATGGATATCTGTACATTACCGGAAGGAGAAAGGAAATTGTAATCGTAAGAGGAGTTAACTACAATGCAGAAGACCTGGAGTATGCCGTACGCCACAATCAGGATCGTTTGCAAAGCAACGATCTCACGGCCTGCGTAGCACACATCAGACCCGATCAGGAAAGGTTATTGGTGTTTCAGGAAATACACCGCCACACATCGCCAAACCTTTACAAGCAGATCGAGGAAAGCATTCAGGCCAACTTAACGGAGAGTTATGGCATAACTGCAGATACCATCCATCTGATAGCACGGGGAATCCTTCCCAAAACGTCCAATCACAAGATCTCCAGGCAAAAGTGTTTTAAGCTTTTCCAAACCGGTGAATTGCAAACGCTCTATTCGACGAAAGCCAGCACACCATTGCCATCGGCTTTGCCCAAAGAGGATCCGGTGGTAGTCGTGGGTATGGCTTGCCGGTTCCCCGGTGGAGCTAACAGCCCTGAAGCGCTTTGGGAACAACTGATACAGGGGGTGGATAGCATCTCCGAAATACCTAAAAGCAGATGGGATAACGATATTTTCTATGACCGAAAAGCCGCAATGCCCGGCCGGATGAATACCCGGTGGGCAGGACTGACCGATGATATTGACCAGTTTGACCCCGGCCTTTTTGGCATTTCCCCTTACGAAGCTCCGGAGATCGACCCTCAGCAACGGATGCTGCTGGAAACATCCTGGAGATTGTTAGAGCATACAGGGTGGCAAAAAGAAGACTTGCAAAACTCAAACACAGGAGTGTTTGTAGGCATAGCCAATAATGACTACCTGTACATGAAAATAAAGCTTACACCTGATATGAATGGCTTTAACGCTTATTCGGGTTTGGGCAACTCCAATAGTATAGCAGCCAACAGGTTGTCCTATTTCTATGACCTGAAAGGCCCCAGCCTGGCAGTAGATACGGCCTGCTCTTCATCACTTACAGCGTTTCATTTAGGGGTTCAGGCCATTCATAGAGGTGACTGTACGCAGGCGATAGTTGGCGGAGTGAATGCTATTCTTTCTCCCGGTACCACCATTACGCTCTC
Source organism: Algoriphagus sp. (assembly GCA_048819475.1). Taxonomy (GTDB): domain Bacteria; phylum Bacteroidota; class Bacteroidia; order Cytophagales; family Cyclobacteriaceae; genus Algoriphagus. The sequence continues at coordinate 52,129 of JBMDXP010000039.1, forward strand.
ACAGTTTGGTATGATGTCGCCGGAAGGCAGATGCAAAACATTTGATTCCGATGCAGACGGTTACGTTCGCTCAGAGGGATGTGGACTGGTGATGCTTAAAAAGCAATCAGAAGCCTTGAAAGACGGAGACCGGATACTCGCCGTAGTCAAAGGTTCATCCATCGGTCAGGATGGGCATAGTATGGGCATCACTTATCCTAACGGGGCTGCACAGCACAAGCTTATTGCCCGGACACTGGGCGAAGCCGGCCTCGAAGGCAAACAAATCAATTATCTGGAAGCTCATGGCACAGGAACTCCCACCGGAGACCCTGTGGAACTGGAGCAATTAGGAATGCTGTACGGAGTCCCAGGAAGGGAAAAATGCTATGTAGGGTCTGTAAAAGCTAATATCGGGCACTTGGAAACGGCAGCAGGCATAGCAGGAGTAATCAAGGTATTGCTCATGTTACAGAATAAGCAGATCCCGCCACAGATCCATGTCAAAAAACTAAATCCACGGATACACCTGGAAAATACACGCCTGGAAATCCCCTCCCAGCCACAGCCGTGGAACCCTTTATATGAAAAAAGACGGGGGGCCATAAGTTCATTTGGTTTTGGAGGGTCTTTGGCTCATGTTATTTTAGAAGAACCGGATGCTCACCACTTCATTCCAAATGCCGCTACCGAAGAGGAGAAACCACTGGAGATGTTCGCCTTCCGGCCATTCCCGATTTCTGCCCATACCCCACAGGGGCTGGTAAAACAGGCTCAACACTGGGTGGAATGGCTGGAAACAAACCCTGAGATAACCATCAATGACCTGACGTACACCCAGGCCTTAAGCAGGTCGCATCTGAAATACAGGCAGTGTTTTCTGGTGCAGGATAAAACCGAAATCAGGAACAAGCTGGAACAGTTGGTCCGAAGTACCGCCCCGGCTGGCACTCCGCTATCCGACGATCGAAAGATAGCTTTTCTCTTCACCGGACAGGGTGAACAGTTCATGCGCATGGGGCGGGAATTTTACTATCAAATCCCAATTTTTCGGGAGGCATTCGACCGGTGTGCCAGAGCCATAGAAGCTAAGGACCTTCCGATGTCACTTCAGGAGATTGCTTTTGAAGTGACCCGTTACGAAGTATGGCATGACAAGTACCTGCAGGTCATTCTTTTTGCCACACAATATGCGCTGGCCACGCTTTGGCAGGAGTGCGGTATCATTCCGGGCTTTCTTTTAGGCCACAGTCTGGGAGAATATGCGGCTGCCTGTATCGCTGGATGTTTTGAGCCGGAGACAGGTATGAAGATGCTTATGAAGCGTTCCGAATTAGTTGATACGCTTCCCGAAAAAGGAAGAATGGTAACGATATTCGCCGGACATGAAGAAGTTGAAAAAATCCTGAACAAGGAAAAGGCCCAGATAGCGGTAATCAACAGCCCTAAAAAAACGGTAATAGCAGGTGAATCGGCAGAAGTAGCACGGGTTGTAGCCCACTTTTCGCACCAGGGAATTGAATTCTATAACCTCAGAATGAACATAGCCTTCCATTGCCACCTGCTGGAGCCTGTGCTGAAACCGTTTCACGACTACATCTCTCAATTTACCTTTAGCCGGCCTGTAAAAAGATGGATTTCTTCTGCCACCGGCAAGGAGGTGATCGAAGCTCCAACTGCAGATCACTGGGTGAATCATTTGCGCCATACGATTCACTTTTCTTCCGCTGCCAGCCATTTAGCCAGTGAAGACATGCTGCATTTCCTCGAGATTGGACCCGGGGCCAGCACGCTTGTGGCCATCAGAGAGTGCCTTAACCAGCAGAATCTGGTGCTGCTCAGATCATTAAACATCCCCAAAGGAGGACGTACGGAATCCCTTCACTTTTTTGATTCTCTGGCAAAACTTTATCAGGATGGCTGGACTATCCACTGGCAAACGTTACTTCATGGCAAAAAGTACCCGGAAATGATACCAGGAGTGGTATTTAACCATCAGCGCTACTGGGTAAAAGGGCTTGAAGCGGAAAACATTTCGGCATTTGCCGGCCCCATATACAACCCGGATTACAAACCGGCTCCTCCCGCCCATGACCTGAATACCGACCCGACCATCCATTATGATCTCGCCTGGGTTAAAAAAGGAAAACTGGCCCTGCCGGAAGAAATCGATGATTTGAGGACCAACACTTCATGGATTATTCTTGGGGAAGATTCCCCTGTTTTACAGGCCTTACTGGATAAGATCAGGAAAAGAGGGCACCAGGTCTTCTGGCTGGGGATGGATACGAAGTATGGCCATAAGCCTGATGCCGTGATCTCCTATGGCATGGATGCCACGGCCGTTTTTAACGTACTCAACAGAATAGTAACCAGTAAAAGCAGGGCCAATGTAGATGCCTGGAAGGTGGTTTTCTTACCGGAAAACTCCTTAAGCACTGGTGGTATGCTCGGGACGGATAGCCTCAAAGCGACTGTACAAAAAGAACTTGGCGTTTTCATATCATTTCTAAAAGCGCTAAGGAGGGTGGTTATTACTCCACCGCTATGGATTGTTACCGAGGGCACGCAGCAGGTTATGCCGGAAGAGGCCATTTCCCTCAACTTAACTTCTGCACCACTATGGGGTTTTGCAAAAACCCTGTATTTGGAACATCCCGAGTGGCGCGGTGGTACGATCGACCTTGAGCAGAGCATCAACCCAGAAGAAAAAGCCTCTCAAATCATGGGCAAGGTTCTTCAACCCCAAAAAGAAAATTGTATAGCCATCAGGCAAGGAGAACAATATGTGGAGCAGTTAATCCCCGCCGAACCGGCACTTCAAGAACCTATAACCTTTCGCAAGGATGGTGCTTTCATCATCACCGGAGGCCTGGGAGGCCTGGGATTGGAAACAGCATCTTGGGTGGTGGACAAAGGTGCCCGTCATGTTGTGCTAATCAGCCGCAGGAGTATACCCCTCAAGGAAGAGTGGGCATGCACTGCATCAGATCATCCGCACTATGAACTAGTGCAGCAATTACTGGCATTGGAAGAGCAGGGTGCACTAGTTGAGGTGGCCAGCCTGGATGTGGGCAATATCCCAAAACTGGAAGCTCTGTTCGCTTCCCTAAAAACACGTGACATACCTGTCCGCGGAATCCTGCATGCAGCCGGAGTCAACTGGTTTTCTAAAATCATGGAGCTGGATGAATCACAGTTTTTTGATACACTGGACATCAAAGTGGCCGGCACCTGGGCACTTCATCAGCTCAGCAAGTCGCATGATCTGGATTGCTTTATTCTGTACTCCTCGGTTTCAGCGTTGTGGGGATCAGTTAACCTCAGCCATTATACGGCAGCAAACTTCTTCATGGATACCGTGAGCCAATACCGCGCCGGAGCAGGTCAAAAATCCCTTTGCGTAGATTGGGGGCCTTGGGACAAGGTAGGCATGAGCGCCAAGCCAGCAGAAAGAGAGGTTCTGGATAAAATGGGCTTTGCGCTGATGCCTCCTCAGGAAGCGCTGCGTGCCATGGAAATACAACTCGGCTCAGGCAAGCCTCTGGCCCTGATCAGCAGGATCAATTGGGAAAAATACAGGTCGTTCATTGATTTCACTTTGCAGCCTTCTTTATTTGAACAGGTGGCCAAAACATCAGTTAGTGCTGCTCCCGAGACATCCCGCGATCACCTGGGCCCTATCTTGCATTCTTCCCCCCAAAAGGCAAGGGAACTCATCGAAGAGGTGGTCCGGACGGAGTTACGGTCTGTGATGCTGATTGAATCCATAGACCATATTCCTGATGACAAACGATTCAATTTTCTGGGTATGGACTCTCTTATGGCCATTTTGCTGGCCACCAAACTGGAGCAGTATTTCCAGGTGAAGCTGCCCAACACGCTGGCTTACAACTATCCGCACATCAGGGCGGTTTCCGACCACTTGTTTGAGTTAGTCTATGAACCTCAGAAATCAGAGGAAACCGTAATAGAAGAGCCTGCATCGGAAGAGCTGGCTGCGGTCATTGGGGATCATGAAGATATCCCCACCGGCAGTTGGTTTAAGATTTTAAAGGAATCAGAGGGCAAACCGGCCATTACACTCTATTGTTTTCCCTATGCGGGTTCCGGGCCGATGGCCTTTCAGTCATGGGTAAACGTGACCCATCCCGATATCACGCTCATCGGCATCCAATCCCCGGGCAGGGACGACCGGGCGGGAGAAAAGCCCTACACCTCCATGGTCAAGCTGATCTCTGCACTGGTTGAGGCATTTGATCCGCCTGAAGGGCCTTATGCCTTCTTTGGGCATAGCCTGGGGGCTTTGACTGCTTATGAGTGCTATATAGCACTCCAAAAAGCAGGTAAACGTACGCCAGACCATTTATTTTTATCAGGCAGCAATGCCCCGGGAACAGGCAGTGGCCACATGATCCATCAGTTGCCGCAAGCTGAGTTTATTGATGCCATCATGGAGAAATACGAAGGTACCCATAACCATGGACGCCGCCTGGCCTTGGAAAGAACTACAGACCTGCTGAGAGCAGATATTCAGATTCTGGAAACCTATGAACCCAGCAGTGAGGCCGTCACTGCACCCTTAATGGTAATTGTGGGCGAATCTGATCCATTAATGTCTCCTGAAAAAGTCAGGAAATGGGCCCTTTTGTCCCTTAAGGATTTCAGGATTTTCCACATTCCCGGAGGGCACGACCTAGTCAGTGAGCAGCATGCGGTTTTGGTGGGCATGATAGAAGGGCAACTTAGTAATTATTGGTCTAATGAAATTGAAATTGTTTTAAATGAATTATCAAATGAACATTGATGCCCCGGACATCGCTTCACGCAACGAGGAAACACCAACAAAACCAGGTGCAGAGCCCTGGTACAGTATTTTCGGCGGGAGATACCAGGGGAATCACCCTCCCTTTTACGACCGTGAGCAATTGCCTTGGACAAAAACCCTGGAGGAAAACTGGAAAGTTATCCGCGACGAACTGCTTGGCCTGATCGAAGAAGATCCGGACCGGCTACAGCCGTATAAGATCAACAGATCCATGTCCTTCCCTCCAAAAAAATGGAAGACGATGGGGCTGATCTTCTGGAATATGAAAAATCACAGGAACTGTCAACGTTGCCCACAGACGATGAAGATCCTCCAATCCTTACCGGGATGTACTTCTGCATCCTTAAGCATTTTGGAACCACAATCCAATATCAACCCACACCAGGGGGATACCGATGCGGTGATAAGGTGCCACATGGGCCTATCCATTCCGGGCAACTTACCGGACTGTGGCTTTCAGGTAGACAACCAGATCAAAGGGTGGGAAGAAGGAATAACACTCCCTTTTTGTGACGCCAGAACGCATACCGCCTGGAACCACACTTCACAAAGAAGGTACATCATGATTCTTGACGTGATGCGCCCGGAGTTCAGAAATAGAAAAAATGAGATCTGCGCACATGTATTGGCTTCGGCAGCCGTGCAAATGCTCTATCAAAAATATGATTTCCTCAGAAGCAGAAAACGGTACATCAAGAAAATGATCTACCATGTGGTGCGGGCAGTGATGTTTTTATACCTGCCTTTTCAACGCATATCACTTAAACGCCAGCCGAAATGAAGCCCGGTGAACTGCTATCAGCAGGAGAACAGTCTGAAATTTTCATGTATGGCGCGGATACGTTGGTGAAATTGTTTAGAAAAGGGATCAGTAGCCGGCATGTGGAAAGAGAGGCAGCCAATACTATAAAGGCAAAAGCTTATGGCTTGCACGTACCTGCTATCCAAGACATCATCCAACTTGACGGCCGTGAGGGGATCGTAATGGAGTATATCAAAGGACCGACCATCACTGCCATACTCAGGAAAGCACCGCATAAAATCAAACTATACGCACACAAGTTTGCCCGGCTGCAGGCAGACTTGCACTGTATTTCCGTGGCTGATTTCCCAAACCAGCGGGAACTTATGGAAAAAATGATCCGTGGCAGCCACGGCCGTTTGGGAAGGGATACTTCTGAAACGATACTCAACCTATTCCAGGACCTCCCGGACTCTGATAGGCTTTGCCATAACGATTTTCACCAGGAGAATGTCATCTTTTCAGCAAATGGCCCGGTAATTCTGGATTGGCAGGAAGCATTGAAGGGAAACCCAATCGCTGATGTGGTGCATGCGGTACTGGTACAGGAGCACCCGGTTCCTGCCCCTATCCTTAAATCCTCCTCCCACTACTTTCAACTGCACAACAAGTACCGTAAGCTGTTTGCCAAGTTCTACCTGCAGGAGTATATGAAGCTGACCAATACCTCATCTGATGAGATCCGTGACTGGCTGATACCCGTGGCTACCACCAGATTATTCACCAAAGTCTCTAAGGAGGAAAAGGATTGGACGGAGAAATACATCAGGAGAATAATGACAGATGCTCAGTTCTCTCCTCTTTTCAAGTAAAAATCATAATTAACAATAATTAGATAGTTATTGTTAATTATCGGGGAGTTCATACCCGTTAAAAGTATAGAATTTGGGGACAATTTTTGAATCGAAAAACGATCCTGAAAGGATCTAACTTCTTAATAGTCCTGGATGAAACCTTGGAAAAAAGGAATTCATAATGGGAAATGCAACCCTGAAGGGTGTTGAACTTCTGGAAAATATAATTACAAAACTCAGATAAAAGAACAGGTGCTCCAGATAGCAGTCGCCGAAAATACCTTCATCCAGAAACTATTTGATTGGTTTTAGTCAAAGCCTTCTAGCGCTCGACTTTAATCTGATTTTTGATTAAGTGACCTTTGTACGAAATATGGACATAGTAGAATCCATTCTTGAGGTGACTGACATCAAGCCCTACGTCTTCATTACCGGACACTGGGCCTGCCAACTGTTGACCCCGTTTATCGTAAACACTGATTTCAAATGGGGTCGTATCTATTTGTTTTGATGAAAGTGTAGATTTTTTTTGATACAGTCATGATGTCGGAGGCTGGATTTGGGTAAATCACAAACATGGACCAAGGGTCGTACACTTAGTTAAAGATCAAGTTCTCTAAAGAGTAAATCTTAAGCCCACCTACTGGAGGTGCGAAATCTCTATTGTAAGAATGCAAATCACCCGAGACCAGAACTGACTTGTCCAAATACTCCTCTAAATTATCCCCGTCACAAACAACCCCCAGAACTGAACAATCATAGGTTCCTGTGACTTTAAAAACCAAGTAGTAGCCTAAATCTTCGGAATATTTGAAATCTGCCTGTTCCTCTTGAAAGTGTAAGTAAAAATCTCCTGAGCATTTATCTAAATTGCCAGATGGTCTAGCGTTTAGATTACACAATGTGGCTACTGTCATTGATTTCTCATCCTTTTCCTGTATTACTTGACAGGAAGCAGTCATGGCAATGAAAATGACCGAATATACAAGAGTCAGGTATCTCATAATCATCATGTTTTTGTATAAATCCTATACTCTAATGAATCTTCTACTATAAAAACGGAACGGAAAGGCCCGGCCATCAGAGTGGCCGAAAAATTCTTTTCCTCTACTAGTAAATCCCTGAACCCGAATAAGAAACACCGATCCAACGTTGATTCCTCAATTGGGTCTACAGAGTATAGATTCCAAGTTTGTATCCTGACAGCGGGTAGATTTTCAATCCTACCAGTTCCGCTTTCCATAGTGGCGTTCACTGAACGGTTGGTTCCTTTAATAACCTCGCCTGCCCGGTAAGTCAAACATTCCTGATGTTCGTCAGCCCACTGGAATAGACAGCCAATGACTACGCTATTCAAAAAAGTTTTCACAGATATTTCTTTTAAAAGTAGACGGCTCTCTTCCAAACTTCGCTACAGTATTAAGATATTAATAAAAATTTGATTAAAAAATAATTTTTGTCACTAAATAGCATTCCGATCGACTTTTTTCAAATCGAGCTTCTAATAAATTCTGGAGAAAGGAAAGAGGGATGTAACCTCTACCAATTGCCGGCGATTTGAAAGTTGAATTGAGCTTATCAACTTTAATTGATTACTATAAAAAATCGGGATTCACAGAAACTCAGTTTTTCAAGGCGATCAAAGTTGCAGAACTACAATTCTTACTAACGAACGGCGATTTAGAGATTGACTCTCCCCATCTTTTCCTAACACCCTCATTATCAAATAATTTTCATGGATGCCATTTAGCCTATAATCATTTCGGACCAATATAACTCTACCGGGTATGCCCAGGACTTCATACCAACAATGTATTTATTGAACTTCGGATAGCAGTCCAATGCCATTTCCTAGTTTTCGAGAAATTTACCCACGGTTCCCTGCCCTCTCTTTGTAAGTCCATTTTGTGCTTGCCATCATCTGATCGGGCTCTCCTTCTGGAGCCTTGGCATCATTGTAGATGATAATAGGCATATAACCCTATTCCTACGTAAAAAAGCAAACTCCTTTACTAATTTTCCTTAAGAAACCGACTCCCAGTAGAACCTGTCTGCCTATATTCAAGCTGCCAAGCTTTCGCTTCTCAATGTGGTAACATGTGTACGCCGGTCCACCACATAGCGGGCAAGCACTTTTGCCCTATTGGAAATATCGACCATTGCAGCGTCCACTAGGCTGTTTGTCGGATTAAGTTCATACCAACAGATCGTGATGTCCAGCTCCTTGTTCTCATCTATTCCTCCCCCCGCTGCCAAAATCAAAATGGTTGGGTAATCGGGGTTGGTAACATTGGCGAAATAATTTCCCAAACAGTCAACGGTATCACCACCCGATATGGGACAGTTGACCGTAACAGAATCATTTGCAGGAGAGGTATCTGTCAAGGCATTTCCGTCATTATACCATCGGTAGTGGGAAGGACTACCGAGGTTCTTTCCGACCACGGTGGTTAAGGTGATAGTTCCCGTGTCAGAAACACTGTAGGTAGTCAGTGCAGGATCCGAACGCTGGGGAGAATAGTAATCAGGCTGGGACCAGTACTGCGTTTTGCTACCCAGATCTTCAAAACCGTAGTAATTATGGGATATCCTGAACTGCCCGGAAACGTTGGTCAGCAAGCATAAAGGTACATCCCCAGACAATTCATTCAGCTGCACATGGAATAGTACCAAGTTAGGCAGTGAGCAGAGGCTAGATGGAATAGATCCACTAAGCTTATTATTACTTAATCTCACTTCTCTTAGTTCTGCCATTCCGCCAAATGATTCGGGGATAATTCCTGACAATTCGTTATCCTGAGCATATAGCATTGTCAGCTTATCCAAATTCCCCATCGAAGTGGGCAATTCCCCTGAAAACAGGTTTGAATAAAGCCACATAATTTCAAGCAGGTTCGCATTTCCAATAGAAGATGGTATCGGACCGGAGAAGTTATTGTTGTAAAGAAACAAAAACTTAAGTCCGGCAATATTCCCAAGAGAGTAAGGGATATTGCCAGAAAAATAATTATCACTTAAATCGATAAACTCAAGATTGGATATATTTCCGATAGATGTAGGAATAGAACCCGAAAAATTATTCCCATATAGATATAAATATTCCAGATCAATCATATTTCCCAAGTTGAACGGAAGTGTCCCACTCATGTCATTATCGTAAAGAGCCAGCCATTTCAGCTTGGTAAGACCTACATAACTCCCAGGTATTGGACCTGTAATATTGTTTCTTTGTACATGGATCTCTTCCATCTTTAGACATGTACCATATGATGCAGGAAGACTTCCCGAAAAATTATTCCTCGAAAGTTCCACAAAAGTCAGCTCCGGCATATTAGTGAATTCAGGTAATTGTCCGACGAGATTATTTCCAGCCACCCTAAACCATTTTAAATAAGTGAGATTTTGAAGTGTCGACGGCAATTCTCCGGTTAAATTCTTGAAATTCATCTGGATATGTGTCACATGTCCATTTGCATCCACAATAATATTACTCCAATAAGCTATGCTTTCCACAACATTGGGATCAGCAGTACTCCATCCTGAATTTTCACTCCAATTCTCCCCTCCTGTCGCCTGATATAAATCAATAAGGGCATTGTACTCTGCCTGACTTGGTAGCTGTGAATTCATCGATTGAAATTCAACTTCTTTCTGGAAATCTTTTCCGCTATCCAAATCAGAAAATGGAGAAAGACTAGTGAGGTGGTCATCAATAAATTTCTCCATTTCCAGCTTTCGACTACGTTCTTTCTCTGCCATACCGGTATCCAGCATATTATGCCTCCCACCGAAAAATCCAGTATAGCTCGGCTCCTCCAGGGGGGTATTGCGGAGAAAATGATTCAATGGATCAACCGCGCTGGCTCCCAAAGACAGGGGCCCACGGGAATCAGATTTTAATGCCTCTGCCATCAAAGCAAAAAACCGGGGTGATCCTATCGGGGTCAAAAAAATCAACACCAGAAATAGTGGTATACTTCTCTTTAGCTTAAATAGCAGCATGATTATATGGATTAGGGGTTTCTCTTTTATAATTTATTTATAGAATTTTTAATGCACAAAAAATGTGGTTTCTCCGGAACGGTTAGCTCTCCTATTTTGCAAAAGGATTTTCCCGGTCCTCCCCATGCTATATTTTTTAATCAAGAACTACCCTATAAAGGGTATTATATATCGCAAACCTACCCATTACTTTCATCAATGCATTATTTTTATATATAAAAAGCAAAGACATGTATTCTGAATATCAACAAATAAACCGTCAATTTCCTAATATAGTAATATAGAGTATTTCTCAAACACCCCCCCTTTACTTACAAACCATAGCTTAATTTAATTGAGCCAAACTTTGATTTATCCATACAGTACTCATCCGGTCAGTTTTCCGGAGAGCTCCATAATAAAAACATAACCCTGATTCACATGTATAATTCAAGTGCTTCATTCAGTTCATTGGAAGAACATATGGTTCTGTTTAAAACCGGAACCAATTTTACATAAAACACATCTCCGTATAACTTCGGACCAATGAAATCAGGGTTAATTATCTCCAGATAATAGAGACCTTCGCAGGCAGAAGTATTGCAAGTAATACTGAGCACTTGGTAATCCGGTGAGGCATTATGCACCCAAGTACCGTTTTTCTTCCACCGGTATATTGATGGAGAACCTTGGTAATTCCCATCATTCACCGAAAGATCCATAGATGCGCTTGGCTGCATGTAAACCGTATCTACAAACTTGAGAAGCTGGGGAGCATAAAGATAATAATCATTTACCTTGGATTTGGCATAGGCAAGATCTTCAAAGTTATAATAGTTATACCGGGTAGTGAATTGCAGGATATTTTTGTCAAAAAGGCAATTCGGTATATCTCCCTCCAGCTTATTATTGTGTAATCCTAGGTTACTAATATTTACGAATGAACAAAAACTGCCCGGTATGGAACCCGTTAGCTTATTATTATTCAGGGTAAGGGCGTTGATATTCACCAAATCCCCATAGGATGAGGGGATGGAACCATCTAATTGATTTTCATCCAACCTTAACTGTCGCAGCGAAGCGATATTACCCAAGCTTGAAGGAAGATTACCTGAAAGCTCATTTCTATAGGCCAAAAATGAATCCAACACTTGTAATCCTCCCATTTCCGATGGGATCTGACCGGTGATATCATTGTCCTGAATCCAGAAAAATTCCAGGTTCGCCAAATTGCCCAATGAAGTAGGCAAAGCACCTGACAATTGGTTTTGGTTGAGGTATAGGCGTGTTAAACCGGAAAGATTACCGATTGAAGGAGGGATGGATCCGGAAAGCTGATTGGAGTAGAGATATAATTCCTTCATTGAAGACATTTCCCCGATCGTAGACGGAATGGCTCCAGAAATAGCATTCCCATTGATATACAGATGGGTGAGTTTATCCAAATTGCCCAAATCGGCAGGCAAAGTCCCTGCCAGATCATTGTCATACACACTGAAAAATCGAAGGTTGGGCAAAGATGTAAGGGATGACGGAATACTTCCTGTGAGGTTGTTTATATACAGATGAACATTTTCCAAGGCGGTCATGTTTCCGATCGTGTTTGGAATGGTTCCCGTCATATTATTCGCATAAAGCAAAAGTTCCACTACTTTATCCAAGTTTCCAATACTCTGAGGAAGCTGGCCTATGTAAGGATTTCTCACCAACTGGATATGCTCTAAATAAACTAAGTTCCCAAAACTTTCAGGGATGGTTCCATTCAGGTTGTTCTGCCAAAATATAAGCCATTTCACATGTCCATTTTCATCCAAGGTCACTCCATGAAAGCTACTCACATCCTGCAACACATTTGGATCGGCTGTATTCCATCCTGTATTGTTAAACCAATTAGTCCCATCCATCGCCTGATAAAAATCGATCAATGCATCATACTCTGTCTGACTGGGCAGTGCCGACATCATATTATTTACAGAATAAGGTTCTTCCCCATTTGCCGCTGACCCCGATCCGGCAGATAATTGTCCTGAAGTAAAAATGGTATTGGAAGTCTTGTCAAGACTCCCTTCCTTCCTGGCATTCCTTAGATTCAAGTAATTAACCTTAGCAGCCTTAGGAGAGACCCTCTCAGCTTCGAGCATCATTTGTTCCAATAACACGCTATCCAAATAAAGCCGGTTCCTATCAATTTCCCCCTTTTGAATGGAATCAGCGCTATTTTTATCAATTCTTTCAATGAAATCCAGATTAGTAGCCTCTCCACTATACGATAAATAAACCCAGTTTAAAAGACAACCTGTAAAAAGCAAAAACCCACTTCTATTCATAAAAAATATTTTGAATTAGAGATTAAACTATAATTTTTATCTAAAGTAGAAAATCTTGACAATATCCCAGCAAAGACAGAACTAAAAAATCATTAATACTCTAAAAAAACTAAAACCAATAATTTGTCAAATGCTTTTATTATCTAGGGCTTGCTGAAAAATTCTCAGCTATGCCAGCTTCAAGGCGCCCGGGTGATGATGTATGTTTGTACTTCGAATGAGGGCAACATAGAAGAGGATAGGGCTGAGGCTAGCTCAAAAAAACACTGTTTTGGGATTTTCCGGTGCATGGATAACGGGCTATTGTGAACAAAAAGCTTGCACTTGCTGAAAAACAGCTTACCATTAAAAATGGTCTGATAATTCAAAACTATGGCTTCCAATCTCTTTACTGGCGTTTTTCAGCAGGACATATCTCTACCTAGGGCTTGCTGAAAAAGTCTCAGCTATTCCAGCTTCAAGGCGGCCGAGTGAAGATGTATGCTTATACTTCGAATGAGGCCAACACAGGAGATGGTATGGCTGAGACTAGCTTGAAAATTCAGATTTTTGTCTTTTTGAGTGCATGGGTATAGACCTATTGTAGTAAAAAAGCTTGCACTTGCTGAAAAACCTTTCGAATGAAAGGTGGGCTAATCAGTCATAAAGATAGGCTTTTATCTGTTGCAGGCGTTTTCCAACAAGCCCTACCTAATCCATTGTGAAACGTGCTAGAACAGGGTCTTTCAATGGAGTATCGCTACCTTCGAAAGCAGGCCGTTACAACTACTGCATTTTTGCAACTGATAGGGACATTGCCCCGTCCCTGACTGGACTGTCAGAGCAGCTGGTCCACACTGCTGTCCCAGTATTTGGTAGAGAATATATGGCTTGCACTTACTACCAATCACGATTTCACCTGGTTGATCTTGGCTACAGCAAGTAGCCCTATGCCTTTATCGGAGCAGTATGCGTCAGATTGCCTGCCTAGCTCAAATACCCAGGTGTAATGGTACTCTCCTTGTTGGCCACCACCATTTTCAGTTTCTCCGAAGCTTCATCCAGACATGTGGTGGAAGCAGAAAGGCAATAGGATTCTAGCCTGGTGCCTTCGGGTTCTCCAGTGCCGCCTACGGAATGGCTGCCCTCAGCGTATCACGTTCCCCCCGGGCAGCACTCAACCACATCTTCCCATTCAGGTATGTAAGACACCGAGGTCAGTCCTTGATTTTGCAAAGGATCCATATCCTACTCCTCGCAAACTGTAATATTCAAATATTCCTGCTTGACCTTCTGAGGCCAATATTGCGACCGCGAATCAAAATACGGTGCATTAGCCTCCAAAGTATTGCACGTATAATAATTTCTAAACACCCAATAATCGCTCAGATTTTTCGCAAACAAGCACGATGGAAGTGAGCCTTCCAGCTTGTTGTTGTTAAGAACAAGTTTATCCAGGTCAGGAAGATTACAGAAACTCTGCGGAATAGAACCTGACAATTGGTTACTGCTCAATCTTAAATCTATCAAATAGTTGAGATTTCCGAAGGATTCCGGAATCTCTCCCGTCAACTTATTATTATCCAGCCTTAAATACTTTATACTGGCCAAATTTCCAAAACTTTGGGGAATTACACCTTGTAAAAGGTTACTGTGCGCATAAAATGTATGTAACTTATCAAAATTCCCAAAAGAACTTGGTATTGATCCTGAAAACCTATTGGAGTATATCCAAAAGCTTTCCAACTTCGTCAAGTTTCCGAGATTAGAGTTTAAGCCCCCACTGAAATCATTATCATGCAATAAAAGGGTGGTAAGATTAGTCAGGTTTCCCAACGATTCTGGGAGCTCCCCTGAAAAGAAGTTGGATTGAAGACCGATGAACTTCAGTGACAGCATAGTTCCTATAGAAGCAGGGATAGTTCCCGAAAAACCATTCGAGTTCATATATAAGTACTCCAGGTTGACAAGATTACCTATATTTTCAGGTATTCCTCCAGTCATATTGTTATCATAAAAAAGTAGCCATCTTAACTCGGTAAGATTGGTTAAAGATGTAGGTATCGTACCAGTGAGATTATTTCTGTGGAATGATAATTCCTGAAGGTTTACCAGTTGGCCTATTTCCGATGGGATCGTCCCTGTAAACTTGCTTTGGTTTAATTCCAAGTGGGTCAGTTCAGTAAACGCATTGAGCCATGATGGAATAGGTCCTTCCAGATCATTACCCGCTACTTGAAAATACCGCAGATGAACCAGGTTTTGGAGGCTTGAAGGCAATTGCCCCGTAAGCTTGTTGAAGTTCAACATCAGATGGGTAATATGTCCGTTTGCGTCCACTAAAATATTTGACCATCCTTCCACACTCTGAAGGATATTTGGATTAGCCGTGTCCCATCCAGACGTCCGTTCCCAATTCGGTCCATCCGTAGCCTGGTACAGATCCATTAGCGCATCATACTCTGCCTGACCCGGTAGCGGAGAAGACATAATTCCCATTCCACTCCCTGATTTGGTCATAGCTGTTTGTACCTCCAGTTCCATCATAAGCTCTTCTTGGTGTTGGTTCCAAAGAGATTCCCAGTATAGATCCATAATTTTTTCATCAGCAGCTATCCCTTCGTCCAAACCTATAGTTTCTTGGTTACTGTTCACTTGTATCCAATCACATTCAGGAAGTAAAACTTCGTCCGTCCCGTTCGACACCTGCATCAGGGCACCTACATTTTTCTGGGAAAAACCCATTTCTGTCAGTCCAAAACACAGCGGAAGCAAAACAATTAATCCGGTTCTTTTCATGGTTATCTTATTTATTACTTCTTATTTTCTTAATCAATGGCCCCACACGCCCCTGGTTTTGAGCCATCTACCTCCCCACGCCAATGATCCTGAATTTGTCGGTTCAATCTCCCCACGGCATGACTGGCCGCACGTGCAGTCAAGGCCATACCGGTAAGTTGTACCAACGGACTTTGTACCTGCCATACCTCCTATACCTGATAAATCGTGGCTGCTCCTTCCATTCTTGGGCTGCATAAATCAACCGTATGTGTGGCTATTGAGGAACTGCCAGAAGCATTATGCCCCGTAGTGGCATAGACTAAGGTTCTGGTCATTCAGAAATTCCTTTCCGTTATAGAGATAACACTATACTTCCGCACAACTTTCCACCTTTCCAAAACCCACCACGGACCACACATTTAAAGAACGTCTTGCCCTTCCGGCACACTCCCATAAAGATAGTTTTTTCTTTCAGTTGAAGATTTTATCAGTTGAAAAAAGAAAAGGGAACTTTCGTGATCGCCCCGGTAAAACATCATCCCAAAAGAAAAACGGAAAAAAAGAGAGCCTTCAATCTGGCGGGTATGGGCAAAAAGCAAGGGAACCGGGCGGTTTAAGGCGCGGCTGTTCTGCGGGCGGGTAAATAGCCCTGAGGACTTGCTTTTTGACGGCGGGCAGGCCCCTTGCGACCCGCCTAACTTCGCCCTTCTTTTTTGTTGTTTTTTTTAGCACCTAATCTTTCTTTCGGAGACGGGATCCGGCTCCCGAGGGTCGGGACAGGCTTTGCGGGTGGGAAAAACCCCCATGATAGGGGGTTGGGGGTGATTTTTTGGGCGGCCGGCCTTTTTGTGCGTTGGCTTGCGGGCCGCCTGCGGGTGACGCCGACAGCCTGACAGGGAAAACGACCGTAGGAAGTGACTGGCAGTGAGCGGCCCCCGGGACACCGATTTTTCTTTCAAAAGGTCATCTTGGGAGCTGCGGTCTGTCGGTGGCCAGCAGGCCCACCCTAACCCCGGCTGTGGGTGGATCCCAGCAGTGACCGGCGAAGCGGACCCGCAGGGCAGTCTCTGCCGGGAGACACGGGAACAGCCGTGAGGAAGAGGAAGAAGCGCAAAAGACGTGACAGGCTGCGAGGAACGAGTACCCGAAGGGCGGCAGGTGGGCTGAGAAACGAAGCTTACCTGCCGGGCTGGCATGGCTTTTTGCCGGATGACGAGGACGAACACCGCTTAACCTGTGAACGTTGTCGTTACCGCAAACCTCCCTTCGGAACGGTTTCCCATTCCTTCAAAAAATGATCAGGCAGGCTCTTTGTCGACCCTAAACCGGATCGCTTCGGCCACAAAGTTGTTCAGGGAGGTCTTTGCCTCCATCGCCAATAATGCTGCCCTTTGGTGCAAGGTTGCCGATATCCTTACATTGAAGCTCCCTTTGAACGGCTTCTCAGGAGACTTGCCCTCTTCCTTACAATCCGCCAAATAAGCATCTACAGCCTCCCTAAAATCCTCTTCCAGATGTTTCCCTGTCTCTCCCTCATAGGAGATCAGACCCCTGATCCCCAACACCTTTCCATAGAGCAGACTGTCCTGGGGACTGTACTCGATACTGCCCGTATAACCTTTGTATTCCAGATATTTCATAATTCCAATAGTTCTCTGACCTGTTTCATTTGGTATTGCTTCATAATCCCGCTTGGATGGGGTTTGTGTAGCATGACCGGAACCCCTTCTCCGTTCTCGAACTTCACCCGGGAACCAGAGGTCTTGCCTTTCTTTACTTCCTCAAAACCAAAGTATCCCAGCAGCTTCACCATCTCATCATAATGAAAGTCGGATGGCATGCCCAAAAACCTGGCGATCAGTTTTTCCTTCTTAGACATAAACTCAAAGTAACTGTATTTAGTTGCATTTTCCAAACTTTTTATCCTAGCCCAGCGGATGGTGTTTCTGTACCGCCGCTTTCAGTTCCTCCAGTCCCGTCTGCCGGTATCGCTCAGTACTGCTCGGTTTTTTGTGTCCCGAAAACACCTGGACTACCCTAAGGTCTTTTCCGGCCTTCAGCAGGTTGGCGATCACGCTCTGCCAGATGGTTTGGGCGTTCAGTTTCCTCTCCGGAAAGAGATCCCTAAAAGTCTCCATCAGATAATTGATATCATCGAAGTCCGCACCTGTTTGAACTCCTGACGAGGAAGTTACTCCAGGAGCTATAATGGTTCCTGAAAAATCTCTACCTAAACTAGAAGCAATTGACTGGGTATTATTGTAAAACTGACCAGTATATCCTGCTCTATCAGGGGTTGTTTGCTTCCCCCCACCATCAGGCCCACCGTGAAAAAATACAGCTATAACTCTTCCTGGCAGGTCACCTACTACATCGTGAGGTGCCATCCCATCCGGATCAATAAACCGAATCGGGTTATTGAACCCAAAACTATATGGAGACCAACTTGGGAACTGTGCTGCCAAGGGGTCAGTGCTGGTCCATCTCCCTATTACAGGATCGTAATTCCGTGCCCCGTAATCGTATAAATTGAGGTTCAGGTCGTCCAGGAGTTCCTTCCCGTTGTAGAGATACTTATTCGCCTTAATCCCTCCATACTGAAATCCCAACCCTGTCAGTTCCAAACCCCAGGGATTCCCTCTGTCATTCCGCTGCGCTGCATTCATCGGGACAGGCATAGTGCGTTTTCCCGATACGCGCTGCTATCGGGACAGGCCCTGCACAATGGCCGAACTGATACTCATCACCATCATATTGTCAAACCAGACGTCTTCCCCGCTCTCGTTCACCACAAAGGCCTCCATATAGCCATCCTGGCTAATATACATCTCTTCTTCCAAAACTTCATGCTGGTTGGCCGCGTTTCTGGAAAGGACCCTCCCCTGCAAACTGGCCCCTTCGCTGGATTAGTCCACCGGACTAATCCTTAACGCTCGGCCCTCTACTTCATACCGGTTGCTGTCCCGATTCCCGATACGCTGCGCTATCGGGACAGGCTGTATAGCGCATACATCAGATATGCCTCCGGGGCTTCCTTCTGCTGCAGGTCCTTGGCCAGGATATCCGCCAGGTTAAACAGTGCCAAGGCATTGGCACCTCCCGCACGGCCTGTGCTCACTGCCAGCTCGTTCAGGTCGGCCAGCAGCTGCTCACCGCCCCCACTTGCCGCAAAGCTCCCCGCATTGGCCTTCTGCTTTTTATCCTCTACATATTTCCCGTGCACCTGCAGCCTCAGGCTGTCTCCCGCATAGATCTCCTGCGTCCTGCCCGGGCCGCCCGCCCACGGTCCGCATTCAGCCAGGCCACCCTCCCCTGCAAGCCGGCCCCTCGCTAAATCAGTCCACCGGACTGATTCTTCACGCTCAGCCCTCCCCTGGGGTCACGTTGTGCTCCGGCTCAGTCTGCCGGGATGCGGAGACCATGGAAAACTCCTGCTCCTCTGTTTCTCATGCTGCGTCTACATGGTGGCCATACTGCCTATACAGTCGGACTACACAGCACCACCTGGCGCACAACTTTGTCCCTTCTGGTGTATTCCCGAAATAGGCTTTTAATCTAGTACTGGTAGTCGAAGGATCTGGACTCTTGAATTACAAATTCAGCAGGATAGTTGGGTGTAGTCACAGACATAAACCAGTCCCACGCTTATTCTACACTCAGAAAGGGATGAGATGACACCTTCTATCGAGGCCGCCAAAAAGCTGGCTAAGATTTTGGATACTATGGTGCGCTACCTGTCCGGGGAAAACGAACAGGCCGGCCTGTGTAAAGACCCGGCTATGCTCCGAAGGTTTCAGGATATCGCAACATTACCAGAAAAGGACAAGGAATGCCTGCTAACCACCGTTGACCACTTTATTCAAGGCAAGCAAAATATCTATGATATAAAATGAAAAAGCCCGGACTGCCGGGCTTTTGGTAGAATTGATCAAAACTTTTTAGAAAATAAGCACGTTATTTTTGCCTTAAAACAACATTAACTGTATTTTCTTTCTTATGCACTATTTTTAATGGTTCGTGCCCTTCAGAAAAACCTTCGACATTGACTTCAACGTCAATTCGAGCCCCCTTGTCAAAATTCACTTTATATTTGCCTTCACTATCCGTTTTTACTATTTTAATTTCCTTTTCAGAATAACTCTCGTCTGGACTGTTTCCGTATTTCCAACAAATTATCGTTACATCAACACCTCCAATTGGTTCTTTAGTGTCAGCGTTGGATACAGTTCCTCTTATAGTAAGGTCTTGTATGTCTTTATTACAGGAAAAGAATAGCATAAGCATTGCGATTATTATATATCGATATTTCATTATCTTCAATTTTAATTTCCAGACTGATTATGTATCCGTGTGTTAATTAGGGGCTGTATTAAGTTTGCAGCTTTATCTTGAATATTACCATGATCAACCTTAGGCCCTGTTAAATTTCTATTAATAACGTTCGTTGCATTGGCATTTGCTGCTCTATTTGGACCACCACTTGAACCAGGAAAGTTGCTACTTCCTCTATTGCTTCTATTGCTGCTACCGCTTGATGATCCTGATGATTTACCTGTTGACCATGAAGAAGTTGACGCCCCTGAACCACTAGTTTGATAAACATTCAAATTAGTAGCTACATTGTCAGGAATAGTTGTGTTTACTGTCAAATTTTGAAGTGGGCCATCCGAGCCATCGACCGTAACAAGTAAATCTACATTGATTCCTGCTTCTTTAAGTTGATGAGTCAAATCAACAGCCACATCAACTCCATAGCTGTACCCTTATATAATTACCTGGTCTCCCGCCTGATAATTTTCATTTATAAAGTCCATTCCTGTTTGCACTCCAGAAGCAGAAGTTGCTCCAGGAGTTATAATAGTTCCTGAAAAATCTCGTCCTGAACCAGTAGCAAATGATTGAGTATTATTGTAAAACTTACCTGTATCTCCTGCTTTTTCAGGAGTTGTTTGTTCCCCCCCACCATCAGGGCCTCCGTGATAAAATATAGCAATAACTCTTCCGGGTGGGTCTCCTACAACATCGTGAGGTGCTCTTCCATCAGGGTCGATAAATCGAATTGGGTTATTGAAGCTGAAACTGTAAGGTGACCAGCTTGGGAACCCGTGTGCCAAGGGGTCGACAACGCTCCTCCTACCAATAGTAGCATCATACATCCTTGCCCCGTAGTCATAATACTGGAGCCCATTGTCCTCTATCAACTCCTTGCCATTATAAAGATACTTATTCTAATTCTACTATCGCTCCTTTGTCAGGTGATAACTTCATTAAGTAAAAGGAAATACTGCACAACCATACTGTCTGAACTTGATTTCTGTCGGTATTCCTCTTTCATCTGTAGGGCTCATGAATACCATAATATTATCAGGATATATACCAAAAGAGTTAGAACAAGATTTAATACAATTATTTTAATCTGGTATTCCCATTTTCTCAAGAAATAATAAACAGTGTAAATGTGACCAATGGCTAGCACTATGAACAATATCCAGCCGATCGCTACATATACATCATTAGCTCCTAGACCGACAGAAAACCCTACGAAGACATATACTGACAGAAAAACAATCAATAAAGCTATACTTAGTAGTATACTTATGGCGATTTTTTTCATCTGACAGTCACTTCAATTCCATGCTCATCCTTCATTCTTCTGACAAAATCATTGATTACCCTTTCGCTATCTTCTCCATTACTTACAAACGTCTTTATAAACGCGTTGACATTCTTCACAAAAGAACTTGTACTATGTGGGCCGAATACAGGAAGTCCAGACCCTTTCTCACTAGTTGCAAATGCTGCCTTTATCCCAGACATTCCATGACCTGACAAAATATCCCCGTTGTGACTAATTGAATATTCATTCCCAGAAAAAGCTTGTAGGCTTCCGGACTGATGAGGGGCCAGATGAAGGACATATTGAATCACATTTAACGGATCTTCAAACTGATCAGAAAATTTGCCGATCATTTCCAACAACCCTTCTGTATAACCAGTAGCGAAGGCTGCACCACGGCTATGGGAATATATCTGAATCTTTTCGATGATTTTCCCTGAATCAGGATCCCTAGCGAGCTTGCTAAGAATTTTATTAAAGTCTCTTTTTGCCTCATAATAACCGCTGCCATGCCTCGCTGAAGGAGTATTCCCATTTATCCAATTTCCATTGGCAGAAAGACGGTGTCCATCCCTACCACCAAAATGAGTACTATACCTATCTCCATCAACAAAATGTAACTCCCCTCCTGGATTAGCTATTCCAGAATTCTTAATGGTTTCTAACAACTGCTCATCCCAATAACTGGCATTTCCTCTTAATGAATTTGACATAACTCTTCCATTTATAAAAATTGGAAGTTCTCCATCTAAATCAACAAAATTTATAGGATTGTTAAGAGAATATACAAAAGGGGAAGACATTTCCAAAACATCTGCCGCCGGATCCACAATACTCCACCTACCAATAGTAGCATCATACATCCTAGCTCCATAATCATAGTATTGAAGCCCATTGTCCTCTATCAACTCCTTGCCATTATACAGATACTTATTCGCCACAAACGTTTCGATTTTCCAATCCACTCATTCAAGGCTATCTTGTCATCTCATTTCTATCAATATTTATCACGAAAACACTTGTATTTTCTTCATAGAAATCTCCAAATCCCACCACTATTTCTTCTTTCCAATTTGCAAAATACTTTTTTGACTGTTTTGGATTTCTGAAATTTATAAGCCTCATATAAACAAGCCTCTCGTCTGCTTCATTTATAAATCCTGCATATTGTCTATTATAGTTTCTATACAGCTTCTTTGCATCAGCATTATTGATCGCCTTTTTCCATTTATTTATCTCTTTCTTTGTCAATGGATATTCCTCACGAACTCTCAAAAACTTACCCTCTAAATAATTCACCAAATTTTCATATAATACTTGTTCAGATTTTTTGATATCCTCAACTGAAGGTTCAAAAAATTCTCCTAAATCAAGAGAAACATTTACTTTACTTTCTTCGGTAAAGATAATTCCACAACCTTTGTAAAATGAAGGTAGTCGAACCTGACTTTGAGCCTGTACCCCAAAACAAAGAATAAACCCAAATGTAAAAAACATTATGCTTTTCATAGTTCTATCTGTATTTATATGGCGATGAAACCGTGATATTTATTCTACTTTTAGGGTAATACAAGTTTGCACGCCCAGAGCTTGTAGTTGGAAAGCTAAAATTATGTTGCTGGCTTTGATGAAGACTGGAAACACCATTTACTAATCGAGAAGGTTCGTATGGAGTTGTAGTATAATGTGTTCTTAAATTTAAACCATTTTCTGCCCTGATTAAATTTTCCCAATGACTTGCGTATTGTTCGGCTTTTGGTATAACTTTTCCATTTGGAGCAGTAAACCATTCGCTTTGATCTTGTTTTCCATCTTCTAAAAGATCCCATGCATGCCCCAATTCATGGGCGAGGCCTATAAAAGCAGGCCTGGAAGTGCCACCACTTTCGTCTAATCCGCCACTTGTGCTGTTCGGATCCCAAGAAACACTAATCCCAGTAGCAGAATTATTTCCCTCAGAGATTTTTGTATAGCGGGAATCATTTTGAAGATTTGATATCAGTTCATTTCCATTTTTGCCATCAGTCCTAATTGCATTGAGTGCTTTAACAGATTGCCCTACAAATCCTTTCAGATTCCCCTTTTTATTAAGGGCTTTTCCATCATAAGCTTGCCCCCTTCCAGCCCATGTAAGATTTCCATCTTGATAAACAATTCTTTCACCTCTATGGGATATCATGATACTATCACCATTAACATCTATATAAAGCACAGGGTTATTTGCACCGTACTGGTAAGGAGACAGAGAACTATATTTTTCAGAAAACCTGTCTATCCGGTTAAAACGGCCGATCGTAGGGTCATACATCCTTTGTCCATAATCGTACCAGTTCAGATTCAGGTCTGTCAGGTGTTCCTTTCCGTTGTAGAGGTACTTATTCGCCTTAATCCCTCCATACTGGAATCCCAATCCTGTCAGTTCCAAACCCCAGGGATTCCCTCTGTCATTCCGCTGCGCTGCATTCATCGGGACAGGCTCCATGCGTTTTCCCGATACGCGCTGCTATCGGGACAGGCCCTGCACAATGGCCGAACTGATACTCATCACCATCATATTGTCAAACCAGACGTCTTCCCCGGTCTCGTTTACCACAAAGGTCTCCAGATAGCCGTCCTTGGAAATATACATATTCTCTTCCAATACCTCGTGCTGGTTGGCCGCGTTTCTGGAAAGGACTTTCTTGCCATCCTTATAGCGGTTGCTGTCCCGGTTCCCGATACGCTGCGCTATCGGGACAGGCTATAGAGCGCATACATCAGGTAAGCCTCCGGGGCTTCTTTCTGCTGCAGGTCCTTGGCCAGGATATCCGCCAGATTCAGCAAGGCTATCGGATTTGCACCTCCAGCCCGCTGGGTACTGGTCGCCAGCTCGTTCAGGTCGGCCAGCAGCTGCTCACCGCATTGGCTTTCGTCTCTCCGCTGCCTGGACTCACCCTAAAACTGTCCACCGGACAGTTTCCTGACGCTCGGTCCTCCACCGCATCGTAGGCGAATAACATCTTCCACCCGTGGAGAAACTGATCTCCTTCGGCAGGTTCAGGTGGTTGAATCTGGTCTCTGAAACCCTCTTGTCCTTGTTCACCCAATGGTTGCCATTGGCATCGTAGAGGTAATTCCCAGGTTCCCCTTGAGGTATTGATAAAACTGGCGAAGATGTTTAATGTAAGCGTGGATTTCCTCATCGGTGAAGGTGAGCTGGCCGCCCTGGAGAAGGATCTGCTAAAACGTATCGAGGATATTGAAAAGCTGGACGAAGCCACTAAGCAACACCTGTTCTTCCTGATTGACAACGTTATTCAGAACTATAAAAATAAGAGATTTTTTAATAAATGAAAAAAACTCCCGATTTCCGGGGCTTATAAATTCAGGGCTTTTATTTTTTTAAATAGCATAATCCTTTTAGATCATCTGTATAGTATAAATCTAATATCCCCTTTTTTGGTTCAAGACAAATCTCTGTGCTTTTATCATACACATAACAGCCAACATAGTTTACCGGTTTCAGCTTTATCCCATTAATTTCCGGAGCATTATCCCTTATTGATTTAAGTTCAAGCGAATAATATTTCCCTACAGATATCCTTTCACAATCACCTCTTATCATATCTGCTTTACCGACAACTATTTTGTAGAGACTCTCTTGTTTCTCTGCATATATAATATGCCAGGAGTTCTTAGCCCTTATCTTTTTAATAAGATACTTTGAGTCATCATTTTTATCTTGAGCCAAGATTTTTGAGCCTGAACAAGAAAGCAGCATAAACAGAGAACATATAAATACAACGACTTTCGTATTATTTCAATTCTTGGATGACAACCTTATTTCCTCTCCTGTCCCTGACATACCAGTCAGCACTTTTCGCACCTGTCGGATAACCGCCCTCCGGTAGTTTCTGTAGCTCTTTTCCTGAAGCATCATATACTCTTTCAAAAATAGAACCCGACTGTTTTGTGGCTCTGCCGTGTGCTCTTGGCCATACAGACCCTGGCTTGTTTGATGCGGGAGAAGAAGTTCCTTGCTTCTGTGATATTAATCCACCTTGGTAGGCTTCTGTAACTTCGTGTAACATATCAGCTCCCGGTTTTCCCAGAGCAGTACTCATTGTTCCTAACACATTGGGATTAACCTCCTGATTAGTTACTACCATATCCTTTTCAAACCCTCCTTTGCCAAAAAAAGCACTTGAAATAGCATTAAGCACATCTTTCCCTATGACCGTGTTACCTGAAAAGGCACCTCCTATATATAAATCCCCCGACTGGGTCGTTGTGGTATTCTCAGCATTCACGTTCACGACAATCGAACTGTTGTCTATGGCATTGGCAAGTTGCTGAGCATCTTTAGAAAGTTTACTATCACCACTTTGGGTATAAGTAACTTTACCATTTGCGTCCATTGATAGGTTAAGTTGTCCTTGTACTGAGGCTTGCAATTCATTAAAAGCAGCTTGACTTTCTGAACCTCTAATGATTACATCCCAAGGGGCTCTACCGTCTGGATCAATAAACCGCATAGGGTTATTGAACCCAAAACTATATGGAGACCAGCTTGGGAATTGCGCTGCCAACGGATCCACAACGCTCCACCTCCCAATCGTAGCGTCATACATCCTAGCTCCATAATCATAATACTGAAGACCTTCGTCCTCTATCAACTCCTTCCCGTTGTAGAGATACTTATTCGCCTTAATCCCTCCATACTGGAATCCCAACCCTGTTAGCTCTAGGACGCAAGGGGCTTTGTATTATACTCGACAAGTGAAATTAACTCAGCCACCAACTAATTTTTCCTTGGCCTTTTCCAACGCTTCATAAAATTCATTATAATCCAACTCTAACATTCCATTTTTATCAGCAAATATTTCCAACCGTAGGTTTTCATTTTCTTGATTTATTTCAGCAATCATTTGATTTCCTAACCAAATTTCTGCAACCAAATTTTCTCTATCTGGTGGGCTTGTAATTTCTATTATTAAATTTTTCATTCTATAAATCCAAAAAAGGTTTTACCATCTTTGCTAAATCTTGCACCCTGGCCATTTGGAATTTTAATCTCCATTATATCTCCAAATCTCCCATGATGCCTTGTAACCGTAGAAGCATTAGGATTAGTGATAATATTTTTCAATATAGTTTCTCCTTGAGCATTAATTGAAGCAGTATTCCCTGTTGCTTTTGGGAACAAGCTACCTAGTCTACTACCGTGTTTTTGTAAAGCTCCCCCCACTGCTGTCAAACCTCCTTTACTTGGTGTAGTTGCTGCTTTTAATAAGCTCCTAACCAAATTAGCCGACCCCCCTCGACCTACATCAGATCCTACACCTGTAATAGGGGTAAGTCCAATTACCCTCCCTCCTGCATCTACATCATAAGGTCCGTATGTTCTACGCCCAAAAAAATCCTCAAATCCAGAAACACCATCCCTATGCCCCATTGCCTTATCTCCACTACGAAGCAACCAAATCGGAATGTCTTCCCTTGTTGCATCTGCAGGTTCATTTGATCCACCACTTGCGGATACTACCACCTCATCCAGACCTACGAAATCCACATCTGTTTTAAAGACATTGCTTTATCATTGATCTGATAGGACTTCTCATTGCCAAATAAAAGCAAATACAAATTTGTTTTTATTTCAAGGTGTAGTTACAAACAAACCTTAGTCAACGTCATTTTAAGATCCATCCCATTCTACTCCCAATGGCTCATCAGTAAGTGGATCAACCCTGAAAAACCTCTGTGTGTTGGAGATATGGTGGCTTTACTTACTTTCGGATTTTTTAATGTTTTAACCTGAGTATTATAAATGTACCTATATTAATAAAGATTGATATACACAAAAAAGTAATATAAATTGAACTTCCTCCAAAATCAAGATATTGCAGCAATCCATTAATAGGATAATATAATCCTACTGTTACCATAGTAGGCAGCAAAAAAGCCCATATGTATTTAGTCTTAAACAGACTTAGACCTAAAATAGTGATAGAATAGTTAAATCCAAATGCTATGACTCCAATAATAATGGCTATAAATATAACCAACCCTAATACGCTGATATCTTCCCCGATAATTAAAGAATTAACAATAGCTATCGGCACATAAACAAAATGAATCAAATATCCTTTTAGAATTCTTTTTTTATTCATCTTTATCCTCTTTACAACTTGTACAATCCCATGATTTCGTTTTTGCGTTCCAATTATATGTCCCTTCTTTTAGTTTTGAAATATCGTTGACAAAGGAAGCAATTGAATGAGATCTCTGATTTTTGTCTTTATAAACTTTATCGGCATTTTCATCAACCTGATCTGCAAGACCGAATAGGCCACCATCATGAATAAACTGCTGCGTAAATGTGTTTTCCACATCAACTAAGGAGGAAGCCTGAAAGGGGTCAAAATCAGCTATAAGCGTCAATAGTTTTTTGTCGGCCCCCATTTCTTTTGCAGCTTTCTCCAAGGCTTTGGCAAACCCTCTTCCGTACGCTCCCCCCATGCTATGGGTTATAATCTTTATAGTCTCACCTGTAGCTAATCCTTGTATTACTGCCTCTGCTACTGCCTTACCTATGGCATAACCCTCTCCATACCTGCTTTTTCCGGATAATTGCTGGCTCCTATACATCGAAGTTGGACTAGTATCATATAAGCCAGCGTACCCTCCCATTGATCCATCAATAAATACATGATTTTGGTCATTCAATTGATTGCCAACCCTATCGGCAAAACTGCCCCAGTATTTTTTCTTTCCGCCACTTCCATAATGATTACCATTTATGAAGATTATAAGTCGTCCGTCGGGATCAACAGCATTTACTGGATTATTTACTACGTAACTATAATTAGAGTAGGAGGAATAAACTTCCGCCAATGGATCCACAACTCCCCATCTACCAATCGCAGGATCGTACATCCTCGCCCCATAGTCATAGTACTGAAGCCCATTGTCCTCTATCAACTCCTTGCCATTATAAAGATACTTATTCGCCTTAATCCCTCCATACTGAAAGCCCAACCCTGTCAGTTCCAAACCCCAGGGATCGTAATGGGTTTCCTGCACAATGGCCGAACTGATACTCATCACCATCATATTGTCAAACCAGACGTCGTCCCCGGTCTCGTTTACTACAAAGGTCTCCAGATAGCCGTCTTGGCCAATATACATCTCTTCTTCCAGAACTTCATGCTGGTTTGCAGCATTTCTGGAAAGGACTTTCTTACCAACCTCATAGCGGTTGCTGTCCCGGTCATAGAGCGCATACATCAGGTATGCCTCCGGGGCTTCTTTCTGCTGCAGGTCCTTGGCCAGGATATCCGCCAGATTCAGCAAGGCTATCGGATTTGCACCTCCAGCCCGCTGGGTACTGGTCGCCAGCTCGTTCAGGTCGGCAACCAGCCTTTCCTTGGAACTTTGGCTGATATAGGAACCTATGTTTGCCTTCTGCTTTTTGTCATCCACATACTTCCCGTGCACCTGTAGCTTCACGCTGTCCCCCGCATAGATTTCCTGCGTCCTGCCCGGGCCTACCACCCGCCCACGGTCCGCATTCAGCCAGGCCACCTGGTTGCCACCCACCGTTTTGTTGTGCTCGGGTGCCGTCTGTCTTGAGGAGGCTACCTGGCTGAATTCCAGCTCCTCCGTTTCCGCATGCTGGGTCTCCATGGTTGCTATAAAGGTCTGTACCGTCGGGCTGCGCAACACCTGGCGCACATTCCCCAGATGGTCCTTCACATAGAATTCACTGTGCAGCCCTTCCGGTTCGGCCACTATCCTTCCCTCCTCATGGACAAGATAGTCCAAGGCCCCGTCCAGCAGGACTATCTCACCGATGTAATCCTGGGTCTTGGTCAATGTCATGTTGCTGTCGTAAACCTTCTGGGTCAGCTTGTTCCCGTCAGCATCGTAGGCCAACCTAATCTTAGCTCCCGTGGAGAAGCTGATCTCCTCAGGAAGATTGAGGTGGTTGTAGGCAATCAGGCTGATCTGCTTATCCGGGTTCCCGGTCATATTGCCGTTCTCATCGTACCCGTACTCCCCGGTCCCATGGCCTTTGAAGTCCTTGGACGTATAGGTGAGTGCCATTATGTTGTCCTTCACCTGCGACAGCCTGTTGCTGTATGGGTAGTAAGAATATTCCAGATCATCCACCGGGCCATAATCCGATGCAGTCCGCTGGTTGCTTCTTTCCATGTTATGGATATTCCCGTTCGCATCGTAGGTGATGCCTGAAACGGTAAACCTCCCCATCTCGCCGCTTGCCGTAAAATCAGCGGCTTTCAGCCTGTTGGCATGGTCATAGGTGTAGTTATAGGTTCTGGTTGTATAGGGCTCTTCCGGGCCTGCGACACCGCCCCAGTCGATCCGTGAGATATTCCCGTTATACCTCGGCATGGCAGCGGCACTCTCCTGGTAGTAATTGGTCTGCGTGTACCCGCCGTTCAATCCGCTGCCCAAATTCTTTAACCATCCCCGGATATTGTAACTGTAGGTCTGGTTGCCCGAACTTATTTCGGGAAAGGATTTTGCCGTCAGCTGGCCGAGATCGTTATAGGTATACTGCACCATAGTCAGGGAGTCTCCGGACCCGACCGTATGCCCGATGGATTCCAACTGGCCGGTCACAGTATAATGATACGTCCTCAAAATATCCCCTACCCCTATAGCTGTACCTGAGGTCAGCGTGGAAAGCGGCTGGTGTTCAAAATTGTACGCGGTAGAGGTACGGATCACCCCTCCCATCTGGTGGTCGGACAGGGACTGGATCACCCTTGCCTTGCTGTCATAAAACAGGGCTGTGGTATAGTAGTCCCCCGTCTCTAGGTTTCTCACCTTCCTACCCGTCTGCAGTCCATGGACACGGGGGCTTGCCTCCGGGTCAAAACCGGGAGCAGCCTGGAAAGTGTAGCCGGACAGGTGCTGGTAGGAATCGTAATAGTTCACCGTCAATACTTCCCCCTGGTCTGAAGGCCAGCCTTCCACCACATCTCCGTTGACTGTCCTTGCATTGTTGGATCCCCCCGCGGTGTTCACCCCATCCTGAAGGTCAGCCTGGGAGGAACCGGTGGATGTCAACCCCGTGGAAACCACCCTGCCCAATGCATCATACTTGGTATAATGCCATTTCTGGGTTTTTCGAAGTACCCCGTCCTGCAGGCCTATCATCCTGTCCTGGAGGTCGTACAGGAGAAACTCCGCTTCCCGTCCCGGTTGCTTCTTTTCCGTCATCCTGCCCCTGCCGTCATACCTGTAGGCAAAATATTGCTCAAAAGCGAGATCCACGTTGGTGGACATAGACCAGGCATTGTTCAACTCAAACATATCGACTGCAAGAGGAGGAATCACCACCCGCAACTGCCCCAGGTCGTCGTACACATAATAGGTGGCCAACCACCCCAGATGTCCGTCACCCGGAGGCGTATCACAGCCTTCTGTTTTCTTCAATACAACCCTTCCCAGTTTATCGGTATATTGGACGGTTTGGATATCGTCTTCGTCCAAGGTGGTTTCAACCCATAAGGCATTGGCCGCATACGAAGAGGATGTCACGGGAAGTCCACTGGGGTCCACTGTCCAGATCTTCACATCATCGGCAAGGGTATTGGTTCTTCTCTGGAACTTGATTTCTTTGCCCGAACCCAGATACCAGGAACTGCCCGGAGGTGCCTGCCTGTCCACCCTGTTCAGCGGGGAAGGCTCAAACTCCTTCTGGGAATATCCATAACTGTCCCCATAAATCCCGGCAGTACGGCTGGAATGCATGGTAACCGCATTGCTGCGGTAGCGCCCATCCTGGGTGCCATCGGTTTCAAAATACGGCAGAAATTCTTTCTCCTGACGGCCAAAATCATCGTACGCTATGGGCGTGATAAGATCCCTTCCGTTAATCGTGGACTGCTTGCCTATGGTCTGCATCGGCCGGCCAAGACCGTCAAAGTATGTAAATAGCTTATAGGATTCGCTAGCGGTGCCATTTCTGACAGTATTCTCTGAAGTTGTCCCTGTACGAGCCGTGTATTTTTTTAAATAATTTTGATCACTTATATCATTTTGGCTAGAAACTATTGCATTGACCGGAATCTTTTCCGTAATACATCCAGAACTGGTGTGCCTATAAGCGAGCAGATAGCTTGTGGTGGTTACAATATGCGGCGTTGTAAAGTTTTGACTACTGGATAGCAGCGTAGTCCCATTTGACTCATACCATTGATAAGCAAAACCGGACGGGGCGGTATCGGCACTTAGTACAACCACCCCCTCTCCTTCTCTTGTCACATCATCCGCAGATGGAATAACACCAGCACAGCTGCCAGAACCCACCTCTATATAGAAATAATCATAATAAAGAGCATTGTGTGTATTATAGCTATAATAAACCCATTGCGGGCCCGGATTAGTAAAACTTACACGCAGCTCTGAGCTCGTTTCATTAACTAAAATCGCATCACTATAGTCCCAGGTAGTACTACCACCGGTAGGAGGGCTCGTCGGCACACCATTATTATAATAAGTAAAGGTAAAAAGCACCTGTGTATTTGCGGGGGCGGTAGATGGACCATTTATTTGAACAGTCATTTGCCCAAAAGAATTGACTACCAAAACACATTGCCAAAGCAATACGGCTAACAATATTTTTTTCATTATAAGGGAATTCTAGTAAAAATCAATCTTTCCAGTATGCCTCCATTATTATCCTGAGAAAATAAAATTAACTTAGAGGATGTCAACCTTTCTATCAAATACCTATTCTCCTGTCCATTAACAACAACACTCAACATCCCTTCTTCCGGTACTTTAAAGTTGCCAACTACACTTTCGCTCTTTTCTCCCGAATCCCAGTCTGCCTGAAAAACCCCGCCCTTTGAAAACAGGAATACTTTTGAACCCAGAGAGCTTTCGAATTTCTTTTTAATGTCTTTTGGCATCCTCTCATATTTTTCCTTTTCAACCGATCCCAGCTCCTTTAGAACGGACTTCTTATCCATCCGCCATTTTCCTTCCAGCTTTGCGTCAGCCGTTTGTCCAAAACTTTTTGGGAGCCCTACCAGAGCCGAAAAAAGTATAGCAATTAAACATGGTCGTATATATCGTATCATAGTATTAAAAATTATCCCCGGTTATATAATTGTATTCATAGGTCTCCAAAACATTACCGTCTTCATCTCTGACCGTCTTCAACCGATTGGCTGCATCGTATTCATAGATCAACGTATAGCCCCTGGGGTCGCTCTGGCTGGTCATGCCCACCAAAGGCTCATAGGTATAACTGGTCATCAAGGCATCCAACGGATGAAGCCTCAGCTCATCTATAATTACACTGCTCCCTGATATAGTCAGACTCGAAGAGGTAACCGTCTTTTCCACCCACTTCCAAGTTGTGGTCAGGGATTCGGTCTGCCCCCCTACATTCACGTTGCCTGTGCCTGAAGTCCTTCTGGCCCAGAACCCAACCCGGTAGGGATTGGAGGTAGAGGCTGCAATCCCTGTCTTGGTAACCGAACCGGAACTTAGATTATAGCCTCTCTTACCGGTTTTAAAGATCGTAACAGGAGTTCCGGAGTAAGTCCAACCGCCTTTGTTAGAGGTCTCGAAGGAGGTGAAGTAACCCTCTCCTTCTCCCTGAATTCTAGCCAATACAAGGTTATCTTCCGACCAGATAAAACTTATGTTTTGACTCCCATCCTGATCAAAATCAAGCAAGTTCTCATTGGTACTATAAGCCTTAAAGTTCGACTCCCTTCCTGGATCTGATGTAGATTTCTTATCAACTGTTTTCGAAGGTAGATAAACCTCCGGAAAAAACTCGTTATAGAAAGTCTCCGTTTCTGAAACCAGAGTATTTCCTTTTTTCACTTGGGATTTAACGGGAACACCAATTTCATTATTGGCAATCATTAAAAGTCTAGCCGTTTCCTCATTGGAACTATACATCAAATCATATGGATAATATGAAATTGTTTTAAATATATCTCCATTTGAGTCTTCTTGATCTGATTCAGTTTGATTATTTATTTCATCATAAGCATATGTAATAGTTTTTTCGAAGTAATTGGAAGAGTTTGCCGTACCTTCAATTTGAGAATAGCTTTGCAAAAGAGCCACATCGGAAGTAAACTCATAGAAATATGTCACATTTGGAGTGGGGAGTAAATCAGGTCGATTTGTAAGTATTTTATCACCAATCTTTAGCCCATAGGTGATTGAACATTGGTTTAAACCCAATGAATAATCGTAAGTGCTTATCTTAAGGGGAACACTGGAATATTCTCCAGTTGCATTTATCTCTTCATAAGTTGTCTTTCCGTTAAAATCACTCTCAAAATCAACCGGAGGAAAAGGAAAAGTGTTTACAGGAAGAGTTGGAGTTATATCAAATTCAGTCTTGATACTTTCATAAGTATTGTTTCCAATAATTTTTTCAATCACAAATCTATACCCTATCAAACCGGAAGATGATGTCACTTGGGGAGTATTAGAATAGGCCGTAAACTTTTGATACAAAGAAGTGCTTATGTATGTAGCCCCAGGCACAGTTTCTAACGGATCATAATACCGATAGATAAAAAGATCTGAGTATTCCAATTTGGATTGGTTAAGCCTTATACCGCTCGATATGGAATTAGTCTCAAACTCTTTATAAACATACTCTCTTGTCAAGGGAATCGTTTCATCTTTTTCATAGGTCTTTATTGATTTGATTCTCAGACCTCCTACTAGTGGATTGCCGATTACTTGACCAGGTTCGAGAACATTCCAAACAATCTGATAAAAAAATCCATTGGTCTGAGGTGGATCCTGGTTGAACTGAACAGACATCCTATAATCCCCATTAGGTAAAAAATAATTAAAACTCCCGGTAAAGGTTAGGTTTATAAAACTATTGGTAGGGGAAAGCCCTTTGAGATATAAAAGGCCACATTCAGGACTACCGACACAGGACATATCCCCCACAGTTACATTAACATAAGACCCCCCATTCAGATTATTGTCATTCAAATATCCATCAGGAGGATTGGAGATCGTGAAAAATTCTTCAATGTAATCCTCCATGGGAGGGACAGACTCTTCAATTGAAGCTATCTTTTCAGTATATTGACCAGGCAATTCCTCATCATCAATAGTGTGGTTTTCAAATACAAAATCAACATGGCCGCCAGTTGGATAATTAATTCTTTGTATAATTCCAAATTGGGTCGAAGATTGATCTACCCTTCTTTCAGCACCTTGATATTGAATAGGTGGATTGGTATTATATATGGTTTGTGAAGGTATTAGGCTTGAATTGGAAGTTTGTCCATTATAATATCCCCAATAATCTTGGGCTGGACTGTTCCTGCAAGGGGGAACCTGTGAGGTTTTATATTCAAAAGAATATTCCCAGTTAGGCTCCAAATCATCTGTGACCGTATCCAATTTGAGCCAATATCTGGAATATGGATCATCGACCGCACAGCCACTTCCTACAAAGTAGGAATACTGAAGATCAAATGATTTAATTTTCAGATTCCGACTATTGTATAATTCTATTTTGTTGATCGCAAATCCCCCTGCAAGATCACTCCTAGTAGTTGTAAAAGGAATAAATTTGGCATGTCCTCCTGGAAAATCAATCTGGGAAACGACTTTTGAATTAATCAAACTGATAGACTGGACACTTCCCCCATCAGAGGGACCTCCTCCTGCATCACTTCCTTGTACTAGCTGATAATGAGAATAATAAAGTCTGTTTCTGGTAATTAAGTTCTCATTCCTATATTGAAAGGTCACTTTATTCGGATTATCAAATTTATACAATTCAGAGGGGTACCAAGAGGTAATCACTGTTTCACCTGGCTGATCTGTATTAGTAGTAGTTTCTTCTGTGACGTCAAAACTATAATTGACACCCTTATCATCAGTTATATAAAATGCATTATTTGAGAATTCAATTTTGATATTACTGGAAGGAAACGTGATGAATTTCTCACTCACCTGATCATAAACAAACTTACCGGAAAAACCCAAAATAGAAATTGAGAAGACATCTGGTTCACTATCAACCTCCCCCATTTTTACATAATTTAAAAACGCATCGTATTGGTTTGGTGTAACACCGTTTAAACCGAAATAAAAATCATACACTGAACTCCCTTGATACTTGGTAAAATATCCGCCAGCACTGTTATCAGGAATTCCATTTACAGCCCGGGAAATAACCGGTATAGTATTCAATGACCAGCCTAAACCTACACTGGAAGCCATGCCTTCAACCTTGTTGCCGGATGCATTATAACTGAGACCTACCGGAATTGAAAAATTAGGAGTTGATATTTCAAATAGTGGTACGCTGATACCGGGCACACCAGTGAATTTATTGACAGGTGTCTCTCCATACTGGGCGATGGAGGCTGCATTGGGGCTAAGGGGTATAATGTTCTTAACCGCATCTTGCGCAAGGACATGCGTAAACAAATAAAAATTGCAAATAACAAAAACAAAAACCCTTACAATCAGTTTTTTACTATTAATCATACAATATTAAATTACAAAATACAATTTATAAACCATATGTTCAACTAAAACAATATGGTTATATTAGAAATTTCACTATAATCTACATCCGAATTTAAAATAACAAATATATATGTAAAACCTTATTCCAATAAACATATCGTTCTATCTAAAGTCTCTGAAATTGTTTTAACAACAGTAGGAGGGCCTTTTAATATTGTACCCACAGGCAATTGGGAATTTTGAATCTCCACATAATACACCCCATTGCAACTATTGGGGCCTGAGTTGCCCCCCGGATAATATTCGCACGAAAAGGAAGTGTCCGTAAATTCAAATGCATTCTGCTGAAAGTTGGGGAACAGCGGCACTCCATTTTTTACCCACCTGTATTCGCTGACACCCGGCGTATTGATACTCAGATCTGTATTGAGAACCAAAAAATCACCTGCTGTGACACTCATATAAACCGTATCCATAGACGCATTCTGCGGAAGAAAATCAGCTTGGTTTGGAAAATAAGGAGCCATTTCAACAATACTCTCAACCGAGAAATTATTGTTGGCTAAATAGACGTGGTTGATTCCCGACGTGTAAATACAGGGTGGCAAAGTGCCCGTAAACTGGTTGCCATAAAGGCTTAAATTCAGAAGATTCGGAAAGGAGCAAAAATAATCGGGAACGGGCCCGGTCAACTGGTTATTATATACCCTAAAATGGTATAGTTTGGTCAGGTTTGAGAAAGAGGCAGGGATTGGCCCCGTGAATTCTGCACCCATCAATTCCAGCCACTCCAGATCATGTAAATTACCGATGGAGGATGGGAGATTCCCCTCAAGCTTTGTAAAGAATAAAGCCAGCACATTTAATTTTGTCAGATTCCCAATATCGGCAGGTATGGGCCCTGTCAGGTAGTTGGAATGAATGTTCAGGTATTCCAGATTTACCAAATTCACAATAGATTCAGGAACAGGAGTCCAGTTGATCCTGCTGCTGTTTAGGTAAAGTGATTTCAGGCTGATCAGACCTCCTATGCCTTCGGGAATCGTGGCCAACGTATTGACTGACAGATCCAGATATTCCAGGTATACCAGACTACTGATACTTTCAGGAATAAACCCTGATACTTCATTTGTGGAGAGAAATATACCGGTCACATTCCCGTTGGCATTCGTGTGAACCCCATAAAACCCGGATACATCCTGTATGACATTTGGATTGGCACTGCTCCAGCCCGTGTTATTTATCCAGTTCGCCCCATCGGTAGCCTGGTAGAAATCCATCAATGCATCATACTCTGCCTGTGTAGGCAGACCCGCCGACATCATCGTTTGAGACATTACCCCCTGATTGGAAGTGTTGGCCATTCCTGATTGGATTGCCTGCAACTCCGCCTGCTTCCTCTGTTCCAGGTCTAATCTTTCCTGCTGGATTCTCTCCGCCTGCATTTGATCGAATTCCGCCAATTCCTGCTTCTGCTCCGCAGTAAGTTGCCGTTCTGCCAACTCCCCATTCTCCATCGGCGCTATAGCGCCAGCCCCACCCCTGGGGACTTTTGCATTGATCAGGGTGTCAGGGAGACTGATCCGTCCAAAAGCTTCAGGCGGTCTAATGGTCTGAGAAAAAACACCCTCAAACGGGTCGGCCTTCCCATTTCTACCGCTCGATGAAAACTCTCCAAAATCCAGAGATGAAGGGTCGGAAGTCACTGCAGGTAATTGCCATGACCCCATGGTTAAGGTAAAGATCAGCACTGGAAAAAATGTGATTCTTTTCTTAGGCGCTTTCAATAAAAACATATAAACTGGTTTATTAAACTCACAGGAATTACTTTTCTATTTTTACATGGTACTGATGAACTGTTGGGCCATGGCTTGTCCTACCTTAACCCGACCTATCGCTATCCTTTCAAAACCTGATCTCTTAGCAGATTCAAATCCTTTCTGAAACCACGCTTTGCCCTTCCTTAGCCCATCTCTTTTATCCAGGCTGAACGTTGCTCCTCCGAAGGCCATCGACAGTAAAGCACCATCCCTGTAATCCATCATCAAATTGGACGCAGGACACATTTCCACTTTAAGGGAAAATGGTTTTGCGGAGCCTGCTTTTTCCACTGTCCATTGGACAGCCTCTGGCAAGTGGGCAGCTGTTTCAGCAGGAACCCCAGCCGTTTTTCCCCGGCTGTCCCCGGCATGGCTTTTGTACGTAAGACAAAAAATCAACACTAAAATATAATACCCCTTAGACATGGATCGTTATTAAAAGAATAGGCTAATTCCTCACAGTATAGGTTTAATTTTTTACTAAAAAAATCACCTATATAGGGTATTGCATAAGTCGTAAAAATTTACATGGCACTTTGAACGAATAATTTCATTGTATATTCAACATAAAAAGTAGTTTATATTATTGTTTACTTCAAAAAACTATTTTTTCATAAAACACTAATTATCAGTAATAAAAAATTTCAACTATTTTATCCACAAAGAACGGTTGATACTAGTTAGCCGTATTTTTGATTTTCCCACAATAACCGATAGTGCTTAAGGCAAAGCTAAACCTGATAGCCAAGAGGTTTTAAAACAATGCTGTCCATGGGCAGTCAACTCCAATGCCCCGCCACGTAGCCTATTCACCATCTCCCGGATCCCCTGAAAATCAAGATCCCGAAGCGCAAACAGGTATGTAGGGCTTGCTGAAAAAAGTCTCAGCCATACCAGCTTCAAGGCACCCGGGCGATGATGTATGCTTCTACTTCGAATGAGGGAAACGTAGAAAAGGCCGGGGCTAGCTCAAAAAAATACTGTTTTGGGATTTGCCGGTGCATGGCTAACGGGCTATTGTGATCAAAAAGCCTGCGCTTGCTGAAAAACAGTTTGCCTAAAAAATGGTCTGATAATTCAAAATCATGGCTTTCAATCTTTTACTGACGTTTTTCAGCAGGCCCTATTTAGGGCTTGCTGAAAAAGTCTCAGCTATTCCAGCTTCAAGGCGGCCGAGTGAAGATGTATGCTTATACTTCGAATGAGGCCAACACAGAAGATGGTATGGCTGAGACTAGCTTGAAAATTCCGATTTTTGTCTTTTTGAGTGCATGGGTATAGACCTATTGTAGTAAAAAAGCTTGCACTTGCTGAAAAACCTTTCGAATGAAAAATGGGCTAATC
>JBMDXP010000040.1:0-83964 GCA_048819475.1 Algoriphagus sp.
ACTGGAAAATCCAAAAACAGTATTTTTGAGCTAGCCTCAGCCCCACCATCTTCTACGTTGCCCTCATTCGAAGTATAAGCATACATCATCATTCGGACGCCTTGAAGCTGGTACAGCTGAGACTTTTTCAGCAAGCCCTAAATTAGTTTACTGGGAAAACCCTGTGGCTGGTTATTCAGCCCGAAGCATCGGAGCAATCTTTTGCTTTTCTATATTTTACCAGCAGTAATAGGCTTTAACTAAGAGGAAATTAAGTTAAATTGGGATAGAGAAATAAAAACTATGAAAAGGATCAACCAAATTTTCCAGCTGGTGTTTGTGGTGGTTTTCGCAGTGAATCACAGTTCAAATGCCTGTACACGGGTTGTTTATCAGGGACCCAACGGAACAATACTCACTGCCCGGTCCATGGACTGGAAGGAAAACATCCCGGCCAATCTCTGGGTTTTTCCCAGGGGAATGGAGAGACATGGGGGAGTGGGACCTAATTCCATGAAATGGAAATCCAGGTATGGGAGTGTTGTGACCAGTTCATGGGATATTGCCACTTCTGATGGCATGAATGAAAAAGGAGTGGTAGCCAATATGCTTTGGCTGGCAGAATCCGATTATCCCGAGTTTGATATCACGGGTGATCAGAAAGGGTTGGCTATCTCACTATGGCTTCAGTATGTCCTGGATAATTTTGCGACTGTAGCTGAGGCTGTCCGTGAGTTGGAAAAGGAAGAGTTTGTGGTGGTATCCAGTATCATACCCGGAACTGATAGGTTTACCACCTTGCATTTGTCCTTATCTGATGCTTCAGGAGATAATGCGATCTTGGAATACATTGATGGTAAACTGGTCATACACCATGACAGATCCTATAATGTAATGACTAATTCTCCCATTTTTGAGGAGCAGCTCGCAGTGAATCAATACTGGAAAAGCATCCCCGGAACTGTAATGCTGCCAGGTACAAACCGGGCTGCTGACCGGTATGTGAGAGCCTCATATTACATCGATGCTATTCCACAGACCGACAATATACGGGAAGCATTGGCCAGTGTATTTGGGGTCATTAGAAATTGCTCAGTACCCTTGGGAATATCCTCTGAAACAGAGCCCAATATTTCCTCAACTAGATGGAGAACTGTTGCTGACCAAAAAAACCTCATCTATTATTTTGACAATGTATTGAACCCAAATGTAATATGGGTAGACTTCAGCAAATTGGACTTCAGTGAACAGGCTGCTGTAAGAAAACTGGGACTTTCAGCCAATGAAAATTACAGCGGGGAATCGTCACAGGATTTTAAGGTTTCCTCGCCGCTGAATTTTGCAGGGTTATGATGGATCTTCA
Source organism: Algoriphagus sp. (assembly GCA_048819475.1). Lineage (GTDB taxonomy): Bacteria > Bacteroidota > Bacteroidia > Cytophagales > Cyclobacteriaceae > Algoriphagus. The sequence continues at coordinate 1,343 of JBMDXP010000040.1, forward strand.
AGAGTGAGCCATCAGCTGTTGGTTTTGTTGATGGGAACTAAGGTCAAAGCATCCACCTCTGATAATTGCGGGGTAAGTTAAAGAAATAGGCTAAATTTTCTGACCTCAGGTCAAAACTTCCGGTGGCTATTGGACCTGGCGAGTGTATAAGGACTGTGAAGGAAAATGCCATTAGTTGACCGGATCTTGGATGCATAAGTTTTATTGGGCTAGGGATCTTATGGGTTAGGGGTGTGTTCCCCATCCTTGAATGGTTAAGCTCTACAGGTTGGCTGTGTTATAGAGTTTATTGGGAGTTCATTTTACAAGCCGGATGAATAGTTGGAAACTACCACTCCTGATTCGTGCCCTGTAAGTTTTCACAATTCCGTCCTGCCCATAGTATAATGGATTTTTTGAGGTTTGTGACTGTATGTTTTTTCTGGAGATGCCGAAAGTATGCGCATGACAGGGAGAATCTCTGCGCTGTAATTGGGTCAAAGGCGGCATAAGATCGGCTCTTTAAAAGTAAATAAGAAACGGTAATACTCTTTCTGAAAATAAAAAAGAGATGTTCTGTCCCGAATTTTGTGTCCCGGTTGTCTTATAGACAGTAAAACATACTTTTAACTTCAAAAGAAAAAATTATGGATTTGAGATTGAGCGAGACGTCAGACAGGCAAATGATTAGCAAACATTCGAGCTCCCCCAGATTGGAATCGTGCAGCTTACACCGATTAAAAGCAGGACAGGTTATGGCAACTGAAAACAAATTATGAACATATGAAATATCCATGACGGGAGCGCGACACACAGGGGGATGATTATAAACCATGCGAAGATTCCATATGGCAGCTAAAAACAAATTATAAACAGATGAAATGCCCATGAGAAAAGGTTCTCACACAGGGGAATGATTATCCGGGGGCATTCCATCTGACCACTGAAAAAACAAATTATAAACAGATGAAAGAATTCTTATTGCTTATCCGGGAAAATGCAACGTACGGAACTCTATCCATGGAAGAAATGCACGCAGATATTCAGGAGCACATCGCATGGGTAGAAACGCTGGTGGAAAACGGTAATTTCAAAGACGGCAATCCCTTGGATTCAAAAGGGGTGACCTTGAAAAATGATGTCGTAACTGATGGTCCCTACGTGGAAACCAAAGAGTGTGTGAGTGGCTATTATTTTCTGCTTGCCCAATCTTTGGACGAAGCTACCGAACTGGCCAGAGGATGCCCGGATCTGAAGCGTGGTGCAATTTTGGAAATCAGGGAAATAATCAATACCGATGAATAAAGGGACTGATGAAACTATCCATATTCTCACCAGCCATCTTTTCAGGGAAAACTATGGAAAGATGGTTTCCTTCTTATCCCAAAAGTACGGTTATCAGGAAATAGACAACATTCTGGATGCCATCCAGGACGCTTTTGAGGCTGCTCTCCGCAAATGGAAATTCACTGGGATTCCTGATCATCAAGTTGCATGGCTTTATAAAGTAGCTAACAATAAGTTTCTCAACAGGATCAAGCAATCCAACACGGTTGAAGCGTATGTGAAGAACCAGATGACCAATGGGGTGGACTTCTTTAGCTACAATGAGCAAGAAGCAGAGGATAGCTTACTTAAGCTTTTGCTGTTCTTTTCGAAACTGCATTTTTCCAGACGGAATAAGCTGATTGTTTCGCTTTACTTTTTATGTGGGTTCAGCTATGATGAGATTTCACGCGCACTTATTTTAAACCAAGAGACGGTGAAAAAAGTGATCCTCAGAAGCAAGGAATCCATACGCGAAATTTCCAGTAGGTATGATGGTTTTCAGATTGATTCCATTGGTGATGAGTTGGATCATTTGCTGAAAGTTATTTACCTGCTGTTTAACGAAGGGTACAAAACCTCCTCAAAATCCGGAACAATCAACAAATACCTATGCTACGAAGCCATACGGCTGGCCAAGCTGGTCAGGAAGTATGATCAGGACAATCCCGAAATCAATTCGTTGCTGGCACTTATGTTTTTCAATACTTCCCGGTTTCCAGCCAGGTTTGTAGGTGATCGGTGGGTTTCATTGGAAGACCAGGATAGAACGCGTTGGGATAAGAGGTTGATTTTGGAAGGATTTTATTACCTCAAGCAGGCAAAAAGCATGCAGTCAAGCTTGGAAAAATACTACTTGCAAGCACTGATATCCTCTCTCCATTGTTCGTCTGAAAGCTATGGGAAAACCAACTGGGAGGCCATATCCCATCTCTATCAGCAACTTGGGAAAATAGAGCCAGATTCTGTTTACCTTACGCTGAACAGGATTATATGTGAAAGTAACTTCAAGGATATTCATGAGTTGATTGACCAGCTGACTACGCTGGAAAATTCCGTCACGGATGAGGCGTCATTTGCCTTTTTCAGTACTAAGGCCTACCTCTATTCCAGGTTATGTGAGGTGGATTCAGCTATTGTCAACTACAAGCGGTCATTGGATTTTACAAAAAACAAGGCCGATATTAAATTCATCCAGGAGAAGATAAATCGTATTGATGAAGAAAATCGGATGAGGCAGAGTGTCTTACATAAGTAGGATAAAACCGTATGCCTGAACTCTCCTTTAAGCCTGCGGATCCAGGCGGGGATGACTATAGGTTCTTCCGATACCCCCCCCTTATTTTTTACTGACTTCTATTGGGAAAGCCAGACCTTCCTATTCCATATCTCAGGGAGAGATTAACCCTGTTTCAAAGTGAAAGTGCTGCTTTCTAAGTAAACCTGAGCCCACCAGTGCATAGGGAGGAAGCAGGAAAAATAGCCTTAAAAATCACCGGAAGTTCTCTATTACAAGTATTAACCTTCTTGTTACATATTACCCCAAGTATGATGCAGCCTTATTTTTCAGGGGGATTTAGTGTGCAATTTAACATCAGGATTTTACCCGTATAGTTCAGGGGAACAACCGACATGACTTACGATCAAAAAGGTTGCCGGATTGGAATCCAGTTAGAATGAAAGTAAAACAAATCTTTGGATGAAAGCTATGGATAGATTCAGAAACGGTATTTTTTATGTAGGGGTGATCGGTGGTTTTTCAGCGTTGATGTATTGGATAGTTATACTGGGAGGCAGGCTGGAGCAGGGGAGAAACATAGTAATCCCGAATACCGGGAAGAGCCAGTGGCATGAATTTCTGGAATCAATGGTTCATAACCTGCAGCATCCGCTGGCCATTTTATTGGCTCAGATCGTTACTATCATACTGGTAGCTAGACTTTTTGGGTGGATTTGCAGTAAGATAGGGCAACCTACTGTGATCGGGGAAATCATCGCCGGTATTGTATTGGGACCTTCCCTGATCGGTATGTATTTACCGGAATTTTCCAGTACGTTGTTTCCTGTAGACTCTTTGGGTAATCTGCAGTTTCTGAGTCAGATAGGCCTTATTCTCTTCATGTTTGTCATCGGCATGGAGCTGGATCTCAATGTGCTTAAAAACAAGGCTCATGATGCTGTGGTGATCAGTCATGCCAGCATTATTATCCCCTTTGCCCTTGGAATGGGACTGGCATATTATATCTACACCTCATTTGCTCCCGAAGGAGTACAGTTTCTTTCCTTTGGGCTTTTCTTGGGAATTGCGATGAGTATTACTGCATTTCCAGTCTTAGCCCGCATTGTACAGGAGAGAGGACTTCATAAGACACGTTTAGGAACAGTGGTGATCACCTGTGCCGCGGCAGATGATATTACGGCATGGTGCCTTTTAGCTGCTGTAATAGCCATCGTGAAGGCCGGGTCATTTGTGAGTGCGCTGTATACTATTATCTTGGCAGCCGGCTATGTATTGGTGATGATCAAAGTGGTTAGGCCTTTTCTTAGAAGGGTAGGTGACCTGCATAATTCCCGCGAGAACCTCAGTAAGCCTATTGTGGCGATCTTTTTTCTTACCCTGATTCTTTCCTCTTATGCCACCGAGGTGATTGGGATCCATGCGCTCTTCGGCGCTTTTATGGCAGGAGCCATCATGCCGGAAAACGTAAAATTCAGGAACATTTTCATCGAAAAAGTGGAAGATGTGGCACTGGTTCTCTTACTTCCTCTCTTCTTTGTATTCACAGGACTCCGAACCCAAATAGGCCTGCTCAATGATCCTTACCTATGGAAAGTTACCGGTATGATCATCCTGGTAGCCGTGGTGGGTAAGTTTGTAGGCAGTGCGATTGCTGCGAAATATGTCGGACAAAGCTGGAAGGATAGCCTGAATATCGGGGCATTGATGAATACCCGTGGACTGATGGAATTGGTTGTCCTGAATATCGGATATGACCTAGGTGTGCTTACCCCTGAGATTTTTGCGATGATGGTGATCATGGCACTGGTGACGACTTTTATGACAGGACCCGCATTGGATCTGATCAACTGGACGTTTAACTCCAGGAATGTACCTGTTCCTGATGAAATCAGCCAGGCTGGAAAATATAAGATATTGATCTCCTTTGGGCATCCTGACCGGGGAAGGTCTCTTTTGAAGTTAGCCAACTCCCTGATCAGAAAAATGAATGGGAATGCGTCCATCACAGCCATGCACCTGTCACCCGTGGACGAGCTTAACCAATTTAATCTGGAACACTATGAAAAGGAGAGTTTTCAGCCCATTATTGAAGAATCCGAAAAACTGGGACGAAAGATTACCACCCTGTTCAAGCCATCATTGGATATTGACTCAGACATCACCGATCTGGCCAACAAAGGGCACTATGATTTACTTTTGGTGGGGGTAGGGCAGTCTATTTTTGAGGGCAGTTTATTGGGGAAAGTCCTTGGTTTTACCACTAAAATAATCAATCCGGAAACACTCATTAACCAGATGACCGGCAAAGAGCGTTTCTTTGAGAACTCACCCTTTGACGATAGGACCAGATTGATCTTAAAGAAGAGTGATGCCTCTGTAGGAGTGTTGATAGATAAGGGCTTCATGGATTGCGATACGGTTTTCATTCCCATATTCAGTAACTCAGACTCATTTTTGATGGGGTACGCCCAGAAACTGATCAATAATTCCAGATCACAGATCATCGTGCTGGATGCTACGGGAGAGGTACAAGGCGATCTTCAGTTTAAGGAAGTGATCAGATCTATTGAGCAGATAGCACCAAACCATATCCATTTGATCAGGGAGAAGACCATTGAAAAAAGATTTCTTGAAAAGCAGCATCTAATGGTGGTCAGTCTGAAAAGTTGGAAAAAACTGGTTCAGTCCAATAGCCTGTGGCTGACCGATATTCCGTCTACGCTGATTATAAAAGAAAAGTGAAAGTGTTTTTCATTGTTAGAAATATCCACAAAGTCGAGCATCTATGATCAGCTATCCTTTGACTCCATAACATGTCCCGATCAATCGGAAACCTGTCCTGATCACTCGGGATGGCCATTGAAAAATAAATTGTTAAAATATGAATAACAAAAATGGGGGACCGGGTGTGAAAATCGAAAGTACGTAATAAAAGCTCAGTCTGAAGATGACCGTATACGGACAATTTTGTTCGTAAAATAGCGTGTCAAAGCTTGTAAAATGTGGTTTGCTTTAGTTCTCCAGTGGTTTTGGAATGGCATGGAAATGGAGTAAAGGGAAAAAGTGACAGGAAATAGCATCCTGGTCTTTTATTGCCGACCCACCCTAAAAAATCATCCCATGTGGATTAACCACCTCAAGATTGCCTGGCGTACCTTACGAAAGGATAAAACCTACTCATTGATCAACATTTTGGGACTGACTGTCGGACTGGCCTCCTGCATGTTGGTGGGGACGGTAGTTCTGGATGAACTATCCTATGACAGTTTCTGGAAAGAAAGGGACAACCTCTACAGGATACTTCATGTAGAAACGGCTGCTGGGATGGAAGGCAAGATCGCATCTGCCTATGTAAACCTTGGCAATGAACTGAAAAACAACTTTCCGGAAGTGGAAGCAGCCGGGAAAGTGTCCAAAGCAAACTACCGGTTCCGGCTGGAGGAGTCCGGTCAGGATGCGGTTCAGATGAACCTTATCCAAGCTGATACCAATGTCTGGGATATGCTTGATTTCCGGGTGGTAGACGGATCTCCCGAAAATTATGTTGCTGGTATAGGCAACCTGGTAGTGTCGGAGAGTTTTAGGGATTCCTATTTCCCGGGCGAATCTCCGGTAGGAAAAATCATCTATAGCATATCTCCCTATCAGGATAAGGCCAGGCCATTTATGGTGACTGGGGTGATAGCGGATATTCCATCCAACACTTACCTGAGAGCAGATGGTCTGCAGGTGACACTGCCCTCCTCACGCGGACTCAGCCGTGAAGGGTGGGGATTCTATGAAGAGCAGTTGATTCTGATGAAACCACATGCTGATATGTCTTTGTTCAGTGATAAAGTTAACCGGTGGTACCGGGACTTTATCACCGATGCCTCTGAGGAGACAAAAAAGCGGGTTCCCGGCTATGAGTTTCAGCCGATACAGGAGATTTACCTGCAATCTGACTTTGCCACCCAGCCTGTAAAAGGAAACCGGGGTAATGTGTATGTTTTTTCGGGAATAGCGCTTCTTCTCCTTCTGATTGCCAGTATTAATTTTATCAATCTGAGTACGGCCAGGGCTGTGAGGAGAATCAAGGAGACAGGAGTCAGAAAAGTCTTGGGCGCGGAAAGAAAACAGTTGGTTTCCCAGTTTCTGACAGAGAGCCTCCTGTTCTTCGTAATCGCTTCGGTTTTCGCCAGCTCTCTTTACGCGTTAAGTCTGGTCCAACTGGAAAGGTTCCTGGGCCATTCGCTAGCATTCAATTTGTTGGATAATAGTAGGTTATTGCTATTTGCCATAGGAGGAAATATCGTGCTGGGGATTATTGCAGGATTATACCCTGCATGGATGGTATCCGGCTATCATGTTGGTAATTCTTTGAAGAACAGGTTAGGTAAAGGTACGGGCAGTAGTGTACCTGTTATCCGGAAAGTCTTGGTTACCACCCAGTTTGCTTTTGCCCTTCTGGTACTCATCGGAACGGTTACGGTTTGGCGTCAAATGCAGTTTATAGGAGAAAAGGATCTCGGCTATGCCCCGTCCAATATTCTCAGCATATCCTTTTTCTCCACTGAAGGAAGAGCGGTGTCATTAAAGCAGCAGGTCAATCAGATAGCAGGAGTTAAGCAGGTAAGCCTTAGTGGGTGGATCCCTACCATGGGGGATGCTTCCATGACCAAACAAGTGCCGCATCCTGATTATCCTGACCAGCTGGTTGCTGTGAATTATATCGTTGGGGATAGCGATCTCCCGGAAGTATTGGGCTTGAAGCTGAAGGAAGGGCGGTTATTTGACGAGAGAGAGGAAAATTCCGGCTTAAATGCTTCTTTTGGAGGAGATGAAGAGAACCCCAAATCAGATAAGCCAGCGGTAGTGGTGATGACTACCAGTGCGGCCGGCCTGCTGAATATAAATGCACTTGGAGAATACCAGTCTATTCTGGAAGCAACGCCCGTGGGGATTGTGGCAGATTTTCACAGTATCTCGCTTAGAGATCCGATCAAACCTACTGTATTGATGGCAAGCAATGAGCTGAACTATGCGTCGATGCTGATCAAAATACAAGAAGGAAATGAAGCAGCTGTTATCCGGGATTTGACCATCCTTTGGAACCGGTTTTATCCTGAGAAACCTCTGGAATATGATTGGCTGGATGAGTTGGTCAGGAATCAATATGAAAAAGAGATGATGCAGGCTCAGTTATTTTCATTTTTCAGCATATTGATGCTGTTTCTTGCGGCCTTGGGTATATTTGGATTGGTGGTCCATGCAACAGAGCAGAGGATTAAGGAAATAGGTGTCAGAAGGGTATTGGGAGCATCGGTTGGAAGTATTGTTGGGCTTTTCTCAGTGGATTATATGAAACTGGTAGGTATAGCTTTGCTGGTGGCATCTCCTCTTGCCTGGTATGGGATGAACAGATGGCTGGAGGAATTTGCTTACCGCATCTCCCTGCAATGGTGGATGCTGATTGGGGCAGGGATAATAGCGGCCTTGGTGGCGTTGCTTACAGTAATTGCACGGGTGCTTTGGACCGCTGGAATCAATCCTGTAAATTCACTGAGAGCTGATTAAATCGGCCTTTGGCTGGACTTAATTCAAGGCCTTTTTCAGTTGCACCTCTTCTTTACTGATTACGCCATGGATAAGCATAGTTGTCTATTGGAGTAGTTGAATTATGTATTGTTACTATAAATTAAAGAGTTATGTCATTTCCAGGCTTATTTAAACAACATTCAGGAAAAAACAGGAAAGTCACCTTCTGATTTTGAGATACTTGCCCATGAGAAAGGATTTACGGAAGAAGGCAAAATTAAAAAAAGCATAAGGCTACACAGGTAATCGATTGGCCAAAAGAAGAGTACTGTTTGGGACACGGTCACGCCACCGCTATGTATGCCTATATAAACGGGAAGCGGGAATGAACCGGGATACGCCTGTTCCAAAGAATGTAGAAAAGAAATGTGATTTTTGACTCGCGTAGATGGCATCGAACGCATAGTCTGCAGCTCTTGGCAAAATTTTTGGACTAGATTCATAAGATATATAATAGCTCCGGCTAGGAATTTCCAAAGAGAACTGTTACCAGCTCATCCTTCCGCTGGGGGGATACCTCTATTTCCGCTCCATCGGACATTTCGAGTGTACCGCCATTTCCCTTGCGATAGCGGTTGATATGGTTCAGATTCACCATAGATGAGCGATTGACACGGATGAACGAATCGTTTGTCAGTTTACTTTCATATTCTTTCAACGTCTTGGAGACGACGATTTTTTTGCCATCCGTAAGGTAAAATGTGCAATAATTGCTCATTGCCTCTATATGTATGATGTTGGCTTTCATGACAAAGTAGACCCCTTCAGCTGTGGAGATAGAGAGTCGGTTCCCTGTGAAATCATTTACGACATGCTTTGGGGTAGCGGCAGCCCGGTCTTTTACCCGCTTTTTCAGTCTGTTGATGGCCTGTCCCAGCTCTTCATCCACTATGGGCTTGAGCAAGTAGTCCACAGCACTTAGCCGTAATGCCTCCAAGGTATAAGAATCATAGGCTGTGGTAAAAATCACCTCAAAATTGAAGCCGGCAAGATTTTCCAAAAATTGAAACCCGTTCATGCCGGGCATTTCTACATCAAGAAAGAGCACATCCGGCTCGAGGGCACTGATATGCTCCAAGGCTTGTATGGGATCATTGAATACTCCTACAAGCTGGATCTCAGTTTTATAATATTCCAGTTTGTAGCTCAGCAATTTGCTGCCACGGACTTCATCGTCTAGAATTATTGCTTTGAGCATATCGGGGAAGTTAGGGTTTCCAAATAATGGGATGTATGCCCGGTGACCAGACAAATATAGTCATCCTGCCATGTGATCGCAACAGACAATAGGCGGTCATGCTGGCCCGTGGATTTCATCCCACGCTGTATAGCAAGACTCAGTAAGGGCTGCAAAGTCATACTCTTCACATGAACACGGTTTAAATCGATGCTTTTGTGCATAGTAAAGCTACTTACCAGTTTTCTACCGAATCGCAATTCCTCTAAGACGACATATAGTTTTAATGCGAGCCATTCCTGCTGTAATGTTACTACTGTCCTCTGCGATGTGACCATGGCCAGCCGATGCCATGCCGCAAACTGCTGGACCAATCGTCTGGCGGTTGGGATATCCCCCGCCATCATGCACGATTCTATGGCATTAAGTACATTATAGATGAAGTGAGTATCAAACTGCGTATTTGAATTCTGATCTTCTGTATGGAATAGCGGTGGACTCATCTTCTTTTTTACAAATTACATGATATCCGATGGCCAAATCTTTGGTAATGTGTGAACAACTATTTTGGATGAATAAACAGGTGTATTCAATGAGTGAAGAAGGCTTTACGCGATACACTCCCATTTTTTTCCTGTTCACAGCTATATGCCTGTCTTATACCTTATCAGACTGAAGTAGACCTCTTAGTTACATAAACCCCTGCCTGTTTAAGAATCTGGAGGCATGTTTCTTCCCAATGTACTTGTTCAACCTCCACATTCACTCAATGATTCTGCCTCCTTACACATTCCTGTAATTCCGATCATTTCCTTCATTTACTTTAGTCACATGACCAAAAAATAAACGACGATGAAAACGATTAAATTATCTTTAAGCAGACTGGTTATAGGTGTTATGCTCCTCGTGAGTTGTACCTCAAATGAAGAACCCAGTACACCTGAACCCCAAATTACTTTTAATCCGGAAGGCTATGTGATAGTTGGAAAAATGAAGGATGTGATTGTGGTGGATGGTGGATTGGAAAAGCCTTTTGTGATGGAATTCAAAGGTGGGAATGTAGTTACGCTTTCCACAATATATGGCCAAGTGAATGATACCTATCAAATGGTCGGAAATAAACTTATTCTGGATAGTTATGGCTATTTCATAGTGGAGAATGGGGAGCTGACGGACCAGGTGATCATAGGAATCAACCTGGTTTCTTACAGTATTCAGAAAATACCCGAAGAGAATAAGCTACATACAGATACCTACACGGGACATTACGTCCGTACCGATTACGAAGTACATAGCAGCTTTTTTTACACCTTTAAAACCAACAACCAGGTAGATGCGGGGTATGATATGGGAAAAGTGATCCGTACTGAGAAATATGTACCGGTAGCCAATCTGGCGGCATGGGTAGAAACGGAGGAATACAACGAGTTCATGGTATTGATCGGGGGGAAGCTTGAGGTCAATTTCATGGATAAGATGAGGGGACCATTCTACCATGGGGTTTTGGAAAAGTACATAGGGTCCTAGTGATAGAAGTTCGGTGAAGTACAACAACCAAGCAGGTGCAATTGGTTGTTGTTTTCCATTTTAAAGAGATGATTGGTGAAATTTAATAAATTCGGATTTTTAAGTTAGTTTATATAAATTTTTCGATGGCCTTATGAGAGTATTCCTGATTGTAAGCAGTCTGTTTCTGGGAACACTTTTAATCGGTTCTGGATTGTATGCACAGCAGGCGAAAATTGACTCGCTCGAAAATCTGTTGAAATCACATCCTGAAAAGGATAATCTACGGGCCGAACTCTTGCATACGCTGGGCTTTATGGTTCATACCTCACAGCCGGAGAGGACCATAGAACTCACGGATGAGATCCTGAGTTTTTCAGACCGTATCACCAACAAGAAATATGTGTCAGGGGCTTATACCGTAAAAGCCGTTGCCAACATCGTCATGTCTAACTTGGAAGAGGCCCGTAACTTGTCATTAAAGGCATTGGAGATTGATAGAAAATTTGGACAAAGAGATGGAATAGCGGCCAATACGGCTAATCTGGGATTGATAGAATACCGCCTGAACAATTACCCCAAGGCACTGGCAAACTTTCAGGAAGCTGCCCAGATTTTTAGTGAGACTGCGCATCCCAATGAGGTCATGATGTATGTGAACATGGCTTCCATCTATGCAGGATCCAAGAATTATGAAAAAGCTGAGGAGTATCTGAAAAAAGTGTTGGTTGTGGTCAAGGAATCAGGGAACCAGAGGATGGAAGGGTATGCTTTGCTTAACCTGGGAACCATGTATACCGAGAATAAAGACTATATCAAGGGAAGGCAGTACCTGAAAATCGCACTCAAGATAAGCCAGGAGATCAACGACCTGAGTAATATAGCGAAATCTTATGGGAATCTAGGAAGCAACTATTCCTTGACAAATCAGTATGATACGGCAAATTATTTTTTGCTAAAGGCGCTGGAAATCAATAATGAACTGAAGAACAGTAAAAGTATAGCTGTAAATAAAGTCAACTTGGGAGAGATCTACATTGCACTTGGCAACTTGCCTCAAGCTTACGCAGAACTTAGGGAAGGCTTGACGATAGGAAGGCAGTTTGAGCTGGTGGATGTACAACGCGATGTCTCAGATAATCTTAGCAGATACTTTGAACGGATAGGCAGGTACGATAGTGCGTTATTCTATCAAAGGGAATTTATTTCCTTGCGGGATAGTATCGATAGCGAATCCAACCAAAGACAGTTGACCCGATTGGAACTTCAGTATGATTTCGACCTGAAAGAACAGGAATACCTGCAACAGCAAGCTATTAGTAGTTTGAAAATAAGGCAATTATGGCTCTATGGGATTTTATTGATGATGGGGATAATCGGTGCCGCAGCGGTCGTACTGAACAGGTCACGGGTAAGATCTCTTCAGTTGAAAAACAAGATGCGTGAGCAGGAACTCACCAGGCAGGCAGAATCTCTTTTGCTGCAGCAGCAATTGTCTGAAAGTGAGCTGAAGGCAATACGCTCACAGATGAATCCACATTTCATCTTTAATGTCCTGAGTTCCATAGAATCTTATATTCTGGAAAATGATCCGAGAGCTGCCAGTAAGCTTGTCCAAAAATTCGCCCGCCTCACCCGTCTGATTTTGGAGAATTCGACCCAATCCCTGGTGATGGCAAGCAGGGAATGGAAAGCGGTGCAGTTATATGTTGAACTGGAAGCAGAGCGTTTTGGAAATTCATTTGACTTTCAGTTTGAGATAGATCCAGCCCTAGATCTCTCCACGATTATGCTTCCTCCCATGCTGATTCAGCCTTTGGTAGAAAACGCGATCCACCATGGACTCAGGCAGGTCAGGGAATACCGTGGTGTACTGATAATCCGAATGGAAGCAACCGGTGACCTCGTGAGGATAACGGTGACAGATAACGGAATTGGACGCGAAAATGCAAAAAGGTTAAACACAAAAGTGGAATACAAGGAAAAATCGACAGGAATTAGCGCCATAAAAGAACGACTAGACCTTCTGTCTGCTGATCATCCAGGAGTAAATCCCAGCCTTATCTATCAAGATCTAAGTGTGGAAGCGCAGCAGGGGACTAGAGTCATACTCACCCTTCCTCTCGTTGTTTTTCACCACGGGGAATCGATAAAAATTTAACCCGAACGATGCATTCACAATTCTATTACAGCCATTAATTGCTTCAAAATCTGTTATTAAAGTATTGTTTTCAACATTATAGCGGTGCTATGCTTTATCTTCATAACAACCTCATTTTCTTACAGGTTATAACCAAACCTAATGTATATTCCGGTTTTAACTTCCCAGGATCAATCACTGTCTCCTGATTGCTTTTGGCATGCTGGGATTTCCCTCGTTGTCTCCTGCTAGGGCACTGACAGTATATTCATACAAGGTTTCACTTTTCACTGATCCATCCATATATGCTTTGCTTGTAACGGCAGTGGTTGCAATTCTCTCAAAAAGTTCTTGTCCTGCAGACTTCCGGTAGATCACATAGTGGATTGACGGAGCATCCAGCATTTCCGGCCAACTGATTTCTATGCCCTCTGTCAGGTTACGGAGATAGAGCTCCTGGGGTGGAAAGAGTGTATCGGCTATATCAGCGTCTATTGGAGAGATTGGTGAGAGGATACTTTGGTTTCCCCAGGAATCTATCGAAGTAACCGCATATTCATACGCAGTACCGGACGAAGCTGTAGAATCAGTATAAAAGGGAAGTCTCAGCATTGAAGAGTTAAGGATTTGATAATTCTCCTCGCCTTCAGTCCTTCTGTAGAGAAGGTACCCTTCTACCAGGTTATCATGCTGCCGTGCATCATCCCAATGAAGGGTTACACCATCTACTGTTCGTCGGGATTGGATCCCGCCCACAGGAGTCAGAATAACGGGCTGGGTTATCGTAACTGATGCAAGAGCTGAGGTATCACTTACATTCTGACTAAGATCGACTACTTGGACGGCATAGTGGAGCTGTCCTGAAAACCCCGGTGCAAAAAGACTGTCTACGAATACGGTGTCCTGGATGGGCTGGGAGATTACGCCGAGGTTGGCAGCTGAAGTACCCCGTAGGACATAGTATCCAAAAAGATTGAGTTCATCCCCTTGCTGCCAACTGATTTGGATACCGTCTGGAGTAACGGAAGCCTGTACATCCTCTGGAGTAGCGGGTAAAGGATCTGTATCGGACATGCTTTTATGTCCATTGGCTTCGGTATACACGATCGGATCGCTGCCTGGAAGGTTATAAATCAACGGCCTCACCTTGTAGTAGTAGGAAGACGCCGGAATGACGGCTTCATCCAGATAGGAGGTTTCTGTGGATGCAACCGTATCGACTACCACATAATCGGTACCGAGTTCCCGTGATTTTAGGATTTGGATCGCACTGTAGATGGCTTGGCGAGGAAGTGGATTCCAAGTGAGCAAAAGTCCCCCCGTAGTGTCTTCCACCTGTAAATTGGAAATACTCTCAAGACGTGGGATATCCACGGATAGCGTATATAGTGTGTCAGAAGCAGGTCCTAGATTTCCTGCAAAATCCTCAACTCTGAGATAATAGGCCAAATGCGAACCGCTGGGGATATCTTCGTTGAAGTAGACACTGCTACTATCTGAGAAGTCATTCTGCATCACATAGAGTTGCTTAACCTTATCAAATTCACCAGAGGTACCAGTCCTTCTATAGATTGATGCAAATAGAGGGAATTCGCTGTTCTGCTGTTGCGGAGAATACCAGTTGATCGACGCGGTACTGTCTGATACCAGAAAATTTTCCACCAAAAAGCGCATATCGAGGAGGGGAAGTTTTGCATCGACTGATGAAATAGCCCCCTGTCTGATTTCCCCATTGGAATTGATGTAATCCACCCGATAGCGGGAAGAGACTGAAGGTACCCGGTCCCTATCGATATACATCATTCCAAAAACTTCCATTATTTCGGGAGCAAACAAAGCCAGTCCCAGCGTGTCCGGCGTGCTTTTCAGTAGAACTGAATAGGCTTCCTGCACTGAATTGACATTTAACTGATTCAACAGCAGTGGAGTGGATTCATTTCCGAGTTTCTTACCCAGCTCGGCAGCAGAATCAGGGAACTTTGCACTTCCGATTTTTTTGAATTCAGGGCTGTTTTCGTCAGCCCTGAATATATCCAACCGTTCTCCGGGTCGAAGGAATTGCTGTAACCGGTCGGGATGGTGCTCGAAAGCAATTCCCTGGACGAGGAGAACCGTGCGTTCTGGTCCAGGAATAACATGGCTGGATGTAGCTGCTTCCTGGCTATACACCGACCCTGAGCCCAGCAGGATTGTCAGCAGCAAAACTGTTATTTGATTTATCAATCGTCCCATGATATCATTGGATTAGAAACAACTATTTCCTGTACTATTACTTCCCAAGCCTACCCCGAAGCTATTTCTTCCGCGGGTGCTTATGGCGATGGATGCGTGTGCGCCGACACAGACTCTTCCTCCTATAAGGCAAAGGCTGTTGCAATCACATTTCTTTCCCACATGTCCCTCAAAAGATCCGGCAGCCTTTCCGCTTAGAAACCATCCTTGGGCATCTCCATATCCTCCAGTGAAAGCATAGCAGGTACTGAATCCTGCCCCTATGCAACCTGGACCAATACATCCTTCAGCCCCGGCGCTCAGCCCTCCGGCTATTCTCATGCGGTAGTCATTGCCCGAAAAATTCATCAGCAACATGACGTCAGAATAGGTATGGAACCAGGCTTTACCACTTACAATATAAAGATCGATGGATGCAGCATTCTCTCTTCGCACACCGATTTCGGTTTTGCCGTGGAGATAAACTCCCGAGAATTTGTAGTCATTTCCCCGTGCATACAGATCGTCATCCAAGTATTTGAAATAAGCTGAAATATCATCTTGCCTGAACTTGGGGTCCCAAATATTTACTCCCATGGCATATTCTCCGTAGCTGTTGAAGAAGCCCAAAACATTGATATGGGTATTGGCACCCAGAAAAACATAGGGTTCGTTTGGATCCCATTTGATGCGTAGCAAGCCGTTGATCTTAGCTGAAGCGACTCCTTTGATGGGTTCGATGTCCGCGTTGATCCCTATAGAGAGAAACCTGCCTGGCACATTCAGTTCGACCCGTGCTTTGGCCAGTTCAAAAGCACTGGCGACTTTCACACCTACTTCTCCGACGATAACCGGCCCGTCCGTGACAGTGAGACTGATAGGTTCCAGATTCACCAAGGTACTCAGGCCCGTGATGGAAGCCCCTCCGGAAATGGTGATCTTGAATTTCCCATTGCCGGAGTTGTATTGAAACCCTCCCCCGACCCGGTTTATTTCTACGATGCCGACAGGAATGATTATCCCGGATTTGAAATCCGCACCGATGTCGATTCCACTGGCCAGTTTGTAATAATGGAAATTGACCTCTGCACTGATGGGAGTTCCCGGAATCCCCAGTGAGCCCCCGCCTTCGAATCCGTTGTTTTTGATCCCTACCCGTACCCCGACTTTCATAATCGGCAGAGCAAGTTCCCCACCTATGACACCCACCTCGTATTCAGAGCCTCCGCTGGATTTGGCTTTGAACCGGATATCCGCCACATCAAATTTCAGTCCTTTGAAGTTCACATTGAACTCACCCTGAACACTGATAAATGGCGCCTGCCCGGAAAGTGTGCTTACAGTCAGGTTTTTGATATTGAATTTGGCAAACGACAGATCAGCGCTGTAGTTGACAGGGGACTGCAGCAGGAATCTCCCATCGGTCTGAACCTGGAAGGAAGGTATCTTTATCTCTTTGGTGATCAGCTGGTCAAACTTCATGCTGGCACTTCCCGAGAGGCTATAGACTTGCGTGTTTCCCACTTGTCCAAAACTCAGCGGATTTCCTGCAGTAGTGAGCTTAACGATATTGTAGACATTTAGTCCGGCATCAGGAAAGCTAAACTGACCTCCATAGATGGCATCTTTGCCAAGACTGAGATTGGCAAATTCAATCTGGGAGTCACCCGATTGAGGGATGCTCACTTTCATCTGACCCCCGAGCTTGAATCCATTTTCATTGAAGATCACATTGGCTAGGGAAGCCTCCCAGCCTCCAATCCTTAGCGAGGGAAGATCAGTGTTTTTCACACGAACCGACTGAATACGTAGCTCACGGCTTATGGTGAACGTCTCCACCAGGATTTCAGCTGAAGAAACAGGACCGAGTGCGGGGGTATTGAGGGCACCTACCAGAAGAAGTCCGTAGGTAGTGACTGTCGATTTTGCCAGATCCAAATCCAGCTCAAATCCATACAGATTCATAGATGCGGTACTGCCTTGCGGTGTTGCAAAGCGAACGGTAGGTTCGTGGCTATCCACCATGCCCCCTTCACGGAACACTTCCACGTCTGAGGGGCCTGTACCGTTTTCCAGCGCAATGTATAGGGGGGCTTGTGAGGAGAACACAAAGCCCCGGCTCCCTTGGATCTGGCTGGCTGCGAGTTCCAGTTTTCCGCTCAGGCTTCCTCTACCTTCCGCATTTTGGACTACCTTTAGTTGCTCTTCACCTTTAAGGACCACAGGTAAATACCCGAAGAGTTTCAGCGGTAGGTTGGAGATGTCCGTGACCACCTCGCCATTTGCGGGCTGGGGATTTCCCTGAGCGTCAAAAGTCACCCTGACATTGGCAAAAGGAAGGGACAGTGTATTGGAGCCACCAAATAGGATAGGGGCAGCTTGCATGTTTACGAATCTTCCAGTCCATTTCTCACCGTCTCCATCTGAGAGGGTCTTGTCGAGTTCTATGTCAAATCCTAGCAGGGTTGAGATATTTCTTCCACCTCCATCTTCCAGCGTAAAATCCAGTTCTACCCCTTCAGATGGTAGTATCACACGGTTTTCATTTTTACTGATGTAACCAGGTTTTGCGGCACGGATGACTTGTTCTCCGGCAGGAACAACCAACTCATAGGCACCTGAAGGAGTAGAAGACGTAGAGAGGTATTCTTTGCCTTCCACGGAAATTCGGGCACCACCCAGTTGTTGCCCTTTGCTACTGACCCGCCCATGGACACGTATGCCTTTTTCCAGTGATAAGGTTACCTCTGTCACCGCTCCGGTCTCCAGAATATTGATGGCCGCCTGCAAGGTGACGTATCCCCTTCCGGGAGGAGGAGTGACAGTTAGGGTAGCCTGTCCGCCAAAGCCTTCGTAAAGCCATTGACCTTTTTGGTCAGTAACGTGGGTTGTGTCGAATATGGCTATCTTGGCATCGCTGATTCGCAGATTACTGCCCTTTTCCACCACTGTAAACCTTACCTTTCCCACGCGTGGCAATAAAGGGCCGATGTCACCTAAGTCATGGGTTTTAGTAGAGGAAAATGCCGCCTGGTTCAGGTGGAACGTGGCATTGATTTGGGAAGAAAATATGGTGCTCAGCGATACCTGTTGCGGATATAGATCCGGATCATACGTAGAGCTGGAGGCGGAAGGTCCTCTATGGGAGTCTTCAGTGAACTGGAGTATGTTAGCGCTGAGCCTACCTGCACCGATTGCCACGCTACCTGCATTTCCGAAAAGCGCGGGAGAAAATATGCTCCCTGTCTGAACCGCATTTTGAACAGTGGGAGCAGACTGCATACTCTTGATCCAACTATCGGGATTGGACAGGCTCATGACGTCAGTTCCCGGAATTGCCGTTTGTGGTTTGACTTGGGCCTTTGCTGATTTTTTTCCCTTCATTGCTTGAGTAGATACACTTTCTTTTCCAAGCTCAACAGGTATTTCCATCAGGATATATCCTTCCTTCTCCACCACCAGGGTATGTTTACCTTTGTAAAAACTAGTCTGGAAAAGTCCTTCCTCACCGCTTTCAAAATAATTGGATCCCCCCTTGAAATGTAGCCGGGCATACGGAACGCCTTTTTCTTCCAGATCCACCACACGGCCTACCATATTGAATACTTCAGGTACGACCGAAAAGGAGCGGGTTTCAGATCCGCCTTTCACGGCAGTGAAGGACTGCTCTTTACCAGGCGTGACTTCCATGTCTCTGTAGTTGTATGGAAGACTTACCAGCTTGAGCGTATAGCTGGCTCCCTCTTTAAGGATAGGCAGGTTACCGATGAGGTATTGCCCTGTACTGTCAGTTTTTACCGTGTATTGGCCATACTTGTTCTTTAGCTGCTGCTCACTCATCAGTTCATCAGACATTAGAATAGTTGCGTAGCTGAATGAAGAAGTATTGGAAGCGGGGGACTGTGCAGCGGAAGTAATGGCTACAGGCTTTGCAATTCCATGGCTGGATAATGCCGCCGCACTGCTGATCGGGTTCACAGTGGAAGTCGATGTAAAACTTACAACTCCCATATTAGGGTTAGTCATCAGGGAGGAAACATTGGCTACCTCTGTCTGTACATTCAAACCGCTGGCAAGGGTAGTGGTCACCCCGGCAGTTTCAGTCAATACATCTTCTTTATTGTACTCGACCGTGATGACAGCCCCGGAAATGGGTATGAGATTTTCACCTGCCTGTAGAATGACTTCCCCATTTACAGCTGGGCGGGTCAGCCTACTTTCATAGCCTGGTTTTACCAAAAGGATCCGAGAAGGTGCTGTTCTTGTATCGGACACCCGTAGCTGCGTGCTTTTTTTGGCGAGATTTCCTGAGAGTCCCTCAATTTCTATGTATAGGCTTCCCTGATAAAATAACCTCGCCAGGGTAAATTCCACAGACTTGAGCGGGTTACCCCCGGCCTGGATACTATCCAGTGCGACCAACCGATACCTGCGCCCAGCTATTACAGTTTCTGGTTTTTGGGTTAGCTCCGGGATTCCCTCATGCTGGAGATAGGGATACCTGTCCAGCTCGCTTGACTCCCGGTATACCCGAATGCGCATGCCAGGATTTGAACTTAGGCCAGGTTCAGATGCTTCTATAGTCAATTTGGGCTGAAACCTGTATGTTTTGGCTACCAGTGTGAATGACCCCAGGTCCACGGCTGGATTAGCAAGCCTCTGGATAGGAAGCTCGTATTCAAACGTTTCGAATCCAGGTGCATTTACTGACACTACTAGTTTTTCATAGGGATTTTTGCCTTCGTACTCAGGGTGCAACAATTGCATCGTAAAATTGCCTGTGGCATCTGTCTTTGTTGTAGCCAGGACTGTAGAAAGTGGCTCTCCCTCTTTTTCACCGATTAGGTTAGCCCGTGGGATTTGGATCGGGTTTGCTGTGGGGGTGTTGGAGGGCTGGGTGGCCAGCCCAGCAGAAGAGACCTTTGTCCCCAGCTTGGAGAGGCTTTCCGAGGTGCGTAGACCGCCATATTGAACCTCTTTCTGCAAGGTGTTGGGGGTTTTGTTGGAGTTGCTTGGCTGCCTAGACAGTTTGGGAATAGATCCCTGAGACTTGATACCGCGAATGGTCACGGTGACATGAGCCAACGGGTGGCGCTGGTTGCCGGTATCCAGGCTGATGGTTTCATAGCTGTAGGCTAGGGAGTTTGAGCCACTGGAGCTTATAATTTCTGCCGCAGCTGCCGCAGTTGTTGAAATAGGGGAAACAAGGGCTCCATTGGTGATAGTCAGGGAACTGGCCATACTGAGTGTAGGGTCTACCTGGCCCAATACGGTAGGCTTAGAGGCTTGAAGTTGATTGTGGCCGAGATAATAGTTGACTGGCGTGATATTCAAAGGCGCTTGCTTAACCAAAGCAGTAGAGCTTGTTCCGGCTACCAAGCTACCGATCTGTCCTACATTGGAACCGTTTCCAGGTAAGGTAATACCGACGGAAGGAGCATTTTGTATGACAGGGGCTTTTCTGAAGCTTTCTTCAGATGATTTGAATGCCCAGGAAAGTTTCCCTGAAACTGTATGGGTCGCATACTCCAGTGGGGTTTGGCTTTCCGCAACCACTGATGAAGAGCTGGCTCCACCGCTCTGGACTCCATTCTGTCCATAGGTAAACTGGATTACCTCACTCATCCCCCTATTGCGGAAACTGGAAGTACCAAACGGATCAATAGCCTGGACCATGAGTGCGTATTGCCTGCCTATGGTAAGCTGCGGATGCTGCGGCCCGTAAAGTAGTGTATTGCTATATACTGTTTCTTCGAAAAATGGAGGTGTAGTCGCGGATTGCATCGCATCATTGGGATTTCGTGGAGCGATCATTTCCACCATTTTTACAAGGTACTCTGTATTTGGGGCAGCTCCTGGTGGAGTGCTCCATAGGATGGGAAATGCCTGGACTCCTCCGGTTGCGGGTAACTCCTGCTCGCTGAAAGGCTGGATAATGGTAGGCGGTTCCAGACTCCGCAATATCAGTTGGGCGCATCCCATCCGCTCGTCACTCAAGGGCTCCTGCGTGGTATAGTCCAGTGCCTGAACACATATTTCATAGACACCTTCCGGCAATCCGGCACGGTTTAGAAAGTCATCCTTGGAGATTCCCTCAAATACGATCTGGTTGATATCGAATAAGAACCGGATGTCATTCCCATTGAGCCGGACTGGCTGGCGGGGAGGAAGAATAATGGGCTGTGGACTTCTGTAACCTGATCTCAACCGTGCACTTACGCCATTTTCCCCTGTGATCCATCCTGTCAACTGAACCTGCAGCGGATCATTGCCCGGGTTGATCAAGGTGACGGATATCAGTTCAGGACGGGAAGCATAATCTACAGCGCGACTCTGATAGGGCGGTATGATCTGGACATTCACCTGAACCTGGGCCTGGGTGGTAGGAGCGTGCCAAAATCCGATAAGGAATAGAATCAGAAACCAAAACTGTCTTTTCATTGCGTTCATAATCTGAAATTTATCTTATAAGCCAATTCTGCACGAGTCTCCGTAAAGGATGGATTTACTCCCGTCACCACACTGCCCGGGTTGTTGTTTGTCAGGAAGAATGAAGACCTGAGGGAGTGCCAGCCATTGATTTGATAGTTGATATTCAGGGAGCCGTTGATGATGGTGCTTTTTCCAGCTTCTGTAATCCCCTGCATCAGACTGGTATTGATTCCGGTCTGAAGTTTCTGCTGCAGGAATCTATAATTCCCACCCACAGTGATCCCTCGGTATGAGGTTTGTACTCCTCCGGCCTCAAGCGCAGTATAGCTGAGACTCGAGGATAGGCTCAGCATTTTCTCCGGGATGCTTAGGTTATAACTGATCAGGTATTGGTTTGTGGTGATATCACGGTTGACCGCTTCCTGCTCGAAGTAACTGTTGAAGTCTTTCATGCCACTCATACTTGCCGAGAGTAGGATGAGATGAGTCATCTGCTTGCCGACGATGGTATAGCGGGGCATGATGTTAAGGGTCTGGGTGGTCTGCACGATTTTCAATGAATCCGCAAACCTCAGGGTATTGGGCCTTTGATTGTTGGAAAAATTACTGTAGTTGATATCTATACCCAACCGCTTGGTGATTTCTGCTCCTATGATTCCCGAACCGATAATCCGGTGGGTAGTGGACTCTTTTTGGCCAAGTACATTGTCATTCTGGATACCTATGCTTGTGTTAAAGCGAAGTCGTGCATTGGGAAGGACAAAACTGGGGTTGATGGTGATGTTCTGGACATCGTTGGCAAAAAAGTAGGCACCCATGGTTCTGAAATTGGGCTCGATCCGGCGATAGTTCAGTTTGATCCCAAAGTACTTGTCTTTATACCCCAAAGCAGTGTTCAGAGCGAGGTACAGTTCGCTGCTTCCATTTAGATTAAGCATTCCAGCCAAGCGGTCCAGAGCCGGATCTGAGATAGAGTCGATCGATATGGGCGAATTGATGTCATGGGTGTAGACACTGACGGCACCGTCACTTTCGAAGACAAGTTTTTGCAACAGCGTGAAGCGCATGCTGTAACCGATTACGGTATTGGATGCAGGCAACACTTTTACCCCATCGGGCAGTACCATCTCTGGACGGGTGGTAGTGTCGTCCCTAGCATGTAGGAAGTTAAGGTCAAAATGATTGGCATGGCTACCAAAACCTAGTTTACCTGCCATTCCTTTTCTACTGAATGAAAATGGGACGAGTGCCTGAAGTGTGGTGTCGATGACCGTGGCCCTGTTCAGCCTGCCATACATAAACCCGGCTCGCAGCTTGCCGGGATTGACCTCAAAACCTCCCCCCAGCATCGTGTGACCGGCTAAGGTAAAGGGGGAGAAGGTGACATTCCGGTAGCCGGCGTGGACAGTGATCCATTTATAGGTCGGGCTCATACCGAATTGGTTAAATGGCTGTCGGAAATTCCGTTCATCCTTACTCAGCATGAAGCTTACCGGTACGCTTAATCCATAGAAACTGAAAGTGGGACTTCCGCTCAGTAGATAAGTGAAAGGATCACGCCTGTTTGGAATGCCATTGACATTATAGTATATCCCCCGCAGTTCTATTCCTCCATCCAGTCCCAATGGTTTTTGGTCCTTCAGGTTTGTCAGATCCTGTGCATGCAGGGAGGTAGCCAAAAACAAGCACAAAAAACAATACGACAGGATTGCTGTACACTTTAGGATCCCAGCTGTTGGGCAGGAAGAACACGCTTTTGTCATATGCCGATTCAGGTTAGGTTGTTGACCGGAATAGCTAGTGCAGGTAGCTTATCGGATTGCTGAAGTAACTGATCCTTCCCACATCATTTCCAGGGAATGAGTGAATCGGTGTTTCCATTGAGCCAATCCTGTTGTAGGACTAGGAAAGGACACGGACAGAAGGTGGGATAATGCAGCAGGAATAAAGCCAGTGGGATATTGGGGAGGGAAAAAACAGCGGGTATATCCAAACTTGGTTTTTAACTTAGCGGACAATGGCGCTTGTCGGCTTAAAACCCAAAAAATCCTTTTCCCATATTGACTGTAGGATAGGTAAATCGGATGCGGTGTTTTTTCTAAGATAAGCATTCGAGTAAGGAAAAATCCACTCTACCTTGGAAGTTTCTGTGTGATCAGAAATTGCGGTAAAGGGCTAGTATGTTGAGGTTAGAGCGATAAAAAAAAGATGGAGAACCATTTTGCTAAAGGATAGCGTCTACCTTATATAACCAGGAAGAAGATCCAGTAATTTAAAGAGCATATCCGAGAGGGAACATGATTCCAGCGGTTGGTCAATCGGCTAGTTATATCACTATGGCTCCTTTGCCGATGATTTCCTTAGCCGGCAATAATCCCCAGAATCTGGAATCCATGGAATTTAGAAGGTTATCACCAAGTACGAAATAGTAATCATTTTCAAAGGAATAATCAGTTATGATTTTATCGTTCAGATATATATGCTGATTGGTGATTTTTATGGGGTAGTTTGTTTCGTATTCGATAATATCTCTATACAAATAGATATTATGATTGTCAATAGTGATTTTATCTCCCTTTCCTGGAATATATAAGGGGCCAAAGTCTTTGATGTTCCAGGAAATACCATCAGTTTCAAAGGGGTAGCAATTAAAATTGGGGGAAATATTCTTCAGTCTATCAATTGGAGCTTCGGAAATAAATTGTTGGGATTTAAGATTGCCCAGTGTATCAACCGAATTGCTATTTCGTACTATTCCATTCTCAATCCGTATCGTGTCGCCAGGCTCACCAACATTTCTTTTAATATAAATTAGATCTTTATTTGTCTTGGAATATTTCTTGATACTACTGAAAGAATTGAAAACTACCAGATCATTTCGTCTTATCGAAAATAAATTTCCAAATGAGCCATAGTTATCAAACGTAGATGATAATGAGCGTTGTCCTGTTAATTTATTAACAACCAGGTAGTCACCTGGCTTTAGAAATGGCTCCATTGAAGAGGATGGAATGTAAACGATAGTAAAAATAAAATACCGAAAAAACAAAGCCAGTAGAATGCCTAGAATAAAAACTTTTAGAAACCATCTGAAAAAAGGAGATAAGTGCATTAATTCTAAATATTGTACCAATAAGTGTTATATAGAGAAAGTGATGACGAAATTTTGATCTTTTATCTCAATACGAATTTAGCGATATCAAACCCTTTTTCCGATTCACATATACCAAATAATGAATTATCAGCCAAGGTGATATTTAGGACTTCCTTATCCAATTCCAGTATTTTTATTAAGTTCCCATCCCAATCGAAAAGATGTACTTTATTGCTTCTATATGCATCTTCACCACGTTCATTGATTGATTTGCCTGAAAACAATCCATAAACATAATCCTCATCAGATGCTATGGAGAGATACCCTGCTATTGTTGATTTATTTAAGGAAAAATTTGGAGAGCCATTGATGTTTTTGACATCAAAAGAAGGTAATTCTCCTATATGATCATGAATAGTTTCGGCTTTCATATTTTCTAAATCAATCTCGATGAAGGTCATATATTCCCCGTATCGCGTACCCGCGGCAAACCTGTTCTCCACTTGATTTGAAGTCAATTCCACCTGGTACGCCACATTATTTACGTATTCAGGATTACCTGCAAGATCGGCAGCGGTCTCAGGAAAGCCACCAAAATCGAAAAGTTCTTGGCCAAGTGAATCCAAAATACTAAATCTCTTTTTATTGGAGACTTCATTGGATACATAATTTAACTCCCCAATCTTAGTTAAATTAATAATAGGTTTGTCTGCCAGGGTGATTGAATTGGATCCGGGGATGTAATCCTTGTTTTCAAAGATACTATCCAGATAGAAAGTAATAAGGCGACGGGTTGATCCCTCAAGTACTGAAAAAGAGCTTTCATCTGTCATAACGGCTCCCGGATTGTAGAGTTCTCCCGGTCCAGGTCCGATAATTCCGGTATGCACCACATTGCTTTTCGGATCAGATAGGTCTATTAAAGTGAAAAAGGTCCCGTCTTTTTTGTGCTTAATCAATAGAAAGTCCCCGAATGATTTAATCTGGAAAACCATACCAGTCAAAACATGATTGATACCCATCATCTCAGAATGTATAACATCCTCGTTCTTTAAGTTAGAAAACTTGTTATCACTACATCTTGCAAAGATAAAGATAAGGAGTGCGGATAAACCATAGATCATAAGCATACCCTGGCTCTTGTTTCTCATAATGTGTAGGCTAAAGTCAGTCTATAAAAAAATAGGGTTAAAACTATGTTTCAACCCTATTTAGGCATTTTTATTTAGTAGACTGGGAGGCTCCAGGCTTGTGTACATTTGATTCAAAAGAACCTCCATTCCAGGATAGGTAGCAGTAATTTCCTCCGGAAACACAAGATGCCATAATAGTTTCCTGGGCAAGTGCTTCAATGTTCTCTAAAGTTAGCGTAACATTTGAACCTGTCTCATCCTTTTTCAGATTTACGTTTAAAGCCATGGTTGCGGCGAAAGCTACAACTGCAAAGCATGTTAAAATAGTTTTTTTCATAATGGTTTAATTTTGATTGTTTAATAATGGTTAAGTTGAAATAAAATATTTAATTCAGATATGTATAATCACCTCCTTTCATGTTTTAGTTTATTAAATAGTATATGTTTTAGCTAAGAAGTTATCACATTCATATAAACTTCTTTTACAGCATTTATAAGTATTGGGTTCCCAATCATTATAACCTCATTTTCACTGTTTAGTAAGAAACACTGATACTCCATTTGCTCAGGAAAGCCATTCAGCTTGTTTATTCTGTTTTCTTCATCAATAAAAACGGGATGCTTAAAACCTTCCACTTCAAGCATAGTGGTTATTTCATTGGAATCCCATTCTGCGAACCAAAATTCAAATTGGACTTTGCCTGGAGCAATTGAATCAATTTCCTTGATGTAATCATCCCATTGTGATAAATTGAGTTTACAGCTGCTACATCCAGCAGAATCCACATACAAAAGTATTTTATACGGAGTTTGGATGGGTATTTCACTGCTATTGCTTCCGTGATTGGTCAGTTTAATATCGTTGGGAATAGTAATAGTTTTACCATGCCATTGATAGACAACTCTTTCGGCATTACTGCGATTAGTGTCATTATTACAGCCATAAAATGCAAAAATGTAAATTCCAATTAAAACAACTATTACACCTGGATTCTTTGCTGGAAAAATATACTTCATGATAATTAAACAAAAGTTGATTCAATTTTCAATATATCTTAATTTACTTCAAAAAGAATAAGCCATGATTGTAACATCTAAAATCTGCAATTAGACATGCCAATCTATTAGTAACACTTAAGCCCTATGTCAGTTTATACTTTGATTAAGTAGATAAATTAACGTCCTCTAATATAATAATGATTTCAAAGACAACAAAAAAATAGTGAATTTTATTTTGCTATTGTGTAAATTTAATCATCATCTTTATAAGAATGGCTGGAAAATCTATGTTGCTTTATTTTAAGTCGCTTCTGTTGATATAGGTCTCAAAGCCAGATAGGTTAACTGATCCGCTGTTGATGGGATTGCTAATATACCAATGTTTGAGCGCTCATTAGTTTAAGTTTAACTTGATGAACTTATCCAACTTCTCTATATGTGCAGGAGATGAGCCCAGTAGTACATCATGTACTTCTCCTGAAGCCTTCACCATAATATGGATAGGTATCGCAACTCCCATGTTTTTTTTATCCAAGGATTTCAGGAGCTTGACCGCTTCAATATTTGCCCAACTGAGCTCATAATCAAACTGAAAATCTTTTTTTTTACCCATTAGTAGATCAAGGTAAAATTTCTTCTCATCAGAGAAAGCTAAGAACCGGACTTTGGAGTCTCCGTACCTGGCGACAAGCTTATTCAGTTGAGGGATTTCTACAATACAAGGACCGCATGTAGTCTGCCATAAATTGATGATAAGCAATTCATCATCGGTGATTTCTTTTGTCGAGTCACCTGTAAGCAGTTCATTCAGTTCCTCCTTTATATTGGATTTTTCGGCAGGAGTAGAATAGGAGCAACTCCTATCAGAATATACCAGCGCTATAGACTGGAGTAGAAATACTAAAATAAACGGTAATACCATAACGATACGTTCTTGTTAAAACATCATTTCGGAATCCAATTTGAATTTAGCTATGTCATAAGTATCCCCCGACTTATAGACACCATACAGTTTTCCGTTATTCAGGGTGATAGATGACAGCTTCCTGTCAAGTTTAAGCGTCGCCACTTGCTCTCCATCCCAGTTAAAAACCTGTATTACATCACTTATGAATACATCTTGGTCCCCTTGGGCTATTTTTTTTCCAGAAAATAAGGCGAAAACGAAATTCTCATCTGATGTCAGGGATAAATAACCGGCTTTGGTTTCTTGACCAATTCCAAAATTCGGTTCACCGTAAGTCATATCTACCTCGAATAAAGGCAACTCCCTGTCGTGTTCCTGGATGATCTCTGCTCTCTCTTCGGCTAAGTCTATTTCAGCAAAGGCCAGGTACTCCCCATAACGGGTAGCAGCAGCAATTCTATGAAGCTCGGGGTTAGATGTAAGTTCAGATTGGTAAGCAACATTGTTTACATGTTCTGGATTGTCTTTGAGGACAGTATCTTGTTTTGGGAATTCACCGAATTCCCAAAGGATTTGACCAAATTCATCAAGTAAGCTAAATCTGAGAGGTTTGGTGACTTCATTACTCACATAATAAAATTCTCCTACGTTGACCACATTTATAACAGGTCTATCGGTCCAGTCAGGCTGAGCGGATTTTGGCACGTACTTTTGGTCATGCAGAATACTGTCCAAGTAAAACGTAATGAGGGACCTGTCATTTAATACAGAGAAATTGCGCTTCTCTGCCATGACCGATCCGGGGTTGTACAGTTCGCCTACATCAGGGCCGATTATACCTGTGTGCAGGATATTTCCCTGAGGATCCTTTACGTCCACCAGTGTAAGGTAAGTGTCCTCTTGCTTATGCTTGATCAGTAAAAAGTCATCAACTGATACGATCTGGAATACCATTCCTGGTAAAAATCTGCTAACCCTGAGTAATTCAGATTTCAAGACTTTACTTTTTTTAGTCTGCGCTTCAGCCACACTTACCATCTGAAACAACAGCAAACCTATACAAGCCCGCATTAGGAGAAGGATTTTTACATGTGCATTATGCATCAGATAAATTGAAGTTTATATAAAATTAAAATCCCCGTATACCCGTTGGTAATTTCGGTTGAAATCCTTATTAGTTTAAACTTATAAAGATTTCAGTAATAGTTTAATTAATTCATTGATTTTTTCAATAAAAATCAGGAGTTGTTTTAGATTTCACAGTTATTCAAGTTTAAAGACAAGTTGGGTTTAGACCTGCTGTATTCACCTCCATGACTTCGGTTATTCCCTCTTCTCTTCACATGAAGGATGGATCTTTAAAAATGTTGTTTTGAGTATTCAATGGCTTACAACCCTGGCTGTTCCATTCACATCTTGAATAACCAGGAGTGGAGAAACAGGCTATAGAGAGAACCGGGGTACTGGATGGCCACAAGCTATGGGACGTGGGAAAAGGCTGTATATTTGCATAAAAGTAAAACCAGTTGGAATGGGTCAATGAGGACTCTCCAACCCATTAAATGTGATATAGAATGAAAAAGACGCTGGTGCTGGCCGCCTTGCTATTGAATGGTCTGAATGGATACTCCCAGACACTTCAGACAGTAACAGATAACGGAAATACTACGACAAACATGTTGGGTATAAAAAATTCCAGCCCCGACTACTATTTCGATCATAGAGTCTCAAGCAATATTGTGGGGATAGAGAAAGTTTTCAGGATCAGTACATATGGAGGAAATAATCTTGCCAGGAGATACAACATTGAAGTACTGGGAAACGGGTTAAACGTCAATGATTTTTACCAGATGTATGGTGGTGCATTACATTCCAGTTCTGTGTTGGGTTCACCTGTTTTTACCACTTACGGCGGATGGTCTGGATTTGCCTGGGAGTGGAGAGGAACTGCTTCTGATAAGCTGACGCTGTATGGGGTGAGAAGTACAGCTTCCGGATCTCCTGCTTCCATTCAGAACACATTGATCAGTTTCAATGCGGTGACCGGAATGTGGGAATAGGAGTTGTCAGTCCTAATTCCAGATTGACGATAGATGGTTCTGTTGAATGTGAGGAAGTGAGAGTGCAGGTTGCAAATGCTCCGGAATATGTATTTTATGCGGACTATATACTTCGCCCACTTCATGAAGTAAAGGATTATATCATCAAGAACTCGCATCTGCCGGAGATACCCAGTGCTGAAGAGATGGAATTGACCTTGGGGAGATGAATATGCGCTTGTTGAAAAAAATTGAAGAGATTACCCTATACCAAATAGAGCTGATGGAAGAATTGAAGAAGGTGAAGGAAGAGATGGACAAGTTGAAAAACTCCGGGGTGTAAAGTCTTCCGCACGGAATTAAGCATACCATAACTTTTCATTCGTGAGAAGGACCAGATAAAAAGCAGGGTAAGATCCGTGCACTTCACAGGTTTGCAAGGGCTCAAAATGAAAAAAGGCTTCCGGAAACGGAAGCCAAGAGTAGCGAGGAGGGGAGTTGAACCCCTGACCTCAGGGTTATGAATCCTGCGCTCTAACCGACTGAGCTACCTCGCCATGGTATTTGTTAGACCCATTATACAATGGAACATTTTGTCGGAATATATTCAGTTTCGAAGTGGATCGGACGTTGATAGCTATCCAAACGCCGACTGCTTTATCCGATTCTTTTTGGCGTTAAAATATTGAAATAATCCTATCGTATTTTTTCAGGCATTGATTTTTGAAATTAATGCCTATATTAAACCGCCGTCGAAAATCAAAATAAGTAATGGCTGAGAATCGTTTATTGCCAACCCTGAAAACCTCCCTTCGAAATGGGAATGCAAATATGAGGTCTTGTACTGTGAAATGCAAGTTGACGTTCTTTAAAAAAGTGATTTTTTCACAAAGTAAAAGCTAACATCATGGTCAAAAATAAATTTGTGGCTGATTATCAAATCAATGCTTCAAAAAAAATTGTATTCCATTATTTGAGTACCGCGAGCGGTCTTGAGGAGTGGTTTGCGGATTCGGTCACTATCAATGACGATAGGAACTACATATTCAATTTTGACAATGAGGATCACATAGCCAGACTGACCTCTCTTCGGAACAATGCCCACGTGAAATTTGAGTTTTTTGATCCGAAAAAGCCGGATGATTCTGACAATGCCTTCATTGAATTTAAATTAGAGGAAAATGAGCTTACCCAAACCCTGTTTCTGAAAGTAATTGACTACTCAGATGTTTACGATGATGAAGAGCTTGTCGCAATATGGGAAGGACTTATAATCAGATTGAAGGAAATAATAGGTGGGTAATTTCAATTCTAATTGCCAATTTTGAACTCTCGCCCGTAACTGACGTTTCTGCACGGGTGGAGTTTAAAAACTAATGAAGAAACTAGATAAACTTATACTCGGGTCTTTTCTTGGCCCGTTTTTATTGACTTTTCTTGTCGTCGATTTCATCCTGTTGACTGTAAACATGCTGAAATATTTCGATGAGATTTTTGGAAAAGGTCTGGAGTTTTGGATCTATATGGAATTGATAGGCTATTTTGTGATCAGCATTTCGCCGATGGCCTTACCCCTGGCAGTACTGCTGTCGAGCTTGATGACATTCGGGAATCTAGGAGAGCATTTTGAACTTACTGCTATAAAAAGCAGTGGAATCTCCCTGATTAGGGCTCTTATGCCTATAGGTGTTTTCACGGTTGTGCTGGCATTTGCAGCTTATCTGTCAAACAATTACCTGGTTCCCAAGGTAAACCTCAAGACATTCAGCTTGCTCTACGATATCCGTATGAAATCGCCTGCCCTGGATATTAAAGAGGGGGTTTTCTACAATGGGATACCCAATTACAACATCAAGGTAAACCAGAAAAGGGGGGAATTCGGCTTAAAGGATATTGTCATCTATAACCATACCAATGGGCAGGTAGGAAATCTGAATGTGACTATAGCCGATTCCGGGAGGATGGAGCCCTTTTTTAATGATAACTACATGAAACTGACCCTTTATAACGGACAAAACTATAAGGAAGACAGAAGTAGTAGGGGGATAAAAGAGAAGCCGGTGGAGTTCACCCGGACCAAGTTTGATGAGAATGTGATCATCTTCGACCTGGACGCCTTTCAGCTCAATAGAACACCGGAGGACCTATGGTCTACCAACAGGTCCATTAAAAATATAAGTGAAATCAGAATGGGGCTTGACTCTATATATACCTTGGCCAATGACCAAAGATTTCAGAATTACCAGTCTGCGGAAAGTGCATATACTTTTTTTGCCCGTAACAGAAAATTGAAACCACCTTTATATATAGCAGAGAGGAAAACATTGGATGATTCGGTGCGTGCTATAAAGGCCAAATTGGAAAGAGTAAAGCGTGACTCCCTGGAGAAGCTTAAGAAGAATCAGGTCGGGGATAGTTCCAACACAGGAAGTAAAGGGCTCACACCCGGGCACCCTTCGGATCTGCAGTCTTACGCTGCAGCGGATTCCGGGATCAGCCCGGATTCTTCTGCGGCACAGCGGGAGAGGGAAAACCGGGGATTATCCACCTTGAGGAGAGAGGTTCCTGCGAGCAGTGATACTTCAGTTGTGATTCAACCCGGTCCAGTGGCAAAAGTAAAGAGAACTACACCGCTGACAGATGACGAAAGGAAACTGATCGATTCCGTGGTTACCGAAAGGGGCTATAAATCCAATTCAATCTCCATAGCGCTGAACAACTCCCGAGGCCTTAAAAACACGTTCAATCAAAAAAAATTACATATTGACAACTTGGAGAGAGAGTACAGAAGGTATGAGATAGCCTGGTACCAAAAGTATACCCAGGCGTTTGCCTGCTTTGTAATGTTTATGATAGGGGCGCCTCTGGGAGCTATAATCAAGAAGGGAGGGTTGGGAATGCCGGTTCTTATATCCATCATATTTTTTATCGTTTATTATATGCTCACAATCACAGGGGAGAAATGGGCCAAGGAAGGAGTGACAGATGCAATGATAGGGACATGGTTCTCCAATTTATGCCTTTTGCCTTTCGGTCTGTTCTTTCTTAAGCAGGCCCGTAAAGATGCCAGGCTGTTTGATCCTGATTTCTATGTGACTATTTGGGAAGCCATCAAAAAACAGTATAAAGTTCTAAAGCCAAAATCTGCCTGATCTTTTATTATTGGAATATAACCGCTACCTTTGTGATTGTTTTAAAAAAATTAGCTAAACATGTATTTAACATCAGAGAAAAAACAGGAGTTGTTTCAAAATCATGGACGGTTAAAATCTGCTACTGACACAGGATCCCCTGAGTCCCAGATTGCGCTGTTCACTCACAGAATCAAGCATTTGACGGAGCATTTGAAGTCGAATAAAAAAGATCACTCGACTAGATTAGGCCTGCTGAAACTGGTAGGTAAAAGAAGAAGCCTTCTGGATTATCTTTACAAAAAAGAAATCGAACGTTATCGGGCTATTATTGCCGAATTAGGAATTAGAAAATAACCACGGGGTAAGGTTCTCATTATCGAGAACCTTACTTTTTTCTTTTTAGGTTATAAACAGGATTTTTAAACTTTAGATGCTTTAATACTAACACTCATTTATGTTACCAAACTTAATTACCAAAACCATCACCCTGGAAGATGGTAGAGAAATCATTATTGAAACCGGGGCTCTGGCCAAGCAGGCAGACGGTGCCGTAGTAGTCAAAATGGGGAAGGCTATGCTGTTGGCTACGGTAGTTTCCAAGAAAGAGGCAGGCGAGGGGGTTGATTTTTTACCGATGTCTGTAGATTACCAGGAGAAATTTGCTGCCTCAGGCAAGATTCCTGGAGGATTTTTGAAAAGGGAAGGAAGACTTTCTGATTATGAAATTCTGATCAGCCGTATAGTTGACAGAGCCATCCGTCCTATTTTTCCTGATGATTATCATGCAGATACCCAGATCAATATCATGCTGATGTCGTCTGATGAGGGGGTGCTGCCGGATTGTCTTGCAGGCTTGGCAGCATCTGCGGCACTTGCTGTTTCGGATATTCCATTTAACGGACCTATATCTGAGGTAAGAGTGGCCAAGATCGACGGAAAACTGAAGATCAACCCTACACCCAAAGAATTGCAGACGGCTTCCCTGGAGTTTATTGTAGCCGGTTCCCTGGATTTTATTCTTATGGTCGAGGGTGAAGCCAACGAAATCTCAGAAGATGAGATGGTGGAAGCGCTGCAGTTTGCCCATGAAGAGATCAAGAGACACTGTGAGATCCAGTTGGAACTCACCAAGCTTGTGGGAAAAGAAGAAAAAAGAGTGTATTCCCACGAGAAATCAGACCCTGAGCTGTATGCAAAACTTAAGGCCGAGGTGTATGATAAGCTGTATGAATCGGTAAGCCGCCAGATCGCCAACAAATCCGAGCGTTCTGCCCTTATCAAAGAAATAAAGGAGGAGTTTATCGCCAATCTCGGGGAGGAACATCCTTATGAAGCCAGCCTTATCGGCCCTTATTTCAGCAAAATCCACAAGGAAGCTGCACGTAATCTTACCCTGAATGAAAAGAAAAGACTGGATGGTAGAAATTTGGACGAGATACGGGCTATCTGGTCTGTAGTAGATTACCTGCCTTCCGCACACGGCTCTGCCGTATTCACCAGAGGTGAGACTCAGTCTGTGACCACCTGTACACTTGGTACCAAGATGGATGAGATGATGGTCGATGGTGCGGTGATTTCAGGATATAATAAATTTTACCTCCATTATAACTTCCCGGGATTTTCCACTGGTGAGGTTAAACCTAACAGAGGTCCTGGCAGGAGAGAAGTAGGTCATGGAAACCTGGCCATGCGGGCATTGAGAAAAGTGCTTCCACCGGAAACTGAGAATCCCTATACAATAAGGATTGTATCGGATATCCTGGAATCCAACGGATCTTCTTCCATGGCTACTGTTTGCGCGGGTTCATTGGCTCTGATGGATGCAGGGGTACAGATCAAAGCACCGGTTACCGGAATTGCGATGGGGATGATCTCTGATGCCAAAACGGGCAAGTACTCTATTCTTTCCGATATCCTGGGAGATGAAGACCACCTGGGTGATATGGATTTTAAAGTAACGGGGACTGCCAAAGGGATCACGGCATGTCAGATGGACCTTAAAGTAGAAGGTCTTGACTATTCCGTACTCAAGGAGGCATTGTATCAGGCCAAGGATGGCAGGTTACATATCCTGGATGAAATAACCAAAACGCTTGCTGCACCTAAAGCAGAGTTGAAGCCGCATACCCCAAGATCATTTATAATTATGATTCCTAAGGAACTGATCGGTGCGGTGATCGGACCTGGCGGAAAAGTTATCCAAGAAATCCAGAAAGACACTTCAACGACGATTGTGATCGAAGAGATCGACAACCAGGGAAAGATCAATATTTTCTCTGCAAACCAAGACAATCTAGATGCAGCCTTGACAAGAATCAAATCCATCGTGGCACAACCGGAAATAGGGGAGACTTATTCCGGAAAAGTAAAAAATATCCAACCTTTTGGTGCATTTGTGGAATTTATGCCGGGTAAGGATGGTTTACTACATATCTCTGAGATCAAGTGGGAGCGCATAGAATCCATGGATGGCGTTCTTGAACCTGGAGAAGAGATCATGGTTAAATTGATCGACGTGGATAAGAAAACCGGGAAATTCAAGCTTTCAAGAAAAGCATTGTTGCCTAAGCCGGAAAAACCATCTGCTCCCGAGCAGGGTTAATAAAAAGACAGATTGGTTTAATCAATTCTATTAAAAACTAAATTTCACAAATCATAATTCTGAATGAGGCAGCTAAAAATTAGCAAACAGATTACCAACAGAGAAAGTCAGTCTCTTGACAAATACCTTCAGGAAATTGGCAAAGTTGACCTGTTGACAGCAGATGAAGAGGTAGTTCTGGCCAAAAGAATCAGGGAAGGTGATCAGTTGGCACTGGAAAAGCTTACCAAGGCCAATCTTCGATTTGTCGTTTCCGTTGCAAAACAATATCAAAACCAGGGACTTTCACTTGGGGATCTGATCAACGAAGGTAATCTGGGACTGATCAAAGCTGCCCAAAGATTTGATGAGACCCGTGGTTTCAAATTTATTTCCTACGCGGTATGGTGGATCAGGCAGTCGATACTACAGGCATTGGCCGAGCAGTCACGGATTGTCCGGTTGCCACTGAACAGAGTGGGTTCACTGAACAAGATCAGTAAGACCTTCAGTGAACTGGAGCAGAAGTTCGAGCGGGAACCATCTCCTGAAGAGCTTGCTGAAGTATTGGAAGTAACCGCCAATGAGATCGTAGATACCATGAAAATCTCAGGTAGACATGTATCTATGGACGCGCCTTTTGTGCAAGGTGAGGAAAACAGTCTCCTTGATGTCCTCGAAAACGATGGGGACGAAAAGCCAGACGATGGTCTGATGAATGACTCCCTCCGTAAAGAGGTGCAACGGGCACTTTCCACACTCACCCAGCGGGAAGCGGATGTGATCACACTTTATTTTGGTTTGAATGGAGAGCACGCCATGACGCTCGAAGAAATAGGAGAGAAATTCAACCTAACCCGGGAGCGCGTGAGACAAATAAAGGAAAAAGCAATAAGGAGACTGAGACATACCTCCAGAAGTAAGACCCTAAAGCCTTACCTTGGATAGTATAAGATTAGAAAGGGGGTTTTTAGCCCCCTTTTTTAGTTTAAAAAAGCTGTCAAATAACCCTGCCGGGCATCTGCCATCAAAGCCGTTTTTCCACTTCTTTGGGAATTTTAACTGATCCCGGTTTTGTTAGCTGATCAGAATTGACAAATTTTACCAGATTTAATAAAAACCTATTAATGAATCAAGAAATCGAAAAGGTCAAGGTTCTCATCATTGGATCTGGACCTGCCGGATATACTGCGGCAATTTATGCCTCACGGGCTGGTTTATCTCCTGTATTGTATACAGGTGGGCAGCCTGGAGGCCAGCTTACCATCACTAATGATGTGGAGAATTACCCGGGATACCCTGATGGGGTTAGAGGACCTGAGATGATGGAGGATTTCCGTAAACAGTCAGAGAGATTTGGGACACAGGTGAGGTATGGTCTGGCGACGGCTGTTGATTTTTCCACCCATCCCCACACAGTGGTTATAGATGAGCAGGTGACTATCCAGGCAGACACTGTGATTATTTCTACCGGAGCATCGGCAAAATGGCTGGGCATAGAGAGTGAGAGCCGTCTCAATGGCCGTGGGGTATCTGCCTGCGCAGTATGTGATGGGTTTTTCTTCAGAGGACAGGAAGTAGCGATCGTCGGGGCAGGGGATACAGCTTGTGAAGAAGCCTCTTACCTATCCAATATCTGCAGTAAAGTGTACATGCTCGTTAGAAAAGATGAAATGAGAGCCTCGCAGATTATGCAGAACAGGGTAATTAACAATCCTAAAATTGAAATTTTGTGGAATACTGAGACCGATGAAATACTCGGGGATGAAGAAGTAAACGGTGTAAGAATTTTTAACAATAAAACAGGAGAAAAATCTGAAATCGCCATTTCTGGCTTCTTTGTTGCTATTGGTCATCAGCCAAACACCGGCATCTTCAAAGATTTCATCCACATGGATGATGCCGGTTATATCAAAACCATTCCGGGAAGTACCAAAACGAATGTAGAAGGAGTTTTTGCATGTGGAGATGCACAGGACAATATCTATAGACAGGCTGTGACAGCTGCTGGTACTGGCTGTATGGCCGCCTTGGATGCTGAAAGGTATTTGGCGGAATCTGAGAATCACTAAACCCAATTCATGAGGTATTCTGTCCTGATAGCGTTAATCGGAATGTTTATGAGCATTGGTCCTTTTCAAGCCAATGCTCAAATTTTTCAGAAGATTATCAAAAAAAGTGATACCCCTCCACCTTCCGCCAGTTCCAGTCAGGAGCGAAGGAATATAGAACTGAGGACTTTTGATCAGGCTAACTATTTACGCACATTGTCCGGGGTAACAGACTCGATTATTTTTGAAAATAATGTAAATCTGGGGCGTGTAAAATCAATCATCAGTGAGGAGCAAAGTCTCATGATCTGGGCACCGACCAACCAGTTGGTAAAAGTGTCCGAGCAAATCCTCATCGATAGCATTTGGGTGACAGCTTTTGAGCATTACTCTTCCTGGGATTCCAACAAAATAGATATCTATAATTTTGATCCCAAGACATTTCGTGACACTGTAAGCATCAGGCTCTATGATCCGTTTTTCGGTTATGACTGGAAGATGCCCCTTGACAACATCAGGGTTACTTCCAATTTCGGATACCGGTGGAGAAGATGGCACTACGGTACAGACCTAGGCCTCAATACCGGGGATCCGGTATACAGTGGGTTTGACGGGATAGTAAGAATCAAATCGTTTGACAGGTATGGATACGGCAATTATATCGTTGTGAGACATAAGAATGGCCTTGAAACGCTATATGGTCATCTGTCCAAAACCCTCGTGGATGTGGGGCAAGAAGTCAAAGCCGGAGATGTGATCGGCAGGGGTGGTAGCACCGGGAGAAGCACAGGACCTCATTTGCATTATGAGCTTCGTTACAGAGGATTGGCATTTGACCCTGAGAAAGTATACGATTTCTCCGATATAAAAATATCGGGACCGGACTATACGATTACCCCCGATCTTTTCAACCATGTGGTCACTGCCAGAACAAACGCCTATCATCGGGTACGCAAGGGTGAAAACTTAGGTTCTATTGCCAGAAAATACGGGGTTTCTGTAAGCTCCCTCACCCGGCTTAATGGCATATCCACCAGAACAATATTGAAAATAGGACAGAATCTTCGGGTTCGTTGAACACAACCTGTTTATGACAAAGCTTGACATATTAGTGATTGCAGCACATCCTGATGATGCCGAATTGGGGTGCGCGGGGACTATTGCCTCCCATGTGGATAAAGGGTATAAAGTCGGCATTGTAGACCTGACCCAAGGGGAGATGGGAACTAGAGGAACACCTGAGATACGCTTGACGGAGTCGGAGGATGCTGCAGGGATTTTAGGTCTGGCGGTAAGGGAAAATCTTGGTTTTAAGGATATTTTTTTCAAGAATGACGAAGAGCATCAGCTGAAATTGATCTCTGTTATCCGAAAATACCGTCCTGAAATAATTTTGGCAAATGCCATAGCAGACAGGCATCCTGATCACGGGAAAGGCTCTGAACTGGCCACAGACTCGTGTTTTATGAGTGGTCTTCGAAGAATCGAAACCAGTCTGGATGGTGTAGGGCAGGAGCCATGGCGTCCAAAGCAGGTCTATCATTACATTCAGAACAATTACATAGAGCCTGATTTTGTAGTGGATATTACGCCCTACTGGCAGACAAAAATTGATGCTATACTGGCATTTAAATCGCAGTTCTATGATCCTCTGAGCATTGAACCCAACAGCTTTATCTCAGATCCGGAATTCATCCCGTTTATAGAAGCCAGGGCACGGGAATTTGGCCATAAAATCATGACCAAATACGGAGAGGGGTTTACAGTAGCGCGCAAAATAGGGGTTCGGAATCTTTTTGAGCTGTATTGATCAGGGAGCAAGTCTGCCGATATTCCATGCAGAATCCTCATGTAACGTGTAATAAATTCTATCGTGTAATCTACCAGGTCTTCCTTGCCAAAACTCCATTCTTGTAGGAAATAGCCGATATCCTCCCCAATCAGTCGGTCGCTGGATTGGAGTTTCCAAGAAATGGTTTTCTATTTCTATTCTTCTTAGGTTCAGTTCTTCTCGTGAAGCTATCTGTTCACTTTGAGGTGAAGTCCATGCGCCGATCTGTGAACCATATGGTCTGGAGAAAAAGTATTCGTCAGATTCTACCGAACTGACCTTTTCCACTTTTCCTTTGATGCGTACCTGGCGTTCCAGCTCGGGCCAGAAGAATGTAAGCGATGCTCTGTTGAGATGATCTAACTCTTTTCCTTTTTGACTTTTATAATTTGTGTAGAAAACAAAACCTTCATCCACCCCTTTCAAAAGAACTATCCTCCCGTTTGGAAACCCATCCAAGCCCATAGTGGAGAGATTCATCGCATTTGCCTCCAAAACTTCTGCATTGATTGCTTCATCAAACCACGTCTTAAACTGGTCAATGGGATGGGGTTTTACTTCGTTGATTTCCAAAGATTTAAGACAGTATTCTTTACGTATAGCTGATATATTCATGAGCGCATTATTATCATTAAAATCTTTTGGATAAAAGTAGCATGGCCATTGCATTTAAAAAATTATGGTCTATATTTTTCGAGAATTTATGTAATTAGAAGTATGATTAGCGGGAAACATAAAACCCCACAGGCAGGGGATCTTCTTATATCAGAACCATTTCTACAGGATGAGAATTTTGTCAGGTCTGTGGTTCTTCTTTGTGAACACTCAGAGGAAGGTAGTTTTGGTCTGGTCATCAACAAGCCTTCTATTCTTAAATTGGGGGAGCTGGTAGAGGAATTGGAGTTTCTTGACAAAGATGTGTTTGTAGGAGGACCTGTAGAGCAAAACACCCTCCATTTTATATACTTGGGGGATAAGCAGCTGGAAGGCAGTATTCCTCTGGGGGAGAACCTTTGGTGGGGAGGAGATTATGAGGCATTGGTGGAGAAGTTAAAGACAGGGATGTTTGCGCCAGAGTCAGTACGCTTTTTCCTGGGATATAGTGGCTGGGGTTCCACCCAGCTTTCTGATGAGCTCACAGAAAACACCTGGATCATCTACCGCCAAAACCTGGATAGTCAGACGTTTGAATACACTCCCGAAGAGCTGTGGCGGAACCTGCTCAAAAACATGGGGGGCGAATTTAAGGTAATCGCAAATTATCCCTTAGACCCGAGATTAAATTAGGCAAAATCCCTACTTTTGCCCATATTGCCTCTAAATAGTACCGTTTTTATGACTGAGAAAAGTAATGATTTGTCTGATAAAGACAAGGTGACTCC
Organism: Algoriphagus sp.; assembly: GCA_048819475.1. Lineage (GTDB taxonomy): Bacteria > Bacteroidota > Bacteroidia > Cytophagales > Cyclobacteriaceae > Algoriphagus. The sequence goes on from JBMDXP010000040.1 coordinate 42,082, forward strand.
AGCTTCATCCCATGAAGAGGCGAAGAGTATCGAAAATGAACAGAACCTTGATGCTTCCGAAGCTGAAGATTCTCCGGTAGGGGATGGCCCCGATTCCAAGGGCGATGATACATCGATTCCGGAATCTGAAGCCATCACAGATTCCCATGCGGAAAAATCCCAGGGAGAAATTGACCTCCAAGGTGGTGATGGGCAGCCTGAACCCACTGAAGTAGAATCGCAGGAGGATCGAAGTGATATGTCTACTGCTGTAGAGGAAGACATAAATGAAGCGGAAGGATCCGCTTCATCCGTTGATACTGAAGCTGGTTCGGATGAGGCAGGTATGGATGAAGATTCCACTGGGGAAGAGGAGGATCATCACGAGGAGCATGTAGATCTTACGGGACTATCTAAAGTACAGTTGGTTAAAGTCTTGAAAGACAAGCTCCATGCTGCCAATGTGCTGAAAATAGATAAGCTGGTCCATGAGATCAAAGCAGCATTTGATGAGTTGACCAGTAAGGAAAAGGATGAAGCGCGGACCAAATTCAAATCCGAAGGAGGCGAAGATGACGATTTTGATTTCCGTCCCAGCGAGGAGGAAAAGGAGTTCAACAGATATTATCAGGATTATAGGCATCAATTGACTTCGGTCCGGAAAGAGGCAGAGCGTCAAAAAGAGAAAAACCTCTTGGATAAGAGTGCATTGCTCGATAAACTCCGGGAATTGGTAGATGGAGAAGAGACGACATTGAGTATGTCCACCATAAAAGGTATCCAGGAAGAATGGAAAGCCATAGGTCCTGTGCCTTCCGCACAAAATAGAAGCCTTTGGGCCAGTTACAATGCTCTTATGGACCGCTTTTACGACAATAGAAGCATCTATTTTGAGTTAAAGGAACTTGACCGCAAAAAGAATCTTGAAAGCAAAATGGAGCTTTGTGAAAAAGCAGAAGCTCTGAAGGACGTAAAAGACCTAAAAGATTCAATAAAATCGCTGAATGAACTGCATGAAGAATTCAAGCATATAGGTCCTGTACCCCGGGATGAGCAGGAAGCGTTATGGCAAAGATTTAAAGCGGCTTCAGATGCAGTATATGACCGTAGAAAGGATTTTTACGAAGGTCAGAAGGAGGTATTTAAAAAGAATCAGGATGATAAAGAAGCTTTGATAGCGTCTTTAAAGCCATTTGCTGATTTTAAAGCGGACAGGATAAAAGATTGGAATACCAAAACCAAAGAAATACTTGATATCCAGAAAGCTTGGGAAAAGATTGGTCCTGTGCCCAGAGAAGTTGGAAAAGAGATAAACAAATCATTCTGGGCTTCCTTTAAACAGTTTTTCCATAACAAAAACCTTTTCTTTAAGGAGCTTGACGAAGTACGCGCTGGCAACCAGGCAAAAGCCGAAGAATTGATCGTGAAAGCTGAGGAGCTCAAGGACAATACCGATTGGCAGAATACGGCGAACGCATTGGTGAAGCTGCAGCAGGATTGGAAAAAGCTGGGTCCCACCCCTGAGAAAAGCCGGGACAGCCTTTACAAGCGGTTTAAGGCTGCCTGTGATATGTTTTTTGAGAATAGGCGCAATTCAAACAAACAGTCCAACTCAGAATTTGAATCCAACCTGAAAAAGAAGCAGGAGATATGTGAGCAGATCATTGCAGACTCAAAAGGGGAAGAGGTAAATGAAGATAAGTTGATAGCAAGGATAGCCGAATTTAATGAAGTGGGGTTCGTTCCCCGTAAGAACATGAAGGAAATGCAGGTTCAGTTTAAATCTGCCGTGGACACATATTTGGAGAAGCTGGATGTAGAAGGATCTGATAAGGAAGATTTCCTGTTCCGGTTGAATCTGAACAAGCTACAGTCTGATCCAAATGCGGCGAAAACTCTGAATAAGAAAGAGCATGGAATCAGAAAACAGATTTCAGAGCTGGAAAACAACATTACACTATGGAAAAACAACCTGGAGTTTTTTGCAGCTTCCAAGACAGCCGATAAGCTCAAGGATCAATTTGATATTAAAATCCAGAAGGCTGAAGAAGAAATCGATAAATTGAAGAAGAAGCTTTCTATTCTGAGAGAGTTTTAAATTAATCTCTCTCAGAATAAGGGAGATAGGTTTTTTCCCTTCTGAGAGTTTGGAGTGAATATAAGTAAGGCCTATATTTGCACCACATTAAAGGAAAAAGCCTCTTTAGCTCAGCTGGTAGAGCAACTGACTTGTAATCAGTAGGTCGCTGGTTCGATCCCGGCAAGGGGCTCTAAAAGGGAAGCAGAAATGCTTCCCTTTTTGCTTTTAATGGTTTGATTCCTAATCCTAAAAAATTAGGTTGAAGATGATTCGAGGGATGCATGAAGGTATAGGCTTATACCGGATCAGTCCTAGAACTTCGAGTGAGGCTAATACAGAATATGGTATGCCTGTGACTAGCCCAGAATCTCAATTTTGAGATATTCTTATGCATGGAATAAGGCATATCATGTTCTCACTAAGCTTGCCACTTGCTTAGAATCCCTAGGACCTTTTACCACCCTTTTTCAGCAGGCCTTGGTTAAACCTGTGCTATGGATTAAGCAATACTTTTACAACCATTGATTGCTTCAAAATCTGTCTGTATAGTGCTGTTTTCAACTTCATCCTAGCGGTGCTATACCTCAGGGACCAAACAGCCTGATTTTCTTCCAATTAAGAATGCCTTTCCATAAATAAATTCGGGAAAGGTTATAACGGATCATACTGTTTAATCCGGTTTAATTGCATTTTGAATACCACTAATTGTAGCATTATTTTCCATGGTAGCGGATTTCTGACCACAAATTCCCCATAATTTTCTCCTTAATAAGAATTGAAGTCTATTTTTTTGTGTAAGACCTGTAGCGGATAAGCGGATGGTTTCGTCCGGACTACAGAGCCATCCTGAAATTGTGAAAAAAAATTAAAGCTATACGAATGAAGCAACCGATATACCCAGGGATGACTATATTGCATGTAATGCCCCATATTGATCGGAAGAGCGGCCAGCAATCACCTTATGGGCAAATGAAACGCAGCTTAAAGTTTTAAACTCCCTTGCTTTCGCTATGGATTATTGCCACCACCGGAAAATAAAAACTGGCAATCAGAAAAGTTTGGCTTGTAAATAGGAATTATCGTAGAGAATTTTCGGTTCTTAAAATTTAAGGTGCAATTTTTGTTACCAGAGTAGTAATGTTAACCAACTATTAATATGTCTTTTTTGTTTTCCTTTCTTTCGTCACTGACGGTTGGGATATTTTTTTACCCTGTACTTATCAAAGTACTTTCAAAGTATAATATTTCGGAGTCTCCTGGAGGTAGGAAGATCCATAAAGTCGAGACCCCATCAATGGGTGGAATCGGATTTATATTTGCCACTATCCTTTCCCTGGCAATATGGGGCCCGTTATTTCCTATACCTGATTTGAGGTATCTATTGGGCGGTATAGCCATTATGTTTTTTATAGGCCTTAGAGATGATATGGTAGAGCTAAGAGCCTCTCAAAAGCTATTAGGGCAGCTGGTTGCTTCCGTTCTTGTAGTAGTCGCTTCTGATATACGGATTACCAGTCTAAATGGATTTATTGGTGTCCATGAGCTAAACTACGCTGTCAGTTGCTCTTTCTCCATATTTGTACTGTTGGCCTTGACCAATGCCTTTAATCTGATTGATGGCTTGGATGGTTTGGCAGGTACAATTGCCATCATTGTATTTAGTCTCTTGGGAGTTTGGTTTATGGCCCATGGATTGGAAAGCTATGCTGTCCTGTGTTTTATCCTATTAGGAAGTATTGTAGCATTTATGATCTTTAATTGGCATCCAGCAAAGATCTTTATGGGGGATACAGGATCGCTTACCCTGGGGTTTACCATGGGCGCACTTATACTTGCTTTCATGGAGTATAATACAGCACTTCCTACAGGAAATCCCTGGAAGGTGGAACCGGTTTTTTCGACAGGTATTGCCCTCATGATCTTTCCCCTTTATGATATGGCTAGGGTCTTTACGAGAAGAATCAGTCAGGGAAAAGGACCAATGACTCCGGATAAATCGCATGTCCACCATTTTCTGATGAGAATGGGAATGAGGCATAATCAAGTGGCATTGTTTCTAGGTGGCTTACAGCTGTGCTTTATTGCGCTTGTTTTTATGATGAAGGATTCTTCAGACCACCTGGTCTTACCCATAGTCGCGCTGATAGCATTGGGACTTGGCTATAGGCTTGACAAAATTACCGTGAAATACGTGAGAAAGAAAGTGAGTTTACAGCCCAATGTATTGGAAATGAGGGCTCTTACCTCTTCGCAAAAGAAGAAAATAAAATTGGATACCGAGAGCCTTAAAGAGTCCAACCTCAACATGAATTAAGACCCGGTATTGGAAATACTTTTTCCCCGTTTGCCGTGGGTGTTAGTTGGAGGACAATCCTATTCGTATAACTGTTGCATCCATGGTCCGTTTTTCTTGCCGTTGCTTTATGTTCATTTTGGCAAAGTATGTTTTTTGTAAGAATTAGTTGGCTTTTTGTTATTAATAGCATATGTTTAGCTATTCATTCAGCACCAACCAATGGATTATCAGTTACCATTATCTTTTCCTGTTTATAGTGGAAATGAGCGTTTTTACATGGATCAGGTATTAGATTCAGGACATCTTGCTACTAGTGGTGGATTTATTGATAAGTTTGAAACTAAGCTTGCCCATAAAATGGGGACGCATCAGGCCGTAGCGCTGAATTCTGGAACCTCCTCACTCCACCTGGCCATGGTAATGCTGGGAGTTGGCCCTGGGGATGAAGTAATCTGCCAATCCTTTACATTCTGTGCTTCTGCCAACCCAATTATTTATTTAGGTGCCAAGCCTATATTTGTAGACAGTGAGGATAAAACCTGGAATATCTGTCCTGAAATATTGGAAGATGCGATTCTAAGCAGGATTTCCAGCGGGAAAAAGCCCAAATTGATTGTTATAGTACATCTGTTTGGCATGCCTGCTAAAATGAAAGAGCTGATGGAAGTAGCAGATAAATATCAAATCCCCGTTCTCGAAGATGCAGCTGAAGCTGTAGGCAGCTGTTTTGAGGGTAAAGCTTGCGGCACTTTTGGCCAATTTGGTGTCTATTCATTCAATGGAAACAAAATAATGACAACTGGGGGAGGAGGAGCCATTATCTCCAATGACACTGAATTAATACAGAAAGCAAAACACCTTTCTACCCAAGCCCGGGAAAACCTGCCTTATTACCAGCACCTTGAAATCGGGTACAATTACAAGATGAATAATATGGCTGCCGCTATAGGGGTAGCCCAATTGGAACAGCTCGATGAATGGGTATTCAAAAGAAAGAACGTCAATAACCGATACCGCCAACTTTTAAAGGATGTTCCAGGGATTACATTCCAGACCGAATGTGACGGAGCGGAGTCGAACTATTGGCTTACTACTATTCTGATAGATGATACCATAACAGGATTCTCAAATGATGAATTGAGGATAGCTATGATAAAGCAAGGAGTTGAAACGAGGTTTTTATGGAAACCCTTGCACCTTCAGCCTGTATTCAATGAAGTACCGTATTATGGGGGCAGCACAGCCGAAAATCTCTTCAAAAGGGGATTATGTCTACCCAGTTCAGCCAATCTTCAACTGGAAGACCAGGAGAAGGTGGTTGGTTGCATCCTTAAAGAGTTGGCAAATTCATTTTAACCTGTGTTCTACAAGAAGATTTTAAAAAGGAGCCTGGATCTTTTCTTGGCTTCTGCAATGTTTGCCGTCCTCCTTCCCATTTTTCTGTTACTTACCCTTGTCCTCGCTATACATCATAAGGGTTCTCCTTTTTTTTCGCAGCTGCGGCCTGGAAAAGAATTTGGATTATTCCACATTCTCAAATTTAAAACAATGAGGGATTTGAGGGATAGGGAAGGAAACCTTCTGCCCGATGACAAACGGATCACGTCAATGGGAAGAATCATCCGGAGGAGTTCATTGGATGAAATACCTCAACTGATAAATGTGCTGAAGGGAGAAATGAGCATGGTAGGACCACGTCCATTACTGGTGGAGTATATCGCATTGTATAATGAGAAGGAAGGCCGTAGACAGGAAGTAAGGCCTGGAATTACCGGTTGGGCGCAGATAAACGGCAGAAATGCCATTTCCTGGCAGGAAAAGTTCAAGCTGGATGTTTGGTATGTCGACAATGTAAGTCTAAGCCTAGACCTGGAAATCCTCATTAGAACACTTTATAATGTACTGAGAGGAAAAGGAGTATCCCAAAAGGGCCACATCAGTATGGGAAAATTTGAAGGGAGCAAGGATTAATCCATTTTGCTCCCTTCGCTCAATATCACTTACTCAATGCCATATAGCTCCTTGGCCACCTCTTCATACTTATCACCCGGCACCCAAAAAGGCCTTTCCGGAGAATTTGCGATTTTTTGGGCCGAAAGAATGTATGATTTCCAGTATAGCGCAGCGTACTCCAGGTCAAAGCTCTCAACATGGTCTGCAGCCTTATGGTAATATTTGTTTATTTCGTCATCAAAAGCAGTGAAACCCAGCGTGAAGCTCGGAGCCGGAATTCCTTTTCTCGCGAAATTCACATTGTCGGAACGGTCATATAATCCTTGTTCCGGAGATGGATCCGCTGTGGCTTCCAACCCAAAATCAGCCACCGCCTCACTGATCAGGTGATCGCCAGAGGTTCTTCCCAAACCTATCACTGTTATGATAGCTGTATCATTGTACCCGGCATTGTCTATATTGAGATTGAAGACGATTTGATTTAAGGGAATCAAAGGATTATTTGCAAAATATCCGCTTCCTAGGAGTCCTTTTTCCTCTGCGGTCCACAAGGCAAAAACCACAGATCTTTTTGGCGGATTTTCGGCAAAATACCTGGCGGCATTCAGGACCGCTACAGTCCCTACTGCATTATCCCTAGCTCCGTTATAGATAGAATCCCCTTCAGCATCCGGAGTACCTACTCCTACGTGGTCATAATGGGCCGAAAGTAGGATGTATTCATTCTTGAGTTCAGGATCTGTTCCTTCAACCCATGCCAGCACATTTTTTCCTTCAATTGATCTGGTCATTTTTCCTTCTATTCCAAGAGTGGCCTTTGATTTTCCGGAGGTTATTGACTCTTTTATCCCATTGTTTAAATCTTTTATCCAGATGTAAGGAAGATCACTGCTTTCTCCCTGATCCACTCCCATTTGGGTCCGGTTTAAGAAGTTAGCAGCCAATTGCCAGGGAACAGAGGGTACATTGAAACGCTCAATCAGGGCCACTGCGCCATTTTCTTTTGCCCGTACTGTCTTTTCCCTGCCCAAGGAAAATAAATCTGAAGGTGACAGTTTATCCGGTGCTCCCACACTGCTCACCGCAATTTTGCCTGATAGGTCTTTTCCTTCAAAATCAGCATCAAGCCCGTACCCTACATCCACTAATTCATACTCACCTGAAATTGATTTCCCATCCAAAACCAAAAGTGTCACACCCTGCTTGAAGCTCGAGTCACCCAGGGTAATGACTCCCTTACTCGGAGGGCTGGAAAGCCTGAAAGGGATGTTTTGGTAATAACCATCAGCTCCTGCAAGCGGTTTGGTGCCTGATTCTTCCAGCTGATCGGCAATAAACGTATAGGCGAGTTTTATCTCGGGACGGGCAGGATCTCTTCCCATCAGCTCATCTGATGCCAAATAAGTAAAGGCAGCTACAGCTCGGTCCTGGTCAAATCTCTTCTCAATGTCTGCCTTTTGAGCCAAGACAGGAATTGAAAAAGAAACGATCAAGCCTAGCCCAACTAGTGATTTTTTCATAGGGTTCATATTTATTTTTCTAAAGTAATTCAAATTTGGCAAATGGACCTTTAAGCGATCAAAATTGGATTCCCCTCCCAGCCTAATTCATGCATAATTGTCCGGAAATGCACAGGAATAGGCGCATGCAACAGCATGGTTTCTTGGGTGATAGGATGAGTTAGCATCAATGTATGGGCATGCAGCAGTAGATTCTCCAATCCAAAATGTTTGCTAAAAAACTGATTCTGCTTATTATCCCCATGCTTCTTATCTCCGAGGATATAGTGCCTGATATGGGCTAGATGTCTCCTGATCTGATGGGTTCTCCCAGTTTCAGGTGTCAGCTCCAACAGGCTATACCTGCTGGTAGGATATCTCCCCGTGGTGTCAAAAGGGATTTCAGCTTCACAGAGCAAGCGGTAGCCGGTTTTTGCTTCCTGAAGTTTATTGGACCGCTCTGTCGTGAGAGGATGGTCTATCAATCCCTCACCATCTCTGGGAATACCCCTCACAATAGCGAGGTAGGTCTTTTTTGCCGAGCGTTCTGCAAACTGAAGTTTCAGCAGTGGGAGAGTAGCTTCCTGTTTTGAAAAAAGCAAAACACCACTCGTGGGACGGTCTAGCCGATGAACAGGGGAGACACGCTGCCCGATTTGGTCACGGAGTAATTGAACTGCGAAAACTGTCTCTTCAGCAGCAATGGAAGTTCTATGGACCAGCAAACCGGAAGGTTTGTTGATTGCGATGATATGTTCATCCTCAAAAAGGACTGGGAGATGCAAGAGTTTATCGGTTTTAATGTTAAAAAAAAGTCAGTGCTGCCACTGACTCTATACCAGGCATCAGGAGATAGTCCCGGAACCTATGCATTCATCTCCTTCATACCATGCCACGAACTGACCGGAAGCCACTCCTTTCTGGGCATGGTCAAAGACAACAAACAGCCCTTCTTTCTTTTGCATCAGGATAACTTCGGATAGGGGCTGCCTATATCGTATCCTAGCTTCATATCTGGCAGTTTCACCAGGTTGGATAGTCCTGTCCTTCCGGATCCAATGGATATCCTCTGCTTTGACAAAAAGCCCATTTCTCAATAGCCCGGGATGATCTTCTCCCAGTCCTGTGTAGATTATATTCTCCACGGTGTCAGTAGCGATGACAAACAGCGGCTTTCCGGTACCCCCAACCTGGAGTCCTTTCCGCTGACCCACGGTAAAATAGTGGGCTCCGTTATGCTCTCCGATTTGCTTGCCTTGGTCTGCAGTGTAGTGGATCGGCAGGGAGATCGCATCCAGTACTTCGCGATCCCAGTCTTCGGGTTCTAAGCCGGCCGGTATCTTTGCTTTATCGTAGGTTTCCAGATTATCCGGAATCTGGATAATTCTACCTTTTTTTGGCTTAAGCTGCTGCTGAAGAAAATCAGGCAGTCTTACTTTTCCTATAAAGCAAAGTCCCTGACTGTCTTTTTTTTCCGCTGTGATGAGGTCTAGCTCCTTTGCTATTCTTCGGACTTCAGGTTTCTGAAGATGGCCTATGGGAAACAGTGCTTTGCCCAATTGTTCCTGGCTTAGCTGACAAAGAAAGTAACTCTGGTCTTTATTCGGGTCTGCTCCAGCCAGGAGTTGATAAACGGTGTTGCCATTTACTTCCGTTACACCTTTCTGACAGTAATGGCCTGTAGCCACAAAGTCTGCCTTAAGTTTTTGTGCGGCTTTCAGAAAAATATCAAATTTGATTTCCCGGTTGCATAAAATATCAGGATTCGGAGTCCGTCCTGCTTTGTATTCGGCAAACATATAATCCACGATGCGTTCCCGGTATTCTTCACTTAGATCAATGGCCTGAAAGGGAATTCCCAGTTTTTCTGCCACCAACATAGCGTCTGTGGCATCTTCCATCCAAGGACATTCATTGGAAATAGTGACGGATTCATCGTGCCAGTTTTTCATAAACATGCCGATGACTTCGTAGCCTTGTTCCAACAAAAGATGGGCAGCTACTGAACTGTCAACCCCTCCTGAGAGGCCGACTACTACTCTTTGTTTAGTTTTCATTTGATGTAATAAATAATGGATTCAAGGTCCACTAGGTTACAATATGACAGGGAACATCCATTCTCAGGGAATTGGTTCTGAATTGCAGATTTTAAAATGGATTTCAATCACTTTACCGGCTTCTGCCCAAAGCCCGGAAAAGAACAAAAGAATACGGTGACCTGACCTGGGATCTGCAGGGTCAGTAGCCTACAGCCGTATCATCTCCTCTCGGATCTGCTCCTCCTTCCATCTTTCCGTTTGGAAGTATAAGAATCGCATCCACTTTCCCTATGATGGGGTTATCCTGCTCCAGGATCAGGTAACCTTTGGATTTAAGCTGTGAGATCAATTCGCTGTCAAAAGAATCAGGCTCAAAGGTGATCAGGTCAGGGAGCCATTGATGATGGAATCTGGATGCATTCACTGCCTCCTGCATACCCATACCGAATTCGTAGACATTAAGTACAGTCTGTAGCACCGAAGTGATAATGGTGGATCCACCCGGGGTACCCACTACCATCCACAGCTTTCCATCCTTCTCTACCAATGTAGGGGTCATAGAACTGAGCATCCGCTTACCTGGAGCGATACTGTTAGCTTCTGCACCTATCAGGCCGAACATATTTGGAACTCCCGCTTTGGCGCTGAAATCATCCATTTCATTGTTCATAAAGAACCCAAGTTCGTCTACAAACACCTTGGATCCATAACTTCCATTGATGGTAGTGGTCACAGCGACAGCATTGCCCTCGGTATCCACAATCGAATAATGGGTAGTCTCCATGCTTTCTGCAAAGGAGATATTTCCTGCCGCCACAGCTTCCGATTTGGTGGCTTTGTCAAAACTGAAGTCCGCCATCCTGGATTTCAGGTATTCATCCGCTATTAGTTCATTTACCGGTATCTTCACGAAGTCAGGATCACCGAGATAAAAATTTCTGTCAGCATAAGCTCTTCTTTCAGCCTCTACCAAAACCTGGATGTACTTTTCGCTGTTATGCCCGTAACTTTCCAGGTCAAACGGCTCAATCATTTTAAGTATCTGGGCTAAGGTAACACCACCTGAGCTTGGAGGAGCCATGGAGATAAGCTTGAGATCTTTGTAGGGAAAAACCAAGGGATCTCTCCATTTGGCCTGATAGCCTGACAAATCCTCTTCTGTGAAAATTCCACCTATTGACTTCATGTGTGCAGTCAATATTTTGGCTGTTTCCCCTTTGTAAAACTCATCTCTTCCATGTGCTGAAATTCTCTTCAGGGTTTTAGCCAGAGCCAGGTTTCTGATGGTATCCCCCTCACTGAACTCTTGGGCGTAGAAGGTACCCGGGCCATTTACCTCAATAAATGTATTCCGTAACCTTCTCAGTCCATTGGCCTGGCTGGAGGTAGCCACAAATCCTCTCTCGGCAAGTTCGATCACCGGATGCAGAATTTCTGCAGGCTGGAGCTTTCCAAATCTAGCCTGTGCTTCAAAAATCCCTGCAATCGTTCCAGGAATACCAGATGCCAATGCGCCCTTGGTACTCAAACCTGGGATGACATTTCCTGCTTCATCCAAATACATGTTTTTATCGGAGGCTGCCGGTGCCTTTTCCCGGTAATCAATGGATCCTACGGACCCGTCTGCCATCCTGTACACCATGAAACCACCACCGCCCAGATTTCCTGCTACGGGGAAGGTAAGTGCAAGCGCCATCTCGGTAGCCATCATTGCATCGAAGGCATTTCCGCCTTTTCTTATGATTTCCAGTCCGATCGCTGAGGCTTCCTTTCTGGCTGACACCACCAAAGCTTTTTCGGCAATCAGCCCTTCCACCCGGGAGACAGTCCCCGTTCTGCTGCCGCATGATACGGATGTAAAACCAAGGCCTGCTGAAATCAGCAGCCCCAAAAGGATCCGGCCTGGATAAACCATCGTGTTAATCTAATAAAGTGGTATTGAACAATTTAAGAATTCTCTTGTATTCATCAGTCCAAGAGCTGGGTTCTACAAAACCATGATCTTCCACAGGATATACCGCCATTTCCCAGTTGTCTTTTTCAAGTTCGATAAGCCGCTGGGAAAGCCTTACCACATCCTGGAAATGTACGTTGACATCCACCATACCATGCGCTATCAGAAGATTTCCCTTCAATCCCTCTGCGAAGTAAATAGGAGATGATTTTCTATAGGAAATAGGGTCTTCTTCCGGGGTGTTCAGGATGTTTGCCGTGTAGCCATGGTTATAATGGGCCCAATCTGTCACCGAGCGGAGTGCTGCACCCGATTGAAAAACCTCAGGTGCAGTGAATAGCGCCATCAGTGTAATGAACCCCCCGTAACTGCCTCCGTAAATCCCGATTTTCCCTGCATCCACACCATGTGTGTTTACCAGGTATTTGACGCCGTCCACATGATCTGAAAGGTCTTTTCCTCCCATGTGTCTATAGATACCTGTTCGCCAGTCCCTGCCATAGCCTGCTGACCCCCTGTAATCAATGTCCAGTACGGTGTACCCCAAATCGGTCAATAAATTATGGAACATGTACTCCCTGAAGTAACTACTCCACCATTTATGTACATTCTGTAGATATCCAGCTCCATGGACAAAGATCACTGCCGCTCCATTGCTTTTGGAGGGGTCAGGTTTATAGAGTCTGGCCGGAACCTGGGCACCATCTTCCGCATTGAATCGCACGATCTCAGGATCCTTCCATGGGTAAGCTTTGAAAGCATCACTTTGACCCTCGGTCAGTTGTTTGGGTGCAGCACCTGCCGCATTTTCCTGTACATAGAGTTCGGTAGGTTTATTGCTGTAGGAGTACAGAATGGCAAGTTTTGTCTCATCCGGCGATAGGAGCACGTCATTGTTTCCGGTCATAGTGGTGAGTTTGACCATTTTTCCACCCATCAGTGGCATTTTGTAGAAATGGCGCTCACCGGGATCTACCTCAGAGGTAGTGAGGTACCATGATTTTTTATCTTTGGAGATAAAAGGTTCAAATACTTCAAAATTGCCCTTGGTGAGTGCTGTTTTCTTACCGGTAGTCACATTAAGCAAATAGAGGTGCGAATAGCCTGTTTCCTCCGATTGCAAATAGATATGCTTGTTATCAGGCAGCCAGCCCAGTGTGCCTCCTGAAAAGCCTGAGCCTATCCCCGGGCCTGAAATCCAGGCCTCATCCCGTTGCCTGTCCAGAAGTTTCAGTTCCCCAGTTTCCAGGTTCAGTGCAGTTATCCATCTGTCCTTATTGTCTACAGCCCTGGCTTGGATGATCGCATGCTTCCCGTCTGGGGAAAACAGAGGACCGAACATGGAGACTTCCCTTTCCTTTTCTTCCCATTTTTTTTCAGGGTAATCCTTTGTATAGTCTGGGAGATCCTTGATACCGGGAAGCTTTGATTTGTTTACAAAATAGACGGTATCACGCTGTAGATCATAGATGCCTATTTCGATTTTATTGGGAGAGGTGCCTACTTTAGGTCGGGAATTGAGATCCTCTGTGAAACCCGAAGCTGCTACATAATCAGGAACCTTGGTGGATTTGTTGTTTGCCGGGGTGTAAAAAGAGAAAGTAGCATACTTACCATCAGGGGAAAGCTGGAGATTTGAAGGGTTTTTTCCCTGCGTATAATACACAAACTCTTCCTGATCCTTACCGGATACGGCCTCTCTGTAGTCTCTTCTCATTTGCTGGATCTCCTTACGCTGGTTCACCACTTTGAGAAGTTCAAGGTTTTCCTGCTCCAGAAATCCTGACTTCGAAGTTGCCGGGTTGGTTTTGTCTGTTGGCTTTGAGGCAGTGGAAATATTGGTGATTTTCTTTATCGAATTGGACCTCCTGTCAAACACATAAATATTGTTTGATGACACGAAAGATATTTCCTGCTCATCGAGAAGAAAAGTCGGGCTGCTGAAAGGCTCGTGCCATTCAAACAGCAGGGTAGAGCTTTTTGATCCTAGGTCTTCCAGCATCAATTTCCTTCCTTGCCTATATACTCTCAGTGTCTTGTCTGCATTAAATGACGAATTTTCTCTTCCCAGACCTTTTTCTTCATCCCATTTTACTTTCGTGATTTGGGTGTTTTTGTCAAGATGGATCTTGTAGAGAGAGTCACCTGGATCACCCTCTGGATTATACCTGAAATATAGGGTTTGAGAATCACTGCCCCATGTCGGAGAGGATGGGAACGTACCCATCCATTTGGGATCCTGCATAATGTGTTCTACGGTGAGTTCAGACTGCGCATATGCTTGAAAAAGGATAAAGTAAAGCAGGGGCAGAAAAAGGGATTTTCGCTGCATTATTAAGTAGTTTGTGTAAATGGTTTTAATCAATTGTGGCAAGGAACTTTTGAAGCTCTGATTCAATGAGGATAAGTTGATGCTGTAATTTTTCATTGAGTTCGTGTGAGTCTTCCAGGTTGGACTCTATTTCTTCCAGGATTTTCCTTGTTTTCTGTGCGCCTACATAGCTCATGCTAGGCTTGGCTTTGTGGCATCTTTTCTTAATGGTTGTGAAATCACCGGTTTGGTAAAACTTGGTCAGCTCCTTCAGGTCTTTGATGTTTGTGTCCAGAATAATATGGATCATTTCCCGGATCAAAGCCGGATCATCATCGCCAAAATACTGATAAATTGACTGCTCACTTATGAGTTGATACATAATCGGATGAAATAAGGTCTGAGCTGAAAAAGTATGGTTTGATCATCTAGGATAAAATTAGAAACAATTTACAATAAGTATGATTTTTAAGAGAGGAGTTTCATTAAACCTGCCTGATAAATTCTTGTTTCAACGCTAAAAGTTAATTTTGTCCAAGAAATCAGATTCAGTTTCAATCATGCAGAAGAACAAGAAGATATTTTTGATCCTTTTTGTGGTCTTTATGTTGCTCATGCTGTGGATAGGTTATGACATCTCCAGCAGAACCACGTTCCCAGGCTCTAAAGGAAACCTGAAAGAAAGAATTTCTACTGGAGAGGAAGAAAGTAAAAAATGACAGGAAAGAAGATAGATATATCCGGACTGGACCTGGACCGGATGAAGGAAAAAACCACGGAGTCCCCGGGTACCTTGCCCTATGCGCATCATTCGGGCAGTGCCTTGATAAAACCTGAAGACAAAGGGAAAACTACCGGGCGAGCTGTGGCTGCGATGCAGAGTCAGACTGACATGCAGATGTCCCAGATCTATCGGCAGATGCAACTTCTTGCCGATCAGGCAAAAAAAATCAGGGATAGGGTAGAAGTTTCCGAGAGAATCTACGGAGCCGCTATCCCGTTTGAGCCGCTGATCAACCACTGCTATTATTTGTACAGGAAAGCTGATGGCTCTGATTTTCTAAGTATGATCGCACCCGGCGAGTGGGGTAGAAAGAAAGATTTTGCAGAATTTATCGCCAAAGTAAGATTGCTTGCCGATCACACCTGGGATATCCTGGGGGAGACTGACCTGAATACCTATAACCCGTATGGATAATTTGATGACCCGCCAACTTAACCTTATAATGGAAGAAGGGGAGGTGGATTTTGAGCAGAATTTTGAACTGGATATCAACCCCGGCTTCCTGGATAAAAAAGGGGAAAAATGGCTGGAGGAAATTTATACCGGGCTGGGAGGTATGGGAAAATTCCCTCTGCTTGAGAAACTAAGATTTGATTTTAAAATTCAGCGGAACTTATTTCTATATGATGATGAACTTCACTTCAATAGATATAGGCTAATGTCCCTTAAATCAGATTTTTACAAAGATTTCAATTTTGCTTTTGCAGAAGCGCAAAAGCGCCTGTGCCGCACATATGAGAAAGATTGCCTGAAAGTGGGACTTCAAGAAAGAATCTGGTATGGTCCCCCTGTTGCATCCCGTAGTTTTGGAGCGGCAAGTTATCCGGGTGATTTTTCTGGAAATGGATCTTCTGGATGGAAATTAAGCGCTTATAATGACGCACAGCATGATCTGCAGACCAGGGTGCATGGCTATAAACTTATCCGTATCACACCTTATGAAACCTTGATGACGGGAGGTTCGCTGAAGCGGTTGGATCAACTTCTCGTCAATCCTAAAGAAGAGCAGCGAAAAGCCATACTGAGTTGGATGAAAAGGAAAATCCTATAGCTTCCTGTGAGAAAGAGCCAATGAATCAATAGTAAAGATTTACTTTACTAGTACTATTTAAAGTGTTGTTGTTTAGGTGAATAAACCAAATATTTCCCTGTCAATTTTAGTGACAATTGAAGAAAAGTCCTCCGGGTTTTCCACAAAATCCAGGTTGTTTACATCCACAATGAGAAGTTTTCCTTCCTTATAATTTGAGATCCATTCTTCATAATGTGAATTCAGGTTTTTCAGGTAATCGATCCGCATGGCGGTTTCATAGCTTCTTCCACGCTTTTCAATCTGACCGACCAGTTTAGGAATGTCGGCTTTCAGGTATATAAGAAGATCCGGTGCCTTCACATGGGTTATCATGCTATCAAACAAGCTCTTATAGTTGCTGTAATCACGTTCGCTCAGCAGTTTGCTTTTATACAGATTGACGGCAAAAATGTAGGCGTCTTCGTAGATGGTTCTATCCTGGATGGTAGAAGTATGGTTTTCCTGGATTTGTTTGATCTGGTTAAATCTAGAATTCAGGAAATACACCTGAAGATGAAAAGCCCACCTTTTCATATCTTCATAGAAATCCGGTAGGTATGGGTTTTCATCCACAGACTCAAACTCAGCTTTCCAGCCATAGTGTTTAGCCAATTTTTCTGTGAGCGTGGTTTTTCCACTCCCGATATTCCCGGAAACTGCCAGATGCATACTAAGTCAACTTAAGAAGGTTATTTTTTCGAGAAGGCGGCAGCTACTACCAAGTCTTTACTGCCGGGTGTATAGGTATAAAATCCTTCACCGGATTTCACACCTTTATGGCCGGCTTCCACCATGTTGACCAGCAAGGGGCACGGCGCATATTTTGGGCTTCCAAACCCATCGTGCAAAACACGGAGAATGGAAAGGCAGACATCGAGCCCTATAAAATCAGCCAGTTGAAGGGGACCCATAGGATGAGCCATACCCAGCTTCATTACGGTGTCGATCTCATGGACGCCTGCTACTCCCTCAAATAGAGTTTGGATGGCTTCGTTGATCATTGGCATCAGGATACGGTTTGCCACAAAGCCGGGGTAATCATTGACTTCTACCGGCTCTTTCCCCAATTTTCCGGAGAGATCCATGATCTTCGCTGACACTTCGTCGGAAGTGGCGTATCCTCTTATTACCTCTACGAGTTTCATGATAGGTACCGGGTTCATAAAATGCATACCGATCACCTGCGCAGGGCGCCGGGTCACCGCAGCAATTCTGGTGATCGAGATCGAAGAAGTATTGCTTGCCAGAATTGCTTCGGAAGGACTGAATTGGTCGATCTTCCTGAAAATCTCCAATTTTAGGTTTATGTCCTCTGTGGCAGCTTCTACGATCAAGTCTGCCTGCCTTACACCGGCTTCAAGCTCGGTAAACAGCTTGATTCTGTCGAGTGCTTCCTGCTTGGCTATCTCTGTGATAACTCCTTTATCTACCTGCCGGGCCATATTTTTGCCGATAGTCCCCAGCGCTTTGTCAAGCAGTTCAGCTTTTATATCGATCAAGGATACCTGATAGCCGTGCTGCGCAAATACATGGGCGATTCCATTTCCCATGGTACCCGATCCGATTACAGAGATGTTTTTCATGTGTTTATAATTTGATTCTCAGTGGTCATTACCTGTCCCGAACTCGGTTCGGGAGAATCTCGCAGCGATTATAATCATGCCAGTGTGTGACTTTTTAGTCATGCTCGATTTCATAGTAGAGAGGTAAGAACAAACAGTTTATTTGGGTTTTTAGATGCTGTTACACCTGATTCAGTGATCAAAGCTAATTGTGTGAAGTGCTAAATCCAATTTTTGAGTGGTGTTTACTGACTTTGTTTGTGGGAAAACGTTGATCAGCAAAGCCGATTTATCCCTACCTTTGTGTGATGAAGGAACTAGGTTTAATTTCGAAGCTACCTATCAACAGGTTTACGGATTTCGGTGCCTATCTGGCCTTAAGCTCAGGAGATGAGGTTTTGCTACCCCAAGGCTATCTCAAGGGAGATGAAGCAGAAGGGGACGAAGTAGAGGTTTTTATTTATACAGACAGTGAGGATAGACCTGTGGCGGTGACCAAGCGCCCCTTGGGTATTTTGGATGAATTTGTGGTGTTGACAGCCAAAGAGGTGACTTCTTTTGGTGCTTTTATGGAATGGGGGCTGCCCAAGGATCTTTTTGTACCCAAAGCCGAAATGGGAAAGAACATGGTTGTCGGTGAAAAGTATCTGGTGAAAATCTGTGTGGATTATAGAACCGACCGGTTGATAGGAGTGAATAAGTACAGGGATTTCGTATATCCCGCGCCTGAAGAGTATGAGCAGGGAAAAGAAGTGGAAGGGCTTATTTTTGAGGAGACTGACCTGGGGTACAAAGTACTGGTAGAAGAGGAATATGAAGGGCTGTTATTCAAAAACGAAGTTTTTCAGCAACTGGAAATAGGTGAGTCAAGAAAACTCTTTGTCAAAAACCGTAGAGATGACGGAAAGCTGGATTTACAGCTTTTGCCTCCTGGCCGGGTAAAATATGATGAGGGGTCAGAACTGATCTTGGCTGTGCTAGGCAAGAACGGGTTTTTACCTTTGCACGACAAGTCTAGCCCTGAGCAGATCCAGCGCGAACTCGGCATGAGCAAGAAACACTTCAAGCAATGCATAGGACAGCTTTATAAAGCACGGAAAATCCTTATTCAACCCGATGGGATATCCTTGATCGAAGACTAGTTAAGCTTTAGGATAGCAGTGGGAGTGGTGCATAGAATTGCTTTCCTTCTCAGTAAAGCAATAGGGGCTTTGATGAGATAGGGGAATCGTACCAGAATATTCAGCCAACTTTCGTCATCCCAGGTTTTGCCCGCTATGTGGAGCTGGTAGTCGGGATGTGCACGGTTAAGCAGATCTTTGGGGCGTAGTCCAAGCTTATTCAATAATCCGTTCCATTGGGTTGCGGTGATGCGCTCTTTGGACAGGTCTATTTCGTTTACAAATCTCGCCATGGACTTGGCATAAGCACGCGTTTGCTTATCCACGGGTTGCGTGGAACTATGATAGAAGTAAAGCTCTGAAGGATGTGATTTCATGGTGTATTCAGCTTGTTACCTACTTAAGTTACTGAAAACCCATTGATTATAAAAATAATCTGTAGGATTATTCGATTTATCATTCATTTTAAACCTTGATAAAGATTTGAAAATCGATCTGGAAAACTTCAAAAAAGAGAGTAGATCGGATTATTCTTCCCATCAGAAACTGAAGGGAAGACTGAGGAAAATCAAGCCCAAAGCGCTTGATGAACGATTTGAAGCACTCCACGAAGTCATTTTCAGCGAGTTGGATTGCCTTGAGTGTGCCAATTGCTGCAAAACAACCAGTCCTATATTCTTACAGACTGATATAGAGCGGCTTTCCAAGCTTTTCCGGATGAAAAGCAGTAGTTTTATAGCAGAGTATCTTCATCGCGATGAGGAGGGTGATTTTGTCCTGAACTCATCGCCGTGCACTTTTTTGGGTGATGATAACAAATGCCTCGTTTACGAAGACCGTCCGAAGGCCTGCCGGGAGTATCCGCACACTAACAGGAAAAAAATGCATGGAATATTGGAACTTACACTTAAAAATACGCTGGTTTGTCCTGCCGTTCTCAAAATTTTCCAGCAGATTGGCAAAGATTATAGGAAGTAAAGCAATTCTTTTGCTTTTTTGAACCTCAAACCTATGGAGAATAACATGCAAAAACAGGATGCACACTTTTTGGGTGTGGATGTGGGAGGAACTCACTTGAAGATTGGCCTTGTGGACAGAGAAGGCACTATTTTAGAATTTGTAAAGGAAGATACCACTCCGTACCGTGATCATCCTGAAGGCTTTGGCCCCTGTTTTATTGACGGTCTGGGGAAGTATTTGGTTAAGTATCCGCAGGTGCAGAAGATAGGGATCGGGCTTCCGGGCCTTATTTCAAAAAACAGAACCACTGCATTGGAGATCCCTGCTATTCCGGATCTGAATGGGTTCAATCTTAAATCTGGGTTGGAGGACAAGTATCCGCATTATGAGTTTTTTCTGGAGAATGATGCGGCGGCAGCTGCGATAGGGGAGTTTTATTTTGGGAAGGATGATCCCTCTGAAAACTTCCTTTTCATTACTATGGGCACAGGTATTGGCAGTGCCCTTGTGCTGGATGGCTTGGTGTTCAAGGGATCCAGAGGTAATGCTTTGGAGATGGGGCACATGCTGTCCCGTGGCAATGCAAGACTAGAAACCCTGATCGGTCGCAATGGCATCCTCACCATTATGGAGCGGATGATTTCTGCCTATCCTGAAAAGGCCGGCGTTTTGGTAGGAGCGGAGCTGGGCACACATTTACTTGTGGATACGGCCAGGGCAGGTAACCCGGTTTCACTGATGGTATTTGAGGAGGTCGGTACTATACTGGGAGAGGCTATTGTCTCCACTATCCGGATTTTGGACGTTACAGAGGTGTATTTTGGAGGGGGGATTTCAGCCGGACTGGAATTTATGATGCCTACACTAGAGCGTACGATCAAGCAATACCTTACCCCATACTACAGCAAAGAGATTAAGCTCAAAAAAGCAACACTTGAAAACAATGCAGGTACGCTGGGAGCTGCTGCCCTATGCTTTATGGGTTCAGGGTTGTGATAGTCACTTCTGATACTTTGCTTATGGCATTCATCCGAAAAAGAACCTTCAGTGGTTCTTTTTCTGTTTCTACCCCTTCGCAGTCCCCACTGGGTTCCAGGAAGTAAAAGAAAAAGCTCTGGCTTTTATCCACAAGTTCCACTCTGTCCGGACGTCCAAATGTCTTGATAATAGCCTGGTTATCTGCCGATAAGAATGAGTTTTTTATCTGTTTGAACTCTTCCAGGTCCTGCATCCTCAGCCCTTTGCACCCATCACGGTCAGATTTCCAGTTCTCAATATTGATGGATCCCGTCTCCAGTTTTCCACTGCACGATAGGGTGGATAGGAGCAGCAGAAGTAAAGCAGGGTAGATGGCAGGGGTAATTCTATGCATGGGTTAGGGGGACGCTTGTGATGACTGTGACGTACGTTGGTGGTTTTTCCACAGCCAGACCAAAGATACGCCTACATAAGTTAACAATGCTGGTATTACCATAATTTTGGGTAAGGAGAGCAGGAAAAGGAAATAAACCGTGGCTGAGAAGGAGAGGATCCTTAGCGTTTCCAGAGGCACGTACCAGGTTCTGCCTTCAAAGATTCCTGAGAAGCTCACGGTGGTCCACATGATCACCAAACTCACTGCTACTTGGGCGAACCAGTCGAACGATTCGACCTGAAAGAGAAAGACTCCGGTCAAAATCAGTAAGAAAGCATATTGGGTAAATACGTACCAGTTAAAAGCAGGGGGTAGCACGGTATTGAATTTTTGATAGTCAGGATCTACCTCCCCAGGTGTCCTGTAGCCGCCCAGATAGGAAGGTAGCCATCCGGGTTTGTTGAAGAGATACCTTATCCGGTCAGGCCATGAAGCTATTGTTTTGAATTCGGCTTTCATCGTGGCATAATGGGCCAGGTTTATCCAGACAGGGTTCCAGCTCTTCACCGGAGTGGTGATACCGTAAGTAGGTTTCTCCTCTTCCTGCTGGAATGTACCAAACCACTTGTCGAAGATTATAAAGGTGCCTCCATGATTTTTGTCAATGTATTTTGGGTTTCTTCCGTGATGCACCCGGTGGTGGGATGGGGTGTTCATAAACTTCTCCAGAATGCCCATTTTCCCTATCGCTTCGGTATGTATCCAAAACTGGTAAAGTAAGTTGATGCCTGAAGCAAGGATGAGCATAACTGGATCAAACCCAAGCAGGGCCAGTGGAAAATAGAAAAAAAACGTCCAGAAAATCTGTGTACTGCTCTGTCTGAGCGCTACAGAAAGGTTATATTCCTCACTGGAATGATGGACTACATGCCCTCCCCAAAACAGGTTGATCTCATGGCTCATGCGGTGAGCCCAATAGTAGCAGAAATCATAGAGAAAAAACAGCAGCAGAAAAGTCCAGAAGTTGTTTGGGATCTGGACCAGCGCAAAATTCTGGTAGATCAACGTGTATATCCCTACGGAGATCACTTTGAAGAAAACCCCCGTCACCTGAGAAAGTACCCCGCAATTGATATTGGTAATGGCATCATTGAGTCTGTATCCGGGATGTTTCTGAAATCTGAGGGCGATCATTTCCACAGCCATCAGAATAAAATATACCGGGATGGCAATTACTACTGGACTGAGATTCATTATTTTGGGCAGATTTGTGATACGGACTGTCAAAGATAATCATTAAACGAACATCATACAGTCAGACTCAATTTGTTCAAATCCTTTATATTAGCAGCTTAAATCTCCCGCTAAGCATGTACTATCGATTCGGAAAGACGTTCTATTTCCTAGGTGTAATTATGTTCATTTTCTTTCTGCTTTACTTCTATTCTGCTCTACCCGAGACAGTAAGCTATAGTACGGACGGGAATGGACTTTCCCCGGAGAAGCTGGGAAAGGGTACGTTCTTTTATGGCATGGTGGGCATTTTCCTGATCTTGAACTCGGTCGTACTTCTACCTCCCAAGCTCCTGGAAACAAAGGGACACAGGGGACTAGTGCGTATATTTCCCATCGGGGACGCGTTTAGGGATTATTACCTGGCGTGGTTTTATTCGTTTGGGGGTATTATCAATCTCAGTCTGATCACGTTGGTGTTTTACACCCATTCCATCAATAACCAGGAAGAAATCGCAACCAGCGAATTCAATGTGTTTTTCTACCTGATCCCTACACTTTTTGTGATTTGGATCATTGCGTTGTTTGCGATCATACTAGGAAAATTCAAGCAGGTACAGGGTAATTCCTGATCACAGGTTTTGTTTCAATAAAGACAATGGCGGAAATAACAAACTATACAGAAGACAGTATCAAATCCCTCGACTGGAGAGAGCATATCAGGCTCAGACCGGGTATGTATATCGGTAAGCTGGGGGATGGAAGTGCACACGATGACGGGATCTATGTACTTGTGAAAGAAGTCCTGGACAACTCCATAGATGAGCATATGATGGGTTTTGGACGTACCATCGATGTGAAAATATCAGAGCATAAGGTGGAAGTGAGGGATTATGGAAGGGGGATTCCACTGGGAAAGGTGATCGATTGCGTCTCAAAGATCAATACAGGAGGCAAGTATGATTCAGGCGCCTTCCAGAAATCTGTCGGGCTGAATGGGGTGGGTACCAAGGCCGTGAATGCACTTTCAGACTTTTTCAAAGTGCAATCTTACAGGGATGGGGAGACCAAGGTGGCTGAGTTTGAGAAGGGGATCCTGATCAATGATCAGCCTCTGCAGAAGAGCTCGGATAGGAATGGTACCAAGATCGTATTTTCTCCGGACGGAGGAATATTCAAGAACTACCACTTCATCCCAGAATACCTGGAAAACCAGATATGGAATTATGCCTATCTGAATGCTGGTCTCACAATCAACTACAATGGCAAAAAATATTTTTCAGACAAAGGACTTTATGACCTGCTTTCCAATAAGGTGGAAGAGGACAGCATACGCTATCCGATTATCCACCTCAAAGGCAATGACATTGAAGTAGCCATTACACATACCGGTCAGTATGGAGAGGAGTATTATTCATTCGTAAACGGCCAGTACACTACCCAGGGAGGCACGCACCTTGCCGCTTTCAGAGAGGCCATCGTGAAGACAGTCCGGGAGTTTTTCAAGAAGGACTACGATGCATCGGATATCAGACAGAGTGTGGTCGCTGCCATTGCGGTGAGAGTCCAGGAACCCGTGTTCGAATCCCAGACAAAAACAAAGTTGGGCTCCCACTCGGTAGGTCCTGATGGGCCTACACTACGGACTTTCGTCAATGACTTCATCAAGACCGAACTCGATAATTACCTGCACAAGAATCCTGCTGTCGCCGATGCACTTCTGAAGCGGATTCTTCAGTCTGAGCGCGAGAGAAAGGAGATTTCGGGCATCAAGAAACTGGCGAATGAGCGGGCTAAAAAAGCAAACCTGCACAACAAAAAACTGCGGGACTGTAGGGTTCATTATGATGATCCCAAGGCCAACGAAGATGCCAAAAACAATACGATGCTTTTCATTACGGAAGGAGATTCAGCCTCCGGCTCCATTACCAAGTCAAGAGATGTGCAGACCCAGGCGGTCTTTTCCCTGAGAGGAAAACCGTTGAACTGCTTTGGGATGACCAAAAAAGTGGTCTATGAAAATGAGGAGTTCAACCTGCTCCAACACGCCCTCAATATAGAAGATGGAATCGAGAACCTCAGATACCGGAAAATTGTGATCGCAACGGATGCTGATGTGGACGGCATGCACATCCGGCTATTGGTGATGACTTACTTTCTTCAGTTTTTCCCGGATTTGGTAAAGAACGGCCACCTGTATATTCTGGACACACCGCTTTTCCGGGTGAGAAACAAGAAGGAAACCATCTATTGCTACTCGGACGAAGAAAGACAGCGGGCCATTCACAAGCTGGGCAGCAAACCGGAAATCACGCGGTTTAAGGGATTGGGTGAAATCTCGCCGGAGGAGTTTGGGACATTTATAGGAGAGGATATCCGGCTGGAACCCATCATCCTGAATAAGGAAACGAAGATTTCAGACCTGCTCACCTTCTACATGGGTAAAAATACGCCTGATAGACAGAATTTTATTATCAAAAACCTGAAGATAGAGAAAGATCTTGCCCTGGATGATCCCAAAGATCCGGCAGATGAGGAAGAAGAGGCTGCCTGATTGCATAAATAATGCAAATTGAGTTATTTTTGCAATAATTATACAAAATTTTAAACATTTGTATAATTATTGCAATAACTTAATGGCGAAAAACAGGGCACTATGGAAAACTGGATTCTAATGGGTGATGTGGTGGCTAGCAGTAAAGTGGATCAGCGATTACTACAGCGCAACTTTGCCAAGTTGGTAACGAAGGTGAACACCGAATTTGAGGGCATTCTACATTCACCGCTGACGGTCACTTTGGGTGATGAGTTTCAGGGAGTGGTGGATTCCGTCGCAAATTCGGCCGAAGTGATATTTGCCCTGGAGGAATACCGATGGGAGATGGAGTTGCCGATATTGATCCGCTATAGTCTGACGCTGGGTGAAATAGAGACGGATATTAACCCCACAGTGGCCTATGGGATGCTGGGACACGGGCTTACCGTGGCCAGGGAAGCCTTGGTAGAGATGAAGTCCGAAGAAGACCGATTGGTACTGAACGGTGAGTTTCCGAGGAAAAGACAAATGGCCTTAGCCATGAATCTGCTACTGGAGCTTCAGGAAGGCTGGAAATGGAAAGACAGGGAGATTATCAAAGGCTATTTTCACTTTGGTGATTACAAGCGGGTGGCCAAAGCTATGGACAAAGATGTTTCTTTGATTTGGAGAAGGTTCAGGTCTCTGGAGTTTTCCTCGTATCGAAAGCGCAAAAAACTAACCCGGCTTATCTATGGGAACAGGGATTAAGTTAATCGGGATTTATCTGGTTTCTGAACTGTTGGCCTACTTTGTCTTCAGAAAGGTAAGAAAGCACTACGTAGGGACTTCCGGCTCAAGCAGGCCCATGTGGAATGGGATAATAGAACGTATCTTTCTTTACCTATGTATCCTGAGTGAGGTATACCATGGGTTTACCTTGTTTGGCGCACTGAAAATAGGGACAAGGATCAAGGCTGATGAAAATAAAATATCAAATGATTATTTCCTGATCGGAAATATGATCTCGGTAGGGCTGGTTCTTTTGACCTGCTACCTTTATAAAAACTGGATGTAATACATGAGTGAAGACAACAATTTGCCTTTGAGTGGGGACGACAGTCTGCATACTTCCGTACCTGTGACAGGCATGTACAAAGATTGGTTTCTGGATTATGCTTCTTATGTGATTCTGGAACGGGCTGTTCCTGCTATAGAAGACGGCCTGAAACCAGTACAGAGACGGATTTTGCATGCGATGAAGGAAATGGATGATGGCAGGTTTAACAAAGTGGCCAACATCATCGGGCAATCGATGCAGTACCATCCCCATGGAGATGCCTCCATTGGGGATGCTATAGTGAATCTCGGCCAGAAAGAGCTCCTGATTGAGACCCAGGGAAACTGGGGGGATGTGCGCACAGGCGATGGAGCGGCGGCGGCTAGATATATTGAGGCACGGCTTTCCAAGTTTGCACTGGAAGTGGTGTTTAACCCCCAGACCACGGAGTGGCAACTTTCTTATGATGGGAGAAAGCGTGAGCCGGTCACGTTGCCTGTAAAATTCCCCCTTTTGCTTGCGCAGGGCGTAGAAGGAATCGCCGTGGGGCTTTCCACCAAGATCCTTCCCCACAATTTCTGTGAACTGATAGAAAGCTCCATCGAAATTCTGAAGGGCAACAAGACCAACATCCTCCCTGACTTTATCACGGGTGGACTCGCGGATTTTTCTGAATATAATGGCGGCCTTCGCGGCGGAAAGGTCAAAGTGAGAGCAAAGATTGAGGAGGAAGACAGCAAAACACTGCTAATCAAGGAAATACCTTATGGAACAACTACTGATTCCCTGATTGATTCGATCTTAAAAGCCAATGACAAAGGCAAAATTAAGATCAAGAAGGTAGTCGATAATACCGCCAAGGATGTAGAGATCCAGATTCAGCTGGCACCTGGAGTATCTCCCGATGTGACGATAGATGCACTGTATGCTTTTACCGACTGTGAGATCTCCATTTCCCCGAATGCCTGTGTGATTATCAAGGATAGACCGGTTTTCCTTTCAGTAAACGATATCCTCGAGTACAATACCAAGCAGACCAAAGCTCTTCTGAAGCGCGAGCTGGAGATCCGGAGGGGTGAACTGATGGAGAAGCTCCTTTTCTCTTCTCTGGAGAAGATTTTCATCGAAAACAGGATTTATAGGGACATCGAAGAGTGCACCACTTGGGAAGGAGTTCTGGAGGCCATAGATAAAGGCCTCGATCCCTATAAGCCGGATTTTTACAGGGAAATCACCCAGGAAGACCTGATCAGGTTGACTGAGATCAAAATCAAGCGTATTTCCAAGTTTGATGCGTTCAAAGCCGACGAACTGATGAGAAGGCTTAATGAAGAGCTCAAGGAGGTAAACTACAACCTGAAGCACCTCACAGACTATTCCATCAAGTATTACCAGAGCCTTCTGGAGAAGTATGGTAAGGGGAGGGAAAGGAAAACGGAGATCCGGGCATTTGATACCATACAGGCTAATATAGTAGCCGCCAGCAATGCGAAACTTTATGTCAACCGTGCCGATGGTTTTGTAGGCTATGGACTGAAGAAAGACGAGTTTGTATGCGACTGCTCAGATCTCGACGATATCATTGTAATCCGAAAAGATGGCAAGTGCATGGTGTCCAGAATTCAGGAAAAGAACTTTATGGGCAAGGATATTCTGCATGTGGCAGTTTTCCGGAAGGGCGATGAGCGGATGGTTTACAATCTGATTTATCTGGATGGCACCTCAGGAAGAGCGATGGTGAAACGGTTCCAGGTATTGGCTGTAACCCGCGATAAAGAGTATGACCTCTCCAAGGGTACGAAAGGCACGAAAGTAATGTACCTGACAGCCAATCCGAATGGTGAAGCTGAGATTATCACTGTCTACCTCACGCAGGGAGCCAAGGCTAGGGTGAAAGTATTCGATTTTGATTTTGCTACCTTGGAGATCAAGGGGAGGAGTGCCCAGGGAAATATACTCACCCGGTACCCGATCCGGAAGATCCAGCTGAAGATGGAAGGGGTATCTACTCTCGGAGGATTGGATATTTACTATGATCCGATCGTAGGCAGACTCAATACTGATCAGAGAGGCAGACTTATTGGTAATTTTCTAGGAGATGATAAGGTGTTGGTATGTTACCGGTCCGGGGATTATGAATTGACCAGTTTTGAACTTACCAATCGCTACGAAGCTTCTGAAGTAGTGCTTATCAGAAAATTCGAGCCTGACAGCGTGCTTTCTGCGATCTACTTTGATGGGGCCAGCAAAATGTACTTCGTGAAGCGTTTCCAGATCGAGACGACTACGATGAACAAGAAATTTAACTTTATCTCAGACCACAAACAGTCTTACCTGAAGCTAGTGTCTACGGAGAAGCAGCCCCAGATTACCGTGACGCTTGTCAAGGGGAAAGAAGAGGAAATCAAGGAATATGATCTGGATATGCTGATTGACGTCAAAGGGTGGAAGGCGCTGGGAAATAAGTTGAGCACCTATCCCATCAAGGATTTGGACCTGATCCAATCCCAGCCAACAGCTGAGGAGCCGGTGGCAGAGGAGAGTGCAGCCTCTGAAGACAATGTGGATGAGGGAATAGAAGTAGGCAGGACAATAGATCTCACGGTAAAGAAAGACGATGAGGATCAGCTGGGGCTTTTCTAGCACGTAGGGCTGAGTAGGAAATTAAAACTTACATCAACTTGGAAAAAGTAGACCAAGGTTTATTGGATTACCTCGGAAGGTACATAACAGACCACAAGAAGGCGGTTATGGAAAGCGTGCTTGCCGAAAGAACGCGATTTCTTACCGTGGTGCTCGAAGATATCTATAAGCCTCACAATGCCAGCGCTGTGCTCAGAACATGTGATTGCTTTGGGGTCCAGGACATTCATGTGATCGAAAAGACCGATTCTTATAAAATCAACCCTTATGTGACACGTGGAGCCTCCCAGTGGGTAGATCTGCATAAGTATTATACTCAAAATGGTTCTGCAGTCGCAACTTGTTTCAGTTCCTTAAGGAGTAAGGGATATAAGATTTACGGTACCAGTCCGGACCCGGGCTCCATGTCTATCCACAGACTGGAGCCTACAGTAAAGACTGCCCTGGTATTTGGAAATGAGCATGAGGGTATAAGTCAGGAAGTAAGGGAGAATGTAGACGGATTGGTACATATCCCCATGTTGGGCTTTACAGAGAGTTTCAATATCTCTGTATCGGCTTCGATTTTCCTGTATGAAATGACGCGGAAAGCCAAACTGCATCCCCGGCCGGATTTTCACCTCTCAGACGATGAAAAACAGGAGCTCCGCCTTCGGTGGTACAGGGCTGTGGTAAAAAGATCCGATCTGCATGAAAATGTTTACCGCGCGGCCATGGGCAATTAATTTTTCTGGAACACGGTATTGATCCGCTCTTTGAAAGGAGTCCGCTTCGCGGCTTTTTTTGCACGCATCCTTTTCCGCTGGTTCCGCTTCTGCTCTTTGCTTTTTACAAGCACCATCCGGGCTGACATCCCCACTTGACCCCGGAAAAACTCCTCCCTTCCATTCAGGTTGATATTAGGCTTGTAATCCAGTGAAAGCACTGTATTGAGTACAGTAAGCTCCAGACCAGCTATGAGGTCAATCCCGGTAGTAGCGTTCCCATAGGTGTGAAGAATCTGTTTATTGGCTTCATCCTTTACAAAGCTTTCTTCACTGCCAAAGGATACTCCACCGCCATAGTAATAATTAAAGCGTTTGGATAGGATGGGATGATGCTTTTCTACCAAAAAGGAGAAGGTTGTATTTCTATTGAAATCCGACTGGAGAATACCTTCCAGTGTTATTCTGTCCATGATGCGTTGTTGGGCAGTGATTCCCACCGTGCGGCTTACATCATTGTTACCAAACCTTAAGCCTACCGCTGTTCCATAGCGTTGTGCATTTGCACTCGATATAGCAGCTGCTATAAGTAAGGATAAAAGCAGTAATCTCATTTTCATAGGCTATCTTTCGAAAGAATGACCCATGTTCAATAACTATTCCAACTAAGACAATTAGCCTATTTTGGGGCAAATTTGATCAAAATATCTCCTAAAAAAACAAGTCAGACGCGCTTTCTTGGGAAGTCATCGGATCTGGATGCAGACCGGTCTTACCTCTTTGCCAGGGTAAATGGAAGCATAAAGAGGTTATGGATAAATGAAAAGGATAGGTTGACTGCAAATCCCAGAAGCCGGAAGGGGAGAAGGATCAACCAAACCAGGGGATATAGCAGCAAGGCCAGAAGGGCAATCGGCCAACAAAGAATAAAGAGGATACACCAGAGTAGGAAACTGACCATTTTTTTATTTTTATGGATAAATGATCAATTCCAGTACCATTTCTTTAAAGTGCCCAAGAGGGTAATTTAGGACCGTTTTTTCTTAGCGGAAGGTGTTCATAATAGGACAATTGGTCTACGGGTTCGGACATTGGGACTGATAAGAGGCAAAAAGCTATCTTCGCTGACGGACCACCACAGCGCCTGGAATAGGGAGCTCAGCCACCGGGCTTGATAGCTGGCCTGTTTCTGGATCTATTTTCAGCACGACCAGGTTATCAGAATCTTTATTTGTCACAAACAGGTATTCTCCCTGGTTATCCATACGTATTCCACGGGGATGGGCTCCGTAGCTGGAAGATTTTCCGATGGGAGTCATTTCTCTTTTGTGGGAGTCAACTTTGAATATTACCAGGTTGTCGAGCCCACGGTTACTTGCATAGAGAAATCTGCCATCCGGCGTGAGTTGGATATCTGCGGCAGTATTGGTACCCTCAAATCTGTCTTTGGGGTGGATCAGATCTTCCCTCTGAAGAAAATGTAAGTTTCCAGACTCTGTATCTATTGAATAGAGGGACACAGTGGATGTCAATTCCTCAATGGAAAAAGCAAGCTGGCCGTTAGGATGGATAAGAAAATGCCGTGGACCTGAGCCGGGTTGTACCCTGAGCGAATCCGCGAAGTTTACAGAGACCAGCTCTCCATCGCTTATTCCAAACTGTAAAATCAAATCCGTTCCCAAGTCAGAAATATAGAGGTACTTTCCTTGTGCATCTGCCACTGCCGAATGCATGTGGGACTCGTTTTGCCGTTGTGGATTTTGGCTTCTTCCCGAGAACTGGGTAAGATAACTGGGAGGGTCCAGGGTACCGTTTGGATTAATGGGGAACATGGCGAAGTGACTGCTGGCATAATGGGATACAAAGACCGCCCTTCCCGTCGGGTCTACACTGATGTGGCAGCTTCCTGCGCCATGGGATGGTATTCTCTGGATCGGGTTAAGTTTGCCGGTATCAGGATCAATCTGGTAGACACTTACTGACCCGGATTCAGGGTCTTCCTCCGTGCCTTTCCGGTTTACACTGTACAGTAAGTCACCTGCAGGATGCAGTTCCAGGTAGGTGGGGCTGTCAGTTTTACCCAGGGTCTGGATGAGTGTCAGCTTTTCGGCTTCCCTGTCAAATTCCACCACGTAGATCCCTTCGCTTCCCCTTTCGTCGAAGGTCCCCACATAAAGCAGGTCCGGGAGATCCTGGGCATGCAGGGCAAAGACAAAGAAAAGCAGAGAAACAGCCAAACTGAGGGAAATCTTCATAATGGTAATCTAGTAAGGGTAGGACGTATAAGTTGATTTGTGTTGCTACTTACACGCTATAATAAGCCAAAAAATAGGTATTTGCTACTAGGAATCCTAGTTGGAGTGATTCTACTAAAGTCTTTGGTGTAAGAAATTGTATCAGGGTATCTTGCTTTTATCCTTCCTGTCGAAGGAGTTTTAGTAGAGGGTTTTCACCGTTCCAGCTTCCGGTGCTTTTGTAAGGGATAAAATTGGCGAAAAGTTCCTCCTTATACCATCCCCATTCCCTGGTCTGCCGGATCACTTCCTGATGAAGCTTACTCCGATAGGCATAGTCCTGCATACTTACCTGATCTTGCCAGATACTGAACGTCGCCTGCATTATCCACGGGTACTCGCCGATGCCTATTGAGAACACAGCTGCATTGCGGTCTTCCAGCCCGGCACTTACTGCAGGCACCCGTTTCCAGAATCTCTGGAGATGCCGGAGCTTGATCGTAGCTCTGGTAATTACCGCTATAGGACCTCCTTCATATGGGGTAAAGTCCCCAAATGGATTCGTTCCGGACCAAAGGCCATGGGCTTTGGCATTGCGCATGTATACGGTCCAGATTTCCGAGGACCGTGAGCTGAACATAGAAAAATGGGCAGACTTCCCAAAATAGAGCGAGGCCTTTTCCTCTGATTCCCAGACGCCGATCAATGCATAGACATTGATATTGATCATTCTGGAAAAACCGTTCTTGGCGCCGCTTCCCATCAGCTTGAAGAATTTCAAGCCATCTACTTTCCGGAACTCAGGAAGGGCCAGCTGCATCTGGCCAAACATCCAAAACGCATGTCGGCCTTCAAACCTGAAAAAGGTGATGGTGGTAATCTGCTGGGTATGGTCAAATGATTGCTGCATAGGAGGGTGGCACTGCACGGAGTCCGGTGATCTTGGGTGTTGCTGTCGGTTATGTGGAAAAAACATAGTGGCAGCTAACTGCCTAACATTCACCAGCCGCCCCTGTCATCAGCGATCCGGCGAAGCCATTTGTCTTCCGCCTCTGCAAATTAGGGCGAATAATCAGGGAACGAAACAGAAGAGCGAATGGTTTTTATCCGTAAATCCAGATTTCATGAGCTACTCAATTCAAAAAATCCCTTACTCCGTATTGGACCTGGCTATCATCAAGGAGGGCTACGATGCCGCAGATGCCTATGCACGTAGCCTGGATCTTGCCCGCCATGCGGAGAGCCTGGGATATGCCAGGTTTTGGCTTGCAGAGCATCACAACATGGCAAGTGTGGGAAGTTCTTCGCCTATGCTCCTCATGGGGCATATCGCACAGGGCACCACGAAGATCCGGGTGGGGTCCGGAGGTATTATGCTTCCTAACCATAGCCCGCTGATGGTGGCAGAGCAGATCGGTACCTTGGAGACGCTGTTTCCGGGGCGGATAGACCTCGGTCTGGGAAGGGCTCCGGGAACGGATGAACGCACCGCTTCTTCGCTGAGAAGGGGAAGAATGGAGACGGTACAGGATTTCCCCAATGATCTGGAGGAACTTCAGCTGTATTTTTCAGAAGACAATGCCGGAGCACCCGTCCGGGCTTTCCCAGCTGAAGGATTGGATGTGCCTATTTATCTTTTGGGATCCAGCATGAGCAGTGCAGTCCTTGCTGCTGAGCGTGGACTTCCCTATGCGTTTGCCAGTCATTTTGCCCCGGCCTATTTTCTTCAGGCTATCAGCTATTATAAAAAGAACTTCAAGCCTTCTGACAAACTGGCCAAGCCCTATGTGATTTCCTGTGTGAATGTGATCGCTGCAGAAGATGACGCTTATGCCCATAGCCTGGCCACTTCCTTTTATCAGATGGCACTTGGAATTATACGTAGAAGATCCTATCCACTCCGACCGCCCGTGGATAGCATGGAAGGACTATGGAGTAGGGAAGAGGCTGACGCCATACAGCATATGATGGCCTGTACCTTCGTGGGCGACCGGGAAACTATACGGCGGGATATGGAGCAGTTTCTCCTACAGACGCAGGTGGACGAGATTATGGTCACCACCAATATCTATGACCACATGGACAGGCTGCGCTCTTTCGAAATCCTCTCAGATGTGATGCAGGAAATCAATACATACCCAGCCAATTAGAAGCCCTGTGGCGTGGCCGTACCTCTTGCTCATCTGTTATAGGGATATTCGTTGATCCAGTGAAAGCCTCTTTGGATCAGCGGATATTCTTCTTTCATTTTTCTGCGGGCATTTATATCCAGTATTTTATCCCCCAGGGTGCCTGTGATATGGTAGGTACTATCCTCTTTTTCCTGTAGGAGCAGTGTGCCACTATCATTGTTATTATTTTCAGCCAGTACGATATTGCCTTCCGGTTCGATCGTGCTGATCTGATAGAAGTGGGTGTTTTTACCTGAAGTGAAGATCACCAACTGGTTTTTGTCGAGAATAATCTTTTCCCACGTCACTACTGGTGCAGCACCGCTGTCCATCCGTGTCAAGTCTGAAGAGACCGTATAAGTACCTGCAAATTCGTTGGGGAATTTTCTGTACGACTGACTCATGTAGTGGCCTACAATCATACTGGCAGGTATAAACAGAACCAAGAACACCTTGGCTACCACCCACCCTATGCGTTGCTTTCTGGTAGTCAGAAGGAGGGGAGGTGTATTCAGCCGCCTATTTTCCTTGAGCAGGAAGAATCCGATGATCGGTCGTGCGGAAGGAAGCACCACTAGCAGGGAGAAAAACAATAAATGAGAAGAAAACAGCTTGACAGGGACATCAAACGAAAAATTGACCAACACAATGTTTGTGGTCACCGCTAGGGAAACCAGTGCTCCCAGGATAGCGGTTCTCCGGAAAATCAGAAGAAATCCTGCCAGCAGTTCGGAGACACCCATAAAGGCTTTATAGGTAGCCGAATATCCAAAGAACTTCCAGGCAAGACCCATGGGCGAAAACTCTCCGAAGCTTTGCTCAAGTGCATATAGCCCTGGACCGGGAAACTGCCCCTCAAGAAACTTGATTACACCATACTGGATCAAGTTAATACCGACAAAATACCGGGCATAAACCAGGCACCAGGCATAAAAGACAGCAATATAGCTTCTGTCCTTTTTGAGAAAAAAGACCAAGGTGCCTATAAATAAGGCAAGCAGGGCAAATGCAGCGAGCGCTGCGTAATCAAAGGTGGTGTCGCCACTTCCTGTCATTTGGATCTTTTGCAACTCACTCAGTCCCAAAAGATTTTTTCCGATAAAAAGAATGAATTTCTCCCGTACTAAATAATAGAACCTGAAGACATATTCAGAAAGATAGGGGATATAAGTGAACGGAAAGGGAAAAGCATAACCGATGATGTAGATACCTAGCCATAGTTTGATAAGAGCGGTCAACCTGGATGCTGTGCCTGGATTTTTCATGAACAAAGTAGTTTGAAAAAGTAATTGGACTGATAAAATACTAAAAAAAATTTAGGTTAGTACAGACGTCAATGGCCAAATCAGTCAAAATTGAAAATTAGATGGATTTACCAGTTCACACCTAAGTGTACAGATGTCAGGGAATTGTTACCTCCGTCACCGGATCTTATAATAATATCTTAACCTGGATTTTTGAACCGGGAGAAAGCCATCCTCTATTTTTGGACTTACATCCAGGAGAGTATGGCCTTTTTTAAATCCCAGACAGAATTCGAGCAGGCATTTAAGGACAATTGGGAGCAGATGTACCAGTCAGCTTATGTCCGCATAGGAGACCAGGCTGCGGTAGAGGATATCATCCAGGAGATTTTTGTGGACGTATGGCAACGAAGAGAGACGCTGCAGATCAAATCAGGTCTTAAAGCATATCTGCTTACCGCAGTTAAATATCAGGTAATGCGCTATTATGAAGAGCGGGCCAGATACAGGACCGAGGAGTTGAACGAAATTCAAATCAGCCAGGAGCCGGATGATATGCTGGGTTTTGAAGCTTTGTATGGACAGATCGAAGTGGTCATAGAGCGGCTCCCTTCACGGGCCCAACTGATTTTCAGAATGAGCAAGTTGGAGGGATGCTCCGTGGATGAGATTGCGGATAGGCTTCAGCTGTCATCACAGACTGTCCATAACCAGCTCTCCAAGTCCATGAAAATCCTGCGGGGGGAGTTAAAGCACCTTGTATTTTCGAAGTAACAGAGCTTAGAGGTTTACTATTTTCTCCTGGACCAAGTCAGCATAGGAGCTGCTGATGGGTACGGTTTTCCCCTTCAGGTGAAGCTGGTGTCGCTCTACTTTGTCCACCAGGGCACTGTTTGCAAGAAATGAGCGGTGCGTTCGGATAAAAGACGGGGGGAGTAGTTTTTCCGTCTCAGACAGGGTCATCCGGCTCAGGATCTTTTCGTCATCCATATAGAATGTCACGTAGTTACCTGTCGCTTCACAGTACAGCAGCTCATCAAATCTGATCCGAATCTGTTCCGAGCCCGTTTTGACAAAAATATCCCGCTGGGAATCAGGCTGGAGATCAATCCACTCCTGGGCTTTTTGGCAGGCTTTAAGAAACCTACCCAGGTTGAACGGCTTAAGAAGGTAATCGATTGCTTCCAGTTCAAATCCCTGTACGGCATAGTCAGAGTATGCGGTGGTGAAGATGACCAGTGTTTCCCTGGGCAGCAATACCGCTAGATCGATGCCCGAGATATCCGGCATGTTGATGTCCAGAAAAACAAGTTGAACGGGATTCAGTTTCAGGTATTCCAATCCTTCAATTGCATTGGTAAATGTGGCATCCAGGCTGAGAAAGGGGACCTTGAAGGCGTGCGACTTGATGACCTCCAGGGCCATGGATTCGTCATCGATTGCTATGGCACTGATCATGGGCAGTTGATTTTAGATGTGTGGTGTAAGGCAGGCATGCACCGTGGCAGAAGTCCAGGTGCTGCTCCGGCACGTTGACCGCGGAGCAGCTGTGGAAGCAATATACACAAACCGGTCTTATCATCGGCTTAGGCTGATCACGGGCATACTATTCATGCACGAGTTTGGCACCGGCAAACCCGTGATACTATTGTGGGCTTGGTGGCTTGCTTATTCACAATGCAGAGCTGGGCCGTGGAATGCATCATAGCTGTACAGACAAGTGAACAAAGTGCTCGGTGTCATTGGATACCACAGTGAGTGTATGTCTGGAAGGGTAGAGGAGTTCAAGTCTTCTGCGGACATTCTCCATGCCGATTCCTGACTCATCCTTTGGATCTTCGGTGGCTTTTTTGGGATGTATGCTGTTCACCACGTCGAGATGTACTGAGCCTTGGAGACACCGGAGGTTGATCTTGATCCAGGATTTGTTCTTGGTACTGATCCCGTGCTTGAATGCATTTTCCACAAAAGGTATCAACAGCATAGGAGCGATGTCTCCCTGGCACGTATCCTCCGTGAGGTTGATGGTTACTTCAAGCTGCTCCTCCTTGCCGAATCTCAGCATCTGCAGATCCAGGTAGTTCCGCATGTAGTTGATCTCCCGCGAAAGCGGGATACGGTCCCTCTGGTTTTCGTGTAGCATAAACCTCATCATATCTCCGAGTTTTTGGATTCCATCGGAGGTTTTCTCGGCGTTTTCCATCAGTGCACTTCCATATAAGGTATTCAGTGCATTGAAGAGAAAGTGCGGGTTGATCTGTGAGCGGAGAAAGTCCAGACGGGCAGATCCCTGGTTTACCTGATAGGAGAGATTTTGCATCTGCCCCACATAGCTGTCATATTTTCCGAAAATAAGATTGGAAATAGGGAAAATAACCAAAAAAACCAAGGTGAGCCCCCCCAGTCCAAAAAGAAGTACAAAAGCTTGTCTGGTCCCAATCGAGATCACACCACAGACTACAATGATCAAAACAGCCAATAGGCCTGCCAGCCAATTGGAGGCTTCCACTTTTCCCCTCTTCCTGTTGCCGTAGACGAGTAGGTAATTATAGACCACTACCACAAATACCGCCGGTACAAATATCCCGAAGAAGAAGGCCACAAACTCATTGAAAACCTGACTGCCCTGCAGCAGAAATACAATCGTGAAAATATAGATCAGGCAAAGCCGGGTACCGTTATACAGCTGGTAATCCTGGAGTTTTGGAGGAAGCAGTATCTTACGGACAAGGATTGCGGAAATAAGGTATCCGGCATAGAGGGCTACCGTATTGAGGAAAAACCTCACGTAACGTTCTCCCCCCATCCGGGCTTCTGAGGCAAACAAGGCTCCCAGCAAACAGGTGGCGGCGCTGATCAGCAGCATATAGAGGATCAGGAACCGGATCTTCCGGTCTTTCAGGTATTGGGGTATTACCTTCATATGAATAAGGTAGAAGCCCAGGTAGTAAATGACCGGAATCAGGATGTAGGCAAAGTATGCCGAGCTGTGCATCGGTGGTGAATGGAGGACATTCGCAAGTACGGTTACTAGAAATACCAACGTGATCACCCACCATTCGAGGTCACGGAACACAAACTGTTTTGATTTCATGGGTATAAAAGTAAAGGGTTAAGTTAGTTATTTTGAAGAAAGGAAAGTGATTTGGCGTAAGTGCCAAGCCCGCATGTCATGGTAAGGAAAGGTGTTGCTTTTTGCGGTTCAGGAATCTGCGGATCCCATACATTAACAGAAGCAGCAGCGCGGCAGCCGCAAATCCAGCCATCACGATATGGTCACGGAAAGAATTCCAGTTCTCATATTCCTTGTCTTCCAGATGGTTAGGCTTCAGGTAGATCCAGCCATTTGGGTTGTCCACGATCACATTGAAATGGTTCAGCAGCTCATTGCCCAGAATATTGTGTGCTCCTCCGTCTGGATGGCTAGGGGAATATGCCGGGGAGATCACATCGGTAAATTCCAAGGCGCCGATCTGTATGGCCGGGATCACCTTCACTCGCTTCTGCCCCAGCCAGAATACCGTGGTGAGTTTGTCCCAGATAGGGTTTTTCACGAAGAATCCTTCCCTCAGCACCATGGTGCCATCCCGTCCGGTATCGAATAGAAACCAGTCGGTATACGCTTTGCCATCTGCTACCACAGTTGCTTCGATAAAGGGGCGGTGCTGATGATAGATTAAGGCGTGCCGGGTGTATCCAGGAGGGACTGCAGCCAAGGTATCGTGCAGGATCATCAGTTGCCTGTCGTAGTCTATCTCGATTACTTTGTGTTCGAAGAGTGGGTTTCCGATGATCACATCTTCATGGGAGTCCATATTTCCGGCCTGCACCATAGGTACCTGCTCCCAGTTGAGCCCGGCTATGGATAGCCGATTGGAGCTCGCTGTAGGAGCTTCGTTTAGTCCATCGCTGTTGGACAGCATGGTGCTTCCGTCGAATGTCACACCGGCCTTTTCCACAGATTTCCGGTTTATTGCGCTCATTCCGGCCCCGAGATCAAACTGGAAACTTATTCCCGGATTGGAATTCACCGTACCGTCAAAATAAATCCTGCTTCCGCGAAGGGTAAAGGGGATTGTATCCGGTTTTTCCACATCCTCTTGGTAAAAGTTGACACCGTGGTAGTTTGCAGCTATGCGGGTGAGGCTGCTGTCAGTCTCATTCAGGAGGACGACAAAATCATACGTCCCACCATAGCTCACTTCAAAACTGATAGAGTCCAGATCGGAGATAAAGGTAACGCGATGCGGCTTTCTGGGCATTTCCGTAAAGTAGATATCCAGCGGCTGATCCGGCTCTGCACGCCATATATGCTCCTTAAATTGTATTCCATCCCGAACCGAAAGCGAAGGGCTATTAGCCCTCAGGATGGGAAGATGATCCTGGGCGGATGCTTGGCAGACCGGGTAAAGAATACAGATTATGCTAAAAGCTATAAGAGATAGCTGGTTCATTTTTGTGGAGCGTATAGATATTTATTTTTTATAAGAATTTCATTTACAATAATTTAATTCGATCTATATAAATAAAGAGATAAGGTTATATAGTATTCCCAACACGATCATGAAATAATAAACCTTACGGGGTGGGTCGCTGGTATGGGGAGTACGCTGCATGTGGTTAGGACTTATTTTTGGCTATCAGTAACTTCAGGGCAGTCATAAAAAGTCCTTCAGCACCATTCTCATGGTTGGAGAAAGTATAGATGTATGTCTCAAATTGTGGTAAATATCTAAATGCACACTGATAGCCCGATGTACTGCCATGGGCACCGACGAACAGTAAATCTTCCGGATCCTCCCTGCTCCAACCGAGGCCATACTGCACATAAGCAGGCTCATGGACAGGTCGGGCCACGGCAGACCACATCAGTTTCCTGCTTTTCGGGCTGAGGTAGGTTTCTGAGATGACAGCTTGAAGGAAGAGGTGATACTCATCCATACTCAAGAAGATCCCTTCGCCGATGTTCCGGTCACAGGCGGGGATTGGTTCCCTGACCGTCCATTGTCCTGTTGAGTCTACCGTCATTCCAAAAGCATATCCTGAATAGGAAAAATCATTGATTTTCAAATTATTGAATAGTCTATCTTCAAGTATTGCAGCTATATGATCTCCATAATGCAGTTCCAGCATCCTGGCCAACACCAGATAGGATGAGCTGGAAGTATTCAGAGTGATACCCGGTCGATGCTGGCCCAGAGGTGCTCCCTGCACCAGTCTATATAGCGCCTCTACCGAATAGGATGAATGCGGCTGATATGCTGGGCTGGCTGAGAAACTTCCAAGTCCGGAGGTATCCGAGAGCAGGTGCCAGACTGTGATAAGGTGGTCATTTGGCAACCGCTCATCCTTGGGCAGATAAGCTGCTATAGGGGTGTGTAGGGCCAGTTTGCCTTGCTCTACCAGCTGAAGGACCAGCACTGCCAGCATTGGTTTTGTCAGGGAGCTGAGCGGATAGCGTACAGTACTGGCGTTTGGGATCTTACCCGCCGGATCTGCCCATCCGTTGTGATACTCCCATACAGGTTTCCCGGAACTGACTATCTTCATCGTCCCATGGAATCCCATCCGCTCCGCTTCCGTCTGGAGGTACTGGTAATCCGCTGTGTCAAACCCAACCTGTGAAAAGGCTAAGTGGGAGAGAAAAAGAAGGGTAAAAAAGGATAATAGCTTCAATTTATTTATTAGTTTTTAGTAAGAGGCAGGGAAGGGGATTCCGTCCCATATCATACCCCAAGATTAGGTCACAGAGCAGGCAGTGGCAAGAAAATGTGATGAGTCACGGCATTTCTGTGACGGAATCTCTTAGTTACCCAAATCCACCTCCATGATGGACTCAGGGGAATAGGTATGATCTAGAGATAGCATGGGAAGACACACCAAGAATGGCACTGTCCGGGGAGTGCTACCGATCGCAGCGGTAGTACCGTGTGGAATCCAGCGCCTGCACACTACCGGCAGAATCAGTCAGCAAGGTGGAGCACGGGATAGAAATCACGGACAGCATGGGTATAGTAAGCCGTATTGATCCGCATCATGCCTTGGAAATAGCGGGGCTGACGGGCCTGTTTGGGATAGAGGGTAAGCTGCTTTTTGTTTCCCGCTATCCGGTCCCAAAGACTGATAGATTCGCCGGGGATGGTGACATAGAAATAGTAGAGATACGGACCGATCCATTTGCGGTATTCATCCGGGGTTACTGTCATATTGGGGTTCACCAATTCAAAATCATCCCCGCGGGCGATGATCTCCTGAAGCTCCACTGCATGGAGAGGCACGCCGTTTCGGGTTGTGATCACATCATATTGTGGGTCGAGAAACACCCATTTCCGAAGGTCGGGAAGGTATACCTCGTTGACCACATGGCCACCGCCTGACTCCACCTCGTCTATATCCCTGGCCATCAGACCAAGCGTCCTCACCCGGAATCCCAGAGCAGCCAGACATTGGCTGGTGACAAGGCTGTATTCGACACAGCGGAACTGCTTTCCTTTTTCTGCTTCCTGTAGGATGTAGCGGGCATCCTGCTTCTCAGCCACATTGTTTCCATCGTGCTTCCACCGGCGCTGTACCCAGCTCTGGATCTGGCGGACCTTCTCGAAATCAGAGGAGCTGTTTGCTACCAGACTGTCCAGGGGATAGCTGGACCGAAGGTCCCTGCTTCTCTGGGAGCCGGATAGATCCGGGTAGTCGAGGTAAAACCGGGGCGCGCCGGTGGTATCAAATTCCAATGTGAAGACCGTAGGATCCACCGCCGGCTTGCCCCAGGTCAGCAGTCCCCCCAGCCGGGGGGAGAACCAAAACACAAAAAGCAGCAGAGCAAGCAGAAGACAGGCAAAGACCTGGAGCATGCGACGGAATACCAGTCGTAGGCTACGTAGCAGTTGTTTTTTCATACCACAAGAATAAGCCTCCGCGGGTAGACGGGGCAATATCCTGGGATGGAAACAGCATTTGTGGGGACGGATACTACAGCCTGTACAGGAATGGCTTCCGGACAACCTTCCACTACACTACAAGCACTTTTAAAAAGGATAGGACAAGAGATCGATTTCCCAGACCCATGGCAGCACGAAGTAGACCATCAGGGTGACCAGGATAATGGATATCACATT
>JBMDXP010000041.1:0-31228 GCA_048819475.1 Algoriphagus sp.
CAAGTGCAAGCTTTTTGACCACAATAGCCCCTTATCCATGCACCGGAAAATCCAAAAACAGTATTTTTTTGAGCTAGCCTCAGCCCCACCATCTTCTACGTTGCCCTCATTCGAAGTATAAGCATACATCATCACTCGGACGCATTCAAGCTGGTACAGCTGAGACTTTTTCAGCAAGCCTTAAATAATCCATTCAGGATCATTCTCCTTTGATCCGTACATATTGAAAGATATCTCCTACATTTCCGTTCTTTATGAATGCCTTTTTTAAGATGGCTTCAGGGATAAAGCCTGCTTTTTCCAAAACATTCATTGATTGCCCATTAAAATCATAGACCTGGGCAAAAATACGTTGGATATCAAATTTCCCGAATAAATAATCTGTGTATAACTTAACGGCCTCAGTCGCCACACCCTTTCCCCAGAATGGCTCTCCCACCCAAAAACCCATTTCCATATTCGTTCTCAATTCATCCTTTCCCCGTTCAGAACCTATGGAACCTGCTAGTCTTCCTTCATATTCAATGGCAAAATTCTGTGGTGGATTAAACTTCTGGTTATGTTCGATCCAATGTCTTGCATCGTGAATCGTATATGGCTGGGGATAGCTGTCCTTTAGATTCATGGCAACTTTCGGATTATTTGCCAGGGGATAGAGCTGATGAAAGTGTGCTTCATTCCATGTGACTAGATTAATTTCTCTTTCTCCTGTGATAATCATAAAAGTAAAGTGGTTAGTTATTCAAGATAATAGGGTAAATGCAGAATCAATAAAATTCCTTGATATTTATGCAAATCTTCTGCCTATTCTTCTAACCCACTGGTTTGCATCTTATCCAGGTTTTCCGCAAATCTCAGGGCGGAGATAAATTCCTCAATGTGTCCTGCCATGACCTCGGGGAGATTATACACGGTTTTGTTGATACGGTGGTCAGTAACTCTGGACTGGGGGTAGTTATAGGTCCTTATTTTATCGGACCTGTCTCCACTTCCTACCATAGACTTGCGTTGAGCACCCACGGCATTATTATGTTTTGCCAGTTCTATTTCGTAGAGTCTGGAGCGGAGCACTTTCAAAGCCTTCTCAAAATTCTTAATCTGGGATTTTTCATCCTGACAGGTAACCACCAACCCAGAAGGGAGGTGGGTAAGTCGGACCGCAGAGTAGGTAGTGTTTACAGATTGTCCACCGGGACCTGAAGAACAATACGTGTCTTTTCTCACATCATTCATATCTATCGTCACCTCTACTTCATCCATTTCAGGAAGTACAGCGACAGAGGCAGCAGATGTGTGCACCCGTCCCTGAGATTCAGTAGCGGGTACCCGTTGCACCCTATGAACTCCGGATTCGTACTTCATCTGGCCATATACATCAGCACCGGAGATGGTGGCGATGATCTCTTTATATCCACCCGCCGATCCAAATGTGAGGTCAAGCACCGTCAATTTCCAATTCTGGATTTCACAGAACCGCTCGTACATCCTGAACAAATCACCTGCAAAAATCGCCGCTTCGTCACCACCGGTACCTCCACGGATCTCCAGAATACAATCCTTTGAATCGTTAGGATCCTTTGGTATCAGTAACTGTTTAAGCTCTTCTTCAAGCTTATCCTTCTGCGGTCTCAGCTCGTCAAGCTCAGCCTTCGCCATCTCTCTAAAATCCGGATCTTTTTCTTTGTCAAGAATCTCCTTTGAATTAGCAAGGTTCTGCAGTACCAGATCGTATTCATCATAGACCTGAACTATCTTTTCCAGGTCCTTGTACTCCTTAGTCAATTTCGTATACTTCCCCATATCCATCATGGAATCCGGCTGAATGATCAACTGACCTACTTCTTCGAATCTGTCTTTTATAGCTCTTAATTTATCCAGCATAGTTTTTTCTTCGCTTCGCAAAAGTAGTAATTATAACCTGACTCTTTGGTAAACCTACCTGCACCTTTTGGAGTAAAACCGCAGCGCAAATCTGCGATTTACCCATACCCATCTATTCTAATGTGCTACATCAAAAAACAGCAGCTATAAAAAAAGGCTCCTGAGAGCCTTAATCTATTCTACTG
Organism: Algoriphagus sp.; assembly: GCA_048819475.1. Lineage (GTDB taxonomy): Bacteria > Bacteroidota > Bacteroidia > Cytophagales > Cyclobacteriaceae > Algoriphagus. Next base: position 2,067 of record JBMDXP010000041.1, read on the forward strand.
TAACCGATTTGGCCAAATTCCTCGGCTGATCCACATTACATCCCCTCAAGACAGCCATATGATAAGACAGAAGCTGAAGTGGAACCACAGCCACTAGGGGGGTGAATGCCTCATGGGTTTCGGGGATTTCAATAACATGGTCTGCCATAGCTTTTACGGAAACATCTCCTTCGGTCACTACTGCAATGACTTTACCTTTCCTTGCCTTTACCTCCTGTATATTACTAACTACCTTTTCATAGGAGCTGTCCTGCGTAGCAATGAAAAATACCGGCATCTCCTCATCAATCAATGCGATAGGTCCGTGCTTCATCTCTGCAGCGGGATATCCCTCAGCATGGATGTAGGAAATTTCCTTCAGCTTCAACGCTCCTTCCAAGGCAACTGGAAAATTATAACCTCTCCCTAGATAAAGCGCGTTTCTAACGTTTTTATATTGCTCAGCGATTTTCTTTACCTGCTCGTTGGTCTGAAGGGCCTTCTCTACTTTAGAAGGAATAGCAGAGAGCTCATGGAGTAATTGTATATATCTGCTCTCTGGCAATGTTCCTCTTTGATAGCCCAGTTTGAGAGCCATCATGGCCAATACGGAAATTTGGGCTGTGAAGGCTTTGGTGGAAGCCACCCCGATTTCAGGACCAGCGTGGGTATAGGATCCGGCATGTGTCGCTCTCGGGATAGAAGACCCCACTACATTACATACCCCGAAGATTGTAGCTCCTTTTGATTTTGCAAGCTCTATAGCTGCCAAGGTATCAGCAGTCTCGCCAGACTGGGATATCGCAATCACGAAGTCCTTCTCGCTGATCACCGGGTTTCTATATCTGAACTCCGAAGCGTACTCAACTTCTACCGGAACCCTTGCAAAATCCTCAAACAAATACTCCGCTACAAGTCCCGCATGCCAGGAAGTCCCGCATGCTGTAATTACAATGCGCTCCGCATTCTGAAACTTGTTCATGTAATCCCTAAGCCCACCCAATACCAGCCTTCCCGATTTAGCATCAAGTCTTCCCCTTAAACAATCTGCTATAGATTTGGGCTGCTCATAGATCTCTTTAAGCATAAAATGCTCATACCCCCCCTTTTCAATCGCTTCCAGCTCCATTTCCAGCTGGTTGATGTAAGGATTGGTCTCCACGTTTTCGATGGTTTTCACCTGAAGGCGGTTATTTCTGATCACCGCAATCTCGTAATCGTCCAGGTACACCACTTTCTTGGTATACTCAATTATGGGTGTAGCATCGGAGGCAAGGAAGTACTCATCCTCTCCCACTCCTATGACCAAGGGAGATCCCTTCCTTGCAGCAATAAGCGTATCAGGCTCCTCTTTGTTTATCAAAACGATAGCATACGCCCCCACCACTTTATGCAAGGCCAGTCTTAATGCTTCCTCCAGACTACACGCATTATTCAACTGGATATCCTCAATGAATTTAATGAAGACCTCGGTGTCGGTATCAGACTGGAAAATATATCCTTTCTGCTGCAGATCTTTCTTCAGTACTTCATAATTTTCAATGATTCCATTATGGATCATTGCTATCTTTTCCGAAGATGAATAATGTGGATGGGCATTCACATCGTTAGGTTCACCATGAGTGGCCCAGCGTGTATGCCCTATTCCTATCTTGGATTTCAATTCCCCATTACTTGCCAGGTATTTTTCCAGATCAGATACTTTCCCCTTCTTTTTATATATACTCAGGCCATCCTGATCCAATAATGCTACACCTGCACTGTCATAGCCCCTATATTCCAATCTCCGGAGGCCCTTGATTACAATGGGTAATGCTTCCTGCTGCCCAACATATGCTACAATTCCACACATAATTAAAAATTCTTTAACGGTAATTCAACTTCCACAAAGAAACAGCTTTCATTTCGAAATAAATAATCCACTTCCTTAAAATAGAGAAGTGGATATAAAAGGGTTAAGCTGGGTCAAGTGGCTATCTTGATTTCGAATAGATTACTTTTACTTTAATCTTATCCTTGCCTACAATAAACTGCCTGAGGGAGCGCTTGAAATCATCTCCTGGAGCCTGAGGGGAAGGATTCTCTATATAAAGCATCCAATTTTTCCGCTGCAATTGCTCCCTAAAAACCGCATTGATATGCGAGGCAACCGATTGGACGTAGTTCTTGGAATCTGAACTATAAAAAACTGCAGCAGGTGCGCCGGATGCGGGTTGCTGATTTCCTTGCTCATCCAGACTTACCTGTAACTGTCCATCCATCTGGACAAGAAGATTGGCTCCGTCACTCGGTCTTTTCAGAATCTTATCGGATTCATCCAGCAAATAGATAATGAGTGATGCAGGAGGCGTTTGTCCAGTAGGGACAGTCTGAATCTCCCCTATCTCTAAAGACACCTGATTGAAGGTGATTCCAGACAGCGAATCCAAAAAAGCATCAAATGGACTTGTATCTAGCTTTAAAGCCAGCCCCACGTTGGCTTTCATACCTACTAGCCCCCCCACATCATACGCTTTTCCCGGCTCTGTAATTACTCCGGTTGGAGTTCCTGACCGGTCACTTTTTATTCCATTGAACCCCCGTGAGTTGGATGTATTGATCAAATACTGCTTCTGCACGGTATCCCCCTCATTATGGTAATATACCACAATGCCCGTATTGGTGCCCATGGTCACGCCAACAGTCGTATTATCCCCCTCTGTTGCCTTCACCGCAATCCCAGGAAAATAGTCCCTGAATGAGAAAAGATCATTGAACTCATTCCCCTGTTTAAGCTTTGAAAAGATTTCGGCAGCAAACTCTTCCTTGGCATGAAAGGAGATAATAGTATCTTTTTTCTCTCCAAAAACCACTTCACCAGAAGAAAAAGGTTCTGTCTCGAAAGGTAACGCATCAAAATTATAATAGGCTGTATCCAGGATACTCTCCGTCAACCTATGGACAGTATACCGCTTTGGTTCGGTCAGATTTTGACCATTGACGCTTACTACACTTAGCCTTACCAGCATTGAATCCATCTCTGAACTTGTCGCAGGACGAGCAGCAGCAGAGGAAATGAATAACCGGGAATATCCGATGGCATCAGTTTTCCCAAAGAAGTTATCCTCCTCATTTCCGACCACCAGCAACCCTTCATTGGTGGTGGTGGTGGAAAAGGAATCCAATAAGATCATCTCAGCGGGCAATTCAAACTCCTCGAAAAACACACCTATCTGGTTGTTTCCCGGAGCTAGCTCGAGGCCTACTGTGGCAGGATCACTACATGAACTCAGTAATACAATGGACAAGATGGCCGCAACGGCATAGTTAGCCTGCGAGGCTGGTGTAAATGCCATAAAGCTCTTCATGAGCCTGTTCTTCTTCTTCAATGCTGATTTCAAACTTCTTGTCTTTTGAAAAATCTTCTATTAGTTGGGTCAGTTCTGCCGATACCACACTGCCTTTCACTACCAGATCGGCATATTCCATGCCCATCTTGATAAAGCCTGTGAAGTCTTTGCTTTTCAAAGGTGCTAAAATAGCGTCATCAATGTCCACCATCTTAACCTTGTTTAACAAATCGTCCCCAAAGGTATGTGAAAACCCGTTGTTATAAATCGCAAATACTGATTTTGTGTCTTTAAACAGCGGCTCATTTTTGTAAGTAGTCTTCAGATACATTGGTATCAGGCTGGTCATCCAGTCATTACAATGTACTATATCTGGAGCCCACCCAAGTTTTTTGACCGTTTCGATTACTCCCTTGCAGAAGAATATCGCGCGCTCATCATTATCTTCATAAAACCGCTGCTGCTTGTCATGGAACACATGCTTACGCTGGAAGTAATCCTCATTGTCTATAAAGTACACCTGCAGTTTCGCATTGGGGATAGAAGCCACCTTGATCACCAAAGGTTTTTCCTCCTCACCTACAGCAATGTTGATCCCCGACAACCTGACCACTTCATGCAGTCTGTTTTTCCGCTCATTGATCAATCCAAATCTAGGTACGAGAATCCGGATTTCCATTCCTCTCTCCTGCATTGCCTGCGGAAGGGATCTTAAGAAATTTGCTACTTCGGAAGTTTGGAGAAAAGGGTTGATTTCACTTGCAACGTAGAGAATACGTAGTTTAGACATGCTTTTTTGGATTTAGCTTAATGAGGTGATAAACAACGGTGCAAATATAAATAAAAAAAGCTGAAAAGCCCTTGTTTTTCTGGATATTAATCTAGTTTTGCCTCTAGTTACCCATCCTCAATCCCATTCAAGTGCAGGTAATCACCGATAGAGCCACATGGATCGAATATTGGCTCAATGCGCTCAAAACCGATAAAACCATTTCCTTAGTACCAACTATGGGTGCACTCCATGAGGGTCACCTGGACTTGGTCAGAGCGGCCAAAGCGTCAGGAGACCTTACCGTGGTATCTATATTTGTCAATCCAACCCAGTTCAACAATCCTGACGATTTTGCCAATTATCCCCATACCTTAGAAGAAGATCTCTCCAGGTTAAAAGCTGCCGCTGTGGATTTTGTTTTCATTCCCTCGAAACAGACCGTCTATCCGGAAGATCCAACTCTCCATTTTGGGTTTGGCGACCTTGAAGCTGTTCTCGAGGGGGCTTTTCGGCCAGGGCATTTCAATGGGGTCGGAATCGTCGTCTCCAAACTTTTTAATTTCATCAAACCCCACAAAGCATTCTTTGGACAAAAAGATCTGCAGCAGGTCGCAATTATCAATCGCCTCATCAATGATTTATCCTTTGATGTGCAAATGGTTACAGTTCCTACAAAAAGGGAAGCGGATGGCCTAGCCATGTCATCGCGAAACTTGCGCCTTACTGCTGAAGAGCGAAAAGAGTCAAGGATAATCATAAACAGTCTCCGTAAAGCTGAGAAGGAACTATTGGATGGCATGACTTGGTTTGATATTCAGAATCAAATCAAACGCGATTTTCGGAATTCGCCCCTGGCAAGGTTAGAGTATTTCGAGCTGGTCCATCCAGCTAGTTTCAAAACCTACGAAGTATTCACGCCCTTGGAAAAATCCTCAATCTGTATAGCTGCTTTCATCGGAAATATCAGATTGATCGATAACCTGACAATAATTCCTTAATTTTGCGGCAAAATTCAAGCAATGCACATTCAGGTACTAAAATCCAAAATACACCGGGTTAAAATCACCCAGGCAGAACTGCACTATGTAGGTTCCATTACTATAGATGAAGACCTGATGGACGCGGCCAATTTAATTGAGAATGAAAAGGTACAGGTAGTCAATGTCAACAATGGTGAAAGATTAGAAACCTATGTGATCAAAGGCAGTAGGGGTTCAGGTCAGGTCTGCCTGAACGGACCCGCCGCCAGAAAAGCCCAGGTAGGTGATATTGTAATCATTATATCCTACGCTGGCATGGAAATGGAAGAAGCCAAAAAGTTCAAGCCTATTCTGGTGTTTCCTGACGATCAAAATAAGCTGATCTGATGATCCAAAAAAATCTCAAACAAGGAATCCAACTGGCCGTATCTTTAGGGGTTGCCTGTTGGATTTTTTGGTTTTTATACCGGGATATCGAATTCGCAAGCCTAGTCCAGCAAATCCAGTCCAGCAATTGGTTCTGGATTATTGGCTCGCTGGGGATTGCAATGGCTGGCTTTTGGCTAAGGGGATGGCGCTGGACTTTGATGATCCAGGCAGAGGAAGGGTTGGCTGTCAGTGCAAACCGTGCCTATCATGCAGTGATGATCGGATATCTTGTAAACTTGCTGGTTCCCAGGGCTGGGGAAGTCGCCCGCTGTGGGGTGCTAAACCGCACTAACGGTATATCGCTGGGCCATTTACTGGGTACAGTGATTATCGAGCGGAGTGTGGATCTTCTCTTCCTTATTTTTACCATAATACTCTCATTCTTTGTTGAAAAAAGTCTTTTTATAGACCTCGCCAGCCAGTTAGTGGACCTTGGCTCCCTACTGGACCAGTTACAAGGAAACTTGCCTCTGATTATAGGCGGCCTGGTGATATTCATACTTTTTATTCTAATGGTATTTAGGAGATATCAGGATAGTGGCATTATCAAAAAAATACAGCATTTCTTCCGTGAAATTCTTTCCGGACTGAAAAGTCTGAAAACGCTATCCCATCCATTAGGATTCTGGGGCAGTTCTGTCCTCATATGGATCATCTATTTTATGACCATGTATATGGTATCGCTTGGGGTCCCAAGTACTGCCAATTTGTCTACAGGCGAAGTCCTTTTGGTCATGGTAATGGGAAGTATTGGCATGGTAGCCCCAGTCCAGGGAGGTATAGGGACTTTCCATGCATTGGTGGCCTTCATTTTGATACAATTAGGAATAACAGAGGAGGACGGTAAAATCTTCGCAGCTATTATCCATGGCACCCAGTTACTGCTTGTTCTGGTAGCAGGGCTTATCAGCTGGCTAATTCTTGTGAAAATCCCCGCCTGGAATAAACCTATTAAATCATAACTTCGTAATCACTCTTGCAAACCAAAAAACTATGATACTTATCTTAATTGTTGTCGTATTTGCCATCGCTGGATTTGTGGTCAGCAGCAAGCTTAAAAACAAGTTTAAGAAATACTCCCAAACAGCTCTACAGGCCAATCTATCAGGAGCTGAGATTGCTAAGTTGATGCTTGCAGACCATAATATCCATGACGTACAGGTGCTTTCGGTAGAAGGGCAGCTGACTGACCATTATAATCCCATGAACAAAACGGTCAACCTCAGTCCTGATGTATATTATGGTAGAAATGCCGCAGCAGCAGCTGTGGCTGCCCACGAATGTGGCCACGCCGTTCAACACGCAACATCCTATACTTGGCTGAATTTAAGGTCAACACTGGTTCCCATTCAAAATATTTCTGGTAAAATCCTCAACTTCGTTCTAATAGCATCCTTGCTGGGTGGTTTTGCGATGGGTTTACCCTATGAGTTTATTGGGGTAATTGTAGTTGGAGCTTATGGGGTAATGACCCTTTTTACCCTTGTTACTTTACCTGTGGAGTTCGATGCGAGTAACCGGGCTCTCGCGTGGGTTAAAACAAGGAATATTGTCACCCCATCGGAATATGCTATGTCTAAAGATGCTTTGAAATGGGCTGCCATGACCTATGTTGTAGCGGCACTTGCCTCTTTAGCCACCTTGGCTTATTATATCTTCATTTTCTTTGGCAATAGGGACTAATTCCTATCAAGTAAGAATTTGGAAGAGGGGCGAGCTTTTGCCCCTCTTCTTTTTTTGCTCTATATTCCCTGCAGCTAATTAAACCCAAATCAGATAATCATGCATTTTCAACTATCAGAAGAGCAACTTGCGGTACGGGATGCTGCCAGGGAATTTGCCAGGACTGAACTTCTTCCAGGAGTAATAGAGCGGGACACTGAAGCAAGATTTCCCAAAGATCAACTTGAGAAAATGGGCGAGTTGGGCTTCCTGGGGATGATGGTGGATCCTAAATATGGAGGAGGAGGGATGGATACAGTATCCTATGTGGTTGCCATGGAGGAGCTTTCCAAAGTGGATGCATCCGCGTCAGTAGCCATGTCTGTCAATAATTCATTGGTGTGCTGGGGTTTGGAAAAATATGGCTCGGAATTTCATAAAGAAAAATACCTGAAACCTTTGGCAAGTGGGAAAGCGTTGGGAGCATTCTGCCTTTCAGAACCGGAAGCAGGTTCGGACGCTACTTCGCAACGTACTGAAGCGATATTAAATGGGGATCATTATGTATTAAACGGTACCAAAAACTGGATTACAAATGGTTCGTCGGCGGAATTTTACCTAGTAATCGCACAAACAGATCAAAGTAAAGGGCACAAAGGAATATCTACATTTATAGTAGAAAAGGGATGGAACGGTTTTACTATCGGTAAAAAAGAGGATAAGCTAGGTATCCGTGGATCTGACACACATTCCCTTATGTTCTCCGATGTTAAAATTCCCGTGGAAAATAGAATTGGGGAAGAGGGATTTGGATTTACCTTTGCCATGGAAACCTTGAATGGTGGGAGGATAGGAATAGCTGCACAAGCTCTAGGGATAGCCGCAGGAGCTTACGAGCTTGCCTTAGCCTATTCCCAAGAGCGGAAAGCATTCGGAAAGCCTATCAGCCAACATCAAGCAATCCAGTTTAAACTGGCAGATATGGCGACATCCATTGAAGCCGCGAGAATGTTGGTTTATAAAGCAGCATGGCTGAAGGACCACAAAAGTGATTTCTCTCATGCTTCCGCAATGGCCAAGTTATTTGCTTCCCAAGTGGCCATGGACGTCACCATAGAGGCTGTACAAATACATGGTGGATATGGTTATGTCAAAGAATACCATGTGGAGCGTTTGATGCGTGATGCTAAAATCACACAGATCTATGAAGGCACTTCTGAAATTCAAAAAATAGTGATATCTAGAGGTCTTCTTAAATGAGAAAGATGATTAGTTGACAGGTTATAATTTAAAATAATCATATCCTTTTTTATTTTTTTAAGCCGTTTGACGGAAAATTCATGTTTTTTCGTTGGAAAAGTAATATTTTTAGTACTTTATTTTTCTGCAAAAAAATCATGGAATATTACAACAAGGTTATTGAATCAGTCAATGTCAGGTTTCTAAGGGGAAACAATTTTAGAATTGAGAAACCTGCTATTATTGAAGGCTACGTTGAGTCAGACAATACACTTTTACTGCTCCACCATGGAACAGTAAAATTTGGAGAGGATCAAGAATTGCTCAATGAAGGTGAATTGCTTTTTCTTCCTGCAGATCAGAAAACCAAACTCACACTTGGTGGAAGCTCCAAAAAGAGTGAAATCTCAATGGAACAATTCCATGAAAATAAAAAAAAACACCTTCAGAGTATTAGCTTCCGGGATATAAAAAACACGGATGAAGACTGCATTTCCATTTTGGGGTTTGAATCCAAAGTGTTTGATGTAGTTAACTTTTTCAATTCCCTGGATATTCCCCCCTTCATCGTACGTTTCAATGATCGGCTAGCCACAATCGTGGAAGACCTTATGAAAGAGGTAGAGGTAAGTAACGTGGGGAAAGAGCGGGCCTTAAAATCCCATACCGAACTCCTTGTTATTGAACTTTTGCGCCATATTCTAAAGAACAGACTCTTTTTGGAAGAGCTGTCTACTAACTCGACTTACTTTAAGGATCCTAGGCTTATTGATCTGTTCAATTTCATCAAAACCAATCTCGGAGGTGATCTTTCCAATAAAATCCTCGCCAAGGTGGCAAATGTTTCTGAAGATTACGTAGGTCAGTATTTCAAAATGCTTACCGGAATAAATCCCCAGGATTACATAGAGTACCAAAGAATGGAAGCTGCTGTGGAGCTTCTCCGAACAACCAAAAAATCCATTCGTGATATAGGAAAAGAGGTAGGCTATAAGGATACTGCCTATTTCTGCCGCAGGTTCAAAATGATGTACGGAGTGCCGGCAGGAAAAATGAGAAGACGTGAATCATTGATAAACGTATAATGAATGGTTTACCAAGTTCTTATAATCCAGGACTTCTTCCAAAAAGCTAGGATTTCTCTCAATAGCGTTGCCTATCACGGCGATATCAGCTCCCGATTGGAAAGTAGACTTAAGCTTCTCTAAACTATTAATACCTCCCCCCACAATCACAGGAAGTCTAACCGCTGATTTCACAGCTGCGATGACTTCTCCAGCAACTGTCGCTTTGGCTCCACTTCCAGCATCAAGAAAAAAAAATTTCATCCCCATAAACTTTCCAGCGAGAGCCGTAGCTACGGCCAGCTGAGGTTTTGAATTGGGCAAAGGGATAGTCTGGCTAATGTAGTGTACGCTGTTTACTTCGCCATCGTTTACGAGCAGATATCCTGTGGGCAGTATCTCAAGGTTCATCTGGTTCACTACTGGAGCGGCAAGAATCTGCTGTCCTATCAGATATTCCGGATTACGTCCTGAGATGAGAGAGGTGAATAAAATGCCATCGGCATCTGCAGATAGCTGTATCCCGGAGCCGGGAAATATAACCACAGGAATGGTTCCAGCTATTCTTTTAAGGCAAGCCACAACTTCCGAAAAGTTGTCCTGGTTCAATTCACTTCCTCCAATTAATATCAGATCGAGGCTAGATGACCCAACCCAGCTATGCTTAAGTTCAAAATTACATGCATCACCGAATTTATCCGGATCTACCAACCATGCGATCCCCTTCTTTCCGGAATGGTGTAGTTCTCTCAAAAGCTTACCTACGCGCTTCTGGCCGGCCATTGATATTAAGTTGGTTTAGCAGTAGCGGCACAACTTTATCTTTGGCCAGTGCAAGCCCCACAAGGAGCAAACGCTGCCCCATAGAAGGCCAGAAGGATGACTTTGATGAGTGGCTAAGTTTATCCTCAATTTCTTTACTTAGAAGCCCTTCACGCTCAAGAACCATCATCGCTTTTTCTGTAGTCCGGTCTTTCCTTTTTTTAGTAGATTTTTTAACCAACGCAAATGTCAAAAGTCCCCCGGCAAGTACCAAACCACCTATCTTGACCCAGTTTTCGGAGTCCTTCTTCAACAGTTCCAATTGTTTAGCCAATGTTTGTTCCAACTCTTCAGATTTCTTGTTCAGTTCCTTGCTCATTTTTCCTTCGGAATATTTTTTTCTTGAAAATAAAACCCTTCAACGCCAATTGGATTTTACTCTGGATTTCATCATAATCCCTCGCCAAAAATAGAATCAGCAGAATAATAATGTACAATAACCCTACCATTAAGAATCCTATGAAGGGAGATGAATAGTAAGTACTTAGGTAAAATGCCAGTGAAAAACTAAAAAAAAGCAACGCAAAGACCGCACTACACGCCATCAATATTAAGATGATCAATCGTGTGAAGATTCCAACAAACTGTTCTTGAACCTCCTGTTTGACCATGTCAATCTTTGTCTCAACTATCCCCTTTAGGGTCTGTACAATTTCTCCGATTTTTAGCATAATGAAAATCTATAGGGCTCTCACCATTAAAATTCACCACAATATACTTTAATTGGGAAGAGCAAAAAAATTAAGAATTCAGTTGCTGATCCTCCTCTTGATAGAACTTGTATCGCAAAACCAGTTCCAAAGCAAAAGAAATCGCTCTATTTATGGAGAATTCCTGACACAGAGATTCATCTATATCTTTCAATCTTGTGTAATATGCTGACGCCATAGGAATACCGAGATCATCGTTTATCCTCTGGGCTACAAGTTGATAAGCTGTTGATTTTTGTTCTTTGATCAGTTTGCAGGTAATCAACTCCTTTTGTCCATGCTTATTTTTTCTTGCTGAGGCAGCGAATAACCTACAAATCAGCCCTCTTGAAGCATAGTTTGTACAAAATCCCTTCTTCCCATCGTTTGAGTATGCCCGATAGACAATACAATTCCCAGACATGTCATCAGAATCGAGCATGTCCAATACCGACTCAGCGAGGCCTTTGTAATAAAAGTCAAAAGCAAGAGGCAAAAACTCCAGCGGTGAGGCGGGAACCTGAGGGTTGGAGCAGCATGCACCACATCCTGTAATACAGCCTAATCCACTCTCCGAAGCAAACTGCTTTGCCTCATCCCCAAGTTCCTGGAATAAATCCAAAACAGCCTGGGATTTTTGCGCAAGGTCCATCTTTTATATAATAGAGCGCAAAAGTACACCAGAATACGTCTGTTGATTCTCAGGATGTATGATTTTTTTTATATTGAAGCTCAGTGGTTTAACTGAAGCTGATTTGATTTACAGATGAGGAGCCATCCGTTTGACATCTGAGATCGTTTTATTTAACAAAAAAGAACTATATGAGTAATTTGGATCAAAATAACGCAGAAGACAAAATTCGTAGGGCATTTAAAGAAAAGGACTGGAACGAGATAAAGAGTGCGGATTCATGGGCGATATTTAAAGTAATGTCGGAATTCGTGGAAGGATTTGAGAAGCTGGCCAAGATAGGTCCATGTGTTACCATTTTCGGTTCGGCACGTACCCCTAGAGACCATAACCATTACAAAATGGCCGAAGAGATTGCTGCCAAACTTGTACGGCACGGATACGGTGTCATCACAGGAGGAGGACCGGGAATTATGGAGGCCGGAAATAAAGGAGCCCATTCGGAAGGGGGGAAATCAGTGGGGTTAAACATCGTCTTGCCATTTGAACAGTTTAACAACATCTATATTGACCGGGACAAACTGATGACATTTGATTACTTTTTTGTGAGGAAGGTGATGTTTATCAAATATTCACAGGGCTTTGTTGTTCTTCCTGGGGGATTTGGAACCATGGATGAGTTCTTCGAAGCCCTCACGCTGATCCAGACCAATAAGATAGGAAGGTTTCCGATCGTGCTGGTTGGTAAATCCTATTGGGAGGGATTGGTAAACTGGATTAAAACCACACTTTTGGACTATAAATACATCAGTGAAGAAGATCTTGAGTTATTCTCAGTAGTCGATAGCCCCACGGAGGCGGTGAAAGTGATTGACGAATTCTACAGTAAATATTTACTCAGTCCCAATTTCTGATGAACAAGGTCCATCTTCTTATTATTTACCTGCTTCTAAGTGTCTGCCTATTTTTTCTAGCAACGATCTATCTGCAAAAGCCTCCGGAACAAACGCTGGTTCCCGTCGAGGAAATTGCTCCGGAACAACTTATCCAGAGTATGCCTAGGCCATCCAGAGACTCTGTTAAGCTTTTTGACTTTCCATTAAAATTGGATTTTGCCGGAGAAGAGGTCCCCCTGGAAGTACCGGATATAAGGGAAAGACTGGAACGTGAAATATACATCAATGCTTACTGGCAGTCCAACATGATCCTGCTGATGAAGCGGTCACGTAAATTTCTTCCGGAAATCGAATCACTACTAAAAGAAAATGGGATACCTGATGACTTCAAGTATCTTGCCATGGCTGAATCCGGTCTTATGAATGTAGCTTCACCGGCAGGGGCGCGTGGTTTCTGGCAAATTCTGGAAACTACAGGTAAAGAATATGGTCTGGAAATATCCAAGGATGTAGACGAGCGCTATCACCTCGAAAAAGCCACCAAGGCAGCATCTGCCTATCTCAAAAAAGCATATGCAAAATTCGGAGATTGGACGGGTGTAGCTGCAAGCTATAACATGGGCCAAACGGGTTTTGCCAAAAGACAGGAAGAGCAGCTGAATAGAAACTACTATGAGCTTTATTTAAATGACGAAACCAGCAGATATCTTTTCCGGATTTTGGCTTTTAAAGTGATTTTTGAAAATCCCACTGAATTTGGCTTTCATCTCAGGGAAAAAGATTATTACATCCATCCACCTTTAAGGAAGATACATGTGGATGAGGACATCAAAGATCTGGCTGCTTGGGCGAGGCAGCATAAGAGTACCTATAAGGAGTTAAAACTATATAATCCGTGGCTTCGCGATAAAGACCTGAACGTAAAGCGAAGGAACGCTTACGAAATCCAATTGCCTGAGTAAAAAATCAAGCTACGTGCTTTCGGATATAGGTCCAAGTAACCTATTAGTCGAACCGGACAGCTGCCAATTTAAGCCTAAAAGAAAGAGGCAACGCTTTCTGTTTCGCGTTGCCTCATTATCGTATAGCAGAATATTTCCGGTAATGATTAAATACCAAACGAGGACTGGATTTTAGCTACATAGTCGAGTTTCTCCCAAGTAAAAAGTTCTACTTCCAGTTTAATTTCATCTCTGTATGGTGAATAGAACGTTTTCGTAACCACTTCATTTTGCCTTCCCATATGACCATAAGCTGCTGTTTCTTCATAAATTGGATTTCTCAGCTTTAAACGCTGCTCTATGGCATAAGGACGCATGTCAAATAGCTGCTCGACTTTTCTTGCAATTTCACCATCTGTCAAGTTGACTTTAGCAGTACCAAAAGTGTTGACATAAATCCCCATTGGCTTTGCCACACCGATGGCATAGGAAACTTGGACTAGCATTTCGTCCGCTACTCCAGCAGCAACCATGTTTTTAGCTATATGTCGTGTGGCATATGCGGCAGACCTATCCACTTTGGAAGGATCTTTACCTGAAAATGCTCCTCCTCCATGGGCTCCTTTCCCACCGTAGGTATCCACGATTATTTTTCTACCCGTAAGACCGGTATCCCCATGAGGACCTCCAATTACAAATTTCCCTGTAGGATTGATATGGTAATTTATCTCGTCGGTGAACAAGCGTTGAAGCTCCGGCTTTAACTGGGCTTTTACTCTTGGAATCAAGATGTTTATTATATCTGATTTGATTTTTTCAAGCATTGCAGCTTCTTCATCAAAATCATCATGCTGCGTGGAGATGACTATAGCATCTATACGCTGAGGTACGTTATCATCACTGTATTCGATAGTCACCTGGGACTTAGAGTCCGGGCGTAAATAGGGTATATCCTTATTTTCCCTTCTCAATACTGCCAACTCACGAAGGATCATGTGCGAAAGATCCAACGCCAATGGCATATAGTTTTCAGTTTCCTTCGTGGCATAACCAAACATCATCCCCTGATCTCCAGCTCCTTGCTCTTCAGGACTTGTACGGTCTACACCCTGGTTGATATCCGCAGACTGCTCATGAATGGCAGAGAGGACTCCACACGAATTAGCTTCAAACATGTATTCACTTTTCGTATACCCAATTCTGTTAATCACATCCCTTGCGATCTTCTGCACATCAAGATAAATATCAGATTTCACCTCCCCTGCCAATACAACCTGACCGGTAGTTACCAATGTCTCACAAGCAACTTTGGAGTTTGGGTCAAAAGCTAGAAAGTTATCAATCAATGCGTCAGAAATCTGATCTGCTATTTTATCAGGATGCCCCTCTGAAACCGACTCCGAAGTGAATAAATATGCCATAAATGAGGTTTAATAATACTTTTTTAAAAGGAAGACCAAAAATAGGCGATGTACCGGAAATAAAAAATTAATACGGAACGTAACACCTATTAAGCCCAGGCCTAATTGAAATGATACAGAAAAATCAAAACACCGGTGAAAGCCGGTTTCTTTTGATCTTTTATCTCAAGTTTTACCTCCACCTCTGCCTTTACCGTACCCCGTAGATTTGTCACTGATTTTAGTTTTGCAGCCAATCTCACTTCGCTGTTTACTACTACGGGAGATGCAAACCTTAGCGATTCAACCCCATAGTTGATCATCATCTTCAGGTTTCTTACGTCCACAATCTGCTCCCATAAGAAAGGTACAATGCTGAGGGTAAGGTAACCATGGGCAATAGTATTGCCGAACACCCCTTCCTTCTTTGCCCGAACCGGATCAATGTGAATCCATTGGTGATCATGGGTAGCTTCACCAAACATAGTTATCTGATCCTGAGTGATTCTAAAATAATCTGATGCGCCTAGCTCCTTACCATTAAACTGTTCAAATGTTTCGAAATTTCCAATTACTATTGGCTTCATCTATTAATAATGTCTGGTAAACGCCCAAAATAGGGAAGTTTTGGCCGGAATTACAAGCAGGGATACCCGATTGTGATAGCTGGTTTCAGTATATGCTAATCCTGTAATGAGCAGTGGCATGACGAAAAATTTTATCAACCTTTCTCTTTAGTTTCATAAACTTTATCCTTACTTTTCCCCCCGTTTCTATGTCCCTACCCACCAGATGATAGCACTTCTGTTTCGTATCGCTTTTTTCACCGGTTTACACGGCTTATCTGACTCTTTACCCAAAAAGGATATTCCTGTCCACTCAATTCTTGAGGAGAAACAGACCATTACGATTTCTTCAACCTATGAGGTAAAACAACGCACCGAAAGAAGCCTTACAGTCCTTTCTCCAGAGGGGCTACCACACGCCTATACCTCTATTTTTTATGATAACCTCAATGAGATTACCGGCTTCGAGGCAGAAGTGGTGGATTTGTCTACGGGAAAGACAATCCAGAAAGCCAAGCTTAAAGACATGTCTGATGCAGCCATTTACTCCAACTCTTCGATTTTTGATGACAACCGTAGAAAATATTTCGAAGCAAAAAGTGGAAAATTCCCTGTACAGATAAAAATAGTATATGAAACTAAAAGTAAGACCAACTTCAATTTACCCGCCTGGGTTCCGGTCCATCGTTATAACCAGCAAGTAAAACAATCATGTCTTACTGTAAATTACCCCACGGAAATCGGTATCCGGTACAAGGAGTTAAACCTTTTCGGGGAAAGAACCCAATCTGAGGCAGATGGGATTACAAGCATCACATGGACAGAAAAAAATCTGCCGATCCAAACCCCAGCATTGAAGCAAGAGGATGACCATAAGGTTTTATTGGCTCCTATAAATTTTGCACTGAACAATTATACCGGTAAAATGGAGGATTGGTCAGGTTTGGCTTCCTGGCAGTATCAGCTCAACAAAGGAAGAAATGAGCTTCCGGTTGAATTCAAAGAAAAAATCAGGCGAATGGTGTCAGAAACAGAAGATACTTATGAAAAAATCAAAATTCTGTACGGTTTCCTACAAAAGAACTATCGTTATGTAAGCATCCAATTAGGAATCGGGGGCTGGCAGACTATGTCGGCTAGTGATGTGGTCAAGTATTCCTATGGAGATTGCAAAGGGCTCACCAATCTAATGCAAGCCATGCTAGAGACGGTTGGCATCCCGTCTAACTATACATTGGTCTATGCAGGAAAGAGTGCTAAAGATATAGAAGTGGATCTGCCATCCAATCAATTCAATCATGTCATTCTTCAAGTCCCCCTTAACGGTCAACCAGTATGGCTAGAATGCACTTCCAATTTGCTCCCTGCTGGCTATTTGGGGGATTTCACCAAGAATAGGCACGTTCTGGTAATTACATCAGATGGCGGATTCATTACCAAAACCCCCGCCTACACTACCGAAGAATGGAACAAAGCGACATCAAGAAGTGAGCTGAAAATAGATGCCCAGGGAAATGCTTTGATACAATCTGATCTCAGCTTTGAAGGAAACTTTGCTGAAGATCTCATCTCCGTCAAGCATGGATTAGACTCCAGACAACAGCGTGATTATTTCAATAAGAATTCACCTGTCTCAGGTTTGGTAGTGGACCGATACTCACTGGAACTTATGCAAAAGGATTCTTTACCATTTGCCGAACTTAGTTATCAGGGGGTTATTCAAAAATTCGTCCAAAGTACTGCAAAAAGGCTCATCCTAAAACCATTTCTTGGCAAAGTGACTGAAGAGATGCTGGTCAATAACTCTCTAAATCTTCGTGATGAATATATAATCGAACTGCCTGATATACTGGAGTCGGAAAACAACCTGGATGATGTCGCCTTGATAGAAGACGGGGTATCACTCAAGCTCAGCAATAGGCTTGAAGGCAAGAAACTTTTCGTCACGCGTGAGATCGAATTGGTATTGCCTGAAAATCCTGATCAACAAACTGAAATCTTAAGGCGAATCAATTCGCTGGGATCCAAAAGCTACTATTTTACAAAACCTATACCCGCGAATTGAATGATGAGAAAAAGTATTTTTGTCCTGCTGTTATTTTTGGTGTGCCTGACTGTTGAGGCACAGAAAGTGAAGATGGGTGTATTCAGTCCTGAAGACATCGCATTTACACAAGTACCTTTTGAACCCGATGCACCTGCTGTTGTACTATGGGAAGAAGGGGACTCCAGGTTTTTCAATGGATTGCTGGAAACATCCTATCTCTTCAGAAAAAAAATCCTTACTGAATCGGGTAAAGAAGAGGCAGATGTCCGAATTCGGTATTACAGCGGCGATAAAAGAGTAGAAGATATAAATGGCATCAAGGCACAGATTACCAGCTTTAATGATGGACAGCCTACGACTGTGAAAGTCGGCAAAGAAAGTATATTTGAAGTCGACCTAGGCAAAGGTTACAAGGAAGTCAGGATTTCATTCCCGAATGCCCAGGTAGGTTCCATTTTGGAATATGCTTATAAAAAAACGGATAGAAATATTACTTTTTTGGACGGTTGGACTTTTCAAAACCATATCCCCACCATGGTGAGCCAATATCAGATCACCATGATTCCTGAGATCGAATATAAGATGATCGGCCAAGGGCAAAAATATTTCACTTCTTCGGAGAAATTCCAAAATGACGGTGTCTTCAGATGGACTATCAGAGATCTTTACTCCCTTAAGGAAGAGCCTTTTATGAAAAATTACCGGGACTATGTTGAAAGGGTGGAATTTCAGCTATCCAGAATTTATACCAAAAACTCTTCTGGCTTTCCTGATTGGAAGGATTTTATGACAACCTGGGAAATTCTTGGAGATGAGATCCTGAGTGATTATAGCCAGAAGGGATACTTCCGTTCCAACCCCATTGGTAAAGAACTAGTAGAGCTGGATATGGATGGAGATACCCAGAAAGAAAAGGCCAAAAAAGCGTATTACTACGTCCGCAATAATTTCTCTCTTCAAAGTGAAAGTGGCTTTTGGCCTCAACAAACACTCTCCCAAGTCCTAAAGACTAAAACCGGTACTCCGGAGGAATTAAACCTTACCCTGATGGGAATGCTTAAATCAATGGGCATTTCATGCGAACCGATCCTTATAGGAAGCAAGGGAAACGGAAGGAGCTCAATAGTTCCGTTCCCATTTTTGAATCAGTTTGATGAGATTCTCCTTGTTGCGACCCTTGACGGAGAGCCCACCTACCTAGACTTAAGCGATCCACTTGCCCCTTTCGGCTATGTGGACTTGGAAAAGCACGTAAAGGAGGGTTTGCAGTTGGAAAAAGGAAAAAGCAAACTGATTCCGATTGAAATCAAGCATAACTCAAATACTATTTTCTTTTCAGAAATCACGCTGGACTCTGCAAATAATCTGGTCATGAGCAACTCTTTGAGAACCTACCATTATGAAGGCCTAAGCCTGGTAAAAAGAACGAAAAATCTCGAAAGGAGAGATGAGGCTTTGGAAAACCTTTTTAAGAAAACGGATAATGTGGAGATCCGAAATGTTGAAGTCGTAGATGATCTACAGGACAAAAACTATACTTCAACCAATTTTCAGCTTGTTTTACCCAATGCCGGGGAAGATGATTTACTAGTGTTTAATCCGTTGAAGTTCTCCAATTTTTCTTCCAATCCATTTACTCAGGATTACAGGATTTTTCCGGTAGATTTTGGATATGCGTTTTATGAATTATATAACGCTACCATCAAAATCCCTGAAGGATATGAGGTGGATGATTATCCACTCGAAGAACGGATCACCATAGAAGGCAACGTGGTATCCTTTCTGTACAGCCCAAAAATTTTGGGGAATCTCCTTCAGATTTCAGCCCGTCTCGAAGTCAAAGTGCCTATAATTGAAGCGGAACAATATGTAGATCTCAAATTTTTTATGGAAAATGTGGCCTCCAAACTCAGTGAACCCGTCGTGTTGAAAAAGGTGGTTCAACTTTAATGCGAGCACGTTAACTTTAAACAAATTAGATTTTGTATGGATTCCTATCTACATAGCTTTGTTCCTGAAGAGCAGCAGCGGTTAATCGATCAGGCTGGTATCTTAGGCGCTATGATTTATCCCAGGATAGATTTTTCCGGATGCAAGCATTTACTGGAAATCGGTAGCGGTGTTGGAGCCCAAACTGAAATACTGCTAAGGTTATTTCCCGAAATGGAGATTACCTGTGTGGATTATTCCAAATCACAATTGGATAGGGCGAAGAAAAATCTTGCTTTTGCCTCGGGCAGAGTAAACTTTATTTGTCAGGACGCCCGAAGCCTTGATTTGTCTGCTGAATACGATGGCGTATTTATCTGCTGGGCACTAGAACATATCCCTTCCCCTGAGCTTGTTTTAAAGAGTCTTAAGCCCTTCTTAAAACCACAGGCAAAGCTATGGATAACAGAGGTTTTTAATTCAAGTTTTTATTTCTATCCCATCCACCCAGCCCTATCCAGGTACTACCACGCCTATAATCAACAGCAGCGATCTCTCGGTGGGAACCCCGATATAGAGCCAATCTGGGGAATATGCTGTACCATGCAGGTTATAAAGAAATCAAGCTTTTTCCAGGTGGATTTCACCTGGATCAACGCGAGGCTGGAGAACTGAAGAAAATGATTTCTTATTGGAAAGAATTGATGAAAAGCGCTGCCCCCGGTATGATAACTAGTGGAATCATTCTTTCACAGGATGTACTTGAAATGGAAGGAGATTTGGAATCGATAGCTGAAGATGAAAATGCTGTTTTCTCCTACCAATTCATACAAGCGGAGGCTACATTATAGTGTGTTATTCGCTGGCCTATTCTAAAATCTGCAAATTGGATTTACTTCATAACCATGGTTATCTTAAACCAATGTAATTTGCGTGGCGTTAAATTTTGATCAAATGAAGTTCATTCGGAAGGCTTTTAAACTTTTATGGAAGACTGCGCTGTGGTTTCTGATAATTTCCGTCGGCCTTACTGTAATATACAGGTTTGTGCCTATACCCATCACTCCTCTGATGGTCATCCGGGTAGTAGACCAGTTGTTTGATAAGGATAAGAAGGTCAGGCTTTATAAGGATTGGGTATCACTCAAGAAAATCTCCAAAAACGCCCCGCAAGCCGTAGTAGCCGCGGAGGACCAAAAGTTTATGACCCATAATGGGTTTGATTTTGAAGCCATGGAAAAAGCCTGGGAGAACAACAAAAAAGGAAAACGGATCAAGGGTGCAAGTACGATCACCCAGCAAACCGCAAAAAACGTGTTTCTTTGGCCAAGCCGCAGTTATATAAGAAAAGGCCTGGAAGCCTATTTTACTGTACTGGTAGAATTTATCTGGCCAAAAAAGCGGATACTGGAGGTCTACCTAAACGTGATAGAGATGGGTGACGGAATATACGGGATAGAAGCAGCCTCACAGGAATATTTCAATAAGCCAGCGGCGGATATAAGCAAAAGTCAGGCAGCCATTATCGCAGCTGTGCTTCCCAATCCTAGGCGATGGAATCCCTCGAGACCGACGCCATATATCGTGGGAAGACAAGCTTGGATATTGAAGCAGATGAATAATCTGGAACCTATAGGAGTAGGTCTATAAGTACTTGTATTCGGACTGTTAAAATTGAACTTTTCCAATTACTAATTTAATCGTTTTCAAGAATGCGGATTCCTCCTTTCAAAATGATTACGCGGTGGATGTAAATTTGTATCAGTTCAGAATTTTCTTCCAAATTCAATTTTTGTTCCTTCCTCCAATTTTTTAGTTTTCTACGTACGGGAGTTTTTTTAAAAGGTTCAAAAACTTGTATTCCAGAGTCTAATCGAGGTTTAAAATAAACAAGAAAATTTTATCCACAATTTCATTTATTTATCCACATTTCTTTTCTTTCCACATCTAACTATCTCTATGTTAGCATTTTAGGATTACTTTTTTAAAGGTGATTTTGTGGATAATTGTTGCTAACTTCAAAAAACAATACACAAAACAACTTGCCAAAAGTGGATAAGGCATTTAGCCAAATTTTATTCTAAATCGCTTCAGTCCTGCTTTTGACGTACCAATCTTTTGCGGTAGGCATTGAAGATTCTGGACTTGGAGACAAATCCCAAATACCTTCCATTCTCGATTACAGGAAGATTCCACGCCCCGGATTCCTCAAATTTTCTCATTGCCATTTGCATATTTTCGGTTGTCAATAGGATTTCTGGAGGACTATGCATCAAATCCCTGACTTTGATGGAATCCTGCTTTATTGAATCAAACATTATATCACGTATATCATCCAAAGTTATAATTCCCTGAAGTGAATGATTCTCATCCACGACTGGAAAGATATTACGCTTGGATATTTTAACCAGGCCTATGAGGTCTTTAAGCTTGGCATCTGGATGAATGGGCAATAAATCACGTTCTATTACGTGTGTAATACTGATAAGCTCCAGCACTTCCTCATCTTTGGATTCAGGTATTTTACTTCCTTTCTCCTTCAATTGAAGTACATATAGACTGTCTTTTTGATAAGATGTGGTAGTGATATAGGAAATCGCAGACACAAACATCAACGGAACAAATAGCTCATACCCGCCCGTAATCTCTGCGATAAGGAATATGGCTGATAAAGGGGCGTGCTGAACTCCCGCCATGACACCACACATACCCACCAGGATAAAATGGGCAACAGGCAATGGAATATGGAAACCGAGTAAATTTTTACTGTAAGCAAATACAAACCCCACAATGCCACCTACATAGAGCGAAGGGGCAAAGATTCCACCGCTACCTCCTCCCCCTAGCGTAAGCGCAGATGCGATAGGCTTCAGCAAAATAATAAGTGTAAGAAAAACAATAATAAAATAGGGAGTTCCTATTACCGAAAAAAATGGGCTTTTTTCAAGTATTTGAGAAGAGTTTCCATTGATCAATAAATTTAAGGTATCATAGCCCTCCCCATATATTGGAGGAAAGAAAAAAACTATGAAGCCCAAAAAAGCTCCTCCATATAGCAGCCTCATAGATTGGCTACCTAATTCCTCCATCAATAGTTCCGTCTTTCTCACTACCCTGCTGAAATACAAAGAAACTATTCCGCAGACCATTCCGAGCAATAGATAATAGGGCATGTGGGCAGCCTTGAAATTATCTATTAGGTTGAAATTGAATACCGGGTCATTTCCAGTCAATACCATGGAAGTCAGTGACCCTGTTACAGATGCTATCAACAGGGGGATAAAGCTCGCAGTACTTATTTCCATCAGGATAACTTCGATGGCAAAAATCACTGCACCAATAGGAGCTCCAAAAATAGCCGAGATAGCACCTGCTGCGCCACATCCTATAAGCAACGTTCTTTTCTTTGCATTTAAATGTACCAGCACGCCCACATTGGAGCCTATTGCTGCTCCTGTTACGAGCATGGGAGCTTCCAACCCCACTGATCCTCCAAAACCCACAGTCAATGCAGAAGTGATCACGCGGCTATATGTTTTCACTCTCGGGATGAGGCTTTGCTTCTTTGATATTGTATAGAGTACATCCGGTATGCCATGCCCACCGTAATCCTTGAGCAGGTATTTCCCTGCAAAAAATGCAGCTGATATCCCTATCATAGGATAGAGTATATAGAGGAAATTGGCATATTCTGTGTAAAAATCCTCAGTGAGAAAATGCTGGATAGCATGTACCAACTGCTTCAATATCACTGCTGCCAGACCTGACACCATTCCAATAATCCCGCTCAGGATCAAGATGAAGGACTGGTTGCTCATATGCCTGAGCCTCCATATCAGAAGTTTGGTAACTAAATCTGTTCTGGCCAAAATAGGGTTGGATAGTATGCTTTCTCTACTGTAAAGTAATCAACCTTTAAGCCAATTCTAAAAAATTCCGTCATTGTTTGGGTAATTGTCCATCTAATGCAATGGTGCATTTCAAAATCAGATTGACCGCATTCACATAGAATTCCTGATCAATGTTGGAGAATTCATCACTAGGCTTATGGTAGTCCTGGTGATCCTCCACTCCAAAATAAATGTGCGGCACACTTTTATTGAAGAAGGGGCCATGATCCGATGATTGGGTCCAGTTATCCGGTCCTGAATCTGGCTCATCATGCCCAAACATCAATTTTGGCTTCATCCCGGATGAAGCTGATTCCAGCATAGCTTTTAAAGAAGGGTTATAATAGGTACCTGACGCATAGATCTCTCCCTTCTCATTTCTTGAAATCATATCCATATTGATATTGATCACGATTTCCTCCAACGGAAAAGGGAAGTCATTCACCAATGCCTTAGCTCCCTGTAGGCCCATTTCTTCTCCATCCAGTGCGGCAAATAAAATTCCATGCTCGGGAGTATTTTTTTTGAAATAATCCGCCAAAACAAGCAAAGCAGCAGTACCGGAAGCATTATCATCGGCACCATTGTATATTGAATCACCCTCTGCATCAGGTTTGCCTATTCCTACATGATCATAATGTGCTGTAATCACCATCAGTTTTCTGGAGCTTTTGCCCGGCACATATCCGATGACATTCACTGCATTCTCAATAGTTCTTTTTTCTCTTCTGTTTTCAAAAGCAAATTTTTGCTGATAATCAGGATAGTGTGACTCCAACCCCAATCTCTTAAACTCCTCCAGTATATAATTTCTGGCTTCTCTGTTTCCCGAGGTACCTGTTTTCCGTCCCTCCAGTTTATCGGAGGAAAGATATGCGATATGCTTGAGTAGATTTTTATCATCAACATTCTGTGAATTTGCGCGAAAGGCAGTTATCAGAAAAAAGCAAATCAGAAATGTTTTGATTGTGGATTGCATCTGGGGTAGTATTTTGCGTTATGTATATTCGTAAAATTACTAAGCTAATTGACTCACTGTTCTGAATACATGAAATATCTTCTTCTGGGTATAACTCTTTTTGCAACAATTGGCTATGGCATAGCTCAAGGTAGTATACCCGAGACCTTTTTCAATGGCAAATCAGTTGTTCTGGTTTCTTCAGACCCAGCATCAACACCTCCATTGTCATGGCAGGAAATCGCCGACAGTCTTCATCATGCTTTAGTAGAGGCAGGGGCAGACCCTGTTTCTTATTTTGAGCTGGAACAACTAGCTTTATCAGAAGCAACCCAGGCATCTTATGCGAAGGCATTCACATCCCGCCAAATCAAGAATATCATTCTCATTACCCGGCAAAAAAACCAAACCAGCATACATGTATCTCCATTTTCAGGGGATGACAATATAATCGTATCTACTTCGCTCTATGGACTTACAGCTCCTGATATAAGTTCAGTGGCCAGTCAGTTTGCCTCAATGGGAAGGGCAAGAAAATCACTTAACCTATTAGTACTGGATATCCCTGAATTCCCTCAGCAGCATCTCGATCAATCTGCAACTTCAATGGACTTCTTAGCGAGAAACCCATTAAATCTCGATGTATTCAAACTGGGAATACCTCTTGAAGGCTCATCTGCCCAAGCAGGAATAATCGCTAATTTCCGATACGATCTGTTCGGCAAATCTGCCGAAACAATTCTGGCTGAACAAGCCGAACAAAAATCCGGCATTCAATCTATTTTGGAAAAACTATATCCTTATCAGGTTGAATACCTGACTGAAGCCAAAACAAACCGGGAGCTAATTACCGACCGTGTACAGTTCATTCTAACCAAGGTTGAGGGAAGAGAGGCCGATCTTATGAGAAGCATGGGACTGGAGCCGGAAAGCCCATCAAGTTCTCCACGAATAGTTGTAAAATACTACATCAAATTATTGGTAAGAAATGAGTCTTATATAGGCCCTGAATGGGATGCGGACCCTGATTGGAGAATCTCACTTGAAAACTTCCTGAAAAACCTGAAAAAATAGGCCTCCC
Source organism: Algoriphagus sp. (assembly GCA_048819475.1). Classification (GTDB taxonomy): domain Bacteria; phylum Bacteroidota; class Bacteroidia; order Cytophagales; family Cyclobacteriaceae; genus Algoriphagus. The sequence continues at coordinate 27,371 of JBMDXP010000041.1, forward strand.
TTTGGGAGGCCTTAGTCGTTACTTAATTTTATGGGTGATATAAGCAACTTCTACAATTGTTTAATTATCCTGTGTATATCGTTCAGGCTTTTAAACTGCTTTGTTTGGATCCCCTATATTACCAAATAATTCTATACGGCAAGTAGCATGCTTAAATTATTCAATTAATCTTGGTATTTTCATATAGATTCTCATTGAGAAAAGGGATCAATGCCAGTACAACTGCCTGATAATAATAAGATTTACGGCCTAATATCTCCCGGGTTAATATTCCCACAGATCCGCCTTGGTGTTTTGAATTATTTCTAGAGAAAAACTGATCATCAGCTGACCCCAACTCCATCCCGGAATCAATCAATTCCACAATTCCAGAAGGAAGGTAAAAAGTGGCTGTTTTGGATCTCCCTACTTGCCCGGCTTTATTTTCAATATGAACCCATGCAAATGCATACATCCCGTGTGCATCCTCTGACACTCCCCCTTCTATTCCTACCCAATAATCCGCTTCAGGAAACATTGACCGTGCATTCTTTGCACGGTTCACCGCACCCAGATACGTTTCCTCATCACCTCTTGGCTGATCTGATACCCCCGAGGATGTGCCCAAGCCATTTACTAGAACAGCACGATTAAACGCCTCTGAGAATGCTGATTCAGTGCAGGATATTTTAACAGGATTTTGGCTCCCTACTATTATCAATGGTTTTTCTGAGGCCTGGTAATTTTCTCTTTTTGGGAATATCATGCAATGTGGTCAGTGTAAATTAGGCCATGTTCGTGAAAATTTGGTTAACATCATCGTCCTCTTCCATCCGCTCTATCATTTTATTTATTACTTCTTCCTGCTCTTCTGTAAGTTCTGTCATCGTAGTGGGAAATCTCTGAAAATCAGCACTTATGATATCAATATTTCGTTCTTCAAGAGCTTTTTGCATAGTTCCAAAATCTTCAAATTCAGTGTACACAAAAATTTCCCCCTCATTTTCATCTATTTCACTCAACCCAAAATCGATCAATTCAAATTCCAGTTCTTCAAGGTCGAACTCTTCTTTTGCAAACCTGAATACCGCCTTTCTGTCAAACATAAAGCTAACGGATCCAGATGTACCCAGAGAACCACCTGCTTTGGTGAAGTAGCTTCTAACATTTGCTACTGTACGGTTGATGTTATCAGTTGAAGTCTCCACTATCACTGCGATTCCGAAAGGACCATAACCCTCATATACTACCTCCTCATAATCTTTCTCATCCTTATTGGATGCTCTTTTAATCGCAGCTTCTATCCGGTCCTTAGGCATAGATGCACCTTTTGCATTCTGGATTACGGTGCGAAGCTTGGTATTGGAAGCAGGATCAGGACCACCTGCCTTTACTGCCATTACAATTTCTTTTCCCAGCCTGGTAAAGACCTTAGACATCTTATCCCAGCGCTTGAATTTTCTTTCTTTTCGGAATTCAAATGCTCTTCCCATACATCTACTTGATTTGGGAGGTAAAAATAGCAAATCTTTTTATTCAGCCCGGAATATGCGCTATATCTCCATCAGATTTATGAAATCGAGCATGACTAAAAAGTCACCCACTGGTATGATTATAATAGATGCGAGATTCCATCTGACCACTGAAAAAACAAATTATAAACAGATGAAATATACCATCAAAGTTTAGCCTATGTTTTTTCACCTTCGTTAGATCAGTAAACCTTTCTCCTATGAATGATTTTCATCTCCAACCCCTCCCAAATCTCCCCAAATCCGACCTGCCCAAGGTAGTCATTGTTGGGGCTGGATTTGCAGGTCTCAAGCTCGCCAGAAAACTACGAAACAAGGCTTTTCAGGTAGTCCTATTGGATAAGAATAATTACCACCAGTTTCAACCTCTTTTCTATCAAGTGGCCACCGCAGGACTTGAGCCTAGTGCAATATCTTTTCCCCTCCGCAAGATTTTCCACAATTCCAGAAATGTAAGTTTTCGCATGTCAGAAGTTCATCATTTCGATCCTGAACTTAAGCGGGTCTACACGGATATGGGCTATCTGGACTATGACTACCTGGTTCTAGCCATGGGCGCCGATACCAATTACTTCGGCTCAATAAGTATCGAAACCTATTCCTCTCCCATGAAAACGGTTTCTGAAGCCCTATACATCAGAAATAAAATAATCTCAAACTACGAACGGGCCATAAATATAGAGAAAGTAGAGAACCGCAGATCCCTTATGAATGTGGTGATTGTTGGAGGAGGGCCTACAGGCGTTGAATTGGCAGGGGCCATGGCAGAACTTAGGAACAATGTTTTCCCCAAAGATTATCCCGAGTTAAACTTTAAGAATATGAAGGTAGTGCTCATCGAAGCAGGGGCATCTCTCTTATCATCCATGTCCAAAGAATCCCAGGATCATGCACACCAATACCTTACAAATTTGGGGGTGGAAGTCATGCTCGGAACCACGGTTAAAGACTACAATGGCAATGAAGTACAGCTTTCCGGAGCAGAACCTATCCAAACACAAACACTCTTATGGGCAGCAGGGATCAAACCTAATAGCATCAAAGGGCTTTCACCTGAAAATTACGCACCCAATGGCCGCATACTCGTAGATCAGTTTTCCGAAGTAATCAATTGTCCCGGGGTATTTGCCCTAGGCGATATCAGTCTCCAACAGGATGAAAAACATCCCAGAGGACATCCACAAGTGGCTCAAGTAGCCTTGCAGCAGGCTAAAAACCTAGGCACTAACCTTGAGGCTATTGCAAAAGGTGAAGAAAAAAAACCCTTTAAATACCAAGATCTTGGATCCATGGCTACCGTCGGAAGAAAGCTTGCTGTGGTTGACCTCCCATTTATAAAATTCCAGGGAATACTTGCCTGGTTTACCTGGCTCTTTGTCCACCTGATGGCCATACTTGGTGTCAAAAACAAGCTCTTCATCTTTTTGGATTGGTCGTGGAACTACCTGAGTTTCGACCCCAGCTTAAGGCTTTTGATCAAACCCAAATATGTCAGGGCCTCTGAACGAAAGGATATGATTGAAGAGAAAAAATAGTTCTTTTAAGATCTGTTAACAAAAAGAATTCTCCCCTGTTTAAACTTGCTGGTTTTGTTAAGGTCTAACCTTTCGAAACTAAACTCACCAAGGTCTTATGTGAAATTGGGCATGTCGCAGGCAATACTCGGAGAAAAGATTATCTGTCATGCAGGGTTCCACATATGACTTTTAAAAAACAATTATAATCGTATGAAAAAGTGGATAATTGCTTCAGGATTAATGGTAATGATTACCATGGGGACATTTGCACAGCAAAAAAGAGGCGGAGAAAGACCAAACCCCGAAGAGCGTGCCAAAGCTATGACAGAAAAGATGGCTAAAGAACTCGAACTCACGGAAGATCAGCAAAAGCAGGTACTTGCGATTAACCTGGAGTATGCTCAAAAGAGAGAAGCTGAAATGGCAAAACGCAAGGTAGAAATGGAAGCCAGAAGGGCTAAAATGGAAGAAGCTAAGGCAGAAGCCAAGGAGCAAAACACCAAAATAAATGCTGTTTTGACCGAAGAGCAAAAGTCAAAGTGGACCGAAATAAAACAAGAAAACCAAGATAAAAGAAAAGGGCAGCGCATGCGCAGGCCCGGAGGAGAAATCAGAGATATGAAAGAGGTCCGATCAAGACGGGGATCAAACTGATTTTGACTAAACTAGGGCTTGCTGAAAAGTCTCAGCTGTACCAGCTTCAAGGCGTCCGAATGATGATGTATGCTTATACTTCGAATGAGGGCAACGAAGAAGATGGTGGGGCTGAGGCTAGCTCAAAAAAATACTGTTTTTGGATTTTCCGGTGCATGGATAAGGGGCTATTGTGG
>JBMDXP010000042.1:0-1815 GCA_048819475.1 Algoriphagus sp.
GGACAGACCAGGCCGCAACGCAAGTGAAGGGATTGAGCCCCGAAATTCTCCATGTAGTGGAGGCTGACGTTTTTCATGATAACGGAAAGCAGCACAGGAATGGCGCAATGGTAAGTCATATCCTGCTCTACCGGGGTCTGAGACCGTGGCATGGTATGAGATGGAAGTTACGTGAACTTGGGAGATCCGTTCTATTCCTGCAAGGGTACGGTGGAACAAGCTGTAGAAAGCAAGGACTATCGGATGGTAGAACGGAAGTCGGACTGGCTGATAGTACTCGGAGTATGGGAAAGCCATATACATGGGGAAGCGGCCAGCAAGGTAGAGCCAGGTCATGCGAAGCATTGATCAATACACAGAGGTTGGGAAATTGATGAAGAAACTAGACCTGATAGCAGCCAAAGCAAGAGAAGATAAGAAGATTAGATTTACCTCACTGGTACATCTGATTAACGAAGCAAATCTTGCACAATGTTATAAAGAACTCAAGCGCCACAAGGCGTGTGGGGTTGATGGGGTGAGCGTGGAGGAGTATGGGAAGAATCTCACAGAGAACCTGTCGAAACTGATTGGAAGAATGAAGACTGGGGGCTATCGGCCTCTTCCCGTGAGACGGGTATACATCCCGAAAGTAGGGAAGGACGAAAAGCGAGGGCTTGGGATTCCGGCGGTAGAAGACAAGCTGGTGCAAATGATGCTGAAGAAGATATTGGAAAATATTTATGAAGCGGATTTTATAGAGGGTTCGTATGGATTCAGACCGAAAAGAAGCGCCCACCTAGCAGTGAAAGCGTTAAACGAAGCAGTAATGAGTAAAAATATAAACTACGTGGTGGAAGTGGATATACGAAAATTTTTTGATGAGGTAGAGCACGACTGGATGATGAAGTGCCTAAAGGAAAGGATAGCCGACCCCAAAATAATGGAGTTGGTGAGTAAGTTTCTTAAAGCAGGAATTATTGAAGACGGAGACTACCAGGAAACGGAGCAAGGGACACCGCAAGGCGGAATTGCAAGCCCGTTACTGGCGAATATTTACCTGCACTATGTGCTGGACTTATGGTTCGAGAAAAAGATCAAGCCAAAAGGACGGGGGTATATGCAGTTGATAAGGTACTGTGACGATTTTGTGGTGTGCTGCGAAAGCGAAGTCGACGCCAAGGAATTTTTGGAATTGCTGAAAGAGCGGTTAGGAAAGTTTGGGCTCAGGATTGCAGAAGAGAAGACGCGAATCGTTAAATTTGGAAAAAGGGAATGGTACCTGGCTGAGAAGCAGGATCGTAAAACAGAAAGCTTTAACTTTCTAGGATTCACGCATTATCGTGCAAGGAGTAGACGGGGCAAATGGATAATGGGTCATAAGACTACAAAAGAGAATTTGCAACGTAAACTCAAGGAAATCACAGGATGGTTAAAAGTAATCCGAAATAAGGTCAAGCTCGGTGAATGGTGGCCAATCCTACAAGCTAAGGTAAGAGGGCATATTAACTACTTTGGGATAAGCGGAAATTACCGTTGTGTAGAGGAATTTCGCTGGCAAGTTGGGCGCATTGCGTTCAAGTGGCTCAACAGGCGCAGCCAAAAGAAGAGTATGACCTGGGGAAAGTACCAGAAATACCTGGAGAGTAAACCAATACCGGAGGCGAGAATATGTTTTGCACTGTATCAATACAAATAACAGAAAAGGCTGTGAATTCTACTTTGAAGAGCCGTGTGTGGGAAAACCACCAGCACGGTTCTGTGGGGGGAGTCATCGCAATAGAACCAAGACAACATAACGTTAAGGAGAAAGAGTTATGACTTCTACCCGACAAA
>JBMDXP010000043.1:0-1368 GCA_048819475.1 Algoriphagus sp.
TGCTCAACCCCCGAGGAAAAGGCGCTTTGGCTTCGCCATGCGAGGCTCAGTGGTACGATGTGAGACGCCCCCCAGAAAGACGTCACACACCCTTCTTCTCCGAGTGGAGTTTGACTCGTCGATGGCTGTCATGTTTTGGTAGTCCGTGTCATCTGAAGACATGGAAGGTTACAAGAGCGTCCCCGGGGGAGGGTTTTTTTTCCTGATGAGCTACAGCTGAGATCTATATACCGTTGGAAAGAGCATCACGAGAGGAGCCAGGAAAAGTTGTTCATTCAACCTTAGCTCCAAATCTGACGGAGATATGGCCGGTCAAAGTACGGAGGGTCCTTTTTTGCTCGAAGTGGCACGTAAATGGACAGTAATCAATAGTTTCCTGTCGGATTGGCATGCATGCTGTACGGTTAGATAGAGCGTCTTGCGAGCTATCTAGAACACCAAGAGACATTCAGGGTTATGGGTTAGGGGGTTACAAGAGCGTCCTCAAGTGTGGGTTTTTTTGCCTGATGAGCTAGCGCAACAAACTAAATTGTGCTTGATAGATATGCAAGAGAAGAGCCAGGCAAAAGTTTTGTGGATGCATAGCATGAAAAATGACGGAGATACCGCCGTTCAAAGTCTGAAGGGTCCTTTTTCGCTCGAAGTGGCACGTAAATGGACAGTAATCGATGGTTTTCTGTCCGATTGCAATGCATGTTGCGCCGTTGCACAGTGCATCGCGAGAGCTATCTAGAACACGAAAGATATCTAGTGCAGCTTGCCATATGCATGAGGGAAGTGTCCCGCCGTGCAAAGGACCCAACCAAATCTTGAACTTCTTGACCAAGTCCACTTGAGCAAAGTTTTGTACACAAACTAAGAGGGTTATAGGGTTACAAGGGCGTCTGCGAGTGTGGGTTTTTTTTTGGCTGGAGCTAGAGCTACGATCTATATACCGTTGGATAGATATTGAAGAGTAGACTCCCAAAAAGTACTTTGCATAGATGTAGCTTCAAAACTGACGGAGATATGACCGGTCAAAGTCCGGAGGGCCCTTTTTCGGGTCGAAGTGGACTTTGACCGGACATTAATCGCTGGTTTTTGATAAGTTTGCTATGCTCCTTACGGCGTTGGATAGGAATCGTCCAGAGCTATCCAGATCATCAAGAACATCCGATGTAGCAGCCAACATGCATCAGCAAAAGTGGCAAACGTCCAAAGGACCATAGTAAATCTCGACTTTTTTCACCAAGTCCGACCCAAGGCAAGTTTCTACACAAAATATGATGCATTCCCTATCATTTCCTATCCATTCAAGACGTTCAATCACTGGCCATAGACATCCTCCCTTGTGACCAGGTTCTCATAGTGCTCAGACTCCAAGTAGAG
>JBMDXP010000044.1:0-184349 GCA_048819475.1 Algoriphagus sp.
CCGCAGCAGTGGCTCAAGTATGTATTCGATCACATCATGGATACCAACATCCAAAAAATACAGGAGCTCCTACCCAAAAACTACAAACTGTCCCTAGTAAAAAACTAGCTTGAATATAGATGCAGTTGCTCGGGTGGATACCTTAATTTAGTCTATGGGATCCCAAATCTACGATATGTCCAGGCCAGCTTAATCTATTGTCCAGTTTTTTGTTGCAAATCCATTTCTAAGTTTAAACGCCCAATGTAACCTGAAAACTCTTTAAACCAGATTTGATCTTTTCCCCATCAAGATTTTTAAACCCTTCGGTAATGTCCTGAATAAGGTTGGGAGCAAAGCGATATACTTTATTTCGTGCAAATGCAGCGAGTTGATAATTACTTGATCGTTTTGCATTAAGTTTATAGTAGGTTCTATAACCACGTAATTCCATTTGGGCGCCTGCAAATTCGATAACAGGTTTGTCAAGTAATATCGTAATTATGTCTTCCAAAGTCCCGGGCCCACCTATATTTTCAATAAGTACGCATTGCCAATACCAGTTCAGGAATCTGTTCATAGAGCGTACTTGAATAATATTTAGTTCACTACCAGTATCAACAAAGCTCCACATGGTCTCTACGGCTGTCTCGATGGCATCGCAAAAAAACGCCTTTAGGCCGCTTTTTAAACGTTTAGGTTCATACATGGAGCAGTACTTATATTCAGTTAACAATCCCCATACGTCTGCCTGGTAGTCTGCTTCCTCAATAACTTTGGGAAATTGCCCAATACCATTTGCCACCTCTTTCGTTAATCGATGGCCTTCTTTGCTATAATGCAGCGCTTCATGAAAGAAAAACAATCTGGCTGCCTGCATAATGTCAGTATCGGGTTTAGTATTCAATCTTTTGCTTACGCCATATAAAAATCCATCATCAAGCAACCATGTATTTGATTTTTCGATATACTCAAATCCGTCCTCTACGTCGGTGGTATCAATATCTATCTTGTCATGTTTCAAGTTGGTCTTATTTATATCTGTAACAAAAGACCAGGGATGACGCAAATGCTTACTGACTAATTGGTACTCTTCATCCGTTGCACATACCATTTGCAACCAATTGTCAGACTTTTTCCCTGCTATCGTTTGGATAAAAGGTTTAAGCTTCTCTTCCAACTGCTCTTGCCAGCTATCTCTTATTACTTTGGCAGCAGCTCTGTCACTTTCAGAAAGAACAACACGACTATCTACTTCCTTAGTAACTAAAATAGCCTCTTTATATTTAGGCGTTTCGTTTCTGCTGAACTGATAAGTTTGGAGATAAGGATATATATTCGGGTTTACACGCGTCCCTAACGAAAATGGCAATCCTGAAGAAGATGCAATAAATAAGTGTATTTTTTCCCTGTCACTTAGCTTATTGGCATAGGAATTTAAAACTTCCTGAAATGACCTGACAACCGCCTGAATATTATCTTGATTATACAAAGAATCTACATCAGGAGTCTCTAAACTGATATCAAATTCATTTTCCGGATTCGGTACAACCTCATAAGTGGATTGACGATCAATATCAAAGGATGTGGCTATTCTGATTGTTACATCACCCTTGCCTTTCTGTATTTCTACTGGCAGTAAAAGTGGTTTTATAGCAAACTTATATTTTGGGGTAGGTTTTTCAGATTCTTTGAACCATTTGTTCAACTTATGATGTAATTGATAAATGGTATATTGATGAGTATTTCCTACAAGATAGCCTAAATGAAATGATATAGGAATAGGCGTAAGCCCAAAATAAGCGATCTCAGCAACCGGATTGTTGTCCAGTGCAGGCTTTAATATTTCTACAAATTTTCTCTGTTGTGATAGAGCAAGATTGTCGAAGGACAGTTCATACAATTCACTCAATTTAGCATTTCCTGCCTCAAAATCAATAAAAATTGTTTTACCGCTGTCTTCCGCTTCCAATGCGTCCAGGCACTCCTGTTCTGTAATTTTGCGGTCTAAACCATAGTGAGCAATAATTACTATTACTTTATCTTTCTTCATAGCTATTTTACAATCGGTGATGGCTTAGTTTCCTTAATCGCTTTTAGATATACCTCTTTACCAAAAGGAAGATTATTTTGAACAGCGTAATATAATGACTGCTTTCCCGCTTTTTGTATAAGATCTGAAAAGCTATATGGAGTATCCGGGTGTCCACTCGCTTCGACCAGTTCCTGGTAATCTTTATCATTTAAAGCAGAACCTTTAAAGATCCGCTCAAATACTAATTTTCGACTACTCTCATCAGGTCTCCCGAACTCAATAACTTGTGTAGCCCGGCGTATAATAGCCGGATCAAGTACTTTCAAGCGATTTGTAATCAATATTACGCCAAGTTCTAAACTTTCCCTTGCAATTAGGTCAATCTGCTTAATTAGAACATTTAAACCTGCACGATCTTCATGATGTGCCTGATTTTGATCTCTATCAGTAGCAAGATCATCAGCCTCATCAATGATCAGCAAACCTAATTGCCCCACCTTAATTTTGGCTTTTACCTGTTCAAATGCATCTGTGATGCGGTTAGAAATCTCACCCACTCTGCCGGCACCGCGTATGTTTGAAGGTGTTTCATAAACTATTATACGCTTGTCTAGTCGCTTGGCGAGTGGCGAAGCGATGGAATGCGCCAAGGCTGTTTTTCCACACCCTACGTCTCCCGAGAGAATTATCAATGGTGTTCCACCGGTCAGGTTCTGAAAAAATTCAAGGCCCTTCGGATGGTGCTTTTTTTGCCATTGTTCCACTTTAGCCTTATTGAAAAATAACTCAAGCATATGCAACAACATTTCCTTTTGTTTATCAATAGCAATCAGATCATTAAATGCCGCTTCAGCAGATTGATTGGGGTGCTTGTGCTCCTGTAATTTAACTTCCATGTTTTATTTGGTTACTACTGACCGTTGTATTCTTAGATTGTTACTAACATAGTTTCTTTCGTGGCTTTCGTTGCCTTGTAAGGCGGTACCAGTTCCCCACCCTCGTCTGTGGAGTTCCTCATTAACAGCAGTGGTGTTTGACTTTGAAAAATCAAGGTCCACATATAGGGTCGCGCTGCAACCGCTCGGAATAGCATAGTAATTGATACCCCCTGAAGCTGCTCCGGTGGATAGGTAACCATAGGTGTCAACAGTGTATTTATAACTCATAAATTTTTGACCGGAAGCATTCTTGATTTGAATCTCAAAAAAAATTACAACTTTTTGGTTCAAAACATAAGTGAGATCATTTATCCAACTTTCAGCACGTGCATAGGTTATAATCTGCCTGTTGGCGAACCCAATGATATCTTCATAAGTATTTTGCATAACCGCCTTAACATCGGACTCAGAGTACGATTCTGTTCCGCTAAATGTATATGTACTCATATTAGTTTTTTGTTTTAATCGCAGTGAGAAGAAAAAATAGTTCCAAATAGCAGCTGCATTTGAGCTAGGCTGTCCGAATCACGCCCCTGTAAATCGGCGACCATTGCCCGATTCATAATTTCGGAAGCTTTCTGTAGCCATTCAGCAAGTTCATCAACCTGGTATCCCGGCCACGAGGCTACAATATTGTTATCTGCCATGACAGGATCGAGTACATTCCAAGACTTGGAATTGTCTGGCTTTGGAGTACTGTAATAATCCTTAAACCATATTGTTTCCCGACTTTTAAGCACATGTGCCAAATAGGAGAACCAATTGGCCAAAGTTTGAGGGTATGTTGTATTAACTTCACAAGTTGCATATGCTTTGGAGCCCAATAGATTCATAAGAAAACTGGGAAGACACAAATTCTCATTTGTTTCGATTTCCTTTACCCTCCTCCACCATTTAAAAAGGCGTATCATATCGTTAAACGTAACTATACCGTCGCTTTCTTTGGTTTCTTTAGTACGCGTTTTTATGAAATCCCGGTGTTTATCGATTGAGGTAGTTATCACGGCACCATTGCCACGAATTAATGTTTGATATAGCGGCTTTCCTGCTTCAAACATTGGAACAACATCAAAAGTTAGTTTCTCCTTTTCAAAAATTATGTTCACAGAACTTTTAGTTGCTTCAATAGGATGATCTGGATAACAAGCTTCAGCATATTTTTTAAACCTTTCTATTAAAGGCCCAAATTCTGTTTCCTTGTCTTTTTTTACTACAAATGGCAAATCAATATCCTGCCCCTCTACGGTAGTGTTGCCACGCATATTTCGCCGCAATCCCGTACTGGTCGAAAATGATCCTGAATATGGCATCTCCACTACAGTAAGCCCATCTTTTTCAGCCTCAGCTTTAATACATGCCCGGACTTCATCCGACTTCTTTTTAATGGCATCACGACTTTCTTTCGGTGGCGCTATCCAGGCAACGAAATTTTTGATTCTAACGTGAAGGGTATTTTTGTGGCTGTATGAACTCATATCTTCTATTTTATGGATGTCTATGTGGTTTGTTACGGTTCTTGTGATAAGGTCATTTGGGTCACGACAAAATTGATTGTGTAACACTAGTGAAACAAATGTATTTTAAAGAGTACATATTTCAAAGTAAATTTGTTGCTTTCAGAAAAAAAATGTTTCTTTGACGAAACACCTCGTCATTTATGGCTTCAAAAATCGATTCAAGTAAGCTTTCCTCTATGATTAAATCTAAAAGAGGAAAGCAAGGACTGAGAGCGACTGGTAAAGAAATTGGAATAAGTGCGCCGACTCTTTCGCGTATAGAACAAGGCAACCTACCGGATATTGAAACTTATGTGAAAATATGCGAATGGCTAAACGTGTCAACAGATTACTTTACTGGAGTTCAGGAAGATTATTCCACCCAAGAGACAATAATTGCATCCTTAAGAGCTGAAAAAACTTTGTCTCCATCCACGGTGGAATCTTTAGTTAATTTTATTAATTTGGCTTACAATCAAGTAAAAGAAGGAAATCAAAAAGGCTAGATTCACTCATGGTTTTAAAACAAAAGCAAATAGGCTGACTATTTCCTTTAGGGAAGAGCTAGGTCTAGATGTTAATCAGCCCTTGCCAGCCAAGATACTAGCAAAGCATCTTAATGTTCTGGTGATGTCACAATTTGACCTTCCATTACCTGACTCAGACTTAACTAATTTAAATGGTTCGAATGATTGGTCTGGAGCAGCTTTTTCATGTGGAAACCAGCCAGTAATTTTATTTAATGGAAATCATTCAGAAGCTAGAAATGAAAGTACCATTATGCACGAACTTTCGCATATAATTCTTAATCATATGCCTAAAATTGATGATGGCTTAAGGCATCTAGGATTAATGCTAAGAAATTATGATGAGATACATGAAAATGAAGCAAATTGGCTAGGAGGAGCCCTTCAAATCCCATTTGATGGATTGGTTACCGCACTATTAAATAATAAAAGCCCAGAAATGGTTGCTTCTCAATACCTATCTAGTGTTGAGATGGCAAAATTTAGAATTAATAAATCAGGAGCAAAGCAAAAGGTTGATGCAATAAAAAACAAGCGTTTTAGAATTGCTTTGTAAACTTGGTGCGGTGGAAGTGTTAGCTAAAAGATGTATCATCTTATCCTTCTCAATAATTTACCTCTGCTCAGGACAATTTCGACTTTCTGGATTGGTCATTTCCTGTTAACCGGTTCCAAGGTATTACTTATCTATTTCTCAACTTTATAGTAGAATACCTTCCGATTTCCTAGGGGCTGTTAGAAACTCCTCCTCTTCCAGGATTCTTTTTATGCCTTGCTCTAAAGCTGCCTTTATAGCCCTTCTTCGTTTTCTTCAACAGGAGAGTCGGGAAGAAAATCTTTTGGCGAACATTTCATTTCGATAGCTAACTTGTTCAGATGGATGAGATTGTACTTACTTGAATGCTTTGGACTCTCTATTTGTCCAATGAATCCTTCTGATAAGTTTAAAAATGTAGCAATGTCCCGCTGTGTAAACCCCTTGAGAGTTCGAACGTCTTTAACTTGTTGAATAACAGCTAACTCGAAATTTGTTTTTTTTGCCATTGCTATTTGCAAATACAAAAATCTTTGTTAGTTTTATGCTTAGTTATTACTAAGCAAAAATCCATTATTTAATGTTTTTTTGCTTATTTGTGATTGTTTTATGGTTCAATCCTTAAGCATCGCACTTACAACCTCGATACCGAAACCTAGGAAATTTCGCAGAACATGGGGGAATAAGTGGATTGCTCACGCCATTGGCGTGGGCTCTTCTTATCCGTGTTCGAGGTCTATCCTAGGTACCTGGTGTCGGTAAGTTGAGTTCCACGCCTCTTTTTTGGTTTGGTCTCAGCTGGTACATAGTTATAACCCAAGTATCATGGAACAGACGGTGATTTTTTCTGGATTACGTTGCTTCCCGGGATCAGTATTCTGGAAGAAGGAAGGGTCTGCGCTTTTGATTTCTGGGTCACATTGCTCTGCCTATTATAGCCTACCAGCGTATTCAGGCATCGCCGCGGTGGATCGCCTGTATCCCCTAAAGCCCAAGAATCCCATCTAAGGGTTCCGGCCATCGCCGATTAAGAAGTTGCGCAGCTTCGAGCAGATCGGTTACCACGCACGCACGTCAGCAAGCTCACAGTAGCCGGTAGCGCTGACACATTTCTTAGTATTTATTTATTGCTGGACTATCGGAAATCGGTAGGGTGGGAGGTGTGTGTCTTGTTCGGAGGCGTCATTGCGCCTGTCCGCCGGAGGAGGGAGGAGGTTGCCCAAGGCTTCTAACTGGGGCCAAGAGCCTGAAACCGCCGAAGCAATCTCAAGGACGTCATTTCGCCTGTCGGCAGGAGGAGGGAGGAGAGTCACTGGACGGTAGTGAGTGGCTTGACAAAACAATCGTATTGAGGTTGTACGTGCTACATGGAGACTGCTTCGGTGCCCTCGCAGTGACGCTGATACTGCGACTGCGACTGTCTACTGACCACTTTCTTCGGTCTTCGGTCTTCCAGCATAAAAACACATTCAAAGCATGAAAAAAACAATACTCACATGCTTGCTGGCATCGCTATGCCTTGCCGGAAGCAGTCCAAAAGCTCAGAGTGGAGTTGCTGAGTCACCCACCGGGGCGGATTTTCTTCATAGGTCACGCCCCACCGTCCCGCATGGACTGCGGGACACCCATCGGGGCGGGGAGACCCGTCCCGATACTTTAAATAAGGCTGGAAGTAGAGCAGGGGTAAACGCTGCGGTTTCCGGGGACAAGGTCTGGATTTATATCGAACTAGAGGGAAATCTTCCGGATGAACCATTGGTTTTATCCAGATGGGGCCGTTACAATGGACTTGGTTTTGAGAAGGAAGAAGCCGAATCCCATATTCTTGAGACCGTTCCGTCGGACTTTTTTCGTGGGATGCTTCCGACTATATCAGCAGCTTCCAATACAATAATCGAATCAATCACCAAGCCGGAATACATCAGCTTAAGCATAGGCACTGACAGGATGATGGCGCCCATTCTGGTCTTTCCGGGAGATTCTTTACTTATTCGATATCATACAGCAAAATCAGAGACACTATTCACAGGGCCACAGGGTCAGGGTGCCGAGCTACAGCAGGTGTTGGCTACCCTGCTGGACAATCATGAATTCACTCCCGGACAGGTAATCGTAGTCAAAGACCGGACCCAGTACCTCTCTAGCGGCGTTACTGCTACGAGGCTCGATTCAGCTGGTAAGCAGTTTGGGAGGTTTCTACAAGTGATTGAAAAAGGTAAGGAAGAATTGAATGTTTTAGAGGAAAAAATCTCCGATCCCGATTTTCTCAAAAAGCTGGATAAGCAGCTGGAGGTATATAGCGGTGATATCCCTGAAGACCGACTCAAGCTCTACCGTGAAGATATTCTGGGAAAGTATTATGCAAAAATATCCAGAAAGCTTGGGAGAATTATAGATGGTCTTTCTGAGCAGTCTGCAGATGCACAGGTAGGAAATCTGTTGAACCTTCTCACCAGTTGCTATAAGCAGGGAGTTGATGAAAGTTTAGTTACTGGGGGTGGGGTAGAATTCTGGATAGCCCTATCTGAAGCGAAAAGGATGCATGAAAATACCGCACCACTGCAATGGATAAACAGAATTGAAAAAGGATATGCACGGGATTTATTGATAGAGTCCTATTTTTTGAGAAAAGGAAAAGCCCTGAGTGATTTTGATTCGCAACTGGAAAAAGGGATTGCTATGGTTTCTGATTCCCTGGTGTATAATAGCCTTCAGGCAGTGAAGTCCGCCAGATCCGTAGGGACCAGGATTGCTCCCGTAAAATTCCTAGCTGCTGATGGAACCAAGGTTCGGCTGAATCACTGGAAAGACAAAGTTGTATTGGTGGAGTTCTGGATATCGGGCTGTGGAGCATGCTATAGTACCTATCAGGACATCATAGCGCCGTTGGAGACTTATTTTGACGGGGAGCAGAGGTTTGAGATGGTGTCAGTTTCGGCGGATAAGGATATAGACCGCTGGAAAAGCAGTATCGGTACCTACAGTTCTGTCGATTCAGAAAATTTATTGGTACTGGAAGAGGGCTTTGGGGCTCTTTACAGCTATGGTATCCAAAGCTATCCTTCATTTATCCTACTGGGTAAAAACGGACAGATCCTCAGGCTTTCCGGGTTCAACCGTGACAGGGATTCCATGATCAGCCTGATAGAAGAAGCACTTGAAAAGGAATTCACCGATGTCCTCTAAAAAGCATTCAGCTATGAAAACGTATGTAGGTTTATTGATTTCATTGGTAGTTGCACTTCTGTCAGGCACGGCAGATGCCCAAAATGCAGTGACGGTAACAGGGGGCGTGTATGCAGCGCAGGATAAACTGCCCCTTCCCGGAGCGAATATCCGTGTCAAAGGGAGCAATCTCGGTACTGTGACGGACGAAGATGGCCGGTTTGAACTCCAACTCAGCTCAGTGGATACGCTCCTGGAGGTATCGTATATAGGGTTTGGGAAAATTGACTACAGGATACAGTTTCCTCCCACCGATGAGCTTTATATCCTCCTTTCCCCGTTAGAGGTTGGGCTTGGTGAGGTGGAGGTAGTCTCTACTGGATACCAACAGCTGCCTAAAGAGCGGACCACAGGATCCTTTGCTTTCTTGGATGAGGAGCTGGTAGACCGGCGTGTCAGTACCAATACCCTGGATAGACTGCAGGATATTACCCCCGGATTGGTATTCAATAGGTCAGCTTCGGCAAATGATCCTATTAGCATCCGGGGAAGAGGGACCATTTTTGCCAATACTATGCCCTTGATTGTAGTGGACAACTTTCCCTACGATGGCCCTATTGAAAATATCAACCCCAATGATGTGGAATCAGTAACGGTTTTGAAAGATGCTGCTGCAGCATCCATCTGGGGTGCCAGGGCCGGGAATGGGGTGATCGTGATTACGACTAAAGGAGGGAAAATCAACCAGCCCATGGAGGTTTCCCTCAATATGAATTTCAACCGTACAGAATCACCGGATTTGTTTTACGCCCCCCAGATGACTAGTGCAGAGATGGTGGGGGTAGAGCGGATGCTTTTTGAAAGAGGTTTTTATAACAGTGCCGAACGGTCCAACAATAAAACAGTACTCTCTCCGGTGGTAGAAACGCTTATCGCCCTGCGTGACGGAGCGCTCACCGGGACTGAAGCGGACAACCTTCTGGCTTCTTACAGGCAGCAGGATTCCAGAAGAGATTTGCAGCGGTATTTCTATACCTCTTCACTGGCTCAGCAATACTCACTTTCAGTCAAAGGTGGCGGGACCCATTCCAGCTATTTTGTTTCTATGGGTTATGATCAGGTGCAGACTGCTGTGGAGGGCAACCACAACAACAGGTACACCCTGAATGCCAGAAACCAATGGAAGTTTGACCGGAACAGGCTGGAGGTGGACTTGGGAATGTATGTTGCCGGCTCACAGGCTATACAGGGTACGGAAATCCCCTCACTGTACAGTTACGATCGTCTGGCAGATGCAGCCGGAAACCATCTTCCGGTTAACAAAACATACAGCAGAAGGTATGTCGAAAGTGAAGAAGTGAAGGATTTGCTGGACTGGAACTATTATCCCCTTGATGAATTAGGGGCTCTGCGGAACCGAAGTCAGGCCTCAGATCTTAGAGTGAATATCGGGCTCTCTTATCAGATCCTTCCGGACCTCAAATTAGGTTTTTCCCACCAATATTGGACAAACAACTCAGTGGGTAGAAATCTTCGAAACCAGGACAGTTTTTTTGTCCGCGATTTGATCAACCAGTTTTCCCAATACGATGAAGAGGGGAATATCACCCATAATATTCCTGTGGGAGATATTCTGGATTATCAGGGAGGAACTTCTTCCAGTCATAACTTCAGGGCTCAGGCTTCTTACTCTAGAGATTTTTCACCCCGCTCGGATCTACAGGTGATGGGAGGATTTGAAATAAAGGATCTATCGGCTATGTCAAGCATGACCCGGTACTATGGCTACAATGATGAACTGGGGATCAACATGCCGGTTGACAGCAAAAACACGTATAGGCGATTTCATAATAACAGTTTAGGCAGCATTCCATTCGGGGATGGGCATTCGGGTACCATCGACCGTTTTATTTCAGGGTTTGTCAATGCTTCTTATACGCTGAGTCAGAAATATACTTTTACAGGCAGCGCAAGGCGGGATGCCTCCAATCTTTTTGGTGTGGATGCCAACCAGAGAGCAGTACCGCTTTGGTCAATAGGAGGGGCTTGGATCATCAGTGAGGAAAAGTTTGCAGACTATACTTATATGCCGTTTGTGAGATTAAGGGCGACCTACGGTTATAATGGGAATATAGACAGATCTATTTCCGCATATACCACAGGGAGGTTTTTTTCCGATTCCTTTGGGATGGTTCCCGGTCTTCCTTATGCAGACATTGTCAATCCGCCGAATCCCGACTTAGGATGGGAGCGGATAGGGATTTTCAATGTGGGTCTGGACGTGGAGACTCAAGACTCGCGGTTGCGTATGTCTCTTGAGTTTTATCAAAAAAATGGAACAGATTTGATTGGGGATTCTTCTGTTCCCCCATCACTGGGTGTACCCAATTTTCGGGGAAATTTTGCGGATTCAAAGACACACGGAATAGATCTGGAATTAGCATCTGCAAATCTCCAAGGGCCGCTGAAATGGAACACACGTCTGCTTTTAAGCCACGTACGAGAGCAAGTGAGTAGCTATGGTCAGGAAACTTCGGTATATGATTACCTGGAAGGAGCTATCAGAACTGTCCCGGTAGAAGGGAAGCCTCTTTTTGCTATCTATAGTATTCCTTTTGCAGGATTGGATCCCGCATCAGGAAATCCTTTGGGATATCTAAACGGTGAACCTTCATCTGATTATGCTGCCATATTTTCTACACTTACGGCTGAGGATCTTCTGTACCATGGTCCCTCCAGGCCTACTTTCTTTGGAGCCTTTACGAATAATTTCGAATGGAAGAACTTCAGCCTTTCCGTGAATGTCACTTACCGAATGGGCTATTACTATAGAAGGCAAACTGTCAATTATGGGGAAGTGTTGGCGGGAAGGATCAGTCATTCTGACTTCTCAGAACGATGGCAGCAACCGGGCGATGAACAGACTACAGAGGTGCCTTCGATGCCCGAAACCAATAACAACAACAGAAACAGACTGGTCAGTTCAGGCTCCAACCTGGTGGAAAAAGGAGATCATATCCGGCTTCAGGATGTTCGTGTGTCCTACCTGCTAGACAGGTCCACCAGCAGCTGGTTACCTGTCCGACAGGTGGATTTATATGCATTTGCAGATAATGTGACCATGCTCTGGAAAGCTACTAAAGATCCCTTGGATCCTGATTTCAGGTCAATGAGACCTTTGCGGAGTATTGCGGTAGGAATGAAAATCAGATTTTAAAACCATAGACAAACAGAATACCTAAAAATTTCACCTTATGAAATCGAGCATGACTCAAGAGTCACACGGAGGAATGATTATCTGTGAAGCGAGATTCCATCTGACCTCTTAAAACAAAATATAAACAGATGAAATCGAGCCTGTCCGACGACAGGCAGGCATGACTCAAAAGTCACACACTGGAATGATTATAATGGATGCGAGATTCCATATGGCCTTAAAAAATTAATTTTAAAAACATGAAAAATAAAACGATACTATACATACTGGTTATCGCATGTTGTATGGCAGAATCAAGCTGTAGCGATTTTCTGGATGCAAAGCCTGAAAAGGCGATTGTGGTACCCTCTACATTGACAGACCTTCAGGCCCTGTTGGACAACGGCAATAGGATGAATGTCTACTCAGGGATCAGCGATATTGGTACAGACGATATTTACATTGAGGACGGTGCTCTTGATGCACTTTCCAATCCTATTGTCGAAGGGAATTCCTACCTGTGGAAAGAGGATATTCTGGAAGGGTTGGGATTCAGCGAATGGAGTTCCAATTATACCGCTATTCTCTATGCCAACATCGTATTGGAGCAGTTGGAAGCTGTTTCAACAACCAACGCCGATAGGGCTTCATGGGAAACTATAAAAGGATCCGCATTATATTTTAGAGCTTATTCTTACTATGATTTATTAAGGATATTTTCAAAGGCATATGATCCACTGACTTCCTCATCAGATCCTGGAATACCACTAAGGCTAAGTTCGACAGAAAAGATGGAGGTAGAACGGTCCACTGTAGAGGCAAGTTACCGTCAGGTTATAGAAGATTTGGAGCAAGCGTTAAATCTTCTGCCGGATTTACCCAGGGAGTATCCTACTAGGCCTAGTAAACAGTCCGTTACAGGATTATTGGCAAGAGTATATCTTGATATGGGCGATTATGAAAAAGCGATAGATAAAGCAGAGCAATGCATTGCCTTTGGTGGAGAGCTTTTAAACTACAATAACTTGGACTCTACAGTTAGATATCCTTTTCCACAATTTAATTCCGAGGTAATCTTTCATTCATTGATGATATCCTATTCCTATATTAGGTTGCCGACGACTATTATATCGGAAGAACTCATTGATTCATATCAAAAAGAAGATCTCCGCAAGCATCTGTATTTTGATCGGCTTGCAGAAGGTAATAAATCAAATTTCAGGGGTAGTTACTCCAGCGGCTTTAGAGGGTTTAATGGGATTGCTTTGGATGAAATATATTTGATTCTTGCGGAATCCTACATTAGAATAAACCAGACAGATAAAGGCATGGAAGTTTTAAACCAGTTACTACAAACTCGCTGGCAAGAAGGATCATTTGAGCCAGTGGTAGCCGACAATGTACCGGATGCGTTGACAGTAGTGCTGGCAGAAAGAAGGAAATCACTTGTGTTAAGGGGGATTAGATGGGCTGATTTGAAAAGGCTTAATAAAGAACCTGGCTTACATAAAACAATTGAGCGAAGCTATCAGGGAGAGCTTTATCTTCTTGATCCTGAAAGTGGAAAATATGTATATCCTATACCTGACAATGAGCTTTCAATGAATCCAATATCCCAGAATCAACGAACTGGTCAATAAAAAAAATAGCCCCATAGAATTTCTATGGGGTTATTGTTATTCAATCGTGGCTGGACCATTAGAGAGGAACATACATCGTATTGATAGGACTGACGGGGTTTCCGTTTTCAGCATCATAAAGGCAATACCCATCAGGTGCACTGTCACAATCATATTGGCCGTTTGCCACTGCTTCAGTGACATTTTGAAATTCACCATCGATAATGGCCCAGCGTTCTTGCTGTTCTTCTGCTGGACTAAAAGCAACTGCCGCGAAGGCAGCCACGACAAACGCGATCAGGGGCAACTTGCCCGCTACATTCTTCATAGTATGTCCTGTTTTTTGACAGATCAAAAACAGGGAAAACGTTTGGGGTTCCCGGAGGAAGCACTTATGCTTTCCCCCCGGAACGAGGTTAAAGTGCCTACTCTGTTCAGGGTTTTCGGCATCGCCCTTTTGGAGGTCCATCGGGTATTAGCCAGTCTCTTACCCCAGGCTATCAAGAGAAATGATCCTCCAGTAATGCTTTTTTTCCGGGTGGGGGGCTCGACAGCCCTGCCCTTTTTTATGACCTTTGAGGTTTGCCAAACCTCGAAGGTTTTTATGTTATTTGTGCTGATCGGGATTTGCAATCCCCGTCCGTGGTTGGTGGGGACTCCAACCACTATTATGATTATCAGGAATTAACCCGACAGCAATCCTATCTTCCTCAAGCCCGGAACCAGCAGCAGGACGGCTACTGCCAGCTCCGCCACTGGCAATCCAAACAGGATGATATCCGCTATCCAGACAGGAAATACCTGGTTGTACATCGCCATCCGGGTCCCACCCCAGTCATACACCTTGCTCACGGCCGTATAGGCGAAGAGCGTGGCCAGTGACAGGGCGGCTGCTTCGGCAAGTGCCCCGGTCAGCGGTTTGCCGCTGCTGTCAATTTCTATCCTGTTTGTCTTCATCAGTTCATTTTTAAGTTTTTTATAAAAGCTCCCGCCCGGTTTCCGTACCAGAGGTGAGGAAAAGTAAGGTCGAAAGGCCACCTCCAATAAATTGGAACGGGCAGGAGCAGGGTGATGGGTACCGGGTTCTGCCCATTAGCCGTCAGTCAATAGTCCATCCCCTGTTTACTTCTGGTCTTTGCCGGTTTAAAATTACAGACCCATAATTGATTGATTGTCCGACATTTGTCGGATTTTTAAATGGATGGCCGTATTTCCGACATTTGTCGCATTCAGCGGAAAAGACTGTCAACAACATTTAGAAAGTACTGTAATACCCGCTTGAGGACTGGGATGAATATCAGTAAGAATCCTTTTGGATAGTAAAAGTTGGCGTAATTAGCAGGGATTTCGGTGTAACTCGCAGGCTACGAAGGGATTTTGGCGGTTTTTCTCCTAAAAGTCATGTAAAAGCACAAAGTTAAAATCCGATCAGGTATTTCCCACAGGAAAGGGCATGGGATTGTGTCCATCTATGCTTTAGCATTGAATAAACTAGTATCAAGCAATCAGGCAAGTTTTCATAGACCGTTCATCGGGAAAAAACCTCCCGGAGACATGTAGATTATCGTTGCGTTCGTAGCACGAATGAATAATACCGAAGTTGCAGGATGAAAGCACCAAGAAAAATGCATCTGCAAAACACTATAAAGATTAGAACCTACAACCACAAAAATAGCACCGAGTGGAAACCCGATGCTATCTAGGGCTTGCTGAAAAAGTCTCAGCTGTACCAGCTTGAAGGCGTCCGAATGATGATGTATGCTTATACTTCGAATGAGGGCAACGTAGAAGATGGTGGGGCTGAGACTAGCTCAAAAAAATACTGTATTTGGATTTTCCGGTGCATGGATACCGGGTTATTGTGGTCAAAGAGCTTGCACTTGCTGAAAAACAGCTTGCCTTAAAAATGGTCTGATAACTCAAACTATGGCTTCCAATCTTTTTACTGGCGTTTTTCAGCAGGCCCTATCTAAATTTATCCTTAAAAACTGTAACGTCTATTCAGGACTAGTCGGAACAGTCCACGCCCAGCGTACTTGTCCCTATCTTGGGATGGTTTCATGCTGGGGCTTGACCTCGATCCCGCAACTCCAAACACCAGTCAACTCCCTACTCATACTTCAAAGACTTGATCGGGTTGGTGGTGGCCGTTTTTAGGGAATGAAATGCCACAGTAAAGAAAGCCACGAGCAGTGCCAATCCGGTTACGGTCAGGAATGTCAGATAATTTAGTGAAGTCTGGTAAGCAAAATTGCCCATCCACCCAGTGATGATATAGATGGCCGCAGGGATCACCAAGGCTCCTGACAGCATTACCAGCAGCATCACTTCCTTGTAGAGAAGGTAGATGATCCTTGGAATACTCGCTCCGTGGACTTTCCTGATTCCGATCTCTTTGGTGCGCTGCGCTGCCGTAAATGCCGACAATCCCAAAAGCCCGAGCAGGGAAATAAAAATGCAGATGAATGACAAGCCTGACAGCAATTTGTACTGGATCTCATCGGCACGGTATTGTTCATTAAACCGCTGGTCCTGAAAGAAGAATTCAAAAGGATGTCTGGGATCAAATCCTGTCCATTTTGTTTTGATATAATCCAGCGTAGCAGGGAGGTTATCGCCGGAAACCTTTAGATGAAGAAATCCTCCTTCCTCATTGGATTTGATGATCAACAAAGGTTCGACG
Organism: Algoriphagus sp.; assembly: GCA_048819475.1. GTDB lineage: Bacteria > Bacteroidota > Bacteroidia > Cytophagales > Cyclobacteriaceae > Algoriphagus. The sequence goes on from JBMDXP010000044.1 coordinate 16,174, forward strand.
GCATTGTGAAGGGACATAAAATTGAAATCTTCCACCATTCCGATGATATGGCCATCTTCCTCGCCGTGAAACCATTTCACTTTTTTGCCGATGGGATCGTCTTCCCATCCCATAAGTTTGGCTGCGGCCCGATTGCAGATAAAGATGTTGTTTACATCGGATTTGGGACCGGTCTGAAAATCCCGTCCTTCCACCAGTTTGATTCCCATCGTGTTGAAATAATCATCCCCGACCGAAATCAGGTTGAACCGCTGCTGAATCATTCCGGCATCGCTTTCGGCCATCATGACCGGACCGCCCACTCCCATGCCAAGGACATTGTAAGAGGTGGTGGCTTGGGTGATTTTGGGATAGTTGAGAAATTCATTTTTGATCGAACCGATCTGTTTCTGAACCAAGGTGTCCTGGATGGGCAGAATCACAATGTTTTCCTTATCGAACCCCATGTCCTTGCTCCGCATAAAAGAAATCTGGTCACGCATAAAGAAGGTGCAGACCACCACAAAGATGGAAATGGAAAACTGGGTGGTGATCAGGACTTTTCTCAGTCTTAGACTTGATTTTTGGTTTTTAAATCCTCCCTTGAGGGCACTCAGGGTGGGAATGTGGGGCAGGTAGAATGCCGGATAAAGGCCTGAAATGATCCCAATCATGAGCGCAATTCCAATGGCACCGAAACTGAGCGTTGGATTGGTCAGGAAATTTGCAGACAGGTCCTTTTGAACCAAACTTCCAAAAGGAGAGAAAATCAGTACCAGCTGGACGATACCTATGGCCACCAGAAGTGAGATCAAGGACAGAAAAACCGATTCTCCCAAAAACGACAACACCAAAGAACGTTTAGTACTGCCCAATGTTTTCTTCATCGCTATTTCAGAAGCTCGATTGACTGATTTGGCCGTGGAAAGGTTCATGTAATTGATACAGGCCAATATGATAATAAACAGACCGATCGCCGAAAATGCATAGAGGTAAGCTTTGTTTCCGGTAAGCTCATCACCCTGAAGGCTCGAATCAAAGTGGATAGAGGCAAGTGGCTGTAGGATGGCGGAATACTGGCCTCCTACCTGATCTCCAAATGATTTGAAATACTTGTCATATATCCCGGGGAACTTGTCGTAGAAATTTTGAGGATCATAATTTTCCTTCATCAAAAAATAGGTATAGACATCAGGATTCCAAAAAGCCTCGGATTTGATCTGTCCTTCATCCACCACCCATTCCCGGCTTTTGCTCAATCCGGACAGCAGTATGTCAAACTTGAGGTGGGTATTGTCGGGAAGGTCGGCTATCACACCGGTAATCTTCCAGTTTTCACCTTCGATCACCAAGGTTTTGTCGAGGGGGTTGGCATTTCCAAAATACCTTTTTGCAGTCGATTCAGTGATGACCATGGCATTGAGGTCCTTGAGTGCGGAAGCAGGATCTCCGGAGATAAATTGGTGTTGAAAGACATTGAAATAGGTAGAGTCTGTACGGACTACATTTTCTTCATAAAAGGATAGTTCCGAACCGCTATCTTCATATCTGACCAAGGTATGATCCCAACTGTTGGCCCGGGTGACAGCCATGACTTCGGGAAATTCATCTTGGATGATCATTCCCAATTCCCTGGCCGAACGGGCACCCCTGACATCTATTCCGGTAGCTTTCAGATGCCCGCCCAAGCGGTAGATCCGCTCATGGTTTGTGTAGTGTTGGTCATAGGACAAATCAAACTGCAAGATCAACAATAGGATGATGCTCACCGAGATCCCCAAGGCAAGACCGAGAATGTTGAGAACAGAAAAAAACTTGTCTTTAAGGAAAACCCGAATAAAGAATTTGAGATGTGTGGTAAACATATAGGGAATGTTTCATGAAAGGAGAAAATCGGGCAATAAAATTCTTTCAAAAATTGACAAAAATGATACCATGGCAAAGTACAGCCATTCAGTGTAATACAGGCATAAAAATTAAATTCCTATGGTCAAATTCGTACAGTTGCGTTTGCTTTTGGACAATATGGTCAAAAGGTAAGGGACCCCCAAGCTACTTAACTCACGATGAGGTCATCTCACTCGATTGTAGTGCGTTTTTATTCCTTGAAGGTTTATTTTTAGATTTTGAAATTAGGCTATCCACTTCCAAATACTTCTCACCTAGCAAACTTAAAGCAAATGCTCCTGCTGAAGCACTAAAAACGGAAAAGTCGAATGCGCCTTTAATTCCGGTCGAAAAAGTCATAGACAAAGCAAATATTAACAATAATATCCCACTCAATTTCGCAAATAGTTCAGTTTTCAAGCCGACAATAAGGAAAATTGCAAAGATAATTTCTGCACCGGTTGCCAAGATCCCAATTGTGGGAATCAATGAATCAGGAATCCAGGGATTTATTAACTTCGTGTATTCCAAAAAATTATCCCAATTACCCCATACTGAAACGTCCTTATCCCAAATTCCGAATCTATCCGCAACTGCTGACAAGAATCCGATTGAAATTGCAAGTCGCAAAAACAGTTTGATTATTTTTTTTTCCATAGTTATTAGTCTTGTTATGATAGATCTATGTATTATAGGTATATCCGCATGACTGGAGGTAGGCAGAGAATAACAGGTTGTGCATTTATTTGGTTGTCAGCTATTGTGAGGTAGCACTACTTGGTTAAAAGTAGCCAAAATCAAGCATATCATCGACTTTATATACTGTTTTCCTGATGGGGAAGGCTGTTGAAATTTAGCTTAAATCACATCGGGAAAAGGTATCTATTCCACGAAATATGAACTAAGGGCTTGCTTAAAAAGCTTCAGGCATGAAAATGGGTTACTCATTAAAAATGACAGCTTTTGATCTTTTACTGGCGTGTTACAGCAGACCCTACTTCGTATGGCGGATATCCTGCCGCCGTGTAATTTTCAGGAACCTCTTGATCAGGTGCGGTTACTTCCTTATAAAAAGCCGGAAAATCAGATTTTTGGTTTTCTTATTTTTCAGGTGATAGATATAAAGTTGGTTATCAAAGGATTAAGTAGGATGGCTTTATCCTGAAATGAACGAACTTGTCAGGAAAAACCCGTTTGGTCGTCAGCAACCATCGGTGAGCATATCCTGATGGATGGGATGTGACATAGGGGATTCTAGATTTAATAGCCCATATGGTCTGACTTGGCAGTATCGGCATACTTTTAGTCTTAATTTAGGGATGATTAATCGACCATAAAATGGAAACTTACCTTCATTATGTACATGCGGAACTGGGGCTTTGGTTGTTCCAGCTGAAAAAGAAGCCTGGTGTCTTCGGTAAATTAACGCATGGCGTGCAGGGAAGGATCAATGGCTGGATTCCGGAGAAGGTCCATAAGGCCATCACTGCTGCCGTGGAGAATATGGTGAAGGTGGTGATTACAGGATCGGGATGGATCCTTCCTTCAAATAGAAAGGAACTGGGACTAAAGGAACGTGAGATGAAAATCCGGAAACGCATCAAATGGTATCGAAACACTGCTTCCGCTGAAGGGGCATTGACCGGTGCGGGGGGCATTTTGCTTGGGTTTGCAGATTTTCCGGCTTTCCTTACCATTAAGATGAAGATGCTGTTCGATATCGCTGCCCTTTATGGTTTCGACACCAAAGACTATCAGGAACGACTTTATTTGCTCTATATTTTTCAGATCAGTTTTTCCAGTCAGCAGCGGAGAAATGAGCTGGTGGGTTTATTGGAAAACTGGGAAGAGTACAGACATTCCCTTCCTGTAGACCTTAAGGATTTCGATTGGAAAACATTCCAGTTGGACTACCGGGATTACATCGATCTTGCCAAGCTTGCACAGTTGATACCGATAGTAGGTGCAGGAGTGGGAGCGATAGCAAATTATAAACTTACCGCCCATCTTGGAAAAAATGCAATGAATGCCTACAGGTTAAGGTTCTTGAAATAGGGCTTCAGTCTGGCGGTTAGGGTCGGAAGAGGAAGTCGTTGTCCCGAACCCACCATGAAGAGAGAGCCAAGGCGGATGTATAAAGGCTAATTGTGTAAACTATAAGTCTACCGGATTATAGCGGAAAAAAAAGCGGCTTACTTGCTTGCACCTGAATCACGGCAGGTAACAAGTGATACAGCTGGCCGTGTGAAAGTAGACTGGACCGCTACTGCCGGTAATCATCCATGTATTTAAATCCGTTCCCGGTATTGAGGAGCAGAACTGATTCCTCAGCTCCGACTTGACCTGATTTTACCAGTTTTTTCAACCCTTCCCAGACCGCAGCCCCTTCGGGAGAGATGATCATTCCTTCAGAAGCCGCTATTTCAGTGATGCCGGCCCGGATTTCCTGTTCGGAAACGGTGACAAACAATCCTCTGGATTCACGGATCACCTGCATAATAAGGTCTTCTCCAAAAGCATGAGGGACTGAGAGACCATTTGCGATAGACATAGCGTATCCTTCAGGAGGAATATCACGGCCTTTCATGCGATCCGTCAATGGAGAACATACAGCCGCCTGTACCGAGATCATCCGGGGAAGTTTGCCGTCTGGGAGCCATGCCATTTTCCTCATTTCAGCAAAGGCTTTCCATATTCCTATCAGTCCCGTACCTCCTCCCGTAGGATAAATAATGGTGTCCGGTAACTTCCAGTTTAGCTGTTCGGCAATTTCATAGCCCATTGTTTTCTTTCCTTCCAATCGGTAAGGTTCTTTCATGGTTGCCATATTGAAAGCTCCCGTCTGGGCTTCAATGCCCGCAGCAGTTTTTCCACACTGATCTATCAGCCCATCTACGAGCAATAGCTTTGCTCCGTGGAGCTCACATTCTTCCATGAATACCCTGGGGGTATCCCTAGGCATGACCACAGTACATTCGATGCCTGCCACCGCACTATAGGCACTTAAAGCGCCACCTGCATTGCCGGCAGTAGGGATAACTACTTTTTCTATTCCCAGTTCCACAGCCCTGCTTAATGCCATACTGATTCCTCTAGCCTTAAATGATCCAGAGGGATTCAGCCCTTCGTCTTTCACCCATATCCGGTTTATGCTGTATCGGGATGCAAGATTACGCCAGTCCAGGATCGGAGTCATGCCTTCCCCCAGTGAGACCCTGTTCTTGCCATGCTGAAGAGGAAGCATTTCTGCATACCTCCACATAGAATTTACACGGCCTGGCAAGGAGGTTTTGAATTCAGTGGGAGGGGTTGAATATTCAGCCAGGAGTGGCTTGTTGCAGCACGCGGAAAACCGTTGAATTGTATGCGCTGGCACTTTTTTACCACATTTGGAGCAGCTCAGGGCTGTAAGATAGGATTTGCTCTCTTCGCTTACTTGCATTCCCAATATTAAAGAGAACCTAAATCACTTTACAATTCAGATTGATTATAGTCCATGACTAACCGTTATAGATTGATTTTGCTTTCTTGATAAGGTATTTGATCAGCCCGGTGCTTTCCTCCCCCGTGCGCATTACAAAGTTGAATTCTCTTACCACCCGGAATCCTTTTACAGACACTTCTCTCAACTCGCCGGATTCCAATTCCTTTTTCACTGATAACCTGGATAGAAACCCGATGGCTTCTCCTTCGATCAGGTAGTTTTTCAGAGCCTCCGTCCCGCCTAGCCTCGCGATGACCTGAAGGTGGGCTAGTTTGATGCCATGCGCTTCAAATGCCGTATTCAGCACGTCCAGTGTGCCTGAGCCCCTTTCCCGTAAGGCCATAGGCAGTTGGGTCAATTCCGACAAGCTGATATCTTCCTGGAAGTAGGGGCTTTTTGCACCGCAGACGGGAATGATCTCATCTTTCATAAAAGGCTTGTATTTTACAGAATTGGTGGGGTGGATCGCTTCTACGCAGGCAACGTCTATTTCCTGGGATTCCAGTGCTTTAAGAATATTTTCGCTGTTTCGGTTGACAAGAAGGATTTTGGCATTGGGGATCTCGCGGTGAAGTGCTGCGAGGATTTTTGGCATCACATACAGGGAAATCGTGGTACTGGCTCCGATTTTCACATCTCCACGGATCTCAAGATTATTTTTGACCATGGAAAAATTAGCCTGAACTTCCCGCTGTATGAGTTTTGCCTGCTGCATTTTTTCATACAGCATCTGTCCTGTGGGAGTAGGAAGAATCGTATTGCCTTTCCTCACAAAAAGAGCAATCCCTATGTCTGCCTCTAGCTGCTTGATATGCTTACTCACTGCTGGCTGGCTGATGAAAAGATCATCTGCCGCTTTCGAGAAGCTCAGATTGGCAACAACAGAAAAAAAGACTTCGTACCGATATGAGATCATGATTGTTTTTATCCTAAATAAAGGGATGGATACGTGAAATATGCTACCGTCCAGCCACTTTATGACGATAGACCGGCTACTGAACTAGTTTTTTTATATCCGGGTCAAAGCAATGAATTCACGGCAGATTGGAAAAATCCATCTTTTGATAAGCGTAGGGTCTACTCTTGAATGATGTGAATTCAAGGATTAGTAATATCCTAAAATGTTTCAACTGTTTATTGATCAGTAGGTTGTGCTTACCTGTTTTTCAGAAGTTATTCGAAATGAATTCTGCGGAATGAAAAAGTGTTTCATTGCCAAACGTTCGGGAAAACAAAAAATGATAGAACTGGGAATAGATAGCTTTGCCGCCACCGCAATAGGTGAAGGAAAGGAAAAAAACAAACAAAGTGCTTTGGCCCTGGCCGAGCTTATAGACAGAATCGTGTATGCAGACGAGGCGGGGTTGGATGTGTTTGGAATCGGCGAGCATCACCGCAAGGAGTTTTTGGATTCTGCACCGGCGGTGATTCTGGCAGCAGCAGCTGCACGGACAAAGCGGATACGCCTCACCAGTGCAGTTACCGTGCTGAGTGCTATAGACCCTGTAAGAGCATTTCAGAACTTTGCCACCCTGGACCTGATTTCGAACGGGAGGGCCGAAATGGTCGTGGGAAGGGGATCCTTCACAGAAGCGTTTCCGCTGTTCGGACTGGATCTGAACGACTATGATGCCCTTTTCTCCGAGAATCTGGAGCTTTTGCTGCAGATTCAGAAAGAGGAGTATGTGACATGGTCTGGGAATTTCAGGCCAGCCCTCCATAACCAGCCCATATATCCCAGACCGCTGCAGGATCCCTTACCCATCTGGCTTGGAGTAGGGGGTACACCGGGCTCTTTTGTGCGTGCCGGCACGTTGGGGTTGCCTTTGATGGTGGCTGTGATCGGTGGAGAGACACACCGGTTCCGACCGTTGGTAGATTTGTATAGGGAAGCAGGCCGGAGGGCAGGGCATAACCCCGAACAGCTCAAGGTCGGATTGCATTCTTTTGGCTATGTGGCGGAAACTACCCAGCAGGCGATAGCGGAGTACTATCCCGGCTACGCCAGGAATATGACCCGGATCGGGCGTGAGAGGGGATGGCCGCCAGTGACCAGAGCCTCCTTTGATGCGCAGCGGACGGCAAAAGGAGCTTATTTGATAGGGGATCCACAAGAGGTTGCAGAGAAGTTACTGCGTCATGCCGAAGCTCTGGGAGGAATCTCCAGGTTTACATTCCAGATGGATAATGCGGATCTTAGTCATGGCCAGTTATTGAAATCCATCGAGCTTATAGGAGAGAAAGTGGCTCCCCTGGTGAATGCTTAGAAATCCCCGAAGCTGGTGGTCAGGAGGGAAAAAGAATCACGCTAAGCTGGCTGGCGCATAAACGCCAGTGGCGTGTAAACATGGGCCTGACTTCAAAAAAAACACGGATAAGAAAGTGCCGGGATGGTCTATCAGGATAATTGCCGGAAGAATGTGCGGTATTACATGGGCTCGATGTGGATAAGTACATTGCCTAACTCCGGGATCTCTTTGTAAAGCTGATCCTTGAGGGCATGTGAAATGTCATGTCCTTCCTTCACACTAAGTCTGCCATCGACATGGGCATGGAGATCCACGTGATACTTCATGCCCGCTTTACGGATAAAGCATTTTTCTGTTCCTTTTATTCCATGCACGGATAGGGAGACTTTGCGGATTTCTTCGGTGAGCTCCTGGTAGTTGTTTTCGTCCATTACCTCTCCAAGAGCAGGGCGGAAGATCAGATAGCTATTATACAGTATAAATCCAACGGCTATGAGGGCTGCGTAATCATCGGCCGCTTCATACCCTTTTCCGGCAAACAATGAAATGGTAATACCGATAAAAGCAGCAACAGAAGTGATGGCATCGCTGCGGTGGTGCCAGGCCTCTGCCTTCAAGGAGGAGCTCTTGAGTTTTTTTGCCCTGCCCATCACCAGTTGGAAAGAAATCTCTTTCCAGCCAATAATCGCACCCAATACCAGCAGGGTGAAAGGCTCCGGCAGTTCATGGGGAGTCCTGATATTGATCACGGATTGCCAGGCAATCGTAGTCGCCGAAATAATCAGAAAGCCAACCACCAAAAAAGTAATTAGAGGTTCTGCCTTTCCATGACCGTAAGGATGGTTTTCATCCGCAGGTCTTGCCGCATAGCGTAGCCCGATCAGTACCAGAATTGATGCAAAAACATCCACTACCGATTCTATTCCATCGGCAATCAGGGCAAAGGAATTTCCCAAAATACCGGTAATGAACTTGACGCAGGCCAGAACCACATTGCCCAGTAAGCTGAACACAACTGTACGTACCGCAAGATTCTTTGTGGACATTTTTTTGCCAAATGAAATGGAGGCGCAAATTAGGAATATTTCTACTGCCGAATCAACAAATACCCGATTATACCCAATCAGCAGGCGGATTTGCTATGTGGGGTTAGCTACATGGGTGATAGGGCAGAATTTGAGCGTATTTTTTCCCGGTAACATTTGCACCCCTTATTGCTAACATATCATCACTCCCATGATCGGGGATTACACTAGTTTTGGTTTACCGTTAACCTATAAACCCATGGAAAGACCGAAATTAATGTGCCTGCTACTGGCTATACCCTTCCTCCTTTTCCTGTCCTGCAGCGGGGAACAGGAGAAAGCTCCCATTGGCCTGACTGTCTCAGAGTCTTTAGTGGAGTTGGGAGCAGAAGGAGGTACTGCTGTTTTGGAAATTTCCAGCACCACCGTATGGACAGTCGCGTTGAATTCAGACTGGATTACTGCAAGCCCAATCGCGGGCGAGGGAAATGCCCGGGTTACCTTGACAGTGGTGCCTAATGGCGAACCCTCCGGGAGATCCGGAAATGCCCGAATTTCAGGTTCCGGAATCGTGCGGAATGTAGAAATAAGGCAGGGAGCTGCATCGCAACTCCCCAATGACTATTCTATTCCGCCAGACCAGACAGGAATGAGGCCTATTACGGGTTTGGAACTGGCAAGGGAAATGGGGAGAGGGTGGAATCTCGGCAATTCCCTGGAGGCAATAGGCGGTGAGACTGCTTGGGGGAATCCCCAGGTTACCCGACATTTGATTAATTCGGTAAAGGCTGCTGGGTTTGATGCGGTAAGAATCCCAGTCGCATGGAGTAAATTTACAGACCATGAGAATTATACGATCGACCCTGCCTGGATGCTCAGGGTTTCGGAAGTAGTAGACTATGCGTTGGATGCTGGCCTGTATGTAATACTGAATAATCACTGGGATGAAGGCTGGATGCAGCCTACGTATGCCCAGCAGAACTATGTAAACGACAGGCTGGAAAAAATGTGGTTACAGATAGCCCTTAGTTTCAGGGATTATGACGACAGACTGCTGTTTGCAGGAAGCAATGAGGTGATGGTCACTGGTGACTACGGCACACCGACGGAAGAATATTATACGGTACAGAACGGTTTCAACCAGGTTTTTATAGATGTGGTCCGGTCTACCGGAGGACGGAATACGTACAGGCATCTTGTCATCCAGTCTTACAATACGAATATTGATCATGCGATCAGTTTTTCCCAGGTTCCTGACGACGACACAAGGGACAGGATCATGATGGAGGTTCATTATTACGATCCCTGGGAGTTTGCCTTGAGGGAAGATGATCTGATCACCCAGTGGGGAGAGGCAGCCAAAGACCCCTCAAAAGCAGTCGAATGGGGAAACGAAGCCCATGCGGATTTGCAGTTTCTACGATTGAAAGCAGAATATGTAGATAAGGGTATTCCGGTGATTGTAGGGGAGTTTGGCGCGGTAGCCAAAGGGTCCGATCCTGAGAATTACGGGAATAGGACCTATTACTATCGGTACCTCACGCAGTCAATGCTGAAACACGGATTGACACCTTTTTATTGGGACAATGGGTACAACGGAAATTATGGATTCGCGGTAGTGGACAGAAATACAGGAGAGCAGCTTCATCCAGAGCTTATCGATGCGTTGACCAAACCGGAATAACCCATTCAATTCAGGGACACATGGATTCAGGCCTTTGCACCTTAGGCAGGAAATACCTCCTGTCTCCGTTGTTTGCTGATCGTTCCCGGTATCTGATGGTCTAGCTTGAGTACAATAAAGCCTGCAAGTGCACATACCGCCATACCCATAACCATCGGTACTGCATTGCTGGTATGGAACAAGCTCACCACGCCTGATACAATTCCTCCGATAGCCATTCTCATGGCGCCCAGCATAGCAGAGGCAGAGCCTGCGTTTCTTGAAAAAGGTTCGAGGGAAAGAGCTGCAGTATTGGGGCCGTTCAGTCCATGCGCGGTCAGGAATACAAACATCAGCATGACCAAGGTCACTACATTGAACCAGTTGAGGTATACTCCTACTACCAGTACCAAGCCTACAATCACCTGATAGTGGAGGGAGAAATTGATGATTTGCTGACTGCTGAATCTACGTAGCAGCACATGGTTCAGCTGGGTGGATCCGATCATGGCAAATGCCAAAATCGCAAAGATCCAACCGTAAGTCTGCTCACTCACCTTATATTGGTTCATGAATACATCTGCGGAGCTGGCGATATAAGCAAAGGGAGCTGCTCCCGCCAATCCTCCCACCAGCATGTATACCAGGAACTGACGGTTTTCCAGCACTTTTGCGTAAGCTTTCCATACCTGGGTAGGTCTGAGGGACAGACCACGGTCAGGAAGGGCTCCAGAGGGGAGGATAAGGATGGTAGCTATCCATATGAGGGTAGTGAGAGCCGCCAGAATTATAAAGACCCAGTGCCAGTCATAGTATGCGGTGATATAGCCACCAACAGTCGGAGCGATCATCGGGGAAACGGCAATAACCAAGGTCAATAGGGACAAGGCCTGGGCGGTCTTTGTCACCGGGAATATATCCCTCACAATAGCCTGTGCCGAAACCATCCCAGCACAGCCCCCGATTGCCTGGAGGAACCGCATGACAATAAGGTTTTCTACAGACTGGGAAAGTGCACAGCCTATAGATGCCATCACGTAGATGCCCAGTCCGGCATATAGGGGTTTTTTTCTACCGTATTTGTCCAGTAGGGGGCCATAAAACAGCTGTCCCACCGCAATCCCCACCAGATAGGCAGTGAGCGAAAGCTGAATAGTTGAAATAGGAGTATTGAGGGCTGTAGCCATGGCAGGAAAGCCTGGCAGATACATATCGATCGAAAAAGGACTGATGGTACACAGTGCACCTAGGACCAAAACGATTTTAAAATACTTTATTTTTGTGACGTGCTCGTTCAAAACTAAAAACTATTTTTTATTCTTCTATATAATTGATATTCAGAAAACAGGGTTGCTTGTTAAAGAGTTCTCAAAAATACGTGAGTTTATTTGATACTAAATAGGCAGATTTACCGATTGCCTGAAAAATCCTGAATTGCGGAATTTTCTTTGGCAGTGGAGGTATGCGTAGGGAAACTGTCATTGAAACAACCTCATTTCGAAAGGGAATAATTTCTTTGATTTATGCTTCAAAAACCGTCAATATATAATGCCCTGAACTGATTGGCTCACCTTGTCTGAGTTGAAGTCCATGCAGTCAGAATAGTCAGCGGTTTTCCGGGTCAAGCAAGAGTACCCGGCGTCCCATTTTCTTTTGGATCACTTTAAAGTGGTGTAAATCTTCCTCCGAAATGAGGGAAATTGCTTCCCCTGAAGCCCCGGCTCTACCTGTACGGCCAATTCTATGGACATAGTCTTTTGGGGATCGGGGGAGTTCATAATTGATCACCAAAGGCAAAAACTTGATGTCGATACCTCTGGCGGCCAGGTCGGTAGCCACCAGTACCCGGATCTTGCCGGACTTAAAGAGACCCAATGCTTCGGTACGTGCACCTTGGCTTTTATCACCATGAAAGGCGACTGCATCGATTCCGTTTTTCTTCAATTTGGCGACTACATTATCCGCAGTGCGGATAGATGAGGCAAATACCAGTATCTGCCCCCAATCCCCTGAATTAATCAGATGCCTTAGGAAAGGGCCCTTTTTCTCTTTTTCCACGCGATAGGCTACCTGGTCTATGAGTTCAGGCACAGTCTCTTCCTGCTTTGATTCTATGCGGACAGGATCTTTGAGAAGCTTTGAAATCAGTCCTTCAAGGGATTCCTCAGAGGTGGCCGAGAAGAGAATGTTCTGTCTGCGGGAGGGCAGTTCTGACAGCACCCGGGCCACCTCTTCTTTGAAACCCATGCCCAATACTTTGTCCGCTTCATCAAGCACCAGTATCTCTACTTTGTCGAGGGAAACCGAATTATGGGATAGTAGATCCAGTAATCTACCAGGGGTTGCAATCAGGATATCGGTGCCGGAAAGCTTCATCATCTGGGGATTGATGGATACCCCTCCATATACAGCCAGTGATTTTACTTTCCTTTTTAAAAACCTGCTGAAACTATCGGATACCTGTGCTACCTGGACTGCCAGTTCCCGGGTAGGTACCACCACCAGTACCGGAACACTTCTGCCTCTTGCAGGGTCCTTTTCCTGTAGGAGCTGAAGGATAGGTAGGATATAGGAAGCCGTCTTGCCGGATCCGGTCGGAGCTATCCCCAATAGGTCTCTTCGTTTCAGAATAGCCGGAATAGCCTGTAGTTGAATAGGATAGGGGCTTTCATAATTTGACTTCTCTATTGAGGAAAGAAGGTCATCGGATAATCCTAGTTCTGAAAAGGTCATGCATTGGTGTTTTTGCAAAGGTAAGGTTTTGCCCGGTGAAGTGAAGGGTTTACATCATCCTTCAGGGGAGAGTTTCCCCAATTGAGGAAAAGTAGGTTTCATTTAGGGAGGGAGCAGTGTCCCTGCCAGGCTTCACAAGGGATAATTAACAAACTTTCAGATTCTGATTTATTGGCCGTATTTGATCAGATAATAGGCTTTGTATCGAATATTGAGCAGGAATAGCTTTTTATCCGGAATACGGACAGGAAGGCTAAAATGGTGGCAGTGGCTTTGCAAGTTCGTTATAAAGAGTCGGGAAGCAAGCCGGCTGTAGGCGAAAGCAGGGTTTATAAATGGAACCGGAAGCATGGGCTGTTCTGATTGGGCTAACTGTCTGTTTCCAGATCCTGCCGCTTTCAAACCATTTTCAGTAACCACATTAAATTCACTTTAACCTAACCAACTATGGATTCTATCAATAGAAATCAAGAGGAAAAAAACCATCAAGACCTACTGGGGAAAGAAGCAATAAAGAAGATAAGGGAACTCATTGACAAAGCAGGATCCTGCTTTTTCTGCACTTCAGCGTCTGCAAACTACAGTCATAGCGCTAGACCGATGGCGGTCCAGAAGACAGATGATTTAGGAAATATCTGGTTTTTGAGTGCAAAGGACAGTTTGAAAAATATTGAAATCGCGCAGGATCCAGAGGTCACACTCTACTTTCAGGGCTCTCCCCATTCAGATTTTCTGGAGCTAAAGGGAAGAGTGAGAGTGACTGACGACAAAGCCCGGATCAAGGAACTATGGGATCCGATGGTGAAAACATGGTTCACTGAAGGGGTAGATGATCCAAGGATCTCAGTCATACAGTTTATTCCAGAGACAGGATACTATTGGGATACCAAACATGGAAATGCTGTGGCAGGGATCAAGATCCTTATCGGGGCAATCACCGGCAAGACTATGGATGATTCCATAGAAGGGGAGTTGAAAGTATAAGGTGATCCATATATTTGGTTTTTCTTATTCTTAGATTACCTTATTTATTTTAGTAAACCTTCAACTGCCCTACGATCCATCCTAGGGCAGTTGTTTGTTTATAACCGTGCTTGTCATTCCAGACAGCTGATTTAAACTGTCCATAAGTAGATCCTATGCCTACTTTACCCGACTCCCTGGAGCTGTCTTCTGGAAAAGCCTGCAAGATTGCGATTCCCGGTAATTGGGCTTGAAATCAAGCCCTGCTTACCCCCAGATTTTTATAAGTTTCCATCAAAGCTGCATGGTCATCTGTGATGATCAGCAATTTGTCATCTTCCTGCAATACGGTTTTTCCGGTAGGTACAAAATATTTCTCTTCACGCTTTACCATTACCACAATGGTTTTTTCAGGAAGCTTAAGATCCATCAGGAAATGTCCGTTTGCCAGGGATTGTTCTGTGATCTTGATCTCAGAAGTTACGGATTTGATTTCATCTGAAAATTCTATGTCGAATATTTTAAGCCGGTTGTGGTTGATAGGTTTCTCTGCAAGGCCAAGCCAGGTGGCCATCTGCGATAAGGAAGTGCCTTGGACGACAAGAGAAACCAAAGTACAGAAAAACACAATGTTGAAAATAAGCCGTGCATTAGGGATGCCGGAAGCAAGTACCATAATGGCGAAAATGATAGGTACAGCGCCCCTAAGCCCTACCCAGGACACAAAGATTTTGTCCTTTTTCATCATTTTGGGGAAAGGAAGCAGGCATAGGAATACACTGAGGGGTCTGGTGATGAATATCATCAGGAAACTGATAATCAAGCCTGGAACTATTATGGGTATCAGCTCATGGGGATTTACGAGTAAACCCAGGGTAAGGAACATCAGGAGCTGGCTCATCCACGCCATGCCATCGAAGAAATTAAGTGCAGATCTTTTGTGTACAAATTTGGAGTTGCCAATGACCAACCCGCCCACATATACGGCCAGGTAGCCATTTCCTTGGATATAGTACGTAAGTGAGAAGATAAAAATACAGAAAGTGAAAACCAGGATAGGGTAAAGGGAAGCATTCTCAATTTTAAGACTGTTGATCGTGCTTACTGCTATTTTGCCCAGCAAAAAACCCGAAGCACCTCCGATGATCAGCTGCATGAGCAAGGTGCCAAATGCTGACCAGTAATTAGGTTCAGACTCCATCTGTACGATCCCAATAAGTGTAATGGTCAGAATGTAGGCCATAGGGTCGTTACTTCCACTCTCAAGCTCGAGCATGGGACGGAGGTTGTTCTTCAGGTTTAGCCCTTTGGAGCGTAGAATCGAGAATACCGAGGCAGAATCGGTGGAAGACATGGTAGCTGCCAGGAGCAGTGCTGAAGTAAGACCCAATCCTGCAGACTTTACGCTCATTCCCAAGATCCACCACGTGGCAACACCAGTAAGCAATGCGGTGAGAAATACACCGAATGTGGCCAGGATGACTCCCTGTGGAAGAATAGGCCGTATCTCTGCAATCTTGGTGTCCATTCCACCTGAAAAGAGAATGATACATAAAGCTATCGTACCGATTACATGCGCCACCTGGGTATTTTCAAATTCGATGCCCAGTCCATCACTTCCAAAAAGCATACCTACTGTCAAAAACAGCAAGAGTGCAGGGACCCCGAATTTATGCCCCGCCTTTCCTGCCAATATGCTGAGAAAGAAGAGAACGGAAAGCCCCAGAAGTACTAATTCTACCTGTACGTTCATTTATTTACAGTTTTCAATGTTTACAGTTTGCGATATCAGATTAAACAACGAACCCCTCCCAAAGGAATGTTTCATTAATGTCCCACAATCGGAGAACAAGCGTAGCCGTTTTTGTGGTTAGCTTTTTCCGTTATGTCGTGATCTACTTTGCCATACACAACCCCGTCAGGAGATTTGATGTTCCTTCGAGTACGACGTTTTAGGCAATGTCTTCAGAAAAAAATAGGATCCAGTCAAACAGTACCTTTCCCTTGATAGTGACATTAACCGCAAATAGTTTTTTTTTTTCCGGTTTTACAAGTGCTGTTATTTGGAAAGGATTAAAATAAGAGAGAAAGATCCTGACAGTGACAGGTTTTTCACTGAATAAAAAAGGTGATGAGGTAAATAACGGAAATGGCCGTTATTGACATGATCAAGGTGCCTAAACTATGTGATTGGTTGCCCTGTTTGATGGAAAAACCAGAAAGTTGGGTGACTGCCCAAAAAAAACTGTCATTGGCATGTGAAATTGCCATGGCGCCGGCACCGGTAGCCAGCACGGCAAACACCCGCATCACTTCTGTGTCCAGGCCTAAGGCACCCAGAAGTGGGGCAATAATAGACGCAGTGGTAATCATAGCCACTGTAGATGAACCTTGGGCTGTTTTCAAGGAAAAGGCAATTAAAAAGGGAAGGAAAATCCCCCAGTTTGCCCCACTCATGGTAGAACTTACCAAGTCGCCGATTCCGGAATTCTGAAGCATTTTCCCGAAAATGCCCCCCGCTCCGGTGATCAGGATTACAGGAGCAGCTACCAGAATGGACTCTCCCAGCCAGCCGGATGAGGAGAATAGCTTTTTGTCAAATTTTTTGGGTAAGGTAAAGGATAGAAAAGCGCCGAGTAACAGGGCAATCACAGGATTGCCTAGGAATTGGATTGTTGAAAAGAAAAGGTCACTTCCAAACGGCCTTGTGGGGTAGTTGGCTATGGAAGCCAGAATGATCAGTACAAGAGGAATAACGATGGGGAGAAAGGAAGCGAAGGCCGAGGGGAATTTTTTCCGGTCAAGCACTTCAGTCTCCAAGGCCATTTTGGGTTCCAAATGGATTTTTGAAACAAACTTCTTGATAAAATAGTAGCTGGGAATAAGTGTGATGAGACTGACGATTAATCCCCAGAATATTATCATCCCCAAGTCCGCTCCAAGGATCCCTGCCGTGGCAATAGGCCCGGGGGTGGGAGGTACCAGGGAATGGCTTGCAGTAGCACCAAGTGCCAGGGCGACGGTAGTGGCGGCATAGGGTGCCTTTCCTTTAAGGGAAAGGGACTTACTGATGGGATTCATCATGATAAATGTGCTGTCTGCAAAAACAGGGATCGAGAGTATATACCCTGAGATCATCAAGGCAATTGTCACCGATTTCTCACCTATCCACCCCAGTATCTTCTCGGCCAGAACCATTGCACCTCCCGTCTTTTCCAGAAATGTGCCCAGGATGACACCCAGTAAAATCAACATGCCTATACTTCCCAGCACTCCGCCGAACCCTTCTGTAATTGAAGCGAGAATCAACTCTCCTGGCATGCCTGACAATAGACCGTATAAAATAGCTCCACAGAAAAGGGCAAGAAAAGGATGGATCTCAAATTTGACGATGGCCATCAGAATAAGCCCCAATACGAGAAGAATAATTAAAAGTGTGAGCATGTAATTTTGGGTTGTTGCTAACCTTGGGATACAACTAGAGCCTGATGAGCCCCATCCATATACCCGTGTATGTGTTTCAACCCAGAAAGTAAGGAAAAATAACCAATAAAAAAGGATGGGAGTGGATTAAAGGGGGTACATGGAGGTAAACTCCTGTAAACCGGGGTGTTCATAAAAACCGCGAAGCAACTGGAAGGAAACTGTTTTGTTAAGGTCAGTCATCCCGGAACTACTTGGGTGACAGTGCCGTGTGGTGTAATGAGGACTTTTCCAGAGCCGAAAGCCCGGACCTCTTCACACCCAAGGACCGTGTCCGGATAAATTCTATCCATTTTCCTATCAGCCGATCCGTCAATGGAGCGTGCAGGGGCCCAATTAGGATTCGTTGAAGAAGGGCTTCATTTCATTATGTATCTCTTCCCGCAAGGTTTGTAGCCTGGTGGCATACTCCTGAAGTTTCTTTTCCTGGGAACTCTGCGGTATCCAGGGTTTTACTTTCTTGGGTTGGCCTTTTTCATCTACTGCCACAAAAATGATGATACAATGGGTTTTTTTTACAAACTCCTGTTCTGAAAAGTCTCTGGAGTATACCTCCACCATGATGTGGATACTGCTGTTGCCCGTATGGATCACTGCGGCTTCTATTTTGATAACTTCACCGATATTGATCGGTTTGTAAAACCGGATACCCCCGACATATACCGTGACACAGTAGCTTTCGGACCAGGTACGCGCGCAGGTATAAGCGGTTTGATCTATCCATTTCATCACCACTCCCCCGTGTACTTTGCCTCCAAAATTGATGTCCGAAGGTTCGCTGATAAATTGAAAAGATGTTTTGTGGGAATCAGTCATGGAAAAATAGGTCGTTGATTTGAAGCTAAGCTAAGGTTTAATTCCATATATGGAGCATTAGCCTGGATCGGCTGCTCCGTAGTTGATTTTATACGTGATGGTCTGTAGTCCGTTTTCAAATGCCTCCGAATCCAGCAGTTCCGTTTTGAATTCCTTTTGGCAATCACCAAACAAGGGTGTCCCCCGACCCAATAGCAGCGGGTTTAGTTTGATTTTAAGAATGTCGAGCAGCCCGTGCTCTAAAATCCAGCCTGCCAGCATTCCACCTCCGCATACATATATGGGTGATCCCGCTGATTCCTTCAGTTTTCTTACTTCGCCGATATCCATTTTTTTCACATGGACTTTTTCATGCTGAGTTTGAAAACGGAGGGTATCTGAAAAAATATAGTGATCCATGTGTTGGTAGGTGGGGGAGGGCTGCCCTAGAACCGCTCCGAACTTATAGCCAAACTCATAGGTCTTTCTTCCCATAATGACGGTATCAAAGCTTTTCAGCTCCTCCAGATAGTTGTCCACCGCAGTACCTTGATAAATAAAATTCCCCACATGATCTTCCGGCCCGGCAATGAATCCGTCAATAGAGCTGGCCACGTAGTATATTAAGTCACGCACGATGATGTAGAGGCTGGTTCTTATCCGTAAGAAAATGAAAGTTGGCTTCAATTACAAATCTCCGGCTTTCGCGAGTAGCATGATCTGTCCCAAATGGTACATATCATGCTGTAAGATTCCCTGAATATGGTCGTAATAGCTATGATTGTTTCCGGGATATAGGGTGTCAAACTGTTCTTCCTTAAAGCCCTGTAGAAATCCGACCCATTTCTTTTGAGATGCTTCCATCTTCGACAAGGTGGTTTTCCAGGCTTCTTCAGAAGTCTCATGGACAGGCTGAAAATAATTGTGGGCTGGGGTGGGTACCAGCTCGCCAGTCAGCCGGAGCAGTACATTTTCCCTCCAGGCGATCAGGTGGTTGGTGATTTCCCAGATCGTGTTGCAGTTCGGGAGGATTCTTCTTGCGGCCTTATCTGCAGGAATTCTCCGGAGATTGGCCATTAAAGCTACATCCAGCCACGGCTCTCCGTCATAATGCTTTTGGAATAAGCTTATAAGTCTTTCGGTCTCTTTCATCGCAGTTGTTCAAGGGTATTTCTCAAGGCAGCCTGCTTTCATTCCCGGGGCCTTAGGGATTGCCCCGGAGCATTGGAGTAGCGAAAGGGACGGACTTTGGTGACTGGATAGTCTTATAACTTGACAGGTCTCCGGTTTTGAGTCAATCGCTACCCAAAATGACCGAACGTTTTACTCACCGGATTTGAAAATGCGCTTCATCAGCACCCATTTTTCCCCCTCTCTAGCCCATGGGATAGCTTGTTGATAAGTCCACATCAACGATTCCCACTCTGCTATGACCGGATTTTGGGAGTCCATTTCGGCTTTTTTCTCCCAGGTAAACGCATCGTCAGTCTCCAGAAGCATGCACATCCGGTTTCCGGAGCGGAAGATCTCGATGTTAACTATGCCACAGTCCAAGTCGTGCTGGGTCACTTTAGGCCAGGCCGATCCCGGGGCATGGTGTTGTTCGTATTCCTTGATGGATTCAGGGTCATCTATCAGGTCAAGGGTGAGGCAGAATCGTTGCATTGTAAGTGGATAGGATTAGGAGTTTTTGGTAGGAAAATAGCGACGGAACGAGCTGATCGTTTGCTCTGCAGCAGTGTCTGGGTCGGGCCAGGGAAACGCCTCCGCCGATACATAGCCGGAATAGGCTATGTCTTGCAGGGCTTCTGCGATTCGGGGCATATCTGTATGCCCAAACCCTACAGGCTTCCGGTTGCTGTCAGCAAAATGCACATGGCCGATATAGCTCCCAAAATCGCGGATGCTATCCCAGGGATTTGCTTCTTCGATATTCATGTGAAAAAGGTCGGCAAGTAGTTTTACACGGTCTGTTTCGAGTCCATCAATGCATGCAGCTCCTGCCTCAAGGCTGTTCAACAGGTTAGTTTCATACCTGTTCAATGGCTCGTAGATCAACGAGACCCCTTCTGAGCCCGCCTGGGCCCCCAGTTCATTCAGGGCTTCGGACAGCCAGTTCAGTGCCTGTCCCTGTGCTACGCCGGGTACAGCGTTGCCTTGCATGGAGCCTATAATGGCAGGAGCCCCGAAGCGCGCACCAAATGCCATCATGGACGAGATGAAAGCAATGGCTTTATTCCGGACTTTTGGATCGGGATCTGTCAAGGTGAGGCCTTGGATTACTTTGCCAGCCCCTGTGCCTACAGCAGCTAATTTCAGCCGATGTTGGCCGAGCAGATCTTCCAGTCTTGCCGGATCCACAGCTTCACTGTCCGGAGTAAAAAGCTCTACGGCATCAAAGCCAAGTCGGGCTGCTTTGGATAAACCGGAAGCTAGATCTTCCCAGAAAATCCAGGGACCGGTCTTGAGCTGTGGGACGAGCGCGATGGTGACACAGGATCGGATCATATTACTACTTGTCAAAGTCTACCATGATTTTAGTAATGCCTTGGGGGTTTTCTGCCCAACCGGCCAAGGCTGCACCGGCATCTTCAATGGATACTGTCTTACTGATCACATCCTCTACGGGGAATTTACCGGCTTCAAGGTAGCTGATGACTTCCGGGAACTCATCCGTGCAGTTACGTGAGCCGAGGATTTCTATTTCTTTTCTCACAAAGACCCCGGTGTTGAATTGCACAGGGGACTTGGCATAACCAATACATACGACCCTGCCAGTGTAGGCCACTTCTTCTACTGCGGCGCGATAGGTATGGGGACTGCCTACTGCTTCGATGATTACATCGGGTCCATCGCCACCCGTGATTTCCAAAAGGGCCTGATGCAGGTCGCTCTTCGAAGGGTTAATGGTATGGGCAACCCCGATTTTTTTGGCTATTTTCAGCTTGTTGTCATCAAGATCGATGGCGGTGACTTCTGCTCCACGGTGTACCGATGCTGCCAGGGATCCCATGCCAACTATGCCACAGCCCATTACGGCTACACGGTCTTGCCGGGTCACTCTTCCACGCGCCACTGCATGGAACCCTACCGTCAATGGTTCTACCAAAGCCAGCTCCCGTAGGGATAGCTTGTCTGAACTATATAAGTCCTGCCAGGGCACAGTCACATAGCGGGTCATCGCCCCGGGACGCCTTACACCCATGGTTTTATTGTCCTGGCAGGCATTTCGATGCCCTTTTCTACAGGAGATACATTTGCCGCAATTCAAATAGGGATACAGAGTGACCTTAGTCCCCGGAAGGTATTTTTCCGGGACATTCTCACCCCTTTTCTCGATGGTAGCGCCGACTTCATGTCCCAGGATATTGGGGTATTCCTGAAGTTCAAACAACCCTTTGAATCCATTTAGATCACCGCCGCAGAATCCTACCATTCCTACTTTAAGCAGGACTTCCCCAGGACGGGGTTCTGGGATAGGGATCTCCTCGACCTTTGTCTTTCCTATTTCTGTCAAAAAAAGTGCTTTCATGTATATAGTCAGTTGTCTTTTATAGCCACCCCGATTAGTCGGGGCAGATGATGTGATTTCCGCATTGTTGTAAAGGTCCCACCAGCCAGCTTTGTCCTTCCCGCAATAGTTTTAGTGTCCAATGCTGTCCGTCCACTGATCCGTATCTTTATTGGGAATGTTGTTTTCCGGCTTTCCTTCAAACCAGAGCTGGTTTTTGAACGGTGTTACCAAGGCCTGTATTTCTTCCAAGAGCCCCGCCGGATACCTGAAGTCCACAGCCTCCAGATTTTGCCTCACCGTGGTGGTGTCGCACATCCCCACGATCGTAGTGGAGATAGCCGGATGGTCCAGGGCATAGCGTATAGCCACATCACTTAGCCGTACACCATAATTTTGGCAGATAGCGAGGAGCTGGGGCTGCAAGGCTTTTACGCCTGCTGGAGACCTATGCCACCCAGGCAAGGGAGCATCGGATAGTATACGCTGCATCAGCGGCGCGGCATTCATCAGCCCGATGTTTTTTTTCTTACAGAGAGGAACCAGTCCCACATTGATGTCATCAGCAAGGAGATTGTAATGCGCCCAGGAAAGAACGGTATCCACCTCTATTTCTTCCAGTACATCCGTGAGGTAGTTTACGGGCAGCCCGGTGATTCCTATATGCCGGGCTTTTCCGGATTTCTTTAGCTGTTGGATGGCAGGAAGGGCTTCATGAATGATCACTTCACGGCTGACGAATTCAATGTCATGTAGCTGAAGTAGGTCGACATAATCTGTTTTCAGCCGGTGCAGGGACTCATCGATACTTGCTGTGATGCGTTTTGCAGAGAAGTCAAAATCATCCAGCCCATACCTTCCACATTTAGTGGCGAGGAATACATTGGAACGCTTCCCCTCAAGTGCATTCCCTAGGCGTGTTTCTGCCAAAGTGGCTCCATAAAAAGGGGCTACGTCAAAAAAATTCACCCCGTGATCCAAGGCAAGATGAACCGCTTTTGTTCCCTCCTTTTCATCGCAATAATCAAAAACATTTCCTAGAGGAGATGCTCCAAAACCAAGAATGGAGACCTCCATGCCGGTTTTTCCTAAGCTGCGATAGTCCATGGGGGATACTGGGGTTAATAGGGTTTAATGATTGTTGAACAGTGGGCATCCAATATAGAAATAATTTTCAAACTGGGTATCCTGAATAGCCTGGGAAGCAAGCCATGCTCCTTTGGAAAAGTATTCAGGGGCGGATTAAGTATATAGCCGTGGTGTGTAGCGTATATTCCCCCATCTGTAACTTTTTTTGACAGGTCTAGTTGACGGATTGCTGTTTGGTTGGATGGTTTTCGGTAAGATAACGGAGCAGTGCCTCAAAGCTTTTTCTGTTGAAACGCGAATTTACCCGCTGCCATTTCCCGTTTTCCAGCTCAAGGTTTATCGAATAGATCCTGCCGATTCTCCAGAAGTAAGCTTCCTGTAAATGCCAGCTTATCAGTTCGCGCGACAGATTCAGCTCCTTTTTTTGAAAGGGGTATCTGATAATAAGTAGGTCGTCTACCAGCTTGATATCCGAACTGCGTTTGAGAAAAAAGAGCAAGAACAACAGGAGTAGGAAAAGAATGATAATGGGAAGTATGTATGCTGCAAGAGTTTCCATTAAAGAGTCAGTTGGTTCATGCTTTCTGAAATTTACAAAGTCGGTGCCAGTAAAGGCTTAGTCTATTTTCCGGATAAATGCGCAAAATGTTAGGCATGTGTTGCTGGATAAGTAGGGCTTGCTGAAAAACAGCTTGCCTTTAAAATGGTCTGATCATCCAAAATCATGGCTTTTAATCTTTTACTGGCATTGTGCAGTAGACCCCAAGTAGCTGAGGTTGATAGAAATCTGAAAATCCTTCTGAAAATAAGTGGGAACAAGCAGCAAAGTTGGAAGACAGCTACCAAGCCGTGGAAGAGTTGGTTTAAATGGAGGGAGGGTATGCAAACTGGTGAATGCATTGGGTTAATAGGAAACCAAAATTTCGCAGAATCATGTTAAAATTGGTTTTTGGGAAGAATATTTTGACCTTTTCCAAGGAAAAATACCCTATACAGGGTATTCCTTATTATTTTTTAGTTCGTTAATTTTGACTTTTTATTAAATCTATTTGCAGATGAAATTTTACTATTTATCCACCTCTTCCAATGATCATGGGAATTTTGAGGTTCACGAGCGTGACTGTTCCAGACTACCAGATCTCTATGACCGTGATTATTTAGGCCCGTTTAACAGTGGTGATGAAGCGTTGAGAAAGGCACTGACCGTCACAGAGGATGCCTGTGTCTGTGAAGAATGTTGCAAGTCCACCTTTCAGGCAATTATTGTCAGTACCAAAGTGAGGTGAGCAGACGTAGCTGTCCGGCGGACAAGGGTTCAAAAAAAGAATTGAAAAAAATCGGATTTTCTGGCAAAAGTTACTGAAAATAGTAATTTCGCATTCCCAACCGAAGGTGCAGTCAGGGAAAACTCTTCTCAGGAGAATTCTTTCTGGCTGCTTACAATCGGGAATATCGGGGTGTGGCGCAGTCCGGTTAGCGTACACGTCTGGGGGGCGTGTGGTCGCAGGTTCAAATCCTGTCACCCCGACAATACAACAAGTCGAATCAAAAAAACCTGTAAATCCATGGATTTACAGGTTTTTTTGATTCCGGTTTAAAATCGATTAATGCGGGATAAAAGGGAGACCATTACAATTTTTCGGCAGTGGGGTTGCAGATCAAAGAATTCCAGTGCAGGACTAATGGAGACCTCAAGTCTGATGACATTATAAATCTCCATATTAGGGGAACATCAAGAACCAAGGAAGATAATTTTACCTCACGTGGGTTCACTTCGACTGCTGTAGCTTGAAGAATATAGGCAATGAAAGAAGTGGGTAGCATTCAGTAGTGAGGGGTAAACGGACTATTCGTTGGTAAAAAAGGATCCTCAGAGATCTACTATTGCATCAGTTTACCTATATTGACATGGGTTCGTAGAGTCGTATTACTTGGCATTCCTGGTTAAATTCTGCAAAAATGGTGAGACTCTTGTTTTTATTATTGTTTGTTTTGCTGCTTCCCATGCCTGGCTTCTCTCAATACAAGTTTGAAAAAGTAAAGGAGTTTCACATTAATTCATTGGCTCCAGTAGGTCTGGTGGATTACCTGGATTCAAAAGATCTCTATTTGGGTTATGTCAATAAAAAGTCCAAGGGTATTGAAGTCGCCTTAATCGATGGAAGGGGAGAGATAGTCATCAGTAAGAATCTGGAGGGTGAGGGCCCTGAGCAATATGTGACCTCAATGAATGGGTTGGGTTTTTCACCGGATGGGGATATTTGGATTCTTACCACTTTTGAACTGTTGCTCTATGATCAAAAGCTTAAGCTGAAGGAGAGAATCAAATTCAAACCGGATGGCCAGATTTATATTTACGGCAGAACTTATCCATTCCAGTATTTTTATAAAAATGGAGATCCATCAAATTTTTGTTTCGTATCGAATCCCTCGGGAGTTCCTAATTTTTTAGGAATTAAACAGTTTAAGAGCAAAAGCTTAGTCAACATATATGACAGTAAGAGAGGGTTAACCTATTCTTTGGGACCAATTTCAAAAAGAGCAACTCCTCAGAAACTGGAGGAAAACATGGCTGATGTTTATTTCCCTATTTATGCAATTGATCGAAAAATGTCGCCAAAGATGTATTTGACTTCTTCTTTTGACAAGGAAATTACGGTCATTGATCTTAATACAGGCAAGGAGCTTTCCAGGCTTCAAATCGAACACGAAGAGTTTGGTTTTTTGGACGGTTCCTCGTTAGATATCAATGACTTGCCATCACAGAGGAAAATCACTCTAGCAGCTAGAAACCACAATATTTTCAAGTTAGACAATGGGCTTGTATTGCTTGAATATGTTCGGGAGATACCCTATGGAATCTACGAAGGGAAGATTTCAGACGATCCAAATTACCATCATTTCAGAGATCCAGCCTATCACCGGGTTATTGTTTTCGATCAATCCAAGCAGGTGTCAAAAGATCTGGCTATCCCTCAAGGCGTGATTCGGCTGACTCTGCCGGCTAGTCGGATTCTGGTGGAAATGGATAACGGGGAAAGGGAAGAGGATTTTGTGAATTATGCAGTTTACGAATTGGTGCTAGAGTGAGTTGTTTGTCAAAAAGGTGGGTTGGACACTTTTTTCCGGGTTATCTATGTTCTTAAAGAGCTTCCCTCATTAGTGGTTAGTTGATTATATTCTCTCCTTTTGTAAAAAAACAGGATTATGCAGAAATAAAGGTGAGGGGAAATAAAGTTGGCTTTAGAGGTACTTAAGAGAAGTCAGAAGGACCATATTTAGGGAGGTTCTGGATTAGGATGTCTCGACATGCAATGTGGTTCAAAGCACCCAGATGCAATATGCTGTCCACAGAGCCATTGTAGTGATCTTACAAGTGGGTTTTGTGTTACTAATTAGTAAGAATTAAGGAAGTCATAATTATTGTGACTTCTTTTTATTCCTTAATAAGAAATTCTAATGAAATATTTCATTATTTTAATTTTACTATTATCTGCGTGTAAGGAAAGAGAAATTGAAGCTGAGAATCCATCAATGACTTATTCATTAGATACAGTGAGAATCAATTCCAAGAATGAAATTTTGGATTTATGGGGATTTGCGTCATTTTCAGATTTAGATTTTGAAAAAAAATCAATTTTTTCCTATAATTCTTATAACCATTCATTGGATCAAATAGATCTTGAAAAGCTAGAATTTATAAGAAGGATAGCATTTGAAAAAGAAGGCCCCATTGGAACTGGTGAAATTTTCACTGGATTCAATGCATTGATGGATGATCGTTTCTTTATCAAATCATATGAGAAAGCTGCGATTTTTGAAGATAATGGAAACTTAATTCAAAAAGTAGATTGGAGAAATTCAATAGATTCCAACGGAGAAAAGTATGGAGATTATCCTGGGAGACAAATTCTTGCAGATTCTGAAGATTTACTTGTTTTTGGTCTTTCATATGATTACGAAAATATCGAAGTTAATCTTGATATTTTGTCTGTAGAAGAAAATAAGGTGGAGCGATTAGACCTTCATTCAAAAAAATCATATGGCGATTTAAGCTTTAGGAGTGCTCAGTCCGGTACTATCATTGGCCCCAGTATTGAATTAATACATCAAAATAACAAGATTTTTGTAAGTTATGAGTTTTCAAATGAGATCGTATATTATGATTATAAAGTTAAAGCATTGAAATTTGTAGACTATAACCCTGTATTGACTCCCAAAAGTGCAAAATCTCCAACTATCAGTATTGGTTCAATGGAGCAAATTATTAAAGAAATAAAACACTTCAAAGAGCAAGTTAGTTATTATCGTCCGGTATGGGATTCTGAAAGTAAGCAATATTATCGTTTGTCAACAAAAACAATTTTTTCGGAGAAAGATGAAGGAAATTCCAAGTCTACTTATGGTGAAACTCAAGAAATAAAGGTTTTTCTAACTGTTTTCGATTCTGAATTTAATCTCCTTTCTGAGCTTGAAATAGAAGAATTGTCAGACTTCGATAATGATTATTTCACTAAAGATGGGAAGCTTTGGTTATTCATTAACTTGGATGAAGAAATAGGATTTGTCAGAATAAGATTAAATAATGTTATAAGTAAATCAAATTAGCTTACTTAACACTGGTTAATGAACTTCCTAATGTTTCAAAACTGGGTGGTTAAACGTTTTCCATCCGGGATAAATGGGCAGAGAGGCTCTGCCGGACCTGAATGTCCGGAGTAGGAGTGAATTTTAGAATGGAGAAAAATGAAAAAATTAAATTTAGGAAAAATGAAGCTCGCTTCCGAAGAAGTACTTCAAAAAAGTGAGATGGGAGATATATATGGAGGGTCTGGTAGTGGAACTTGTGGCTATCAGGATCCATCCGGTTATACCGTTTGTAATCTATCAGCATCTCAAGCGTCTGGTTATCAAGCTCAGTATGGAGGGTATTACTGTTGTGATAGCTGTGGCAGCAACGGTGGATCCGCAAGTTATTGTTGATTAGCCAATGGCTTGGGGAGGGGAATCCCCAAGCTAATTTCTTGTCTTGGTGGTTTTAAGTTATTAAAGTAAAGTTTTAAACGGTTTAATTTTGTATTATTTTAGACCAACTCACTATTTAAGATGGCGTACTCTTTAATCTTTTGATGTTTTAATTTATTGATTTGAAACTATGAATTATTCAATCTGTTTTCTATTCATTATTTTAATCTCATGTGGGACGAAAGACCATAAATCACAAATCCCTGATTCAGGGAATTTACCTGAAATTACTTCTTTTGAAAGACTAGACAGTGTACAGATTAATTATTTGGGAAATCCCACCTTACATGATTTGGATCCTGAATCGGGAACGGTGCTTTTTATGGAGCACAAGGAGTTTTCTGAGGAAATTTTTATAGCTGATTTTAAAGGAAATATTCTAAATTCTTATTCTAAATTTGGTGATGTGCCTGATAGTTATGGTACATTGATGTTTCCTTTGAGACTACAGAGGGATCAAACAATTATCGGTTTTGGGTCCAATGGTTTTTTGATTTATGATATGTCTGGCGACCTACAAAGTAGGGTGAAGCACAAGAATTTTAAAATGCCCTATTTTGCAAGAAATGCAATGGGCTTTGGAATGGAAAAATTTGATGATCTATATGTATGTGTCAATCAGGAATTTCCCGATTGGGTTTCAGAATCAGATATTCGGCTTTATGAAGAAATATACCTGATGATGATGCTAAATCCAGAAACAGGTGAAAGGATGCCCTTTATTCAGTTTCCGAAGACAAGTTTATTTCGAAATGGAAAGCACTTTTACAGGGGAGCTTGGGAGCCTGTTTTTGCAATTGATAAGGAACTAATTTATGTGATATTTGGGGCTGAGCCTACAATATATGTATATAGTTTAAAAAGACCATATTCTTTTGTCTATAGTATTCCTCTTGACTTGAAAGATTATCGCTATTTTAAAGGTTCTGATGATAATTTCAGTGATCTTAGCTTATTATTTACTTCAGGTAAGATACTAAATATAAAAAAATTAGAGGGGTACTTTATTGTTGCCTATTTTCCCGGGTATTCTAAAGAGGATAAGGAAGCAGAAAAAGAAAATAGATCTCGCGAAGAAAAAATAGCATTTAGACAGGGAATGTTGAAAAAATACGCTAAAAGAATAGCAATTATAGATTCTTTAGGTAAGAGGGTGGGAGACTTTATTCCAGAAGGGTTAGTTGCAGAGAGTATGTTGATTAGAAACAATGAGCTTTGGATGATTGAGGAGCCCAGTGTGGAGGTGGAATTAAACTATTTCAGACTTTTCAGAGTAGGCTTGTAATCAAGCTTTTGATGTATATGCTCGATAAAATTTGAAGGTATTTAGCAGTGATTTAAGGGATTAACTGGAAAACTAAATTATTTGAAGAAAGCCTTTCCATTTCACAAACAACCCGACTCTAAAGATTGTGGTCCTACATGCTTACGGATTGTGGCTAGACATTATGGGAAGCTGATATCCCTGCAGGAGATACGCAATCTTTCAGAGACTACCCGATCTGGAAGTAATTTGCTGAAGTTGAGTGATGCGGCAGAAGCAATTGGGGTTCCCATCGTTTCAAATAGGGGATTGCATGATATTCTATCGCGATGAATGGTCAGATATTCCGGCTGACCTAATTGTCCGGATCAAAAGATAAAAAAAATACAAAAAGAATGAAGAAATTGAGCTTAGGGAAAATGAGGTTAGCTTCAGAGGATTCACTTCAGAGAAGTCAGATGGAAAATATATATGGCGGATCAGGTAGTGGTTCTCAACTTTCATACTGCGGCAATATGTATATGATTAGGTCATGTAATAACCTTGAAGGGTCTGCAATGTCTGGGTGGCAATATGGCTGGACTTCTAACGGATGCAATGCAACTGGAGGGGCAACTTATTGGGATCACCAAGCTTCACAAGGCTATAATATGCAACATTGTAATACAAATTGGTATGGTTATTAATTTGTTTAACTGGGGATATCATTAGGATATCCCCAACTAGAAATCCAACTGAATTCAATGAGACATTTACTCACCCTTCTTTTATCGGTAGGTTGTTGCTTTATAGCTTTTTCACAAAGTGCTATAGTTGGAAATGGAGTGTCGGGAATTGTTAGAGACGGTACTTCTCAAGTACAAAATGTTTATATTTTCTTAAAAAATTATCCTGATTTCAACTGTCTGTCTAACGTAGATGGTAGTTTTTCGGTTCGTTTTCCTGAAATCTTAAGGAATGATACAATTGTTATTTCTCATGTTGGATATGAAAGAATTGAAGTTCCCATAGCCGACTTTGGTAAATCTAATAATGCCTTCAATTTGAAGGTAAAAACGATTGGTTTAGAAGAGATTGAAGTGGAGGCAGAAGATTTTTCTCTCAAGGAAATGTTGCAGAAAGTAATTTTGCGTATCCCAGATAATTATCCAACTAAAAGGCATCAACTTAGTGGTCTATACAGAAAGATTTCAACAAACTATGATGAGTTTACTGGCTTAATAGAAGCAAAGGTGAAAGTAGAAGACGTTGGATACAATGAAGATGTAAAAAGGGCAAAGGTTGAAATTAGTAATCTAAGATCAAGTGATGATTTTTCTGAAGTTGATTCTAGCTATATCTTATATCTGGCAAAGCTTCGGAAGGCACATTTCTCAGAGAATGACAATTTTCAGTCAGATAATCAGGCTATTAAATTGTATGAAAGTAATATTCTTAGGAAGAATTACATGGAAGGAACTCCGCTAAATAAGAATGGGTATCTGTACGAATTTTTCGGAATCATTGAAAAACCAGTCTATCAAGAATTTGTCGGATTTGACATTGTAGAAAAAGACACTATTTACACTATATCTTATGGCACAACTGACCCTCCGTTAGGGTCTACATATATTAAGATAAATAGTAGTGATTTTGCAGTTGTAGAGTTCCAGGTTACCAGATATTTGGATGCCGAAAGAGAATTATATGAGCAGTTTATCATGAAGTACAAAAAAAACAATGATAAATATTTCCCGGAAATATTGGTTCATAAAGTGATGCGATTCATCAATCGTGATGTAGGCCGTCATCAAATGGATGTACATACTTTTTACTTTGACAGTGTAAAGACCAAGGGTATAAAGAAAATCAGAAATTTAAATATGGAGAACAGGAGAGAGAATATAGACTTGAAGTCATATGAGTATGATTCCTCTTTTTGGGAAAACTTTAAGCTCATAGAGCAATATCCCTTGGATTCCATAATTATTAAAAGCTTAGAGCGGTTTGACAGTATTGAAGAACAATTCAAGAGTAATGGTAAAAACTAAGACATTATTAATAAATAGTTCTGTTTTTTTTTGGACTGTTATTATTATTTCATGTACATCGCAATTAGAGGATGAAACAAGAAAAATAGAAAGTAATGTTACTTTCCTTATAGATGATGTTTCAGTAAACAGATATCTGTCTCAGAGAGAAGTAGCATTTGAATATTTCAATACTAACGATGTTGTTACTGAAATTCATTTTTCAAGCGATAGCATTTTCTCCGTATTGATAGTTCCTACTCAAGACAAATACCTTGAAATGAATTGCAAAAGTAATGGACTGCAAGAAGTTTCGTTACTTTTTCAGTCCGGAGATAGTGTAAAAATAGAGTTGGAGAATCAAAGACTTAAGCTCTATGTCATGAATAGAAAAACCTTGCCATATGACGATAATTTTGAGACGCGAAGGAATTCCGAGCTATTTCAATCCAACTATACTCCTATTGCTGATTTCGAATTTCTTTGGGAATCTGCTAATTCTGCGATTGAAGGAATTAACATGAAAAATGAACTTAAACAAAAGAAGGAGCTTGCTGAACAAAGCTTGAAATTGGAAGTAATATGGCTTGATTCGCTAAAAGAAGCAGGCCAATTATCAGAGGATAACGCCTCATTTTTTTTGAAAAAAAATCGGTTCCAATTGCTGAAATTAAAATATTTCAATACGGAAGGAGGGATAATAAGTGCTAGTGAAGCTCTAAAATTCCTTTTGTCCGCAAAAGAAGAGGGGCACGTAGAATCTTTTAATTTGTATCACGATAGGTTTTTGGATTTTTTATTAGCTCAATTAAATTCTAATGAGTATACTAATCTTCCAAAGATGTTGCTTCAATATAAAAGCGGCGTAGTAAGGAATAGGGTATGGATTAAATATATAAAAAATCAACTTCCAAAGCTTTCTTTTCAAGAAATAGACCTGTTATTTAGAGAATATGGAGGTGATCTAGATCCTGAATTGATAGCATATCTAAAGAGGGATGTCAGTAAACTCCTTCAAACAGAGATGGATATCAAATTAAAATCAATTGAGGAAAAGTTTACAAGCTTGGAAGAAATTTTGGAACAGAATAAAGGGTCATTTGTATATGTCGATCTTTGGGCAGCTTGGTGTGTCCCTTGCATTAAGTCGTTTCCTTATTCGCAGAGACTCCAAAAGGATTATATGGAAATGGGTGTCGTAGTTATTTATCTTTCTATAGATGAAAATCATAAGTATTGGGAGCAACTCGTTCAGAAATATGATATTGCAATTCCGAATCGTTCTTTTATTGTTATGAATAGTGAGGAGTCTAAATATCTTAAGGAACTGAAAGTTGAATTCATTCCCCGGTATCTTTTATTCGATTCGAACAGTGAGTTGATTCATCAAAATGCTCCAAGACCTGAGTCTAGTGAAATCAGGACTCTACTTGATAGTATTATTTCAGAATGACATCAAGTATCTAATTTCTTTGTGTTTATAATAGTGGCTCTACCACGAATTTAATGGAATAGGTTTCTGTAAGGAAAAAAATGTTTACCGAGAACTTTTTCACCACCCTGATTAATCTTGAAGATGGGTGGGAAGTACAATCCATCGAAACAAACCATGGAAACGGGGAGATTCACATCAGTATCGTCTGCCGTTTGCAGGAATTGGCAGATGACCAAACCGGGGAGTTATGCAAAGTATATGACCATGCGCCCGAGCGTGGATGGAGGCATCTTGACACGATGCAATACAAGACCTTCATCACGTGTAAGCTACCCAGAATTATCGCTTCGAACGGCAAAGTAAAGACTGTTCAGCCTGATTGGGCCTCGGGCTATAAGCGCCATACTTATCTGTTTGAGCATGCTGTAATTGATCTGTTAAAGGCAACCAGAAACCAGACTAAAACCGCGCCGCCCATGCGTTGGGGTTTTAACATTGTGAACAGGATTCTACATGTAAGTACCCACAGGGGCATGGGCCGAAGAAACTATTCCCAGGTGGTTTTTGACCAGTTGAATATAGATGGGAAGTCCTTTAGGAAGGGGCACCATTACATGACAGTGTTGAGTCATCCCCAATCCGGCTGTGTGCTGGATGTATGGGAAGACCGCACCAAAGAATCGGTCAGGTCACTGCTGAACAAATCATTGACCAATGGGCAACTTCAGCAGGTCAAAGCGATAAGCATGGATATGTGGAAGGCCTTTATCTCTACTGCCGAGGAAATGCTCCCCAACGCAGCCATAGTCCATGACCGTTTTCATCTGGTCAAGTACCTCAATGAGGCAATCGACAAGGTGCGGCGAAGAGAAGTCAGGCAGCATGAGGAATTAAAGAACAGCCGCTACGCACTGCTTAAGAATCCGGAAAACCTCACAGAGAAACAACGTATCCATTTTGATGCGATTGCCGGTGCCAACTACGAGGTTAGCAAGGCATGGCAGGTGAGGGAAAACTTCAAGGACCTGTTCAGCTCTGAAAAGCTATACGCCTGGAAACTGTACCTCAGATGGACTGTCGATTCGCAGGAGAGAAAAATCAAGGAAATCAACAAGGTAGTAGACATGTTTAACAACCAAATCAAAGGTGTCGTGAATGCTATGTTGATGAACCTAAACAACGCTAGCTCAATGGCAAAATCCAAGAGCTCAAAACTGTTTGTAAAGGCTATAGTGTAAGCTTGCCCAAATTCAGGAGTGAAATCTTGTTTTTCGCTGGATGTTAAACGTATGTCCCTGCTTACTTAAGGATAGAACTTATGTTGAAATTGATTAAAACAAAGTATCCAATGAGAAAAGAAATTAACTTTAAATTCTATATCTATAGTCTTATCGCTATACTTACGGGTTCATGTACGCATGGTAAAAATGATTTAAATGGTGAAAAGCAGATTGAAATTGATACTATTTTAATAAATACTGACTCAAAAGTCCTATATCTCGGAGATAATTTGGAGTTCCTAAATTATTCAGGTTTATCGGAAAATAAATCTGAATTGTATATTTTAGATCCGGCAAATCTCAAACTAATTTTAATTGATTTAACACGCCATAATCTGGCAAGTGTAATTGAATTGGAAAAAGAAGGTCCAAATGGAATTGGTTCTTTGATTACTGGGTTCCAAGTATTAAATGATAGTACTTTCATTGTCAAGGGCAGAAATGAGTTTTTTTTCTTGAATCCCAAAGGACAAATTGTAAAGAAAATTAGTTTAGATCATATTTTTTATTTAGACGATGAGCTTAGCAAGAAAAACCTATGAAATGGTTTTTTATATAAAAATGGTAAAATTTATTGTTTCCCAACAACAATTCGTGAGCTTCCTGATCAAATGATTGTTTATGATTCAGAACAAGATTCCTATAAAATAGTTCAAAACCCATATGTTGATTTGTTTATAGGGACTTCTACTGTTACATTAATAGGGGAATCAAGAGTTTACGATTTCCCAAAAATTTCTGTATCTGATCTTGAAGATGGTCTTATAATACATAGTAGTTCATTGCCTCAATTGTTTTCCTTTTCTATGAATAGCAATAGAATTATAGAAAATTTAGTGGAAATAGAAATGGAGGAATACATGCCTTTATCGGACAGAATGTTAGAATTAAATGGGGAAGAGGCGTATCAAAATTTCAAGAATGAAGACGAGAAAAGAATGAAATTCTTCTCTCCAAAATGGGATGAATCATCAAGGTTGTTTTATAGATTGGGCTATAGAAAAAACAATATTGGAGATGATTATCAAAACTACTTATTTATTTATGATTCTTCCCTGAGACTTGTTAAAAAATCTTGTATTGTTGGATTTAAAGCACGACCGAGAGAATTTTACTTAGTGAATTCAACTGCATATGTTGCAGTTGAGTTTTATGATGATCTGGGATTTGCATCTTTTGATATTAGATCTTTATAGGCTCAAGTATATTATTATGTGTTTTTTGATACTCAAATCGGTACGATGTCTGTAATAAAATATTTTGAAAGATTGGCTAGGATTGATCAGTCGATTAGTTTTAGAAAAACAGGGGATTCCTTTGAGTTCGCTACTAGGTTAAATATTAGTAGATCTTTATTGATGCAGGATTTGGAAGTTTTACGAAGTTTAGGAGGTGATATAGGTTACTCTAGGTCAGAAAAAACCTTTTATTATAGAAATAGATCTTGATTTATTTATGGATATAAAGATTTTGATTAGTTGTTTGAAATAGTCTCATTTCAAGGTCTACAGACAGTAAAATTGGTTAAAGAAAGCTGAATCGACTAAGGAACTATAGTTTCACTAATTGTATCTTGCTACGAATAATAATTTGATAAAAACCTGCAGATTCTTTAAACTGTTTAATTTTAGTAAATTGTAAGTTAGATGTAATCGCTAAATTCATATATTTATCTATTCAAAAACGCATAGAATGGATATTTTTTAAGGACAAGAGCTTATAGAGTTCAGTAGAAGGTTTGACCCTAAATGGTTACCTCTATATTACTATATACCAACAGTTAAATTCCGTGAAAATGGTGAGACACTTGTTTTGCTTGTTCTGGTGCTTCCCATGCCTGGCTTCTCTCAATACAAGTTGGAAAAAGTAAAGGAGTTTCACATTGACTCAGTAAATGGCCTTAATGCAAATTTCAACTGCAGACCAGTTGGGTGGTCAGGGAGACCTAGAATTGTGCTATTGAAAGAAGTTGGTCCAGTGAATTTAGTTGTGGTGAGAAATTATTTCAATTTTTTTGTCTAGGTTATACTTCATACGAACCTTGTTATGAGTAATTTGTATAACTAAAAATGCATTTTAAATTTGGTGCTTGTAATTCATTTATGCAATACCCAGTATTAGGTATTTTCTGTCTCAAATATTTTCTTTATACTTGAGACAGTTGAGAAAACTTAGTTCTAATCCTTTTGATAATGTTCTCTCAGAAAGCAGTCTTGCATTAGGGTTAAGTGGGATGGCATACGTGCAATTCGTTTTTTGGATTAGGAGATAGGTCTAGTCAATTAAAAAGATGAACCGAGATCCGGTTTTTAAGCCTTACTTATGGATTCTTTTCTGCTTTGAACTATGTGTTATCGTTTCAATTTTTTCTTAGGTCTTTTGTAGTTATTTGATATGATACCGTTTTTGCAATCTTTAAATTTTGTTGTTAAATGAGTTTTCTGCGTAGAATTAAGTTGGAGGTGGCAGTTTTTCTGTTTTCAGTATTCTGTTTACAGTTTTCAATACCAGCCACATTCGCCGAAAATGCAATGGCGGAATTGCGTTTTTATTCAGAAGGGTTAGGAGATATTTCAGACCTTACAAGAGAATATAGCATAGGTGAAGATTTTAAGCGCACCTCTTCCGATTGCATTCCTTGTTTGATGGAGGTTGATGGGCAATATGAGGATCCAAGTGATTTTTTCGGAATTGAATCCATTGGTTTGGCAGAGAAGTCCGCTTCAAAATCTGTCCAAAGTTTTTCAACTTTATCCAATCCGCTGCCTAGTCAAGCTGAATATGATGCTTTGATGGATTTTTATCAAGCAACTAATGGGGCTAATTGGTCTAACAATGCAGGATGGAGTACCGCTGATCCAAATGTTATAGAATATGTTGGGGATTGGCACGGAGTAGGAGTAGACGCGAATGGGCATGTAACCTTACTAATGCTTCATCATAACAACTTAAGCGGAACTATTCCTTTAAGCATCCAGAATCTCAATAATCTGACTTTTCTGTGGCTTTTTGTCAACAATTTGACAGGAACAATCCCGAATGTTTTTCATCAATTCCCGAACCTGGAACAGTTGCATCTTGGGAGTAACCAATTGACTGGAACCATTCCTCCGGATCTGGGATCAAGTACTTCGATACAGGATCTTAGACTCTATAAGAATCAGCTCACTGGAACTATTCCTACGAATCTTAGTAACATTCAGACTTTGAAATGGTTGGTGTTGTACGACAATAGTTTTTCAGGAGGAATTCCATCCGGGTTGGGAAATCTGCAAAATTTGGAATATTTGTATCTTTATCGAGCGGGACTTTCCGGAACTATCCCCAGTTCATTAGGTGGGCTACAGTCGCTGATATTTTTAGGGCTCCATACAAGTGATTTTTCCGGCTCAATTCCTGAGTCGTTCGGCAATCTATCCAATTTGAAGACTTTGCTCATGAGTGGCAATAGTCTTTCCGGCTCAATTCCTTCGTCATTGGGAAATTTGGGCAACCTGGAACAGTTAAGTCTAGAAAACAACAATCTTACCGGAAGTATTCCCTCTCAATTGGGAAATATGAACAAAGTCTATTATTTGTACCTTAATAATAATAAGTTAAGTGGTTCAATTCCTTCGTCCTTGTGTAACGCAACTAGTCTGAAACATTTGAGATTAAGCAATAATAGCCTCCAGGGAGCTGTTTCTGCCTGTTTGCTGACAAAAGGATTGAATGATCTATGGATAGCTAGGAATTATTTCAATTTTGAGAATTTGCAGGAATTTTATCAGGCGAGCAACTCAATCTCGGACTATTCTCCACAGTACCTGGAATTTGTAGACACCGTTTATGTGCAACCCAATGGATTGATAAATTTGACTGTCGAGGATGGGAATTATCTGGGAGCACAATCAAGTTATCGATGGATGAAGAACGGCGTGTATTTGCATGCCTCGGCTCCTTCAAATAAGGTTTTAAATCTAAATTGCATCACGGGGACTTGTGAGGGGAAATACACATTGGAAATTACTAATTCTGATTTCCCCGGAGTTGTTATTTCAGGAGATGTTTATCAAGTAAAAGTTGGAATTCAACTAAATCGGACAATTTGCGAGGTGCTAGATAGTGATTCGCATAGTCGGGAAGTTGCTCAAGATTTATATACTAAGTTGAAAGCGCTGAATAAAGAGTTGATCCACAAACCGGTAATCCAGTAAGTTTAAGTTTTGAATCTGTATGGGGTAGGACCGGTGTTTATCTCTGGTATGATCCATCGTCTTCAATTGGGAAAGGACTTTTTGTGGAATCTGGTACGAGTTACGAATTCACCCAGCAGCTTTCTCTAGAGGCATGAAGGCTTTATAGGTCAAGTTCATCCAAAATGGACGGGCCAAGAAAGAAAGGGTGTGCTACGTCACATAAATAGTGTAGCTTATGGGATCGAAAGAGTTTAATCCAGACATTGGGCTTGTTAAACGTACCCATGCTCAATAGCTGAGACAAAATTAAAGCATCAACGTAAGGAACAACTAAAACACTTTTTACTTTGTGGAAAACCGATCCTCTCCACGTTGAACACAAGTACCAAGTCCTGGCTTTATTGGCTGGTGCGAGGGTAGTAGAGTAAGTGATCCCTGCATAGTAGGAGATGAAATCAATAAACAAACTATCGATTCATTATGAGAAGAACCGTTTTGCTGTTTACAAGGTCAGGTTTACTGGCTTATTTGATGTTTTTAATGTCTGTTCCTTCCTATTCGCAATACAGGATAACGGAAATGGAGGAATTCAAAATCAATTCATTGCTTGACGTGGATATCATGGATTATTCTCCGAAGAGCAAGCTGTATCTGGGTTTTGTGAATGCTGCCGAAGGAGAGAGAATTCTCCTAATCAATACAAAAGGCGAGATAATTGAAGACAGGAATCTAAAAGGGGAGGGCCCCAATCAATACGTATCCAATTTGAACTGCATGGGTTTTTCAGAAGATGGTGATATTTGGCTACAGACGGTCACACATGTTTTGCAATACGATCAATCCCTTGTTCTCAAAAAAAGAACACCTTACCCATCTACTGTCAAAATGCATATTTATGGTCGGAAAGAGGCTTTTCCTTATTTTTACAAAGATGGATCCAAAGCCGGATTTTCTTTTGTCACCAATCCTTCCGGCACCAACTCCTACATGCCAAATGTGGAAGTAACCAGTGATTTAATTGAGGTGTATGATTCCGGAGAAGATGAGCTGTACAAAATGGCCCCAATTTCCGATCGGTTGATTTCCGGAAAATTGGCTGGCACTATGATGAGTTCACTTTACTTTATTGTATATAGTATGGATAGGGGCAACCACAGACTTTTACTTACTACCCGACTGGATGATGAGATCACAGTTTACAATGTGAAAACCCGGAAATTGGAATCAAAGATGAAAATCAAGCATGGTGAGTTCGCTGTCTTAAAATTGAATTCAATTTCCACAAAAGATTTAAGTTCTGTTGGGAATGTGTCTCTGGAAGCCAGGAATCACAAGTTACTTGCCCTCGACGGAAACCTTTCTGTCCTTGATTATGTGCGGGAAATACCCTATGGTATCTATGAACAAAAGAAGGCAGATGACCCTACCTATCATCATACTCAGGATGCAGCTTACCACAGGTTGATACTTTTCGATGATGGTAAGCAGGTTTCAGGGGATATTCCCATGCCAAAGAATGGGAAATTAATGCTGGGATTACCGGGAAACCACCTCCTTTTCAAGCTTGTTGACCCTGATACAGAGGAGGATTTTATACGATATGGGGTGTTTAAAATAGTACGGGAATAATTTATCCATCTGAACACTAGGCAGGAGCTCGACTGGAAACCACCTTGAGACCTACTACACCTGCCGGGCAGCTTCTACGTTGCCCTCATTCGAAGTATAAGCATACACCATCACCCGGACGCCTTGAAGCTGGCATAGCTGAGACTTTTTCAACAAGCCCTTAATACAGTCTGGGTGAAGAGTACATACACTGCCAGGACATATCCCGGTAACCAGTCTAAACCATGCCCTGATCCGGAAATAGCCATTCCTTGGCAGCTACTCGCTTTTCAAGCTGTTCACCGGGTTGGCGAGTGCCGTTTTCAGCGTTTGGAGGCTTACGGTAATCATTGCGGTCAGCCCGACCAGCAATCCGGCAAGTGCAAATACCCACCACTCGATCGTGATCCGGTAGGCAAAACCCTCCAGCCATTGGCTGGCGGCCCACCAGGTGATCGGAGTAGCGATCAGAACCGACAGCCCTACCAGCCTGACAAAGTCCCCGGCCAACAGTGCCAGCAGGCCCGTCACCTTTGCACCCAGTACCTTGCGGATCCCGATCTCCTTGGTCCGCTGATAGGCTGTGAGCGAAGCTAATCCAAACAGTCCCAGGCAACTGATCAGCAGGGCAATCCCGGTGGCGAGGTTGATCAGCCTGGCCAGGTTGCGCTCCTGCCGATACATCGTCTCCAGTGTACTGTCGTAAAATTTCAACTCATACGTATCCGGAGGGAAGAAGGCACTCCACCGCTGCTCCACGGATTCAAGCGTCTGCTGCCACCGTGCGGGATCAGTCGTGTCCAGTTTAATGTTCACCATGCCGGATGGGGCTGACAGGTACATCAGAATAACGGGCTCCATAGCTGTGTAGAAATCCTTGGTATGAAAGTCCTTCACCACACCCACGACAGGAAGAGGGGCTTGCCCCAGCCGCGTCAGAAATTTACCTACAGCATCACCCGGATTCTGGAACCCATAGGCTTTGGCCGCAGCTTCGTTGATGAGGTATTCGTTTGGTTGCCGGGAGATCCGGAGGTTTCTTCCGGCCACCAGCTCTAACTGATAGAGGTGGACGTAGGCCGTGTCCACCCACTTCTCGAGAAGCTGCTGCTCCTTGGTTTCTCCCTCTCCGCTCACATACGAGAAGGGACTGACGATACTTCCTGTGGGCGAGAGTGGTTCCATGCCGAGTGCCACATGGCTGACCCCTGGCTCTTTTCCCAATTCATCCGTGAACGCATCCAGCTTGGTACCAAACGCCTCATCCCGTTGGATGCTGCCGGGAAGCTGCAGCAGTACCACCGCTTCCTTGTCAAACCCCATGTCCTCTTCCAGCATGTAGGAAAGCTGCTGCGCCATCAGCATGGCTCCTGCAATGAAAAACATTGCAATGGTAAACTGAAATATGATCAGCCCCTTACGCAGGATGAGGTTATGTCCCCCCGGAGTGGACGCCGCAGCCCCCCGGAGAATACCGATGGGCTGCAGCCGCGAGATGATCCAGGCAGGATACCCGCCGGACAGCAGTGTAGTCAGGATGAAGAGTACCGTACAGAAGATCAAAAAACCCAGGTCATTGGAGTAAGCGGCGATGCCCTCAGGCAGGAGGTCGGCCAGTACGACAAATGCCAGCCGAGCCAGTGCCACGGCTACCGCAAATGCCAGACTCACCGTAGCTAAGGTCTCACAGAGGATCTGGCCGATCAGCTGTGTCTTGCCGCCACCCAGCGACTTTCTGATGCCGATCTCCTTGCTGCGCTGTGGAACCTGAGCTGTGCTCAGATTAATGAAATTGATGCAGGCCAGGAGCATCAAAAAGCTCCCAATCCCTATCAGACCATAAAGCACCGGCTTGCTGGCCTTCCGGATCCCACTGTCCAGCACGTGTGTCGAGAAATGGGATGCAGCCATGGGAAGCAGGTCGTATGTCTTGCTGACCAAGATGGGTTGGTCCACCGTCGCTCTGAACTCGTCCCACTTTTCCTCTGAGAGCCGGTTGATCTGCTGCAGCACCTGAGTCGGATCCGATTCAGGATAGAGTTGCAGGTAGACCCGGTGGTTTCCATTGGTTCCGGTCCAGGCCCCCAAATGATAGGTCTGTGGCTCCAGGTAAAAGAACTCCCCGGCCGTAAACTCACTCGGTGCATCCAGGTCCCCGACCACACCGGTCACGGTACGGTACGTCACCCCGTCGTACAGCAGCTGCTTGCCGATGGTTTCCGAGGGGTCAAGCGAAGGGAAATACAGCCGGGCGCGACTTCGGGTGAGCACAACTGACTCCGGATGCTCCAGTGCGGAAAGCTCCGCTCCCGCAAGCCAAGAATAGGGGCGCAGCGTGAAGTATTCCTTTCGGGTGGCGATCTGGTCTCCCCCCTCCAGTCGTAGTGGTGGCCCAGACTCCTGCGGTACTTCGACGGTAGCATGCCGCTGCCCGAAAACCGGCACCGTCAGCGCTACGCCAGTCACTTCATCCTGAATTGCCTGATAGATCGGAGCAGATATACCACCGTAGGTGGTCTCCTTGCTCTCCTGCCGGACATGGGTGATCAGCCTATACGTATGGTCTGTGTGGGGAAGATCCGCATCGTAACTGAACTCAAAAGCTGCAATCCGAAAGATCACCCAGCATGCTGCAATGCCGATCGCCAGTCCCAGTACATTCAGGATGGTGAAAAGCCGGTGTCGCCACAAATGGCGAAAAGTGGTTTTGAGGTAATTTTTCAGCATGGGAGACTTTGTTTGGATTGCGGTCGAAAGGGACAGACCATCTTGGGCGAAATGCCCTATTTCCGTGCCAGCTGAAAATCCTCCTGAAGCCGTTGAAAATCAGCTAAAGCCTGAATGCGCACGCCTTCAGCGGACAAATTCGTGCGGATACGGTCGTTTTTTCAACTTGCCTTTCTGTTCAGGAAATAAATCAAATGATACAACTAGGGTTGTGTTTTAATCATTCACTTTATCCATGAGGTGTTTTTTCAGAAAGTCTGCTGTAGCCTGGTCTACGAGGATCATATTGCTCCATTTCATCCAATGGTGGGTGTCTCCGGGTATCAGGATGGACTCGTAGGGTTTACCCAGTTCCTGAAATCGCCTGTAATTGTCTCTAATTTCTATTTAAAGATATTGGCTTTAGAAATACCCTTTAATCTAATGGACTCTATTTAATCGGTCAGAATAGGGGTACTCCATCCTATCTCAAATAGAAGACGGGGTGTACTTGGATCATACCAAAAGCGGTCTTCGGACGGGATTTTGTCATCCATGGACACCTTTTCCATTTACACAGGATATAGTTGCATTTTCAGAGACATCCCTACCACCTCTTGTTATTTTTCAATTGAAAGTGCTTTACCTAATAACCTCCTGTAATCCAGAAAACTAAGGGAATCCAAAAAGAGGCGTTGACAATGTCGCAGCTCCATGTTTTTAGGAGAGCGAAAAAAAATGTGATAAATATTTTGGATCACTGACCAGTGGGACTTAGCTTTGATTTAATTTATAATCAATCTAAATAAAAACAATCATTATTCTGGTTATAAAAGAAGAAGCCATGTAGTTCCCGCTACATGGCTTCGGTAAATGCACTTTCTAACTCGACATTAAAAAGCAATGCAATATACAAAAATATTGTTGGTGGCAGCGTTATGCCATTTTTTTGGAGTCTGCCAGGCCCAAAGCTCCCGGACCATCCAAGGAGAAGTCAGGGACCCCGAGGGAAATATTCTCTCTGGTGTATTGATCAGAATTCAAGGAACTGATCAGGGGTTTGTAACAGATAAGCTGGGCAATTTCAAGGTACAGATACCGCATCCTTATCAGGTTGTATTAGAATTTTTTTATTACGGGTTTGAAAATAAGTCCCAGGTAATTTCCCCTGATTCCCCTACTTCCTCTTACAGTGTAGTGCTGCTTCCTACCACACAGCTGCTGGATGAATTTACGGTGCTGGGGAAATCAGAACTTGCTGAAGTCAGGGAAAAGGCATTTAATGTAGAAGTAGTTGATGCCCGAAAACTCCACCATACCAATCTGGATTTAGGGCATGCCTTAGACCGGGTTTCCGGAGTCCGTGTAAGAGAGAGCGGTGGTGTGGGGTCGAGAATGAACATTTCACTCAATGGTTTTTCAGGCCGTCAAATCAAATTTTTCATTGACGGAGTGCCAATGGATGATTTCGGGTCTTCCTTTCAGTTAAACAACATTCCCATTAACCTGGCCGAACGAATCGAAGTCTACAAGGGTGTTGTTCCGGTGGGGTTGGGTGCTGATGCTTTGGGTGGTGCGGTGAATATCATAACGAAAAATGCGGGAAAAAGCTTTGTTGATGCCTCATATAGTTTTGGGTCGTTC
Source organism: Algoriphagus sp. (assembly GCA_048819475.1). Taxonomy (GTDB): domain Bacteria; phylum Bacteroidota; class Bacteroidia; order Cytophagales; family Cyclobacteriaceae; genus Algoriphagus. The sequence continues at coordinate 60,184 of JBMDXP010000044.1, forward strand.
AATACCCACCGGACTGTGCTCAATACTGCCTATGTCAGCAAATCCGGATTCACACTTCAATTGAATGCATTCCAGAACTATTCGGACAATAACTATTGGGTAAATGTAGATGTGGCGGATATCAATACAGGACAGTATTTCCCTGATCAGCGGGTCCGGAGGTTTCATGATACCTATCACAATGAGACCCTTGTCACGCAGGTTGGATTTGTGAACAAACCTTTTGCGGACCGACTCCTGTTGGGCTTGACTGCGGGCAAAAATTATGCGGAAATCCAGACGGGAGCCAGGTTGGTGACTGTTTTTGGAGCCTGGCATAGAAGGGGGGATATTCTTATGCCAACATTCAAATATCAAAAAAATGACCTGATCAATGATCGGCTCAGTCTTTCGGTAAACGCGAATTACAACCTGGGATCAGAGCAAAATGTTGATACATTGAACAGGAGGTATAATTGGTTCCGGCAGTTCAGGGAGTATCCCATGCCTGGGGGAGAGCGGTCCCGGTCACTTTATAAGTTCAAAAACAACAATGCTGTACTGTCTTCCAACGCTAGGTTTAAGTTGTCAGAACACCAATTTCTAGCAGCGAGCTACACATTGAATTATTTCAACAGGAAAGGTAGTGATGAACTCTTTCCTGAGAATAACCTTTACGAACAGCCACGCAAAAGCCAGAAGCAAATAACCGGGCTGGGCTATGAACTGATTTGGGACCAGAAAGGGAGTCTTTCTCCATTTGTTAAGTTTTACAGGCAGAACATTTTTTTTGCACGGGCCTACAACCCCTCTGGCAATTACGGGGATGTTGCCTATATGAATGCAGAGGAGGTCACAGACAATCTTGGTTATGGATTGGCAGGATCCTGGTTTGTCACAGGGAATTTTCAGTTAAAAGGATCATTTGAGAAGGCTTATCGGCTTCCGGAAGCGGAGGAACTTTTTGGAGATATGATCAATCTCGCCCCCAATCTGGACTTGAAGCCTGAGACCAGCTATAACTATAACCTGGGCATAAGCTATTGGCGGTTGATCCAAAAAAGTCACCGGTTTGATTTTAACCTCAATGGATTTTATAGGAATGCCGAAGACTTTATCCGGGCCCGATTGAACAGCAACCAAGCCATGACCATCATGGATAATCTCTACAGCGTAACCAATACAGGCGTGGAAGGTGAGATAAGGTATTCATTCAGGGACAGGATCTCATCGGGAGTCAATGTTACCTGGCAGGATCTGCGGAACAACACGGAATTTGAACAGGGTCAATCCATACGGAGTCTAGTCTATCGCGACAGAATCCCGAATATTCCATATTTCTATGGGAATGCTGATTTCCAGATGAATTTCCCTGATCTTATCAGGAAGGGGCAGCACCTTGCGGCAGGGTATAACCTACTTTATGTGCACGCCTTTTTTCTTTACTGGCCCAGCCTGGGCAGTGAAAAGTTTGATGTTCCGATGCAGCTTTCACATGACCTCAACCTCACTTATACCCTAGGTAAAAATGCCAACTGGCAAGTGACAGCGGAATGCAGAAATCTTTTCGATAGGGTCCTCTACGACAATTTCAGTCTTCAAAAACCCGGAAGGAGCTTTTCCGGAAAAATCAGATTCTTTATTTATTAACCAATTTCACAAATTAAACTATGAAACCTTCATTGATTAAGGTAGTTGCTTTTGCCCTTGGTGGCACTCTCCTTCTTTCTTCTTGCTCAAAAGAAGATCCGGGGCCAGGCCCGGATGGACCTGCAGCAACCAGCCGTTATATCATTGCATCCACCCCGCTGGCTTCGGATGGTGTAGCAGATTACCTTCTTACATCCGAAAGTTTGACAGAGGGTACTGTCAGTACGTCGGGGAACGGAATTGAGCAGGATGGAACCTACCGCTATTATGTAACCCATAACAACAAGTTCTTCTCGATGCTGTATGGCCAGGGGAATCCCGGCGCAGTGACTACCTATACGCTGTCATCAGCGGGAAAACTGGAAAAAATCTCAGATTTCCAATCTGAAACAGTCCATGCATTTGCACCTGTCGATGATGACATCGTCATGGTGAGGGTAGCCCGAAGCGGAGAGCCGATTGGCTCCTGGTTTAGAATAAACACCGATCAAGTCCAGATCTCGGCAGATGGTCAATGGAATCTGGCCGACATAGCCAACAATGGAGAAAGGGCACACTTTTCCTGGATCCATCAGGTGGGTAATAAAATTTTCGCTCCCTATTTCAGCATAAAGGGCTGTTGCAGCGACAGCTTTGGCACTTCATATCCCGACAGTGCATGGATAGCGGTGTTCAACTACCCCCTAATGGAGCTGGAAAAGGTGATCAAAGATAACAGGACCAGTTTTATCGGAAGGTACTTCACACCGGGGTTGCAGGTGGATGAGCAGGGAGACATCTATGCGTTTTCTTCTGGAGTTGCCACCCATACCGGATCTATTACATCTACGCTTCCTTCGGCTTATGTGCGGATTAAAAAGGATCAGACTGAATTTGACCAATCCTATTATTTCAATATTGAGGATGCGTCGGGGGGTGATTACGTGACGGCACATATCTATGTGGGTGGAGGTAAATTTATTGCGATTATGAATGAGACTAAGGCACCCTACGCCACAGGTAAAAAATTTGCAGTGGTCGATGTTTATACCAAGTCTTTCCGATGGGTTACCGGAGCTCCAGACCCCGCTACGATCACCAGTGTTACCATCAACAATTACAGCCCTTTGGATAACAGTCACGCCTATATCGGCATCACTACTGAGCTCGGTAGTTGGGTATATGAATTTGACGCAATTGCAGGTACGGCATCCCAGGGGCTGAAAGTCGAGGGAGGTACCATCACAGCCATCAGTAAGCTTGAGGCAGAAGAGTAAGCGTGCCAGTCCCGGGAATACCCTGGAACTGATCTTCGGTTTTGGGGGTGTTCTCCGGGCACAAATTGTCTAATTAAATATTAATAGCTATGCCAGCCTGCCATTTAGAGGTAGTATACAAGTACGGGGATTTTATCATGACACGATGTGCCGACTGTGGTCGTATCGACATGCTTTACCGCCAATGTATGCTGTCCTTTGACGGGTATAGTCTGAGGTCTTTTCTCAACTATATGGAACAGAGGAACTTTGAAAATGAAAAATTCCCCTTTGACGATCACGAAGACCGCATCATCATCGAAACCTACCACCCGGATGTCCAGATCTGTCTGGTAGAAGGTGAGTTCTATTGCCTCCTGGCTTGTCTGAAAGAAGCTAAAATCCAATTTGAAATGCTGGAATTGATCCGGTCTTTATAATCAAAATCCTTATGAACAAACTAATAAACTTTATGGCGGGAGTGCTTTTGGCCCTGCTTTTTATGCCGGTAGAACTGGCTGCCCATGCCTTATGGATTCACACCTCTTCCTCGGGTAGGATAGGGCTACCCCATGAATTCACCATTCAATATGCAGATTATGAGGAAGGTGCTATCGAAAAAGTGGATGACTGGTATTCGGACGTCAGTGGATTCGAATTGTATCTGGTATCACCTTCAGGTAAGCGGACAAAGCTTCCTTACCACAAAGGGGAAGACTATGCCAAAGGCTCTTTCGTTCCGGAAGAGCGGGGTACGTATCGATTGGAAATCAATCATTCCTCCAAAACAGATCCCGGAAAAACCATTTACCAGTTTAATGCCGTGGCTTATGTGCAGGTGGGTAAAAAAACCATCCTACCGGATCTTCAGGAGGGGCCAGATTTGATGTTTGTCCCAGGTAAGACTACCGGAGAATATCAGGTGCTTTTCCAAGGAAGTCCGCTTTCGGAAAATGAAGTGGTTTTACTCAATCCTGAGGGTAAAACTGAAACCATTCAGACGGATGAGTTAGGCCGGTTTAAACTGACCAAACCAGACAAAGGAAAGTATTTCCTTGAATCCTCTACTTACGTGAAGTTTGAAAAGGAGGACGCCTCCGGCTACGAGGGTATATGGAGGTGTATTACACAAGTACTCGATTAGTGGTACGATTTCTTTTTTTAACTGTTACGGGGGGTAGTTTTTTCAACTGAGCTTTTAAGGTCAGAGCACTCAAAAAAGGGTAGTGGCTCTGACCTCATTTTGCACCTTTAAAATCTTAGAAAAATATGATAACGCTGTTATGCTTTGTTACGCTTGTGGGGTTTGAGTTCTGGTATTATTCTTCAAAAAGGGCACAGTTTGACCGGATTTTGCTGGTTTCACGCTGGCCAGAGCGGTACCCAAAATCTTCCCGGTGGATTGGAACAGGAATCCTGGTGATTTCTTTGGGAGGGTTCATAATGCTCTTTGGTCTGGGATCGGGCAGTTTCTATTTTCTGGCTTCGTTGATGCTGGTCAGTGGAATGACGGTAGTCCTCAGTCCGATTAACTATTTCCAACCTTTGGGTTTGGGACTGGTCCTTTTATTCTTTCTTCTACTTGAACTCGCCTAGACCATGCCTGCAAATAAAAAGTATCTATCCAGTCCCTTCCAGCGGTTTGCCAAAATCACGGCTGGTTTGGTGGGAGGATATGGGGTCACCGTTTCATTTTTCCTGGTATTGTCAAATTTCCTGGATAGACAGTCGGTAGTATTCACGCTGGTTTTTGGTGGGTTTCTGGTTTGGGTTGGTTTATTGATTGTTGCCTTTCTGGCTAAAAACGGTTGGAAAATCTGGGGCTGGTATATCACCGCCATCCTTGTTTTTTCAGCTTTGTTTCATTTCACCTTTTCCTCCTAAAGAAGTTCGGACATGAATAACCGTGTTTACAACATCCTCTTCCACACCCATACGATCAGTGGAATATGCATAAGCTTAGCCTTATATGTCATTTTTTTTGCCGGATCGTTCTCTTTTTTCAGAGATGAGATTGTGAGTTGGGAGAGAAACGAGCCCTTGGCTCAAGGTTGGCAACTGGCAGATATGGATTTTGATAGGGCACTGGACTCACTGTCCAGATCCAGGGATCTCATAGGCTGGGATATTGCATTTAATCAGTATTACGATGAGCAGCGGGCCACCGTCAGTTTCTCTCCTCCTCCGGGGGTAGAGGTGGAGCGCTCGGGACGAAGGGGTAACTTCATGTACTTTAATACCCTGGATGCCAAAACATACTCTTATCAGTCTTCCTATACCCTGGGAGAATTTCTTTACCGACTGCATTTTTTTGCCCAGCTTAATCTCTGGGGACGATCTGGTTATTTGTTGGCAGGTATTGTGGCTTTCTTTTTCCTCTTTGCGGTGATCACGGGAGTGGTCATTCATTGGAATAAGATTATCAGCAATTTTTTCCTGTTTCGCCCGTACCAAAGTCTCAAAAACCTATGGACCGATGCCCATACCACACTTGGTATTCTGGGGCTTCCGTATCAGTTTATGTTTGCGCTTACCGGAGTGTACCTTATTGTGGGGTTCTCAATTATGTCCCCGGGAATCATCCAGTTTGCCTACGGCGGTGACCAGGAAAAAGCATTCGAAGATTTTGAATTCAATCCACCTGTGTTTGAGCGGGCTGATACCCCACTGGATTCGACGGTTTCTATTCAGGACTATGTGAAAATGGCAAAAGAACTCTGGCCGGAATTACAGGTGAAAAACATAGGGGTATTCAACTATGGCGATCAAAATATGCATGTGAAAATCGAAGGTCACCCGTCATTTCGATCCAAATTTGCAGGATTGGGCCATTTGATCTACCAGGTTTCCACGGGCAAGGTCGTGCAAAAGAAGGAACTCATGGAGCATACCTCCTTCTACAACGGTGCCAGGGCCACTATGATCCGGCTCCATTTTGGGGATTTTGGAGGAATGGGGTTGAAGCTTATTTATTTTGGTCTGGGTATTCTTTCCTGCTTTGTCATTATTTCCGGTGTGCTTATTTGGCAGGTAGCCAGAGATAAGAAGCATATTGACCCCAGTAAACGGAAGTTCAATGCATGGCTTACCTGGTTTTACCTGGCTGCATCCTTAGGTATGTATCCAGTCACCGCATTTATCTTTTTAGCTGTCAAAGTAGGGTTAGGCCCGGATGAGATAGACCGTATGGGGTTTATTTCCAGCTATTTCTTCTGGAGCTGGTTAGGGGTGACTCTCGTGCTTACCTTTCTCAGAAACTCCGGGTTGACACTCAAAATCAGTTTGATATTGGGAGGGGCACTCGGAGTTTTAATCCCCTTTGCCCAGGGTGCTAAAACAGGTTTGTGGCTATGGGAATCCTTCCATTTGGGTTATCGGGATATCTTCTTTGTCGATTTATTCTGGCTGGTTACCGGCCTTCTTACGCTGGGTATCGGGTTGCTTAAGCTTAGGAAGCAAAATGCAACCACAGCATAGATTCCAAGAAAACCACCGTGACTTGCCTCAAGGTAAGGCAAGAGTAATCTATACCGTGACCAGTATTGCACAGGGTCGAAGGGGATGTAGCGGATACGGTATTCCCTATGCTTTAATCATTCCCTTTATCCATGAGGTGTTTTTTCAGAAAGTCTGCTGTAGCCTGGTCTACGAGGATCATATTGCTCCATTTCATCCAATGGTGGGTGTCTCCGGGTATCAAGATAGACTCGTAGGGTTTACCCAGTTCCTCAAATCTCCTGATCAGATCAGCCGTCTGGCTCACATTCACGTTACGGTCATCATCTGCATGGATGAATAGCACAGGGGAAGTCCACGTGTCTAAGTTCGCCATAGGAGAGGATTCCCAGGCTGTTTTCTTGGCTTTGTCATAATCAGGGGCAACTTCATGGTTTCCGGAAAGAGGGTATCTCCCATCCAGGTCATGGACGCCATGGATATCCACTCCCACCTTGAAAAGGGCTGAGTCCCTCGCCAGAGCCAAAGCGGTAAGGTATCCGCCATAGGAACCGCCATATATCCCGATTTTTTCCGCATCCACCTGGCTGAGCGAAGCTAGGTACTGACCCCCGGCTTTGATATCCTGATATTCCACAGCTCCCTGGTAATAGGCGTTTGCAGGTTTATGGAACTCGTATCCATAGCCTATACCTAACCGGTAATTAACCGAGAGTACTACAAACCCTTGCTCGGCCAGGTATTGATTCAGTGCATACGTGTTGGAGTAATAATCCATATAGCTCCAGCCTAATAGCATCTGACGCTGCGGTCCTCCATGTACAAAAACCACTCCCGGTTTTTTGGCTGATCCTCCCTCTTTTTCAAAGAGTTGTCCATAGACCAGTGTCCCATCGGGAGCAGAGAAGGAGACCTGTTTGGGTACCACCAGCCCGGTCTCGGGAAAATCTTCCGGAATGGCGTCCTGTTGCATTAGCTGAGTGGTATTGCCGGATTTTAAGGTTACCAGATGGGGCCGCCGTGGAGTGGCGCTCAGGAAAGCCAGTCTGCCGGATTCCCCGACCCATACCGGATATGCTTCGATGCCATCACCGGATGTTTCCCAGCTCAGTTCCGCGGATGAAACAAGGACTGTCCCAATATGTCTTCTGTCGAGATCCTCTGGCTCTTTCCCGGCATTCGCTGCGAATACCAGTTTTTTTCCATCGTTACTTATTTTTACCTGCTCCACCATGTAGTTACCAGGGGTCAACAATTTGGTTTTGCCGGAGACGATATCCAGCGAATAGAGGTGTTGCCACCCGTCCTCATAGGACTGGTATACCAGTTGACCATCTGCACCGAAGGCGAAATAAGGATAAACATAGGAGCCCCTAAGCGTCTCCGGAGCTTTCCATAACTTCTTGCCTTTTCCCGTGGAGACCTCAGCGACCCAGATTTCCCAGGGGACGTGTCTGGGTTCCAGAAGCGGATAGGCTGCCCCGGTTCCTCCCTGGGTTCTTATAAATGCCAGTTGCGTGCCGTCTGGTGACCACTTGGGGTTAGAGTCCCGGTGAAAAGAAGGAGAGATCCACTGGATAGGGGTACGTGGGTCTGAATAGACCCCGATCAGGGAATGTGAGCTCCTGTTTACGGTAAATGCCAGCTTGGACCCGTCCGGTGAAAATTGGGCAGCGCTTACATTGCCTTTTGTTTCAAATAGCTGGGATGGTTTATCCGCTTTCGCCAGATCCACAGTCCAGAGCTGTCCGGATTTTAGAAAGGCCAGGGTGGAAGCTGGACCGGTAATGAGATGGTCACCAGCAATTACCGGTTCTGCTTTCCCTGTTTCAAGATTGATTTTCCAGATTTCCACGCGGGGAAGAGTGGGCAGGTTTTCGGCGTTCACGGTAGCGGAAGCATTACCTCCTCCGTGATCTCCTCCCCGGACAAACACCAGCCATTTTCCATCCGAGGAAAATTGCAGGCTGCTGATTTCCTGTCCATCATCTTTGTCAAAACCAGTCAGCCTTTTGGGGGTGAAATCCGGACTCTCTGCCAGATAAACATTCCTTTTCCCCTGTTCATTCATGGCCCATGCGATTTTTTCTCCTACGGGAGAGGAGGTGAGCTCGGAGGGAAAGCTGAACTTGCCCACTTGCTCCATAGTAAATGACTGGCTAAACAGGGAGAAGGGCAGGAGGGAGCTAAAGAGTAGAAGCGGGATAAGTACAACAGACTTTTTCATGGGATGGAGGATGGGGCGTCAATAGAATCTGGTCAGGTGGGGATTTCCGGTAGTTTTGAGAGCTTGACAGGTAGTTGGATTATAGGGAAAACCCAGATTCTCCGACTTACACTCAATACCTGTCATGAATATAGTAAAGTACTTTTTCCAATTCACCCTTCAACTCCCCGGATGGAATGGTATAGTTGTTCATCAGGCACGAGAAGTGCAGCGTTTTTCCACTTTTGGTCAATAAATAGCCACTGAGCGCATTGCTCATACTCAGGGTACCTGTTTTGGCATAGATGTAAGGAGGCTGCCCTGGGTCAGGTTTGTAGAGATTCCGGATGGTGCCTGATTCCCCGCCGGCAGGAAAATAGGCTTTGATTTTTTCAAATGGGACTTCTGCGCGGATTTTGCCGAGCAAAGCTATGATGGAGCGGGGGGTAAACATATTCCTCGAAGATAGCCCAGAGCCGTCATACCATATGGGCTCATCCGGTAGTCCGGAGAGGAGGTTTTCCTTTGCGTAAGCAATAGCCTCTGATGTGCTGAGGGTATTGGTAAGCTGATCCGATACCAGTAGCATAAGCTGCTCAGCCAAAAAATTGTCACTCACTTTCATCATCTGTGCATAGATGCTATCGGCGGATGCAGTCAGCAGCTTCTTTGGCTCCAAAGAAAGGTAATCCGGGTTTTTGATCACTGTCACTTCTTTTTCCAAGGCTTTGGAAAGGAGCTGTGCCGTGAAATTTACAGAAGTGAGAAATGGCACGTCTGTTTTAAATCCGCCCGAGGTGGCTGCCGCTGTGATGAAATAGTTGAATCTGTTTTCCAGACGGTCCCTGCGGAAACTGGATGAGGCCGCTCCACGTGGTTCTGTTTTGATAAGGGTAGCTTCAAACTGTCCCGGATAGGTGGTAAATGAGGAGGCGCCTTTTTCCTTTTCAAACCGCACAATGTTTCCATAAATAGGCATTGCTGACCTTTCAGGAGAATAATAGGCATTATACCAGTCCCAGGACCACCCGGGACCAAAAGCATTGACCTGGTCAAAATTGTCCAATAGATAAAGCTTTTTGTCCTGACTCCTTAAGAACTGCAACGCAGCTTCATTTTTTAGATCGGGATGCAAAAGACTGGGATCTCCTGTGCCCCAAAAGATAAGGGAGTCACCCCGCTCCAGGTAGTTCAGTCCATTCACAAGGCTGTCACCCAGAATGGTATAGGAGGTGTAAAAGGTGAAGAGTTTGGTGTTTGATGCCGGAATAAAATAGTTGTCAGGGTTGATTTCTACCAGTACTTTGTCTTTATCCGGATCAAGAAGCATAAATCCCAGGTGTCCCTTGTCAAAGACATCGGACTTCTTCAGGGAGCTGTTGATTTTTTGGACAGTACAGGAGCTGGCCAGTAGAATCAGTAAGGCTAGTAAGAGTTTATTCATCGTTGATTTGATTATTAAACAAAAAAATCTCCCGGGTTTCCCAGGAGATTTAATGGACTGGAAGTGTTTAATTGACATCCCACCATACTCTGCCGTACAAGGTGTCTTCACCTCCGAATTGTCTTTGCACCGCCTGGTTGTAGTTGTCTGTGTTGTTGAATTGTTCTGCTTCGATGTAGATCTGACGGTTGGGTACATTTGCACCGCCTGGAGCTACCATGTTGTCAGGAAATCCGGTTCTTCTATATTCGGCCCATCCTTCATAACCGTGCATAAACAAATGTATCCACCGCTGGGTAGCTATTTGGGCAAGGGCATTCTGGGGGTTATAGGCGATATCCGGCTGTTGGATAAAGTCCTCGTAAGAAGACATATCAACATTCCATTGAGCCATCGAGGCCTCTATTGCCGTGTCATAAAACGCTTTGGCAGCAGCATCCCCGCCTGCTATCCAGCCTAATTTGGCAGCTTCTGCCTGCGCAAACATGGCCTGTGCAAAAGTGACCAGGTGTATATGGGCATCCTGCTGGAAAATTGCATTTCCAAGCAGTGCATATTTTTCGGTGTCGAAGTCTTCCAGTTCACCGAATACCAATCCGGTATACTCCCCGTCTGTTCTGTTGGGGTTGCCATAGACCATGAGCCGGGGATCTCCGTAAGGTTTCATTTTTTCGACCAGCGTTTCACTTAATGCCCACCATTCCCTGCCTTGTAGCACAACTTGGCTAAACCAGTAATTCTGACTGTTTGCGTCTGCCAAATGCTTGAAAACCAAATTGTCATCATTTGATTCCAAGATGCCTGCCTGAAGTGCTTCGTTGAATTTTTGCTGTCCCAGCGCGGGATTGACTTCAGATAGGCGAAGAGCCATCAGCATCCTGATGGTATTGGCGAGCTTGGACCATCTCGCCATGTCGCCACTGTAAATGATGTCATTGCTGATATTGCCCGGGACGATCTGGCTGTCTGCTTCTTCCAGTAAATCCAGAAGTCCGTTATAGATGGACTCCTGGGTGTCGTAAGCCGGGGTGAAATTATCCGCTCCCTTCAGTGCCTCAGAGAAAGGTACATCCCCCCATCTGTCAGTCGTATGCCAGAGGAAATAGGCCTTGAGGATTTTGGCCACTGCCAGCTGGTTTGCAACAGGCCCTTCAGTTCCACTGAGATCATCCGAAGTAAGCACAGTTTCCAGGTTCATCAATGGGCCTTGGTAGAGCGAGTAGAAGCTTGTGCTGGACTGCGGATAAAGCGAGGCATTTACATACTGTGTCTCTGACAGGTATTGGGACATAAACTGTGCTGCCGGAGAAGAACTCAAACCGGGAAGGGACAACATCGCATTGGCAATGAGTTGGGTACCGGAAGCCTGACTCGGCAGATTGGGGTTGATGTTGATATCCTCTTCAAAGTCGTTACAGCCTACCATCAAAAATGCTGTAGCGATCAGTGTATATAGCTTTTTCATGTTTTCTGCAATTAGAAGGTAACGTTTAGATTGAACCCAACAGAACGTACTGTCGGAAGCTGGCCGGATTCAAACCAGCCAATTGACTGACTTCCAGTGGAGAGTTCGGCTGGGTTGATGCCTTTTGGGGCATTTTGGAAGATCATGGCCAGGTTTCTTCCGATAAGGCCTAAGCGGATGTTTTCCACAGGCAAACTTCCCAGCTGGGCTTTGCTGAAATTATAGCTGATGCTAACTTCTCTCAACCGCACAAAGGAAGCATCATACAACCAGTCTTCATAGATCCGCCTTGCGACCACACCATAATAGTTCTGTGGGTTGACATAAGCAGTGATAGCTTCCCCTGTTTCAGCAGATACACCATCTACCCGTACGCCACCGCCGTCGGCCACGGCGTCTCTTACATTGAAGCCTTTGTCATTAATGGCTGCGGATAGCGGGTCGAGACCGGTTCTCACCGCCAGCATTTTGGAACGGCTGAAGAATTGGCCGCCTATTTGATAATCGATCATTGCCGCCAGCTGGAAATTTTTGTAAGAAAGGGTGTTTTGAAGACCTCCGTTAAAGTCAGGCAACACTGTGCCGAAATCATGGGTTGCATCCGTGAAAAGTGGCAGGTTGTTCTGGTCGAGCAGGATTTTTCCGGATGCAGGGTCTCTTCTGTAAGCCTGCCCTACCAAGCTTCCAAACGGTTTGCCTACATAGGAGTTGAGGTAACTGGTAGTGGAAGAATAGGTGGTGCTTCCATACTGATATACATCGATTCCAGGATACAGCTCCACTACTTTATTCCTGTTTCTGCTGATATTGAATAAGATGTCCCAGTTAAAAACGTTGGATTGGATAGGGGAAGCTGTCAAGGCTATCTCCAGCCCTTTGTTTTCGATTTTTCCAGCATTGATCGTTGCTGATCCGTAGCCGCTTGCACCCGAGATGTCCAGATTCAGGATTTGGTTTTCATTTCTCTGGAAATAGTAGGTCAACGCCAATCCAAAACGACCTTCGTAAAACTTGAAATCAGCACCTGCCTCATAAGAATGGGCAAAGGAAGGCTTGATGTTGGGGTTGTTCAGGTTATCAGGAACTGCCAGCGTATTGACTGTAGGAGAGCCTGTATACACGGTGCCGACACTGAAGAAGGGAGTAGTGTTATACGGGTTCAGATCAGAGCCTGCCTGTGCATAACTTAGCCTGAGTTTGCCCAGGGTCAACATGCTTGATTCTATCAGCTCGCTGAATACCCAGCTTGTGGAAATAGAAGGATACCAGTAGGAGTTGTTGTTTACAGGGAGGGTGCTGGAATTATCGTTTCTTATGGATGCATCGATAAAATATGTGTTGTTATAACCTAATGAGACCATTCCATACACGCTGTTGATCTGCTTGCGCAACCGGTATGAAGTGGTGGACGGTCTGTCGATGGAAGCATTGATGTTATAAAATCCAGGAGAAGAGAGTCCTCCCACAGTGGCCATGGACAGGTAACTGTAATCCCTGTCATACATATTGCCCCCGACATTGGCATCCAGCGAGAAATTCCCCCACGACTTAGTGTATTGCGCCAGGAATTCATAATTCATCTCCCTGTTCTGATACTTTCCTATGGAGTAACCGGGATTGCCTATACCTCCAAATGCAGCCCTGGAGTCAATATTCTGGGTATACATGTCGGATCTTACAAATCCGCTTAGTTTTAACTCGGGCAGGATTTGATACGATAAGCCCACATCTCCAAAGAATCTGTCCCGGTTATCATCACTATAATTCTCATAAGCTAAGAAATAAGGGTTTGCCCAATAGAGAGGGGCAGGGTTAGTGAGTTCTCCGGTAACGGTGCTGGGTCTTCTCACATTCCAGTGCAGAAACGTGCCATCGTCGTACTTGTAATCCCGCAGCCGGTTCATGTCAAGGTTTCTCTGGAACCATTGTCCCATATATCTGGAGCCATCCTCTGATCCCTGTCCCGGTCTTCTGCCTTTGTTGGCCGCGTAAGTTACATTGGTGGATAATCGGAGCTTACTTGTAAGATCTACACCCAGGCTCACGCCTACATTGTTTCTCTTCAGCATCGTGTTAGGCTCAATACCCTGAATACGCGTGTCATTCAAGCTTATTCTAAAGTTGGAATTGGCCCCTCCACCGGTTACCGTTACGCCATTGTTGACGTTGGTTCCTGTTTCATAGTAATCCCTGATGTTGTTAGGCTGAGGGTCAAAGGGTGTAAGCTGACCATAAGTGGGGTCTTGGGGGAAGAAACTCTGTATATGACGTGCCAAGGTGCCATCCATTTTAGGTCCCCAGCTTTCATCTACGGCCATATCCACATACCTGTCCCCGTTTGGAAGAGTTCTCCAGGTCTGGCTTGATCCTCCACCATAGAGGTTCTGGTAAGGCATAAGGTTGTATACATTCTCCACAGATACCGCTGAATTCAATTCTACCCTGACTGTAGAGCCTTTCTTCCCTTTTTTGGTGGTGATCATGACTACCCCGTATTGCCCTCTGATCCCATACAGGGCAGATGCTGCAGGACCTTTCAATACATTGATGGATTCGATGTCCTCAGGGTTCACATCCTGTCCCAGGTTTCCGTAATCCTGTCCTCCGGATCCTGAAAAATTGGCATTTGAAATAGGGGTTCCGTCCACCACCATCAAGGGTTCACCTACACCGGAAATGGAGTTTACACCTCTGATTTTTATTTTCTGTGTCCCTCCCATACTTGCTCCGGAAGCACCGACTACCTGCACACCGGCGACTTTTCCGGAGAGCGAGCCCAGTACATTCTGCTCTTTGGTGAAGGTGAGGTTTTCACCTGACACCTGCTGGGTCGCATATCCGATAGACCGCTCGTCACGGGTAATACCCAATGCGGTGACCACTACCTCATCCAGTTGGGAGTCCTCTGTGGCAAGTATCACATTCAAGGTGGAATTGTTCCCAGCTGTAATCCTCTGGGTCTGAAACCCGATAAATGAAAAAACCACAACTGACTCAGGGCCTGGTACTGTAATGGAATAATTTCCATCAATATCAGAGACCACTCCTGTGGAAGTGCCCTGAATAACAATGCTCACTCCCGGAATGGGAGCCCCGTCATCTTGGGAGGTAACTTTTCCACTCAGGGTTTGCTGGGCGTAGAGCGGGAAGCTTGCCAGAAAACCCATCAGGAAAAGCATAGTTAAAGCGTAGCTTTTCTTCATGTGCTTGTAGGTTATAGATTATTAAATTGGTTTTTATGTTCACTTTACCAAGCAAGCTCTACAGGCTTGCAGTTTTTTTCAGTTTTTCAGATAAACCAGCAATTTTTATAAAGAATCACCTAAAGGCTATAATTCTTAAGCTGGTCAAAAAAGGTTATTGGTTGGGTTGGTTTCGGATTCTACAAAAGCATTAAACAAGGAAAAAAACCAAAATCGGATAATTCTAGCCTTCAGCCAAGCATCAATCTTTTAAATTAAGAAGAATGAGTGGTACAAATCAATTTTTTTATACTCGAATTTCAGAAATGCACATTAATTTTTTTGCCCTTCCAATAAAATTCGTTTTTGCTTCTTTTTGCAGGATTATATTTGGAATGGCAGCAGTATTTTGCTAAATGGATGAATAAGAGGATAAAAAAAAGCTGCCCATGTCCGGGCAGCTTGATAAGGGGTCGAATCCAGGCAACAGTCAATCTGTAAGTTTATGGAACCCAGAAGAAGCCTTCACATCTTTAAGGTAAATTTCTTTTTGGGTGTCGGTTTTTTCTGCTACGACCGGGGTATGCGGTCTTTCGCTGATATGCGGAGCAATGACCAGGGCGACTATTGACATGAGTTTGATCAGGATATTCATGGAGGGACCGGAGGTGTCTTTGAAAGGGTCTCCCACGGTATCACCGGTAACAGAAGATTTATGGGGTTCTGATTTTTTATAGTACATCTCACCGTCTATTTCCACGCCTTTCTCGAAGGATTTCTTGGCATTATCCCATGCTCCTCCTGCATTGGACTGGAACATACCCATCAATACGCCTGAAACTGTCACTCCGGCCAATAGGCCACCCAGAACTTCCGGTCCAAATGCAAAACCGATGAGTATTGGGGTAAGCAATGCGATTGCCCCCGGTGCGATCATTTCGCGGATGGAGGCTCTGGTGGAGATCTCCACGCACTTCTCATACTCCGGCTTTGCTTTATACTCCATAATCCCCGGAATCTCCCGGAACTGGCGCCGTACCTCGTTCACCATGTCCATAGCCGCTCTGCCGACTGCGGCTATGGCAAGGGAAGAGAATATAAAGGGGATCATGCCTCCGACGAATAATCCGGCTAGAACATCTGCTTTGTAAATGTCTATGGCATCTATACCGGCTATTCCCACAAAGGCAGCAAACAACGCGAGCGAAGTCAATGCGGCAGAGGCGATTGCAAATCCTTTTCCGGTTGCTGCGGTGGTGTTTCCTACAGCATCCAGGATATCTGTCCTTCCCCGGACTTCTTCCGGCAGCTGGCTCATCTCGGCAATCCCGCCGGCGTTGTCCGCGATTGGACCGAAGGCATCAATGGCAAGTTGCATGGCCGTGGTAGCCATCATGCCGGCAGCTGCAATCGCCACACCGTAAAGCCCAGCAAACTCATAAGCCCCATAGATTCCTCCCGCCAATACCAAAATAGGGAGTACGGTAGACTCCATCCCCACTGCAAGCCCCCCTATAATATTGGTGGCATGACCTGTGGCAGACTGCTTGATAATGGAAAGCACGGGGCGCTTACCCATGGCTGTGTAATACTCTGTGATGATACTCATCAAGGTGCCGACTATCAGACCCAGGATAATGGCATAGAAAACGTCAATGTTTGTGAATTCATATCCCCGGATGGAGAGGGTGTCCGGAAGCATGTATTTCACAATGAAAAATGAGGTGATGCCTGTGAATACGATGGATGACCAGTTGCCCATATTCAGGGCTTTCTGTACATCTCCCTTCTCGTCTTTGATTGTGACAAAGGCCATGCCCATGATAGAGAAAACTATTCCCAGCCCGGCCAGAACCATGGGAAGCAGAATAGGAGCTATGCCCCCGAAATTATCCACCGAAGTAATTTCCCTGCCCAGGACCATGGTGGCCAGAATAGTGGCCACATAGGAACCAAACAGATCTGCGCCCATGCCGGCGACATCCCCTACATTATCCCCCACATTATCGGCGATCGTAGCAGGATTCCTTACGTCATCCTCCGGTATTCCAGCTTCCACTTTTCCGACCAGATCCGCGCCGACATCGGCGGCTTTTGTGTAGATACCGCCACCCACCCGGGCAAATAGAGCTATTGACTCAGCGCCCAGCGAGAAGCCTGCCAGGACTTCCAGCGCTTTTTCCATTTCTAACCCGTTTACTCCGGCTCCGACACTGAGCACATACATCTGATAGAAGATAATAAACAAAGAGCCAAGGCCAAGAACGGCCAGGCCAGCTACTCCTAAGCCCATGACGGATCCTCCTGTAAAAGAAACTTTTAAGGCTTGCCTGAGACTGGTTCGCGCGGCTTGTGTAGTCCTTACATTTGCTTTGGTGGCAATTCTCATTCCTATGTAGCCGGCAAAGGCGGAGAAAAAAGCCCCGATTAAAAAAGAAATGGCTATGATCGGGCTGGAAGTTTCCACCAGCATGCCTGACCATCCCAAGAGAATCACTGCGATTACGGCAAAGTAGGAAAGTACTTTCCATTCCGCCTTTAAAAATGCCATGGCACCATCGGCAATATAGCCAGCCAGTTCCACCATGTTTTTATCTCCTGTGTCTTGTTTTACGACCCAGGCAGATTTAATAGCCATTACAATCAGGCCAAGAATTCCCAGTAATGGGACCATGTAAATCAGCGCTTGTTCCATAGAGTTTTTAAATACCGTTGTATTTTAGGTTATATATTAGTTGGGCAAATATAGAATTTCTCACGTATGCTCCAACTCGAAATAAAAAACCGTATTGATGATGGAAATCAGTGATTTATTAATGGTTTTGTAAATTTTTTAAGGTTTTATTGAAGATTGGATTGTGTTTCTAAAGGTTTTATCAAAAAACTTTAAGATTCAAGGAATGAGACCTTTATCGTGAAAAATGAAGAAAGGTGATTTTCTGGGACTTTGCTGTCCGTTTACTGTTGATACACGCCAGAATCAGTATAAAACTGACGATGCTTCCATGGTATCCAGCTAAGTCAGCCATAAGTTAAGCAGCCTTGCGGGGAATGGGAGGATTTGGAGAAAGGCAACATGGCACGCGAAAGTTTAAAGGGGCCGATGGACATGTTGGTGAACCTTTTCAGATGGGAAAAAGGGTCAAATCAGAAAAGATGCACGTCTACCTATGGAGGCAAATGCCTCCCTAATTGCGATGGACTCCTCCCGCCTGGACTATGCGCTAGGTTTGGTTATAGCCTGTCCCGATTTTATTTGGAAAAGGCATGAACTGTGAGAAAATCAGGCTGTTTGGAAACTGAGGTATGGCGCCGCTATGATGAAGTTGAAAAAATCAATATGCCGATTATGAGGAAATTAATGGCTGAAATAGAATTGCGAATGCATAATTCGGATTTAAAGCTAGCACGTGCTCCCCAGTTCAGTAACTAAGCCCTTCCAGGTAGTTTTCATAGTCGATTGGTGGTAAGTAAGCATTGTCTGGATTGAAGTAGTTCCAAAGCAGGGAGGATATGCTCCTCGCCAGAACCCAGGCATTGTTGTCATATTCCCAACTTTCATCCGCATTGTTTCTGGTGAAAATGGCACATACATAATCGCCTGAGGGCGAATTCACCAAAAACACTTCTGATCTTGAGCCATTGACCATTCCCTGTTTGCTGGCAACGTTGATCCCAGGTGGGATCTGTGATAAGGCATAATCCGTATAGTACGTGTTTGACAATAGCCTGTACATCTGTTCGGAAGCGGCTGCACTGATCACCTTGCCTTTGCTGATTGCTACAAGCATGCCAGCGATTTCACGCGGGGTCGTCTGTCCCCAACCGTATTGTTCCCATATTTTTTCACGTCCTGGCGTCCTGCTGTTGACCCGTGTATGCACGTATCCCAAGCTGTCCATCAGGCTGTTTATTCCAGTCCCACCACCGGCCAAATCCTGGTTCCATAGGGAGGAAGTATTGTCCGAGTAGCTTAACATCAACGCCACAGAGGTGGAAAGGTCTGTCATTGTAGAATCCTTGAAAAACTGCATGATGCCAGAGCCTCCGTACCTGATCGAATCCCTGTAGAGTAAAGGTTGTCTGAATTTAAGTTGGCCTTTTTCCAGTTTGTCAAAAATACCCACCAGGATAGGGATCTTGACAATGCTGGCCGTGGGGAATACTGAATCCGCTTGGATGGCTACTTCCTGCCCGGATGTCAGGTGCTTTACATATATGCCTACCTCTCCTTCAAACCCTTTGATCTCATGCCTCACAAGGGAATCCAGGACTGGATCAGCGGTCTGGGAAAATAAGTATCCAGGGTGGAGAAACAAAAGCAATAAGCTAAAAGAGATAAAAGGTGTTGTCATATGGAGAAAGTGAATGTGATATTTAGAACGGATTACCACTACAGCCCCAGGTAGTTTAGCTGTTTTTTTGCCCAATACTCCGGGCGATGTCTTGGCGAAACCTAAGTATACACCTATTTTCGTTTATCCTAACCAACGGTAGACCCGGAAAAGGCAATCCTGAAATCCCGGGAGAATGCTGGATCATTAACCAAATCTTTGAGCTGACAATACAAGACTATGCATACACCATCCAAAATAGCTGAATTTCTTGAGCGTAAAAAGGAGCTGGAAACCTATTCACCGGAATTGAAAGCCTTATGGTGGGATGGTAACGGAGAATGGGATAAGGCCCATGACCAGGTAGATGATCTGGAAGGAAAGTCAGCGGCCAGAATCCATGCATACCTTCACCGAAAGGAGGGGGATCTCTGGAATGCGGACTATTGGTACAGGAGAGCAGGTGAATCCCGTCCAGCTATATCCCTTGAGGAAGAATGGAAGTCGCTTTTGGAGCGGTATTTAGAGGATTGATTTAGGGGCACAGAAGCGAAGTAATCTCCATCGGATGACAAGATAGCCATGCGTAGTCCACAGACTAAGAGTAGGAGCTAGGGCAAACGTATGTCCTAGCTCCTACTTCGCTTGGCTAGCCCCCTTAGTATACCTGACCCATTCACTGGGGGATGCTAAATCCCCTGTTTCTGCCTTTGGGGAAGTATGGGGAAACTACAGGTTTTTTTCCACCCATTTCCTGGCGTTTACAAATGCCTCCATCCATGGTGTGAAATCATCCTGTCTATCCGCGGGGTAATGTGCCCAGTTCCATGGCTTCAGACTGCGTTCTATATGGGGCATAATAGCCAGGTGGCGGCCGTCTTCAGAAGCTATTCCGGCTACGTCATGGTCTGATCCATTGGGGTTGCCTGGGTAAGCGCTGTACGTAAACTTCATTCCTACATGATAAGCACTCTCCGCTTTGGGCAGGTAGAACTTTCCTTCTCCATGGGCTACCCATACTCCGAGTCGCTGACCGGCCAGTGACCCCAGCATTACCGTGTTGTTGGCAGGTATGGTTACATTGAGGAAGGCTGATTCAAACTTGTGGCTTGCATTGTGGAGCATTTTTGGTTTTTGGTCATGATCGGGAGTCACCAGCCCCAGCTCTACCATCAGCTGACAGCCATTGCATACACCCAGACTCAATGTGTCAGGTCTCGCATAAAAATTGTCCAATGCCTGTTTGGCTTTGGGGTTGTACAGAAAAGCACCCGCCCAGCCTTTGGCAGACCCTAATACGTCGGAGTTGGAAAAACCTCCCACGAAAACAATCAGCTGTACATCCTCCAGGTTCTCCCGGCCTGAAATCAGGTCGGTCATATGGATGTCTTTCACCTCAAATCCTGCCAACCATAATGAATAGGCCATTTCCCGGTCGCCGTTGACCCCTTTTTCACGGATAATGGCAGCTCTTGCTTTGCCAGCGGTTTTGCGTAAAGGGTTCAGTCCGGATGCCTCAAAACTACCTTTCCACCCCGGGGCAAATTCATAGGAAAGGGGTTGGTTTTTGTAATTTTGGAATCTCTCCGTTGCCAGATGCTCACCGCTCTGCTTTCTGTCGAGCAGAAAAGAAGATCTGTACCAGGTGTCCCTTAATTCGGCTACGTCAAGGATCAGTCCTTTATCTTCTATTTTTACCTGTCCATCGAGGGTGACTTCTGCCAATTCTACAAAATCCACATCCGCCTCGGTTAGGATACTAATTGCGTCATTTTCTGCAGGAACCTGAATCAGAATACCGGGATTCTCCGCAAAAAGTGCTTTAATCAGATCGTTTTCAGCCAGTCTGCCTATTTTGACGCTTAAGCCAGCCTGGATGGAGGGAAAGCACATTTCCAATAATGCAGTGATCAACCCACCGGCTGAAATATCATGGCCGGAAAAAATCAGCCCTTTATCTATCAACTCCTGTACCACTGTAAATGCTTTGGCAAAGTAGGAGGCATCGGTTACAGTAGGGACTTTTGTGCCGACTTTATTGAGGATTTGATAGAAGCTTGACCCGCCCAGTTTCGCGGTATCCTTAGAAAAATCTATGTAGAGCAGTTTGGTGCCGGGCTCGGGTACAAGGGCTGCCTTTACGGTTTTATTTATATCAGAACATTCTCCTATAGTAGAGATGATAACCGTCCCCGGCGAGTAGACTACTTTTCCTTCGGGATATTTCTGCGTCATCGACAAGGAGTCTTTTCCTGTAGGAATATTTACACCAAGCTCGATAGCGAAATCCGAAACCGCTTTTACAGCGCGGTAGAGTCTGTCATTTTCACCTTCATTCCTCGCAGGCCACATCCAGTTAGCACTGAGAGAAATGCCCTTTAATCCATCAGCAATAGGCGCAAATACAAGGTTTGTCAGTGCCTCTGCTATCGCCAGTCTACTGCCTGCTTCAGGATCGCCTAATGCCGCCACCGGGGCATGCCCTATGGAAGTCGCAATACCTTTGTTTCCGGTGAAGTCCAGGGCCATCACAGCCACATCGTTCAGGGGAAGCTGAATCTCACCCACTGTCTGTTGGGTGGCCACGCGCCCCGTTACAGATCTATCCACTTTGTTGGTAAGCCAATCTTTGCATGCTACAGCTTCCAGTTGCAGGACTTCATAGAGATAGCCTTTGATAAGGTCTGCTTCATAATTGCCTTCAGCAAAAGAAGCAGTCTGCGTCTGGTCTTCGAGGATGGTTTTCGGGGATGAGCCAAACATATAGCTTAGATTCCAATCCACGGGCTTTTCTCCTGTTTGCTGGTTTTCAAATTTAAAATGCATGTCACCGGTCGTTTCACCTACGACATAGAATGGCGCCCGTTCCCTTTCTGAAAGCTGCTGCAGTGTGGCGATGTCTTTTTGGCCTACTACCAACCCCATCCGTTCCTGGGATTCATTGCCGATGATTTCCTTTGCTGAGAGTGTAGGGTCGCCGACAGGTAATTTGTCTATATGGATTGTCCCCCCTGTACTTTCCACCAGCTCAGATAGACAGTTCAAATGTCCTCCGGCTCCATGGTCATGTATGGAGATAATCGGGTTGTTGTCACTTTCTGCCATAGCCCGGATCACATTGGACACCCGCTTTTGCATTTCGGGGTTGGACCGCTGGATAGCATTGAGTTCGATTGCATTGGAAAGCTCCCCTGTATTCAATGAGGATACTGCGGAGCCACCCATACCGATCCGGTAATTGTCACCGCCCATGATTACAATCTGGTCACCCTGTTTGGGCTCTTCTTTTTTGGTGTATTTGGCATTGGTAAAGCCTACTCCTCCGGCAAGCATGATTACTTTGTCAAAACCGTATTGCTTTCCGTCTTCTTCGTGCTCAAAAGTTAAGACAGAACCCGCGATCAATGGCTGCCCGAATTTATTCCCAAAATCAGAGGCACCGTTGGATGCCTTGATAAGGATATCCATGGGGGTTTGATAGAGCCAAGGCCGGGCCTTCAGCTTATTTTCCCAGCTTCTTCCTTCCTCAGAGCGGGAGTAAGAAGTCATGTAAACAGCAGTTCCCGCAAGCGGGATGGATGCGGTGCCCCCAGCCAATCTGTCACGGATCTCACCACCGGCTCCGGTAGCGGCTCCGTTAAACGGTTCTACGGTAGTGGGGAAATTATGTGTCTCCGCCTTCAGTGAGATCACGGTATCGATGTCCCGCGTCTCGAAAAAATCCGCTTTATGTTGTGTTTTTGGCGCGAACTGTTGCACCCTTGGGCCGTTCACAAAGGCGACATTGTCTTTGTAGGCCGAAGCGATACGGTTCGGGTGCTTTTTAGAGGTCTCTTTGATGAGTTGGAAAAGAGTCATCGGCTTCTCTTCCCCATCAATTATAAATGTCCCGTTGAAAATCTTATGGCGGCAATGCTCAGAGTTTACCTGGGAAAATCCGAAAACCTCTGAATCCGTCAGGGGACGGCCCAGCTGGCCGGCTACTCCTTCCAGATATTCCACCTCTTCCTGGCTCAATGCCAGCCCTTCTTTTTTATTGTAGGTGGCAATATCTGATACCGGCTGTATTTTCTCCGGCTCCAGATGGATATCAAAGATTTCCTGATCCAGTCCTTCGTATTGCTTCTGGAGCATGGGGTCTATTTCCTGTCCTGGTTCTATGGGATAGAATTCTTCTATACGCTGTATTCCGTGTATCCCCATATTCCCGGAAATCTCTACAGCATTTGTAGACCAAGGCGTGATCATTTCCTTTCGGGGTCCTGCATATCTTCCACTTACTGCAGCCCCGGAAACTGCCTGGGCTCCGGCAAACAGCCAGGATAACTTGGCAATAGCTTCAGATGCGAAAGGCTGCGGGGTTTGAACTGCGTAGACTAGTTTTTGGGGGGATTCAAAGAAGAAAATCATGTCCTTTGGCTGGTAAGCTGCAAAGGTAAGGAATTGGGGGATAGATTGGAAAACTTGAAAATTTAAAGATTGGAAAAATAGCTCAAGAGAAATCCATTTATGCGGATGCTTTGGAAACTAGTATCCTTAGAAGTCAATTGTTTTGTCCGAAAATGTACAGTTTGATGTTCATTTACCGGACAGTCCGTGAGGGTGTAATGGAGGGTGCACGCAGGGAGTGAAATAGAATAGTGAGATGATCCATCTTTTTAAATAGTGTAGTGAAGCACATAGGTTGGTTTTTTTAACCTGTGTTTGGTAGGATGTCATTAGAGGCCGAACTGAAACAGGTCTTGGTTTTTTACCCCCGGTAGATGTTGGTATGGTTTTTTAGTTCTCTGATGACAGGCTGGACCTAGCTGACAAATGGCTAATGCTGCAGAATAAAATTCAAGAGTTTGGATTCCTTGGATTAGCTATGTAAAAGCTTTTCTGCCAAATCAGCTGAAGTACGGAATAAAATTTTATTAAAAACCATGGAAACTTTTAAATGACATGAAGTTTCCATAGTTTTGCCCGATGTTTTGGAAAGTAGGGTAAATGAGAGATAAAATACTGGGTATTGCAGTCGGACAATTCACACAATATGGTGTACGTGCGGTAACCATGGAGGATATTGCCCGTTTGGCTGGGATTTCCAAAAAGACGATATATCAGGAGTTTAGGGATAAAAAGGAGCTCGTAAAAGAGGCTTTTTCTACCATTCTTGAGCAGGATAGGGAAAGGATGGCTTTCATAAGCGAGACTGAAAACGGTGTTATAGAACATCTGCTGGAAACTTCCAAGATGATCCGAAAACGTCTGGCCCATATTAACCCCATGGTGATCATGGAAGTGCAACGTTATTTTCCCGAAGCTTGGGGTTTATTTGAGGAGTTTAGGGAGGAGGTGATTATGGCTAATTTGATCAGGATCCTTGACCAGGGTAAAAAATCGGGTTATTTCAGACCGGAGATAGATACCCATATTCTTGCCAGGTTAAGGGTAAACCAGATCAATTCTGCATTTGACCCGACAAATTTCCTGAACGCTGAGTACAGCTTGGTTGAGCTCCAGGTAGAATTGCTCGACCATTTCTTACACGGGATTTTCACTGAGAAAGGCAGGGTCGAATATCTCCGGCGGAAAGAGGAGGTCCAGTGAGCATAAAGACAGCACTTGCCTCCCATAAGCCCCGGTTGATAGATGTTTATAATGAATTAAGATTCCCACATAGCTATTTGCTTTATACTAAACCACACAAGTACACGTGAAAAAATACATATTACTGATATCAGGATTTTTGCTGCTGCTGTCCGATCTGTCGGCTCAGGAAGTAGTGCGATTGACTATGCGGGAAGCACTGGACTTTGCGTTGGAGAATAATGTAAATGCCAAAAATGCGCGCCTGGAGGTATTGATATCCAAAGCCACAATAAAGGAGGAGACTTCGAAGGGGCTTCCACAGATAAACGGAAACGTGGATCTCACCTACAACGCTTCCATACCCGTTATTTTTGTCCCCAATGAAGGGCCGTTTGCACAGCCTGATATAGACTCAGATGTTCTTCCGGCACAGTTTGGAGTGAAATTCCAGTCTGGCGTAGCCGTTACACTTAATCAGATGATATTTGACGGTTCTTATTTTGTCGGCTTGAAAGCAGCTAAAACGCTTAAAGCCCTCACTGAATATGACAGGGAAAAGACCGAAGTGGATGTGATCGAATCGGTAAAGAAGGCGTACCTGGGAGTTTTGGTAAGCCAGGAACAGCTGAGGCTGGCTGATGCCAACCTCAGGAGGACAGATACCCTGCTCCACGAGACAAAAGCACTCTATGAGGCTGGCTTTGCAGAGAAAATAGATGTAAGCAGGATCCAGGTACAGCGAAACAACTCCTTCACCCAGATCCAAAAATCCAGAAGTGCATATGAGGTAAACATGGAGTTGCTCAAAGTACAGATGGGGCTTCCTGCTGGGTATGTGCTGGATCTGGAGGAGGATCTTTCTCATATGGATTATGGTTCAGAAATCAGTGAGCTGCTTGATATGGAGCGTGGGAGACGTGTGGAAGTGGACCAGGTGAATACAAATCTTCAGCTGGTCCAGTTGGATCTGAAGAATAACCAAGTCCAATATATGCCCAAGCTGACTGCGAACCTTACCTATCAGAGGAATGGTGCCGGGCAGTCGTTGGGATCCACATACGATTACAGAAACTGGTTCACGGGAGCTTTTGTAACAGCCAATCTTTCCATCCCTATTTTTGACGGCCTGGCCAAAAGTGCCCGGATACAGAAAAACAGGGTTCAGCTTAAGCAGCTCGAAAATCAGAGGACAAACCTGGAGGATAATATTGAAGTCGAGATCTTTCAGGCTAAATCCAATCTCAGAAACGAGGTGAACAATTTTCAGGTGCAGAAAGAGAACCTGGAACTCGCACGTGAAGTGTATGACGTCTCCAAGATAAAATACAGTGAAGGTATCGGGTCCAATCTTGAAGTGGTGGAGGCTGATGCCGCATTGGTAGAAGCTGAGATCAATTATTTGTCTTCCTTATATGACGGACTGATTACCAAAGTAGATCTGGAGAAAGCGCTCGGCCTATTGAGATCCAGTAACTAAAACCAACCATTTCTTTTCCCATTGAAGTAATCAATGACTGACTTATCCTTAACTATGAAATCAACACTCAAATATCTGCCACTTTTAGCTTTGGCCATTCTAGTGAATTCCTGCGCAAAGGAAGAGAGTGTAGAGGCCAAAAAGGCCGAATTGGATAAAATGAAATCCGAGGCTGCTACGCTCAATACATCAATCAAGGAACTTGAGACTGAAATCGCTTCTCTGGATCCGGAATTTGCGAAGCAAAATGCCAAATCTATACTGATCACAACAGCAGATGCTCAAAAAGGGAAGTTCGAGCATTTTGTAGAAGTGACAGGTTCTGTACTCTCTAAGAAAAACGTAAGTATCAGTGCTGAGACAGCCGGTAGGGTGCTGGAAATACCGGCGATTGAGGGCATGAGAGTTACCAAAGGACAGGTGCTGGCGCGGATAGATACTGAATCGATCCAAAGAAATATAGATGAACTGGAGAGTTCGATGGAGCTTGCGACTACGCTGTTTGAAAAGCAGGAAAGGCTATGGAAACAGCAGATCGGAACTGAAGTCCAATACCTGGAAGCCAAGAACAGGAAAGAAGGGCTGGAAAAAAATCTGGCATCCCTGAAAACCCAGCTTGACCGGGGTTCTGTAAAGGCTCCTTTTACAGGGACAGTGGAAACTGTACAGGTTAGGTTAGGAGAGCTGGTGCAGCCAGGTACTCCTATGATTCAGTTTGTGGGTGATAGCGACCTGTTTATAGAAGCGGATATTTCTGAGACCTATATAGGGGTGTTGAATAAGGGAGATTCAGTAAATGTAAGTTTTCCTTCTTTGGGCACCGACGTCAAGACGAGAGTTTCAGCAGTGGGAGCCATCATCAACCCGAATAACAGGACATTCAAAATTGAAGTGGCATTACCTAGTATTGAACGGGTAAAACCCAATATGATCACAATCCTGAAAATAAAAGACTATCAGAATCCTGATGCTGTAGTAGTACCCGACTACTTGATTTTGAGTGATAACAGGGGGGATTATTTGTTTGTGGTCGAGAATGGCGTGGCGAAAAAGAAATATGTGAAAAGGGGAAAGACATCCGCAAACAAAACGGAGGTATTGGAAGGTCTCAGTGGGGGTGAAGTACTTGTTGACAAAGGTTTCCGGGATGTAGGGGATAATTTTAACGTGAACATTTCCCAGCTATAAGCGATGTCTGAACAGCCCAATCCAAAAACAACAAGAGAGTTTGGCTTGTCCAGCATGAGTGTGGACAACTCCACCTCTGTGGTCATCCTTACTTTGATCATAACGGTCCTAGGTCTGGGGGCATACCGTACCATGCCCAAGGAGAGTTTTCCGGAGATCGTAATTCCTACCGTGTATATTGGGACGCCTTATCCGGGCAATTCTCCTGTGGATATGGAGAACCTCATCACACGTCCGATAGAGAAGGAGTTGAAATCCATCAATAACGTAAAGGATATCAAGTCTACCTCTGTACAGGATTTTTCTTCTATCGTAGTTGAGTTCAATCCCGGAGTGGAGATTTCCAAAGCCATACAGGATGTGAAGGATGCCGTGGACAAGTCCAAGAGCGAGCTTCCGACTGATTTGGACCAGGACCCGAATGTATTGGAGATCAATACGTCTGATTTTCCGATCATGAATGTGAATATTTCGGGAAATTACTCAGAGGCAGAGCTGAAGAAATACGGAGAATATCTGGAAGATGAAATCGAAAAGCTGCCGGAGATTTCCAAGGCTGACCTGGCAGGGACTGTGGAAAGGGAGATCCAGATCAATGCAGATCCCTATAAAATGGAAGCGGTAGGGGTAAGTTTCACAGATATATCGAACGCCGTACAAGCTGAAAACGTCACTATCTCGGGGGGCAATATACGCTCTGGTGAATTCCAGAGAACCTTGCGGATAGACGGTGAATTTACAGATCCTTCCCAGATCTTGGATGTGATCGTCAAGACCGACAACCAAAAAATTGTTTACCTCCGTGATATAGCAGAGGTGAAGGACACGTATAAGGAAAGGACCAGCTATGCCAGAAGCAAGAACCTTCCAGTAGTGACCATCAACGTGGTCAAGAGAAGCGGCGAAAATGTATTGGTGGCAGCAGATAAAATCAAGGAGATTCTGGACAAGACCATGCAAAACAGGTTTCCGGATGACATTGAAATCACCATAACCAACGATCAGTCCAAGCAGACAAGACTCCAGGTATCCGATCTGGAAAACTCCATAATTTTTGGGGTAATACTTGTTGTCTTGGTGCTGATGTTCTTTTTGGGATTCAGGAACGCCTTGTTCGTGGGGATTGCGATACCCCTCTCCATGTTTATTTCATTTCTTATCCTGAATGCTTTTGGCATTTCACTCAATTTGATGGTGTTGTTTTCCCTGATACTTGCCTTGGGAATGTTGGTAGACAACGGGATTGTGGTAGTAGAAAATATTTACAGGCTGATGTCGGAAGGTAAGACTTCAATTGAAGCGGCAAAAGAAGGGGTAGGAGAGGTAGCATGGCCTATAATCACATCTACGGCCACAACCTTGGCAGCATTCTTTCCGCTGATATTCTGGGAGGATATCGTTGGTGAATTTATGAAATTCCTGCCTATTACACTTATTATAGTATTGTCCTCCTCCCTGTTTGTAGCGTTGGTAATCAACCCTGTGTTGACTTCCTTGTATATGAAAGTGGAGAATGTCTCCAGGAATAAGCCGAAGCAAAAATCAATTATTGTAGCAGGTGTTTTTCTCGTATTATCCACGATCTGCTATCTGCTGGGGTGGTCTACATTTGGGACATTGATGCTTATCGGATGTGTGATTACCCTATTCAATGTATTTGTCCTGCGTCGAGCCATCCGCTGGTTTCAGACAGTATTCCTGGTGAGCCTTGAAAACTCCTATGAGCGGCTACTCTCCTTTGCCTTGGGAAAATGGCCTGGAACATTCCTGGGAGGTACAGTGCTGCTATTGATCCTTTCTGTATTGCTTCTTTTTGTCAGGTCGCCTAAAGTCCTTTTCTTTCCGGACAATCAGCCGCAATTAATCAACGTATTTGTGGAGTTTCCCATCGGCACAGACATTGAGGCGACCAATGCATTCGTCGATGACATGGAGGATGAATTGTTGGAGACACTTTCCTCTTATGCCGGGATTATTGAATCGGTGATTTCCCAGGTAGGAGAAGGTACTGGGGACCCCTCCGAAGGTCCGAGCAATGAGTCCACTCCGCATAAGGCGAAAATCACGATTGGCTTTGTGGATTACATTGATAGACAGGGTGCCAATACCAACAACGCCATGGAGGAAATCCGGGGGCTGGTCGAAAAGTATCCTGGGGTATTGATCACAGTGGATAAACAAAGGAACGGGCCGCCGGTAGGAAAGCAGGTGAATCTGGAATTTGTGGGTGAGGATTATGAACAGCTGATCTCCTATGTCAATCAGACTAGGGAGTACCTTGTGGATCAGAATATCCCTGGAATTGAAGAGCTGAAGACTGACCTTTCCTTAGGCAATCCGGAAGTGATCCTGGACATTGACCGGGATAAAGCGAGGCGGTTTGGGCTTTCGACTTCTACTATAGCAACAGATTTAAGAACCTCCCTCTTTGGATTGGAAGTTTCGAAGTATAAAGAAGGCGAGGAGGACTATCCGATCCAGTTGAGACTAAGTGAAAGCTATCGGTATGATATCAATACCTTGGTAAACCAAAAGATCGGGTTTAGGGATAAATTTGGTGAGAAGCGGGAAGTGCCCATTTCGGCAGTGGCAGAGATCAAATACGGTTCTACCTATGGCTCAGTAAAAAGGAAGGACCTGGAAAAGGCAGTGACGATATTTTCCAATGTCTTGGACGGGTTTAATCCTACGGTGGTCAATGCCCAGATTCAGGATGTGCTGGCAAACTACCCCGTACCGGATGGTATCTCTGTTAAGTTTACTGGTGAACAGGAAGAGCAAGCCAAATCAATGGCGTTCTTGGTAAGTGCATTGGCGATCGCAATCTGTTTGATTTTCCTGATTATAGTGGCTCAGTTTAATTCAATCACGGCTCCCTTGATCATCATGGCAACAGTGGTGCTGAGTACAATAGGTGTATTCCTTGGGCTGGTAATTTTCAATATGGATTTTGTGGTGATCATGACCGGAATAGGGATTATTTCACTTGCGGGAGTGGTTGTGAACAATGCCATTGTATTGATAGATTATACAAACCTTGTTCGTGCGAGAAAAAGGGAAGAGCTCGGAGTTGCTGCGGATGAGTTTCTATCTTTTGAGTATTTGATATCCAGTATTGTTGAGTCAGGAAAGACCCGACTTCGGCCGGTGTTGCTGACGGCTATTACCACTGTATTGGGATTAGTGCCTCTTGCAATCGGAATGAACATTAATTTTGCGACTTTACTGAGCTCTTTTGACCCCCAGTTTTATGTAGGAGGGGATAATGCAGATTTCTGGGGCCCAATGGCCTGGACGGTAATATTTGGTCTAACCTTTGCGACTTTCCTTACGTTAATCATCGTACCAGTCATGTATTTATTGGCAGATAAACTCACTATGAGACTGCGTAGAATCAAGGCATGATTGATTAAGGTTGGTGGTTTTTTTTGACAAAACCTCCGGAACTATGTTCTGGGGGTTTTTTGATGTGTAAGGCATATCCTGCTTTTCGTATTCCAGCATGGAATTTGTATTTTCGCCCTCCCAAAATGGAAATTCAGAATGGAAGAATTAAAGTGGTATGTGATGTACACTACTTCACGATCGGAAAAGAAAGTTGCAGAACGACTGACTGAAAGAGGGTGGGAGGTTTATCTTCCTATGATAGAGGAGCTAAGACAATGGTCAGATAGAAAGAAGAAAGTAC
The DNA here is from genome assembly GCA_048819475.1 of Algoriphagus sp. Taxonomy (GTDB): domain Bacteria; phylum Bacteroidota; class Bacteroidia; order Cytophagales; family Cyclobacteriaceae; genus Algoriphagus. The sequence goes on from JBMDXP010000044.1 coordinate 91,062, forward strand.
AGCGTGCATTGTTTAACGGCTACGTATTTGTGAAGACAAGACGTAACCAGCTATGGGAATGCCTTCAAGTGCCTGGCGCGGTGAAATTTGTTCATTTCTCAGGACAACACGCTACTGTCCGGGATGAGGAAGTGGACATGATCAGAAGAGTGGTGGAAACTGGAGTTGGGGTAGAAACGGATGGATCGGAGATAGAACCTGGCGAAAAAGTCAGGGTAATCGGAGGACCACTTCAGAACATGGTAGGGGAATGTATCGAAAAGGGAAATAAAGATTATTTTTTAGTGCGTGTCCCAGGGATCTATCAGAATATGCTGATCAATATCCCGAGGAAATTTCTGGAGTCATTTTCTTAGAGGGCGTGAAAGATTGCAGGATGATAGATCGGCATATGCCGTCGGTATATTTCTGATAACCTTTCACTTGGGCATGCTGAAAATGTATACACGCAATCAAAAACGGTTTTCCAGCGGCAAGGTGCTTTCTTCAGTCAAAAAGACCGGCATATTCAATATGCCGGTCTTTTTGATGTTGAAATTCAATCCCGTGGTTTGGCCATGATAAATCTTCTATAAACCAGCTGAGCCTGGAAGAGGTGGTCTCCATAGCGGTTAAATCCTACGTTGCCATCCAGCTTGTCAGTAAACGTGAGCAGCATAGTCCCTTCACCGGCGATCTCAGAGTAGGGGCCTAGTGTAAAGCTAAGCCCGGCCCGAACTGGAATGTAAGCCGTAGTGAATTGCTCTGTTCGCGGTATTTCATTCTCACTGAATGACTTGGTCTGTTTGGTACGGGTATGCATAACCCCTAGTCCCAACCCTCCGTAGAGGTTAAACTTTGACCTGTGCATATGGTTTGCAAAAGGAATTAGATTCATACTCGGCATAAGGTCAAAAAAATAGGCAGGCCCGTTGGCTGTAAAAGAGGAATAGTTACTAACCCAGAAATCCTGAACAGCATAAGTGGGGTTTCCACCGCTTGAAAGCCACTGGACTCCTCCAGTCGCTCTCAGGTCAAACCTCGGGGTCATCCTCTTGATCAGGGAAGCTGAGATGGAGGGTTTGATCTCGAAATTCATAGCCTTATACTGGCCACCATTATCCATATAGGCAAACGAAGGTCCCACGCCTATACTGAAAATATTATCCCGGGCGATCTGTTGTTTGTAAAAGTTCTGTGCCGATAGCTGGGAGATGGATAATGTAAAAAGGATAAGAAGGGCTTTTATTGCTGTTTTTGACATAAGATGAAGTGTCCTGATGAAGAAATGTGTCGATCACGACAAGGCAATAGTCCAGTTTTGGCAACAAATATGCCAATTACAACATCTTATTTGAATTATGCAGAAGGCTAAGTATAAAATACCAGTTTAAGAAAGCGTTTTTAAGCCCCTTCAAATGCTTTTTTTATGTCTTCTTCGGTGGCTCGAAGCTTTTTTCTGCACGTTTTTACCAAGCCTGCAGCCTCTTTTACCAGCTCAGAAAGCTCATCTATACTTTTTTTACCTTCTTCCAGCTGGCTTAAGATAGTCTCCAGGCGACTCATGGCTTCATCGTATTTGGTCTCACTCATTTTTCCTCAATTTGGGTAACAGTACTGCTGATTTGTTTATCACTGGTGAACGTGGTCATCTGATCTCCAGGCTGAAGCTGGACTAGGCCAATTGGAACTCCTTCCATTTCTGTAAAAGAGTATCCCCTTGACAGAATAGAGGCTGGATCAAGTTGCTTCAACTGCCTTTCGTTCCCATCCAGTTTTTCTTTCTGGTTTCGGGTGAAGTTACCGAATGCTCTGACGAGATCCTTGTTTATAGAGTTTAAACTTGTCTCCATAACCGCTATGTTAGTGCGGAGGGAAATCTGGATCCGGTTTGTCCTTGAACTTAGTCTTTCCATTTCCAGGCCCAACACAGAAGAAGCAAGGGCTTTTACATGGTGACTAATCTGCTGGATTTTCACATCTTGTTCCCTGAGTTGATGCCGGGTAGCATGATCCAGCCTCCTTAACACAAGAGCAAGGTTCTCCTCAAATTCCCTAAACCCTGCTAAGATGAATTCCGCCACTGCTGTAGGGGTCTTTAGAGGGGTATGTGCGGTAATATCTGCTATGGATTCATCTCTTTCATGACCTATTCCTGTCAATATGGGAAGGGAACAGTGAGCAATGGCCGAAGCAAGTCTATAGTCATCAAAACAATCAAGATCCAATTGGGCTCCACCTCCCCGGATGATGACGATAGCCTGAAGATTGAGTTTCTCTTTTTCCTCTTCAGCTGCATGGATAGCGTGAATCAGGCTTTTTACGGCCTCGTTACCTTGCATCAAGGACGGATAAAGTTTATGGTAGACCTGGTATCCGTAGGTATTGTAGGATAACTGATCGACAAAATCGCCGTAACCCGCAGCAGTAGAGCTGCTGATGATGGCGATTTTCTGAACGACAGGGGGTAATTCAAGATCTGAATTCCGTTTCAATATCCCCTCCGCTGTAAGTCTTGCCAGGGTTTCCTGTCTTACCCTGGCTCTTTCTCCCAGTGAAAACGAAGGGTCTATATCCTTTACATTAAGACTTAAACCATATACAGGATGGAAGCTCACGGAGACTTGGGCGAGCACTTTCATCCCGCTCTTGAGACTGCTGCCGGTCATGGATTCAAACCTTGCGGCGACTGTCCTGAAAGTGAATTGCCAGAGATTGGCCTTGATCTTAGCTTTTATGACATTGCCTTCCTTCTCCACCAGCTCGAAATAAGCATGACCCTGAGGAGCTTTCCTGAAATCTGTAAGCTCTCCCACCACCCAGTATACAGGGTCCAGTTCCGTGTCCAGCACCAATTGGATCAATTGATTCAGCTCTGATACCGTCCGGGTTTGCATGGGGACTAGTTGGTTTTGGATAGGGCGGACTTTATTTTGTCGCTGAGTTCATAACTGGCCCGAAGCATAGGCAAGCGTACCTGGTCACCACATATCCCCAGGTGTTTCAGCAGGTTTTTAATCCCCACGGGATTGCCTTCCTGATACATCAGGCTGTTTAAGGAAAGTAGGGAATAGGCAGCCTCTAGACTTTCCTGATCCTTACCATGACAAAGCGTTTTAAAAGTGGCAGGAAGAGCATTGGCCAATACCGAGATCACCCCACTACCTCCTATGCCATAAATCGCTTTTGTCATTAAGTCGTCACCAGAAATCAATAAAAAATCTGCTGGCCTATCTGCTGCGATCTGCATGCATTGCTCCAGGTTACCGCTAGCCTCTTTCATTCCTATAATGTTTGGATGAGAAGCCAGCGTCAACGTAGTCTGGGAGGTTAAGTTGGACATGGTCCTTCCGGGGATGTTATATAGAATAACAGGCACAGGGCTGGCATCTGCGATTGCTTGGTAATGGGTTATTATTCCAGCCTGGCTTGGTTTATTATAGTAAGGGCTAACAGAGAGAATGGCAGAGACCCCATTGAAATCAGTGTTCCCGATATCATCCAAAACTCCCTGTGTATTATTGCCTCCTATTCCATAGACTAATGGCACACGTCCCGCATTATAGGCTACACAGGCAGCAAGCACTTGTTTTTTCTCGTCCACAGTTAAAGTAGCCGCTTCTCCTGTGGTGCCCATTACCACCAGGTAATCCACCCCTCCTTTTATCACATAATCCACAAGATGCTTTAACCCAGGTAAATCTATGCTATAATCGTCATGAAAAGGAGTTACCAATGCTACTCCGGTGCCTTTAAATTGGTTCATACGTTAATGATTTGAGGGCATAAAGATAAGAGTATGGATATGTAATGCCTGATTCTTTCCATAAAATTGGCTTATTCTCCCACCATCTCTAAAAATTCTCCCTCAGAGATCAATTTTACCCCCAGCTTCATTGCTTTTTCCTTCTTGCTAGGTCCCATATCTTCCCCTTCTATAATGAAATCAAGGTTTTTGGAGACAGCCGAAATATATTGACCTCCGTGGGCCTTTACAAAATCGACTATTTCGTCCCGCTTGAAATGTTGCAGTTTTCCTGATGCCAACACCCGCTTTCCTGCCAGTAGGTTTCCGAGTTTGACGGCTTTGTTTTCTGCTATTTCAAAAGATAATCCATGTGCTTGCAATCTCGAGATTATCACAAGATTTTCTTCCTGGGCAAAAAAATCCTGTATACTGTGAACAAGTGTGTCACCCACTCCATTGATAGCTAAGAGCTCTTCTGATGTAGCTGATTTAAGTTTATCGATGGAGCCAAAATGATTGACAAGAAGCTGTGCGGTGTTTTCCCCGATATTCCTTATTCCCAATGCAAACAGAACCTTTTCGAAGGGCTGCTTTTTGGAGGCGGTGATTCCTTCCATCATGTTTTTGATGACCCCTTCCTGAAACGTGTTGGCTTTCAGTTTCTTCACACGGTCAATAGTGGCAGGGCTGAGATCAAGATTGAGTTTCAGTAAGATGCCATGTACTGTTCCCTCTGTTTTACTTGTTTCCAGAAGAGTCTGGAACGCCACCCTTCTGCCTAGAAGTATTTCCAGGACTACCGCCACCGGGACATAGTCTTCGAGTTGGGGTAGTGCATGCTCTTTCAAATGGGACACCAGATAGTCCACCATTCCGGTGTTGGAAGGTACTTTTTTCTTCCAGGCACGTAATTGCTCCTGGAAAGCTCTCAGGGTATCGTATAAGGGCAGGTCGGACTTTTCGGAAAGGAAGTCCTGGATCTGCTTAAAGGAAATCTGCTCTGTGAGTGCAAAAATTGCTTTTTCGAGACGAATGTAGAGTAGCCCATCCCCTCCTTCCGATTCGTACTGGTCCCGTGACATTTCAAGACCGAGAAGTTCCTCTTTTCTCCTTTCCAACTCATAAATATCCGCAGGATTGACGATAAAACCCTGGTCTATCAATGCTCTGATCCGCTCCGTACCCAGGGTGTCAATGTCCATGGCCCGCTTATGTACAAAATGCTCAATCCTCCCCAAAACCTGGGGCGGGCATTCCTTGAAATTAGGACAGAAATGCTTGGCCTCGCTCTCCTTTCTCACCAGCTCAGCGCCGCATTCGGGACAGTGGGTAATGTATTGTATGGGTTTTGCATCAGCAGCCCTCCTCTGACTGTTTACTTCCGTGATTTTTGGAATAATTTCTCCTCCCTTCTCCACAAAAACAAAATCATTTTCATGGAGATCGAGCCGCTCTATTTCATTGGCGTTATGGAGAGAGGCCCGTTTTACCGTAGTGCCTGCAAGGCTGACAGGGGATAAGTTGGCTACGGGGGTAATAGCACCGGTTCTGCCTACCTGGTAGGTAATAGAAAGCAATTGGGTCTCGGCACTTTCAGCCTTGTATTTATAGGCAATGGCCCAGCGAGGGTTTTTGGCGGTAAAACCCAGTTCTTCCCGTTGGTCATAACTGTTTACTTTAAGCACGATTCCGTCAGTATCCAGCGGCAATCCCAGTCTTTTTTCCCGCCATTCCTCTATGTAATCCAAGGCTTCCTGGATGGTGGCTGCTTTTTTATAGGTCTGCGACACATTGAATCCCCAATGCTCTATTTTGGAGATAGCCTGATCATGTGTAGCCACTGTGTCATCCCCGATAAGCTGATAGAAATAGCAGTTCAGTCTCCGTTTGGCCACAATACTACTGTCTTGCATCTTAAGCGTACCCGACGCGGCATTTCTTGGGTTTGCCAGCAGGGGGTCGCCTGAGGCTTCCCGTTCTGCATTGATTTTGAGAAACTCTTTCAGTGGGAGGAATATTTCGCCCCGCACTTCAAATACAGGTGGTAAATTTTCCCCTTTTACCTGTAAGGGGATATTCCGTATCGTACGCACATTTGCAGTCACATCGTCCCCCCTGCTTCCATCACCACGTGTCACAGCGCGGACAAGACGGCCCTGCTCATACACCAGACTGATGGCCACACCATCAAATTTCATCTCGCAGAAATATTCGTACCCAGTATGTCCAAGACCTTTTGCCACACGCTCATCAAACGCAATCAACTCTTCTATGGTGTACGTATTGCCCAGGGAAAGCATTCTGGAGCTATGTGCTACGGTCTGGAATTCTTTCGTGATGGTGCCTCCCACCCGCTGACTCGGGCTGTCGGGGTTAAGAAGTTCGGGGAATCTGGTTTCCAGGCTGATCAACTCTTCCATCAACTGGTCAAAGTCGTAATCGGAGATTTCAGGATTGCTCTCCTGGTAATACAGGATATTGTGGTGGTCTATCTCCTGTGTCAATTGGGCTATTCTGTTCTCGGCTTCCTTTCGGGTCATGATTTTGTACAACGTTGCAAATGGTAAAAATACGAGTTGCTTGAGCAAAGAACAATTGAAAACATTTTCTTAATGATTTAGGTGTGTTGATGCCCGAGTGTGTAATTTCAAATCAGTATATTTGGATTTCAAAACTGGAAAAATGAGCAAAAGAGTAAGTAAGGAGGCTAAAATACTGGAAATAGCCTATAAGCTTTTTCTGAGCAAGGGTTATCGTCAAACGACCATGGATGATATTTCGCAGGAACTCTCTATGAGCAAGAAGACCCTCTATAAATATTACCCAGGAAAACTGGAACTGCTTTCAGCTTCATTTGAACTGCTCAAAGTAAAGATAAGCTCAAAAGTAGAAGGTATCCTTGAGAACAGGCACTTGGCTTTTCCTCTCAAGCTGAAATCCACTTTGACTGTTATTGCGACCCACTTGGCTCCCATAAAGCCTGAGCTGTTTGAGGACCTGAGGGATCATGCACCTGAAGTATGGGAAGCGATGAGAGTCTACATCAACGAATCAGCTTATGTCCGCTTTCAAAAATTGATCCAGCAGGGGATCGCACAGGGGCTTGTCAACCCCAATATCAATATCAATATGGTGGTTATTCTCTATGCTTCCGCTGTACAGTCACTTATTGATCCGAAGTTTTTAGCACAGTTTCCCATCACTATCCAAAAGGGGATGAAATTGCCCGTCTCGGATATCTATGATCAGGCCATTACGATCATCTATAACGGCATACTTACAGAGGAGGCGAGGAGTGAATTTATGAATGCTTAAGCCCAGCTTTGGCTGATTTCCCTATCTTTGCGACTTGGTCTATCAGGATCTTGATCCGGTAGGAAAATACCTGTTTTAAAGCGAATCCAAGTTTCACTATGAGTAATAAAAACTTCAAGAGATACACCGTGACTTCGGCACTTCCATATGCCAACGGGCCTCTCCATATCGGCCATTTGGCTGGATGCTATATCCCATCTGATATTTACGTGCGCTATTTAAGGAGCCAGGGCAGGGATGTAGCCTATGTATGTGGATCGGATGAGCACGGGGTGGCTATCACCATTAAAGCGCGGAAAGAAGGGAAGACACCACAGGAAATAGTGGATAGATACCATAGGATGATGAAAGGAAGTTTTGAGGAATTTGGAATCAGCTTTGACCATTATTCCAGAACCTCAGCTCCAATCCATCATGAAACAGCTGGAGACTTGTTTAAAGACCTGTATCAAAAAGGCGAGTTTGTGGAGCAGGTGACTGAGCAATACTATGATGAGGAGGCCGGCCAGTTTCTGGCGGACCGCTACATTGAGGGGACCTGTCCGAAATGTGCCTTTGAGCATGCGTACGGTGATCAATGTGAGCGATGTGGAAGCTCTTTGAGCCCCACAGACCTGATCAATCCCAAATCCAAACTCAGCGGGAGAACGCCGGTTCTGAAAGAGACCAAGCACTGGTTCCTGGATCTGGCACGGTACACCAGTTTTCTGAAGCATTGGATCCTGGAGGAGCATGCTGGGGATTGGAAAAATAACGTGCTGGGACAATGCAGGTCATGGCTGGAAGCTGGTGACGGGCTTCAGGCCAGATCCATGACCCGGGATATGGACTGGGGGGTGCCTGTGCCAGTGAACGGGGCGGAAGGGAAAGTGCTTTACGTATGGTTTGATGCGCCTATTGGATATATTTCATCCACAAAAGAATGGGCAGCTGAAAAAGGGATTGACTGGGAGCCTTATTGGAAAGATAAAGATACCAAGCTCGTCCACTTTATAGGTAAAGATAATATTGTGTTTCACTGCATCATTTTTCCGGCAATCCTCAAAACGCACGGAAGTTTTATCCTTCCGGATAACGTGCCTGCCAATGAGTTTCTAAACCTGGAAGGGGATAAAATTTCCACTTCCAGAAATTGGGCCGTATGGCTGCATGAATACTTGGAGGAATTTCCGGGCAAACAGGATGTGCTCCGGTACGTGCTAACTGCAAATGCCCCCGAAACCAAGGACAATGACTTCACTTGGAAGGATTTTCAGCTAAGGAATAATTCAGAGCTTGTTGCCATCTATGGCAATTTTATCAACCGGGCAGTGGTACTGACCCATAAATACTACAAAGGGGTGATCCCACGGCGCGGAGAACTCACAGGCTATGACCAAGAAATTCTGGCTACTTTGGCCGATTTCCCCGGAAAAATAGCTTTTTCAATCGAGAGGTACAGATTTCGTGAGGCTCTCAGCACTGTAATGGAACTGGCCAGGTTGGGCAATAAGTACCTAGCGGATACAGAGCCATGGAAAGTCGTCAAAACCGATGAAACCAGAACAGGCACCATATTGAATATAGCGCTGAACATCGCAGCAAATCTTGCTGTTCTTTCTGAGCCCTTCCTACCTTTCACTGCTGCGAAACTGGTGAAGATGTTTGGAATGGAAGGGTTGGGCTGGAACAAGGCCGGTAACAGTGAGTTGCTGTCTTCAGGTCAGACCTTGTCTGAGCTCGGACTTTTGTTTGAGAAAATAGAGGATGATGTGGTAGATAAACAAGTACAAAAACTAATGGATACCAAAAAATCAAATGAAGCGGAAAATGCTCCTGTTGCTCCCATGAAGGAACTGATTACCTATGATGATTTTGCCAAGCTGGACATGCGGGTAGTCACTGTCCTGGAAGCCGAACGCATGCCGAAATCCAAGAAACTCATTAAGATGAAAGTGGATTTGGGCTTCGGACATAGAACGGTATTGAGTGGTGTGGCGGAGCATTTTGAGCCCGAATTTCTAATAGGACAGCAGGTCACCATGTTGATCAATCTTGCTCCCCGAAAGATGATGGGGGTAGATTCAGAGGGGATGATTCTGATGGCTGAAGATAAAGATGGGAAGCTGAAACTCCTCCAGCCGAGTGATCCTACTGCTTCCGGATCCACCATATCCTGATTACAGTTTTAGAGGATTTGACCCTGAATACGGTCAGAAAAACATCTTATCCCGGTTTTTGGAATTGATTATAAAGAGGGTCTATTGCAGACCCTTTTTTATTGGAGTCAGGATTTCGCCCAACGATTCATCATTCAGAGTAGCGGAAAGGAGTGTCCCGGTTGTCTTTGACGGTCACTCCGTAAAATGGACATAGCATCTGTATCCATCTGCTGGTACTGTGCAAAGATCCATGATAGCAGGAGTCCGTTTTGCCATGCCTTGGTGGAAGGGGGAAGTGCATTGACAGGTAACTTCCTCTTAAAATCCGGTTGTACATAGGGTTTCCGCAGCTTGGTCAGGAATGGACCAAGGAATATAAACTGAGTTGAAAAACAGAGCCAAAAGCTGGCTTTTATGTGCTTTATATTGGATTTTGGATTAAATTTTATGCTTAAAGTCATTTGTTATTTGACATTTTCTTTTTTTACTCTATCTTTTTTTACCGATAAATTTTAATTCAGCTTATGAAGACCGATGGGTATAATGCCGGCGAGCATTATGATGAGATGTTTACTGATGCGGGTCATGTGCGTCCACATTACGAGGAGTTTTTCCAAAGTCTCAAAAAGACCTCTTCCCGAAAGATGAACCATCTGCAGTTTTCTGCCAATCAGACTCAACGGGCTATGGGTATGACGTTTAACGTGTACCATGACAACCAGGGCTTGGAGAAGATCCTTCATCTGGATATTATACCCAGGATTATCCCTAATTCTGAATGGAAGAAGCTGGAGGCGGGTCTGAAACAGCGCGTGACTGCGCTCAACTTGTTTCTGCAGGATATTTATAATGGTCAGAAAATTCTGAAAGACGGGATCGTGCCCTCTGACCTGATCCTTAAGAGCAAGGATTTTTTGAAACCATGCATAGGCCTTACGCCTCCCAAGGGAATATGGTGTCATATTACAGGTACGGATCTGGTCAAGGGTAAAGATGGTGAATACTATATCCTTGAGGATAATTTAAGGTGTCCATCGGGAGTCTCGTATATGCTGGAGAGCAGGGAGATCATCAAGCGGGCCTACCCGAAACTCTTCAACCAAAAAGGAGTGCTTCCGGTGTCAGATTACCCCATGAAGCTGCTTCGCATGCTGCAGCATCTATCCAATAAGCCAAAACCAGTGGTGGGAGTATTGACACCGGGTATCTACAATTCTGCCTACTATGAGCATTCGTACTTAGCCCTCCAGATGGGTATAGAGCTGGTGAATGGTGTGGATCTCATTGTAGAAAACAAGAAAGTCTACATGCAGACGACCAAGGGGCTAGAACAGATAGATGTCTTGTATAGAAGGATTGATGATACATTTTTGGATCCACTTACATTCAATCCTGCTTCCATGCTGGGAGTGCCGGGAATATTTGAAGCATATAAAGCAGGCAACATTGCGATGGCCAATGCACCGGGTACTGGAGTGGCAGATGACAAGGCTGTATATGCCTATGTGCCAAAGATCATAAAATATTACCTGGACGAGGATCCCATACTTAACAATGTTCCTACCTATCTCTGCAGGGAAGCGCAGGACCGCAAATTTGTATTGGAAAACATCCATGAGCTGGTGGTGAAGGAGACGAATGCAGCAGGAGGGTATGGGATGCTGATAGGTCCAAAGGCTACTCCCGAAGAACATGCGAAGTTCAGGGAGCTGATCAAAAATAATCCGGCCAATTATATCGCGCAGCCTACCTTATCGCTGTCCACTGTGCCTACGCTGATAGAGAATGGGATAGAAGGCAGGCACGTGGATCTGCGTCCCTATGTGTTGTATGGAAAAGATATAGAAGTGATTCCCGGGGCATTGACACGGGTGGCACTGACGAAAGGGTCACTGGTCGTGAACAGCTCGCAAGGTGGGGGAAGTAAAGATACCTGGGTACTGTACAGATAAACGAAAAGAACTATGTTGAGCAGAGTAGCAAACCACATCTATTGGCTGGGAAGATATCTTGAGCGCGCCGAAAACTATGCACGGTTTATAGATGTGAATTTTAATTTATTGCAGGATTTGCCAGGAGACCTGAAAGAACAATGGCAACCCTTGGTGGCTGCTACAGGGGATATGGAACTTTACCTGTCCAAGTATATCGGTTACGAAAGAGATGAGGTGCTCTATTTTCTGGCATTTGATACGGCCAATCCCAACTCGATGCTTTCTGCAGTCACCAAAGCCAGGGAGAATGCCCGCATCATCCGGGAGAACCTAAGCAAGGAGACCTGGGAAAAAGCCAATGAATTGTATTATATGATGCAGGATGGGGTAAGTAGAAAAATATGGAAAAAAGAAGACCCCAGGAGTTTTTTTGAGAAAATCAAAAACCAGATCCTACTTATCTATGGCATTGCCGATAGCAGTGTGGCCAGGACCGAAGGGTGGTATTTCAGACAACTCGGGCAGTTTCTGGAACGGGCAGACAAAACCTCCAGGGTCCTTGATGTGAAATATCATATCCTTTTGCCAAACGATCATGAGATCGGGACTCCTCTGGACTTTCTCCACTGGATGGCATTGTTAAAATCCGTGACAGCTTTCAACACCTATCGTAGACTTTATGGAAATATTGATCCTTCCTGCGTGGTGGAATTTCTGGTGCTCAACAAGTATTTTCCCCGGTCGATTTACTATTGTCTGAAAGAGGCCGAACGATGTCTGCACAACATTTCCGGTAATACAGGGATGGGCTATCAGAACTCCGCTGAAAAAGCTATCGGAGAGTTGAGGTCAAAGTTGGAATTTGCGGAGGTAAGTGAGATTATTTCCTTTGGACTTCATGAATATCTGGATAGCTTGCAACTCAGAATCAACAATATTTCCAACCTTATAGATAGTAATTTCTTTACTATCAAAGACAATTTTGTCTCTCAAACCAACTTTCAATAATGACCTTTTGTCTGGGGATTAAAACAAAATATGGAATAGTAGGCTTATCAGACACCAGAATTACCTCAGGTAATGAGACGACTACTTCAAAAAAAGTCTACACCGTAAACAGGGATAAGCATTCCTTTTTTATAATGACATCAGGCCTGAGGTCTGTGAGGGATAAAGCAATCACTTATTTTTCTGAGGTCATAGCGCGGCAAGATGAATCTTTTACCAAGCTGTACCATGCCGTCAATGAGTTCGGTAATCAGGTGAAGGCGGTGGCCAAGGAGGACAAGGAGCAGTTGGAGGAGTCAGGGTTCAGTTTTAATCTCTTCAGCATCATAGGAGGACAACTGGAAGAGGATATTGAGCCGAAGCTTTATTTGCTGTATCCGCAGGGGAACTGGATAGAAATCAGAAAAGGGACGCCTTTTGTTATTATTGGAAACACCGGGTTTGGCAATCCGGTACTTAAGCGGTCGCTCAGGTATGAAGACTCTCTTGACTATGCCCTGAAATGTGCCTTTCTTGCATTTGATGCAACCCGAATATCTTCCAATGATGTGGATTTCCCCATCGACACGGTCGTATTGCCCAATGATAACTACCGTATCACGGAGCAGCGTTTTGAGCAGAAGGAACTTGAGCATATTTCGGAATTCTGGAATAACAGACTGAAAAACGCAATACAGGAGTTGCCGGCAGAGGTCTTAAAGAAAGCCTTTGAAGAAAACGACCAATTGGTTTTCAGGGAATGAGACTTGAAATATGCCACCGTACCAAATACGGCTATAATCTCCCCGTCTCGTTGGGAGCGCATAGGTTATATTTGCTACCCCAATTCCGGTCTTACCTAAACGTTCTTGAGCAGCGGCTGACTATTAGTCCCCAACCCACAGGCGAAAGTGTAAGGATGGACTTGGCGGCAAACCTTTACAAACAGGTCTGGTTTGAAAATCCGGCAGAATCTCTTGGAATAGAAAGTAGTCTGATCGTTGATACCGTTGAGTTCAACCCCTTTGCATTTATTGTAGATTCTGTTTTTCAGGAGTCGATCGGAAATGGGAGGAGTTTGAAATATGTTTATCCTGCTTCTGATTCACTGCTTGTGGAGCCCTTTGTCACATTGGAGCCCACTGCTTCCGTAAGTGATCTGGCTAGGTCTGTGTGGTCCCGGTCAAATGATTTGATTGGTTTTCTGGTCGATCTTACGGGCTATATCCACACGGACTGGGCGCATCAGATCCGGGAGGAGGAAGATGTCTGGGCTCCCGATAAGACAATTTCCCTGCAGTCCGGATCTTGTAGAGATCTGGCCTGGATGGAAATGAACGTGCTCGGGGACCTGGGGCTGGCTACACGGTTTGTAAGTGGTTATGCATTCAACCCCAAACTTGGGGCAGGGCATGAGCTTCATGCGTGGCTTGAAGTCTACCTGCCGGGAGCGGGATGGATAGGTTTAGATCCGAGCTTAGGGCTATTGACAGACCATCATTATGTGCCGCTTGCGGCCCATCCGGACCCAAGACAGACGCTTCCCGTGCAGGGTACCTTTGCAGGCAAAGCAATATCAAAATTAAGTACTTCCCTGGAGATCAATCCATTTTGATCGTTAGTCGGCATAGATCCCGTTCTCAGGCTTTTTAAATAACGAATCATCAAATTTCTTGTCTAGCAACACGAGATCTGAAAAAGATACCTGGTACCTTACTTGGGTTGTAGAGTCATTCTCCAGCAAATATCCGGTCAGTAATCCCGGAAAGAAAAGCCCCCGTTCGTTTTGGTAATTCTCAAATTTTAATGCGTTCAACTGGCTATTGCCATTGCCAAAAAAAGTAACCGTGTACAATAGGTATGCTATTCTTTTTGTTTCCGGGTCAATAAGCATGATGTAATTATCTTCAGGACTGTCTCCGACTCCGGGGTTGAAGCTTGCCCGGAAGGAGGGGTAACTTTTTCCATTTAATACCCTGTCATCCATTTTCTCCACTGCCACACCGGGATCAGTGAACACAAAAGGAATAGCATGGAAATAGAAATAAAGATTATAATAGAACCGGATAGATTTACCACTGTATGCACTGCGGTCAGGGCTGATCCAAGTATTTTCTCCATCATAACCCATTTGAAAATTATACCCATCGATCCTCGTTTTTCTGCTTTTGAGGTTTATGAAGTGATTTTCAGGAGCAAGATTTGTTTCATGAATGAGATAATAACTCATGGCTTCGAATTCCGACCATTTCTCCCAATCCCCGTGCCCTTCCAGCACTTCAAGAAATGCATCAGGAATTTCAGCGCGGGGTACATCCGTCCTGTCTGCGCAGGAAAACAGAAGCGTGATACAACTGATAATGCCAGCATAAAGTCTGTTGTGGTTCATTTTTGGTCGATTAGCAATACAAATTAATCTGCCATTCTGAGAAATCCCTTTGCCTACCGGGAAAAAAATGCATATCCGATTTAGTTTCTGTCGGAGTGATTGACAAAGATCCCGCTACCCTTGAACCCGGACTTTGAATTGGCAATTCTATTACAGTCCTTACTTGCTTCAAAATCAGTTGGTATTGTACTGTTTTCAACTTCACCGTAGCGGTGCTATACCTCAGTTTCCAAATAGTCTGATTTTATTGCAATGAATGCCTGTCCCGAATAAACCCGGGTTGAATGACATTACTTCGGCAGGATAGAAAGGACATGTGATAGCTATCCTCGTCCCGGATCTACCGATTTGGGCAGTGGCTTATCGGAGCGTTGAGGAGCGGGTAGACAAAGCAATGGGAAAAAAATAGCCTCAGCAAAACCGAGGCAATTTCCGAACATATTGAAACCTATCGGTCTTTCGACCAAACCTACTTTTTTTTATTCGGCAGAACTGTCTTTCAGTTCTTTCTCAGAGATTGATTCCAGACTGAAATCCGAATTTTTGATCCAATGAATCAGTTTGGGTATCAGTGAAGCAGAGATCATCAGTGCTCCTACTGCCAGCACGTGCACATAGTTGGTAAAATAGCTCCCGGAGGTGAAGATTCCCAGGATAAGCAAAGTGCTGAAAGGCATGGAAACAGCGAGCACATTGATTCCCAGTTCCAGATCAAAAGTGGGATTGAACTTCTGATCTTCCTTATTCACCTCCATTGTCCGTATAGCAGACATGTGTGCGAAAGGCCAAAAACTCACTGCACTTTGCGGAAATACCACAGCGAGAAGAACAGCTGCTTCTGAGGGAAGCGGAACAATCCATATAAACACACCGCTCAGGAGAAACGTAAAACCTGCCCTGAATACGAGCAAGGAGGTAATCATGCGCAGTTGGTCCCATTTCAAAATAACAGCTATTCCTATAAACAACAGGACCAGAGGCGTCATCATATTCTTCATCATGAGTATAGCCTCACTTAGAAATAGGGGCATGCTTTCCAGATTAATCCCAAAACTGAGCAATATAATGGCTCCAAAGATTACGATGTTAATGGGCTCTCTCAGCATAGCCAGAAACAGCTCCTTGATCTTCTGGCCATTTGACCTTGCTGCCATCTGGTGGTTTTTGTAGTACCAGGACATCGCCAGTAAATAAGCGATGATCAAGACAAACAGCTTGTTGCCTATATCAGCTAGTGCTGCCCACGCCAGCACATCATCACCCAGGTATTCTGCCACAAAAGGGAAGCAGGTGAGTCCAGGTGCAAGTGAAGGCAGGAGAAGCATCAAAGTCCGCATCGCAGGAGTATTGGGTTCAGCTCCAAACAGAGGCATGGTATACCTTGAGAGGATTGTCATCGCAATATTGAACACCAAAGCCAAGACCGGAAGAATGAGAAGATC
This sequence comes from Algoriphagus sp., assembly GCA_048819475.1. Lineage (GTDB taxonomy): Bacteria > Bacteroidota > Bacteroidia > Cytophagales > Cyclobacteriaceae > Algoriphagus. The sequence continues at coordinate 106,997 of JBMDXP010000044.1, forward strand.
CGGGTTGATTTCGATTTTCAACAGGGCGACGAAAATCATTGCCGGTAGGGCAATATCCAGAATAATGGTTTTTATTCCTTTTTTCTGGTCTTCTTTAAGCAGTTTCTTTTGAAGCAGTAAACCGATTACTATTAAGAGCAATAGTGAGAGGGTTTTCTGAAGAGCAATACTCATTATTCGTACGGGTTTTAGGCGGTAACTTTCTTGAAGGTGTCTACGAAGAGTTTCATTTCATCCATGGTTCCCATGCTTACACGGCACCATGGTTTATCGTCTATTTTGAAAACCCTTATTCCAACTCCGCTGTCATGCATCCCTTTCATAAATGCCTGGCCTTCCATTTCGATGGGGAAAATCATAAAGCTGGTGGAGGAGGGGATGATACTATATCCCAGAGACGAAATCTCGCCGTGGGTATATTCCCTGCACTCGGTGTTCATGCTTCGGCAATTGCTGACGAATTCTGTTTCCTTCATGCTGGCTATTGCGCCGCGCAATGAGGTCACACAAAGTCCCATGGTGCTTCTTACCATAGAAGTGATTGTTTTGATACGTTCAGGTTGGGCTACCATATAGCCTATCCGCAAGCCTGCCATTCCGTGGATTTTGGAGAATGTTCTCGCCACAATCACATCCTTGCCTTCGGCGACCAGACTTACCATAGAGTGGTCTTCCGGTTTGTCGAGAAATTCCAGATAGGCTTCGTCTACAAAGACAGGGGTTTTTTCGGAAACACTGGCGCAGAATGCCTTCATCTTCACTGGATCAGTAATGGACCCTGTCGGATTGTTCGGGTTACAGATGTAGACAAGGTTGGTCTCTGAATCCACGGCTTTTGCCATGCCATCCAGGTCATGGGCATAATCCGCAGTGAGTTTTACGGATTTCCAGGTAGCCCCCATGGATTGGGCCGTGTTCATCAAAGACATGTAGGAAGGATCTGCAGATACCACATTTCCTCCATTTTTGAATCTCACAAAAGCCACTTTCTCCAGGATATCGGAAGACCCCGGAGCCAGCATCACATGGTCTGGAGACACTCCTTCTTTTTCGGCAATCATATCGATAAGAACAGCTGCATCACCATGTCCGTACCTGTTTCCCAGCGCAACGGATTCTGAAATAGCCTTCACTACTTTTGGAGCAGGACCATACGGGTTTTCGTTGGCTGAGAGCCTGGCTATTATCCTGGATTCATCATACCTGAAAGCAGGTAAATATTCCTTCAGGATGCTTTCGGGCTGGTAAGCGACCAGCCTTTCCTTCTTAGGTAGTGCCAATGCCGGAGCCACGGCCATAGTGCCTACTGCCATTAAGCTGGATTTGATCCAGTTACGTCTGTTAATTGAGTGATTCATGATTTTTTATTGAAAGGTTAGATTACTTGTTTTCTGTTTTGGGTCAGGTAGAAGTATTGTTATTCTACCCTTACGGTATGGTATTTCCGGAAAGGGATGCTCTTATAAGTGCCCGCAAATTCAAGCCTGACCTGACTTCCGGAAGAAGCAGAAGAAAGGCCCAGGTCTTCCCAGCTGACGGAAAGGTTGCCTGTACCGTCTGTACCGGTAGTAAATGAGGCCACTTCAGTGGTGGTGTTGATAAAAACTTTTATACCCAGATTGGGTACAGGGATAGAGTCTATGCCGATACTGTTGTTTAGAATATTGGTTTTGTCCAGTTCCAGAAACCTGGAATTGACGGACACCGGTGAGGTCGCCGCAAAGGCGGTTCCTTCCACCAAAACCAATACAGGGGAAGGGACATTTGGTGTGGCCAGATCCTCTGCATCTACGCAGGCCTGTAGCAACCCGAACAGAGAGAGGACGGACAGAAGAAAAACGATATGGGATGACTTTTTCATTTTCGATTCGGTTAGCTTGTTGATTGTGGTCTGATTTATTCTACCCACCATAACTGTGTCCGCATGTTATCTGCCCCTCCTAGTTTTGAGACACCGTCATCCAGGTTGCTTTTGTTCAGCGAGTATTCGGACACCGGATACTCTATTCGTGTGGGGAGTACTCCGTCATTACTGAATACCGCATTGGGATTGGGGGGTGGAAGGATAGGGTACCCTGTTCTTCGGTATTCGTTCCAGGCTTCCACTCCCTGTCCGAAGAGTGCAATCCACTTCTGGGTCATCACAGTCTCTTTGTCGATAGCGCCCAATCTGCCCAGGTAACCGGCCGGCATGGTAAGTCCGTGTTGCGCAAATGATGCTTCGATTGCTTCCTGTAAAAATGCTGCTGGGTCACCTCCGATGTCCCCATCGAGTGCCGCTTCGGCTTTGATGAAGAGGAGCTCGGCATAAGTCATCAAAATACTTGGTGCGACTGGGCTAAGGAATTTCTGACCTATCCTGGATGCATTGTAGTTTCCGGCTGCTGCATCGGTTAGCCCATTTGGTAGTCCCGCATAAGTCCCGTTTTCCAGGGGCTGTGCATATACGGTGATCCTTTCATCTTCCAGTTCCAATAGCTTATCAATCAGCGTGCTGCTGATATTCCAGTCGGATCGGGTTGAGAATACATCAAACATTTTGTTTCTGCTTCCTATCACGTCAAAATGGCGGAGTTCGGCTGCATCGGAATTGCTTGTGAAAATGGGATAAGTGGTTGGGTCTCCCCATATTCTGCCCATTACCTCACGGGATTCCGCAGGTTTTTTGGCAGCCTGCCTATTGGCGATTCTCAATGCGAGTGAATTGGCGAATTTCTTCCACTTCAGGATGTCACCGTTGAATAGAATATCTCCGGATATTGCCGGGCCCCCTATGGTAAGTTTCGCGTTGGCTTCTGCCAGGTCAGCGAGCAGCCCGGCGTAGATCTCCTCCATGGAGTCATACTTGGGGGAATTTATTGGATTCTCAGCCGTCCCCCGGAGGGCCTCAGAGTAGGGGATGGGCCCAAATACATCTGTAAGGTAGGCGAAAGCGAAAGCTTGCATCGTCAATGCAATTCCCGCGTAATTGGTGTTTGGATACTCTCCTTCCGGGGAAGAAAGCTGGATCACACGCTCGAAGTTGATGAGGGATTCATTATAAATATTGTTCCAGGTGGCGGAAGCTATAGTCAGTGGGATCTCATAGCTGTCACCCTCCGCATTAATGTAGATGTTTCTGGAAAGATGCTGTATCCAACACATAGCAGCATCGATATTTAGCCTTTCGTAGCGGGTGCTGTGTCCCCAGTATCTATCCACCACAGTCTGGATGGCATTGGGCAGCAGAAGAGCCGGGGAAATCGAGACAGGATTGTTTGGGTCGGTGTTGATCTCTTCGAAATCTTCTGTACAAGACTGTAAAGAAGCAGTTGTCAACAGCAGAAGTGAAAGGTAGGTGAAGTATGTCTTTTTCATGGGAATGTCAGTTAAGATTAAAAGGTTACATTCAGGTTAAAGCCAAGGTTTCTTGTCGAGGGCATTTCACCATAGGCAAAACCTTGTGCATTTCCTCCTTTCATATCCACTTCAGGGTCCATGTGAGGATGGTTTTTGTACAGAATCGCGAGATTCCTTCCTACTACTGACAGCCTCATGGACTGTACAAACTTATTTCCCAGAAACCCTTTTGGGAAGGTATACCCGAAAGTCAGTTCCCTAAGCTTGATGTAAGTGCCGTCGAAAATACCTGCTTCGTGATACGTTCTGGGGTTCTGTGCATTCCAAAACGTGGTGGCATCTACAATCACATCATTCGGGGCATAGATGGGAGATTCCTCAGAACCGATATTCATTACACCCCGTCCTATCACCCCTTCTTCCCTGCCCGGCGCAGTCTCTGCGTATTGCCCGGTTTTTCGGGCTAGGCCAGTCCCAACATCGAAAATATCACCGCCCATTTTCATGTCTATCAATGAGCTGACTACAAATCCTTTATAGGTAAATGTGTTCGATACCCCTCCAATCCAGTCTGGCTGGATATTTCCCAGCGCAAAGGTCCCTTCTTCAAGCACCGGAAGTCCATTTCTGTAAATCAGCTGCCCGTCGGGGCTCCGCTCATATCTTCTTCCGTAAAGGGTGCCATAAGGCTGTCCTATCCGGGCTTCAGAAGTAAGGCTGTTCTGTGTTCCCAGGATGTAATTTTCCAGTCCTTCCGCCAGCTCCACCACTTTGTTTCTGTTTCTGGCAAAATTGAACCCTACATCCCACGTGAAACCCGAGGGAAGATTTACAGGTTGCCCCGTAAGCATAAGCTCTATTCCCTGATTGGTGATCTGTCCCGCATTCAGGATCTGGCTGCTGTAACCTGATGCCCTGGAGATGGACACTGCGAGAATCTGATTGACCGTGGATTGATGATAATAGGTGAAATCCAGCCCTATACGACCTTCCAGAAACCTCATATCCAAACCCAACTCTTTCCCAGTGGTGATTTCAGGTTTAAGGCTCCGGTTGGCTATCTCGGAAGATTCCGTATAGGTAGGGGTGGTGCCTGCCCAAAGTCCCTGCGAAGTGTATACCTGGTTAAGAAGATAGGGGCTGGCATCATTTCCTACCTGGGCCAGGCTGGCCCTTACTTTTGCAAAGGAGATGACGTTGGAACTCACGTTGAACATATCCGTCAAAACAGCACTGAGTGCAACAGAGGGGTAAAAAAATGAATTGGCGTTGGTAGGAAGCGTACTGGACCAATCGTTTCTTCCGGTGACATCAAGAAACAGGTAATTATTGAAACCAAACTGGGCTGAACCGAAAATACTGTTTACCACCTGTTTTCTGATCTCGCTGGATGGTACGACAGGGCTCGCATAGTTGCCCAGGTTATAGAGTCCGTCGATGGTCAGTTCCCCTACGTTTACCTGTGTTCTTTTGTAATCATTCACCCGGTTGATCGCACCGGCCTGCACTTTCAGTGAAATACTGCTTGAAATAGCTTTGTCATACGTAAGGATAAGATCGCTGTTGGTCTCCTGACTGTTCAGCACGATTTCCTGATATGATCCAAGAATTTTCACGTTGTTTTTGGTGTACTCTACCCCTGTTACATTTCTTCTGGTGTCACTCCAATAATCGGTACCCGATCTTGCCATGATGCTGAAATTTTCCGATAGCTGGTAATTCAGGGCGATGCTGCCCACCAATCGGTCTTTTACATTGGCATTGGTATATTTTTCTTGCAGAAAAAATGGGTTGGAGAAATATTCATGTTGCCAATTGGCATAGGGGTAATCATCTCCCGGACGGAAAGTGGCCCGTTGGATTTCGTAATAATCCCTCCAGTTTTTCAGTTTGGTATAGTCTGTATGCCTATGTGCCCATATGAAATCCTGGCTACTGGTATATCTTCTGTTTTCAGACCCTGATTTGACATACTCTCCATTGACGATCATTTTAAGGTCAGGTGTGAAATTGTAGGAGGTGTTTAATTTGAAGTTGTTCCTGTAGTAATCGTTGTTCACCATGATGCTGCTCTGGTCAAGCCTTCCGATGGAAATCCTGAAGCTTCCCATGTCATTTCCCCCGGAGAGTGCGATGTTATTGGTCATACTGGTGCCTGTTTCCCAGAAATCTTCCCAGTTGTTGGGCTGGGGTAGAAGTGGTTCACGTCCAGGGGCCGAATACCATAGCGGGACCAGTCTGCCGTCCATCGGTGCTCCCCAGCTTTCATCCACTCCGGCCGTTCCGCGGACACCGTTTTCATCAAACCCGTTTCTGCCATCCACATACCATGTCCGGTATCCTGCACCTCCCCCATAGATATTTTGGAAATCAGGTTTTATCAGCGGATTGTCCATGGTCATATTGGTGTTGAATTCAAGGCCTATTCCTTTTGTACCTGATCCGTCTTTAGTGGTGACCATGATCACTCCGTTTGCAGCCCTGGAGCCGTAGAGCGCGGCTGCAGTGGCTCCTTTCAGCACATTTATTTCCTTTATATTGTCCGGGTTTATTTCCGAAAGTCCATTGCCATATTGGCGGTTAGAGGTCTGCTCCAACGGGACGCCGTCTACCACTACCAGAGGTTGGTTATTACCTGCTACTGAAGAGGATCCACGGATGACCACATGGGACCCGCTTCCAGGCATGGAGTTTCCCGTGATCTGGACCCCCGCTACTCTTCCTGACAGGCTGTTGGCAATGTTGGAGGATCTGGCTTCTGTGAGTGCGTCCCCGTTTACGCTTTGGGTGGAATACCCCAGTGCCTTTTTTTCCCGGGCCAGACCAAATGCTGTGACTACAATTTCATTGAGGGCCATATCCGAAGATGCCAGTTCTATCGTGAACTCAGAAGTGGTTCCGACCCGGACTTCCTGGGTGGCAAAACCAATAAATGAGACTATCAAAACTGTTTCAGGATTGTCATTGTCGAGATTCAGGGTGAATCTTCCGTCCACGTCAGTTACTACTCCTTTCATTGTTCCTTTGATCAGGATACTTGCTCCTGGGATAGGCTCTCCGCCGTCATCCAGAACCACCCCTTGTATTACTTTCTGTTCTTGGGGTTCTTGTTTTGTGTCCGTGGATGATGGGGAAGAATCTTGCTTGGCTGCCTCGTCCCTTCCCAGGATGTAGAAATTACCACTGCCCTTTTTATAGGCGATAGTGGTGCCGTTCAAGATCCTCCTGAGGTTTTCCTCCGCGCTTAAGTTGGCGTTGATGGCTGCTGGTCTACTGGCTTCACTGTCCAGCAAAGAGGATGAATAAGCGATGGAAATGGTGAATAAATCTTCAAGTTCTTTCAAGGTGGTTTCCAGGTTTTTTTTTCCAGGGTCTGAATCGGAAGAAGATTTTTGGGGTAATCCAGTAAGGGTCTGGCCAAAGACGGAGGTAGGGAGTGCGAACACTCCTAGTACCCCTGCTAGTAATAGATAGCGGGTAAAATTGATGAGCATAGATTAATAGGTTAGTGGTTAGAATGATTACTCTCGTTTACTTTGGGTTATTGCTAATCATCCGTATTAATCAATGGGGGTTGACCCCATTGATCTCACTAAGTGGTAATCCTTTGGGTCATTGGTTTTTCACCTGACCCTATTTGCTCGAGCTTTTTTACTGGCTTGTCATGAGTTGGATACTGCGCCCGGCCGGCACACATCCTATCCGATCTATAACACGCGTACTAAATTGTTCTCCAAAATAATTTCTGTTCCAAACAGTACTGATACATTCCCAAGAATCTCCTGAAGATCCCCTCTCAGGGGAAGGCTTCCCGAAACCCTTTGGATCAGTGGTTTCTTTGACTCGAAGGAAAGGCTGACATCATACAGGTCTGATAGGGTCTCCAGTACGTCAGAAAGACTTTCGTCTTCCATAATCAGTTTCCCTTTCCTCCAGGCCAAGAGTTTTCCGGGATCCTCCAGTATTCTGGTCTCAATTTTCTTTTCCATGGCGATGTATCTGATGGCTTCTCCTGGCTTCACCACCCGGCTCATCCTTCCGGATTCATTCTCAAAAGCCAGCATCACACTTCCTTCCACCAGGATCAGTTTATGGGTGGGGTGTCGGTTCTTGAGATTGAATTCAGTCCCGAAGACCTCTATTTCCAATTCATCGCCTTCATTCACCACAAATCTCCTGTTCCCGTCATTTTTTGCCACATGGAAATAAGCTTCCCCGGTCAGATGGACATTTCTGCTGAATCCACCAAAGTAACTGGTCATAAAACCCAACTTCGAGTTACTGTTCATAAATACCTCTGTTCCATCAGGAAGCTTTATGGCCAATGTTTCTTCACTCCCAGTCTCAAAAGTGTGTGCTACTGTCTTGAAGCCGTACCACAGCAGGGTATTTATGCCCATTAGAATCACTGCAGATGCAGCTATGGTCCTTATCCTACGATTTCTTCTGCTTTGGGCAGTAGTAGTTTGTTTGTTGATCCCCTCAGAGACTTTATTCCACATTTTGTTTTTCAAGGCGACTTGTTCGCCTTTAGGCAGCTGCTCTATAAAGCCAGAATGACTCTTTTCAATTTCCCCCTCCCACTTTTCGGTTTCCAAATGGAATAATGGTTCCGGGGGCAGATTTTGGTTTTCATCATTCATCGGAGCAGCTATCTACTTTCTATGTCAACTGAAACAGATTTTTCCTCCATTGCTGGTTTAAAAATAAGTTAAAAATTTATTATTTAATGTTTTATTGTGAAAATGTGGTTTAATTAATAACCAATATTTTATAATTTATTGATTTTTTGATAAATATCAGTTGTTTCATTGGTCCACGAAAACCCACATCAGGAATGGTCTTTCAGATGACTGCGGAGGTCTTTAAGTGCTTTTATCATGTGCTTTTCTACCGTACTCACAGATAGCTGGAGTGTGTCGGCGATTTCTTTATAGGAAAACCCCTTTTTAAACCGGAGTTTGTATACTTTTCTGCGCTGACTTGGAAACCCCCTTACAATTTTTTTGATGGCTGACTTCAGGTCTTTGTAGAATAAGGCTTCTTCCACGGAAGAACTTTTTGATTCACCTTTGAATTGCTGCTTTTCAGCATATTTATCTCTCACCAGCTGTGACTTGCGTTGGTTTATGATCCGGTAATTGACCGCGGAGAAGAGATAGGAGGTTAGCGAAGTGTGGATCTGGAGCGATTTTCTCTTGACCCACAAATCAATGAAGACCTCCTGTACTATTCCTTCTGTCATTTCTCTTTTTCCCAACTTCTGATACCCAAAATTGAAGAGCTGCCTCCAGTATCGATCATAGGCCTGGACAAAAGCAGCTTCATCCCCACTTTTGATCAGGTGGACCAGTTCCAGTTCATTTAGCTCTGGTGGCAACATAGTTTACAGTTGGAAGTCCAGAAAAGGATAGTAAATCTCCTTATTTCTAAATCAGGTTAAAAATGTTGTTAAATATGAAGTTTTTTCTGTAAAAATATCACCAATAGGGGTGTAAAAAACCATGATTTGTGTAAAATTAATTCTTTTTTGTCGAAAATGGTTTTTAATCCTGTTCCGGACTTTTTGACCTTCTTTCAAGGTATCCGGAGTTGGCTTGCTATAATTTTCTTTATGCTGTGGGTTCGGGATGGCTAATATTGTGGAGAGCCAAGGTATTCCAAGCCAAATCCAGAGTTGGATTACATGGATCAAAATAGTTTTTCAATTTTATTTTAGATTTAATCTAAATAATAAAATCCTTGTTTATTTTTGTTTCCTAATCAATTACATTCTCTTATAAGCCTAATCTGATATGCCTTCAAACCAATCTACGGGATGGAAATTTGTCCGTCATATTTTTGATAAAGTCCATCTGTATGCTGGTCTTACTTCAGGCCTGATCGTGGTGGCGGTTTGTTTATCAGGTACTATTTATGTTTACAACACGGAAATAAGGGAGACAGCTGATTCAGAGCTGTATTTTGTAGAGGAGAGTGGTGGGAGAAAGAGCGCAGACGAGCTGAGTCAGCAGCTGGAAGAATCGGAGGACTCGAGAGTCACTGCAGTAAGCTGGAATGATGACCCGGGGCGAAGTGTGCAGTTTACCATGAAAAAGGAAGGTGAAGAAGGGAGGGGCACCACTTTTTTTGTGAATCCTTATTCAGGTGAGATTCTTGGCAATACTGCAGATAAAACAGCCGCCGCTGAATTTATGGGGTATATGTTCAGCCTCCATCGATGGCTACTTTTGGATAAAATAGAGGAGCCTATTCTGGATAGTATGAGTAATATGGAACTGGGGAGATTTATTAATGGTGTGGCTACCTTACTCTTTTTATTAGGGGTCGTCACAGGAATTGTGATCTGGTTTCCCCAGAAAGTCAAAAGCTGGAAACAGGGCTTGAAGATTAAATGGTCAGCAAACTGGAAGCGTGTAAACCATGACCTGCATAATACCTTGGCGTTCTATTCGCTTATTTTTCTTTTTATCATGGGAGCTACGGGTCCATTCTGGTCCTTTGTATGGTATAAAGAAGGATATCAAAAGCTTTTCGATACCTATCAGGCTCCAAATCCACAGGGTAGGGGAGAAACACGTGCTCCCAAAGGGGCTGACCGCGGTGCTGAGGCACCGCAAGAAACGGTTGCCATGGCTGTATTTTCCATCGATGATATTATCAGGCAAGCGGATATTTCTCTTCCTTATGCGGGGGTGACCCGGGTTACTATTCCAGATAAGCCGTCAGCCCCGATCTCTGTGAGCAAGTCGAGGACCGGTTTTTTTGCGAGAGCAGGGGCAGATCAGCTGACAATCTCTCCTGATAAGCTGGAGGTGACTGAGGCCAAACTATTTTCGGATCTACCTTTGCGCCAGCAGATAGGAAGATCTGTAAAGTCATTGCATACGGGCGAGATTTATGGGCAGTTATCTAAATTTATCTGGTTTTTGGCCTGCCTGGTAGCCACCTCCTTACCTATTACCGGTACATTGATCTGGTGGAATAAACGGAAGAAAAAGAAAATATCACGACGTGGACAGAAGAGACCCCGGGTCGCAGAAATGGCGTAATACACTATAGAACCTCCTGAATATGGAGGTTTTTTTTGTGCCCGGAATTATTGGGCGTATTTTCGGTCTATTACACTTACCCAAAAGACCGATGAGACATTTCAGCTTTTTGACCCTGCTGCTTTTCTTTACACTCAGCTTATCCGCGCAGCAAAAGCATTGGCAGCTAGGCCCGTTTGAGCGCCCTGCAGATCCCAAGCCCATTATCTCACCGATTGCTGATACGAGGTTTCAGGATCCGATGACTGGAAAGACAGTGAGTTGGGAATCAATGGCCACATTCAATCCAGCTGCCATAGTGAAGGGAGGCAAAGTACATGTATTATACAGGGCAGAAGAAAAGCTTGGGGAAAAGGAGATCGGTGGTCATACCTCCAGGATTGGCATGGCCACATCCGAGGATGGTTTTTATTTTGACCGTGAGACTGAGCCTGTTTTCTACCCTTCAGAAGATTCTCAGCGGGAGTTTGAATGGACAGGTGGTACAGAAGATCCCAGGATTGTGGAGACAGAGGAGGAAGTATTTGTACTCACCTACACCCAGTGGAACAGGGAGGTGCCCAGACTGGCTGTAGCAACTTCCACCGATATGAGAAACTGGGAAAAACATGGGCCGATTTTTCAAAAATGGAAGGATGGAAAATACCACAATACCGAATCAAAATCGGGAGCAATAGTTACCCAGCTCAAAGACGGAAGGTTAGTAGCTGCCAAAATAGATGGGAAATACTGGATGTATTATGGCGTTCCCCATATTTGGTTGGCTACCTCCGAAGATTTGGTGAATTGGATCCCTGTCGAAAACCATGAAGGCAACCGTGTGCCGGTATTGAGTCCAAGACCTGGTTTTTTTGATTCCTGGCTGGTGGAAGCAGGTCCTCCTCCCGTGCTTACCGAAGCGGGAATAGTCATGCTGTACAATGCGGGGAATTCGCGGCAGGTCGGAGTGGATAACTTGGGTAACCGGGTCTATACCGGCGGACAGGCCCTCTTTGACCGTGCACAGCCTTGGAAGCTTCTGGATAGGACCGCAGAACCTTTTATTCAGCCGGAGCTGCCATTTGAAAAATCCGGACAATATCCGGAGGGGACCACTTTTCTCGAAGGGCTGGTGGTATTCAAGGGGAAGTGGCTGTTGTACTACGGGACTGCAGACAGTATGGTGGGGGTGGTGAGTGCTCCGGCCCATTGATCACCACCTGGAGAAGGGAAGTCGTCACGGGAAGTGGACTACGGATCCCTCCTCTCCGGGGAGAAATATTAAGTCAACTTTAAGGGAGAATTTAATCATCCTTATCCAGAAAATTGAACCTTTGTGGTTGGAATAAATTTTACCGCATGCGAATCCTGATTATAGAAGATGAACCCGGAATTTCCAATTTCCTCAAACAGGGACTGGAAGAGGAGTCTTTTGCCGTGGATGTGGCTGATAATGGGAAATCAGGGCTGGAGCTGGCACTGTCGGGAAATTATGACCTGTTACTTCTGGACTGGATGCTGCCGGGAATCAGCGGTATAGAACTGACCAGGTTGTTCCGGAAGGATTTTCCGGAAACCCCCATTATTTTTCTTACCGCAAAGGACACGGTGGATGAAACAGTGTTTGGATTACAGGCAGGAGCAAATGATTACGTCAAAAAGCCCTTTCACTTTGAAGAGCTGCTCACGCGGATAAGGGTCCAACTCCGGGGTAAATCAAATGAAAGTGAGAAACTCACCCTGGGGCCTATCGTGCTGTATACTGACCGGCATCAGGTTTTTAATGGAAGTGAAGAGGTGCATTTGACACAGAAGGAATTTGCCCTTCTTGAGTATCTTATCCGTAACAAGAATAAAGTCTGCAGACGTACACGGATAATTGAAAGTGTATGGGACATCCATTTCGACTACAATACCGGGGTGATTGATGTATTTATCAATTCCCTCAGGAAAAAGCTGGATCTCCAAAAAGAAGAGGACTACATCCAGACTATCCGGGGGGTAGGTTATATCGCCAAAGAAGGATGAGGATCTCATATAAAGAGCGCGTGGCCAGAAGGTTTACTTTGGTGACTGCGATTTTTGTATCGCTTGTTTTTGGGATAATATACCTGGTGGTACAGTACACGGTCACCGGGAATGTGGACCGGGAGCTGAAGTTGGAAACCGAAAAGCATGTAGACCAGATTTTTCTGGTAAATGGGGAGATCCGGTTTGTCCACAAAGATGAGTGGGAGGAGCAGGAGCATAGCCAGATACAACTCAATCCTATATTTATTGAGATAGTGGACATGGAAGGCAATTCGATGGACAGGTCCCCCAATCTGGATGGCAACCACTTGGGTTTTTACCCGGAAAGGGCAGGAAACCAGGAAGCATGGACATTGCAGACTGGAAACCAGGAGGTAAGGCAGATGCAGATTCCCCTTAACCATGCTGGAAAACCGGAAGGATATATGCTGGTGGCCAAGTCCTTCGAGGATGCCAGAAAACTGCTGACCAATCTGAGGAATATCCTGCTGGTACTCTATCCAGGCATCTTGATCCCGCTGTTTTTTTCGATGCGGTATCTGGCTGGAGAAAGTATAGCACCGATCCGGGAAATCACCCGTAAAACCAATCAGATTACCCAGAGTAATCTTAATGAACGTGTTCCTGCGACAGTATTGGACGATGAAATAGGGCAGCTTACACTTTCCATCAATGAATTGCTTGCAAGACTGGAAAAAGCGCTGATCAGGGAAAAACAGTTTACTTCTGATGCCTCCCATGAGCTCCGTACGCCCTTGGCCGTACTAAGGGGAACGCTGGAGGTACTGATAAGGAAGCAACGAACCCCGGAAGAATATGTGGAAAAAATCAGGACGGTGCTAAGCAGTATTGACAGGATGTCGGAAATGATCGATCAGCTGCTGTCCCTGGCCCGTGGGGAAAGCGGCCCGTTCAAAATGGAAGAAGAGGTGGAACTATTATCCTTTTTGGAAGAAACTGCTGACCAAAAGGCAGTAGAAACAGGAAGGGTGGTGCTGTTTCAGACTGAGCTTCCACCTCCTGTATTTGTGATGGTAAATGAGAGATCTTTGACGATGATTGTGGATAATCTGATTCAAAATGCGCTGAAATATTCGTCCGGGGAGGCAGTGGTTCTGGAAGCAGGAATCACGGATAAGGTACCTTTCATAACGGTTAAAGACAAAGGAATAGGGATATCTGAAGAATCGCTGGCGAGGGTTTTTGACCCATTTTACCGAGACAAAGAAGTGATTGACAAGGTTATTCCCGGGACGGGGTTGGGGCTTGCTATTGTAAGGAAACTGGCACAGGAGTCTTCCATCACCATCGAAGTGGAAAGCATCAGAAATGAAGGGACACAGTTCAGACTACTTTTTAAAAAACATATATCTTAAGGCAATCTTAAGAGTCTGCTAAGTTCGGACTAAACTCCAAGCGCGAATTTTGGGTTTCAAGATTTCGCTTTCATGTTAGACCGGATTATTCAGTGGAGCATCGCCAATAAGCTCCTTGTTTTCATTTTTATAGCAATTTGGATAGGGTTTGGGTTTTACTCCCTCACTCATCTGCCTATAGGTGCTGTCCCTGATGTGACCACCAATCAGGTACAGGTGATTACCACTTCCAGGAATCTGGCCACCGAGGACGTGGAAAAGTACCTGACCTATCCCGTGGAACTGGAGATGGCCAATCTACCGGGTGTGGTGGAGATCCGATCCATTTCCAAGTTTGGGCTTTCCGTGGTCACCATAGTTTTTGAGGATGAGATGGGGACTTACCTTCCCCGTCAACTGATTGCAGAGCGTATTAAAATAGCCCAGGAACAGATCCCGGAGGGATTTGGCCAGCCTTTCATGGGGCCCATATCCACGGGATTAGGGGAGATATATCAGTACGTGATAGATGTGGCTCCCGGATATGAAGACCACTATACGATCACTGATTTGCGGACGATCCAGGATTGGGTGGTGCGAAGACAGCTTTCCGGTATTCCGGGAGTAGTGGAAGTAAACACTTGGGGCGGATTTTTGAAAGAGTATGAAGTCGCGATAGATCCGGAGCGGCTAAAATCAATGCAGATAGACCTCTCCAAGGTGTATGAAGTACTGTCAAACAACAACTCTATAGCAGGTGGAGGCTATATCGAGCGCACCAATGAAGCGTTTTTCATCCGGGGGGAAGGATTGGTACAAAACCTTGAAGATATCCGGAATATAGTGGTGGAAGTGAGAAATGGAAGCCCACTTTATGTCCGCGATATAGCAGAAGTTGGGTTTGGCCATGCAAATAGATTCGGTGCCATCACAGCAAATGGGGAAGGAGAGAAAGTACTGGGACAAATTATGATGCTGAAAGGGGCAGACTCCAAGGGGACCATTGACCGGGTAAAGGAAAGGCTGGAGGAAATGAAATCTTCCCTCCCCGAAGGAGTGATTATCAATGGATTTCTTGACCGCTCTGAGTTGATCGATAGAACGACATTCACCATTTCGGAAAATCTGATTTTGGGGTGTCTGATTGTGATATTTGTGGTAGTTCTGCTGTTGGGGAATATCCGTTCAGGTCTGGTGGTCGCCTCTGTGATTCCACTTAGTCTGCTGTTCGCTTTATCCATGATGTATATTTTTGGCGTAGATGCCAACCTAATGAGCTTGGGAGCTATCGATTTTGGGATCATTATTGACGGTGCGGTGATTATAGTGGAATATATCGCTTACCAGTTTACCCAGGCAGACGGGAAATTCCAAGGGCTTTCCGCAGTAGGAAAGCAGGAAGAGAAAGACAGAATATCGTTCCAGGGCTCATCCAAAATGATGCATTCGGCTATTTTTGGCCAGATCATCATCATCATTGTCTTTATTCCGATCCTGTCTCTTACAGGCGTGGAGGGGAAAATGTTCAAACCTATGGCAGAGGTGTTTAGTTTTGCATTGGTGGGAGCCATGATATTGGGGCTGACATATGTGCCGGTGGTTTCCGCGATTTTCCTGAAGACCACACCGCCGGGACCTAAAAATGTGTCCACCATCATCATCAGGAATCTCAATAAGATCTATGAGCCGACGATCAAATGGGCCCTGGACCATACCAAAATAATATTGCTGGCTGCCTCAGGCATGTTGGTTGGGACTGTTCTGATTTTTATGGGCATGGGGTCAGAGTTTGTGCCTACTCTGGATGAAGGGGATTTTGTGATCCAACCTGTCCTTAAGACAGGGACTACCTTGACAAACACCGTAGAGACGGTAACCCAGATGGAGAAGATATTGATGGGATTCCCGGAGGTGAAGCAGGTGGTGACCCGTATAGGAGCTGCCGAGATACCTACGGACCCCATGTCTATGGAGGAGAGTGATGTCATCGTCACGCTTCACCCTCCATCCCAATGGACTACAGTAGGGACCAAGGATGAGCTGGCAGAGGAATTCAAGAGGGCCCTTGAAGTAATACCCGGGTTGGATTATGAGTTTACCCAGCCTATTGAAATGCGGTTCAACGAATTGATTACCGGAGTAAGGGCCGATCTGGCTATCAAAGTGTTCGGGGAAGACCTCCAGGTCCTGCTGAAGACCGCAGAGAGTATAGAGGCTGCGATCCAGAATGTGGACGGTGCTGCCGATATTATTCTGGAGAAAGTAGATGGCTTGCCCCAGATGAAGATTGCATATGACAGGGCCAAGATAGCACGGTATGGCCTGAATATTTCAGATCTCAATCAAATCGTTACCATGGGATTTGCCGGGCTGAGTGCCGGGACAGTCTTTGAAGGAGAACGCCAATTTGAATTGGTTGTAAGGTTTGCCGAGGGCTTCAGGAAGGACATCCGCAACCTGGAGCAGACGGCCATACAGCTGCCTGGCGGCGGGTCCATCCCTCTTTCTGAGTTGGCGGATATCAGCTACACCAAGGGCCCGGCAAAGATTTCAAGGGACAATACACAACGCAGGGTAGTGATCGGAGTCAATGTACGGAACCGGGATTTACAATCTGTGGTAGACGATGTCCAGGCGATCGTAAAAAACCAGATCACTGTACCGGATGGTTATCGAATAGATTATGGAGGGCAGTTCGAGAACCTGCAGAAAGCCAGAAACAGGCTGATGATTGCTGTACCGATTGCCTTGATCCTGATCTTTGTACTGCTGTATTTTGCATTTTCATCTACCAAAGATGCCCTGATGATTTACTCCGCGATTCCGCTGTCTGCCATTGGAGGGGTGGTCCTATTATGGCTCAGGGATATGCCGTTTAGTATCTCTGCAGGGGTCGGGTTTATCGCCTTGTTCGGGATAGCAGTGCTAAATGGAATCGTGCTGATCGAGCACTTTAAATCCATGGAACATGCTTATCCCAATCTCAAACAACTGGTAATGGTCGGTGCCAAAGAGCGCTTAAGGCCTGTGCTCTTGACAGCATCAGCAGCTGCGCTTGGTTTTTTGCCGATGGCGATCTCCAGCTCAGCGGGAGCAGAAGTACAAAGACCCCTAGCTACAGTGGTAGTAGGAGGATTGGTGACCGCTACACTGCTGACCTTAGTGGTACTGCCGGTCCTCTATGTGCTGTTCCGGACCAAAGGGGGAGGGGAGTTGACAAGCAGGAAAACAGCACTGAGCCTTTTCCTGCTTATGGGTGTACTGTCACCGCTTGCTGCCCAGGAATCGACAGAGTTGACATTGGAGCAGGCAAAGGAAATTGCGGTCAGGGAAAACCTGGGGCTGCAAGCGTCACAGAAAATGTCTGAGGCGGCCGAAGAAAGAATAGGCTCTGGATGGAATGTGGATAAAACAACCGTGTATTACGGATTTGATAAAAATGATATAGCGGAGAATGGGATCTACAACCGCGTGTGGGGAGTAAGCCAGCGGTTTGCCTTTCCCTCTTTATATGCTTCTCAAAAGAAAGTGCTCGCTGATGAAGCTATGATGCAACAGAGCAGGTTTGATTTCCAGGAGAGGCAGTTGAAAGGAGAGGTAAGTAAGGCATTTGTCACAGCACTTTATTGGCAAAGTCTCCAACAGAATTATGTTTTTCTCGATAGCCTGTACGGCGTGTTTGCCAATGCGGCAAACAGGAGGTTTGAAACAGGTGAAACCAATTACCTGGAAAAACTGACCGCAGCGGGGAAGCAGCAGGAAATCAAACTGAAGCTGACGGAAGCAGTGCAGTCGCACAGGATTGCGCTTCAGGAACTGAAATTACTGCTTAATCTGGATAAGGAACCCCTACTTTCGGAAGAAGAGGTGTCCATTGGCTTGTCCGGCAAGGACGAATATCCTGACCATCCCCTGATGAAATATTACGAAGGAGCGAGGCTCCGGGCAGCACATAGCGTAGAAGTGGAGCGTAGAAAGTTACTTCCGGACGTAAGCATAGACTTGTTCAGGGGGACTAACCCTGGGCCAAATGCTAAGGTATATCCGGGAGTACAGGGGGGGCTTGCGATCCCACTGTTCTTTGGAGCCCAAAAATCGCAGGTCCGCGCCGGTAAAATTGAACAGGAGCAGATCGAGCTGGAGGCCCTGCAACTTCAGGAGCAACTGGATACAAGATACTCCCAGCTGGAGATGGAAATGGAGCAGAATGCCCGGGTGATTGAGTATTATGAAAGAGAAGGTAGTATCCTTTCAAACCAGCTTCTGGAACAGGCCCAGCGGTCTTATAGGGAGGGTGATATAGACTTTCTGCAATATGTACAACTCATGGAAAACTCCCGGAATATCACCATGCAATACCTTGAAAGCAAATTTGCCCTGCAGCTAAACCTAATCGAAATCAACTATTTCCTGAACTGATGAATCATTGCAAACTAACTGTTTTTATGTATCCGGCCTTGTTGGCACTGGGACTTGTTTTGGCCAATTGCACGGGAAAGGACACTGTCTCCATTTCAGCGGTAGAGATAGAGAAGGGATCCGAAAATGGCGCACATATCCGTGTTACAAACGACCAGTTTGAAACAATGAAAATGCAATGGGGAAGCCCTGCACAGCAGAATTTCGCCAGCGAGCTGAGTGTTCAGGGGCAAGTACAGGTTCCTGTGGAGGGGATTCAGGAGATATCAGCGTACTTTGGGGGCTATGTGAGTGGGCTGAAATTATTGGAGGGTCAGCCGATACGGAAAGGTCAGCTTCTGTTTTACCTTGAAAATCCGGATTTCATCCGCCTCCAACAGGATTTTCTGGAGGCCCAGAGCCAGCTGACTTACCTGATGGAAGAATACGAACGGCAAAAGACACTTTATTCCGAGCAGATTGCGGCGCAGAAGAGCTTCTTGAAAGCAGAGGCAGATTATCTGGGTACCAAGACCAAGGCTGAAAGCTTCAAGAAACAATTGGCCTTGATCGGGATTGATGCCAATCAGCTGACTCCGGAAAAGATCAGCTCAATAATTCAGGTGAATTCGCCCGTGTCAGGATTTGTGGAGAGCATCGATATTGTGCCAGGAGCTTTTCTGCCGGCGGCCGGAAAAGCACTTACACTGATCAGTAGAGAGCATCTCCACGTGGAACTGACAGTATTCGAAAGAGACGCGACTTCCATCAGTGTGGGGCAGAAGGTGGGGGTCACTATTCCAGGCTCGAGGGAGCAGTTATATGAGGCTGAAGTGATTATGGTGGGCCAGGCGATCAACACAGGCCGGCAGATTAATGTACATGCAGATCTGGTCAATAAAGCGGATGAGAATAAACTGATTCCCGGTATGTTTGTGGAGGCCAAGATCCAACAATCCCCTTCGTCAGGCTGGTCTGTGCCTGAATCTGCATTGGTCGAGACAGAGGATGGGTATGTCTTGCTTTTGCGTGGGGAAGCCACCCAAAACGGATACCTGCTGGAAAAATTACCGGTAGAAATAGGTAGGCAAAACGGAGATAGAATGGAGGTTTTTCCAAATGGGCCTATGGATGAAAATTCAGTAATCTTGGTAAAAGGAGGGTTTAATCTGGTATAGACCCAAAATAAACCTGTAAACTGCAGCGATCAATAGTCCCAGCCTTGAAGCTTGGGAAATCCAGACTGCCTGACTTAACTTGGTACTGTGAAAATCGAAAAAATTGTTTTGAGGATAGCCACCCATGCCGATTTGTCCGATTTGGTCAAGTTGGGCAGGACAGCTTTTTTGCAGGCATTTACTCCCCAGAACAAGCTGGCGAATGTCCGGTTTTATCTTGATGTTGCTTTCACGGAAAAACAGTTCCTGATGGAAATCCAAAACCCCTCATCTGTATTTTTTCTGCTTGAAGCCAATGGTAAACTGGCCGGGTATACCAAAGTCAACCAAGTTCCGGCGCAGACGGATATCCACGACCCGGAGAGTCTGGAAATAGCGCGGTTGTATGTGTTGGAGGAGTTTCTTGGAGCAGGATTGGGTAAGGTTTTGTTGGACATAGCTTCGGGCTATGCCAAGGATTGTGGGAAAAGCTACCTCTGGCTGGGTGTATGGGAAAAAAATGCCCGGGCCATCCGTTTCTATGAGAAGCATGGTCTTAGGAAATTTGGAGAGCATCCATTCCCGTTTGGTGATGAGGTGCAGACGGACTGGCTGATGAGAAAAGACTTCTAAGTGAAATTACCCTTTAAAAAGTGAAAGACGACTCATTGAGTCGTCTTTCGGATCTATAAATAGGGCTTATGGGGTGTTTTAATCTCCCAGTTCGCCTCGTTTAGCCATTCTTTGCATTTTTTTATTCGCATAGATAGCTACTTCTACCCGTCTGTTTTCCTGTCTTCCTGCTTCCGTATCGTTACTGGCTATGGGCTGCATCTCACCGTATCCCACCACCTCAAAGCGCGATCCAGGTACGCCAAGCCCTTTCAGGTAAGACTCTACAGAATTCGCTCTTTTCACAGACAGGGTTTGATTATATTCCTCTGCCCCGGTGTTATCTGTATGTCCCTCTATCAAAATATTGGTGTCTTCATATTTTTTCAGGGTTTCGGCTAGGTTGTCCAGGTTTTTTCTCGAATTGTCGTTCAAGTCAAAGCCGTTTACAGGAAACATCAATCCCGAGTCGAAAGTGATTTTTATCCCTTCTCCTACACGTTCCACATCTGCACCCTTAAGATCACGCTGCAGTTCCTCTGCTTGCTTATCCATGCGGTTTCCTATGATTGCTCCGGCAGATCCTCCTATAGCGGATCCTATCAATACCCCCACAGCCGTATTTCCTTTGCCTGCAATCGCGCCACCAACCACACCACCTGCTGCACCTCCTATGGCCCCGCCTTTGGTAGCATTGCTGCTTTTGCACGAAACACCGCCAAAAGTCAACCCTCCAATGAGAATAAGACTTAAGATTTTACTTGTTTTTTTCATTTTGTATACTGATTTGAGACAGTGTGTTCAATATGTGTTCCATTCCAGACGGAGCGGCCAGCAGCCATTTTTATATAGCTCCGCAGGGAAAATATTTCCTGTTTTGTGGATGAAATCAAGGAATTTTTAGCCCCATTTTACCGATAAGGGATGATGGGAAAAAGCGCTTGCTACCTCTTGTCCGCAGGGGAGTTCTGGCAGGATAAAAGCAGATCCTCTTATAATAATCCCTTATGGGTTTGATAAGCTGCCAAGGAGGGGATATTTTTGAAACAAAAACATGTACCTCTTTCTATTCCTGATTGGTCTTTTTGCTTTTAAAGATGCTACATATGCTCAGGGTGCCGATAAACCCTACGTGCTGCTGATATCCTTGGACGGTTTCGGGCATGATTACGTGGAGCGGTTCAAGCCTGTGAATATTTCCAGCTTTATTTCAGAAGGAACCGCAGCAGAGAGTCTGATTCCCTCTTTTCCTACAAAGACATTTCCCAATCATTACACGATCGCCACCGGTATGAAACCGGAGCATCATGGGTTGGTCGATAATTCATTCTATGATCCTGTAAAGAATGTGGTTTACAGTATGGGTAACCGGGAGCTTATACAGGATGGCTATTGGTATGGAGGTACACCACTGTGGGTGCTGGCAGAACAAAATGGGATAAAGGCTGCCAGCTATTTTTTTGTAGGCTCAGAGTCCCCGATTCAGGATGTGCGTCCCAGTTACTATTTCGATTATGACGGTAGCGTTCCCAACCTGTCGAGGATTTCACAGGTGTTTGAATGGCTACAGTTGCCAGAAGATGAACGTCCGCAGCTCATCACCATGTATTTTTCAGATATGGATGATGTAGGTCACCGTTTCGGTCCTTCAAACGATAAGGAGCTGCGCAATAGGTTGGAGAAACTTGACCATGAACTTGGATCATTATTCGAGGGGCTGAAAAGCTTGGATCTGGATCTCCATATTATACTGGTTTCCGATCATGGAATGGTCGATGTGGGCAAAGATAAGCTGATCAATTTAGACAAGCTGACAGAAGGGATAGATGCACGCATTGTCAACAACGGGGCGCTGGCCCATGTTCATCTGAATGACCCAAAAACGAAAAGAAAAGTGGTTAAGACATTGCAGAAACGGGCTGGTAATTTCACGGTAGCGGATGTTTCTGACCGGGGACATTACATCGATATTGACGCTTTTCCTGAGCGGATAGGGGACCTGCTTATCCTTCCTGACTTGGGGTATTACCTGGCTGATGAAAAAGGGCTGTTCAACTATCAGAACAGGGCGGCAAGGTTCGGGACAGAAGTGTTTGGGGAACATGGGTTTAGCCCGGAATATAAAGAGATGCACGGGATTTTTTATGCAAAGGGCTCCTCGATCAAAAGGGGACTACGGATTGAAAGTTTTGAAAATTACCATATCTATCCCTTGATCTGTGGGATTTTGGGCTTACCGGTCCCAGATGGAATAGACGGGGAAAGAGAGGTTTTGGCTCCGGTTTTAGTTGATTAGAAATGGATAGGATAGCTATTGAAAGCAGAAGGGAAGTCGATTTTCTGGTCAGAAGATTTTATGCTGAAATCCGGAAGCATGAAGTACTCGGCCCAATATTCAACGGTGTGGTGACGGATTGGGATGGGCATCTGATACATCTCAGCGATTTTTGGGAAATGATTTTGCTTCGTTCCGGGCCTGGAGCGGGTAAGTTCAACCCGACAAAGGTGCACCGCGAGGTTGATGCAGCTGTTGGGAACTCTGTGGAGCAAGCACATTTTGGGCAGTGGCTGGAGTTGTGGTTTGCCACCGTGGACCGCTATTTTGAGGGGGAGAATGCCGATTTTGCAAAAGAACACGCCCGGCGGATGGCCCATATGCTTTTTATGCGTATCTGGGAGGCCAGGCCCCGCTGAAAAGATACAGCCTACTGAAATATCTTTGCTTGGCCTTACTTTTCCCCGGGAAACTAGAATCCGAGCGGGGAGACCGGTTCGAATGGCAACTTCAAGGTGAGACCAAATTTTTTGTTCAGAAGCCCGATGAAATGTTCGGAAAGTTTGGGTGATTCCAATTCCATGTTCTGATGGACAAAAAAGTATAACTTGTTCAGCCCCTGGTCACGCCATGCGGCGATTTTTTCTATCCATTCTTCCAGCCTGCTGTAATCACTGGAGTGATTGGCTCCTACATAGCGCACAAATGCAGCATCTGTAGAAAGACGCATATGGAGCATATCCCTGCGGGCAGCTGCATCTACCGTGATATTGGTGACATTATTCTCCTTCAGCAGGTGGTAGAACTCATCGAATTCCTTCCCTTCAAACCAGGCTTTGTTCCGGACTTCCACCGCAAGTGGTACTCCTTTTGGGAAATCCAGAATAAAACGCTCCAGTTTATCCATTGACTTGGGATGGAAGTTGTCGATCAGTTGCAGAAATACCATCCCCAGCTTTTCCTCAAACATACTCACTGAGTCGACAAACTCATCCGTCAATGCTTTTACGTCATTCAATCGACGGTAGTGACTGATTGATTGGCTGATTTTGGGGAAGAACTTAAAGCCGTCAGGCGTCTTTTCCTTCCATTGCAAGACCTGCTCTTTGGAGGGGGCATTGTAAAACGTCGCATTGAGCTCAATGGAATTGAACTGCCTGGAATAGTAGGTCAGTTCATCTTTGGTTCCCCGTGGGTAGAAGCCTTTCAGATCGGACTTGTTCCATTTGGCACAGCCCACATACACTTCAAACGGACTGTCTTTCCTGGATTGTTGCAGGATTTTTGCCGTGTCCGGATGGTCAGAAGGCAGTGAGAAATCAATAAGTTCGGGGGTGGTGGTACTTCCAAATTTCATAGTGGTTTCTATAGTGGCCGGGTTTTGTGGGAATAGCTGTCAGGACTGCGATATTGGTGTTCTGATTGATCAAGATAAGCTATAATATTCTTTTGGACAAGCTCCCAGGCCCGGCAAGCTTAAGGTGGTCAGCTCAACTCATTAGGCTACGTATTCTCTGGGGTAGCTGTGGCATTGGGTGGATTTATTTTCATCCATCGCATGACTGACAGTAGCGTTGAGGTCCGTCTTCTGTTACAGGTTCAAAGCAGGTGAGGTTAATCGGTAGCATTCCAGTATTCCATGCGCTCACATTTGGTTACTTCTACCGTGTAGAAATCAAACTCCACCGTCACCTTTCCTTCAAGCAAATAAATGGCCCTGCCCTTAAGCGGATATTTTTTGACAGTCGTTGGGAAATGTACCGTGTCTATCCAGTCCCCATCCCGGTCTATAAATGTACCGAAGTTCATCACTTCACCGGCCACAGTATAGGTATGCTTCACAGTGACCAGGTAGCCTACCAACTGGACAGCTTTGCCGAGATGATGTTTCATGTCCCTGGCACGGATGCCTTGGACTGTCTGGTCTTTGACAAGAAGGAAAGGGGAGTCGAGGGGGAATTCCAGGATGTCGATCTGGTCTACGATCTGCTGTCTGATATCTATTTCTTCCAGCTCGGGGATCGCTGGCTGCTGACGTTGATAACTGCCCTGTCCCGCAAAAAGACCATTTTGGAAGGTGGTGGTTTTCCGCTTGTTCATAATAAAATGGGCTTCCCACAATAACTCCTGCCGGGATTTTTCTGTGAATCTGAAGCACCCGATCCGGATCAGGATCAGCAATTGCTCGAGGCTCAGGGAGACCCTTGCAATGAAATCAGCCAGGCCAAGAAAGTATCCTCCGGCAACGCGCTCTGCCAGTATTTTTTCCGTTGAGACTTTTTCCAGGTATTTCATATGGATAAAGCCAAGGTAAACGGTCTTCCCATGGATACACGTGAGGTACTCGCTTTCATTGAGATGGGGAGCTTGGATAATTGCACCATTCATCCGGAGTTCGTGGACATAGAATTCGGTGCTGTAGAATCCTCCGAAATTATTGATCACCCCGACCATAAACTCCAATGGGAAGTAGGCTTTGAGGTAGAGGCTCTGGTAGCTTTCTACCGCGAAAGAGGCCGAGTGCCCTTTTGCAAAAGAGTATCCTGCAAAACTCTCGATCTGATACCAGACCTCTGCGGTGATTTTTTCATCCCGACCCAATTTTTTGCAATTCTGGAAAAACTGCTCTTTCACCAGCTGAAACTCCTCCCGGGAGCGGAATTTTCCACTCATCCCCCTTCTCAGGATATCGGCTTCCCCCAAGCTCAGGCCGGCAAAATAATGGGCTACTTTGATTACATCCTCCTGATAAACCATGATCCCGTACGTATCAGGCATCAGTTCGGCCATCACTGGGTGGGCTATGCTACGGCGTGAAGGATCCACATGCCTGAGGATATATTCCCGCATCATGCCTGAGCGTGCGACTCCCGGGCGGATGATAGAACTTGCCGCTACCAGTTCCAGGTACTCGTCCGCTTTCATCTTGGCAAGCAGCATCCGCATGGCCGGGGACTCCACGTAAAAAGCACCCATGGTGTGTCCGCTACGCAGGTGCTTTTTGATTTCCGGGTCTTTCTTGAATTTATCTACCTGGCGGATGTCCACTTTTACCCCCTGGTTCTCATGGATGATCTCCAAAGTACTTTTGATATGCCCCAGTCCGCGCTGACTGAGGATATCGAACTTGTACAATCCGATATCCTCTGCGACGTGCATGTCGAAATGGGATACAGGGAAACCTTTTGGAGGGACTTCTGTGGCAGTGTAGTAGTGGATGGGCTTGTGCGAAATGAGTACTCCCCCGGCATGGATGCTGAGATGGGAAGGCATGTCTTTCAATACCTGGCTGTATTTGAGGATAAGTCTGCCGTATTGGTCGGGCTGATAACCGGGCTTATCGGCGTGGTGGATCAGTGACTCGATGTCGGTTTTAGGCAGCCCAAAAACCTTTCCGAGTTCGCGTAGCATCGAATTATACTGGAAAGTCGCATGTGTGGCCAGTAGGCATACATGCTGCTGAGCACCTTGGTTATATTTTTGGAAGATATAGGAGATTACCTCATCCCTGTCTTTCCAGCTGAAATCAATGTCAAAATCAGGTGGGTTTTCCCGGTACAGGTTAATGAACCGCTCGAAGTATAGGTCAAGTTCTATGGGGTCCACATCTGTGATGCCCAGGCAATAGGCCACAATACTGTTGGCTCCCGATCCCCTGCCCACATGATAGAAGTTCTTTTGGTGGGCAAAAGTCACCAGTTCGTAATTGATGAGAAAATAAGACACAAAGCCCTTGTCTTCTATGAGTTTAAGCTCTTTCTCGATCCGCTGTGATATGGCAGGGGTAAGTGCAGCATAGCGGATGATGGCGCCTTTGAATGTTTCCTGACGCAAATAATCGTAATCTTGCCAGGCAGAACCAAGGATATCCCTTCTGTTTTTGACCGCCTCAAAGTAAAAGGAAAACTGACATTGTTCTAAAAGTTTCCGGGCATTTGCCAGCAGATAGCTGTGGTTCTCACAGCGCTTGGTCATGTCTGCATAGCTGTAAAACTGATCCTCTGGATTTCCCTGGGATTCTGTCGGCAACTTACTGAGGAGGACATTGCCATCAATACTCCGCAGCAGCCGATGGGCGTTGAACTGGAGCTTCGAACCAAAACTTACGGGTTGCAGCAGCACGAGTCTGTCTTTGTGCCGGAGCCAGGGAGAAGAGATCAGACGGTTGAGCTGGTCTGGCTTGACTCCCACGAATTCATTCTCCTCTAGCGGGAAGTAGGTGTCTGGCAGCGGATAGATGACAAAGCTGTTGTTGAACACCGGCGCCTTATGTGTGAACTCCTTCTTTTGGGCAAGGTGCCTGGAAAGATGGAGGTTCAACTCATAGAACCCTTCTTGATTTTTGGCAAGTCCGATGTACTGCTGGCTTATGCCGTTACGGAAATCTATACCGATCACAGGATGGATGCCTTTTTTCTGGGCAGCCCGGATAAATGGAAAGATGGCCGCCGTACAATTGATATCGGTAAGGGCAAATGCATCCAGTCTTTTGCTCTTGGCTTCAGCAATCAATGCCTCCACAGACATGGTTCCGTATTTGAAGCTGAAGTGGGAATGACAGTTGAGAAACATAGAGCCAGTTAGTCCAATGATCGCTTGACCAAACTCCAGAGTTGGGAGTACAGGTGTCCATTCTGGCTTGATCCATCAAAAGATTTGAAGTTCAAAAGTACACAAAAACCATAAAATGTTTAAAAAAAAAACTTTAAAATGTTTGTTTTTTAAACATTTGTATTCATGTAATGATCTGGAACGACTACTTGAATCTTTAGAGGTAGCCTACGGTCCAATAGATGGCAATTCCAATCCATTCTTTCGTAAGCCTATGCCAGTTTTCCAGGGAAGAGGGGCTGGGATAGAGCAGGGAGGGGATACTGAATTTGGGATCATGGCCATAATAATCTGTCGGAAACGGTGTTGTTTTCAGGCCTGCCTGGTCAAAACAGCCCTTGGCACGGGCCATGTGAAATGCGGAAGTGATCAACAAAAATTCCTGCCCGGTATCAATCCCTTCCTGATCCAAAAACGATTGGGTGAAAACTGCATTTTCCCGGGTGTTCTTGGATTTGTCCTCGATCAGGATGTCACGGTCAGGCACCCCGGCCATCAACAGGAAATTTCCCAGAAGCTGGGCTTCGGTGTTAGGATTGGTGGGATTTAGTCCCTGCCCTCCTGTAATCAGAATTTTTTTGATTTTGCCCATTCTATACAGTTGTAAGGCATGGGTGATCCGATCAGCCCCTTTGTTGAAAAATGTACGGTCATAGACAGTTTTGCTGAGGTTGGTGACTCCCGTGAGTACAATGCCGATTTGATGGGGTTTTACTTCGTGGAAGCTTTTGATTTCAGGTTCCCAGGCGAGCATAGCCTGGTTGGCTAAGAAGGGATTGGTGAACAGCAGGAGTAAGGTTATTCCTGTCCAGAGACTGATGCGGCCATATTTTTTTCTGGGAAAAAAAGCGCCGACTAGGATCAGGATTAACAGGACGGTAAGCGGCATGGCCAAAAAACTAAGAAACTGGGAAAAATAGAAGAACATAAGGATAGGGTTTTCCGGCAGGAGGGGCTCCTGAAACCTGATTGGGTAGCAAAGAAAACCGGTTTGCCGGAATTTTCTTCAGGCATCCATAAAATCTACTGGATGTTTTCCGGAAGAATCCATGGGTAATTTGCTGGAATAGGTAATATTCTATCTGGTTGTATTCTTTTTGCATTTGATTAATTTCTTTTTGCCATCATTCCGTTAATTCCCTCTCGCAGTCTTATTTTTGGGAATGAGTTCAAACCTATTGCCCTTGCTGCAGTCCTTGGCCGGAGAGCTGGACGGATCCCTGCAATTCGATACGCTTACTAAAACCCTATATGCCACAGATGCCTCCGTTTACAGGGAGATGCCTTTGGCAGTTGCTTTCCCCAAGACTGAAAAAGATATTCAGCGGCTGATCCGGTTTGCGGCAGGGAACAGAACTTCGCTGATTCCAAGGACCGCGGGGACTTCCTTGGCTGGACAGTGTGTGGGCAATGGAATCGTAGTGGATGTGGCCAAACACTTTACCCAGATTCTGGAATTCAACAAGGAAGAGCGTTGGGTAAGGGTGCAGCCAGGTGTCGTGCGGGATGAGCTCAATCGGTTTTTGAAACCCCATGGTCTTTTTTTCAGCCCTATTACTTCTACTGCCAACCGCGCTATGATAGGCGGTATGGTGGGAAATAACTCCTCTGGTACCACCTCCATTGTTTATGGCGTTACCCGGGATAAGGTAATCAGCCTGGAAGTGCTGCTCAGTGATGGAAATGCTGCCACTTTTGGGGAGCTGACTCAGCCGGAGTTTGATGAAAAATGTGAATTGGGTACACTGGAGGGAGAGCTATACCGCCAAATAAGGGATGAGCTCTCGCAGGAAGAAGTACGCGCGGAGATACATGCGCAGTTTCCCAAAAAATCCATACACCGGCGTAATACAGGCTATGCTGTAGATGAACTTCTGAAATCCGGGGTGTTTGAAGGCCAGGAGAAATTCAACTTCTGCAAACTCCTTACAGGTTCTGAGGGCACTCTGGCGTTTACCACAGCAATCAAGATCAGTCTGGATCCGCTTCCAGATCCGGTGGAAATCGTCGTGGCAGCCCATTTTGAAAGTATCCACCAGAGTATGAAAGCCTCTCAGGTAGCTATGGGACATCCGGCTACCGCTGTAGAGTTAATGGATAAAATTATACTGGACTGTACCAAGGAAAGCATCGAATACAGCAAAAACCGCTATTTCGTCGAAGGCGATCCCATGGCTTTGCTGATGGTGGAGTTTAGGGGCCGCACGCTGGAAGAAGCAATGAACAAAGGACAGGCTTTGATTGAAGATCTGATCAAGTCGGGGCTGGGATATGCTTATCCGGTTATAGAGCCTGCATTGGTTGCTTCAGCATGGGCCCTCAGGTCTGCAGGACTGGGACTCCTGGCAAATATCCCGGGGGATCCAAAAGCCGTAGCCTGTATCGAAGATACCGCAGTGGACATTGCTGATCTGGCAGATTATATCGATGAGGTGGATGCGATGATGGAGGAGTTTGATCAGCAGCCTGTGCATTATGCACATGCGGGGGCAGGTGAAATCCATTTACGTCCGATTTTGGACCTTAAAAAAGGAGAAGATGTGGAGGCGTTTTACAGGATTTCTGAGGCCTCTGCGAGACTTGTGAAAAAGTACCAGGGATCCCTCAGTGGGGAGCATGGAGACGGCCGGGTACGGGCAGCGTTTATCCCACTCATGGTAGGGGAGAAAAACTATGAATTATTCAGGAGAGTCAAATTCACTTGGGATCCTCATAATATCTTCAATCCCGGGAAGATTGTGGATGCCGCCCCGATGAACAGATTTCTGCGGTATGAACCGGATATGAAAACTCCGGAACACCGCACCTTGATTGACTTTTCTCCTACAGGAGGTATTCTGAGGCTGGCAGAGAAATGTAACGGATCCGGGGATTGCCGTAAGCTTCCCGGATCCGGGGGGACGATGTGTCCGAGTTATATGGCTACCCGAAACGAGCGGGATACTACCCGGGGGAGGGCAAACACACTTCGGGAGTTTTTGACAAGGGATAAAAAAGAGAATGCATTTGATCATCCTGAGATAAAAGAGGCGATGGATTTATGCCTTTCCTGCAAAGGATGTACGGCCGAATGCCCCTCCAACGTGGACATGGCCAGTATGAAGGCGGAGTTTCTCTATCAATACCAAAAAACCAATGGAATCCCGCTTCGATCCAGAGCCTTTGCTTATATCAATGACCTCAATGGATTTGGTGCTATAGTGCCGGGAATTGCCAATTTCTTTTTGGCCAACAGGGCAACAGGGGGATTGATGAAAGCGGTTTTGGGGGTGGCTCCCGAGCGGAATCTTCCGGCAATAAGTCCGATAAGCCTGAGGAAATGGTATGCCAGGCACTATGCCAACCTACCAGGTGCTGAAAAGGAGATCAAGCAGGTGTACTTTTTTGTGGATGAGTTTTCCAATTACAATGACACCGAAATTGGGATCAAGGCCATTTCCTTACTGAAAAAATTGGGATATGGGGTGAGGGTGGTAGCCCATGGGGAGAGTGGACGGTCAGCACTTTCCAAAGGGCTGCTGGAAAAGGCAAGAAAACATGCGGAGGAGAATGTGCGGATTTTCGATAAACTTGTCGATGGGAATACGATGCTGATTGGACTGGAACCATCCGCCATCCTCTCTTTTCGCGATGAGTATCCGAGGATAGTGGGTGGGGATCTTGTCGCAGCAGCCAAGAGACTGAAAAATTACACCCTTACCATAGAGGAGTTTCTTGGGAGGGAGGCTGCGGCGCTGAATATAAAACAGGATTCGTTCACAGATAAATCCCGAAAGATAAAGCTGCATGGACATTGCCATCAGAAGGCACTGTCTTCCCTGAACTGGACACAGAAGATCCTCAGCTTACCGGTAAACTATCAGGTGGAAACTATTCCCAGCGGCTGTTGCGGAATGGCAGGTTCCTTTGGGTACGAAAAGGAACATTTTGAGATCTCCCAGCAGATAGGCGAACTCGTTCTGTTTCCGGCTATTAGAAAGGCAGAAGCCGATACGCTCATCGCAGCACCGGGAACCTCCTGCCGTCACCAGATAGCGGACGGTACAGGGAGAAAAGCCCAGCATCCCGTGGAAATTCTCTGGGATGCACTGATCCGTTGAGTAAAGAAGGCTAAAGGGTTTTTATCGCTATGCCGGTCTGGATGTGAACGGTCAGCATCACCTTTTTTGGTGGGAGCGGCAGGTAAAGGGGTGCCGTTTGTTTCGGGAAGCTTGCCGTGTCCTTTTCTTGGGTATGTCGCTCAGTAGGTAAGCTGTAATTTCTCCAGTTCTACTCCAAGGAGTTGAAGCTGCGCTTTAATCTTGTCTACGGTACCCTTGGAGCCCACACCCGCGTCTTCTACCAAACCCCGGTAATATTCCACTCCCTTGAGGAGGTTGCTGCGGAATTTTTCCAGATAGGATTCCTGCTTTACAGAGACAGGGACAGTCAGTTTTTCAATTTCATTTTTCAGATAGCTTACATATAGCTGAAGCTCCTTGATGAATACATGGGGTCTATCCGGCACGAGTCGTATGCTTACCCGGCCATAGATATGGTCTACCATCTCCTTCAGACTGAATATTCCTTTGAAGTAGACCAGGTTGGGACCAGGGCATAGGGTGACTGCTGTGAGGTTTCTCCGAGGGACTTCTCCGTGGGAGAGAATGGCAGGGGCCCCCAGCCCTTCACAGAGGCAGTCTTTGGCCAATACCTCTTCCAGCTCCTCAGCGGAAATATCCCCGTCATGTAACTGCTTGGTTTTTAGGTTCTGATATTGTCTGGAAGCCGTGCAGATGGGTACGGTCGTAAATTCTGTGCTGAAGGATAGGAATTTTTTAAAACACGGGCTTCCGGGCCTGTTTTTTTCAATCCGGGCTAGCCGCTGCTCTTCCCCGCTACTGTTCTTCAGGTTATTGAACGGTACCCCGAGAGGAGAGGCCTGACTCAGATAGAAATCCGATTGCTTCGCCTGAATGATCCGGTCCAATGTGTCATTGTCGACTGCGGTGGCTTCGGGAACGAGGAGAAAGGGAGAGCCCCAGCCGGTTCCATCCAGCAAGTAATGTTTTCTTAGAAAAGAATCCTCCTCCGCAGTGCCGATTCCCCCCTGGTAGGTAATACGGATTTTTGGATTTGGGGAGAGGGGGTGTTTCTTTTTTTCATCCAATGCCAGCTGAACAAGCTGTGCGAGGGATTCAGTCAGTTCTTCTCTTTTGGCTTTAAACTCCCCCAGTATCGGGCCGATGAGGTGTCCCTCTGTGGCAAAAGCATGCCCACCACAGTTGAGGCCTGATTCAATCCTGAACTCAGATACCCAAAGCCCCTTTTTTGCCAGAAACTTACCTTGGATCAAAGCGGACCTGTAATCACTGACCTTCAGGATTATTCCTTTGCGGATATGACCATGCTCATCTGGATAAAATTCGGGAAACTGTTCGGCATAACTGTAAAGGGAAGGGTTCATCCCAGCGGAGAAAACCACACAGCCGTTGATTTTGCTGGTAGCAAATCCCCGTAGCGCTGCCAAGGCGTCAGAGAATTCACGCGGGAGTGCATCGCCATTTTTGTCCCTGTTAAGCTTGTCTACTTTAGTCATGATGTTGACATCGGCTGATCCTGGTGTGATCTGTGCTTTTATTTTACGGGAAAGCTCCTCTTTTTCCAGAGGTGACCGGGTATTAAGTAAGCGATAAAGGTCCGCTTTCAGCAGACTGGATTCCGGAAGTAATTCGATGTATCTGGCAATGGGTGAATTTGCGCGTATCGGGGCATCTATCATGGTGGTGATCTGAAGGTCTATGATTGTCTGCACGAGATCAAGATACGCTCGGATACGCGCTGCACGGGAATCTTCGCTGTCTTCAGCAATAGGCTCATAAGGGATATGGTGATAGGAGGAATGGATCCTTCTCATATCTTCAAGTAGCTGGTCGTCCATGATGGAGATCACACTGGAGATACCAAACTGGGCAACTTTCAGGGGAGTGTCGACGGTATATCCCAATCCCATTACCGGGATGTGGAAAGAGTGGGGGGTGGCTGTAGTCTGCATAGAATGTATACCGGCCAATACTGGCCGGATAAGCTTAGATCAAGTACAATGATGGAGGATTTTGAAGGGGAAAAATCTGATAAAAATCAGCTTTGCCCCTGTTTTTTGGCAGGTTTTTCGATCAGGACTAGTTTGGGGGTGCTGAAAGAGTCTCAGCTATGCCAGCTTCAAGGCGCCCGGGTGATGATGGTGCCTATATTTCGAATGAGGACAACATAGAGAAGAGGATAGGACTGAGGCTAGCTTAAAAAAACATTGTTTTGGGACTTCCGGTACATGGATAACGGGCTATAGCCGTAAAAAACTTGCCTTGCCGAAAAACAGCCTCCATAAAAAAGGGGCTATTAATTCAAAATCATGGCTTTTAATCACCTACTGGCGTTTTTCAGCAGGCCCTAGTGATAAAGGAAATAACCAAGCATGCCGATACTCTTTTTTTCCAATCATTTTCTGGACAAAAAAACAGTCGGCACTGCACTGATGACATCCTCTTGCGGACTATCTGAAATCCAATGTAAAAACTGTTCTTTCATGGGGAATAGAGGAAACTTGTAGACTTCCCCTGTGAAGGTTCATGATCTGTCTCGAAATAGCCAGTCCGATCCCACTGCCTGTTTTTTTGGTAGTATAAAACGGGACAAAAATTCGCTCCAAGGCCTCGGGGATGATGCCTGGACCATGGTCCTCTACCTGCACTGTCGTTCCCAGATCACCCTGTCCTATAGCTGATAGCCAAATGGTTCGGTCGTTGGAATGCTGCAATGATTCACTCGCGTTTTTGACCAGGTTGAT
Source organism: Algoriphagus sp. (assembly GCA_048819475.1). Taxonomy (GTDB): domain Bacteria; phylum Bacteroidota; class Bacteroidia; order Cytophagales; family Cyclobacteriaceae; genus Algoriphagus. Next base: position 140,632 of record JBMDXP010000044.1, read on the forward strand.
CAGGATCATTGTGATTTGGTCCACATCGCAGAGAATTGAATGGTCGATAGGGACAATTTCAGTCTTGATTTTGACTTGGGCATTTTTAAGGTCTTCCTTCATGAGGATGAGGACATTTTCAAAAAGTTGCTGGACAGGGACCATGGTCTTTTTCGGCTCTGGAATATTGGTGTAATCGCGGTAAGCATTCACAAACCCTACCAGCCCCCGGCTTCGATTGGCAATGGTTTCCAGTCCTTCCTGGATATCCTGATACCCTTCACGCATGATCAAGAAACCTTCTTGCTGCACATAGCTGTCTTCCTCCAGAATCGTGCGCAAGGAGTCCACCAGACTGGAAATGGGAGTAATGGAATTCATGATCTCATGGCGGAGCACTTTGGTCAGGTTTTGCCAGGCCTGAAGTTCGTTGGACTGAAGTTCTGCATTGATGTTTTGGAGGGAGAGCAGCGTCCAGCTTTGTCCTCCCATTTTGAGAGAGGTAGATTGGATGATCAGGTGTAGCCCTGGGTTTACTTTTTGGGAAATACGTTGGCCAGGCTTCATTTCCATGACATCCGTCAACAGGTCTGTTGAGAGTTTGCCCAGATCAGTAATGTTTCTGAACTGTGGGATCTGGAGCAGATGTTTTGCTGCGTTGTTGATCACCCCGATTTTACCTACCGAATTGAAAGAGATAATTCCCGTGTTGATATGCTGGATGATCACCTGCAGAAACAACATCTGCTCTTCCTTTTCGGCCCGGGTTTGTTTGAACACATTCATGACCTCATTAAAAGCCTTGTTTACTTCGCGGAAAGAATTTCCCATTTGACTGTCTGAAGTAAAGGAACTGGAAAAGTCTGTATAGCGGATAGAGTCCAGAAACCGCGCAAGTTTGTGGTTAATGGAATTTACGTAATAGACGGTTTCACCTACCAAAAACAGCAGAAATAAACACAGGATACCAGGTGCCAACCACAGATCCTGGCTGTAAAACAGCCATATGCCGAGGTAAATTATTCCGGTGATACCGATCAGCCTGACAATAATCCCAAAAGAAAAACGCTTATAAACCATATTTTTCCAGTCTCCGGTACAGCGAAGAGCGCGTCAGTCCGAGTTCATCCGCTGCCCTGGTGATATGCCCGTTATGTTTTTGCAGCGCTTTTCTGATCAGGATCCGCTCCACATCTTCAATATTGAGATGCTCCAGGCTTACCGATTCATCCTGGCGTTCGGGTTGCTGCATTTTCTGGAGAAAAAGGTCTTCCGGTTGCAGCACACTGTGATTGCTCATGATCACCGCACGCTCTATACTGTGCTGAAGTTCGCGGATATTGCCAGGCCAGTGATATTTGGTCATCCGCTTGATCAGTGGCTCGGAAGCTTTTCGGATTTCCTTGTTGTATTTTTTGGAATAGAAGCTGATGAAGTGATCGGCAAGCAGGGCGATGTCTTCCACTCTTTCCCTCAATGGAGGAAGTTGGATTTCAATCGTATTGATACGGTACAGGAGGTCTTGCCGGAAACCGTTATCATAGACCATGGTATGGATAGGCATATTGGTTGCGGAGATCAGCCTGATGTTTACGTCCACCGGCCTGTTGGCACCCACCCGGGTGACCTGTCTGTTCTGCAGTGCTGCCAAAAGTTTGGACTGCAAGGCCATAGGGAGGTTTCCGATCTCATCCAGAAAAAGGGTTCCTTTATGTGCCTGCTCAAACCGCCCCGCGCGGTCTTCTTTGGCATCGGTGAAGGAGCCCTTCTTATGCCCAAATAACTCGCTTTCAAAAAGGGATTGGGTGATAGAACCCAGATCCACCCCTACAAATGCCTCCCGGCTTCTTCTGCTGTTGCGGTGAATCGCCCTGGCAATCAGCTCTTTTCCGGTGCCGTTTTCACCGAGAATCAGCACATTGGCATCTGTGACAGCCACACGTTCTATGGTTTCAAAGATTTTCTGCATGGCAGGACTCTGCCCTATGATATCTTTGAATTTACTGTCCATATCCTGCTGAAGCGTCTGTTTTTGCTCCTTAAGCAGGTCTACTTCCAGCTTTTTTTGCCTGAGTTTCAAGGCTGAATTGAGTGTGCCGAGAAGGCGTTCGTTCTCCCATGGTTTCAGTACAAAGTCAGTAGCACCCTCCTTGATAGCCCTCACGGCGAGGTTTACATCCCCATATGCAGTAATCAGCACCACTACGGCCGAAGGGTCGAGCTCAAGGATCCGGTCCAGCCAGTAAAACCCCTCCTGTCCCGAGCTTACGTCCTTGGTGAAGTTCATGTCCAGAAGGATCACATCATACTGCTCATTATGGGTGAGGATGGGAATGAGGTCAGGATTGGTCTCTGTATCTACTTGTGCAAAATGCCGTTTCAGAAAAATTTTTGCTGCTTTTAAGAGATCCTCATTATCATCTATGATGAGGATTTTGCCAGTTCGATGCTCGCTCATTGGAAATAGTTTTTTTATGAAGCAGGGAAGACTTGCTCCCGGTACCGATGCAACCTGTTCCAAAAGTATACCGGAAAAAAAAGCGGTCAGTGGATTGTTCTGAAAGTGCCATTTTCGGACAATTTTAGCCGTTTTTAATCAGCTGCATCACTATTTCAAGTTAATCAAAAATTATCCGACTTTGATGGGTTTTGTGCGGTGGCGGACGAAAATGTTCGCGTATCCACTTTTATCCGAATGTAAAATCCCTGAATTGGGGCTGAAATGGCATTTTTTTGCATGGCATGCCATTTGGCATACTGGGGATAGCCCAAAAAAGGCTTTTATACACAATGGATAGAAAATTAAAGAAAAGAACCTGGACACCCAAAAGGATAGCATGGATAGCGGGAGGAGCTGTTTTACTGTCGGGAATAGTCTACCAGATAGGTTTTGCGGATCACAGGTCTACTATGAATGTAGAAAAGGACAGGCTGAGCATTGCTACTGTCAGTAAAGGTGAATTCACTGATTATATTTTGGTGTCAGGGCAGATCGAACCTGCCCGTACGTTTTTTCTGGATGCAGTAGAAGGTGGGATGGTAAACGGGATAGTAAGGGAATCGGGTGCACTGGTGAATAAAGGTGACACTATTCTTTCACTGACCAACTCAAACCTCCAACTGGACGTGATGCAGCGGGAGACCATGCTCTACGAACAGATCAACAATCTCCGGCAGACTAGGCTGTTTCTCGATCAGAATGACCTGAGTCAGCAGGGATTGCTCGCTGAGATCGATTACCAGATCAGCTTGCTGGAGCCTCAGTATAAGCGGTTCAAAGAGCTACATGAGAAGAAGCTGGTTTCTGACCGGGAATATGAAGAAGTGAAAGAGCAGTACGAGTATAATGTAAAGCGGAAAGCACTTACTTATGAATCTTACCAAAGCGATTCAATAGCCAGATCTATGCAGCTGAACCAGCTCAGGCAGTCTGAGAGCCGTATGAATGCATCCTTAAACGGAGTAGGTAGAATCCTCGACAACCTGGTGATCACAGCTCCGATAGATGGGCAGCTTGCGATGGAACAGATCGAGATAGGGCAGGCTATCAACTCTGGCCAGCGCTATGGTCAGATTGATGTCTTGGACGAATTCAAGGTAAGAGTACCTATCGATGAGCTCTACCTCCCCCGGATTGGCCAGGGCCTGAGGGGCAAATTCACACTCAGTGGTATGGAGCATGAGCTGGAAATCATGAAAATCTATCCTACGATCACCAACGGGAGATTTGAAGTGGATATGAAATTTACCGGTGAAAGTGCCAGAGGTATCCGGCGTGGACAAAGTGTGAGGATCAGACTGGAGCTGGGGGACAGTGAACAGAGTCTGCTGCTGCCTACCGGTGGGTTCTTTAAGGATACAGGAGGAAATTGGGTGTTTGTGCTCAATACCGAAGGAAATGCAGAAAGACGTAATATCCGCTTAGGACGCAAAAACCCTGAGTTTTATGAAGTACTGGAAGGGTTGGTAGAGGGAGAGAAAGTCATTGTAAGTGGGTATGAGAATTTCGGCAAGAATGAAGTGCTGGAATTGAAGTAAAAGAAAGGGATGGAATGCCCGCACATGCATGGGGTTCCAGTGGCATTCTTTGGGCAGTGTAAGCATAATCATATTGGCATCACTTGTTTATGGGGTGTACTGTGGAGAGTAGATAATAGACAAAATGCAATGGATGGGAGCAGGAGATTCATAGGTTTATTGGTTAAGCAATAAAACTTTGGGCGGAAGTCGTAACCTGTCCCCATAGAGCGGAATAAAGAGTATACAGTGAAGATGAACAGTCCCAGCTATACTTTAATACGCCTTGGGTCTATCATGTGATTGGTGGTTTTAGTCATACGACCACGCAATTAAACCAAGGTTGGGGATTCAAATGACTTCGGTAACCAGTCATCAGTCAGATATTTAAAACAAAATAAAACAGTAACATGGTCAACGTAATCAAAACAGTTAATCTCCGCAAGTTGTATGCTACGGAAGAAGTAGAGACCACCGCTCTGGACAGCATCCAGATCGAAATCAAAAAAGGTGAGTTTGTGGCCATCATGGGTCCGTCGGGCTGTGGCAAATCCACTCTTCTCAATATCCTGGGATTGCTTGATAATCCGGACGGAGGAGAATACCATTTTTTGGATAAAGAAGTGGCCAAATTCTCGGAAAGACAGCGCTCTTCTCTTAGAAAAGGAAATATAGGCTTTGTATTCCAGAGCTTTAACCTGATTGATGAGCTGACTGTGTTTGAGAATGTGGAGCTTCCTTTACTATATCTGAAAATAGCGTCGGATGAGCGCAAAAAAAGAGTAGAGGAAGTGCTTACCCGTATGAATATCATGCATCGGCGTAACCACTTTCCCCAGCAGCTCTCCGGAGGTCAGCAACAGCGTGTGGCCATCGCCAGGGCCATTGTAGCCAAACCATCTGTGATACTCGCCGATGAACCTACAGGTAACCTGGATTCTACCAACGGGGAAGAGGTAATGCGCCTATTGGAAGAACTCAATAACGAAGGGACTACCATCGTGATGGTAACCCACTCTCCCCACGATGCCAACTACGCACACAGGATCATTAACCTCTTTGATGGCAAGGTAGTGACAGAGAATATACGCGAGCAGTTTCACGTGTAGGTACCTCTACCCCGACCATCGGTTGGGTCTGTGGGAATTAATCTTCATCGCCTCCTGCCGGATCTTAAAATCCGGCAGGAAAGCTGAAAATATGGAATCCGGGTAGCCTGAGACGGGTACTGTATGGTCCTGCCATGCCCTTGATAAGTGGGATAGTTCTGTCTGTATGGGTTGGCCGGGGAGGATTTCCGGTAAAGACAAAAGCGCATATACCTCGTTGAAAGCCACGTATTATGATCATAAATTCCTTCAGACATGCCTTCCGATACCTGTTTAAAAACAGACTTTTTACAGGGGTTAACTTTATAGGGTTTCTGGTGGGGTTTACCGCCAGCTTTTATTTGGCCAGCTATATTTACCATGAGAGCACTTTTGATAGCTACCATACTGAGGTAGAGAATACCTTCCGCTTAATTTCCACCCAGCAAAACGGCGAAAATGGAACATTGCAGTCAGCCAAAAATTTCCTTCCCGTGGCAGAGCTGATCACGGATGTGCCGGAGATATTGGGGGTCACACGTGTCCAAGTAGATCCGGAGGTGACCGTAAGCCGAGGTGAGGATGTATTTGTGGAGAAGAACTTTGTATGGGCTGATGAGAACCTGTTTGATTTCTTCAACGTGGAGTTTCTTCAGGGCTCACCGGACAGGGCTTTGACAGATCCTTCGTCCGTGGTACTTACAGCGCATACGGCAAGGAAGATTTTTGGGGTTGAAAATCCTATGGGGCAACTCATTACGAGAGATTCTTTGGAACTGAAAGTTACAGGGGTAATCAAGGATTTTCCCAGTCAAACACACTTCTCCCCAGACATGATGGCCGCACTGGTTACCCACAGGGATCTTGATAATCCATGGACCCATCAAGGATATGTCTATTTGAAGCTCAGCGGTGCATCCACTCCTTCTGTGGTGGCATCCAAGATAAGCTCAGGACTGGAATCAAAAATCTGGTGGTTAAAAGACGCGCCCACCTTTGGGCTGCAGAACATGGCCGATATACACCTCCATTCTACCGGCATACTGGGGACACCATCTCCGGTGGACGTCAAGTATCTCTATATTTTTGGCATCATAGGTGTCATTCTGGTTTTCTCAACAGCTTTCAATTATATCACGCTGTCCATTGCGGATTTTTCCGTAAGGACAAAAGAAGTGGCTATGCGGAAAATTCTAGGTGCTGGTAGCAAAAGCCTCGTTGCACAGCCTTTGATTGAGTGCTTGATACTAAGCTCCATGGCTGCGGTATCGTCGGTGTTTTTGCTGTTTTTGTTCATGCCTTATCTCAACGCTGTACTTGAAACACGGCTGACAGCCGATTTTATTCTTGCATTCCCCAATGTCCTGGTCCTGCTCTCGGTTTTTGGGTTGCTGTTTCTGGCATCCGGACTTTATCCTGCCATGGCTGTATCCAGATTTTTACCGTTTGCCAGACTGCGGGACAGTAAGCTTCCAGCTGGAAACGCATCTTTGCGTAAGTCTTTGATCACAGTGCAGTTTATGATTGCAATGATCTTGATGGTGTCCTTGCTGGTCGTGCAAAGGCAGTTGGAGTTTCTGGGAGAGCGCAAACTAGGCTTCGATAAGGAACAGGTAGTGGTCTTGAAAACGCCAAGGTTCAATGCTGTAAATACCGCTGTGATGAAAGACCGGCTACAGCAGGTGACGGGTGTATCCTACGTAAGCTCAGCAGTAAACACACCGTTTGATGGAGGTGTCATTACCTCATCAGAGCATGAGGGAAAAGCCTTTAACCTAAGCGGGTTTCTGGTGGATGAAGATTATGTGGGCACGTTAGGGATGACTTTATTGGAGGGAAGGGATCTTGTCCAGACTGATACCGGTAGGGTGATAGTCAATGAGGCAATGGTGCGTGCGATGGGTTGGCAAGAACCTCTTGGGCAAAGAACAAAGGGGCTTTTTGGAGGGGAGCTTGAAGTCGTAGGAGTAGTTAAGGACTTCCATCTTAACGATGTCAATATACCTATTCATCCAGCCATGATCAGTTTGGGGGATAAGTACAGCAGTAATTTATTGGTCCGTCTGGATACAGAGGATCTCACATCCACACTTTCCAGGGTAGCTGACGTATGGAAACAGACAGAGCCTGCCCATCCTCTGGAAATTACTTTTTTGGATGGGCAATTCAACAGGTTGTATAAAGCTGAGATGCAGTTTAGGGAACTGAGTAGTATTTTTTCAGGGATAGCCATTTTTATAGCCTGCCTGGGCATCTATGGGTTTATAGCCTATGCCACACAACAGAAAACCAAGGAAATAGGTGTCAGGAAAGTAATGGGGGCAAGTGCGATGGCGATTTTGGGACTAGTGAGTAAAGATTTTCTTCAGCTTATAGGCGTGGCGCTACTGGTAGCGATACCCATCGCATGGTATATGGCAGAGCGGTGGCTAGAAGATTTTGCCTTTAGGATAGAAGTCCAGTGGTGGATGTTTGCGCTGGCGGGAGTTACGGCACTGGTCATAGCACTGCTTACGGTAGGCACGCACGTGGTCAAAGCGGTACTGGCCAACCCGGTTGATTCGCTGAGAAATGAATAGCCCCATATGGCGCTGCCAGCTGAAAAGCCCTTCGTGAATAAAAGTATAGAAAGAAATATCATATCAATACAGTTACTATAGCTATTACAACTACCATGTTCAGAAATTATCTTACCATAGCGCTTAGGAATCTCCAAAAACATAAATTTTACACGTTTATCAATATTCTGGGCATGTCGGTAGGGGTTGCCGTCTGCATGATCATCATGCTGTTTGTGCTGAACGAAACCAGCTACGATACCCATTTTAAAGATGCAGGCAGAATCTACCGGGTACACAATGAAATCAAGTTTGCCGGAAAGCACTGGGACATGGTGTTCACTCCCGCGCCTTTGGTACAGGTTCTGAAAGAAGAATTCCCAGAGGTAGAAGCTGCGGTACATTTCCGGGAGAGAGGATCTTATCTTGTGAAGAGAGCAGACGAAAATATCAAGGAAAACCATGTCATTTGGGCAAGCAGGGATTTTTTTAAGGTTTTCGAGTTGCCTGTTTTGGAAGGGAATGGCACCAGTGCATTGGATGAGCCGGGCACCATGGCAATCAGCGAGAGTGCGGCCAAAAAATATTTCCCGGGGGAAAGTGCTATCGGTCAGCTGTTAATTCTGGATAATACCCAAAACTTTAAGGTGACGGCTGTGTATGGCGATATTCCGGAAAACAGTCATTTTCATTTTGATTTTTTGCTGTCCATGGAAGGGCTCGCTGAGTCCAAGCGTACCACATGGCTGAGCAGTAATTTTCAAACCTATATGAAGCTACGTGAGGGCAGTGATCCCGAAGCGGTAGAGAATAGGTTTACCTACCTGCTGGACAAGCATGTCAATCCTGAGATCGGAGCGGTATTCGGCGAAGGGTCAACCTTGGAGACCCTGAAAAATTCCGGAGGTAAAATGGCCTACTCGCTGCAGCCACTGCTGGACATACATTTAAAGAGTGATCTGCAGGGAGAATTTGAGCCTAATTTCAATATCACTTACATCTACCTGTTCATTGTGATCGCGCTATTCATTCTCGTGATTGCCTGCATTAATTTCATGAACCTCTCCACGGCCAGGTCTGCTAACCGTGCCAAGGAGGTGGGGATCAGAAAAGTCATGGGATCCTTCAGGTCCCATCTGATCCGCCAGTTTCTCATGGAGTCCGTTTTGCTGGCATTGATCTCGTTTCTGATAGCCATACCACTGGTGGTCTTTTCTATCCCCCTATTCAATGACCTGGCCGGACGACAATTGACCTTTCCTTTTGACCAAGGGCTTTTCTATGGGATTCTGTTGATCGGAGCAGTTTTCACCGGGGTATTGGCTGGCATTTATCCTTCCCTATTTCTCTCACGGTTTAAGCCGATCAGTATTTTAAAGGGTCAAGTGGCTTTGGGGATGAAAAGTGGTGCAATCAGAAGTTCCCTGGTGGTGTTTCAGTTTGCGGTTTCGATCATTCTGATTATAGCTACCCTTACGGTATTCAATCAGCTAAACTACATCCAGAATAAAAAGATAGGCTTTAACAAAGATCAGGTCATCACAATTGAGGATGTCTATGTACTAGGCCGACAGGCAGAGACTTTCAAGCAGGAGATGCTCAGTAATAGCAGGATAGAGAGCGGCACATTTAGTGGCTTTTTGCCAGTAGCAGGGACTTGGAGAAGTGATGCTGCCTGGTGGGCAGAGGGAAAAGACCCCCGCCAGGTAGAGAATCTGGTTAATCTGCAAAATTGGCAAGTGGATTACGATTATATCAAGACACTGGGAATGAATGTCATAGCAGGGAGGGATTTTTCTACCCAGTTTCCCTCGGATAGCAGTGCGGTAATTCTCAATGAGACAGCGGTTCGTATGTTTGAATTCGATGGAGATCCTGTTGGAAAGAACATCAAGGCAATGCTGGATGAAGAGGGCTTGGATTTTGATCTGGTAGAGGGAAAAACAGTAATTGGGATAGTGGAGAACTTTCACTTCGAATCCTTAAAGGAAAACATTGGGCCCGTAATGATATCCCTGAGTGATAGATCTACCGGAATTGCATCTTTCCGGTTTCAGGCAAGTGATACCGAGTCAGTAATCAATTTCATGAAGGCAAAATGGGATGAACTGGCTCCCGGACAGCCTTTTACCTACTCGTTTTTGGACGATAGATTTGGGAAAATGTATGCCTCAGAAGCAAGGTTAGGCAAGATCTTCGGCGTATTTTCTGGTTTTGCCATTTTGATTGCCTGCTTGGGATTATTTGCCCTGACCGCATTTACTGCCGAGCAGCGAACGAAGGAAATCGGCATCCGTAAGGTTTTGGGGTCCAGTGTGACAGGTATTGTAATTCTGCTTTCCAAGGAGTTTGCCAAGCTTGTTCTGATTGCTTTTGCAATCGCTACCCCTTTTGCATGGTGGGCGATGAATAAATGGCTGGAGGATTATGAGTACAAGATTGAGGTAGGCTGGCAGGTATTTATGCTGGCCGGAGTATTTGCCGGCTGTATTGCTTTGCTCACAATCAGTTATCAGTCAGTGAAAGCAGCAACTTCAAACCCCGTCAACTCGCTCAAAAATGATTAGCAAATGAAGAGGAGAGCTTGGGTAAGTTCATGATTTTAAAAAAAGTAACCAAGTGCGCGTATCACAACTGTCATCCTAACTTATTTCTGCCATGCTGAAAAACTATCTCAAAATAGCACTCCGGGGGTTTTCAAAAAACAAACTCACTTTTTTCATCAATCTTTTTGGGCTATCCCTGGGACTTTGGGCTGCGATCCTGATCGGGCTTTGGGTAACGAGTGAATTGTCCGTAGACAAAAGCTTTGCTGATTCGGATCAGATTTACCGCGTAGTGGAGCATCAGCGCTATGGCAGCGACATCTTCACCACCACATCTACTCCCGGCTCACTGGCCGAGGATATGAAATCCCGTCTTGCAGAAGTGCAGTATGCTGCCACCTATACCTGGCTGGAGACCCAGCTCTTCGTACAAGGGGAAAACAAGGTGAAACTAAGTGGGTTTTATGCCGATTCGGATTTTCTGCAGATTCTGCAGTTTGATATACTTCATGGAGAGCGTGAGCGCATGCTCGCAGCTAACAACCAGGTGGTCCTGACTGAGGAGTCGGCGAATAAGCTTTTTGGGAAAACAGACGTGATAGGCGAGGCAGTGGAAATCAGATCTGGCAATACAATCAAGAACTACATTGTACAGGGAGTACTCCGGTCAATTCCAGACGAGGTCAGTACCAAATTTGATTATCTTTTGCCTTACCGGGCATTTTTTGCCGAGAACGAATGGCTGAAAAACTGGGACAGCAATGGACCAAGTACTATCTTGAAGTTGGCCAAAGGGACTGATGCAGCTACTTTCTCTGCCTCCATAGAAAATTACATCGCCCAGCACAACGAACACACCAATGTCCGGTTGTTTGTGTTTCCGATGCAGGATCTGTATCTCTATGGACAGTGGAAAAACGGCCAGCTGGTAGAAGGGAGAATACAATATGTGAAACTTTTTTCTGTAATAGGGATCATTGTACTCTTGATTGCCTGCATTAACTTCATGAATCTCAGTACAGCAAAATCGCAGAAGAGATCGAAGGAAGTTGGGGTGCGAAAAGTAGCTGGGGCAGAGAAAGGTTCGCTTGTTTACCAGTTTCTGAGTGAATCACTGCTGATCACGTTTTTTGCCGGGATAGTTGCATTGTTACTGGTAGAAGTGACGCTTCCGGTTTTCAACACGCTAACTGGTAAGGTGATGAGCGTCCCATACTTGTCTGGGAGTTTTTGGATTCAACTCCTCGGAGTCCTGCTTTTTACGGGCATTGTGGCAGGTAGCTATCCCGCGTTTTATCTTTCCTCAACGAAGGTGGTCACAGTTTTCAGGTCTTTTACCAAGTCAGGCAAAGGAGTGGTTTTAGCCAGAAAAGGGCTGGTGCTGTTCCAGTTTATCCTCTCCACATTACTGATCGTGGCCACATTGGTCGTTTATCAACAGATCAACTTTGCACTGAATCAAGATTTGGGTTATTCCAAAGAGCAATTGATCCAGATCCCATTGGAAGGAGAGCTAGGGGATAAATTTGAACTTTTCAAAGCAGAGTTGGGCAAAAATGAGCACATCAAAGCAGTCAGCAGATCATCACACGGCTTTATAGGCCGTAATAATAATACGGGCGGAGTAGACTGGGAAGGAAAAGACCCTGAAATGTCTGCTTTGTTTGAACTCATCCATATAGATTATGATATGCTGGAGACAGCCGGTTTCCGGCTGGTGGAGGGAAGGGACTTTGATAGACAAAACGGGACAGATTCTGTCTCGGGTGCTATTCTTAACCAAGCTGCCTATGACCTTATCCAGCAGGACAAACCGGGAAACCAGTTTTTCAGACTCTGGGGAGAAGAGCGTACGATTACCGGGGTGATTAAAAATTTCCACTATCAGAGTTTTAGATCCCAGGTTGCCCCTGCCATATTTTTACTTAATTCCCCATATGCAGATAAGGGATTTGTAAAACTCGATCTGACCGATATCCAGGGTACCCTTGGATTTATAGAATCAGTCAGCCGCCAACTCAACCCTGATTTTCCCTTTGAGTATAATTTCATGGATGAGAACTATGCAAGATTATACCAGGAAGAGGTCCGCGTGCGCGATCTTGCCCAATACTTCAGTATTCTCACCATTTTGATTTCCTGTCTTGGTCTGTTAGGCTTATCAGCCCACGTAGCTGAGCAAAAAACCAAAGAAATAGGTATACGTAAGGTCCTAGGAGCTTCCACACTGTCGATTCTTCAGGTCATCAATAGAGAGTTTATTCTGATTGTGACGGTTTCCATAGTGATTGGATCCGGCCTTGCATTTTGGATGATGCAGGACTGGTTGGATGGCTACCAATATAAGATCAGCTTCGAATGGTGGTTTATTCCTCTCGCTGCGGTTACCATATTGGGTATAGCCCTGATTACGGTAACTCTCCAATCCCTTAAGGCTGCCAATTCAAACCCGGTAAAAGCCATCAAAGCGGAATAACGGACATGCTCTAGCTGATCGCCGAAACTATGCCCTAAACTGGCCTTCCTCCAGACTCAATCCAATACCTGCAGTATGTTTGCCCTTTACCTTGGGACTTCGGACGGTGCATGCAGCACGGGCCTATCCTGTAGATGATATAAAAGAGATTGACAGGAGCCATGCTTTAAATCCAAAGGATGGTTTTACTGGAAAAAGTTTGTCCGCAGGCGGTCAAAATCCAGTCCGGACGGACAGAAATCAGAAAAAAAAGGAGCTCTTGGATGAGCTGAGGCTGTTTTTTTGTTTGGCACATTCTCTGGAATATATCCTATAGAAAAATTCAACTTTCACTACTATGAACTTAACGAAATTATCCGCAATCGTCCTTCTGGTTTTTTTAATGGGAACCACTGTACAGGCACAGCAATCTGAAACCAGAACTCCTGGCAGTTTCACAAGTATTGAATCAGGAGGGAGTTGGGATCTCATTATCGAAAAGGGAAACAAGGATGAGATCCGCTTGGAATCCAAAAGCTTTCCTTTGGACAAAGTGATCACAGAGCTCAGTGGAGATAAACTGAAAATCAAACTGGAAAAAGGAAATCACAGAAATGTGGACTTAACCGTCTATGTGACTGTAAGAGAGCTTGAAAGTATAGGTTCCAGTGGATCAGGAAATGTTCTTATCAAGTCGGATTTCAATTCGGATAAATTCAACATAGGACTGTCGGGATCCGGTAATATCAAGATGAAAAAACTCAATACCGAGCATCTCAATGTGGGCATGAGTGGATCTGGCAATGTGGAAATAGAAGGGGGAGTCGCAGCCACAGCAAATATCGGCCAGTCCGGTTCGGGAGATTTTCAAGCGCTTGAGTTGATGGCTGAATCTGTCAAAGTAGGTAAATCCGGATCGGGAAGCACTTATATAGGCGCATCAGAAAGCCTCACCGTGGGTTCCTCCGGCTCAGGAAATGTCTACTACAAGGGAAGCCCCTCCAATAGGAAGATATCAAGCTCCGGTTCTTCAAAAGTAATACAGAAATAACCTATTGAAACCTTCACCTGCAGCAGGGTAGCGTCAGGGATTTCCTGACGCTACTTTTCGATCCCCGTTGTTCTTTTTGACCACACCAAAGCCCGGTTTCCATGTTCAAAAACTATATCAAAATTGCCTGGCGCAATCTGGTCAAAAACAAGGTGTATGCTTCAATCAACATTGTCGGGTTGACATTAGGGTTTGTCTGTTGCATTTTAATCCTGCTGTTTGTCAAGGATGAACTGTCCTATGATCAGTTTATTCCCAACAAGGAGAATATTTACCGTGTGGCGCTGGAGCGGATTTACCCAGATCACACCAGCTTCTATGCGGTCATTCCGGATAGCTTTTCAGCGGTTTTTGGACAGGAAATCAAGGGAGTGGAGGAGTCAACCCGTATTTTTGATTTGGGTAACGACTTGGTGATCGAAGTAGAAGATGAGAAGTTTGACGAGAAGTTTGGTGCCGCTGCAGATTCTGTGTTTTTCAATGTGTTCGACTTCAAAATCCTTCGAGGCAGTACACAGCGCGAAGCGTTAAACAAGCCTGGCACAGTAGTAATCACCGAATCAGCTGCGGGGCGGTTGTTCAAGTCGGATGATCCCGTAGGGAAATCACTTACTGTTTTCGGGTTGGATTTTGAGGTAACGGCGGTGATGGCTGATTTGCCGGATAATTCACACCTGCAGTTCGACTTCCTGTTTTCCTCGGTTTCTTTTCCAGGTCTGGAACGGGAAAACTTCACTGGATTTTCAGCTTTAACTTATCTGAAAATCAATCCCGAAGTCAGTCCTCTACAGGTGGAAAACCAAATTCCGGAATTGGTAAAGAAATATGCTTCAGGCCAAATTGAGCGTGAACTGGGTGTTTCATTTGCAGACTACACTGCTGCAGGAAACGGATACCGCTATTTTCTTCAACCCATCACCTCCATTCACCTTCACTCCAATCTGGAGGCCGAGATTCGTCAAAATGGGAATGCCCGGTATATTTATATTTTTGTTTCCATAGCAATTTTCATTCTGGCTTTGGGATGCATCAATTTTATCAATTTAGCCACAGCACGATCAGCCGACCGTGCCCGTGAAGTCGGGGTGAGGAAAGCTATGGGTTCGGATCGCGGTCAGATCATCACCCAGTTTTTATTTGAGGCATTGGTTCTGACATTTAGCGCACTTCTAGTTGGGATTGTGTTGGTAAACTTAGCTTTGCCTTTTTTTAATGATTTGGCTGATAAATCATTACGAATTGATTTGGAGTCAGTTCTTTTTGCACTTCCGATTTTGCTTGGCTTCGGGGTACTCGTTGGGGTTTTGGCAGGCTATTACCCGGCATTTCATATTTCCAAGCTGAACACGATCAGTATTTTAAAGGGAAAACCGGGATTAACTGGACGAGGCAACCGACTTCGCAATGGACTGGTTGTCTTTCAGTTTGCAATAGCCATTATGCTGATTGCAGCTACCTTGATCATCAATCGACAACTTGATTTCATCCAGTCTGCCAGTTTGGGTTTTCAAAAAGAAAACGTACTTGTCCTGGAGCGGTTTGGTACTCAGCGCACACGTGAAGTACTGAAGAAAGAGCTGGAAAAACTCCCTGGGGTGCTTTCAGTAGGAGTATCCAGCAGCTTACCTGGAAAAGGCAGCATGGGAATTCAATTTACCCGACCCGGTGGGGCAGATGTGCTTAATGCAAAAAGTTTTGCCGGCGATGATCGTTTTTTCCAAACCATAGGGGTTGCGCCTGTAGCAGGGAGGGTTTTTGATGAAAATTACAATGATTCGCTTTCCTTGATCCTCAATAAGGAAGCTGGAAAGGTGTTTTTCGGAGAGCAAAACCCTCTAGGGCAAAGACTGAAAACCAGTACCACTATTGATGGCCGAAGCCAAGAAATGGAGTTTACGGTCATTGGTGTAGTAGATAATTTCAACTTTGAATCACTCCATACCCGGGTCACACCTTTGGTGATGCTTCATATCGATAATCCATTGGGCTTTGAGAACTTCCTGTCTGTTAAATTTACCTTAGGTCAGCAGTCAGTTATGGTCAAAGGACTGGAAGCCAAATGGGCTGAATTCTCAGACGGAACTCCTGTTTCTTATTTCTTTTTGGACAAAGACCTTGCACAGCTTTATCACCGTGAGCAGGTTTCGGGGCAGATTTTAGGAGTGTTTTCTGTTTTGGCTATTGTGATTGCCTGCATCGGTTTGTTTGGTCTGGCAGCATACACAGCATTTTTGAGAACCAAGGAGATCGGTGTCAGAAAAATCCTTGGAGCCTCTGTTGGCGGTATTGTAGTACTACTTACCATGAATTTTGTCAAGCTTGTGGGAGTTGCCTTCCTCTTAGCTCTTCCTGTTACGTGGATGATGATGGATTACTGGCTGGAATCATTTGCTTTCCGGGTGCCACTGAATCCTCTGGTTTTCCTTTTGGCAGGAGGTCTTACCCTGCTCATCGCTTTGTTGACAGTCAGTTATCAGGCTCTCTGCTCAGCTAGTACAAACCCTGTCATAAGTCTGAAATCTGAATAATTACTTTATACTCCCATGCCATGTTAAGAAACTATTTTAAAATTCTTGTCCGGAATATCAGGAAGAGCCCGCTGTACGCGATGATCAATGTAGTTGGTCTGGCGGTAGGGATGGCAGTCAGCATTTTGATTTTTTTGTTTGTAGCGCATGAGTTGAGCTACGACAGGCACCACGAGAAGGCAGATAGGGTGTACAGGGTGTCAAGATACTGGCTGAATCAGGATGGACAGGTGAGTTTGCATTTGGGGCATCTGGCACCTCCTTTTGGACCGCTGCTGGCCTCGGATTATGAGAATGAGGTGGAACAGGCCGTAAGGTTGTTTAATTTTGCACCGCTGATCAAGTACGGTCAGAATGCCTTTGAGGAAGAGCATTTCTTTTCAGCGGATCCGGAAATTTTCGATGTCTTTTCATTCAATTTTTTGGAAGGGGACGTATCAGGCATACTCCATGACTCGGATGCACTGGTCATCAGTGAGTCAGCGGCAAAAAAATATTTTGGAAATGAGTCACCGATGGGGAAGGAAATAGAAATGGAGGTCGACGGAATGGGATTTGTCATGCAAGTCCGGGGTGTGATAGAAGATATGCCGGATAATTCCCAGTTCCATGTGGATTTTCTGGCATCGATGATTCCTGTAGTCAGCTTTTATGGCGGTCAGGAGGCCTTTATGTCTAATTTCGGCTCCAATAACTTTTCCACATTTCTCCTGCTCAGGGAAGGAGTGGATTACAAGGCCTTTGAGGCAAAATTACTCTCGTTCATAGATAGACATATGGGAGAAACCCAGGCGGGGATTCCCATGTCAAAAACCACCCAACTACAGCTTTGGCCACTCACAGATGTACATCTCTATTCCAATCTGGACTCTGAAATAGAGCCTAACGGGGCTATTGAATATGTTTATATCTACTTGGCTGTGGCGCTTTTTATTCTATTGATTGCCTGTATCAATTTCATGAATCTTTCCACAGCCAGATCAGCCATGCGCTCTATGGAAGTGGGACTCCGTAAAGTCATGGGGGCAGATAAGTCCAGATTGGTAAGGCAGTTTATGGGCGAATCATTTCTTATGACCTTTACCTCCCTTGTGTTTGCAGTGATTCTTGTCTACCTATTTTTGCCTGTGTTTTCTGATTTTACAGGTAAGCGGCTGAGTCTTGATTTTATGGATAACCCCGCATATATCCTGGGGTTGCTTGGTTTGGCGCTGGCTGTAGGTTTGATCTCCGGGAGTTATCCTTCCCTCTTTTTATCAGGCTTCTCTCCTGCAGTGGTTTTAAAGGGAGTGTTCAAAGCCGGCAAAGGGCATGAGAATTTTAGGTCCATACTGGTGGTAGGACAATTCTCCATATCAGTAGTGCTGATCGTGGCGGTGCTTGTGGTCGTGCAGCAGCTGGATTTTATGCAAAACAAGGAATTGGGGTTCGAAAAGGACAATATGGTCGTGCTGCCGTCAAGCCCCAGGATAAACGAAAATTACCTGATGATCAAAGACAGGCTGGAAAAGCATCCTGCGATCAAAGAAGTCAGTGTGTCCAGCCGTGTGCCCTCCAGTCGGTTGCTGGATTCGAATGGAGGAGCTGCAGAAATTAACGGTGAACTTTCCCAGCTCAATGTCCGCGTAGCAGATATACATGTAGGACATAATTTCCTGAAGACATATGGGATTCCGATAGTGGCAGGAAGAGACTTCGATTACTTAATGGCCACAGATTCTGCGGAGGCCTTTATTCTTAATGAGGCAGCTGTGCAGGCAATCGGTTGGACTAGTTCTGAAGAGGCGGTAGGCAAGCGGTTTAACTATGGGGGACAACGGGGCTTTGTGACCGGGGTAATGAAGAATTTTCATTTTGAATCCTTGCATCAGCCTATCGTGCCTATTGTATTTTTGATCTCCAAAGACCGAAACAACCAGATTTCCATTAGAATTGATGGGGCCCAAAAGGAAGAGGCTATGGCCTATTTGGAAAAGGAATGGGCCGATTTAAGACCTGATTTTCCATTTGAGCCCAATTATATCGATGAACGGTTTACAAGGCAATATGAGGCTGAACAGCGTTTGAGAACAATCTTTACCTTTTTCTCGGCATTGGCAGTGCTTATTTCGATTTTGGGCTTGTATGGGCTGACCACTTATGCGACACAACAGCGGACACGTGAAATCGGTATCCGTAAAGTCATGGGAGCAGAGACGTTCAATATTCTTGCTCTTTTAGGAAAGGACTTCCTCCGGCTTGTGATGATAGGGTTTCTCATAGCTATCCCTATCTCATGGTTTGGGATGAGTAATTGGTTGGATGACTTTGCCTATCATATAGGTATCAGTTGGACAGTTTTTATGTATGCAGGGATGATTGCCGGCCTTATCGCGGCACTGACAGTCATGTCTCAATCCTTGAAGGCAGCTTGGTCTGATCCGGTCAAATCCATCAAGAGCGAGTGATTTATCAGACAAAATGGGGCTGTATGTTTACCTGTAATGATGATCAATAAGTAATGAAGAGTAATCCTTGAGAAAAGCCTTCCTGTAAAATGGAGAAACGGGCCGGTGAAAGCGGGTAAGAAGATGGTTAAGGTTAAAAGAGGGTGAGATTGCCTGCTTTTCTGAATTTGGTAAGGTCATAGGGAGGCAGCTGTCTACCTGCGAAATACTTCCGTTTACTTGTCCGGAAAAGCTGATGGATTATTTCCGCGATTTTTCCTTCACCTTGCATCCGTGTTCCATATCGGGAGTCATTTGTCTTACCCCCATGCAAGGAGCAGATCTGGTTCCATACTTTTTCAAACCGGTCCGGGAAGTTTTTCTTAAGCCAATCTTCAAAAATGGGTCCTATGCTACCATTTAGGCGCACGACGGTCATGCCGGCGGCCTGCGCACCGCAGTCTGCAGCAGCTTTGAGGATGGCAGGTATTTCATGGTGGTTAAGCCCAGGTATAATTGGGGCATTCATGATGCCTACTGGGATGGAAGCTTTTGCCAACTCCTGTACCGTTTTCAGCCTTTTGGCAGCACTGGCAGTGCGGGGCTCCATCACTCTCCTCAAATTCTCATCGAGTGTGGTGATGGAGATATACACATGGATTAAGTTATCCGCCGCCAATTCCTTTAGGAGGTCAATGTCCCGAAGAATCAGGCTGTTTTTTGTAATCATACCCACAGGATGGCGATACCGGACAAACACCTTCAAAAGCTTTCTGGTAAGCTCCATCTTTCTTTCCAAAGGTTGGTAGCAATCGGTATTGCCGGACACACTGATGGGAGCAGGTCTCCAGCTCGGGTGAAGAAGTTGCCTTTCAAGGAGCTGTGGGGCGTCTGGCTTTACCATGATCTTGCTTTCAAAATCCAGCCCTGCATCGAAGCCGTAGTATTCGTGTGAGTTTCTGGCATAGCAGTAGATGCAGCCATGTTCACAGCCCTGATACGGGTTCAGGGAGTACATCATTCCCAGGTCAGGGCTGGTTATTTTATTGACGATGGTTTTTGGGGTTTCATAGTAGATTTTGGTCTGGGGTGCCGTTACCAGCGGTTCATCCAACCCTTCCGGATGTTCGCTGACGTAGTGGGACTTCAGAAATCTGTTTTGGGCTTTGAGCTGTGAACCCCGTCCATTGAAATAATTTTCGTCCTTTTGAATCCTGTCTATCATAAGGTCAATTTACCGGAATTATTGACAAGGAGGTAAGGGCAGATCGCTTCCCGACACAGGATGTCCGTAAACTAACCGCTGCCACTATAGCGGTCAAGCCAGCAAGCTGTAGCCAGAAGCGCGAAGAGAACCCGCATGCATATTGATGGGTGATAGAAGAAGTTTTATACCGGGAAGTTGTGAGGCGGTTTTGTTCGCCAGCGAACAAAAATGTTCGAGAAAATGAGTGTCAACTAGTCCTTAATTGGCCTCTGCGCGTGAAATAGGCAGTTTTTTTTATGGCATAAATGTTTCATTAGGGGAAGTGTTTGAAGGGGGCCAGATTATGCGGTTCCCCCGGGTCTACCTGTAACGATTTTAAAGATTGGCGAAATGTGGAAAAATTATCTGAAGATTTCTTTTCGGAATCTTCAAAAGCGCAAGCTTTACACCGGTATCAATTTGCTTGGACTTACAATTGCAGTGATAAGTTTCCTGGCCATTTCCCTTTTCATCTATCATGAATGGAGTTATGACCGCATGTATGCGGACGCGGAAAGGATTTATAAATTTAATCAGGAGTTTATATCAGAGGGGGACAGACAGCTTGTAGGGACTACACCCTCCATGTTGATTCCTTCGTTGGCTGAAGAGTTTGATGAGGTAGAAGTGGGTACACTTGTGTTTGACCTGGGAATATTCGGTCCCGTCATGGTCGATGCGGGAGAAGGAAATCAGGAGGAGGACGGTTTTGCCTTTGTTGATGAGAATTTTTATAAAGTCTTTGATTTTGAAGTTTTGGAAGGGCAGAACAGGAATCTGCTGTCAGAGCCAAATCAGCTGGTCCTTACCGAATCCACCGCAAAGCGGTATTTCGGTTCGGTTCAGAATGCTGCGGGCAAGCCACTGAAAGTAGATGGTGAGGAGTATATGGTGACAGGTGTAATGCAGGATTTTCCGAGCAACAGCCATTTGGATTTTGATTTCTTGGCTTCTTTCAAAACACACAGACACGGCAGATCTCCTGAGTGGTCTCCCAGTAATTATTACTCGTATGCCAAATTGAAACCCGGTACTGATCTAGGATTATTTGATCAGAAGTTGGCCCAGTTGGTGGAAAAAAACTTTGGAGAGGCACAGCGTGAGTATGGTTTCCAAACAGCATTTTATCTGCAACCTGTCACTGCAATCCATCTGGGCGATCAGTCTTTAAGCAAAATAAAGCCAGGTATGGATGTGAAGTACCTTTACATTTTTGGGGTTGTTGCCTTGTTGCTAATTGCCATCGGTATTATCAATTATGTGAACCTTGCTACTGCAGAGGCCACAGACCGCAATAAAGAAGTAGGGCTCCGCAAAGCTATGGGGGCAGGAAGAAGCCAGTTGTTCGGACAATTTGTATCCGAATCTATTTTGCTCACCGGTATGGCTATGGTGTTGAGCTTGGTGAGTTTGTACTTTCTGGTGCCCCAATTTGCCAAAATTGGAGGAGTTCATATCGATATCAGCTTGTTGTTTTCGCCTTCGGGAAGTCTTCTTCTGCTGGGTATTGTTGTCGTGGTAGGGCTTTTGGCCGGTATATATCCTTCCACCATCCTATCGGGTATGGAACCTATTAAGGCTTTGGGCAATAAAGTGAAGCTAGGTGGAGGTACGTGGGTAAGGAAGGCTTTGGTCGTATTTCAGTTTTTTGTTTCAATGGGATTGCTTATCGCCACACTCGTGGTGAAGAACCAGCTGGATTACATGCAGGATGTCAATTTGGGATATGAGCGTGAGCATGTAATATCCGTGGGCTATCATTACAATATGCGGAATAGGGTAAGTACCATCAAAGAGGAACTAGTGAAGTCAGGGGCCGCCGAATCCGTTGCATTGGCATCTGATATGCCGATACATATCAAGGCCAGTTACCGCGTACAGTCAGGCGGGGATAACTCCCACGAGTTTATGACCACGGGCTATTCCGTCGATAAAGATCTGGTAAACACTTTAGGACTGCACCTATTGGCCGGAACTGATTTTTCGGAAAGTGATCTCAGCAGATCAGCGTCCTCTACAGCGAACAGCGAACTCTCTGTTGCAGTGAATGAAGCTGCCATAAAGGAAATGGGGTGGAATGCAGAGGAAGCCATAGGCAAAAGAATCAGCTTTCAGGGAAGTCTGGTTGTTATCAAAGCAGTAGTCAAAGACTTTTACTTCAATTCGCTGCATCATACGATAGATCCCTTGGTGATTTTCGTCGATCCGGATCAATCCAATGTACTCCTGATCAAAATGCCCCCAGGCAATCCATCGGTCCATCTTGCTACGCTGGAAAAAACCTGGAAGGAGGTTGTTCCGGAACGGCCTTTCAATTATAAATTTATAGACCAGGAATATGCCCGCTTGTACCAGTCTGAACAGCGGGTAGGAGCAGTCTTTTGGCTGTTCTCAGGACTTGCGATCTTTATTGCCTGCATGGGGCTCTTTGGCTTGGTTTCCTATGTTGCCTTACGGAGAACAAGAGAGATAAGCATCAGGAAAGTACTGGGGGCTACCCAGGGTAATGTACTTGGGCTTCTTGCCCTGGATTTTCTCAGGCTTTTATCCTTTGCGGCAGTGTTGGCAATAATCTTCGGAGTCTGGTTTTCCGGCAGATGGCTGGAAGGATTTTCAAACCGGGGAACCGTGGGATTATTCCCCTATGCAGTGGCTGTTCTAACGGTGCTCTTCCTTGCCTTGGTTACGATAGGTTACCGAAGCTGGAAAGTGTATAAAAAGAACCCGGCTGAAACCTTAAAAAGTGAGTAATACTAATTCAATTATATACCTGTAACAAACGACATGATCCAACTTAAAGATATTGACAAATACATCGAATCAAGATTTCAGCGGATTTTTATTCTCAAAGGCATCAACCTGACAATCAACGAGGGGGAGTTTGTAACACTTATGGGCCCCAGCGGAGCCGGAAAATCAACATTGCTGAATATTTTGGGGCTACTGGACGAAGATTACGACGGGGCGTACTTTGTGGGAGACCGAAATATCAAGACCATGAAAGAAAAGGAAAAGGCCTCACTTCACAAAAGTGAGTTTGGCTATATCTTTCAGGCGTATCATCTTATCGATGAACTTACTGTATACGAGAATATTGAGACTCCACTCCTGTACAGAAATGTTTCCTCTGCTGAGCGTAAAAGCATCATTGCCAATCTTTTGGACAGGTTCAATATGGTAGCGAAAAAAGACCTTTTCCCTGCCCAGCTCTCAGGAGGGCAGCAGCAACTGGTGGGAATAGCCAGGGCAATTGCCGGAAAACCCCGCTTATTGCTGGCCGATGAGCCTACCGGGAACCTGCACTCTACCCAGGCGAGGGAGATAATGGAGGTCTTTCAGGAATTGCACAAAGAAGGAACCACGATCATCCAGGCTACCCATGCCAGGGAAAATGCGGATTTTGGTACCAGACTGATCAATTTGATTGATGGTAGAATAGAAACTGATGAAGTAATAGCACATGCTTAAGTATTGTATTATCACAGCTGGATGCCTGTTGGTCTCTGGCCTTTCCACAGCACAGGATACGCTGAGGCTGGATTTCCGGCAGGCGGTGGACTTAGCTTTGGCTTCTAACCTG
The DNA here is from genome assembly GCA_048819475.1 of Algoriphagus sp. Classification (GTDB taxonomy): domain Bacteria; phylum Bacteroidota; class Bacteroidia; order Cytophagales; family Cyclobacteriaceae; genus Algoriphagus. The sequence continues at coordinate 164,106 of JBMDXP010000044.1, forward strand.
GATTACAGGATCCAGGAGAATAACATGGAGGTCTTAAGAAAAGAGAAACAGGTTGCTTTGGCATCCCATTTTCCTACAGCTTCTATCAATACCTCACTCCAACGCCAGGCTGGCCAGCAGTTCCAGCAGGTGGAAGGGGAGATCGTGGTCACAAATATCAGGAATGAAACCATAGCCACCGGGATCAATCTAAACATGCCCGTATTTAACGGTGGCCGGAGGATTTTGGATACCCAGTCAACCCGGTTGGCCTATCTGGCAGGTGGGCATGCACTCGATAGAGCTACGCAACAGGTAGTTTTTGATGTGTCCCAGCGGTACCTTCAGGTACTGTTGGACCAGGAACTACTGCGGATTGCCAGGGAAAACCTGGAGAATCAGAAACAGCAATTGGAACAAATTGAAGGATTTGTGAGTGCAGGGCTCCGTACACTTTCAGATCAATACAATCAGGAGTCTGAGGTAGCGAGGTTGGAGTCCGTGGTAGTGGATGCGGAGATACAGCTTGAAAATGACCTTTGGAGTTTGGCTGAATACCTTCAGCTGGAGGCTGGACAGATTTTGATTCCAGAATCAATAGATTCATTGAAAGAATCCCTTGGATTTCAAGGGGTTACTATAGATGAGTTGTACGAGCTAGCCAAAAATAGCCGACCAGATTTGAAGCAGCAGGACTTGCTGGTAAGATCTTCCAAGAAGAATGTTCAGGCTATGAGGGCGATGCTTTTTCCCAGATTGAATGCGTTTTATAATTATAACACCTTCTATACCTCGCTGGATGACCGGGCATTCAGAACACAGTTTCTGGACATATACCCTCAGAATGCGTTGGGACTCAGCTTATCAATACCTATCTTCTCTAACTTCCAGACCAGGTTGGAAGTCAGCCGGAGTAGGGTGGCTTACCAAAACCAACTATTGCAGCAGGAGTCAGTAGACCGTAAAGTCTTTCAAGAGGTGAAATTGGCACATCAAAATTACAGTGCAGCCATAAAGAAGGAGAAAAACACACAGGTGCAGGTTTTGGCAGCCGAAGAGGCACAAAAGGCAGTCCAGGAGAGGTTCCGTCTGGGATTGTCAAATTTTGTTGATTTGGCTACTGCAAACCAACAGCTTGTCGCAGCTAAGGGAGATCAGGCCCAAGCGATTTTCACCCTGTATTTTCAGGAAGTACAGATGGAGTATGCTCTGGGGACACTGGAGCTCTAGTCACGGGTTCTGGCAATCGACAGGTAGCATGTGATTTAGCCGAACTCCTGTATCGGCCAGAATCGGAGGATGATACGTATATCCGCAGGTGAATACCAGGATAGTCGTCTTCTTTCTCCCATGGTTTATCTTTCTTCCAGGAAATCCAGTCCAGGCACAGCAGGATAGTATTTCCTCTACCCTGGCTGTAGCCGTTTTGCCTCTGGTCTACTATACCCCGGAAACAAGCTGGGTATTCGGTGCCGGAGTGGTGGGTAACTTTCGGCTTGGGGCGAAAAATGGAGAAACTTATGAAAGCCAGGTTGCTGTTGGGGCTGGCTATTCACTGCTTGACCAGCTGCTCATCTATACCAGCTGGAGAATTTTTACAGCAGGAAACAGGGATTTGCTTGCAGGAGAACTAGGAGGGTACCGTTATGTCTATTTTTTCTATGGGATAGGAAATGACCTTGCCGAAGATTCCCGTGAGTCCTATTCGGCCAGGTTTCCAAGAGTGCGGTTTGATTATGGGAGAGGTATCGGCAAGCAGCTTTATCTGGGATTCAGGTTTTGGGGTGATGACTATCGGATTACTGAAGTAAAACCAAACGGACTCTTGGCCACAGGGGAGTATTCGGGGCGGTTTGGAGGAAGGAATTATGGCGTCGGGCCTTTGCTAGTGTATGATAGCCGTGACGATCAGCTCTATCCCCGGTCAGGGTTTTATATGGAAAGCAGTGTCCAGGGATTCGGAAAATTCCTAGGAGGGGAGTTTGGGTACTGGAGGCTGGCAGTAGACCTCAGAAAAGTATATAGCCTCAGCGAGAACCAGGTAGTCGCGGGTAATCTGTATACTGAATTCACATCCGGAAATGTTCCGTTCTTTGCTATCCCGATGCTGGGAGGAAATAAACGGATGAGGGGATTGTTTGAAGGGAAATTCAGAGACCGGCACATGTGGGTGCTGCAAGGGGAATACCGATGGAAATTTTCGCAGCGATGGGGTATAGCTGCTTTCTCAGGGGTAGGGGATGTCCATTCTGATTCTGAGCCATTAAGTTTTCAGAACACAAAAATCACTTACGGCCTAGGTGGCCGGTTTCAGCTCACCAAGAGGAAAAAGCTTAATCTACGGTTGGATTTGGCCCATTCTCAAGGGGAAGATTGGCAGATTTATTTCACTTTTGGGGAAGCTTTTTGAGAAACAGGTTGTAAGGCTAGCTAGATAGCCACTAAGGAGCCGTCTGCATCGAGCTTGCCCACGAGATCGTATAAGTCAAGTGTCAGGCAGAAGTCAATGTCAAATGCAATGTTGTGGTTTTGGAGGCGCTTGGCATGGGAGGCTTGGGAAAGAAAGTTCTTTAGCTGATGGCCTTCTTTTTCATAGAGGGTTTTCATGGCTATCGCACCATCTTCATGGGAGGTATGGGTAGATTCGAGGGATTTTGCGAGGGCTCCAGCATAGAGTGAGTCCTCCAGATTGAACATTCCTTTCCATCCGGCGCAGTGGATCAATACATCTGAATCCTTGGATTGGATGTAATTTACCGTAGCCTGGAGGTTTGGAAATGCACCTATCAGGATTTCCCCGGCATCCATGGATTTGGCGATAGCTACTGTGCCGTTGGTAGTAGTCATGGCAAGCTTTTTCCCGGCATACCTACTGTTTAGATAAGCTACAGGGGAGTTACCCAACTCAAACCCCGGGGCAGCCAGGCCATTGCGCTCACCGGCTATTAAAAAGCCCTGGCTGGACATCGCACGACACTCTTCCAAATCGGCAAAAGTCCTGATTTCAGTAATACCGTTTGCCAACGCAGCCACCATCGTGGAAGTAGCCCTGAAAATATCCACCACCACTACTATCTTTCCCGGTAAGCTGTGTAAATGGATCAGTTCTGGACTGAAACATATCTCAACACTTCTCATGATGATTTGAGTAGTGGGAGCTTTTCGGTTTTCGCCTTCAGGTTTTTATTCCTTATCTGGATAAATACCTCGGTTCCGGGTTTGCTGTAACCGGTCTTCACATAGCCCATGCCGATTCCCACTCCCATACTGGGGGATTGTGTACCGGAAGTCACCTCTCCGATTACTTCTCCCTCTTCATTTACTATGGGGTAATGGCCCCTGGGTATTCCCCGTTCCTGCATCACAAAGCCAACCAGTTTTCTGGTTACACCGGCTTCTTTCTGGGCTTTGAGTGCTTCGGAATTGGTGAAATCTTTAGTGAATTTTGTGATCCATCCCAGCCCTGCCTCCAGAGGAGATGTGGTATCGTTGATATCATTTCCATAGAGGCAGTACCCCATTTCGAGTCTCAGGGTGTCACGGGCTCCCAGTCCTATCGGCTTGATGTCGTAATCTTTTCCGGCTTCGAAAATTGCTTTCCACACATGTTCGGCATCTGCGTTGTTGACATAAATCTCAAACCCACCTGCTCCTGTATATCCTGTGCCGGAGATTATCACGTCCTTTACTCCCGCAAACTCCCCTACAGTGAAATGATAAAACTTGATTTCTGAAAGGTTGACCTCAGTGAGGGACTGTACCGCTTCAATCGCTTTTGGACCTTGTACAGCGAAAAGTGAAAGCTCATCAGACCGGTCCCGCAGTGTAGCCCCCATAGTATTATGCTGATTGATCCAGTTCCAGTCTTTTTCTATATTGGAGGCATTCACCACAAGCATGTATTGATTATCCGCAAACTTATATACAATCAGATCGTCTACTATCCCGCCATTTTCATTGGGAAAGCAGGAGTACTGTGCCTGTCCTTCCACTAATTTGGAAGCGTCATTGGAAGTCACTTTTTGGATCAGATTGAGTGCTTCAGGGCCTTCTACCATAAATTCGCCCATGTGTGATACATCAAAGACCCCAACACCATTTCTTACACAGAGGTGTTCTTCATTGTCGGAAGAATAGCGTACTGGCATATTGTATCCGGCAAAAGGCACCATTTTGCCTCCCAAGGCAATGTGTAAGTCGTTGAGTTGGATGTTTTTGATTGGTTGTTCCATCGTTGGGTTGGGTTTTAGTTGGCGCAAAGGTAAGAAATGCATGGCTGCAATTCGAATTGCACCAGTAAAATACCCATGCATAGGGAGCAAAAAAATAGCTGCCTCCACGTGGAGACAGCTATCCGGTAAATAAGGAATGAGTTGATTAGTATCCTGGATTCTGTACCAGATTGTTGTTTACTTCGATTTCCTGAAGTGGAATAGGCCATAATACCCTGAACTGCTCATTTGCAGGGAATAGGGTGCCTACGATACCATAGCGTTGCAAATCAGAATACCTGTGTCCTTCAAAGGCAAACTCAAATCTTCTCTGGACGAGGATTTCATTAAGTGCACTTTCATTGGTAGGCAGGTCAGCAATAGTCAGCCCATCCAGCCCAGCACGTATCCTGATCATGTTGATATCGCTGATGATTTCAGTATTTGACAGGGATCCTGCTCCTGCTGCCCGTGCATTTGCTTCAGCTCTGATCATGTACATTTCAGCAAGCCTGATAAGTGGCACATTGTCATCATTTGTAGAAGACCGGAAGTACTTGACCACTCTCAATCTGCTGCTGGCACTTAACACCGACACTGCAAATCTTTCGTCACCTTCTGCGGCAGATGCCTGGAAAGCAGTGAAGAAGTCAGGTCTCAAATAGAATTTTTGTCCGCCTGTAGCAGGATCAGATGAAATGGCGAGGGAGCTTTGGTCACCGTCCACGTTGGTGAAGTTAAGTTCCAGAATCATCTCATTGTTCCCCTTGATGGTGAAGAGATCAGCATAAGAACTCTGCAGGGTATAAGCTCCTGAACCGATCACTTCGGAAGCTTTGGCTGCAGCTTCTGTATAGTTGCCAGCCTGTAAATGTACCCGTGCCAGCAGGGCTGTAGCCGCCAGAGGTCCTGCCCGGAAGGGACGGTTTGCTGTGGCACCCAGGTTGTTTTCGGCAAAGGTGAGTTCATTTGCCAGAAAAGTATACATCTCTTCTTCAGAAGCTCTGGGAGATAGATCCAACGATTCAGTATTGGCAATGAAATCTGTCACCAAAGGAACTCCACCGAATACCCTGAGCATATCAAAATAGACAAAAGCTCTGATGAATCTGGCTTCAGCCTCAATGGCAGCTCTCTGCTCATCCGTTATGTTTTCGATAGCAGGTACTGAGAAGATGACAAAATTGGCATTTCTGATCACCGAGTACATTTCTTCCCACGTACTTCTGATCTGCAGATTGGAGGGATTTATCCTTCTCGAACTTACTTCCTGATCTGTGGTAAAAGTACCGGAATGGGCCAGGTTATCAGTATAGGTGTCCTGATAGTAAAGGTATCTCAACCCATAATAGTCAGCGGTCTGCATTCCGTCATACATTCCCTGCAGGGCAAGTTGTGCATTGGTATTGGTGGTTATGGCACCTTCTACTTCAATTTGGTTGACAGGCTCCTGATCCAGTGTATCACACGATACCAGAATCAGGAATGCCACCATGTATTTATATAAGTTTATTCTTTTCATGATGATTAAAATCCAATGTTTACACCGAAAGTATAGGTTCTTGGTTGAGGGAATGTGTAGAAATCAACCCCGATCGTAGTGTTTGACGTACCGCTGAAATTCACCTCTGGATCAAATCCGGAATAGTTGGTAAATGTCAATAGGTTTTGGGCCTGGGCATAGAATCTTACTGTTCGTAGCTTCAGTCTTTCCATCAAAGGCTGTGGCAACCGGTAACCAATCACCAGGTTTTTCACCCTTAAATAAGAACCATCCTCTATAAATCGGCTGGTATTTGACTGGTTATTTCTGTTAGCCGATACATCTACCGAAGCTCTTGGGATAGATCCATTTCCTGGTTCTGCCTCAGATCTCCATCTTCCTTCCACAGTAGCTTTGTTGTTGTCATCAAAGAAGTTGGCAAACATACCTTCCTGGTATGATCCTGCGGCATTCCAGATTTCGTTGCCATAAGAGAACTGCATGAACAGCTGTAAATCGAACCCTTTATACGTCAATGTATTGGTGAAACCTCCAAAGAACTTCGGCTGGGCATTTCCTATGATGGTAAAATCATCATCTGTGATGATCCCGTCACCGTTGACATCTCTGTAATTGATGTCACCTGCCTGGATTCCAAATTCCTGTCTTGACTCAGGGACGTCTGCCTGTGTCGCAAAAACGCCATCAGAAATCAGCCCGTAGAACGTTCCTATCGGCTGCCCTTCACGAAGTACGATGGAGTTTCCACCAAAGCCGTAGAACACATCCTCGCCGTTATAAAGCTCAAGAATCTTATTTCTGTTGAACGTCAGGTTAAGATCTGTTCTCCAGTTCAATCCGTTCGGTCTGTCGACGTTGACAGAGGATAGTGTGAATTCCCATCCCTTGTTCTCCACAGCGCCGATATTGGATTGGTAGGCAGCATAACCGTTTTGGGTGGGTACCGGTCTGGCAAATAGGAGGTCGGTGGTTTTCTTGTAGTAATAATCCACTACCAAGCTTAGTCTTCCGTTGAAAAGCCCGATATCCAGACCTACATCTGTCTGGGCAGTAGTTTCCCATTTCAGATCTGGGTTGCCCAGCTGGACTGGCACAATAGTAGGTGATCCCAGGTAATTTCCAGAGCCCACCAGCCCTCTCCAGGAGAAGTTTCCGATTTCCTGATTACCTGTAAGACCGAATGAACCTCTTATTTTGAGATCAGAAAACAGGTCTGAACCCTTCATGAATTCCTCTTCATTGATTCTCCAGCCTGCAGATACAGAAGGGAAATATCCCCATCTGTTGTTGGGGCCAAACCGTGAGGATGCATCAGCCCGGAAGGATGAGCTCAAGAGGTATTTTTCGCGATAATTATAATTAATTCTTCCAAAGTAGGATTCCAGACCCCAGCCCACGAAGTTGTTTGTGCCTTCGTTCACCAATGCCGCAGCACCGATATATCTGAATCTGTCACCGGGGAATTGGATGCCTCTGACAAAGGAAGATGAAATCAGGTTTTCTTCCCTGTTATGTCCAGCTACCAAGCTTAGGTTATGGATTTGGTTGAAGGTTTTCGTGTAATCAATGTAGGCTTCAGCTACCCATTTGATAGGGTTGTTTGTGCCAAAAGAACCTGAGCCACCTTCCGCAGCGGAAGAGCTTCCGGGATAGTTGTTCGGCGTATACCGTCTTTCCTGAAAATTGAGTATATCTGCTCCAGCCCTTACGTTTAGATTCAATCCCTCAGTAAGGTTATACGTAGCGAGTGCGTTGGTGAAGATGCGTATGGATTGGTTTTCATCATCATTCTCCGTGCCTTCAGCTACCGGGTTTGAATAAAAGAACTGGGGTCTGGTATAGCTTCCATTTTCTTCGTATACAGGCCAAAGTGGTGATGCTGCCAGAGAGTTGGCAAATGGGCCGTTCAGGGTATTATCTGAGACGATCCTATTCTGCACAGCTCTGCTTATCCCGGAGTTGAATGAAATGTTCAATCGCTCATTCACTTTATGATCCAGGTTAAACCGGGTGGAGATCCTGTTGTAGCTGGAATTGATCACAGTGCCTTGCTGATCAAAGTAGTTTCCTGAGATATAATACTTGGTCTTTTCATTACCTCCACTGATGCTGAGTTCGTAGTTCTGTATAGGGGCACTTCTCGTTACCTGCCTCACCCAGTTGGTATTGACTTCTTCCCCGTAAGGAATACCTCCGTAGAACCAATCAATCAGATCATTGTCTGTCACATCAGCTCTGTCTATTTCAAAATCTTCAGCTACAAAATCTCCGATAGCGTCATTCATCAGATCCAAATAGCCTCTTCTGTCAAGAAATTTAGGTTCTTTCCAAAGCTCTTGGGTTCCCCCATAGACATTCAGGTTTACCTGGGTTCTTTGGTCTGCTCCTCTTTTGGTAGTGATCAGTACGACCCCGTTAGCTGCCCGTGAACCATAGATTGCTGCTGCTGCCGCATCCTTCAGTACTTCCATAGACTCAATATCGCTCGGGTTAAGGTCGGCTAGTGCATTGGAGGACTGACCTCCGAAAGTCAGCTGAGATGGATCCCCCGTAGTCATCGGAACCCCATCTATTACGAATAGCGGCTGATTGGATGCCGAGATGGAAGAAGATCCCCTTACACGCATGGAGATACCTGCTCCCGGTGTACCTGCATTTTGGGTGATTTGTACGCCGGCTACCCGTCCCTGCAAAGCTTGGTCCACGCCTAGGGCGGGGACGTCCCGGATCACCTCGGAATTTATCTGACCCACTGCCCCGGTCAGCTCACGCTTCTCCACGCTTCCGTATCCTACAATTACGACTTCGCCGAGAATCTTCGCATCAACTCCTAGCGTCACATTAACAGTAGTCTGGTTTTCGACCTGGATTTCCTGTGAAGTATACCCCACGAAAGAGAAAACAAGTGTCTCGCTGGGGGCCGCCTCAATCGAATATTCTCCATCAATATTCGTGATTGCACCACGGGTGGTGCCTTTGACTCTGATGTTTACTCCCGGAAGAGGAAGGTTGTCCTCGGAGGAAATAACAACGCCAGAAACAGTTCTGTTCTGTGCTATTGATTCCACGCTAAACAGCGTAAGCAGAATCAAAAAGCTAAGTAAACTTTTCTTCATCAAACGTAGATTTAGTTATTAATAATTGGTTTGTTTGTAATGCTTATATTACTGCACTTGTTAAGTTAATGTAAAAAGCAGTTTTAAAATTAGTCAAAAATTCTTAAAGTTTGTTATACAGCCTTGTTTTTAACATTTGAAGGAAAAAGAAAAAGGTGTCCATCTTAAATAGACACCTTTATACTGAATTTTTATTACCTCTATACGGAGAAGCTTTCCCCACATCCACAGGTTCTGCTGGCATTGGGATTCACAAATTGAAATCCTTTTCCGTTCAGCCCATCTGTAAATTCCAGCGTAGTTCCCGCCAGATAGAGAAGACTTTTACGGTCCACGATGATTTTTACTCCTTTGTCCTCGAAAATATGATCTGAATCTACTGTGGTTCCATCAAATCCCAGATCATACATTAATCCTGAGCAGCCACCACCTTTCACTGAAACACGGATGTTTTCATTTTCGGCGCGGTTTTCTTCTTTTTTTAATTGAAGGATACGCTCTTTGGCTTTGTCAGAAACGATTATCATATCTTTTTACCTTTACTTTGTTTAAAATTCTATCAGGGGAAAAACAGGCGCATTCCCAAAAAGATTCAATGCAAATATAGCATAATTAAGGATGAGGAAAATCGAACATATAGGAATTGCTGTTGAGGACTTGGAAGAATCCAATAAACTGTTTGCCCGTCTTCTGGGAAAATCCCACTTCAAAACGGAATCAGTGGAAGAAGAAGGTGTGGAAACCTCTTTTTTCCAGGTGGGGGAAACCAAGGTAGAACTGTTGCAGGCCACCACCAGCGACAGTCCGATAGCCAAGTTCATCGCTAAAAAATCAGTAGGCATACACCACCTCGCCTTTGATGTGGAGGATATCGGGCAGGAAGTGGCCCGGTTGAAATCAGAAGGCTTCGAAATTCTCAATGAAATCCCAAAGTTGGGGGCAGACAATAAATTAGTGGTATTTTTGCATCCCAAAAGCACAAATGGTGTACTGGTGGAGTTATGCCAGGAAAAGCGGTGAGTAGCCCAGGCGTGTTTCGGAGCTGGACTTAGGCAGGACTGAGCACGCAAGCGTGGGGCGGTGACGTTGTCTGCAATCATCCGCTGCCTCATCCCGTGCTGAACGGCACAGTATAAATTAATCTGGAAAAATCGGTAGAAACTGGAACTATGTCAGAAAAAAGAACGGAAATAAGTGAGCTGGGTGAGTTTGGCCTGATCGATCACCTGAAGGAGCAAGTATTGATCAAAAATGAATCATCTTTGAAAGGGATAGGGGATGATGCTGCTGTGATACAGGCTGGAGACCATGTGAAAGTGGTGACGACAGATCTGTTGTTGGAGGGGGTGCATTTTGACCTGTCCTACGCCCCACTGACGCATGTGGGGTTTAAGGCTGTCGCTGTAAATATTTCGGATGTGGCCGCGATGAATGCGGTTCCCAAGCAGATCACGGTAGGTATTGCGCTTTCCAACAGGTTTTCCGTGGAGGCTGTGGATGCGCTTTATGAAGGGATCAATGCTGCGTGCGAGCATTATAAAGTAGACCTGATAGGAGGGGATACCACGGCATCGCGGAGTGGACTGGTGCTGTCAGTCACTGCCATAGGTGAGGCAAAACCGGAGGAAATCAGCTATAGATCAGGTGCCAAAGAAAATGATATTCTTTGTGTGACAGGTGACCTCGGAGGAGCCTTGGTCGGTCTTCAGGTATTGGAGCGCGAAAAGCAGGTTTACCTCTCCAATCCGGAAATGAAACCTGACCTGGAAAAATACACGATCGTAACCGGCCGTCAACTCAGACCCGATGCACGGATGGATATAGTCCACGAGTTCAGGGAACTCGGCATTGTGCCTACCAGCATGGTGGATATTTCAGACGGTCTGGCTTCAGAGATATTCCATCTATGTAAAGCCTCCCGTGTAGGTGCCACCATCTATGAAGACAAACTGCCAATTGACAAGCAGACGTTTGATACGGCAGTGGAGTTGAACCTGGATCCGATCACCTGTGTGCTGAATGGAGGGGAGGATTACGAGTTGTTGTTCACGATAGACCAGAAGGATTTTGCCAAGCTGGAGAAGCATGCCGATATCCATTTTATCGGCCATATCACAAAGGCCGAAGAGGGGAAGTTACTGGTTACCAAAAGTGGTACCGCTGTACAGCTGAAAGCGCAGGGATGGAAGCATTTCTAAGCAACTGGCAAATCAGCAAAAAACCGGGGCATCGATATGCCCCGGTTTTTTTGTGCCGGATTGGCAGAAAGCAGCCGGGGTAGACTTACTCGTTTGGGTAAGGGATGTACACAAAGCTGGTGAATGCACCATCCATCACAAAAAGACAGCAGAACTCATCCGGATCTTTATACGCTTTTTGGAAGTCCTCAACAGCCTCTTCTGAAATCAGTTTTCGCTGAATAAATTCGTCCAGATATGTGATGAAATAATTCCAGTCCAAATCCTTTTCTGCTTTGCCGATGAAGATTTTTCCGATGGGCTGCATTTCTTTGGAAATGGGGAAAATGGGGTAATCTGAGAAATCCCTGGAGCGGATCTGATATGAAGCTTCTTTCAGCACATCGGAGATTTTTATGAAATCACTGGTGATCGTGCCTAGATACTTTCCGCTAAGTTCGGGATCGTTGAAGTCTGATATCATTTTTTCAGCGTTAAGAGTACTACATTTTCTACATGGTAAGTCTGAGGGAACATATCCACAGGCTGGATTTTGTCCACCGTATATTTTTCGGACAATGCCGCAACGTCCCTGGCCTGGGTGGCCGGATTACAGGAGACATACACGATCTTCGGGGCTGCCAGGTCCAGCAGCACCTTGATCACGTCGTCGTGCATCCCTGCCCTGGGCGGGTCAGTGATGATTACATCCGGGGTCTGATGCTGCGCTATAAAATCCGCATTCAATATGTCCTTCATATCCCCGGCATAGAAGAGTGTATTGTCTATCCCATTAAGCTGGGAATTTAGCTTGGCATCTTCAATTGCAGCTTCCACATATTCAATCCCAATTACCTGCTTGGCTTTTCCAGCCACGAAGTTGGCGATGGTGCCGGTCCCCGTGTATAGATCATACACGACTTCATCTCCTTTCAAATCAGCAAATTCACGGGCTACTTGGTAGAGTCCGTAAGCTTGCGCAGAATTGGTTTGATAAAATGATTTGGGACCTATCCGGAATTTCAACCCTTCCATTTCCTCTTCGATATAGGAGAGGCCTGAAAAGGTGACGAGGTCAAGATCATGAAACGTCTCATTGCCTTTGGTATTGATCACATAGAGTAATGCTGTGATTTCAGGAAATCTTGACTTTAAAAAATCCATGACCTGCACGATTGACGAAGGCTCATTCTCACCGAACTGTACGATTACCATGGTCTGCCCGGTGCTGGTAGTCCGGATTATCAGATTACGCAGCAGGCCGGTTTGGTTTCTGATGTCGTAGAAACTGAGTCCGTTTTCCAAGGCAAATGCCCTCAGCTCGTTTCTCACCCCGTTAGAGATGCCTCCCTGCAGGTAGCAATGCTCGATATCGATGATTTTATCAAACATTTTTGGGATATGGAATCCTAACGCATTTCGCTGAAACTCCTCTTCAGAGCGGATTTGTTCCAACGTAAGCCATTTTTTGTTACTGAAGGTGAAGTCCAGTTTGTTGCGGTAATACCGGGTCTGTTCGGAGCCAAGAATAGGTAATACTTCGGGGATGGCTACTTTGGCAATCCGCTGGAACTGATCCAGGACCTGCTGCCGTTTATAGGTTTTCTGGAGATCGTAGTTGATGTGTTGCCACTTACAGCCACCGCAGGTTCCGAAATGGGCGCAAAAAGGGGCTACTCTGTCTTTGGAATAGCTGAGGAATTTCACGGCTTCACCTTCCATAAAGGAACTTTTGCCTTTTGTTATCCGCACATCCACTACATCACCTGGAGCCACGTTGGCTACAAAAACAACCTTACCATCGTAATGTCCCACACATTTGCCTTCCGCAGCGATTCGCTCAATGGGGAGGTTTTCGATGATTTTATTTTTCATTTTTCGCGACATGGCCGCAAAATTAGTTAAAAAGACTGGAAAGGATAAATCCGTGCAAGGCAGGTTTTGCTATTGGGGCATTTGTGGGGGGCATGGTTCCCCAAGGGATGCTGCAAGCCTGTTTTGATATGCGAAAATGTGCCTTAATTGTAGCTGCAGGCAATGCGGAGATGAAGCAGTGCCATGATTCCCGAAATTTTGAGCATTTTCCTATCTTTGGAAGCAGAATGAAATCAGTACAATTAAAAGATAAGGTAGTAGTGGTGACGGGTGCCACCTCAGGCATCGGTGAGGCCTGTGCGCTTGTTTTTGGCAGGCAAGGTGCTAAAGTAGTCATCACGGGCCGTAACCAGAGCAAGTTGGACATCACCAAAGCCAAGCTGGAAGACGCACAGCTAGAAGTGCTGGCAGTTTTGGTGGATGCGGCCTCTGAACAGGATAACAGGCTGCTGGCCGAAGAAGTATTGAAGAAATATGGGAGGATAGATATCCTGATCAACAATGCAGGTATCTCCATGCGGGCGCTTTTTCAGGACCTGGAACTGGACGTGTTCCGAAAAGTGATGGACACCAATTTCTGGGGGACAGTCTACGCTACTAAATATTGCCTTTCTGCTATTCTGGAGTCGAAAGGCTCGATTATCGGGATTTCTTCCATCAATGGATATAGAGGAACTCCTGCCAGAACGGCCTACACGGCGAGCAAGTATGCCATGAACGGCTTCTTTGAGTCCCTGAGGACAGAGGTGATGAAGAGGGGAGTCCATGTCATGGTAGCTTGCCCGGGTTTTACAGCATCCAACATCCGTAATGCAGCCCTTACGGCAAATGGTACCTCACAGGGAGAGTCTCCGAGGGATGAGTCCAAGATGATGACGGCAGAAGAGGTGGCTGAAGCGATCCTGAAAGCCACACTGAAGCGGAAAAGGGATTTGGTTCTTACCGGACAGGGAAAACTGGCGGTTTTTCTCAATAAGTGGATACCTGGAATCATGGATGGCCTGGTTTATTCACAGATGGCTAAGGAAAAGGATTCTCCTTTTACTTAAATGGCTGGATCCATTTTTCAAACCTATCTGGATCGGCTCACGGATCTGTCTTCCAAAAACAGGTCATTGTATCTGTCCAGGACGGCGGGGTTTGGGATGGTGGATCTCACGTCCTTTGATTTTTTAACCGGTGAACCTGCTTTTGAGCTTATCCGTAAAGCGATTCAAGGCAAGAAAAAACTTCCGCTCATCCCGGAATCAGACCCACGTCTGTCAGCAGTGAACAGGTTGTCCAATGAGCTGGCACGCATCGCATTCAGGGATCAGCTTATACGGGAGGAGACAGGGGATAATTCACTCTACCTGGCGTGGCCATATGTGGAAGGGAAGTTGCTTAACGGGCAGGTAGTACGGGCACCTTTACTGCTGCTTTCGGTATCTCTTGTCAAGGAGAAGTCGGGTTGGTCGATTTTACAGGAAGATTCCTGGCAGTGGAACCCCGCTTTGATGTTGGCTTACAGGCATGCCTATGGTGTAGAGTTGGATATGGACAGACTTGATACTGAACTTCAGGATTTTTCCACGGATCCTACGGGGTTCCGTACCCAGCTTTGCAAAACACTACAGGAGAGTTTCTCCCTTCAGCTTACGTCTTCTTTCTTTGAAGATCGGCTGACCGCCTTTCCTTTTTCCCAGATCAGTGTGGATAGTGCTAATTTTCAGGATGGCAGAGTTGTCCTGAAATCCTATGCGGTACTGGGGCAGTTCGCCCAGAAGGGCAGTTTTCTGTTCCGGGAATATGAAGAGTTGAAAGCCAAATCGGATGGTAGGTCTTTGGAAGAAATATTCGAGGATCATTTTGCGGATGCCGGGCCCCTCATTCCCCCGCGGGAGGAGCAACTGTTTCCGGTATTTCCCTTGGATGCCTCACAGGAAGAGGTACTTTTCCAAGTCCGAATGGGCAAAAGTCTGGTGATAGAGGGACCTCCGGGTACCGGTAAGTCCCAGCTGATTTCCAACCTGGTCTCCGACTACATTGCCAGAGGGAAGAAGGTATTGGTGGTTTCCCAAAAACGCGCAGCATTGGATGTTGTTTTCGGACGGTTGGAACAAATTGGATTTGGGGATTTTCTGGGGTTGGTCCACGATTTCAGGGCGGATCACCATTTGATTTTTGAGAAAATCCGAAAGCAAATCGAAGCGATAGATACTTACACTGAGCAAAACAGGGGAATAGACTCCATGGAGCTGGAGCGCTCCATCTCACGGTTTTCCCGCACAATTGCCCGGCTGTCTGACCGGTTTGAGCAATTGAGGAGAGGGCTTTTTGACCCGGCTCCGGCGGGGATTCCGGTGAAAGCTATGTATCTCAGGGCAGACCTGAGCAAGCCAGGGTTAGACTGGGCAGAAGGGTTGGTTAAGCTGCAGTACGAAGAAGCGCTTGCCTTTGATCGGGAATTCCGGGTATATTCTTCCTACAGTAGAAAATTCAAAGACAGCTTCTGGTCGGATAGACTCTCTTTTGCCCACTTGGAGTCCACCGCATTTCAGCGGATAGAGCAGAGCCTGAATGAGATTGGGGATTACAGAGCCCACGTTTCGAAGGCATACCCTGATCTCCCTTTTTTGGAGATACTGGGCCGTAGCTTGAAGTCAGCTGGGATGTCAAGGGCTTTATCGGCTGTCTACACCGGACTGACGTCCCTTTCCCAGCCTGGTTTTGCGCTGAGACTAGCCCAAAATCCAGAAGAGTTGGAAAAGGCAGGAGCGGTTTTGAAGTGGGTCAGAAGTGCTTCCCAATCAATTTTCTCCGTGGTTTTGACCCTTCCTTATCAGGCTGAAGAGCTGGAATTGCTTCTTGACGAATTGGAAATCCTATCCCCCCTGTGCGTGTCCTGGTATGGAAGGGTCTGGGCAGCATGGAGAAAATCCCGCTTTCCGATTTTTTTCAGGGTATTGGAAGCCAACAAGCTGGCTTTGACCCGTGAGGCAGTGCGGGACATACAGACCGAAGCCGGACTTATGTTGGGTTTGAATAGAGAGCTGGAGGCCCTTCCGCGGTTTGAGGAGATTGCCATCGGTCTTTCCAGTCTTGACCAAATGGAATCGCACCTTGGTCAGACGCTGGACTGGGTGGCTCTTTGGACGCGTGAATCCGCGCTGATTACCATTCCGGAATGGCAGTACATGGAGTATGGCGAGTTCAAAGCCCAACTGGATTCGCTTAAAGAGCTGGTCAGCGGTTTCGGGGAAAGATCAGTTTTCTGGAAATCCTACCTAAGTGAGGCACAGATTTATGCTGTCCTTTCCGGCGATGCCGGGCTAGCCGCGATTCGTGATGGGAACCTTTACCAGACGTTTTCCGATTTGGTGGCATTTGACCGGTTTATTCTACATTGGGAGCCCGTCAGGAAGGGACTGGCAGACAGACTGGAGCGGGATTTTGGAGGTCTTTCGGTGGAGGAGCAGCTTGGGGTTTTCAAGAACGGCTGGTATAGGGCTTGGATTGACAGACTGGAAAAGGAGCGTCCCGTATTGTTGGATGCAGGAAGTGTGAAGCTGGACCAGGAGATGAAGGAACTGAAGGAAGCCATTTCCGGCAAGCGCAGGATTGCCAGGTTTATGGCGTTGATGCGGTTAAGGGAGCAGGCGGGAGACCGGTTGGAGTTTAACCGGCTCGGAAACAGGCTGACCTACCGGGAACTGCTTCATCAGGTTTCCAAAAAGCGTCAGCGCTGGCCTATCCGCAGACTGATGGAGGAGTTTGGAGAGGAAGTGTTCAGGCTTCTGCCTTGCTGGTTAGCTTCACCGGAGACGGTTTCCGCTTTGTTTCCGCTCAGCCAGTCTTTTGATCTGGTGGTGTTTGACGAGGCTTCCCAATGTCCCGTGGAGCGGGGTTTGCCGGCAATGCTCCGTGGCAGGCAGGTGGTGGTGGCAGGCGATTCCAAGCAGTTGAGGCCGGTGGATTTTTATCAGGTAAAATGGGATTCCGGAGAAGAAGGACCTGCTTACGAAGCAGAATCTTTGCTGGAGCTAGCCGGCTGTTTTTTTGAGCGTTTCCGTCTCAAAGGACACTACCGGTCCGCAGATCCGGGGTTGATTTATTTTTCAAATACCAATTTTTATGAAAACCAACTGGAGACATTGCCTGACTACAGGACGGTGAAATCCGGGAGCTGTCCATTTTCGTGGCAAAGAATAGACGGTGTGTGGGAAAACCAAATGAATAAGCCCGAGGCCGATGCGGTTATAGAAAGGGTGAAAATGATCCACGGAGAATCTCCGGATGACACGGTCGGGATCGTGACGGGAAATTATTTCCAGATGGAGCTGATCCGAAAGAAACTCTGGGATGCAGGAATCCGCGATGGGGTGGCAAAAGTGAGGAATATAGAAAATGTGCAAGGGGATGAATTTGACCAGGTCGTGCTGTCATTGGGTTATGCAGGCAACAGCGAGGGGAAGCTGGTGACCAACTTTGGGTTGCTGGGAAAGGCAGGTGCGGAAAACCGGCTGAATGTCGCGATTACCAGGGCACGCAGAAAGCTGCACGTGATAAGCAGTGTGTCTCCGGAGGATTTCCGCCTGGGGCAGTCGCAGAATCCCGGGTTGGCCTTGCTGAGCAGGTTTTTGGGTTTTGCCAGAGCGCAGAGCATCCGGGCGGATATACCTGTCCCTGAAGTGGAAGCAAAAGGCTATGAGATGGACTGGAGTCTGAAAACCAGCCTGTTGAAAGCTGAACCGGAAGTGGCTAAAGCAGTCCCTTCTGCGGTGATGGATTTGATTAGGACAGATCCGGAAGGGAATCTGATAGCAGTGCTGACAGATGATCAACGTTTTTTCAATGCTCCAACCGCAAAGGCATCCATGGCTTACCATCCGCTGCTGTTGGAAGAGAAAGGATGGGAATGGAAATGGAAATGGAGCAGAGGGTGGTTATTTGCCAAAGAAGGATAGCTGATCGGCCTGATTGATCCCGGGGCTACCGTGCCATTGCAAGAGGCTTAATCTTTCGCATAATCCCACACCAGGGACGCGGCTTCAGTCGGGCTTTAGCCAAATCCTTCTGACAAATATTGATCTGCTAAATCCCAGCGTATATGATTTTGGCTAAAGCCATTAGCCGATGGGTGCCAACCTACAACTGAAGCAGGAGGGAATTGATGGGACCGTCATAATTCCGTAGGCTCAATATACTGGTAAAGTATGGTTGTAATGCTTATCCAACTAGTTCAGAGGGCCGAACCTTCTGCAGGGATCGCGTTATCCACCGACTGGATTCTTGATTCCGGTGTTAGCCAGGACAGCTGTTTAGTGCCCGTCCTCCCAAAACCTCACTCCGCCGAAAAGCAGAAGGGTTTATGCTTGTGCCAGCTTACAGAATGGGCTTTGTCGTAGTGTAGTGTTATTTTTAGCCCTATTTTTTCTTTTCTTCTGTAACCAACCCACTAACACCCTGATAGTTGAGCTGCTTCAGCAGATTCCGATTAAATCCTGGTGAAAGAAAGATCTGGCATTATCATATCGCCACCAGTCAAACTTCCCGGGATGAACAGCTCATTGCCTGAATTTCGCAATTCATAATTGATTTCGAAGGTGGAGCTTCCAACAACCCCTTGCTGGAGGTCTTCTTTGTTGATAACTCGTTCAGTACTGAAGTAGGGGTGGTGGTAGAATTCATATCCATCCACAGTTATTGTTGATTCTGTTGCACGGTAATTGCCTTTTGCATAGGATACATAGTGTTTTAAACTCCCTGTTTCAGAATTTTTTACAAATACATCTATCTCTAAAACTCCATTTGCTGAAAAAATGTAACGGATTACATACTCTTCATTTGATTCCTGGGTAGATGAGTTTTCAAATTGCCCAATAAGCGGTTGGAAAATCGGGTCCGGCTCCTTTTCACAGGATGAAAATGATATCACAAAAAAAGCAAACACTAAAACTAAGACTGGGTTTTTCATGGCGTTGAAATTTTAGTTAGAATTGGAGGAAACAATTAAATTTACAACGTAACCTTAAGTTAATTCGCTACAGCCAGCTGAAAAGAAAGTTAATTTAATTCCGTTTTCGTGTTCACTACCGTGGTTGGCCGTGGTTGATGTCCCCACCAACCACGGTGATCAGGGCCATAAAGTAATCGTTACATCCGTTTAACCATTGATAATCAACGGTTAACCTTCAGCGGGTCATAATAACCCCCACAGCCTGTCTTTCCATCGTTTTGTCTATCCTATATAAGTTGAAAACTCCCCGATGGGTAACCGCACCTTATCCATGCCGGCCAAGAAGTCATTTTCGGCATCGCGGTAACCCAGCGAAAGAATCACAGCGGGATGAAGCCCTTGCTCTGACAGGCCCAAGACCTCATCAAATCTGGCTGGATCAAAACCTTCCATAGGGGTAGCATCGACTTGCAATTCGGCGGCGGCCACCAGTGCCGTGCCTAAGCCTATGTACGCCTGCTTACTGGACCAGACCGCATCCGCTTCCGGGGTAGTGGACTCAAAATTGCTGACCAGGGCATTTTTAAAATCGTTGAGGGCACCTTCTGGTAAGTTTCGCTGCCTCTCAGACATCTGTACGTATTCCTCGATATAGGCTGTGGTGACCGTGTTGAACGCTGCAAATACCATCAAGTGGGAAGAGTCCGTGATCTGTTTGTTAAACGAACCCTCTGCCAGCTTTGCCCTCACTTCAGGATCGCTGATCACAAGGATACGATAGGGCTGCAGACCGCAGGAAGAAGCGGTGAGATTGATGGCTTCTACGATTTGATTTACTTTATGTTCAGGTACCTTTTCGGAAGTGAACTTCTTGGTGGCGTAGCGCCATTTTAAATGATTGATTAATTCCATGGGTGTAAATTCGTGTTCCGGCTCAAAACTAGCGCTAAATCAGTTACTTTTGCCACTAAGTGACAAAAAGTAACAGTAACATTGAGGTAACCAGGTAACGGACATGAAACAAGCACAGAGCGGTTTAAAAGAATGCAGCCTCACGATATTGGCGATCAATGACACCATGGAAATCCTAAGCGGGAAATGGAAAGTAGCCATTATCGCCTGCTTATGCTTTCATCCCATGCGCTATTCGGAGCTGTTGAGAGAAGTGCATGGTATTTCAGGTAAGATGCTGAGCAGGGAGCTGAAGGAGTTGGAAATCAACGGATTGATCGAACGCAATGTGTTGGACACGTCTCCGGTTTCCGTAGCCTACAGGATCACCGAATATGGCACCTCTTTAAAGGCGGTGACACAGACCCTGGCGGAGTGGGGGCTCAAGCACCGGGAGCGCATCAAAAGAGAAATCAGGCAGGAGGTGTAGGTAAAAGCTATAGGCGGGAGGATCCCTCTACAGGGTCTGGGCAGGAAAAAGTCTGACCAGCCC
>JBMDXP010000045.1:0-8851 GCA_048819475.1 Algoriphagus sp.
AGTTTTCAATTGGTTCTGTAATTTGGTTATAGTATAAAGTATCTTTTATAGGCATTCCACAGGAAATATCGAAGAGCCAGCGTCGACAGCATCACCTACACCCCCGCCTGCTCAGTCGGCGCCGTGACCTCCACCTATGGCAACACCGGCACCACCTACGACACCGTCCTCGGCGATCAAAGCTTCCCCGCCATCGCAGTCCCACCCCTCATGGCCCTCTTCATGGAAGCTTTTTCAGGCATCACCAACGCCGCCATCGCAGGCTTACCCTGCCAAACTGACGTGAGCGCCATCCAGGGCACCATCGACACCACCCAGCTTTCTCCCGCCCTCGCCCAAAGCGTAGGCCGCTTTCAGAACGAATGCTATTCAAAAGCAGCAGCCCAATTCAACAACCAGAACCCCGACCCCTCGACCTACCAAAGCATTGCCAACCAATACGGCGGCAACACCGACTTGGGCTGGGTAGGTTCCCACGTCTACCAATCCCTCTACTACAGCAAAATGTATCCCTCATCCCCCGTCCCTGGCTTCCCCTACAGCAGCTTCCCCTACCAATACCAGCAGTACAACAGCCAGCAATCCAACATCCCCACTCCCCAATGGGGCTTTCCCACCTGTCAGCAATGGTGGAGCGACCCCCAATACGGCCTGGAATCCCAACTGGTCAACGCCGTATCCCAGCAACAACCAAGTAACCCCCACCTCGGCAATACCAGCATCACTAGCGAAGTAAGCAACTGGCTGCAAAAACTCTCATCAGGCGGCTCAAACGTAGGCGCATCCGTAACCAGCGATGACGCCATCACCTATTCGCTCCTTTACGACAAAGGGTCTCAATCAGCCTTTGGCAACAACGACTTTAGCAACTATGTTGAAGATGACGGCCTGGATCTCAGCAACGATGACAGCGATACTTACGGCTGGGTTGGCGTAGAGCATGGAATAGAGAGCGAATTAGCCGATGCAGGCCAGACTTGGCATGCCGCTATGTCTTCTTCCCTCCAGCGTGTAGAAATCCAGCACGAAGTCGAAATAATGCAAGCCATTGTACTGACTATTCTAATCAGCGTCGGCCCATTATTGATGCTGGCTGGAAATTTAAGAATGGGTGTAATTTTTACATACTTCTTTTTGATAGGCTCAGTGATCATGATCCCTCTTCTTGAACACCTGATTCATTACCTTGAAATGAGTATTTATGGTGGCACAGGCACGGGCAATGGTTTATATAGTCTGACCTCACAATATGTTTATTTATACAACATATTTACTACACTCTATCAGTTCGCACCTTTTGTCTATTTATTGGTAATGAGTTGGTGTGGTGTAACTGCAGGCGCAGGCGTTCAATCGCTTGTAAGTGGGTCTAACATGACTGGGAAATCAGCAGGAGTAACCCAGAAAATAGCAAGCACAGTAGTGTCAACCGCTACTAAATTTTTATAGGATTTAATTATGAAAATTTATTATAGTATTTTCCATGGGTTTTTATACGCATTGTACTCACCATCATCTATAAAATCCTCAGAAGTTAAGCCCCTCATTCCGCGCGCACTACTTGCAGTATATCTTCCCCGTCTATCATCTGAAAAAATAGTACAAATAGTACAAATAATAGCAATAATTATCAAAGCAGTTTTAAGCGATATTCGCAAAACATGGTACGTAGTTGTAAGTGTGATTATTAAAACATCAATTTTGGTCAATTTTTTAGGAACACGATAATGACCCATATGAACCTGAACATAGCCAGGAGGAAGCGGCATGCTATTTTTAGCCCTACGATTTCTAAACATTTCCCAACCCCTCCATTAAATAAACCATATCTATATTTACAGACTCATCGCCTGGTCACATCCCTTAACGCTGTCTGTCCTGTCTGTTTAGGTTTCACATTCTGTTGCCCAGATTTTAAGTCCCTCAAAACCCTATACAAAAGAACCATCGCAATCAGGTTAAAAGGAAAACCAAACATCCTAAACCCCTTAAACCGAAACAACTTAAAAATATTCAAAAACATAAAAAACGAACTTAGCCTTCCCATCATCCCAGGAGTCCTGTCATGACCGAAAACCTCCCCACCTCGACCCACAAACCCGTCAAACGTGGCTTTATCCCGCTTCTTTTTAAACATAAATACTCCCTGTTATTTGCATTAGGATTCAGCTTCATACCGATCCTGTTAACCGGATTTGGAGGCGACATATTGGCCTCCCACTCCTCGTTCCTGACCCGAATGGACACC
Source organism: Algoriphagus sp. (assembly GCA_048819475.1). GTDB lineage: Bacteria > Bacteroidota > Bacteroidia > Cytophagales > Cyclobacteriaceae > Algoriphagus. Next base: position 2,249 of record JBMDXP010000045.1, read on the forward strand.
AGCATCAAGTCATTTGCGTACCTTTTTATATTTTTACACATCCTTATCTTAATAGCAATTTACCTCATTTTAGTCTACTGGGCAGATTCCCTCTGCCGTGCACAGGAAGCTCCAAAGGAAACCCGCAAAGCCGTCTTCACCTTCATCCACGTCTTCATGGCCGGCCTCTTCGTCATCTTCATCGCAGGACACCTCCCATGAACAAATTCCTGCTTGACCTGTTCCGCCCAAAAAACCCAGTAGAAAACCTCCTGCGCGACCCCTACGAATTTCTCGTAGCCGCCTTCGCCACCGCAACAGGCCTCTTGGTGCTTATCGCCCACGAAGGCTTGCTCATCAATCTCACAGCAGGCTTTCTCCTCAGCCTCTTCTGCTTCAGCCTCGCCTACATCCGGTTCATCCAGGGCATGCAGATCATCCGTTTCCAACGCAGCCTCTTACAGCTCAAACCCTTCAGCATGAGCACAAAAGAAGTCCCCTTATCCACCGAAAAACTCTTCCTCGGCAGAGGCTTCAAATGGGAACACATCCATCGTCACCGCCTAAACCTTTTATCTCTCACCGAAAACGCAGCATACTTAAAGCCAGGCCGATTTCGCCCAGGCTCAACACTGAATGTAGGCGGTAAACCCTGGCTTCACGGCGTAGGCGCACTGTATGAAACCGATGTATTCCTCAACCAGAACGCCCGCAATGGCCACATGCTTGTCTTCGGCATGACGCGTGTAGGCAAAACCCGCCTTATGTCGATTCTTGTTAATCAGGATATCCGCAATCATGAGGCCGTAATCATTCTCGACCCGAAAGGAGATCTGGAAATACTCCAGGACATCTACTGTGCCTGCGTCGCCGCAGGGCGCCTGGACGATCTCGTTATTCTTCACCCAGGATTTCCCGACATCTCAGCCAAATACAACCCCCTGGCGTCATTCTCAAATATCTCTGAAGTCGCAAGCCGCGTAGCAGGCGCAATCAACGCCTCCGGGGAAGGCAAGCAATTCCAGGACTTCGCCTGGAAGTTTCTCAACATCACCACCCAGTGCATTCAGGAAATGGGCGAGAACATTTCATACAAAACCTTATCTTTCTATGTCGCCCGCCCAAAACAGACCCTCTTAACCTACTGCGACCGCGTCCTCCCCAAAAATGACCCCGATTACCTCAAAAGCATTGAAGAAATCATCCTCGAATTGAGCAAGGTCGACGACAAAGGCAACACAAAAATTCCAGATCGCACCACAGCCATTAACACTTACCTCAAACGCTACATCGAAAACGCCTCTAACGAAGGCAATACTTCAGTCCTCCACAGTATCATCACCGACCTTCACCAGGCATCGAATGTAGCCGACGAATACTACGGCAAAATCACCGCCTCCCTCGGCCCTGTCTTTGACAAAATTAACAAGACTTCCGCAGGCAGCGTATTTTCATGGGAATACAACTTCGGTCTTCCCGTTGTCAAACTGGAAGAAGTTATTAAACGTCGCAAGGTGCTGTACCTCGGTCTTGATTCCATGGTCAACAAAGCCATGTCTGAAGCAGTCGGCCAGGCTTTTATTGCGGATCTCGTCTCTCTTGCCGGTCGCATGTACAAAGAAGGCGGAGACCAGAAATACAGCTTAAAACTTCACGCAGATGAATTCGCTGAAATTGTACGCGAAGAATTCGTCACCCTTCTCAACAAGGCAGGCGGCGCAGGAGTAGCAGTTACTGCCTACACCCAGACTAAAAACGACATTGGCACCGCCTTCGGCTCCAACCACGACAAACCCGAAATGATTATGGGTAACTTTGGCACCAAGGTGATGCTACGTGTCGACAACGATGAAACCGCAAAGGTCATGACCGACGCGGTAGAAGAAGTACGCGTATGGACAATCACGCCCTCCACCATGAGCAATGACAAGGCAGAAAGCGCCGATGGGGAACTGTTTAACACCTCCAACACCGATACAATTTCCGAAAGTACCCAAAAAACCATCAACGAAAACGATCTTGTCAGTCTTCCCAAAGGTCAGGCTTTTATCCGAACCAATGGAGGTGAACTCTACAAAGTCCGTATCCCTCTGCCTAAAAACGATGGAAACGCCCCTAAAACATTTGCAGCAATCATGAGTGAGGTAAACCTATGAATCTAAACAATGCCCCAGCCTTCTTAAGCAAACACGAATATTCTCGCCTGATCAGCGCTATCGACTCCAGCCAGACTGATCTGTTCCATAGCGTCCTGCTAAAATTCCTCAAAGCCCTCAACGACGGCCTTCGCACAGTCACAGTCGCTCCCAACCAAACCCTCTTTGACATCAAACTCGAAGCCCTCTACAACGCCCTGAAAAGATTACAGGCCTTGCCCAATCTCTACCCCATCGAACCCGAACGCTTTCGCAACACAGCCGTCACCCTCTTTGTCTTTTTTCGTGTCCTTTACAAAGGCGTACACGAAGCCTTTTGCAATCAGAAAGCAATCATGGGTGCTTTTCTGGAAGATCCCTATATTCTCTTCAAACACTTCCCCTACAAAATCTACGAAATACTTGGCTCCCAGTATTGGCGGATCTATGAATTCCATCACCTCGTCACAGGCGACTTAACCCAGCTTAAACTAAACGCCGACATCCTCCCATTCATCCAGGCTGGCATAGGCGACACTGAAAACAAACCAAACGCCGCACCCCCAACCCAAATATTCCCCAACCCGACAGCCACTCCAGCCAGCGCCCCCATAACCCCCTGCTCATCAGGCATCATCTCATTCACAGGATCAAACTGCACCCCCTGTGCACCCAACCCAACGCCACAACCCGCCGCACCCGTCGCCCCCAGCTCATCGACCCTCATTTCATTCTGCACCCCGTGCGCTCCCACAAATGTCACTCAAAACCCGAATCAAGCTACCATTTCACCCGCTCCGCCCCTACCGCCCGAAGATCCAATAATCACTGAATTTAGAGCATGGGTGCAGAAAAAGCTTGATATCGGCTATTTCAAACTGAATGAAAAAGGAGTTTTTTCTTCAAAGTTCAAATTCGGCACAGATGTGTTTGTTGATTTGCCTTCCTTAAAAGAATTCACTCGCTTCTATCAAAAGCAACTGTCGCATTGCCAAACCTTACTCCTTAAACAGCAAGGCAGTGTATTCAAACTATCTACACCCCAAGACAAAATCGAAGTCTATCGTTTATCAGGTTTAACACTCACTTTGGATGAATACAACCCGCAGGATATTGAAGAGGAGATCTGAAAATGGAAATTATTAAAAAATTTGAAATCAAATCATCAGAAGCTCGATACCTCATGAATAAAAAAATGAAAGGTGGCAGCATTTATATTGTCGCAGCCCTTATTCAACTCAGTAGGTTATATCATCTTGCAGGCAAAGAATATCTTTATCCTTATATCGCATTGATAAAGATTTGCGGAGAAATGTCTAAAGCACGCAGCACCATGGAAAAGCTTATCCATGATTTTAACAAAGTGCTTAAAAAATACCAAAAAGAAGGGGATCAGCTTATCAACCGAGTTCGTGCAGCATATGAGTTGCGAATAGACAATCCTATCGCGGGAGAACTTGTAAACCTCATCGAACTTTTTGATGAACTAAGCTGTCTTCTATGGACAACAAACAATCTAAATTTATTTCAAGAAGGTCGCTATCGCTATTTTAAGGCTGTAGATCAAAATTCAAAACGGATACTGGGAATATTAAGGCTTATATTTGCCCTAGGCAAAGACACAGGCAAAACAACCACAATTCTTGAATATCTGGATAATGATGCAGCGTATCAGGAAGCTCGAAAAAGTCTTGGTATCGTTAAGCCTGCCTTATTGTTTAGCGCGTTACATATTGAAGCCCTCCCAAGATTCACCGCTAAAAGACGAAACATCATTCTTAAAAAACTCAAAAAAATGTAAGCACCCAAAAGGAGACCACCCCAAATGAAACTCTTCATCTGCGAAAAACCCGCCCAGGCACGCGACATCGCCAAACACACAGGCGCCACCCAAAAAGAAGACACCTGCCTCTCTGGCCCTGGTATCAAGGTAACATGGTGCCTGGGTCACCTCCTCGAACAGGAACCCCCCGAAACCTACTGCGCTGATTTAAAACCCTGGCGCATGGCCGTACTCCCCGTCATCCCCACCGAATGGAAACTCAAACCCGTAGACAGAACCCGCAAGCAGCTTTACGCCATCCAGGGCTTTTTAAAACAGGCCACCGAAGTCGTCATCGCAACTGACGCTGACCGTGAGGGTGACGTCATCGGCAGGGAAGTACTCGAATTCTTCCATTACACCGGCAAGGTAAGCCGCCTCTGGCTCTCTGCCCTGGACGACACCTCCATCATCAAAGCGCTAAAAGACATCCGCCCAGGCGATTCCACCTACCCCCTCTACCTCGCAGGCTTAGGCCGCCAACGCGCCGACTGGCTAGTCGGCATGAACAGCACCATGGCCGCTACCTGCCTGTTTCAAAGAGGCACAGGCTCCCTCTCCCTCGGCCGAGTCCAAACCCCCACCCTAAACCTCGTCGTGATGCGCGACCGCGAAATCGAGCACTTCCAACCCAAAAATTATTACGTTCTCAAAGCCCAGTTCAAAGCCACAACTTCCTTCTGGGCAATCTGGAAACCAGCAGAACACCTGAACGACTCAGAAGACCGCCTCATCAACAAACCCGCCATGGATGCCCTGATCGAAAAAATCAAGGCAGGCGACAAAACAGGCGAAGTGCTGGAATTCACCCAAACCCCCAAAAAAACCAGCGCCCCTGTCTGTTTTTCCCTTTCCAGCCTACAAAAAATAGCCTCCAGCAAATTCGGCTTTTCAGCCAAGGAAACCCTAGCCATCGCCCAATCCCTCTACGAAACCCACAAAGCCACCACTTACCCCCGTACCGACACCGGCTATCTCCCCGAATCCCAGTTTCAGGAGAGCACCCAGATTCTAACTGCCCTCCAAACCCTCAACCCAGAATGGGCAACGCTTATCCAAAAAGCAGACCCCAACTTCAAATCCCCCATCTGGAACGACAACAAAGTCACCGCCCACCACGGCATCATCCCTACCCTCAACAAAAGCGTAAACATCAGCGCCATGAGCGCCAATGAACAAAAGCTTTATGATCTCATCTGCCGCTATTACATCGCCCAGTTCCTCGGCGATTACGAATACTCCAACCGCAAGGCTAAAATCCTCTGCCATGGCGAAGCCTTCAGGCTCTTCGATATTTCCTGTGGAATTAAGAAAAACATTCCCCTGAATTTCTGCCGAAAAATACATAACCTGAAAAATCAAGAAACACTCTTTGAAAGAAATGCTTCAGGTTGGTTATGCCATAGCAGCGTCGTTTGAGCACCTTGATTTTATTGTTTACCCCTTCAACGAAACCACTGTTATGTCTGTTTATAAAATAGTTCACAATTTCCGGTTTATATTTTTTCAATGTCTTGATAAAAGTGTTGTAGCAGTTCACGTCGCTGGTTTCTACCTCTTGCATCCAGGCGTCGATGAGCGCAATAGCCTGATCCGGAGGAAGGTGGCTATTGAAAATTTGTGTAAGTTTACTGCAAAGCGTATAAGCCACTTTCAACAGAGGGGCTTGATGAAATAAGGGCTCAACGATTTTCTCTTCTTCTTCAGTAAAGAATTCTTTATGTCCACACAAAAGCGCAATAGCAGGCTTAAGCTCCCTATATTCATGCTCTGACAGGGTTTTTCGGAGTCGCTTTAACTCTTTTTTGCGAAAGGACACCAAAGATTTGCGATAAAGCTGGGCGACATGAAAACGATCAACAATAACGGAAATCCGTCCAGCAAATGCCTCCTTTGCTGCATTGACAAAGCCATCGTACATATCGCTGCATACAGCTACAATGGTTGAGTGGAGGTGCTTGGGAATTTCACCTAGAAATGCCTTGACGGTGGCTTTCTCCCGCCCTTTTAAAACTGCCAATATTCTAATCCCTGTGTCGGTGCGACTGGTTACAATAGTGACGAAATCCTTGCGGCCCTTTTTAAGACTGATCTCATCCAACCCTAACAGGCCAATTTCTTTGATCTCCTTCCATTCAGCTTTAGTTGCAACCTGACGATCAAGTATAGCCTGTATACCTTGGCATCCCAGCCCTTCCTTAAGACTGACATCCATGATTGTGCTGTTGATCAGCGACAAAAGAATATATTTCTCATATGCCTTAGTTTGTGGGCTTTTACGGGTATACCATGAGGCTAGCTGAGTAGAGGTAGGGCTTTTATCGCAATGTGGGCAAATTCCACGGGGAGGGGTAACTTCAATGTAAGTGGTTTTACCAAACACAGGCAAATGCCGCAACTGTACTGTCTGTCCTTTGCCATGCGGCTCTGTCGGCTTGCCGCAAACATGGCACGGGATTTCCTTTTTGGTGCTCTGAACCGTAATAATTACCTCATCCGAATCATTGATTTCTACTTTGATAATTTCAACATCTGGCAAGCCCAAGGTTTCAACTGGAATTGAGAAAGTACTGTTGGTTGTTGACATAAAGTTTTCAATTGGTTCTGTAATTTGGTTATAGTATAAAGTATCTTTTATAGGCATTCCACAGGAAATATCGAAGAGCC
>JBMDXP010000046.1:0-30110 GCA_048819475.1 Algoriphagus sp.
AATGATCAATGCCAACCGGGGAAGCGGATACATTGTGTTCCATACCAACAACGGTATCCGGGAGAAAATGCGCATCCAGAACAACGGAAATGTGGGGATAGGCACTACCGTACCTACCCATAAGCTGGAGGTGAACGGCACTGTGCGTGCCAAGGAGATAAAGCTGGAAGCTGCCGTGTGGCCGGATTATGTGTTTGCCCCCGGTTACCGGCTCCGGTCACTGTCCGACAACAAGCTGTTCATCGAGGAAAACGGACACCTACCGGGACTGGAGCCGGCGGGATACTACGAAAGGGAAGGGGTGGAGCTGATGAAGCTTAACCTGCAGCTGGTGGAGAAGATCGAGGAACTGATGCTCCATGCCATCCGGCAGGAGGAGAAACTAAACGAGTTGAAGGAAGAAGTCAGCAGACTGAAGAAACCAAATTCAGAGGGATTGAAATAGAGACAAATAGTTATGACAGAAATCAAAATGGTGATTAGAGAAGAAAAGTGGTTTTACTGGGGTTTGGCTATTTGTATTTTACTCTTATCCACAGCCGTCCCTGCTTTAGCCCAAAACGAGTATCCTACTGCTAAAAACACGAGTCCCAAAATAGATGGAGGTGGTTTGAGCTTTGTGCGCCCCGCGGTTTCAGGCGGATGGGCACGCGGAGTGAATTTCTATTATACCAATATGACTAGGTATCTCGCACTTGGAACTTACGGCAACAACGAGAATGTAGAACGGTTTTACATCGCCTATGGAGATACGCCTTGGTTGAGCGGTTTAGGTTTATATGTCCTGCCAAATGGAAACACAGGCATCGGTACTGTCTCCCCTTCAGAAAAACTTTCAGTGAATGGAACGATAAGGGCCAGGGAGGTGAATATCACTGCCACCGGCTGGGCGGATTATGTGTTCAGACCGGAGTACCAGCTGATGCCCCTGTCGGAGCTGGAGGCCTATATCGCCGAAAACGGCCATCTGCCCAATATCCCCACGGAGGCGGACGTGGCCAAAAATGGGGTGAACCTGGCCGAGATGAACGTGAAGCTCTTGGAGAAGGTAGAGGAACTGACGCTGTATATGCTGCGGCAGCAAAATAAAATCAATGCACAACAGATAATTCTTGAGCGCTTTTCTGAACGGTTTGAAAAACTTGAAAATGAAAAATAACCTCCTGCCATATAGTGTATTGACACTTTTGGTTTTTGCCTTTCCTCTGGCAAATAACGCAATGGGACAAACCACCAACTATTTTCCGGATTCGGGCAATGTAGGGGTAGGTACATTAAATCCAAGTAATGTACAAAGCTGGAATAAGGTGCTGGAAGTATATGGAAACAGTTCGGCTAAGTTGCTGGTATCTACAAACCTTGAATCAGTTAAAATGGGTATGTTTTCCCATTTTAATTGGGCGGGAGCCAGAGGTATAGTTGGCACGGAAAGTCAGCATGACCTTTCTATTCAAACCGGATATAGTGAAAAGATAAGAGTAAAACTTAATGGCAATGTAGGCATCGGCATTAATAATCCAACTCATAAGCTTTCGGTAAACGGAACAATTCAGACGAAGGAAGTCAATATCACCGCCACCGGCTGGGCGGATTATGTGTTCAGACCGGAGTATCAGCTGATGCCCCTGTCGGAGCTGGAAGCCTATATCGCCGAAAACGGCCACCTGCCCAATATCCCCACCGAGGCGGACGTGGCCGGGAACGGGGTAAATCTGGCAGAGATGAACGTAAAGCTGCTGGAGAAAGTGGAGGAGCTGACGCTGTATATGCTGCAACAGCAAAAAGAAATCGAACTCCTTAAACAGAATCAAAAGAGGTAATATTTTAAGCCGTTTATGAGATGAAAATAAAAATACGTTTACTGTTTTTACTTCTGGGAACACCTTTATTGGCTTTCTCCCAGATTTATACCAATCCAACTACCGGAAATGTCGGGATCGGAACAAACACCCCTTTAACACTCGCAAATTACGCTATTCTCGATATCAAGGGAAAAGCTACAAACGAGGGCGGGTATATCCGGATGGCGACTTCCAATGATTCAGGTGAGGCCAGGATTTTTGTGACAAATGACCGGTTGATCTACGATATCCAAAAATCAAACATGTATTTCCAGTGGAGGAATTCATCCGGAAATCAGGTGCATATGCTGGGAAGTGACGGGTCTGCGGTTTGGAATGGCTATGGATCCGGATATACCGAAATACGGTCGAATAACCGTGGCCAGTATATGAGGCAATATGCGAATAATGGGACGACTTCAAGCTGGTTGATCCGGGGGTATGCCGATGACGGCGTGCAGGCCATGTTTAATTCTGGTGGAATCCATGTAAATGGTACGGTTAAGGCCAAGGAAGTCAATATCACTGCCACCGGCTGGCCGGATTATGTGTTCAGACCGGGGTACGAACTGATGCCCCTGTCGGAGCTGGAAGCCTATATCGCCGAAAACGGCCATCTGCCCAATATCCCCACTGAGGCGGACGTGGCCGGGAACGGGGTGAACCTGGCAGAGATGAACGTAAAGTTGCTGGAGAAAGTGGAGGAGCTGACGCTGTATATCATTGAACTGGAGAAGAGGATGGAAAAAATTGAATATTTAAAGAAATAGTATCTGATGAGGATGTTTTACGGGACAAGAACAACACTTGGATTGGTATTCCTGGTTTCATTTAACCTAAGTGTTATGGCGCAGACCAACCAAAGTGGATATAATCCAGGGATAGACAATATGATTCCACCCTCACCAAGCGCGGCGGCATTGGGAAAGTATGGGAGCATACCGATAGGCTTGTCAACAGGAATACCCAGTATTTCAATACCGGTTTATGAATACAGTTATCCGGGGATGTTGGATTTCAGAATTGAGCTTTCTTACCATGCAGGGGGAGTCAAAGTAGATGAAGTGGCATCAAATACGGGATTGGGATGGAGTTTGGTGGCAGGTGGTGTTATAACCCGGGTAATGAAAGGAATTCCGGATGAAACGACAAGTGTGGGTTTTTGGAACAGTGGGAGTCTTCCATCAAATGACTATGCAGGTAATGAAGGTTCGTCAACTGTCTTCAGAAAGTATAACCAGATATATGCAGGTGATCTGGACAGTGAAATTGATCTATTCAGCTTTAATTTTAACGGTAATTCGGGAAGGTTTGTATTTGGCAAAAACAATGATTTTTTGATGCTTACGCAACAAAATTTGAGAGTGGAGAAACTTGTCCAGCAAATTTCTGGAAAAGCTGTAATAACCCGGTTTACCGTCACTGATGACAAAGGAATCAAATATATTTTCAGTGATGCGGAAAAGACTACCTCAAACGGTATCGGGTATGGGGCTTCAAAAGAATTTAACTCCTCCTGGTATTTAACTGAGATTGTCCATCCTTCCGGTCAGGACAAAATAATTTTTACATATGATCCGACCAGTTATAATTACAGTGTTACCACGAGTCTTTCGATGGGAGTTTCCCCGGTAGGCTCCAATCTGGCTGCAGCCCCAAGCAGGGCATCCACTTTGAATCAGAGTATAGCAGGAAAGCGGTTAAAACGAATAGACTTTCCGACAGGAGAATATGTTTTACTTACCTATAATCCAATTCAAAGGACAGATTTGCCTGGAGATTACAGTCTTCAAAAAATCCAGGTTCATTCCCATGTGGGACAAAAAGGGGTGAAACTGAATCAGAACTATACCCTGAACAGGCTCACGCTAAACTCTGTGGAACTAACCCAAGGTCCCTATGAACAGAAAATAGGTAGTTATCTGGTTGATTATTTTGTGGGTGAAACATTGCCCAACAGGCTTTCTGCAAGGCAGGATCATTGGGGGTTTTATAACAACAACACTACGTCCAATCTCATGCCCGCAGAGACTTTTGCAAATCCAGTAGGTGGATACTATTCGCTTCCTGGAGGAAACAGAAGTACTGACCCTTCTAAAATCCGTGCAGCTTCAATTGCTAAAATTACGTATCCCACTAAAGGCTATACGGTGTTTGAGCTCGAAGTCAACAGGGCTACAGATCCTAGAATCGGGACAAATGTGGCTGTGGGGGGACTTAGGGCCAAAAAAATTTCTGACTATGATAAAGATGGTTTGCTGCTACAATCCAAGGAATATTCCTATACCTTGGAGGGAAGTACCAATTCATCCGGGACATTAGGGATCTTACCCATATATTCTTACGAGGTCTTCTATGATTTCGAAACCCCTGTGGCGGGCGGCTTGCCTGCCCCGTCCTACACTTTCGGAACACCCAATCAGGTGATAAGATCCACGTCACCCATCAATGAAATATCATATGTCAACGGAAGTCCTGTTGCATATCAACGGGTGGTGGAAAAAGTGATAAAGGGGACTGGCAATGAAGGATATACTGTTAGCTGGTTCCGGTCATTTTCTGACTTGGATGCTATAATAGAAAATGCGTTTCCAGTTGTTCCCCCAAACCTGAGAAGTTGGCATTATGGGCTTCTCACCAAACAGGAGGTTTACAGTTCAGGGGATCAGTTGTTGAAAAGGGTCATTAATGAATATGATTTTTTTTCAGACAATTATGCAACTGTCCCTGCCAGATATCAAAACTTCATGTCTCTGTCCCTCGCCCCGGTAAAATACCTCTACCTGGGATCAAGTTTTTCCTATATGGGGGATTACTGGACAAACCAAGGGTCTGTTACCTATTTTAGATCAAAAGTATATTTGCCGGTCTCGGGCCGTGGACAACTTAAAAAAACAACCATTGAAGATTTCTCAGGAGCAAACTCTTATGCAAAAACCATAGATTATACTTACGATAACTCATATTATATGAAGACCTCCGAGACACATAGAAATAGTCTGGGTGAGTTATTTGTGACAAATTTCACTTTCCCCCATCATAGGGTAGCATCTAATCAGGACCCCTCCGGTGTATATGCCGAAATGGTACAACGGAATATAACATCCAGTGTTTTGGAAACAAAAACTTCCAAAGGGACTGTATTTCTGAATTCCACACGGGTAGAGTTTTTTAAGCCATTGACTAATGTTTATGTGCCACAAACTGTATTTGAAAAGAGGGGTAGTAACCCTGAATACATCACGTATTCCTTTACTGAATATGACATTAAAGGCCGTTTAAAAACATTCAAAAGCACTTCTGGGGCGACATTCAGCTCATTGCTCTGGGATAACTTCGGTAATTATATGATGGCAAAAACAGATAATTTGAGCGAAGGTGACAAGGCTTATTTTACCTCTTTTGAGACCAATGAAAAAGGAGGGTGGACCTATTCCGGAACCCCCCTTACCATTACGAAAATGTCAGGTAGGAAATCCTATTCACTTGGTTTAGGTGCTGTGTCCCTGTCTGGTATTCCGGCAAGTCCAAGTAACCGGTATAAAATAGCATTTTGGGCCCGTGCCAACGGAACTTCTGCCACTGTGAATGTTTCCGGGCAGGTTGAAACACTTAGCAACGTATGGACTTATGTTGAGAAAATAATTACAACCACAACAGTAAACTTGTCGGGACCTGATATTCTTATAGATGATTTAAGGCTTCACCCGATAGGCGCCCAAATGACAACCTATACTTATGAGCCTATATCCGGGATTACTTCGTCAAGTGATCCTAGTGGAAGAGTAATTCTTTATGATTATGATCCGTTTTATAGACTTAAAACTGTGAAAGACGAACAGGGTCGCATCCTTGAACATTTTGAGTATAACTACGCCAGCGGCAATTAATCTTTTTGGGCATGAAAAATTTCAAATACCAATTTCTATCCCTGATCTTCGGTTTGCTTTCCGCAGGGGTGGCAGGCCAGACAACGGAAAACTTTGTCAAGTCCTATAAGGCACGTACTGAGACCAGTGTAGAGACCGTTGTAACCGGGGGAACTCCCTCGCAATCCTATAAGACGTTCACTTACCTGGATGGTCTGGGAAGGCCCAGTCAGACAGTTAATCGGCAGGGAACAGTCACTGGAAAAGACCTGATTGTGCCTATCGTTTACGATGGAATTGGTAGGCAAGCCATAGAATATCTTCCGTATTATGAGGCTTCCGGTGTTCAGGACGGCAGGTTCCGGACCAATGCCTTGGCCACCCACGGCGCGCGCACCAATCCGATTTATGGGGATACATATGGATACTCCGAAAAGGACTTTGAACCGTCCCCGCTCAATAGGGTAAACAGGCAGGCGGCGCCGGGGAATGCCTGGAGGCTGGGAAGTACCCGGGAGGTAAAGTTCTCCAGGAGGCCAAATACCACAGCCGATGCGGTGCGGATTTTTACGGTGAATGCGGCAGGGATGCCGGTCTCGTCCGCTGCCTATACGGCCAACGCCCTCTGGGTGGAGCTTACCGATGATGAAGATAACAAACGCACAATAGCCTATACCGATAAGCTGGGCAGGGTGGTGCTGAAGAAAGTGCAGGATACTGCTACTCCCACAGCCGCTGGACATGCAGGCTGGCTCTGTACCTACTATGTATACGATGACTTGGGGCAGCTGCGGGTGGTGATCCCGCCCCTGGCAACCCAGATCATGCTGGCCAAGGGGTGGAATCTTTCCACGAATGCCACCCTGGCGAATGCCCAGTATTTCCGCTATACCTATGACGGGAAGGGAAGACTGGTGGAGAAGCGCTTGCCTGATAAGGGATTGGAGTCCATGCTGTACGACAACCAGGACCGTCTGGTAGGGTTCCAGGACGCCAAGATGTTTGCGGAATCGCCAAGGAAATGGCTGTATACCAAGTACGACGGTCTCGGCAGGGTGGTGATGACCGGGATGGTAACCACCAACTCCACCCGGGCAACACTGCAGGGCACACTCGATGGAATGGAAGCCAACAATGCCGCAGTCAATGCCAACACCGCCAATATCCGGACTGGCAGCACGATCACCTCAGCCAGGTACGACGGCTACAGGGAATACGTGGCCACCGGCTCGATTACATTGCAGGCAGGGTTCTCCATGAAGGCGACGGGCAACCAGTCCTTTACCGGCAGGATTGGTACGGCCACATCCGGTGCAGCCGGGGCATGGCCGACAAGTGACGTGGATATCCTCACGGTGAACTATTATGATTCCTACCAGTTTCTGCCAGACTTTTCCTATGCCCATCCCGGAACCGGATTTTTAGCTTCGGCGAGCACACGCACCCACGGACTTCTGACAGGCAAAAAAGTAAAGAACCTGGAAACGGGGGAGTTCTACACCACGGCGGTCTATTACGATGAGAAAGGGCAGGTGATCCAGACCCTTTCACAGCACCAGCTGGGCGGGACGGTGAGGTCGTCCACTGCCTATAACTTTGAAGGCCAGCCGACCCACAGCCTGGTGACTAATTCCCTGTCATCAACTTATACTGTCCTGCGGACTTTTGCCTACAATGTGGCAGGCAAACTCGCCTCCGTCACGCACAAGGTGGGAAGCGGCACGGTAAAGACCCTGGTACAATATACCTATGACGACCTGGGACGGCAGACAGGCAAGACCTTCCCTACGGTAGCCTCCAATGCCAACCAGACGAGCACGTATAATATCCGGGGCTGGCTGACCGGACTGGGTACGGGTTTTACGGGTGTGTTTACCCAGTCACTCTATTACAATACCGGGGCGACTGCCAACAGGTTCAACGGGAACATCTCACGGATTTCCTGGACAGGGGGACAGGCGCCGGGTACCCGTACCTACAACTACAGCTATGACAATGCGGACCGGATCACCGCCGCCGCATTCACATCATCGGTCAGCGGGGAGAACACCCGGTATTCCCTGAGCGGGATCACCTACGATGCCAACGGCAATATCAGGACAATGACCCGCCGTGGGGAAAGGGCTGCGGGAAACTATGACATCATTGACGCGCTGGAATATAAATACGACAGCGCGACGACCTTTGGGACTATGTATTCCAACAGGCTGCTGGGAGTGACAGACGGACGGAATTCGAACACCTACACCTCCAGGGACTTCAAGCCTAACACGGGGGAATCTGGGAGCTACCTCTACGATGCCAACGGCAACCAGCGGGTGAACAAGGACAAGAGGATTTCAGAGACCAGGTTCAACCACCTGAACCTGCCGGAGGAGATCAGTTTCTCCACGGGCGGGAAGATGGTGTTTGCCTACGATGCCGAAGGGAACAAACTGACCCAGAAGGTGTACAGTTCTGCGGGGGCATTGACCAGGACCCAGGACTATATCGGGGAGTTGGTGCTGGTGGACGGATCCCTGGATTACCTGGTGCACGAGGAGGGAAGGATAGTGTCCGAGGCCAATGGGCTGCACAGTGAATTCTATGTGAAAGACCATCTGGGCAACATCCGTCAGGTACTGCGCAGCCCGACAGCACAGACCTTTATGGCCACCATGGAAACCCAACATGCGGAATCGGAGGAACTGGAATTCAGCCAGGTCTCCGCCTCTAGACAGACGGCACCCGAGCACAACAAAACGGCGGGGGGCAACCAGGTGGCCTGGCTGAACGCGGACCGTGGGCGGGTGGTAGGCCCTGGCAGGACGCAGGAGATCTATGCGGGGGACAGTCTGAGGCTGCAGGTGCACGGGAAGTATGCGGATGACAGAAGGCAGCATGCCCATGCAGGGAGTTTTGCGGCAAGCGGGGGAGGTGAGCAGCTGCTGGCCGACCTGAACGAGTTGGCGGCCAGCACAGGCCGTGCGGGAGGTGCCAATGCCTTGGCACTGTTTAACCTGGCCGATATCCTGGCCAAGGGCCTGCAGCAGAAAGAAGCCCCGGAAGCTTACCTGATGTATGCGCTATACGATCGGGACAGCAACCGCTATGAGGTTGGTAAGAAAGTCCTCTCAAGAAATGCTGCCAACCAGCATGAAGTTCTGGAAGAAGAGATGTATATTGGCCAGGACGGGTATCTGGAGACCTTTGTGGTAAACGAAACTTCCGAGGACGTTTGGTTTGACAACTTTATGGTGATGAGTGTGAGTCCGGCCATCGTTCAGGAAACGCACTACGATCCCTGGGGACTGGAGCTGAAGGGACTGGGATATAATTATAATGGGAGCAAGGCGAATAAGTACCTCTACAACGGAAAGGAAAGTCTCACTGATCATAACCTGAACCTCTATGATTATGGAGCCAGGATGTACGATCCTGCAATAGGGAGATGGGGGGTAGTGGATCCGTTTGCAAGTGAAAGGGAATGGGTTTCCCCGTACAACTTTGTGCAGAACAACCCATTGCTTAGGATAGATCCAGATGGGATGTTTGATATCCGGATACACGGGGAGAACAATTCCAGTGTTACTGTCGTGACGGACCTGATCGATGTAGATGTCAATGCGGGTAGGCTGGTAGGGGATTTTGGAGGAAATTATTCTTTGCATGGAACTGATGTTACAATTGCAGCACTTGATATCGTTGGAATCTTTGATCCTTCAGGAATTGCGGATGTGGCAGCAGCGACTTTAGAGGCTAAGCAAGGTAATTATGGAAGTGCGATTTTAAGTGGCTTGGGTGTTGTTCCTATAATAGGAGACTTGGGTAAGGTTGGAAAAGTTGGGAAACATGTTAAGACTATTGAAAAAGCCATTGATGGTGCTAAAGCAAAAAATCTTCAAGAAGCGGTAGAAAAGGGGATTCCTAAAAGTCAATTAGGTCCGAGCGGTAAACCTAAAATACATACGGTTAGCAAACCAAACTTGAAGCAAGCCAAAGATGCGGCAAGGAATAATCCAAAATCAAATACAAGCCCTGTGAAACACTCGAGCGATAAGGGGCAAAAAGTGCATTATCATTCAACTAAAGATGGGGAAAAAATGAAAGGAAAAGACAATGTACATTATGAAAGTCGTTCATCAAAAAGAAATCCAAATCAATAATGAAGTATAAAAAGTATAGCAACTTTTGGTTGGCATTTGTTAATTTAAAAGCTAAAGAAGGCTTTGTGTTTACTGATTTGATAGATTTAGAAGGCTCGCCTGATAGCATAGGTTACAAAGGAGCTTGGGCTAATATTATTGTAAAATCTGAAACCATAAATGATGCTCTCAAGATAATTCCTTTAGGTTTAGACGAATTAGATTTTGAAGTTGTATTTATTGATAGAATTGAGAACATTGGCTCTTTAGAAGAGTATAAAGAGATTACTGATGACGTTAGGGCTGAAGTTGATTGGCTTTTGGCGAGCGAATTTGTCTTTAAAATTAGCGACAAACTTTTTCCATATAAATAATTACTGTCGTCCGAGAACCAAAGTTGGTAAAACAATTGTTTCTAGGAATAGTCCAAAATTAAAGATGGGAAGCTAAAAAAGCTATCCCATCTTAATTATATTGTTTTTTCGACCAAGAAATAACAATATAAAGCAAAGAAAGGATAATTTTTCATCCGGCCATACCATTATTGCCCAGCTTTTGTTGCTGATCCCCAGGGAGATTTTCAAAGAAGTCACTGAACAGGAACGCGCTGACAGGTATTATAAAAAGCTCCTGACTTCCGCGGTCTTTTACCTGATTTTTTTGTAACTATTTGAAATTCAATTTTATATGATTTATATTCTTTGATTTTGGGTGTCCCAGGCTTTGTTTTTTTTACTTTAGGTCATGTTTGTTCGTAAAAAGCCCAATAAAAGCGGATTGGTTAGTGTCCAGATTATTGACAAAAGCCAAGGCAGGTATAAGGTGGTAAAAACAGTGGGATCCAGCAAGAATCCCCAAGAGATCGAACGCCTTATGGTGCTGGCCAAGGATCAGGTCCATGAGATGATCGGACTCCAAGAGATTGATTTCACCAACCACAGGGAGATTTTTGAGCAGGTTTTATCTTCCATCACCTCACACAGACTGATAGGGATTAAGTATGTGTTGGGGAAGATTTTCGATGAAATTGGTTTTGGACAGATCCAGGATGAGCTGTTCAGGGATTTGGTTTTGTACCGGTTGGTCTATCCCAAAAGCAAACTGAAGACTACGGAGTTTCTGTACCGTTATGAGCAAAAGTCCTACTCAGAGGACCAGGTCTATCGGTTTATGGACAAGCTTCACTCCAAGTACAAGGAAAGCGTCCAGCACATTAGCTATACCCATACACTCCAGGTCTTGGGGAAAGAGATCCATGCGGTTTTTTACGATGTGACCACCCTATATTTCGAGACCGGAAGAGAGGATGGGATCAGAAAGGCGGGGTTTTCAAAAGACGGTAAACACAAGCACCCGCAGATCGTCCTGGGACTTTTGGTCAGCAAAGACGCCTATCCGCTTGCTTACGACATTTTTGAAGGCAACAAGTATGAAGGAGACACGTTTCTGCCCATCCTGGAAGGCTTCCGAACCAAGTACGGTTTTCAAAAACTGACTGTAGTGGCCGATGCAGGCCTGCTTTCCAACCGTAATGTATCTGAACTCATGGAGAAGGGGTATGAGTTTATTCTCGGGGCCAGGATAAAGGATGAAAGCAATGAGGTCAAAGACAAGCTGCTCAATCTGGACTTCGGTAAAGCAGAGAGACACCTGGTCGAAAAAGACGGTCTCAAACTGGTGGTTACCTATTCGGGGGAACGGGCAAAAAAAGACCGGTATAACCGGGAAAAAGGCCTGGCAAGGCTCGAAAAACTTCTCAGTTCGGGAAAACTCACCAAGTCAAGTATCAATAATAAGGGCTACAACAAATTCCTCAAAATGGAAGGTGAAGTGACGCTGGCAGTGGATTGCGAAAAAGTTACACTCGACCAGAAGTGGGATGGGCTCAAAGGCTACCTGACCAACTCTACCATGACAGTAGAGGAGATATTGCAAAACTACCGCCACCTCTGGCAGATCGAAAAAGCGTTTCGGGTGGCAAAAAGTGAGCTGAAAATCAGACCGATATTCCATTTTAAACGAGAGAGGATAGAAGCGCACATCTGTCTGAATTTTACCGCATACAAAGTCTACAAAGAACTCGATAGACAGCTCAAGGAGAAAAAATCAGACTTCACTCCAGAGAAAGTGATCGAGATTATCCAGAATATTTATGAGATTACTGTGCTCACGCCCAAACAGGAACTCTTAAGAAAAACAATGATCCTGACCCAGGAACAGAAAGTAATACAAGACCTATTCAGATTTTAATCTGGGTGTCCCAGCGCGGAAGTCAGGAAAAAGCTTAAGTCAACAGACCATTTTATCACCATGTTTTACGCCGTGCTGACCCGCAACAGCAGCCTACGGGAAGTGTGCACCAATATTTCTTTTTTAGCCAAAAGCCTAATCCCTTTTGGGATCAGGCAACTGCCTGCAAGAAGTACGCTCTCCGATGCGAACCGAAAACGCAGTCACACCTTTTTCCAGCAGCTCTATTAGCGGCTCCATACCCATTACAGAACACATCTGACCGGAAACTGGCTGGATATCGGCGGGGAGGTTGATCTCTCTAAAGTGGAAGTGTTTGACTCTATGACCATTACGCTGTTCAAAGCAGTGCTGAAGGGTGCCGGACGGAATCCCCTTGAGGGAAAGAAAAAGAGCGGAGCCAAAGTATTCACCCAGATGAATCTGGCAGAAAGTGTTCCCAATTTCATCTGCATCCGTTCAGGGGCAATGAATGAAAATGTGTTTCTTAAGGTGATGCAACTTGAGCAGTACAGCATCGCCGTATTTGACAAAGGGTATAACCGCTACTCCTGTTTTGAAAAGTGGAGCAGTAGCAACAGGTATTTTGTGACCCGCAAAAAAGACAATGCACGGTATGAAATGGTCAGGGAGTTTGACTGTTCTCAAACCCCGGACATTGAGAAAGATCAGATTATCTTGCTGACTTACAGCGAGAACCGTGTTTCTCGGACAGTCGAGGTTAGATTGGTGAGTTACCTGGATCCCCAAAGCGGTGAAAAACTGGAGTTTATCAGTAATCTGATGGGACACGAGGCACTGACAATCGCCCAGCTTTATAAAAACAGATGGGTCATAGAAGTGCTTTTCAAGCAGATAAAGCAGAATTTTGAGCTGAAATACTTTTTTTTGGACAGTGAGCATCCCCCAATCTTTAGGACAGGAATGGTTTGAGGCCAAGTATACAGGAAACTCGGTCTCATGTCACCTGTTCGGCTAGGGAATGGACTTCAGCCGGGATGCCATGATCCAGATGGGATGTTTGATATCCGGATACACGGGGAGAACAATTCCAGCGTGACCATCGTTACTGACCTGATCGATATGGATGTCAATGAGGGGAGGCTGGTAGGGGATTTTAGAGGAAATTATTCTTTGCAAGCAACTGATGTCACAATTGCAGCACTTGATATCGTTGGAATCTTTGATCCTTCAGGAGTTGCGGATGTGGCAGCAGCGACTTTAGAGGCTCAACGGGGAAACTACGGTAGCGCCATTTTAAGTGGTATGGGTGTGATTCCTTTAATTGGAGACTTAGGGAAGGTGGGAACGGCTGGGAATCACATGAAAACCATCAATAATGCTATTGATGCGGTAAAAGCTGAGCGGAGAGCAGCAAAATTGAGTAAGGTAGAAAGAGGAGGGAGAGATTTTAGAAAGGCTGGGAAGGAAGCCGTTATAGATGTGAATAAGGTAAAAAATAGTGGAGATGTTATTTGTACTACTTGTGGCACAAATACGGCACCTGCCACAAAATCAACCAAAGGGGTCACGCCTTCCGGAGCTGAAAGACAAGTTGACCATGTCATTCCAAAATCCAAGGGCGGTAGTGGAACACCCAATAATGGTCAAGTATTGTGCAGAGACTGTAATATTAGAAAAAGCAATAACTAAGATTTAATGAAATCAAAGATAATATTGGTTTACAAGGATTTAGAAGGTAATATAGCCGAGGAGATTGTTTGGGCGAAGGCATTGGGGAACGGGCTTTATCAAATTGATAATATCCCCTTTTATGCACCCAATGTTTCTTATAACGATATAGTTACAGTCGAAAACGACGAGGGCTTACTCTATTTTGATGGTTTAGAGAGATCTTCAGGCCATTCAACAATCCAAGTTGTATTTTTTGATGAGAGCAAAGTGAAAAATGTTCTTGAAGAATTAGTGCTACTTGGTTGTAAATGGGAAGGGATGGAAGGAAAGCCGTATTATGCTATAGATGTGTCGCCAGATATTCATTATGCAGATGTAAGAAATATATTGAATCAAGCATTTGAAGCGAAGTTTTTGGATTATAAGGAATCTTGTATAACTTAAAAAAACAGATTGTAGCCATCCTTATAGGGTGGCTTTTTTGATTTAAAGCAACAGGCTGTCCATTTCGTATTTTACCAAGAAAGCATCCATAAGGGGATACAGGTAGCCTTTTTCTATTGGGTCTAGCTTTTCGAGCTGCTAGAGCCTTTTGAGCGCGTTGTCCTCAATGTAGTGGTGTTCCCCTTCCTTCACCAAGTAGTCGAGGGTAACTCCCAGCTCAGGCAATGCCAATCTGTCTGAAAAACTCATAAAAACGAGGTTTTTATGAGTTATCTTAGTATTTTTCAAAAGCACACTACATATAAGCAAAATGGATCATTTTAGCGAGGAGCCGGATTGCAGGGCATGTCGAATAAATACCTCTACAACGTGAAGGAAAGCCTTACGGATCACAACTTTAAATCGGAGGCAGAGAACAGAGGATATTGCAGGATGGCCAAAACTTCAGAACACAAGATAATATAATCCAAGTTGGAGGCGAGGGGCAACCGAGTGAACAAGGGGTGGACTCTTTTGCCCTAAGGTTGTCTGAATATGTGGGCAAGGAAATAGCTGGGGCGTATTTTTCAAATGATGGGACTGATAATACTTCTCACATCGCCATTGGAAGGTATATCAACAATGAACACAAAAAAGCGGTAGGGAGTGGCCATGTTTTGGGCATGAAGCAGGGGCTTGATATAATGGGCTTCTTCCATACCCATCCAGGCAATGGCCAGGATATCAGTAACTCAGATAGATTAGTGCCTTCTGCACAGGATTTAAGGAGTAGGGACAATGCGCTTCAAATGATCCGAAGCCTGGAGTTCTTTCTTCTTACCAAGCCTGTTAATTATGGGGACAAGTACCCTTTGAAAATTAATTATACTACCGGTTATTCACCGAGGCGATGATAACAAGTTCTATGCTGGAAACGATGAAATTATACTTCTTTGTTGTTTTTGTGCCCCTGGTATTTCTGATGGGATGTTCTTCATTTAAACATGGGATGACTCAATCGGGAAATCGTAACGAAGCCATCCAAAACGCCATTCTGGATTTTTCAAACACCAGTAGCTTATATAGGAAAGATTCCGTGTTCTCCATATCATTTTATGATATTGTGGGGAGAATGGTCTTGGATGAAAACCATAAATGGATTCCCGGTGAGCCCTATGAAGGGCTGGTGGCTGTAAGCATAATCGTGAATAACAGCAGATTGCTTTTAACATCGGATACTAAAGCCGGTAGCAAGAGGGAAAAGTTGCCGAGCCGGTTTGTTGAAAAAGGAGGGAAATTGTTCTTTTGGTGGGATGATGAACATGCCCTAACAGAAGAGACCCTTGCAGTCTATAAGAAATATAACCTTCTTCAGAAGGATGAGGGAGGTTTGGTCACAATTCCTGATTTTGCTATTGATGATGCCCGAAAAGGAGCGCATTATTACTTCTGTAAAGAAGACCTGTCAAGGTATAAAAAGGTTATTACTAACAAAGGGATAGGTTATTATGATCCTCCAAAACTAAAATGCAGTCACTAAGAAAAATAAAACGCCAAGCTGCTAAGCTTAGCGTTTTTTATTATAGAGCCGCTACGTTTTTCTGGAAGAAGCCTATGAGTTTTTGGTGGTGAACACCTTGTCGATGGGAAAGACCATTTCGCAGTCTTCTTCGCTGAGCTAGGGGGCACAACTGCTTTTCGGTGTCGTCGTCCTCAATCTCCACTGTTAAAGTTAGTCTTTCAGGTAAAGAAAAAGCCAATAAAGTTCTTTTCGGAAAATCCTACGGTCCCCCGCTTACTTACGGAGAAGTTATGTAGCAATTTAGAATGAGTAAGGCTGGTTGGAATGCTTCTGAAAAAAAAATCTTCTTTTGAATAAGTACCTCTACAACGGGAAGGAACACCTGACGGACCATAACTGAACGTCTATGATTATGGAGCAAGGATGTTATAGCCTGTCCCGATGAAGTGAAACGGAATCGGGAATCCGGCTATTGGGAGATGGGGAGTTGTTGACCCGTTGACGGATCACCCTAATCAAGTGAATCTGTCCGCATATGCCTACGCGTGGAACAATCCGGTGCTGCGGAATGACCCGACAGGCTTATGTCCGGATTGTCCTGATCCATCCACAGCGAAAGAAGGGGATAAAGCCAATCCTCACGGAAACAGGGAGTATGCATTCAGTGGAGGAGAGTGGACTGCAGATGGTGAAACTCTTAATGAGGTAACAGTTACAGCATCCAAGTTTGAAGGTGAGGAAATGAATGCTGATACCCCTCTTGAGCTTGGGAATAGAGCTAATTTAAG
This sequence comes from Algoriphagus sp., assembly GCA_048819475.1. Classification (GTDB taxonomy): domain Bacteria; phylum Bacteroidota; class Bacteroidia; order Cytophagales; family Cyclobacteriaceae; genus Algoriphagus. The sequence goes on from JBMDXP010000046.1 coordinate 16,453, forward strand.
GGCCCTTAAAGATATTGGAACCGGAGCTGATTACGCAGCGGGAGTTATCGGTTTAACCCAGGCTGGAATGTTGGAATATAGAATGTCTTTGCCCTTATCAAGTAAAATAGGAACGTTTTCGAGTTTCAGTAGGACATATCAAGGGCTGGGCGTCGCTTCTAAGACATTAGGCAGAGTTGGTTATGCTGCAGCGGGCGTGGGAGTTTATCTTGATTATAAGTCAATGAAAAGTGGTGAAATAAGCATTGGTCGCTTTGGTTACCGGACAGGTAGTCTAGGTGCTTCTGTGGGAACTGGGGCAGCAGTTGGTGGGCCTTGGGGAGCAGCTGCAGGGGCTTTGGTAGGAGGTGTTTCTATCGGGGCAGAGTATGTGTACGATAGTTTTTTAGTTCCCATTGGGAGAGAAATAAGTTATCAAATTTGGAACTTTGAAAAAGCATTAAAGAATGGATGGTATCCAGGAAGATAAATTACTTAAAATAAGCTTCTTTACTCATTTTTCGTCATTGGTGTCATTGTTAATTGTTATGATGCTCTTTTTCATGATTTTGGTTTTTGTGAAGTTTGAGCAAGATGCAATTACGGTTTTTGGTATTTTGTTCTTAGTTGATGCTATTCCTGCCTTGATTCTCCATTTTGAATACTGGTTAAAGAATAAAGGTGAGGAATACAAAGTGCAGGGTGCTAAATTAATCAGGAGGGCAGGTCGTAAAGAAACTCATGTCAGAAATGATGAGATTGAAAAGGTAATCATTTACTTACCTCCTAGCCTTTTTAAGAATAGTAACTTCCATTTATTGGCAATAGAAAGTTATCATTATGCCGTGGTGAGATTAAAAACGGGGGAAGAGCTTGTACTAACATGTTTGCTAGCCCCTAGGATAGATAGGGAGTTAAAGAAAATGAAAGGGGTCTTATTTGAAAGGAAAAAAAGACTATTCTGCATGATACCGTAAGTGTTGATTTTGGGGTTCGTGCTGGCAGCTACAATGCTGCTAGCACGAACCAAGCTGACCCAGAAGGTATACAGTACCACAGGGGCCTTGACCAAAACCCAGGACTATATCGGGGATGCTGTGTTTCTCAACGGTGTCCTGGACTATCTGGTCCATGAAGAGGGCAGGAGAGTGGTGGAAGAGGGCAGCTCTGGGATGAGTTCTATATCAAGGACCATCTGGGCAACATCCGTCAGGTGCTGCGCAGCACAAACAGCCAGATTGCCCTGGCGACGATGGAAAACCCAGCATGCGGGAACAGAGGAGCAGGAATTCAGCCAGGTAGCGTCCTCAAGACAGACGGCAACCGAGCACAACAAAACGGTGGGTGAGGACAGAGCGTGAAGAATCAGTCCGGTGGACTGATTTAGCGAGAGCCCGTCCCGTAATGAAATGTATCGGGAAGACACATTATGCCTGTCCAAATGAATGCAGCACAGCGGAATGAAATCGGGAATTCCTGGGGACTGGAGCTGAAAGGCTTGGTGTATAATTATGGTGAGGGCCGAGCCTGCCTGCCGGCAAGGCAGGCGTAAAGAAAAATGTCCGGTGGACATTTTTAGTGATAGCCCGTCCCGATAATGAAATGTATCGGGAAGCCAGATTGCAGAGTAGGCCGAATAAGTATCTCTACAACGGCAAGGAAAGCCTCACAGATCATAACCTCAACGTCTATGATTATGGCGCGAGGATGTTATAGCCTGTCCCGATGAAGTGAAACGGAATCGGGAATCCGGCTATTGGGAGGTGGAGCGTTGTGGATCCGTTGGAAGACCACCCGAACCAGATAGATAAGAGTCCTTATGCTGCCATGTGGAATAATCCGATATAATGATCCGGATGGAAGGTGTGTTTTTTGTCCAGGTTCATATTATTACATGAAGGCGAGTATGATTTTTCCACAGTTTTCCAACAATATTCAAGCTCCTTCTCAAAGATTATTGACTAGACAATCTGGTAACCTAAACTAACAATACTCATCCCAGCTCAGTAATTCCCAAGCATCGCTTATGTCAACGGTCTCTACTGTTAATGATGGAGCAGCAGTAGCATCAGGCTTGAAAGAGGTCTCTGTACAAGGAGGCCTGCTAGGATCAGAGGTAGTGCAGGATTTTGGTACAGCTATAGAGGTTGCCGGAATTGCAACTGCCCAGCCTGAAATTACTGCGGTTGGAAGTACGATTTCTAAAGCAGGAAGTATTATGGAGGGAACACTTAAAGCATCAACGGGGGATTTGACATTACAAGATGCAGGCTATGAAATTGGGAAAGGATTTGTTTTTGGTAAACTATCCAAAGGAGGATTTAAAGCTGTTGGTTCTGAAAGCTTAAGTAAAGAAGCAAATAATGTTTGGCAGGGATTAGTTAAAGGATGGGAAATGCTAAGCGATTGGACTTATGAGATTACATCAAGTGTGGATAACGAGAAAAATAAATAAGACGTATGAATGTATTTAACATGCTTATTGGAGTATTACTTATTCTCATTTCAATAATTATTTTTATTATTCAAGTTAGAGATAAGTCATATAATAAGGAAGATTTTCACATGGGAAATGTCAATATATACTATGCTGGAATTGTGTCTTTTTTGGCAGGTTTAAACTTCTTTATTAGCTGGTTTTAAAAGAGGAGAATAAAACTGTTAAGAGCCTGATAGAAATATCGGGCTTTTTGCTTTACAGCGCAGTGATACTTTTGAGTTTGGCCGCTTTGATGAAAGCGTCAATGGTCGCGAAGACATGTGACCTGTTTTCGGGGTCGAGGTTTTGGATCTCCTTGAGTTTTTTGAGCGTTTCGTTGTCAATGCGCTCGTACTCCCCATCCTTGACAAGATAATCCAGCGTCACCCCGAGTGAGTCGGCGATCTTTGCGGCCACGTCGATGGATGGGACCACCTGCGGGAGTTTTTTTACCGGATGGAAGGACAGGGGATCCACGGACTGGAACAGGTCACCCCGGGGCATATCCTTGAACACCATGAATACTTGAAAGCAAGGCCGAGCTACGGAGGAGCGAGTGGAACAGGCGGGCTACAAGGATATTTTGGAGTATGTGGACTGCCTGAGGAAAAAGCACAAAAACCCGAGGACGGTCAACAGGATGCTGTACGGGGCAAAATCCTGGCACAACTGGCTGCAGCATACCGAAAAGCGGGAAGACCATCCCTGCCGGTTCCTGAGGCTGAGGGACGCCAAGGGACAGGATATCCAGCTGCAGAATCTTTTTTCTTCAACTGAACTGGAACAGCTGATGGAAAGGAAGGAACGCTATGAAAGCGTAAGGATAAGGAATCAGGTGGTTGTCAGCCTGCTGATCTATCAGGGATTGCAGTTGAAGGAAACAGAACAGTTGCGGTTAGCGGATGTTGACCTGGAAGCTAGGACAATCCACAGCAAAGGCATGGCCAAGACCCTTCCGAGAACCCTTAAGATGAAGCCCAAACAGATCATGCTTTTTTACAGGTATATCCACGAAATACGGCCGGAAATACAGAAAGAAGAAACGGAAAGGCTGATCCTGAACATCCGGGGGAAGGCAATCAAGGCCGATGACATCAACTATCTGGTGGAGACTTTTAGGGATCTCTTTCGGGAAAGGAAACTGAATGCCCAAACCATCCGGCAGAGTGAGATCGCCAATCTTTTAAAAGAGGGAAAAGACCTGCGGGTTGTACAGGTGATTGCGGGACACAAAAACCCGAGTTCGACGGAAAGGTACAGGCAGACGGGATTGGAGGAACTCAAGGCGGCGGTACAGAAACACCATCCGCTGGGGTAGTGTTAAAAAATTTGGAAAATGCAACTAAATACAGTTACTTTGAGTTTATGTCTAAGAAGGAAAAACTGATCGCCAGGTTTTTGGGCATGCCATCCGACTTTCATTATGACGAGATGGTGAAACTGCTAGGATACTTTGGTTTTGAGGAAGTGAAGAAAGGAAAGACCTCCGGTTCTAGAGTAAAATTCGAGAACGGTGAAGGGGCTCCTGTCATGCTCCACAAACCCCACCCAAGCGGAATCATGAAGCAATACCAAATGAAACAGGTCAGAGAACTATTGGAGTTATGAAATATCTGGAATATAAAGGTTATACGGGCAGCATTGAGTACAGTCCCCAGGACAGTCTGCTCTATGGGAAAGTGTTGGGGATCAGGGGTCTGATCTCCTACGAAGGAGAGACCGGAAAACATCTGGAAGAGGATTTTAGAGAGGCCGTTGATGCTTATCTGGCTGACTGCAAGGAAGGGGGGAAATCCCCTGAGAAGCCGTTCAAAGGAAGTTTCAATGTAAGGATACCGGCTACATTGCATCAAAAGGCCGCTATATTGGCCATGGAGGCCAAGACCTCCCTGAACAACTTTGTGGCTGAAGCGATCCGGTACAGAGTCGACAAAGAACCTGCCTGATTGTTTTTTACAGGAATGGGCAGCCGTTCCGAAACGAAACTCGGAGTAACGGAAATGTTCACAGCTTAAGCGGCGTTCGTCATCGTCATCCGGCAAAAAGCCACGCCAGCCCGGTGCAGCAGCCTTCCACGGGTTATTTAAATGAATAAGGTGTTTCAGGCAGTTGCACTGCCCTTCGGGTGCTCCTTCCTCTTCCCTTGTCTTCCGGCAGAGACTGCCCTGTGGGTCCGCCTCGCCAGTCACTGCAAGGATCCACTCACAGCCAGAATTATTGCGGGCCAGCGGGCCACGGACAGATCTCCCGAAAGGCCATGGTGGTTTTTAACCCTTGGGCGGTATGACCTGTCGGGATCACTGCCAGCCCCTCTCCGCCGCGGCGGAGAGTGGCTGGCAGGCTGTCGTCGGCACCCGCAGGAGGCCGGCCGCCTAAAAATCACGGCCAACCCCCGTTCAGGGGGCTTTTCCCGCCCACAATGCCGGGACATATCTCCGAAAGCAGGTTGGGTGCAGACAAAAAACAACAAAAAAGAAGAGCAAAGTTAGGCTTGCATTGGCTCAGCCAGTCAAGTCAAGCCCTTCGGGTTTTGATAAAAAAATCTCCACCCGCCTCGGCGGATAGTATTTGTTTACCAAAAACCTTGACAGCCCGGCCGTGCAGCCAGATTGAAGGCTTTCTTTTTTTTCGTTTTTCTTTTAAAAAGGTGTTTTAAAAAAAAAGCCATCCATCAGCCCTTCCCGAAGCAAGTCCGGCACAGGTCTTTTTTTCAACTGAAAACACCTTCAGATGAAAGAAAAAAACTATCTTTATCGGGATATGCCGGAAGGGCAAGACGTTCTTTAAAAGTGAGCGGGTGCAGTTGGAAAGGGCAGGGAAAAGGTTGTCCGGGAGTATGACGTTATTTCTACAACGGCAAAGAGTTGCTGGACGATCTGAACATGAATCTATACGACCACGGAGCACGTTTTCTAGACCTAGCGATAGGCCGCTGGATATCTCCGGACCCGCTTGCGTACAACGCTCCTGGATGGAGTCCATATAATTCAATGTGGAATAATCCGGTATTAAATATTGATGCCGATGGCCGTTGGGCTAAACCTGTTGTTAATTCTCAAGGGGAGTTCCTAGGGTTTGACGAACTCGGTGTAGGAGGAGAAGCCATCTTTTATGACGGTGAGTTTAGGGAAGGTATGAGTCTGGATGCGATTTTCAACAATGGGGTACAATTTGCGAATGTTTTTTTTACCGAAAGGAATTTCAGCGTGGGTGATGCCATAAATTTTCAATTCAGGGCCAACCAATCTTTTAAAGATAGGAGAAACACGGAAGCACTATTAGCTACAGGAGACGTGATAGGCGATATTTCTACGGACCTTTATGGCAAGGGGTATGGGCAATCAAGAACTTACGGCCAGTCCGAAACTTTTTAAAGCAACCGAACAGACGAGTAGGTCAGCTGTTAAAAGGATTGTGCCCAGAGTATGGGTCAGAGCGGTTGGCAAGCGGAGGCCATTCATGCATATAAATTAAAAGATGGGACATTTGCTATACTAAATGGTCATCATGGGGTTCAAGCTGCTACCAAGGCAGGAATAGATGTACAATATAAAGTGTTGAATTTTACGGAAGCATAGTCACTATATGGCTGGAAATCAGAAGCTGAAATTGTAATGACAATTATTAGATAATGAGTCAGGAAAGCTTTATCGAACTCATCAAGGAGCATTTAAGAGATGTTGACATATTTATGTCTTTACTCCGTCAGAAAATTGGGGATAATCATCCCCTCGCATCTGCCAGGAATGGTTTGATTCTGAAAGAGGGTTCATTAGAGGATATTAGGTATAATTTTCATGGTAGGGGATGTAAGCTTGAGAAATCGGGTAGGATTGTAGAGTTTGATTTTAGTAGTGACTTAAATCATGAAGGTTTTGATTTATGGAGGTTGGGCATTTATGCTCACAGTAGAAAAAGTGACTTTCCCCAATATCAAAACCACAAGATACTTGGTGATAATTTTAATTTAGCAGTTTTGAAAGGGTTGATTTATAAAAGTAGGGATGAGTTAGATTCTAATTTCTATTTGGGATCCAATTTCAAGAAATAATTAAAAACCCGGACTTTCAGGCTTTTTGTATTTACAGTGCAGCGACGTTTTTCTGGAAGAAGTCTTTAATTTTTTTGTTTGTGAACATCTTTCCGATGAGCTTGAAGATGGTCTGTCTGTCCTTGGGCTGCAGTTTTTCGATGTCCTGCAGGCGTTTGACGGTTTTTTCTCGAATGAGCTGTTGATCCCCTCACCGACCAGCTAGTCCAGCGACACGCCGAAGGCATCCGCTATTTTTTTTGCCGCCTCGATGGAGGGTACGGCATCCCCACGCTCGTACTTGCCGATTATCAGCGGGCAAGATCAGGTTCTGCGATGCGGAGGAGGGCCGAGCGTTAAGGATTAGTCCGGTGGACTGATGTAGCGAGAGCCTGTCCCGATAATGAAATGTATCGGGAGGCCGAGTTGCAGGCTTGCTTTTTAAATCTAAATCCCTTTCCTTGCAAGGATCTTTTAGTAGAAGACCAAAAGCCAACTTTTAGCATCTATCTGGACTTAAACACGAAAACCATCAAACACCTTTTGATACTGCTATCTGGGTGATAGTATTAAACAAGCGCTTTATCTTAAAGGAGAAGGATGGGATGAGGTAATTTGTTATTTTGCTCTCAGTAGAACCCCGAAGATCTCTGGACAATGGCGATATGGTAGCGGGATACTGTAACCACAAATGCTGCCAGCAAGCCTTCAAATGAAATACAGACTATTATTCATACTTACGCTTATAGTAATTATTCCATCCATTGGACAGGACATTAGTAAAATTGTATTCACATCCCAGGACTTTGACGAGCCACCGACAAAACAGGGTAAGCCATTACTGACAGTAGAGTACACGAAAGACGACTCTGGAAATTTTACTGCTACACATTATTTGGAAAATAACAGGAGAAGGAAACTTGAGACTTCGGTAACAATTGAAAAAGAAAGAGTAAAAATTTTTAAAGAATGGAGAACAAAAGGGTTAAAAACATTTGGTCTTTCAGACTTGGGAGTTAATGACGATCTAATCAGAGATAGAGCAAAATCAAAGGATTTTAAAACAACTTTTGGCCTTCCCGACAATCTATTGATGCAGACAGACTCATTCAGCTATTGTCAAAAATGGAAAATGACGAAAAGCATAGCAATAGATGGACATCACCTGGAAATGGTGATTTATTTTGCGGACAATGAAACCGACAAGTATATGTTTGGCTCCAATGACTTGGGGATGGGTCTGTTTGACCTCAAAGGGTATGTCTATTCTTATCAATTGCTCTCTGACAAAATACCAAATCAGGTTTATCAATACGATTTCTTCACGCTGGAAAACCTTGCCGACATAGTATTGACTTATTACAAAACTGTTGAGTGCGAGGGCTATTACTATAATGAGTTTGAAGACAAGAATCCCAAGAGAACCGTACAACAAAGCAGGATGATGACAGATTGGGACTTTTTCGAGTACATGAGACGCAGAAATAAAAAAGAGTAAGGGACAAGGCTACTTACTGGAAATATCATCTGTAAGTAATCTTGCTTACTCTGAAAAATGAAAAAAGTACTTTCAAGGGAGGTATAGGACAGGTTGATAGAAAAGTGATTCTAAAACCTGTCTGCTTATAGCCTTGGCTGTTGGGCACAATAATATGAACCGATGAAACATACATCACTAACCATCCTTCTCCTGTTGCTTTTTAACTTGTCATGGAGTCAAGACACCGACGAAATCATTAAAAGGTTCATTCAGACAAATGAAGTCCAGTATGAGTTTATCGGTTACATCAAAAGTGAGTTATACCAAGATTTTGAAAAATTAAGAGATAATTCTGACCTAGAATACCTGGTAGAACTAACAACTCATAAAAATCCTATCGTAAAATGCTATGCCTCTTGGGCACTGGCTGACCGAGATTATCGTCAACTTGATGAAGTTATCAGGTCATTTCTAGCCAAGGATGATACTTTTGCGATACATACAGCGGACATAAAGGATGTTGAAAATTTATCTGTATCACTTTATCACAGGTATTGGAATAGATTAACCCAACTAGAAAAAGGAAAAGACGAAAAAATACAGAGACTTGATAGCATTATTCTTTATAATCCGAACTCTGACTGGCTGTTAACTTTAAGAGCATTAGAAAATAGAATTTACCCCAGAAAGTATCATCCACGAATCGAAGAATTGGCTTTTCATAAACACAAAGAATCAGCTATTTTTTATTTATCAAACTGGTATAAGGCAGAATATCATCAAGAGTTAAAAACTGCGCTTATCGAATATCTCAAAAAAACGGATTTTGAAAAGGTGGGAGTGGGAACATACTATAAGGTAATATTTGAACTTTTAAATTTTAGAGATGAAAAAACAGCGGCAGTCGTAGTGAACAAGCTTCGAACAGACATTCATTGGAGGAATGATAGGCAAAAATTTATAAATCTATTACACCATCACAGTATTTATGAATCAGACCTTCAATGATAAAAGGATTAGTGCAACACCTCTTATTAACCAAAAAATAGGGGCAAGAGAATATTTCAAAAAAGCGGCGGAGTAAGTGGATATTCCAGAGCATTGCCTGTCCCGCGCATCGGGATTGACAACTTTTTAATAATAAGTTTGTTTTCTTAGCCGCTCACCAAGCGCTGCGCGGAAGATGATGGTCGGAAAACCAAAACTCATCAATCAGGTCAAATTAACGCCCCCCTAAAATGTGGATAACTTTCCGTTTTTCTCCAAAAAATATACTCTGTATAGGAGGACCGAGCGTCAAGAAACAGTCCGGGGAAGTGGCCTTATTGGGAAATGGATCACCAACAAAAACACCTTGGAGTACATAGGTGTTTGGGAGAAAATCAACAACCTGGATTTTAATTACCCCGAATTCGGGGTAATTGGACAGGAAGCAGGAACAAACAGGTTTATAATGTCTGTTGGGCAATGGATTGACCGGACAAAGGCAGTCGGTATGCTTGTGAAGTCTGGTCGTTATGGTGGAACTTATGCACATAAGGACATTGCATTTCACTTTGCGATGTGGCTAAGTCCTGAGTTTCAGATTTATCTGGTCAATGAATTTCAACGATTAAAAGACGATGAGAATAACCGACTGAAATTAGAATGGGATTTCCAGCGAACACTTGCCAAAGTAAATTACCACATCCATAGCGATGCGATTAAAGAAAACCTGATTCCGGATGCAATCAGCAAACAACAGGCATCTTTTATCTACGCCAGTGAAGCTGATGTGCTTAATATGGCACTCTTTGGAAAAACAGCCAAACAGTGGCGTAATGAGAATCCTGAACTCAAAGGGAATATCCGGGATTATGCCGCGATTGAGCAACTGGTTGTTCTGTCCAATATGGAAAGCACGAATGCCTTGTTGCTGCATCAGGGAATGGAGCAAAGCGAACGGCTTATCCAACTAAACGAAATGGCTATTACCCAGATGAAGTCACTCCTAAGTCATTCTAGCGCTATAAAGAAACTGAAATAAAGGCAAAGGAGGGACGAGCGTTTAAAAACGATTCGCCGCGGCGAATCATTTTAGCAAAGTAGCCAGACTGCGCGTTGGGATGGTATCATTTTATTCCTTTTATTGCATAAGTCTTTTAGTTTTTGAAAACGACCAACCTACTTCTTGTCCTTATCTCCATCTGGAGCAGAGCCATACTCCCTCTCCTAAATGCCTGCCCCGCAGTATTGTGGGGAGCCTGTCCTGATATTTCAATCCCGAGAACGAAGTGATTCGGGAGCAGAAGCGTATCGGGAAGAAGGTTGGGGTGAGGTAGGAAAGCCAATTGCAAATTGATAAAAATATCAGGGTGGAATTACAAATCCCACCCAGTCACGACGAATGATTTGACTACACCCAGAAGGGGGGTGAGGTAGGCAAAATATAATTTAAGCTGCAAAACCTCGTTTTCTTTTTTAACTAAATTTTATGAAGGCAAAAAAATTATTCCTAATCCTATTTTTTCTAGGTCTAAGTATTTTGGGTTTTTATCAGTTTTTTCTAGTTGACATCTTATTTCCCTTTGACAAGGAATTTAAAAAATTCGTCATTGAATCGTCCTCCCCAATAGAAAACATCGACCCAGAAAATAAAAACTTTAATGGATTCGAAAAAATAGCAGATGCTATTGGAGATTCGAGAGTAGTTTTTCTTGGTGAACAAGATCATGGAGATGCCCCAACATTTCTTGCAAAAACCAAAATAATTAAATACTTACATGAAAAAATGGGTTTCAATGTAATAGTATTTGAAAGTAACTTTTTGGGACTTAATCAATCTCTTGCCAATAAGGCAGATTTAAGTTTTTCAACTAGAGAAGACTACCGAGATTTCATTTTCCCAATCTGGACTAACTGTATTGAATGCGCCGATCTTTTTAATTATATAGATTCAAGTTTCTCATCCAGTAATCCAATACATGTATCAGGAATGGATCCTAGACTATACCTTTCTGGGGGGAGGCAATTTCCAATTACTCAAATCATTCAGCGCTTAGGAAATGAAAATGTTTTTTCAAATGAAAAAGAAAAAGAAATTGTCACACAAAATCTAGAAGAATTAGTCAAAAATGAATACGATACCAATCTATCGTCAGATGTAGTTTATTCCTTGAACAGTTTTTTTAATAAGGCAGAAAGTAAATTAGTTCAAAACTCCTTTTTGTTCCAAACAATGAGAAGTTTAAGAGGGTTTACCTCCTCGGCTCTGGATTCCACAGAAAGTAATAATCCTAGAGATATTCAGATGAGTGATAACTTTCTATGGCTCAAAAATGAAGTCTTTCCCAATGAGAAAATTATTGTTTGGGCCAGTAGTTACCATTTGTTTAAAGGATATAGAGATTTACTATATCCTATCTCTAAAAATGACACTGTTAATTCTGGAACTTTGATCGCAGATAAAATAGAGGAAGAACTGTATATTTTAGGTTTTACATCTAATAAAGGAAAAGCCGGCAGGCTTCACAATCCCAAATTTGAAATTGTAAAACCGAAACGAAATAGTTTTGAGGCTTTTGTAGAAGAAACTAAGGCAAAATATGCGTTTCTCAATTTTTCAAATATTAATAACACTGAGTATGAAAATCTAAGTTTCTGGATGAAAGGTCTATTGCATACCCCTAATAAATTTTACTGGACTAGGATGTTCGACGGGATATTTTATCTAGAAGAAATGTATCCATGTTCTGATGTGTTGAACAATGATAATTTTAAAATTGAATAGTTGACTAAACTTCTTGTGTAAAATAGTGAAGATCACTCCTCTCCTTCTGATTTGATTCCAAGAATATAATTGCAGCTTGGTGTGCCTTCAGGGCAGCATAGATCAAGATTTTTAGATCATCCTTTAAAGGCTTGAGCCATCCTTTCATATAAGTCAGAGAATTGGCTTCTTTGATTCCTGCGAAGGCATTCAAATAACTGGCTCCCATTTTTGCTATCAATTCTTCTTTTGAATATTCAACAGAACCAAAACCTACTAAGGCAGATCTTTCTTCAAATCTGCCTAATCTAGTTATATTGCCAGTTGAATGGATTGCCTCATGAAATAAGACGGTAGAGGTATTCGTTTAATTTCATATATTAATGCTGTTAAACAAGCAGAGAATGGATATTTTCAAAGGTCAAGGGCCAATATCTTGGATTATAGTTTTCCAGAACACACGGCTCTTTTTCCGGAGAAGGAATTACAATTTTCTGACGGATCAATGGAATTGTGATCTGCTTGGCCTAACTTCCCAATATTCCGAAGTGGTGGATTCGCACCAATGATTTGTGCAGGATGTGCAGGGAGAATCGCCGGATAAACTCCAGATTGTGCAGACAAAAGTAGAAATACCGTTTTACTTATCTAAAATGTGGATAACTTTCCCTTTTTCACCAAAAAATATACCCTATACATGGTATGGATTTTTAAATCGAAATTACTTTTCTTGCAATAATCTTTTAGTAGAAGACGAACAGCCAACTTTTAGCACGTGTCCGGGCATATATCGGGAGAATTTCTCAAGCCCGTGGAAGCACTATCTTGAAAAATACAATCTCAATATCATCTTCTCTCAAAGGAGGAGGATGGGATGAGGTAGGAGGAAAGCAACTATAAATTGATAAGAATATCATGATGGAATTACAGATCCCACCCAGATCCGACTACCGATTTGACTACGCCGAGTGGAGGTGATTCAGTAGTCACAGAATTGGCCAACTATATCCAACTAAACGAACCCGATATTAAAGGGTTCTCCGACAAGAACATCTGGAGGATGAAACAGTTTTACGAGACTTATAAAGCTTTCCCAAAACTCTCACCACTGGTGAGAGAAATCAGTTGGTCTCATAATCTGGCAATATTTTCAAGGTGCAAAACCAGTGAAGAGAGGGAGTTCTATCTAAAACTTGCGAAACAGGAAAGTTATAGCAAGAGAGAACTTGACCGACAAATTTCCGCCAGCCTCTTCGAAAGAACTATGATCGGAAATACAAAACTCTCGACAGCGTTGAGAGAAACTGATCGAGACCTAACCAATACGTTTAAAGACTCCTATGTGTTTGAATTTCTGAGTTTGCCAGAACCACACCGTGAAGGTGAATTACAAAGGGGACTCGTGAGAGAAATGAAACAATTCATACTCGAACTTGGTAAAGATTTCCTGTTTATAGGGGAAGAATACAAAATACAAGTGGGGAGCAGTGATTTTTTTATGGATTTGCTTTTTTACCACAGGGGACTGCAGTGTTTGGTAGCATTCGAACTTAAGGCAGGCAAGTTTAAGCCTGAGCACTTAGGGCAATTGAATTTTTATCTGGAAGCATTAGACCGGGACGTAAGGAGAGCAAATGAAAATCCCAGTATTGGAGTTTTGTTGTGCAAGGACAAGGATAATGAAATTGTTGAATATGCACTAAGCAGAAGCCTTTCCCCGACGATGGTTTCAGAGTATAAAACCCAACTTCCAAATAAGAAACTTTTGCAACAAAAGCTGCACGAATTATTTGCCCACGAAGAACCTGACGATGTATAGAACCGTGTCTAACCAATATATCGAACTACGCCACTATCCATCCCCCAAATCCCGGAAACTCCCTGGCACAGTCTATAATGTGGATAACTTTCTCCCATTTCCCCCAAAAACACCCTGTACAGG
>JBMDXP010000047.1:0-26321 GCA_048819475.1 Algoriphagus sp.
AAAATCCAAAAACAGTATTTTTTTGAGCTAGCCTCAGCCCCACCATCTTCTACGTTGCCCTCATTCGAAGTATAAGCATACATCATCATTCGGACGCCTTGAAGCTGGTACAGCTGAGACTTTTTCAGCAAGCCCTAAGTATTGATTTGTAGAGACCCATCGCTTGTGCTACGGGGATTTTGATGGGGGGAGAGTGGAAACCGGATACGATCAGAGTCAGGTAAGTTGTATTCCAAAAAAGCTTTCTAATTTAGGGAGATATAATTTGATTGATAAGACAATGAATAGAAAACGTGTAATTCTGGCGATAGTGGTGTTTTTAATGGGCATCCGTTTGGTCTTCAGTCAGACACACGCACCCGATCCTGCTATTTACATCAAGGCGGGGAAGTTGTTTGACTCGGAGAGGGGGCAGCTACTCACGGATTATACCATCAAAGTGGAGAACCGCCGGATCACGGCAGTGGGCGAGAGGCTGGTCATTCCTGATGGTGCTCAGGTGATCGACCTGTCCGGTTACACGGTGCTGCCGGGATTGATAGATGGGCATACACATCTGCTCACACTGGAATCACTTACCCAGCAGCATTACATCACAGACCAGATTCTCTTCGAGGGGGATGCACTGCGGGTTTTGCGGGGTGCGGGAAGAGCGGCCACTTTTCTGGATGCCGGTATCACCACGGTACGTGATTTGGGTGACTCAGGGCAGTTTCTGGATGTGGCTCTTAAGAGAGCGATTGAGGAGGGGACCACCACGGGGCCGAGGATGTTTGTGTCCGGGCCGATTATCGCTTCAGAGGGAGGACAGGTAGTAGGCATGGTGAAGGGGAAAAGAGACCTGATCTCAGGGGAATATACGATCATAAAGAATGTGGATGAAGCAATAAACGCTGTCCGGGAGCACATCACTTATGGGGCCGACCTGATCAAAATATGTGCAAACAACACCCCTAATCCAACCAGTCTTACCCTGGAGGAGATGAAGGCTATCGTCACTATGGCTCACCGGTACAAGAGGAAAGTCACGGCCCACGCCACCAGTAATCTTGCCGTATGGGAAGCTGTGATGGCCGGGGTGGATGGCATCGAGCACGGGTATCAGATCGCAGATTCCACACTTCAGCTCATGGCCAAAAAGGGCGTTGCCCTGATTCCTACCGATCTGAGTTATGAGCTTGCCATGGAATATTTCCGTCTGGTGGATTTCCAGGGAGATCAGGAGACGGCTGCCAAAGAGTGGTTGCAGGGGAGTCATGACCGTCTTCAGCGGGCCCTTGCTGCAGGAGTCACGATTGTTACCGGGTCGGATAATTACATCAATTTTGAGATGCCACAGGGACTGGCAGCCAAGCATGTCATCAAGGCATACCTGGAGGCAGGTATGGATCCGCTGCAGATCCTGCGCTCATCCACCTATCTCTCTGCCCGGTTTATGGAGCGCCAGCATGAGCTGGGTGTGATCAAGGAGGGGGCATTTGCGGACATCATTGCTGTGAAAGGGGACGTGGAGGGAGATTTTTCCACCGCCCTCTTTGATGTGGTGTTTGTGATGAAGGACGGAAAGGTACATCTGGAGAAGCCCTGATCTGGGAAGTGCACCTGCCTCCCCCTGAAACCTGCTTTCCATAGAGGCGGGCGGAGCTCGCTAAGGTTCCGTAGTGGGTGATGGACATACCTGACCCGGGTATCCATATGCGATCCCCAGTCAGGGGAAGGGGCCTCCCTTTCCAGACCACCGGAGCCACGCCATAGCTGGATACGGGGAAAACCTTTTGGGGAGATTTTTTGTAATACCCACTATGAGAATTGTTTGGGGTGTCCTGTTTTTCGGGTTGATGGTATGCGGTGAAGCCGTGGGGCAGCGGGTGTTGATAGACCTCCAGTCCACAGGGGAGGTGATATCGGGGGCAGGATACCGTTTCGTCGAGGTGCTGGATCTCAGGGAGCAGCGATCCATGCTGGGGGAGGTCCATGACGGCCGTGGTAACCGTGTCGCAGTGGGTTTCCGGGAGAGCCTGGACCGCACCGTCCTCCGGTTTCTCCAGGATAAGCTAGCCCGAGTGGACGGGAATCCCCAGGATATCCAGGTCCGGATGACCAAGCTGGACCTGCAGGAGAAGCTGGTCCGTAACTCCGGACTCTATGAAGGGACTGTTGAAATCGAAATGGGTTTTTATGTCAAAGGGGAAGGGAACCCGGCACATCTGGTGGATTTTTCAGGGGCAGTGCAGTACCGGAGGTCTGCGCAGCACCTGGACCGGATCGGTCAGCTGGTCAGTGGGCTGTTTCAGAATAGTCTGGATTATTTTCACAGCTGGATCACCGACCAGGCAGAAAGCCATAGGTCCCTAGCCCGTACGGTACGGCTGGAACTGATCGACCAAAGCAGGACCAGTACGGGGGACACGGTATATTACCATAGGGGAAGACCACTGGAGTGGAAGGACTTTCAGGACCGACCTGATCCCCGCAGCAGGTACAATGCCACCATCTTCACCAGTTTTTCCATCCAGGGCAATTCGGTTGTAGAGGCTGGTGCCGTGGTCCAGACTGTGGAGGTCAGTGTGTATATGCTTCCGGATCAATCCTGGGCCAAGCATCCCACCGGGTATGGCCTGAACCATGAGCAGCGTCACTTTGATGTGACCCGCATCGTGGCTGACCGCCTTATCTATCGGCTGGGACAGATGGAGCTGGAGCCGTCCCTCTATCAGGCCAAGCTCAACGATGCCTACCTGGATGCTTACAGGGAAATGAACCGGCTTCAGGAAGCGTATGACCGCCAGACCCGCCATGGTCTGGACAGCGCAGCACAGGCGAGATGGAACACGTGGATCGACCAGGCACTGGACGGTGACTGGGAACCGCTGGAGGAGGTGCTTCAGAAGGTACAGCGCTCAAAATAGCCCGAATGCCCGGGGAAAACACCTTCTACGCTTCCAGGGGCGCTGTCCGATAGCAATGCCAGGGGAGAAAATGCTACCGACCGTGTTTTTTACTAGGCCAGGAAGGAGCAGACCCATCCCTTCCGGCGATTCCTGAGACCGGGTTATGGATTTTTTGGCATTAATCCGGATTCATCGGAACAAAAAAAAGGCTGAGTGACTTGTTTATACAGGGAAAAACAGAAACAGTGCCGCATTTATCTTCCTGCCCTAAGGGGAGTCCGTGCCTGTGTCCTATTCCATAGGGCTTGATTCCCTGCCGGTACATACGCCGGTATCACCTGGTTCCCAGGTGGATGCAGTACACTTGGGCATCCAGAAGATGTCCGTATAAAGGACCAACCCGTCCAGGCGGGGAGTATCAGCTCCTTAGAATCAATCTTTCAACCTAAACCACCATTTACCTATGGGATCACTATTTGAAACAGAATATTTTGGAAACACCGTCCAGGAATACCTTATCGCTTTAGGGGGGATTTTAATCGGTATCCTGCTCGTCAGGGCTTTCAAGCACATTATTCTCAAGCGTGTCGGTCAGGCACTTGCCAAGACGAAATCGAACATAGATGATTTCATCGTGGAAAGTGTAGGGCGTTTCCTTATACCGATTGCGTATTTTACCATTATTTACGGAGGATTAAAGTCTCTGGTCTGGCCTGATAGGTTCATGGCCATTCTGGAGGTGGTTTACGTCGTCGTCCTTACCTACTATGCGATCCGGCTTATATCAAGCATTATCCTGATGGTTCTGAAATCCTACCTGAAGAACCAGGAAGGAGGGGAGGAGAAAGTGAAACAGTTGGGCGGCATCATGCTCATCATCAACGGTGTGATCTGGATGATCGGGCTGCTGTTTATGTTTGGCAATCTCGGCTATGATGTCTCTGCCATTATCGCAGGTATGGGGATCGGGGGGATTGCGATTGCCCTGGCTGCCCAGAACATCCTGGGTGATTTGTTCAACTATTTTGTCATCTTCTTTGACCGGCCATTCGAAGTCGGCGATTTCCTGGTGATCCAGGACAAAAACGGGATCGTGGACAAGATCGGGATCAAAACTACCCGGATCAGGACACTTTCAGGGGAGCAGCTGGTATTTGCCAACAGTGATCTGACGAATTCCCGGATCCATAATTTCAAGCAAATGCAACGTCGCCGGATCGTGTTCACCATCGCAGTGTCCTACGATACACCGATTGAGCAGGTCAGAATGGTTCCTGAGCTGTTGAAGGAAGTGGTCCAATCCGAGAAGACCGTGGATTTTGATAGGGCCCACTTCAAGGGATTCGGGGAATCCGGCCTGGAATACGAGGTGGTGTACATCATCAATAACCCGGATTTCAATGCCTACATGGATATTCAGCAGGATTATAACTTTCAGATCTATCAGCGGTTTGAGGAGTTGGGGATAGCGATCGCCCTCCCTACACGTACCTTGTATGTCCGCAATGAGAACGGCAAGAAGTTCAATCTTGACCTGAACGGAAACCTCTCAGAGAAGAGGAGGGAAGAGCATGCTGTTGCCGTCTCATCAAAAGACTGACTCACCGCCTGATGCTATGCCCAGTCCGGTTCTTGATCCGGATCGCCTGGCTGGTAGTAGTGCGTTGGCGGGTAGCCAGCATTCCCAATCAGCCTCTTGGCATGGAAGTAGGCATGTGGGCCGCCCATCACGGGGCTGACTTGGCATTTTTTACCCCCTGGATGGTGGACATATGAGCTACCATCCAGGGGTATTTTTCTGCGTTACACGGTAGGGAATAGGATCCCGGTACCGTACTTTTTTTACATGGCCGGAAGGTTATAGTCCGGCCCCGGCCGAAAACGTCCAGCTTCGGACGTCAATCCTCCCAAAACACGCCTGCATTGCCCTGTGGAGCGGTTTGGGATTTGGCACAGATATTATTCCTACATTTGGATAATATACTGATCATCATACAAGCCACTAGGGGACAAGCGATATACAGGATGATTATCCGGTATGTAGAATTCTCCCGAATCGAATTCGGAACAGGCTATCCCGACTTATCGGGACAGGTAATGACCACTGAGAATCAAATTATAAATACATGAAAGATTATCAACTGGGGGAGTTTGAGGAAATCGTGCTCCTGACCGTAGGGATACTGAATAATGCGGCGTACAGTGTCGCCATCAAAGATGAGATAGAAGCACGGCTGTCGCGCACGGTAAGTATGGGTGCACTGCATACGGCTCTGAACAGGCTGGAGGGCAAGGGCTACCTGAATTCCTATGCCGGGGAAGCTGCCGAGGAGCGGGCCGGCCGGCCCAGGCGTTATTTTGAAATCACAGCCCAGGGCAAGAAGGCCATCCAGTATGCCAAAGACACCCGTGAAGGCCTGTGGAATGCCATCCCGAAAACGATCTGGCAGGCAAAACTGGGAGGGATATAGGCTATGGGTAAGAATCAACCTTCCCCACCGGGATTCTTTCTTGGATTTTTCCGCTGGTACTGTCATCCCCGGATGCTGGATTACATCGAGGGGGATCTTTTGGAGGTATATGGACGGAGAGTAAAGGAACACGGGAAGCGAAAAGCGGATTGGAAGTTTATCATCGATGTGCTGTTGCTTTTTCGGCCGGGTATTGTCAGACCCCAGACAGGCTATCACCACTTAAACACATATGGTATGTACAAAAATTACTTGAAGATCGGTTGGCGGACCCTTGTACGCAACAAGGACTACGCACTTATCAACATCGCCGGACTGGCGCTGAGTGTTACCTGCTGCATCCTTATTTTCACCCTGGTGAAGTTCCATCTGGGGTTTGACGGTTTCCACCCGGGTCAGGAGCAGATCTATCGGGTCGTGACTGAGATGCACAGCAAGACCGTCTCCTATTCCAGTGGGGTTCCCACCCCTTTGGGAAGACTTTTACGCGAGAACCACACGGATGCAAAAGAGACTGCGCGGATATTTACGGCTCCCAACAAGCTGATTACCCTCAAAAAGGGGGAGGCGCTTCTCAAGTTCAAAGAGGCTGAAGGCGTAGCCTTCACGGAGCCAGCGTTTTTCGATATTTTCCATTTCCCGCTGGCCAAAGGTACCCATGCAAATGCCCTCACGGAACCCCATACTGCAGTGATCACCCAGGAGATGGCAAAGAAATATTTTGGAGATGCCAATCCCCTAGGGGAATCCTTCTGGCTGGACAATGAGGTTTCCTTCACCATAACCGGGATTCTGGAGGATTTTCCTCCGAATACCGATTTCCGGGCCGGCATTTATGTTTCCTATTCTTCCTTGGAAACCATTATGCCCTGGCTGGCCAGCGAGAATTTCTGGAGGGGGATTTCCGGGGCGATGCAATGCTACACCGTACTGGACCCCCACGTATCTGCCGGTCAGGTGGAGGAAGTACTGGCAACCTATGCCGCCAAGCATCCCTTAAGCACCGATACCAAGAGCATCTATAGGCTGCAGCCATTGACCGATATTCATTTTGATGCGAAGTATGGGGCTGCCATGGAAAAGAAGGAGCTCTGGATGCTCTCTGCGATCGGCATTTTCCTGCTCTTGACTGCCTGTGTGAACTTTGTGAACCTGGCCACGGCACAGGCACTTAAGCGATCTAAAGAAGTGGGGATACGCAAGGTGATAGGAGGCCTGAGATGGCAGCTATTCTGGCAGTTTATCTTGGAGACAGCCATCATTACCACTGTCAGTATGGGTATCGCGGTGGTGCTTGGTTACCTGCTTGTCCCGTATGTCAATGCCTTTTTCCACACCGAGCTGTCTCTGAACCCGTTTGCTGACGGTACCCTGTTGGCATTTATTGCCGGGCTCTGTATGGTCATCACACTGCTTGCAGGCTGTTATCCGGCATTTATCCTCGGCGGTTTCCAGCCGGTTACCGCTTTGAAAGGAAAACTCTCACAGCAGCACATAGGCGGATTCAATACCCGACGTACCTTGATCATAGGCCAGTTTGCCATATCACAGGTATTTGTCATTTCCCTGCTGGTCGTGATGAGCCAGATGCGGTTTGCAAGGCAGGCGGAGCTGGGGTTTGACAGGGAGTCCATCGTCATGGTGAAAACCAGCAGTGACACACTCAGGACGATGAATGCACTGAAGGACGAATTCTCCAGAATTCCCGGTGTCGAAAAGATTTCCCTCTGCTACACGGCGCCGGCTTCCTCTGAAGCCTGGCAGACCGATGTGCAGCTGGACAATAGCACAGCAGACCTGGATATCCTGGCCAATATGAAGCTGGCCGATGCTGACTATGTCCCCACGTTCGATCTGGGAATCCTCGCAGGCCGGAACCTCATGCCCTCCGACACGGTGCGTGAAGTGCTCGTGAATGAGGCCCTGCTGCATAAATTCGGGATCCACTCACCTGAGGACGCCCTGGGTAGACTACTCACTGCCAACAACGGGAATATCAAGGCACCGATAGTGGGAGTAGTCAGAAATTTCCATGACAAATCATTTCATGAAGAGATCAGCCCGGCTATATTTTCGACGGGTGGGATTTATTATGAGAATTTCGCCATAAAGCTCAATACACAGACAGTGAAATCCTCGATGGCTGAGATAGAAAGAATCTGGCAGGACCAATACCCCGACCAGCTGTTTGAGTATGCTTTTGTGGACGACAACATCGCGCGGTTCTATGAGGCAGAACAAGCCATCCTCAGCGAGATACAGGTGTTTTCATTTATCGCGATCTTTATCGGCTGTCTGGGACTGTATGGGCTGGTTTCATTTATGGTGGCCCAGAAAACCAAGGAAGTGGGGATCCGGAAAGTGATGGGCAGCAGCGTGATCCAGATCGTATGGCTGTTCGGCCGCGAATTTCTGCGCCTGATTCTGTTTGCATTCGTTATCGCTGCCCCGGTGGGCTGGTGGCTGATGGACAGCTGGCTGCAGGACTTCACCTTCAGGATCAGCCTGGACGCATGGATCTTTGCACTGGCAGTAGGCAGCTCGGTGCTCATAGCCGCTGTGACTGTGGGCTATCAGGTGGTCCGGACAGCATTTATCAACCCTGTCCTCAGCCTGAAAACCGAGTAGCTGAGACGGTGGTACATGGCACGGGATTTTCACTGAAAAAATATGCTCCGGGGTATTTTTTTAGTGAAAATCTTGCTCCATATTGGATGGTAAATTTAGTTTATGAAAAAGCTGGCCGTCCCAAGTTCCCCTCAATTCAGAAAAAGCGCCTGGGTGGCAGTTTTTTCTGTTTTCCTCTTTTTTACAGTTTATCTCCTGATGGTCGCCGCCGCCGTGGTGATCACCGTCCTTTGTGTGATTGGTGCGATAGGGCTGGTAGCCCTGTTTACTAATTTTGTAACCGTGATGCTTGCCATAGGATTGGCCAGTATGGGTTTCCTCATCCTGGTTTTCCTGTTCAAATTCCTCTTCAAGAAGTCCACTACCGATAGGTCCCATCTGGTGGAGCTGGATCTGGGTACACAGCCAGCACTGAGAGACCTGATCGCAGATACTGTCGATAGGGTAGGAACCAGGTTTCCCAAGCGGGTATACCTCTCAAATGAAGTCAATGCCGCGGTCTTCTACGATTCCAGTCTCCTGAGTATGTTTTTCCCGGTGAGGAAAAATCTCCAGATCGGTCTTGGCCTGGTCAATGCGCTTTCGGAAGAGGAATTCAAGGCAGTCCTGGCCCACGAGTTTGGGCATTTTTCCCAACGCTCCATGAAGCTGGGAAGCTATGTATACTATGTAAACCAGGTAATTTACAACCTCCTCTATGAGAATGATTCCTACGAGAGGCTGGCTGCTGGATGGGCGGGTGCAAGTGGCTATTTCTACATTTTTGTAAAGGGAGCGGTCAAGATAGTCCAGGGGGCACAGTGGGTTCTCCGGGAAATGTATGGCGTGGTCAACAGGAACTACCTCTCCCTGTCCAGGGAAATGGAGTTTCATGCCGACGAGATTGCTGCCCATGTGGTGGGTATCCGTCCGGTCATCGGTTCGTTTGCCAAAATCAACCGTGCGGATGATGCCCTGCAGGAGGTATTCAGGTATTATGATTCCCGTATCCCGGAAAACCGGAAGGGCAAAAATGCCTACAGCGATCACCGGTTTGTGATGGGGTTTCTGGCTAGCCGGGGGGCAGATAGACTGCCCGTCCGGTCGGAGCTGGTGATCAGTGACCAGTGGGCGTCCCATCCCACGGATGAGGAAAGGATCCAGCGGCTGCTGACACTGTCCTGTGACGAAGGGCAGGACCTTTCGGGGCCCGCCATGCGGTATTTCAGCGACGTGGTGCTGGTGGAGGAGCGCATGACGGAGAAACTGTTTGAGACGGTCCAGTTTGGGGGAGAGGTTTCAGGTATAGCGGAAGAGGAATTTTGCACCGGATACCGAACAGCCTTCTTGCAGAACGAATATCCATCAGAGTTCAAGGGGTACTATGATTTCCGGAATCCTTCGGTAGTGGACCTGCAGGAAGCACTGCGGGAAGCTGCCGATACCTCCATGGAGGAACTGTTTTCTCAGGAGATGGTTGCACGGGTCTATCAGGGATTGTCCGTGGAAATGGACCTGCGCACTGTCACGGAAATCAGTACAGGGAACTTCAAGGTAAAAACGTTTGATTACCGGGGAAAAAAATACAGCCGGAAAGAAGCAGTCGGGGTCATACGGCAACTCGAGCACACCCTGGAGGAGATCAACGGTGAGCTTCACCGGAACGACAGGTCGGTATTTGCCTATTTTTCCAGGATGGAGCAGGAGCAGATGAAGGAGCCGGTATTGGAGAAGTATTACCTGGATTTATTTCAGGCGGAGGAAGAAGGAATGCGGGATATGGGATTGGTTCAGGAGATGAATGCACAGCTTGAGTTTACCCGGCACAACACACCTTTTGCAAAAATACAGTCGAATTTCAAAAAGCTTGAAGTCCAGGAAAAGGTCCTGAAATCAAAAATCAGAAAGATCCTGTCGGATGCCCGGTTTGACTCGGAGCTAGATCTGCAGACCCGGGAGGTCTTTGAAGAATATACCTCCCGGGACTGGGTCTATTTCGAAGCGGACAGGTATCTGCACGACCACCTGGAGCTGTTTCTGGCTGCGGTGCGGGAGTTTTCCGGTCTTCAGGGTAGGATTACGTTTATCGCCAAGCGTGGCCTGCTGCGCTACAAGCTGGCACTTCTCCAAGGACTGGCATCCGTCACAGATACAGCTCCCCGTCTGTCCGGGCAAGCCGGGGTCACCCAGCTTGATACCACAGAAGAGTCTGTGCCGGGGGAATAGAAAGGAACCCTGCGCAGGAAACCCCTGATAACCTTCTTGACCACCGGTCAATTTTTGCTTGGTCAGGCTTGCTTCACACTGGCTGAACCGGAAAAGGGATTGATCAGGCCCTATAGCGGTTCCTCGGCTATCCTCCTCTGGTCCTCAGCCTGGATGGGGAGGCTTATTCTCTATGCCCGGTATGGCAACCTGAGCGGTCACTTCGCCAAACCGATAAATGAAGTGAAGATCAGGGCTCCCAGACTATTGAACTCCAATCCCTCCGGATTTACCAGATCCTCGTGGATGTTTGGTTCTTCTTCAGTTTGGCCTGGGGTATGTCCGCTCCAGAGTCTTTCGATTTTCCCCAGTCCCCCAGCCACCAAGGTTTCCCTGATCAGGGCAAAACTGGCGGCAAAATCCTCCAGAAGGATGGTTCGGGTGTTGGCCTTGTCTTCGGGGTTGATGCCCAGCCGCTGGGCCATCAAGGTCTTTCGGAAAAGGGCGATCCCGGGATTTTTGCCCTGGACACGCTCCAGTCCGGTCAATACCAGATCCACTGCACCGTCAAAAGTCAGCCCCCTTCTCCGGAATGAACCTGCGCCCACCAGTGCCCAGCAGTCATCAATGACCATGGTGGTGGTGGATATATTGGAACTTCTACCCGGGAAACCCACCGGATGGAACACGACCAGTTGTTTGGCAGGAAACTGCTGTAGCAGTGCGTATCGTTTAGTCACCTCACTGCGCTTCCACAGGTCATATGTATCGCCGTAATCAGGCTGCTTCGGTACACAGATAATGAGCTTGATACCAGGGTTTTCTTCAAGTTTCACTTTCAGTTGGTTGACCAGATCCAGACTATAGGGCTCTTCAGTTGAGCCTTGGGTAAAACTGAACCCCGGTGTCTCAAGATAGATGTATTTCCGGGCTTGTGCGATGCCTTGTGCCAGTGCCCATTGGGTATCCCTTCTGCCATATATACTCGCGCTCAGCTCACGCTTGATTTCCTGATAGCCCCGCTCCAGCGCGTCAAGGGTAGTGCCCGAGTCGGTCCGCAGTTCATTGATTTTTTCGACCAGCTTGGTTTTGAGGGAGGTTACGCCCTCGCTGATGAACTCCGGCAACCCGGCAGTATCCAGCTCAAAATCTTCTACTTTCTGAATCAGTGAGTCTATGAAATCAGCAAGGTTTTCGGGAATTGAATCAAGGTCAGTTTCGATGAGTGGCTTGAGAAGGGCGAGCTCGGGGGTCTCACAATAGGGACTGATGGTCTGTAAGAGAGCACCTGCAAAGAGGCCGGATGTTTCGTTGGGGGATTCGGATGCACCGAGAGCGGGGGAAGGGTCCGGTTCTGCCCAGTCACTTTCTCCGAGAGGCACGATCCTGTCATACAGGGAAGTGGTTCTTCGGAAAGCCATCCTGCCCAGATCGTAGGCAAGCTGACCTTTGACCAGGATAGCTGCGGCAGCATTTTCACGTCCACCCGGCGAACCGGGACATCCAAGGTCCTGCTGTGCATGGTGCATGCTTCCATCCAGCAGCCCTCCGCTGAGCAGGCCTTCCCACGTACTGTCTTTGCGGGAAGCAATCACCGTTTCCCGCCGGGCCATGGTAGGTTGCCGTGCTGCATCCCTGGGCTGGGTTTCCCCGGAAAAGACCAGGATGGAATTGAGGAAATTTTCGAATCCGGAGAAGTCAAATGACCCGGGGTTGGGGTGGCTTAGTCCCAGTACCGGGGCGTTACATACGGCACGGTGGGTAGCCGAGCCGAAGAGATTGGCAGCTGCTGGGCTTGGAGCGGTGGTTTCGGGTCCTGTGATAGGGATGGTGAGCGCACCGAAAAGCTTTTTGTGCCTGGGGTTAGGGCAGACCACCATCAGATCGAAAATCAAGGCAGGATCCCGGGGTACAGTGACGGTACCCTCCGGCCTTCTGAGCCCGAGTGGATCCTGCAGGACCAGCATCACTTCACCGTTAAAGGTCCGGCCTGCTGCCGGGGCAGCTTCCGTGAAAGAGGTGCCTCCGGCACCGTCACCCCGGGAGAGGGTGGCTTCCTGGCCAAACTTACGGTTAAATACCCGGACTGCCGCTCCGGTGGGCAGGCCTGTCAGGGTGAGCAGGACGCCTGTGGGCTGGGCTCCGGAACCATCAGTTATAAAAGCGGCACGGCCATGGCTTTGGAGTTGTGCCTTAAAATCCGGTGGAAAGCCTGCATCATCCGGTGTGGGGGTAAGTCCGTCCGGCGCAGCAGGGAAATCGGGCCATAGCACCGCCTCTGGGCCGGACGGCAAGGGCAGGTGCGCATCTATGGCGGGGGACACCACAAAACTTTTGGAGGGACTACCCTCCAGGATGCGTTGGGCATGCCCCAGCAGTGCGTTGCCATGGGGGAGCAACTCCAGGTTCTGGTTGAGCCGCACGGTGGTTTTGGGCTCCAGCTTGGTGCCGTTAAACTCCTCATGGGCGGTCCCGGTAAGGTACGTGCGGAGATCCAGCACGGCCACGGTGAAGAAGTCGTAGGGCCAATTGGGGTCGGCAGTCGTTTCAATGGCCATCTTGGGCAGGGAGACCTTGTCCAGCATCCTTCCATAGCAGGAGTTGGCCAGCAGCAGTTTGGAGGTGGTGCTCTCAGGAAATTCACCGTCATCCGCGGTGGCCTCGGCCCGCTTTATTTCCCCTGCCAGGGTATCATCATCGGAGTCGTCGAGTGTAAAGAGACCAGCGTTCACATTTTTCACGGTGATGCCTTCCAGATGGTCTCCGGAATAGGGACTCCCATCTCCCTGGACGAGCCGCACCAGACGGGCTGCCGAGGATAAGCCCAGCAAGTGGTCGAGCTGATCAGTGGCACTGTCGTCTGCCTTCAAAGCCGGATAGCTGTGGAGGAGGACACGGACCAAGCTGGCCACATAGAGCGGATGGATGATATATCCCTGCTCATCGTAAAAGCTCAGGCTTCCGGCTATTCCTGTATCGAGTCCGGTATAAATACTCCCGGAAATGAATGAACTGCCGGGATCTCCCCCGAAAAAGGCATAGGCGGGGACGGGTCGGGTCACTTCCCCCTGGGCCCGCAAGGGCGTAAGCCCGTTTTCGGTCTCGGTCTTCTGTGCCAGCAGCCTTTTTAGCCGGAGGATGGACTGGGGGAAAAGCCTGAGGACTGCCCCCGGCTCATTCACCATGCTACCGTCTGCTTTTTGAAGGCTGACGGGGACGGGATGGTCTGGGCTGCCTGTCTGGGTGATAAGACCGGGGAAGGGTGCGGTCCAGTTATGGTCCGTGCTGCTGAGCATCAGGTTGTCCTCATCGAAGCTGATGTCGGGATCGGTCTGCGCATCGGCCACCCATTGCGGGCTGAGTACGGGCATGGTCAGGCCCAGTCCTTCCAGTCCTTTTTCCTTCAGACTCTGCTTGGCAAGTGTTTGGATAAGTGTCATATCAAAAAGAATTCAGAGGGGTTGTCAATGGGTGAGTTCTACTTCGTTTACCTGGCCCCTGGGGTCTGAAATCCGGAGGATAAGCGGATCTGTACCGGCTGGAACAGCCACGCTGAACCTGGACAGCCCGGTAGCCAGCTCCATTTTCTGATGGTTGACCAGGGGGAGTGCTGCGGCGGCGGCGGCACTGGCAGCCAGGCTGAGGTCCGCTGTAGCCAGTCGGGTCTCCGAGGCAGGGATGGTATAGATCAGGCTCCGCTCTCCGGATACGCCGATGCGGTACACTTCGATCCGGCTGCCTCCGGAGGCGACCTGCTCAAACGGCGCCGAGGTAGACAAGGTGAATACCCTGCTGTAGGCATTTTCCACCATGCTGAGCACGAGCAGGGAAGGAGGGGATTTGGGCATGTACCATCCGATCTGTGTCGCACTGGCCACACTCTCCCCTGCGTAGATGCCCCGGTCAGGATCCGGAGCCCCCACGGCCACGGCCTGGTAGACCAGTGGTTTCCATCCTGGGGCTATAGCGGTTTCGAAATACCGCTTGCCGGGGTAGGTGGTGCCATCGAGCATCCGCATTTCAAACTCCTCCCAGAGCGGGGAGTCCTCAGCGAGGAGAGGTAACCCTTTGTTGCCCACGTCACTGTTGAGGGGCATCTTCCGGATACGGTAGAGCTGGTATCCCCTTGGGAGCGCTCCCGCCGTAGTGAAGACCCGCACCTCCAAGCCTTTTCGGGTTCCATCCGAACCTTTCAGCGGATGGTTAAGCAGCTGTACAGCAGGAGCTTCGGGCCTGGATACCCTGGGCACGGCAAAGAAAGCCGGGTTGCTCTTCTTGCTTTCGATGTTGCCACTGTTGACACTGCTGATGGCATACAGGTACAGCACCTCACTGCTTCCGGGGAGCTCCACCTGGAAAGTTCTCGTATTCAGCGGGTTTTTGGTCAGTCGGCTGAATGATTTCTGGCAGAGCTGTGCATAGCGGGGCAGGAGGAGTAGCTCCCGGAGTTGGGTGGCCCGCTCCACCAGGGATGCCGAAAGCGGGAGCAGCTGCCTGGCCTCCTGTCCCGGAAAATCTGCCCGGAGCGCAGGCTCCAAAGCAGTGCGCAGCGCAATCTCCGAGGCTTCCCAGATATGGTAGTACACCGCTCCGGCAGCCACCGGCCAGGTAAGTAGCCCTTTGGCCATCCGGGTAGCATCCGGAAAAGCAGTGAACTGGACATCGGCACCGAGTGTAAGCTGCTCCGGAGGTCTTGGATCCGAAAGCCTGGTCACATAGCCTGTGGACCAGTCACTCCAGTCCGATGCGGAAGCCCTTACCTTTTCCAGACCCCGGATGGCAGCGGTATAAGCCACTGCGTAGGGCGTGGCTCCTGTGAAATAGGCTTCCATTCCGGAGATGAGAAGCCTGTATTTCCGCAGGTTGGCGGAGGGACCGTCCTGGCTTCCAAAAGTGGGATCGCCACTGCTGTCCACCGGGATGCTGGAGCTCAGCAGATGGACACTGCACTGGGAACCACCCAGGGGCTGATTCACGGTAGGTGTCTGGTTGATACCCGAGCCATCAAATGTGATCACCACGGTAGGGGTGCTGGTGTCGCTGGCTGACCGCGAAAACCGGGTGAAATCAGGAGAGGGAGGGGCTGCAAGGCCTGCATCAAAAAACCTCCCCGACAATTCGATCCGGTCTGGGGAACGGTCTATCCAGTCCCACGAAAACTCGATTTCCAGCCCACAGGACACCTGCGGCACCAGCGGGTCAAGTTGTGAGAAATCCTCTCCATTGGGGAGGAATAGCCGTATGGCCATGATGCCGGGTTTTTGCTTTGCCGGGGCATTGGCCTGAAACAGCAGCCTGGACCATGGCCCCCATCTGCCAAATACATCCCAGGGGGCAATGAAATACTTGTAGGTCTTTGATCCGGTGAAGGGGAGCGGCTCCTCGGGAAAGGTATGGATCGCCTTGTTCCGGTCTTCGGTTAGGACATCACCGCCGATATTTTTGGGTACAGCGCTGAACAGTGAAAAATAGGCGTCTTTCTGGAAGGGGTATGGCTCATTTTCCGGGATGGAGATGCCCGGGTCATAGCAGACTGCCATGCCGTATCCGGTGGGGTTGTCCCATGGTTTCCACCGTAGCTTTACAGCTTCGGTAAACTGGAGATCCAGTCTTTCGGGACGGTTTTTCTGAATCCCCATCACTTCCAGTTGGGCCACACTGACCAGGGCAGGGGCCTCCTCCCCGAGGGCACAGAACTCCACTTCCTTGGACAGAAAATCAAAGATCGGAAGCTCGATCTGCTCCATGGGCCGGAGTACATAGCTAGCGCCCACCATGTAGTCACAGGCCAGGTCCAGCAGGCCTGTGTTTGCGATAGTTTTGGGCAGCACCGCGGCAGCATACCGCTCATAGGTGGAGGTGGACAGCCGGATGCTGCCCGACTCGATGAAATCGTAGGTGCCAAATCCCAGTCCGAGTGCCGCAGGGTTTTCCGCGGAGACGCTCAGCAAAGTCTGGGAGACGACCGGAATCAACGCCTCGGCTACGGTGGACGCTCCTAGGGTGCCTGTTTGGCTGATCCCCGGTATGCTGGTCTTGTGGAGGTAAGCCGCCTGTCTGCGGTTTCTGTTATAGGAGAAATCATCGGATTTTTCCAGGCATTGCCGGATGCTGTCCAGCTGGCTGTCGGACCCGGAGGAGAGGAAGTTGAGGTAATGTGCAGGATCGGGAAACTCCCACGGGATAGCGCCCACCTGCGGGTCAAAGGACTGAAGCGGGAGTGGTGGGGTGTACAGCCAGGCCCCCATTTCCAGACGGAGCAGTGCGGCCGTTTTGGCATCAGTGAGGGCATGTGGGTCGAACCCCTGCGGGTCTCCTGCGTAGCCTTGGTTTCCGATTTCCCCTTTTCTGAAGGGTAGGCCCACCCGCTGGATCCTCTGCCAGTTGCTGGACTCCACCACCGCCTGCTGCGGGATTCCCCTCAGCTCAGTGAGCGTACCCTGGCCCTCAAAATGGATCCCCTGGATAAACGGGGTTTTGATCAGCACAGTGCCTGTTTGTCCGAAGGTAAAAGCCTTGGAAGGGATCCGTACCCCGCCTTTTCCGATGGGAGTCACGGTGAGTTCCTGCCCGGGTTGGATGCTTATGCCTATGATAATGAGGTATAAATCATTGTTGAGTTCAATTGTTTTTTCACTCGTGACGGGTTCTGCGGAGTTGGTGTAATAGGTGTTTACAGGCATTCCGGAGTAATCGGCCACTCTCCTGTACACCGAAAACGGGGCTCTGGGAAAACCGAATTCGGGATGCATGTTCCACCGCAGGGCCACGGGAAGTTGTTCTGCATGGAATTTCAGTTTCTGGAGCAGCTCATGTTTTTTTGCCTTTTCCACAAACTGTTTCATCATGCCCTGCTGGAAGGCATCTGTCAATCCTGCACAGAAAAGTTTGAAATAGGGATGCGTGAGACGGATCATGTTTAGTTTTTGTTTCGACGGTTAAAAATGTGTTGCAGGTACCTTAGTTTTCCTCCCAGGGAGCATCCGGAAAGATCCTGATGGAGAGCAATTCTTCATTTTTTTCAGGGATTCCGTAAAACTCCACGGCGCTTTGGCAGGCAGACAGCGTGAATACCTCCCCGGTATCCGGCCAGTTTTTCTGCTTCAGCAGCACCAGGGTGCGGGTGCCGGATTCCGAGCGGACAAAGTACCGCACCTGGTCTTCTGCAGGATCACCTTTCAGGTACAGGGTCCGGGTTTTCTTGTTTTCATAGATTTTGAAATTGGGGTCGATGACCTCATTCATCTCATTCAGCACCGTTGTGGAATCCGCGATGGTTGTACTCCTCCAGAGGGGCTCTATGGCCTCGATAAGTAGGGCATAGGGGATGAAATCACCGGAACTTCCGGCCAGGGTCCAGAGCATGGTGAATCCGGTCTCTTCCGCTGCTCCTCCGGCACGGTGTCCGGCAGTATCCAGGATGCGCTCCAGTTCCAGGTCCGGCAGCACCACTTCTTCCGGCGATGCCGGTGTACCCGTGGGCAGCCCGGCCGGTACGGATTTCAAGGCTTTGTGGGAGAGGTAGGAGCTGCGTAGTTCCATTGCCATATGGCTCAGGTCCGCGTACCTTCCCGTGATAAATGACCGCCGGAAAAGTGGGGTCTTGGATTGGTCATCCGCGACAGGTGTTTCCGGGTCAAGTTCGATGTCAAAGGTGTATGGAGTCAGGGGCTTCAGCTCGAAGAGCGGAGCGAAGACCGCATGGGACGGGTAGTTTATTTCCCCGAAGCAGGGCAGTTCCCCGGATTCCAGCAGTGCCTCTACACGTTCACGGTAGGGGTTCTTCACCGTCGCGGGGACTTCTACCAGCTCTGAGACGAGCTCAGGGCTGTTGAATACCGGCTTGCCGTCCGCACCGCGTATGACGGCTTTGAGCTGCCTGCCGTACATCTGGTACATTTGCAGGAAGGCTTTGTCATTGAATACCACCTTGACCGGATCCTGGTAAAAGTGGAACCGCTCATCCATCTCCGGAGTAGTGCCCAACACGTATGGGGACAGCGGGAGAGGGGCTTCCTGATCCGTGGCAAAGACAAAGGACTGGGTCTCCGAAACGGTCTTTTTGACGGTGAAGGTATCGGTGGGTTTCTTTCGGGTCCTCACGATAGCGGTGTAGGCGATATCCATGCTGTACTGTCTGTTTGGCCGCAACAGTGGTACCACGGCATCCTCGTTCAGATAGCCGGTGAGTGTTTCCTGCTCCGTTTGCTGCATGACGCTTACCTGGGCATGATGCAGCACCTCGCTGGTCTGGAGTACTTCCAGTGCACTGAGGTATAAGGGAGGAAAGCCCGTGGCCCTTCCCCGGATCAGGATTCTGAACTTGGACATTTTCTCCGATGACGGCACCAGCCTGGCCAGGAACTTCCGGTAACTGGAAAATCTGTCCATATACAGGTAGGTGGCCAGGACCACCGCCTGGGATCTCCAGGGAAGCTGGGGGTCCAGCCAGTCTGCCGGGAAATCTGCCAGGGGATTGGCTACTGTGCCGGTGATCAGGTTGGAGAGGGGGTATTCGTCCAGCACCTGCGCCGCATTATCCAGTTCCTGCACCACGATGTCACTGGTGTTTTTCAGATGCAGGGCGCCCAGCAGCAGGATTTCCGAGCAGGATCCTGTCTCAAACAGCAGCCCCCGCTCCTGTACAGCGTATTTCTCCAGTTCCTCGAGGTTGGCATCCAGGAGCTTGGCGTAGCTGTCGTATTTTTTATAGTCCTTGGTGCTGAACCAGGGCAGCTCCAGCGCTCTTAGGCAAGGGGTGTCCACGACGGGTTTTTCCGGTTTGACTACGCGGGTCCGTGCATAGCAGATTTCCGTCAGCTGCCCTTCCAGCTGGCTGGGGTTCAACAGCAGGTAGGCTATACCTGCACCTTTCAGTTCCACCGAGGCTTCACTGGCCCCGGCCACTCTGGACTGGTAGGTCTGTTGGTCGATTTCCTCTCCCTTTGCAGAGAATGCCTGTATTTTTAAATTGCTGTTTTTCAGTAATTTTCCCTCATTTATATGGAATTTTACTGTAACTGATTCCACTTCCCCCTGCAGGAACTCCACATGCACGGATGTAGCGAGGGGAACCCCTGTATCGGTCAGTAGTAGCTCCCTTCCCCGAAGGATGTCCTGGTTTATTGTCGCTTTTCCGGTCAAGGGCTTCAGGGGTTCCGGCTTTTCTGCCAGTACCTGCTTGATTCCGGTCACCGTTCTCACAGGTGGGGAGACAGTAGTCGGGGAGGATTTGGGTTTGGCTATCGTCACCCGTAGTTCTTTCAGGAAAGTATGGGTCAGCAGTTCCCTGTTTTTCGCCGGGATAAGTGTGCTGATGCATTTCGATTCCTGGGTACGCGTAGCCGGGATTTTCACATGGGGGATACCCACTACCTGGGCAGCATGGCTATGGGCTAAGCCCAGTGAACCCAAGATCCAGTCTCCGGGTCCAGTCTCACCGCTCTGCCCGGAAGCTGTAATGGCCAGCTGTCGGTGTACGGGTTCCACCCGGATGGTGCCTTCCGGGTCCGGCTTCGGAGAGCCAAACAGCGTCCAGCCCGACTGGGAATAGCCCAGCGGCTGCCCGCAGAAGGAGTAAAATACCGAAGCAGGAGGGGCGGGTTTCTTGCAGGCATTTTCCCACCGCACCCGGACATTTTTGTCCAGCTCAGAACTCCGCTCCACAGCATAGGGAGCCGTGGTGGGTGTCCGGCTGAACGTGGCCAGGTCAACTGACGTATCGGAAGGGCTTCCGTTTTTGGGTCGGTCTATCCGCCACACGGCCGGTGGCTTGGTGCCGGAAGTGCTGCTGTAAGGGCTTCCGTTTTCCCGCAGAGTCACCCGCTCGAGGATATACTCTACCTCTACTTCATCGCTGAGTTTGATTTTGCCTCCGGTACCACTGAGGGTGCCGGGATTGGATACAAAGGAGTCCGGTACAAAATCCGGCCCAATGCGTGGGGAAGCATGAAACTGGATAACAGGCAGTGAATCAATCGGTACACGGATCAGATCTGTAGGGATACTTCCGGTAGTGGTATCAAAGGCCGTCCCCAGGCTCGCATCGATGGGCTTGGTGCTTCCCTGGCCTGAGACCAGTACCGGGCTGAAGCTCTGGAGATAGACCCCGCGCACCAGCTTGGGAGGTTCCACATCATAGGCTTCGTCTCCTATGGTAAGGCCTACGCACGCCTTGATTTCAAAAAACCAAAGATCGATACTGCCACATATTTCCCCTTTGATAAAGGTCTTCAGCGCGTCACTGCCGGGCCGTTTGCTCACTAGGATGTCGAAGCTTCCCCGTGCGCTCAGGCTGACGATCACGAGTCGCAGGTGACCTTCAAAGTACATATTGCCTACCACCAGGAAGGGGGCGAAGCTCACACCCAGATGGGCGCCGGCAGCTATCTTCAGGTAGATTCCTATCGATTCGTCGCCCAGAACAATGGAAGCCTCCAGGCCTATGGCGATAGCAATGCCGTTCAGCACCTTGTCGCGGAAAAAGACGGGGACTTTGGAGCCGTAATCGGCATAGACGAGCTGGTTGCCCTGGATCATGACGTAGGCACTTCCTCTCACGATCTCCAGGATCGTGGCGGATGCAGGCTGGGCGATGGTGCCCAGGTACAGGTGCCAGTTGGCCGGGTCATCCCACTTGAAGAAAAGCTCGATTGGCAGGGCGACGGCCAGCACCTCCTCTATGCTGAAGTTGATCATGACGCCAAGGGTGAGCTGCTTCCTGCCAAAATCAATATCGACCACCCCGATGATTCCCATCTCCAGGTTTTTGGCCGGATCGGCGGGATTGGACGGCAGCACACTCACCATCTTTACCTTCACCATGATCAGTATCCTCGGTCCTGGCAGCTCCAGGACAAACATGCCCTGCATATTGACCAGGAAGCCACCTTCTGTGGTGCCCATCAATACGCCCAGCCCAAAGCTCCACCGGTCAAAGGCCATTTCCCAGAGCTTCGGACCCGCGGGAGCCATGGCCGTTTCGGCAGGTCCGGCAGTCCGCAGCTTGGTGGGGTCACCACTGGCTTTGATCAGCCAGTTCAGTGCCGGGCCTACCGCCTTGGTGGGATCCCTGTCCGCCTCAAGTCTTCTGTAATGCATGGCAAAAAGCCCCATGAAGCCATAGATTCCCAGCCCTGTGGCACCCAGGATGATGGGCGTGGGGAATTCTACCCGCAAGCCGATAAACACGCTCACAGCCTCCCGCCCGGTGACCGGGTCCTGGATGGTGCCCACACCGATGTTGGCAGCCACGCGGATTTTCAGGCTTACCAGCGTGATGTCCAGCCCTCCTTCTATTCCTTTGGCAGGGATTTGGGTGCCATCAGGTTGGGTGATTTCCGTATTGATGATTTCCACAAACCCGCTGCCGATGATCACCCCGGGGATATTGATCTTTACACCGCTGGGGATAAGCTGCGGAGGCCCGGTGGGATCCAGTGGGATTTTCAGCTTGAACTTGTCCACCGTGATGATCCCCAGGTCGACCTTGATGGCAAAGTCGATTTCCAGCGTCACGGGATTGAACCGCGCCAGCCGGGCTCCTGCTATGGCGAAGAGGCTTCCCAGCGGCTCCGGCAGGGAAAACAGGGACGGGTCACTGAGGTCTAAATCATACCCTTTACTGGCGTCGAATATCGGGGTGTAGGTCAGTCCCTTATAAGCGGGCTTATCGGTGTAGTTGATGTTGAATCCTATCGCTTTGTACCGGGCACGGAGTGGGGCGGGACGGGTGCCTGGTGCACCCGGAAGCCGGTCCATTCCTATACCCAGCTGCTCACAGATGATGTCAAACTGGACCTCATAGTCGAAAACCAGGCCCACGTCAAAACTCCGCAGCGGCTCTCCTTCGGCAGGGGTGACCCAGCGGGTTCTGGCTTCCCCGCCATGCAGGAGTATTTTGCGGGTGCGGAAGACATTCAGACTGCCGATAGCGACGGGCACGGCCAGGGATACTCCCAGCCCCACCCAGGCTGCGCCGTCCTCGTTGTTTTCTCCCACTGCCGTGGCAGCGCTGTTGATGATGGGGGCAAAAAGCAACAGCGCACCAAAGATGTTGAGCAGGCGGTTACTGCCGTCC
Source organism: Algoriphagus sp. (assembly GCA_048819475.1). Lineage (GTDB taxonomy): Bacteria > Bacteroidota > Bacteroidia > Cytophagales > Cyclobacteriaceae > Algoriphagus. The sequence goes on from JBMDXP010000047.1 coordinate 22,254, forward strand.
TCCCCGTTTTCCAGCGGAGGGATGATGCCGTCAGTATCGCGTTCATCGCTTTTCAGGAGAAAGGCCAGGGAAGTCTCGTGTGTGGCCTGGTCGTACTGGTAACTGAGCTTGAAATCCACCACCCCGTCTTCAGGGTTAGGCTCACCCCCGCGCAGTGTGCTGGCGGCATCTCCGGAAGACTCATTTCTGATCTTGCTTTCCAGCTCGGTCTCCAGGTCGATTTTACCATAGAGTTCCAGCAGGCTGAGGTTGTTTCTCTCCAGCTTGATCCGGATTCCGAGTTGCCGGAGGATGGTAGGGATGTCGTTGGGTTCCGCCGGTGCTTCAGGCACCTGATCTGGCGGTCCGGCAGGCGGTGTCACCGGAGTGGCGGCAGGAGCGGGCCGGTTGACCCTGGCGGTCAGCGTCTCAGAAGCGGTGGTCTGGGTCACAAACCGGACCAGGACTACGCGGTTGCCGGCATTGTGCGCGGGACTGAGCGGGAGACTGGTGTGGCCGTGTGCCTGCACAGTGATAGCCCCCGGGTCAAACCGCTCCGAAAGCAGGGCTTGCACGACCTCCAGGCGTCGGGCAGAAAGCCGGAGGTCTCTTTCCTCGTTACTGGGGTCATTGCTGGCATAGCCGTCCAGCTGGATCGACGCTACTGGGGCTGGCGGGATGCGGTTTTGCAAAAAGTCCCGTACCGACCGGGTAAAGACCGGGTCCGCCGGGGAAAGCGGAGCCCTGTTTTCTGCCGCATCCACATAAAGGCCCACTTCGTTTACCCGGGGTCTGGCGTAGGAGAAGTTGACGCGTTCCTCAAGGGTGGTATTGTTTGCTATTACCTCAAAGTCCACCGATACGGACAGGGAGGTGTCGTTTGGGGAGGGGATGATCACCTGCCGCTGATTCGGATAGGTCTGGTTCACCGCGTTTCCGGCGCGCGTGCCGGTCACCGTCACCAGGAAGTTCCCTGCTCCCTGTACCTCCAGGATAGCAGTGGCACCGGACTCCCGGAGTGCGATAGCCCGCCCGGATGTACCCGTCGTTACCTGGAAATCTTCCAGGGGTTCCAGTGCTTCCGCTTCGGCAGGGCGGTCTTCGGGCAGGCCATCCGGCTCAGCAGGGTCTTCCGGAGCCGTGACCACCACCCGGATAAATTCCGAGCTGCGCAGCGGACTTCCTGCCCCGGTGGAGGAGTCGGTGACCAGAATGAAAATATCCTCCGTGCCCACCGTGTCGAATACCACCGAGCGTGAGGTGGCATCCCATAGATCGGTACCATCACCGGTCAGTACCTGGATGGTATACGGCGGCATGCCGCCATTCAGCTGCAGCTGCATCACGGCACCTGTTTTCACAGAAACACTGCCTGCCGGGGTGCCCGATGGCCTCGTGGCTACGGAAGGTGAGATCACGCCCCGCTGCACTTCCTGGATACGTGCTGAACCCTGATAGAAGATAGGTTCAGCGGTGAGCAGGCCCAGGGTGCTGTTCAGATAGATGTCCAGGGCAGCTTCCATGGTCACCTCCCCGGCAAAGGAAATCAGCGCGTCTTTGACGCGGAAATTGAAACCGACACCCTGCTCGTTGTTGAAGAAGAACAGGGCCTGACCGATGAAAAGGCCCGTCCAGGCTTCATCCACGCCAAAGTGGGACAGGATTTCCGGCGGGGTGGCATCCTTACTCAGGTCTATGCTGATCCGGTCCAGACTGAAGCCCACCAGTTCATTGGCATAGACAGCGATGGGAGGTTCCATCCGGATCAGTTCGCCCATACCCAGGTCCTGGGGTGCGTCGAATCCCGCCACTCCCCAGCTGTCGATCGTAAACTCCGGAGCCAGGTCAGTGGCTGAGTCCCCCTGGCTATACGAAAGCACGACTTTGGGCAATCTGATTCGGACCCGCTGTTCATCTTCCCTGACCCGGCTGGTATCTATCCGGATGCGGTTGTCTACCGGGTCTATTTTTCCGGGTTTCCATTCGGACCCGAGGGAAAAATTCAGCACATCCACCAGTAATTCTATCCGGAAAGCCACCGCCGGAAAATCGGTGATGACCTCAGTGGTGTCCATGTCCTGGTCAGGGCTGGGAAGGAGGTCGTTAAGCAGTGCAGACACGTCGGGCAGTTTTCCTGCCGATCCGGTATCCGAACTGTCAAAATCATTGGCGGCAGCCTCGATAAACTCGGCGCCGTTTCTGGGGATGACCATCCGGAACTGCACTGTCGGCGTATCCCAGCTGAACTCGGATCCGTCCGCCGAATTCAGCCGGGTGGAAGACCCCGGGTTTTCCATGCCCAGACTGGCCTTACCGGTGTATACCACCTCACTTCCGGTGTAGAAGGTCTCGATCCGGTCTATGCCGATGACTCCCAGGTAATCCTGGAGTTGGCTTGGCAGCTGCATGCCCGCGAGGTATTGGGGCGTGATTAAATTCACTAGGCTTAGTCGTGTAGAAGCCATAGGGCAAAAATTTGAAAGTTGGAAACATCGGGTACTTTGACCCGGAATAGGCGTTAGCCTTCCTGTTGCGACCTTAAAATGCTTCCATATCCAACGCTTCGCTGCATTCTAATCGCTCCCTACAGCCCCTAATGCCTAATCCGGATTTAAACAGAAAAGAAGTAAAACTTCCTTACCTAAAACTGCTTACTCTTAACTCAAAAATTAAAAATATACGGCGTATAAACTTCTTATAATCAAACCATTGAAGCTATGATTTTCCAGATCAATTTCAAATACTATCCTGAAAAAAAATCATGGAATACAGTGCCGTGTAACCGGGTGCGGAATATCCACCATACCGTGGGAATGGTACTGGGGAGCCAGGATACTTAGGGCCTGCTGAAAAACGCCAGTAAAGAGATTGGAAGCCATAGTTTGGAATTATCAGACCATTTTTAATGCAAGCTGTTTTTCAGCAAGTGCAAGCTTTTTGACCACAATAGCCCGTTATACATGCACCGGAAAATCCAAAAACAGTATTTTTTTGAGCCAGCCTCAGCCCCACCATCTTCTACGTTGCCCTCATTCGAAGTATAAGCATACATCATCATTCAGACGCCTTGAAGCTGGTACAGCTGAGACTTTTTCAGCAAGCCCTACTTACTGTCCGGGGCAGGCCAGGGTCTTACTGCCGGGAAAACGGGATCCGGACTGGGGGGGACTCTTATGGTCAGTGATGGGTTTCGGCGGATTTTTCCATTTGGGTAAGGATTTTTACAGGTGTTTCAGGCCGGATTATCCGGTAGGGAGCAGCTTAGCCCAGAGGTATGGAAAGCGGAAGTAGCGGAGGGATTTTCAGCATAGTGGGGCTTCCACGGTCTGCGGCATTGGATGCTTTTGAGTGAGGAGGGGACAGGGAAAAATATTTTCCAGTTCCCGCGGGAAAAACAGTGTAATGGATAGAAAAATAGTAAATTTGCATATTGAATGCATTAAAGTGCATTACCCGAGTAAAACTTACACCTTATTAAAAAGGAGCCATTTATGGTTCCTTTTTTTGTTTTTGGGTATTGGAGTAAAGGAGGATGGAAACGGAAATGGGGACACGGAGTAGCACAGAGAAATGGAGTGGTTCAATTGTTAAAAGTTAACCGTTAATTGTTAAGTTCCTCTCATAGTCATAGTGGTTGGTGGGGACACCAACCACGGCATCAACCCCAGCACTAATCCCGGCGGCAACCCCGGCGGCGGGAACGTACCAACCCCATAGGGGTGGCAGCTATCCTGGCAGCGGGTTTTAACCCGGTGATAGAAAAGATAACCGGCCATTGCCTCCTACGCAGGATCGTCTTTCGGAGCAGGTAAGTGATTGTAGGAGGATGGAAACGGAAATGGGGACACGGAGTGGCACGGAGAAATGAAGTGGTTCAATTGTTAAAAGTTAACCGTTAACTGTTAACTGGAAACGTCAACTAATAATCATAGGGATTGGTGGGGACACCAACCACGGAACCAATGACGGCGGCAACCCCGGCGACGCGAACGTATCAACCCCATCGGGGTGACAGGTATCCTGGCATCGGGTTTTAACCCGGTGATAAGAAGGATAAGAGGCCATTGCCTCCTACGCAGGATCGTCTTT
>JBMDXP010000048.1:0-49829 GCA_048819475.1 Algoriphagus sp.
GGGTCGCACCCCTGCGGCGGGGGCTGCTGGGCGCCCCATGCCGATGGGATGCGACTGTCAGTAACCCTGATTCTGAACCAGTTTGCCATTATTTCTTATTTCTGCAGTCGGAATGGGAAACAACAGCTCGCGTTCTCTCAAAGTAGGCCCATAGGAGAACTGATGTCCGACATAGTCTTCAAATGCCCCCGTACCCACATTGAAAGCTTTTCTGGTCCTCACCATATCAAACCAAGTTTTATTCTCAAAACTCAGTTCATGCCATTTCTCCCTCCATATCGCCTCCCTCAATCCATCCTGGTCAAGTCCCGTCAGTTCCGGCAACTCTGCTCTTCTCCTGATCTGATTGACTGCCCCGTACGCCTCTGGGTTGGGCCCGTTGATTTCGTTAGATGCCTCGGCAAAAATCAACAAAACCTCCGCATACCGATAAAGCATCCAATTCATTCCGCTACTGGTAGTGCTGAGGTTAGCCTCTTCGTCAAAGTGCTTGTACAGGTAATAATCCCCAAGTTCAATCGTGCTGTTTCGGTCCGCCCGCAACGAGTACTCGGTGTAGTAGAATTCCTTTTCCCGGGTTCTTTTATCCCCTTCTTCGTAGGATCTCACAAACTCCGTGTTTGCAAATATCCCTCCCGTCTCCGCACTATAGGCAGAGATACCTCTGTTGTAGGGAATGATGGAGACTTGCCATGTGGAAGGAAGTATAAACGCCGCAAACTGGGCCATAAAGATATGCTCTCCCTGATTTTTGACCTCCACATTATGTAAATCATAGTAAGAATCAAAAAGTGAAAACTCACCGGAATCGATCACTTCCTTTGCCTTGGCGGCGGCTCTTTCATAATATTCGGTTCCCTTTTGCAGAGGGTAGCCCGCCATAGTCAGGTAGACACTTGCCAGCATGGACTTCACTGCGCCCATAGATACCCTTCCTGTCACATCCCTCAAAGGCAATCCGGACGCTTCGGCGATAGTCAGGTCCTCCACAATCAACTCGTAGACGGACTCTACTGTGGCAGGTTCGGGATAGAGCTGCTCAGATGTAAGATCCACAGGCTCGGTCACCAGAGGGATGTTGCCGAAAATCCTGATAAGATTAAAGTAATAATACGCTCTGAGAAACCTGGCTTCACCCAATAACCTGTTCTTGGCGACCTCATCCATCTCGATCTGAGGAATTCTTGCTATTGCCAGATTTGCATTGGCTATGCCACGGTAGTAACTGGTCCAGATAGTCTGTCCATAGCCATTGTCAGAGTTGTTTACCAGATTACGCACAAAGAGACTGAACTGGGCCTGCCCCAGCTCAGTATTGGCCAGACCCGTGGCAAATTCCAACATCATCCACGGCCCACCATTGAAACCGCTCTCCGTCATAGGTCTCATACTCTCATAAATCGAATTGACCACACTTGTGGCATGTTCGGGCCTGGTAAAATAATTCTCCAATGTGAAATTGGAGCGGTCAGACTCGTCGAGAAAATCAGCGCACCCTTGGGTACCAATCATCAGGGATAGAAAAAGAGCGATGTTTCCGACTATTTTTAATGTATGGTTTTTCATCTTTCTATAATTTTTTTTTAGCTGACACCCCGATTGATCGGGACAGGTTATGGAATCCAGCATACCTAATCATCATTCCGCCTTCCTGTATTGCCTGTGTCATGCTCTATTTTCATATTTTCGGGTTTTTAAGAACGGTCACAAGCCGATATTGAGCCCCAGCATAAACACCCGTGGTTTAGGATAGGCATAGAGGTCCACCCCCTGGTCAAATGCCGCACCGGAGGTGGATACTTCAGGGTCATAACCCTGGAACTTGGTGGCCAGAAAGAAATTCTGAACGGAGAAAAAAGCCCTGAGCCTGCTCACATGCAACCTTTGAAGAAGCTCCTGATTGAAGGTATAGGCCATTAAAAGATTCCTCCCACGGATAAACGATCCATCCTGGACCCGATCTGAATCATTGTTGGTATTATAGCCAGCCGTCAGCGGCCTCAATTCAGCGATGTTGGTATTCTGGTTTTCCGGCGTCCACGCATTGAGTACGGATCGAAAACTATTGGCAATACCCTGCCTGTCCTCCGCAGAGTGCTTGCTCGCCCACAGGACATCGTTGCCATACATAAACTGTAAATCAACAGTCAGCTCGAAGTTTTTGTAAGTGAATGTGTTCAGCAGCGTGCCGAATCCATCAGGAATCCCTTTCCCGATCACCACCCGATCAGCATCATTTATCGCACCGTCCCCATTCACATCCCTGTATTTGATGTCCCCCGGCAGTTTGAAAAACTCAGCTGCCACATCTGCTTCATCGAGACCCCATGTGCCCTCATGCACAAACCCAAAGAATGAACCTACCGGTTCTCCTTCACGCACGATAGTGGAACCCAGGAATATGTCTGCACCCCCTGTAAGCTCGAGCACCCTGTTTCTATTGATAGACAGATTAAACAAGGTGTTCCAGCTGAAGCTTTCCGTTTCCACGTTGACGGTGTTAATGCCGATCTCCACCCCACGGTTTTCCATACTCCCAACATTACGGCTCACCACACTATAGCCACTGCTCGAGGGCACCGGCGCGCTGAGTAGCATGTCGCGTGTAAGCTTTCTGTACAGATCCACCTCAAGCATCAGCCGGTTACCGAATAAGCCCAGCTCCAAGCCTACATCCGTTTGTAGCGTGCGCTCCCATTTCAGGTTTGGATTCGCCAATCTGCCTATTCCCTGACCGATCTCTCTTTGGTTATTGAATATGACTGAATAATTCCCCATACCTGCAAGTGCCTGGTAGGCTGTTATTTCCGAATTGCCCGTAATACCAAAACTTGTCCTCAACTTCAGGTTCGAGACAGTACGACTGTCCCGGAGAAAGGCCTCTTCGGAGGCTCGCCATGCCAAGGCAGCGGAAGGGAATACCGCATAACGGTTGGATTCCCCAAATTTGGAGGACCCATCAATCCTTCCCGTGAACGTGGCGAGATACCTCTCTTTGAGATTATAGTTAAACCTTCCGAAGTAGGAGTTCAGCCCGTAGGCCACAGCACCTGAGAGCGGCTGCAGCGCGTTGGCCCCTGCTCCCAGATTATTGAACATGAAATAATCATCCTGGAAATTCTGGGATCTGGCAGTGGAGTTAAAGCGGTCCACGTGCTGCCAGGAAAGACCCAGAAGCGCGTCGATGGACTGGTTTTCATTTAACTCTTTATTGTAGGTAAGGTAGTTTTCAAACTGCCAGGAATTATGCCGGTCATTGAAAACGGAAGCATCTCCTCCCTGGTCGCGTGCTATGTAATTCAGTCTCCTTCCCCCGTAATAATCCACCCGCTGATTGATGATGTTGGCAGCCAGGATAGATCTGAACTCCAGGCCTTCGGCAAGAAAGAAATTCGCATAGACATTCCCGAGAAGTGTCTGTGTATTCAAGATGTACACTCTCTCTTTTGCTACCTGAAGAGGGTTATTTCCTCCCTCCATACCAGGGTAATCTTCATTGCCCGCCCAGCTACCATCAGGATAACGGGCCGGAATGATGGGCAGTGCTTCCAGCACCTGTCTCATAGCGATGATCCCGCCGTTTCCCAGTGGGTCGACCTGGCTTTCCTTCTGGTCATTATAGCTGAGATTCCCTCCTATTTTGAGCCAGTTCTTCACTTTGCTGTCAAATACAAACCGTGTCGAATACCTCCTTAGCCAAGACTCCCTCATCAGACCGTCTTCATCCCTGTAGCCGAGGTATATTCCATAACTGTCATTTTCATTCCCCCCACTGAAAGACAACTGGTGATTTTGGGTAAAGGCCTGCCTAAATGATTCGTCCTGCCAGTCCGTGTCATAGAGTGGGTTGCCATTGGCATCAAACAAGTCCGGGTTTGTCCTCTTCAGCCGGGGATCCTTATAGATGCCATTAGCCCATCCTGTAGGGTCATACTTCTGGGCATTTTGATAGGCGATTTCCTCTACCCGCAGAAATTCCTCCGAATTCAACAACGGGATCTTGCGGGGCAACACACCGATACTGAAATCCGAATCGTAGGTGATCCTTCCTCCCGACTGGCTTCCTCTTTTGGTGGTCACCAGCACGACCCCATTTGCTCCCCTCGCGCCATAAATGGCAGTTGCGGAAGCATCTTTCAGCACTTCTATGGAAGAGATATCATTGGGATTCAGATAATCTATCGGGCTACTGCCATTTGCCAGCCCCGTAGAATGAAGGATCACCCCATCAATGACATAGAGAGGGTCGTTTGCAATGCTGACAGAGGTATTACCTCTGATACGGATGTTGGCCCTGCCCCCTGGTCTTCCCGAGTTGACCGAGACATTCACCCCCATCACCCGGCCAGAGAGCGCCTGGTTAAGTGACGCCGCAGGTCTTTCCCGCAGCGCATTCTCCCCCACAGAACCCACAGAGCCTGTCATATCTGATTTCTTCTGGGTTCCATACCCGATCACAACAACCTCAGACAGGTCAGATGCCGAAAAGGCAAGCTTGATTTCCAGTTCCGTTTGACCCTGGCTTAACGTGAGTTCCTGGGTAGCAAACCCCACAAAACTCACCACCAGCACATCACCCACAGAAGCCTCTATGGAGAAACTTCCGTCCACTTCTGTCACGGCTCCTTTCTGCGTTCCTTTCACCTGGACCAATGCCCCCGGAACAGGCTCATTTTCATCCTCCGATAAGACTACACCTGTAAAAGTCAGTGTCTGCGCCTGCGATGCTATAGTTATAAAAAACATAAAAAATAAGGCAACATACATGCGGGACCTACCCCACAATAAGTAATGGTATTTCATAATAGTTGGGTTATGTTAATCAAAAATAAGCTACTACAAGAAAATCATAGAACCACTCACTTCCATCCTGTTCTATCCTGCGGTTTAGTTAAAAAATAATATAATTAAGACAGGATAGAACAGGATAGTTCGCCAATAAAATATAGTCTAAAAATTATAATTAAAGCACAACATATAGTAGACACTCTAACTACATTTCCATCTTAGCTTGCCATGAAAGGCAAATTGTTTAAAACAGAATATTTATAAACATTATAGATTGAAAATGCCCCGGTTTATCACTATACTTATTTCCTCATTCACCACTTATGAAAATGTCTTCCAGGATTATTAAAATTTTCACCTTTTTAGTTATTGGATCCTCGTTGTTCCGCTGCAGCCAAAAGGATGTAATAGAAATCTCTCCCAGCGATAGCATCGTGATGATCGGCAACAATCTGGGGTCACGCATGATCAATTACGACGCCTTTGAGACGGAAATGTATCTGAGATACCCTGATCACCGGCTGTTTATCAGAAACCTGTGTGATCCCGGGGATACTCCAGGATTCCGGCCCCGGTCCGGCACCAATGATCCCTGGGCTTTCCCCGGGGCGGAAGATTTCCAGACAGAATACGCCACTCCCTCAGACAGCGAGGGGTTTTTGGAGAAACCCGACGAGTGGCTCACACGGCTGAAGGCAGATATCATTATCGCCTTCTTTGGTTTCAACGAATCCTTTCAGGGCGAGACCGGAGTGGAGAACTACAAGGCTGAACTGGATGCTTTCATCAAACATACCAAAGCCCAGAAATACAACGCGAAATCTGCCCCCAAGCTTGTCCTGGTTTCCCCTATTGCATTTGAAGACCTGTCGGGCTTAAAAGACCTGCCAAACGGAGAGGCTGAAAACAAGAATCTGAAGCTTTATACGGAGGCCATGAAGGAGATAGCAGCCAAGAACGAGGTTTTCTTTGTCGATGCCTTCACTCCCAGCAAGGATTGGTTTGATCTGCAGGATGAGTCCCTGACACTGGATGGCTCTCAACTTAACGAAGCAGGTTACCGTAAATTCGGTGTTTTTCTGGCGGATGAGATCTTCGGCAAAGAGAAGCCCCACGCTGAAGCACACAGAAAACCAGTGGAAGCAGCTGTAAAAGAAAAAAACTGGCTATGGCAAAATGATTACAAGATCCCGAATGGAGTCCATGTTTTTGGCCGTCGGTTTGACCCATTCGGACCGGATAATTATCCCTTTGAGCTCGAAAAAATCCGGCAGATGACTGCCATCCGGGACACGGCCATCTGGATGGCTGTAAAGGGTGAGCAGAAAGACCTCGCTGCCGCAGATGCCAAGACCAAGACGCTGCCCGAAGTACAGACCAACTATAATCCAGACCAAAACGGCAGCCTGGAATACTTATATGGCAAAGATGCGCTGGATAAGATCAAGGTACCGGCGGGTTATAAAATCGAACTCTTCGCTTCTGAGAAGGAATTTCCTGACCTCGCAAACCCAGTCCAGCTGTCCTTTGACAATAAAGGCAGGCTATGGGTGGCGACCATGCCCAGTTACCCCCACTATAAGCCCGGTGATCCCAGACCGCAAGACAAGCTCATCATCCTTGAGGATACTGACGGTGATGGCGTAGCAGACAAGCAGACTACCTTCGCGGACGATCTGCATATCCCCGTGGGCTTTGAACTGGCACCGGAAGGAGTATACGTCTCCCAGGGAAACAACCTGGTACTTCTGGTGGATGAAGACGGGGATGACAAGGCAGACAGAAAGGAAATATTGCTGAGTGGTTTTGATGATCATGACACCCACCATGCCATCTCAGCTTTTACGACAGATGAATCCGGGGCTATATATATGGCGGAAGGGGTTTTTCTACATACCAATGTAGAGACTTCCTACGGTCCTGTACGGGCTACAAACGGCGGTTTCTATCGATATGAGCCACAGCGTCATAAGTTGGAAAGAGTCTCCCAGGTAAGCATCCCGAATCCCTGGGGGATTGCGTTCGATAAATGGGGTCAGAACTTTTATGCCGAGACTTCCGGCCCAAATGTCAACTGGATGCTGCCGGGCTCTGTGCTTCCCCGCTATGGAAACTATAATTTCAAAGGCCCCAATCTGATCGAAAAAAACCATATGGTAAGACCTACCTCAGGACTGGAATTTATCTCCAGCCGACATTTTCCCGATGAAGTACAAGGCGACATGATCATCAACAATACGATTGGTTTCCTCGGAACCAAACAACATAAAGTCATTGATAATGAAACCGGTTTCTCCACGCAGTGGAGACAGGATCTGGTCAGTTCTACGGATAAGAATTTCCGGCCCGTAGATATGGAAATCGCCCCTGACGGCTCCCTCTATCTGGTAGACTGGCACAATATCCTAATTGGCCACATGCAGCACAATGCCCGTGACCCACTCCGAGACCATGTGCATGGGAGGATCTATAGGATAACCTACCCGGGCAGACCTCTGGTGACTCCCGCTAAAGTCCATGGTGCCAGTGTAGAAGAACTCCTGGACAACCTCAAACTGCCCGAATACCGGACACGGTACCGCAGCCGCCGCGAGCTCAGGGGAAGAGACGCCGGTGAAGTGGCGCAGGCGGTGAAGACATGGGCAGCACAGCTCGACAGAAATGATCCGGAATATGAGCACCAGTTGCAGGAAGCACTCTGGGTGACTTGGGGCGCCAACCGCGTAGACCAGGAACTCCTGGCAGGCTTGCTGAAAGCCCAAGACCCTCGTGCACGTGCAGCTGCCGTGAGGGTATTGCGGTATACCGGACACCAAGTGGCCAACCAGACGGAATTACTCAAGGCTGCCGTGAAGGATGAAAATGGACGGGTGCGGCTCGAGGCCATAGTAGCTGCCTCATGGCTGCCCCGGGAGGAAGGGCTTCGCATATTGGAAGAAGCTGAAAAAATGCCCATGGATGAATGGACAGCACCTACCTATGAAACGGCTCTCGCCCATCTGAACGGGGTCTCTGTCAAAGAGAAGAAGGAGGAAGACATCAAATCCTCCCTCACCGGATCAGACCGGGAACTATTTGTATTGGGCAAAGAAATCTACGCGAAGGAAGGGTTCTGTGGCACCTGCCACCAGCCAGATGGCAAAGGACTGATAGCCTCTCAGTTCCCTCCCCTTTCGGGGACACCATGGGTGACCGGAAATCCAGAACGCCTGATCAAAATCGTGCTCAAAGGACTGATGGGACCTATTGAAGTTCTCGGCAAGGAATATCCGGGACAAGTACCCATGACCCCCTATGAAGGCATGCTCAATGACTCTGAAGTGGCTGCAGTATTGACCTATGTCCGAAATTCCTTTGGCAACCAGGCTTCGGCCATTTCCCCTGAGCTGGTCAGAAAAGTAAGGGAGGAAGTCAAAGACAAAGAAGGTTTCTACAAACCCGCAGAGCTGCTGGAAGCACACCCCATGGAAAAATAAACAAATCAAAACCCGGTATCTTTCCCATTCCCCATGAACCTGAAGACCCTGACTTTCCTATTGCTCATCTTTTCTCTGCCCCCTTTCCTCATGGCACAGGAGAAGACCGTGAAATTCCACAAGCAACCCATCGCCTCCGAAAGTGCGGAATCCGTCGGGATACTTGACGTAGATAATGATGGCATACCTGATCTGGTATCGGGTAGCTATTGGTATAAGGGACCGGATTTTCTCGACCGGTTTCTGATCGGGCAAGTCAAGCGATATGGGGAGTATTTTGAGGATTTCTCCACCATCCCTATGGATGTGAATGGGGATGGACACGTGGACTTCATAACAGGGGGATGGTTTGAGGGCAAGCTTGTCTGGAAAGAGAACCCTGGGAATACCGGTGAATGGCCTACACATGAGATCGCCGAGACAGGAAATATAGAGACTGCACGCGGATGGGATATAGATGGGGATGGAAAAATAGAAATCGTACCCAACACCCCGGGAAAGCCACTGGCTTACTACAAGCTGATAGCCGATGGCACTTTCAAAAGGTACCCGGTATGGGAAATGCAAGGCCATGGGTTAGGCTTTGGTGACCTCAACGGGGACGGACGTGGAGACTTTATTATTTCCGATGGATGGCTGGAAGCTCCTGAAGACCTGGAGACAGGTATCTGGGTACATCACCCGGACTTCAATCTCGGAGATGCCGGCATTCCCGTCATTGTGGCTGACGTAGATCAGGATGGATTAAATGACCTCATTGTCGGACAGGGACATGACTTTGGACTCTATTGGCTGAAGCAGGTGAAAACCGGAACCAACATCAGTTTTATCCGGCATGAAATCGATCCTTTTCAATCTCAATTCCATACGCTGGAATGGGTCGATATCGACAAGGACGGAACTAAAGAGCTCATCACAGGGAAGCGCTACCGTGCCCATAACGGAAAAGATCCTGGAGGGAAAGATGATGTGGGGCTCTATTATTTCAAATGGAACGGCAGCTCCTTTACCAAGAACGTGATCAGTTATGGTCCTTTCGGCGAAGGAAAAGGTACCGGGATTTATTTTTCTACAGCTGACCTTAACGGTGACGGTCTTTTGGATATTGCTGTAGCTGGAAAGGATGGACTGGTAGTCTTCTTTCAGACCAAGTAGTCTGACGGTCCCCCCGGATGTTTCGTCCCCCCACCTTTGCTACCTTCTTCTTCCGGGGCATCTTGATGGGACATTTAGGGATTCACCCGAAATATAGCCTTAGAATTTCCACGAAGTGCCAATGCTTTACTGCATATAGCCTACATATGCCAGTGCTATCCCTCATTCATCACCAACTTGATTTCTTTCCTTTATAACCCAAATGGCCTAAGCAAGCTTAAGCCTTAGGCGCTGCCCGCTGGTATTGAATAGGAAAATCCATCGGTTCTCCCAGCTCCTGACTTGCATGAAGCCCAAAGTAAGGGTCTCTTAGGCTTTGCCGGGCTATAAAAATAAGGTCAGCCCCATCTCCCTCAAGGATTTCTTCTGCTAGCTGAGCATCGGTGATGAGCCCTACTGCCCCGGTTGCCATGCCGGTTTTGCTCTTTATTTCTTTGGCCAGATCTGTTTGATATGTAGTGTGCACAGGGATCTTGGTAAGCACATTGCCTCCCGATGATACATCTATCAGATCGACACCCTTGGTTCTCAACAACCTACACAGGCGTATGCTCTCTTCAATATCCCAACCGTCTCCTACCCAATCTGTTGCTGAAATACGTACGAAAACAGGCTTTTCCTCACCCCATACAGGCATAGCCTGATCCAGCACCTCCATGAGCAACCTTATCCTGTTCTCAAAACTGCCTCCATAATGGTCTGCACGGCGGTTGGAGACAGGTGACAGAAACTGATGTATCAGATAGCCATGTGCTGCGTGGATTTCCAACACATCGTACCCCACATCCTTTGCTCTTTGGGCTGCAGCAGCAAAGTCCCCCACCACACCCCGGATACTTTCCTCAGAAAGTACTGCCGGCGGAGCATCCTGCGGTTTATAGGGTATAGCCGAGGGGGCTATGGTCTGCCACCCACCAGGAGCGTCAGGCGCAATCTGTGCTCCGCCTTCCCAAGGCACATGGCAGCTGGCTTTTCTGCCTGCATGAGCCAACTGAATCCCTATTCTGGCCCCCTGAGCCTGAACAAACCGTACAATCTCCTTCAATTTCTCTTGATGGCCATCTTGCCAAATACCCAAGTCACCTCCGGAGATTCTTCCTTCCGGCGAGACAGCGGTAGCTTCCTGCATAACCAATCCAGCCCCACCCACTGCCCTACTCCCCAGATGGACCAAATGCCAGTTATTGGCAAACCCTTCTTCCGCTGAATATTGACACATGGGAGAGACCACCAGCCGGTTTCTAAAAGAAACTGACTTTAACGAAAAAGATGAAAACAATTTGTTCATAGTAAGTTGGTTTATGTATGGATTAACTCCTCAACTGTTGTTCAGGAAGGATAAAGGGAAATGACGTGAAGGGTATGGTGAGTATTCAGGGAGAAACACACATTCCCCTTTACCTGTTCCATGCTTGCTGACAAATCTGCTAGCAGCCAATAGCTTTCAGAGTGAAGCATAGAACCCTGAGCGAAAAACCGGGAAACCTCCTTTCGAAAAACCGAATCCGGATCAAATGGAAGATCGGCTGAATAAAAAGCCTTTGATGTAGAAAATCTTTCCTGTCTGAATCCGGTCGGTTATCTTACGCTATGGCAATACCCCGATCGACTCCTTCAGACTTCCCCAGAAAGATGGAAATAATCCTGATTTTCAGGAGACAGCTGCGTTTTACAAAAGAAGAGAAAAAGGGATTGATCATTCAGGAATGGTTGCGTCCCACTACCCTCTTCAGACACGCCGCCTTCGTCCGTAATCAAACACTTTATCTTCTGGAATCCCTGCTGCCCCAAGTAGACTTTATCCATGCCAATCTTCTTGCCATCATACAGGACGAATCCCTTGACTGCACCCAAGCCCTAGGCCTCCAACCCAACCAAGGGCAACTTACTGATATACTGAGACTCAACCGGACTGACCCAAACGAACTTCATATGAAATGGGATTACAGCACAGTAGGTGATCCTACCAGAGAGCCTATGAAACTAAGCAATCTGGTCCCGGAAAAAACCCTTGAATTCCGTATCAATGGAAAGACCGACTTCTCCCTTACAGGACGAAGACCTAGAGTCTATCTGGAGCAATCTTACTTTATCTCCCATCTTGGATCATTTTCCAGTTTTCACGCTATACCACGGGAAATGGCTGCGCTTTCACCACTCCCTGTAGCAGATAAGTTGATAGATTTGAGGAAATTACTGTGGTAACCGCATCTCTACCCTTACTAACCACCCCATACCTTTAGTCATAGTTAGAAAAGGAGCCAACCATTTCCAACCTAGGGCACGGCATAGTACTCTTCCTGCACCGGGTGTGGCGCGTTTAAACTGGATTCTGAATAATTGTGGATGCGGCCTATCTATTGAGTATGCTTTTCCAGCATCCCTTTAATATGCTTGAATCCATTTTCAGCCATATCCCAGGGCTCAGAGAAGTTTCTCCACACGCCGATTGAGTTGGCAAAAGCCGGATCGTTGCGGGTAAATCCCTCTATAGTCAACCATCCCTGATAACCCACGCTGGCAAGTGCTGCAAACGTCTCGTCCCAGGGCACATGGCCGGAACCAGGGGTACCCCTGTCATTTTCACTGATGTGAAAATGGCCCAGCTGAGGGGCGATCATCTCAATGGCCTTCCCCAGGTTTTTCTCCTCAATATTCGCATGATGGGTATCAAACATTGCTTTCACGTTGGGGTGATCCACTTTCTTCAGCAGATACGACAACTGCTGCATGGTATTACAGAGATAGCACTCAAACCTGTTTACCGCTTCCGGGGTCAGGAGAATCCCTGCCTGCTGCGCATAGGTGCCCATTTCATGCAGTATCTCCGCACTTCTATCGTACTCCTCTTCCATGGGTTCCCTGGAAGCAAAGGTAGAAAACGCCGAGTGGTAAGGTCCGCAGATCACCTGTGAGCCCAAATCCGCAGCACGGTCAATCGTCCATTTTATTTTTTCCCTGGACTTGGCCCGGACACCTGCATCCGGGCTGATCGGGTTTTCATCGGGTCCCAGTACAAACACCGAGGTGACTTCCAGGCCTATGTCACTGCAGTGATGGCCCACCATCTTGAAGGCTGACTCCGCTGACCCGCCGATAAAAAACTCCGCTCCATCGTACCCGATGGTCTTTAACCTGTCCAAAATTGGCAAAAGCGCCTCAGACATCTCTGCTGACCACGCCAGTACATTAAAACCTATTTTATTCATAACTGATGGTTATTGATCTTTCATGCCCTTATCACCAGGCATGGTTAGTAATTTTTACCGTATCCTGTATTTTGGGGTGTGGTGACTATTGAAAATCTGCTACTTTCATATCCTTCCGAAATGTGTTAAAGCCAAACATCGTGGGATCAAATGTCCCCACATAGTCCATGCTCATTTCCGGTGAAATACTTTCAGACATGCCAAGCAGCCAAAAGGAGGCATTGACGACCAGTCTCCTTAAGTCCTCACTTTGAAAATCCATGGAAGAGCCCATCGTGGAAGTGAAAACCTGCCCTTCTTTCCCTCCATCAAGTTGATAAGCCTTGGTCCATGCCACCGGCATCACTGATTTTTCCCACATCAGAGGAGCTTGATCGTCCATACCGGCAGTGGACTGGCCGTAGATCAGCACGTCTGCATCACGCGTCAAATTCCTTACGGTATACACATCGGAAGGCACCCAGATATTCTTCACACCTCTCAGGATGGGATGATCAGCATCCTGCTTTACCCCGTCGATTAAAGCCCTGGTTCCCTCTTTTCCATGGACACCGTGGTGATCCACCCAGGTCTCCCCCAAGATCTTCTGCCCAAAGCCTCCTTCCCAACCCGGCACTTTGCTCTGCCAGTCGTAATGCACAAATTTTGAACCTTTGTTCTTTTGGTAGGCAAAGGCATGTGTGGAGGTCCGCAACCCTATAATGGGCTTACCGGCCTTTAGATAATTATCGAAATATTCGGTCTGGTCATCGGATAATTCCCTGAACCTGGTGAGCATTATCAGCAGATCGGCTTTGTCCAGGTGCTCCAGACCAGGAATGCCATTTTGATAGCTGGGAACGATAGTTCCTGCTTCAGGGTCAATCGGAAAGAGGACCGTACAGGTGAAACCGTAGCGTGTGGCCAGAATTTTAGCCAACATAGGCATGGATTCCTCTGATCGGTATTCGTCATCCCCGGCTACCAAAACGATGTGTTTTCCTTTTCCCACACCTTCTTTCCCTTCGAACTGAAGGAAGGTACGGCCCTTCTGTGCCCATGCCATGGCGCCAAAAAGAAAGAAAAGAAGAAATAAAAAAGTGTGTTTTAGCTGATACATGGTAATGGTGAAGTTAATGGTGAATAATGTTATAGACTAATTTCAGCGAAGTCCGGATCTGGTGGGCTCAAAGAGCAAGGGGAAGAACTTCCCATTCATGCTATTTCCCTTGGGTATCACAGGTACACCTGCGAGCAATGGTTCATCTGAGTCCGAAATGGTGCCATCTGCAAATACATTCAATACAAAGGCCCTTCTGGACCGATCCGAATTGTTGGCATAGCTTCCATGGATAAGCAAGGGATGGTGGAAAGATGCATACCCTGCCTTAAGCGGTATGGAGACGGGGTTGAACGAGGCTTTTTGGGCCTCACTCAGGGAGTCCATCAAGCCGTCCATCTGTCCGGCAAGAGCCGGCTTCTCCAGCAACCCCCAGCGATGGCTGCCCGGTACATACTGAAGGCATCCATTTTCACTGTTGGCATCATCCAAACCACACCAGCATGTCAAGTGCTGCATGGCTACTGTGCGGGTCCAAAAGGAATAATCCTGGTGCCAGGCGACCACTCCCCCATGATGTGCGGGTTTACAAAATAGCTGGTCGTGCCAGAACCGGACTGCCCGCCGCCCCAATAACTGGCTGGCTGCCACGAGGAACGCAGGATTCCACAGTACATCATGAAATGCCGGGGCTATCCTCCAGTGGCCCAAGGAATGGAAAAGTACGGTATCGGGATCTTCGGATTCGCTGCTGTGAAACTCATGAAACAGGTGATGGTCGGGGTGCTTTGGATCCATTACTTGATCAAGAGCCTCCCTCAGCACGTCCACTTGATGACTATCAAGCAATTGAATGTCTGCCAGATAGCCATTTTCATGGAAAAACTCCACCTGATCCCCGGTCAGCCGATACCGTTCCCATTCCTGGTCGGATTTCGGCTGCGGAAAAAGATCCGTGATCGGATGATGTAAATCTGCCAGATCTCTCATAGGCTTGGGTCAATTGGATGCGGATAATATAGCAAAAAGTTAATCAACAGCTATCCCGTGGACACATAAAGTAGCCGTGGCCCACCCGATTTTGACGTAGTGTGATCTCGCCCCGGTGACGGGTATCCCGGCAGTCTACTGTGCCGGAGAAGCAGTCGCATACTTTAACCCCCTGCTTCTAGTATGGGATTGCTTCCGGATACCCTGTCTTTTCCCGATCCATAATCTTACAGGATCATGGGCTTTTGGGAAAGGATAAATCCGTTTCCTCTGGGTTTTTACAGTCTACAATTGCCTTTTTCCGATATCGTTTCCGTTGATTTTTTGACCTTTTTTCAGAAAAATTGGCTTTCCTTGGTAGATTGTACTGATCAATCGAGCTGTGGGGGCTATTCATTTTCAATTGGCCTCCATCCATCTGGCCCAAAAAATGACCATTCTATGAATAAAAACAGAAGACAGTTCCTGACCACCGCTGCACTTGGTGCCGCAGGAATTTCATTTATCCCTTCTTTTGTATTGGGAAAACCACTGGGATACATCTCCCCCAGTGACAAGGTAAACCTGGCCTGCGTAGGAATAGGCAATCGCGGCGGGGAGATTATCAAAGCCCTGCACCAGACAGGCCTCTGCAATGTCGTAGCCCTCTGTGACGTGGATATGGGAGCAGAGCAGACCGTGGAAGTCATGAATATGTTTCCCAACGCCAAAAAATTCCAGGATTTCCGTAGGCTGTTTGATGAGGCAGGCGGGGAATTTGAAGCGATCAGCATCGGCACCCCCGACTTTTCCCACTTTCCCATCACCATGCTCGCTATGGCAGAAGGAAAGCATGTCTATGTGGAAAAGCCCATGGCCCGCACTTTTAACGAAGTCGAACTGATGATGAAGGGTGCAAAAAAGCACAAGGTGGTCACCCAAATGGGAAACCAAGGTCATTCAGAAGCCAATTATTTCCAGTTCAAAGCCTGGCAGGAAGCAGGAATTATCAAGGATGTCACCGCTATGACTGCCCATATGAACAGCCTGAGAAGATGGCATGGCTGGGACACCAACATGACACAGTTCCCGCCTGCAGAACCGATTCCCTCCACATTGGACTGGGATGTATGGCTTTCCCAGGCTCAACCTCACGACTTCAACAAGGATTTCCATAACGGGCAATGGCGCTGCTGGTATGATTTCGGGATGGGAGCACTAGGGGACTGGGGAGCCCATATAATGGATACGGCACACCAGTTTCTGGATCTTGGATTACCCTATGAGGTGAATCCCACCAGACTGTCAGGACATAACCAATTCTTTTTCCCCATGTCCAGCACGCTGGAATTCAAATTTCCCAAGCGCAAAAACATGCCTCCTATGACCATTACCTGGTACGATGGTCTCGACAATATCCCTGCTGTACCTGATGGCTATGGGGTATCCGAGCTCGACCCCAACATCCCGCCACCAAGCAACGGGCAGATCCAGCCGGCCAAACTCAACCCCGGGAAAATCATCTACAGCAAAGAGCTCACCTTCAAAGGGGGATCACACGGCAGCACGCTTACCATCATCCCGGAAGACAAGGCGAAAGATATGGAATCCCGGCTTCCTGTAGTGCCGGAAAGTCCGTCCAACCATTTCGCCAATTTCCTCAAAGCCTGTAAAGGGGAAGAGGAGACCAGATCACCATTTGAGATTGCGGGTCCATTGAGTCAGGTTTTCTGCCTGGGAGTACTGGCACAGAAGATGAATACCAAACTGGAATTTGACCGGAAGAAAAAGCAAATCACCAACAACACTGTAGCCAATCAATTATTGGTAGGAGAACCTCCGAGAAAGGGCTGGGAGGAGTATTACCGCATGTAAATCTACCCACATCCTAAACACTAAAAAGCCCCGGTTCGGCCGGGGCTTTTCTATGGGCAATTTTGATGACCATCAATCCACTCTTATATTGATAAAGGTGGCCACACCAAACCTCACTCCGCCTCGCAGGTACTGATCGTTTTCAAAACCGGCTCCAAGTTCCAGCCTGAATATTCTGAAGAGGTTATCCAGTGAGTACCCCACTTCCCAATAATGCGGTGAATTCCCAGTCTTCAGGTAATTGAAAAAGATATTTTCCCGAACCCCCGAAAACCGCAGCATTGGCAATTGGGTAAGCAGAAACTTCCGGAACTGGTAATGCGCGATCCCCGAAAAATAGGAGGTGTTGGTGCTGTACTTATAGTAGTCCATGAAGCGGTAGTTGGATGCCGGTCCAAAATTGGAGAAAATGGTACGGTTGCCTCCAAAATGCTGGAAGTCGGGAAAATACACTTGGCTATTCGTCAGAAAAGAACCTGCCGTCACATTGAAATCCAGTTTTCCGCTTACCCCAAAACTGTAAGCATGCTTCAATCCCACCTGGATCTGGTCAAAATCAGCGGCCAGCCCGTCATTGGAAATTCCGCCAAAAGCTTTGTTGAAGGTAAAATTGATCTCCGGAGACCTGTCTGTAATCGGTGACTTCCTGCCATTGTATATCCTATACCGTATCCCGGGACGCCAGTCCAGGGAGGCATGCAGTTTCAATATCCTATGGTCTGCAAAAGACATCCCCGTCGTTTCCACATTTTCCGGACGGTTTGGAGTGTAGCTCCTTTCAGGCTTGTTGTAAAAGCTGTAATCAGCGTTATTCCACAATTCCCTTCTCTGCCCATAGGTAAGATTTACCCTGTACGTAAGTCCGGGACTGACCCGATGTGACCAGTAAGCCCTGCCAAAATCCTGCTCATAGAGCTTCATGTAATTCTGCCTGAAAAGCAGCGAGTAGATCGCATTTACCTGCTCATTGATAGGCTCTCCGCCATTGAACTGATAAATGTACCTCCCTCCCTCAAACCCATAGGTAGTAGCGGAAAGCGGAAAGGTAGTAGACCATCGGAAATCCACTTTCCCATAGAAACGGTTGCTGGCAAAACCATAACGGAGCTCCGGTTCTATGTTGAAACTTTTCCGCAGCGTCCCCACACTGTCTGCCAGCTTGGTCTCAGCATACTTTCGGTAAAAGAGCCCCATTCCCACTTTCCATCCTTCCACTGTGTTGAATGACAGCTTGGTCCAATTCTGCCGAAATCCCACTGACTTCCCCTTACCCAGACTATAAGAGCCTCCATTCATAAAATCAAGTGGCTGAAATTTCCTTCTGGCTTTTCTTGCTACCGAGTCTACTGAGCTCACCTTGGCAGCCTCTATCACGGCCACACTGTCATCGCGTCTATATCCCTGGATCTCCTTTTCCGTAAGAGGCACAGGCCTTATGCTATCCCAGTAGGCCAACCCTCTGTCTTTGGCCAGGGAGTCCACCGAATAGCTTCTTTCAGTAACCACTTCCGGTTCCTCCCGCTGGCGCAAAGATTCCTTCTCGTATTCATTGATCAGTTTGCGGTACTGTTTCCGGGTGGTGGGTTTTTCTTGGGAAAGCTGCTCCAAAGCAGACAGGGTTTTGTCAGGTTTACCAACAGCTTCGGGCACATCCTGGACTTTTTCATCTATGATTTCAGGGACTTGGACCAGATCAGGGTTCAAGGTCACTTCGTAATCACGGGTAGAGGCCAGGTATTTAAAATTACCCTCAAAACCAAAAATCTTACCCCCAAACACATAGGTATGGGTCAAAGGCATCCATACATTTTCCGCTACCGGTGCATATTGCTGGGTTGCTTTGATTTCAAACCCCAAAAGGGAAGTCTTCAAGTCGAGACTATGGATGGCCCATAGATCCTCAATGATGTAGATAAAACCCTCGAATACTTTTTCACCCCTCGACCTAGGCGTAACCCTGATCTTGCTGACCAACACATTCTGGTCGAAAAAACTACCCTCATAGCGGAATTTGTAATATTGAAAAGCTGCCCGGGACAGGGGGGATATGATGTCATTTATCTTTTCCTGGTAGAAGCTGGTCTGTATATAAGGAGCTGGAGAGGTAGACTGGTTATCCCCATTGGTTCTGATGGAGATTACTTTTTCCTCTACCTTGTCTGGCTGGGTAAAAGTAATTCTCGATACAGACTCAGAGGTATAGGCTTCATTGAGTTTCAACCCCTCTTTTTCCAGTGTTTTTTTCAGAAAGAACGGGGCATCTGTCAGCTGACCAGTCCCTTTAAGATACACACTCATGCTATATTTTTGAACCTGTAACCGGTGATATTTTGCTTTGGCTATGGCCTTTCTCATAATGGTGAGGGACGGATCCTCCGCTCCGGCCTTTACCTCCACTTCACTGAGGGTATAAATCTGGGGCTCAAGATCGAAATTCAGCTCCACCCAATCCTGATTTTCGATAGTCACGGTATGCAGCGCCGATTTATACCCGAGATATTGTACCAGTACATCGTAGACCCCCGGCTTCAGCCGAAACTCATAATCCCCATCCTGATTGGAAGGGACTCCATCCCCCAGATTCCTTACATATACAGAGGCATAGGGCAGAGGCTCTCCTTCTGCCGTGCGCACTTTTCCCCTTATCCCTTGGGCAGAGGCGCAAAAGGAAGTGATAAACAGCAGACAAAAGAGCGATGCAGCCAAACAGGGGGAGGTAAATCCTATTTTCATAAAAGTTGGTTTTCAGTGGCTGAAAGTAATCCATTCGAGAGAAAATAGATAGCCAACTTGCAAAGTTTTAAGATCATTTAGTGCAATACAAATTCAAAAGCTGGAAGATGCTTACCATCGCTACTTTGTGGGTTAACATGGGTAGTTAAAGCTTAGCGGGTTGCTACTATATTGATTTCACTTTCCATAACTATATTGATCCCAATATACTAAAACATGGAATTTCCTTTTATTTAACAATAACCCGATTTTTTAATTCTGTTCAAATGGAAAACGATTTCCATTGCCGTTTTCTCTGCCAAACACCAGATTGGTTGAACTATTATCAAATAATACTTTATTCTGTTAGCATCCTCATTTTTAACAATGTGATTTGGGAATTGTTAATAATTGCAAAATTAAAATTAATCGATCACTTTAGATTTGAATTAAGGGGCTCATGCCTTTCCACTTTTTTAAAAACAAAAAACCCTATGATAAAACACTTACAAAAACTCAAGTCGCTGCTGCTGATCTTGACACTGCTATGCAGTGTCACGCTCGTGGCCAGCGCCCAGAACAGGACCGTCACCGGAACTGTACTGGATGCATCACTTGGAGATCCTATTCCAGGAGCTACTGTTCTGATCAAAGGAACGACCCGAGGTGTGCCCACGGATTTGGATGGAAATTTTTCCATAGAAGTACGTCCCGGGGATGAGGTCCTTGTGATTTCTTTTGTGGGATATTTGGCCCAAGAAGTTATGATCGGGAATCAAAACTCCATTACCGTGAATCTGGAGGAAGACATCCAAAGTCTGGAAGAGGCGATTGTGATAGGCTATGGATCGCAGGACAAAAAAGAAATTACTTCTGCGGTGGTAGGGGTGAAACCGGAAGAATTTAACCGGGGAAATATCGTCAATCCTGCCCAGTTACTGCAGGGAAAAGTAGCAGGTCTATCCATAACAAGACCTGGCGGAAATCCTAACAGTGGTTTTGAAGTACGACTCAGAGGTTTGTCAACATTCGGGGCGAACTCCTCCCCGCTTGTAGTGCTGGATGGGGTAATCGGAGCTTCCCTGGAAAATGTGGATCCAAATGACATCGAGTCTATCGACGTCCTTAAAGATGGTTCTGCTGCGGCTATTTATGGTGCAAGAGGCTCTTCCGGAGTTATTTTAGTGACCACAAACAAACAGAGCAGACGCGAACCCACTACCAATGTCTCCATCAATTCCTACGGAACCATAAACCAAGCCACTAATCTAATCCCCACACTTTCTGCAGAGGATTTTATAGCAAGAGGAGGAACTGATTTCGGAAGCCGAACAGACTGGAGAGGTGAAATGCTCAGTGATTCTTTTTCCTCTTCGAATAGCGCCAGTATTTCAGGTGGGTTTAACAATACAAACTACCTGGCTTCTATCAACTACCGGGACAATAAAGGGGTGATCAATGGCGTCGAAAATAGGCGGCTCAATGCCAGACTTAACCTACGCCAAGGTGCACTGGACAATAAACTAAGGTTTAACATCAATCTTTCTGTCACGAATGAAGACCAGGAAAGGGTTAATAATGACGCCTTCAGATATGCAACCATTTACAACCCTACCGCTCCTATTTTTGAGGATTCTGAAGATTCTGAACGATTCGGCGGGTATTTTCAACGCTCCATTACTGACTATTTTAATCCTATTGCCCTTGTCAATCAACAAAAGTTTGTAAATGAGATCAAGTCTACACTCTTCTCCACCTTGGTAGAATATGATATCCTGGATAGACTCACGCTGTCCGCCCAGTATTCTCAGGATTCAAGAAATGATCTTGCCGGCAACTTTTGGTCGAAGCAGGATTTTGCAGTAGGCTTTGGTGCGGGAGGCTCCGCGCAGCGTATTACCAATGATCGACTTCGCCAGATATTTGAATCTACGCTACGCTTCGAGCACGATTTTAACAATGACCTGAATATGACACTCCTCGGTGGGGTAGGACTTCAATCTACCAAAAACCAAGGCTTCGATGCCAGGTCTAGACAGTACCTCTTTGATACCGGATGGGATAACCTAGGGGGAGGGTCTATCCGCGTTGGGAATAATACAGAAATGTCTTCCTTTGCCAATGAGGATCAGCTGAACTCCTTATTCGGTAGAGCAAACCTGAATTATAAAAACACCTTCTTCTTCTCCGCTTCGGTAAGGGCTGAAACATACTCAGGGTTTGGGGCAAACAACCAAACCGGGGTATTCCCTGCATTTAGTTTGGGTGGTGATTTCAACCAATTGTTTGATATGGGAGTAATCAGTCAATTCAAACCTAGAGTTTCTTTTGGAGTGACAGGAAATCTTCCTCCCTCACCGACTCTTGCCATAGGTGCCTATACCAACGGCAACCGGATAGATCTTGACGGGGATCCCCAAACGACCAATGATGTGTACGTAGGGATAGTGCAAAGTTCCAATCCAAACCGTGATTTGAAATGGGAAAGCAAGCGAGAGTTGAATTTCGGGATTGATTACGGACTTTGGAATAACAAGGTATCAGGTAGTGTGGATTATTATATAAGAAACATCTCGGATTTGCTTTTCAATGTACCGGTGTCTCCTGGCACGCCTAATCAGTTTGATCGAGGTCGATTCAATACCGTTGCCTTCACCTGGGTGAATCTCGCAGATCTTCGGGCTGCAGGGTTTGAATTTGCTCTGGGGGTCAATGGGATAAATCTTGGAGGGGTGACTTGGACCCCAAATGCAAACTTTACGATTTATGACAAGACAACTATTAAAAGTTTATCTGCTGGAGATTTAGGCTTCGAAGAGCTCCGGTATGCCACACCAGGCTCCCCAGGACAGAATAGCAATCCGATAGTCTATAACAGAGTAGGACAGACTTTGGGAGATACATATGGCCCGATATTGCTAGGATACACTGAGGATGGGGATTATATACTTTCCACAGAAAATCCGGATGAGTTTGAAAAAGTAGGGAATGGCCTTCCGAAAGGTGAGTTTGGATTTAACAACAGATTTGCCTACAATCAGTGGGATTTCAGTTTCTTCTTAAGAGGGGTTTGGGGACACACGTTGTATAATTCCTATAGAGGATTCTACGAAAATGCCGATGGTGGTTCCAATGCCTACAACTCCGTAATCACCGATAAAACCCCTACTGATCCATTGGTAACAGCTGCTCCTACGTACAATAGCTCCTATGTCGAAAATGCATCTTTTGTGCGACTGGATAACTTGGAATTAGGCTATAATTTCAAGACCAACTCTAAAAACATCAGCTTTTTGCGAGTTTACTTTGCAGCTCAAAACCTCTTTACAATCACCGGCTATTCAGGGGTAGATCCTGAGCCTAGGTTAACTGATTCGAACATAAATATTGGATCAAGGCTGAGCGAATCAGATCTGAGAAACGGTCTAACATCCACATTATCACCTGGGATCGAACGGATGAATACCTACTTTCAGATCAGGTCATATACGCTTGGGCTATCACTTAATTTCAAATAGTTAAAATTAATAGCTATGTCAAAATATATAAAAAAAATCTGCTTCTTGAGCTTAGTTGTGCTGATGGGCTCCTGCTGGGAACTGGATCAGGAAGTGCTTGATGGAGTCACCCAGGAGCAAATCAACAACAGTACGGATCCAAATTTGATTCCGGTGCTGAAAGCCTCTGCCTATTCCAGAATCATAGGCAGCTGGGGGGCAAATGAAAGCATCTGGTCACTTCATGAGGTATCATCAGATGAAGTTGTAGTGCCTACGCGCGGGCCTGACTGGCAGGATGGGAATGCCTGGGTAAGGCTTCACAGGCATACATGGGAACCTTCAGAGCCTTCAATCAACAACGCATGGAACTACTGCTACACGGCCATCGGTGAAATTAACAACCTTATTGTGCAGTATCCAAGTTTTCCTGAGTTGAAAGCTGAGCTATCTGTATTGCGGGCACTGGTATATTTATGGCTTATAGATGTCTATGGCAATGTACCTATCTCTACAGAAGATGATCTTGGATCAAACCCAACCAATAATTCCAGACAGGAGGTTTTCAATTTCATTGAAAAATCCATTAATGACAACATAGACCTACTAATCAAAGAGGATCGAAAAACCGTATTGAATTACTATTCCGCTAAAGCGATCTTGGCTAAGCTTTACTTAAATGCTGAAGTCTATACTGGCACCCCAAGATGGGCAGATGCGGAAGCAGTCGCAGACGAAATAATTGCAAGTGGGGTTTATTCCCTTACGTCAGACTATTTTGAAAATTTCGCTACGCTAAACAGCGGTTCATCGGAGAATATATTAACGCTCCCCTATGATGAAAATAATGCCACTGGCTTCAATCTTTCCATGATGACGCTTCATGCATTAAACCAGCAGACTTACGATCTTCAGGAGCAGCCATGGAATGGCTATGCTTCGCTGGAAGAGTTCTACAATACGTATGAAGACGATGATGTGAGAAAAGGCAACTTCCTGGTTGGCCCTCAGTTTTCTTCTTCCGGAGAAAGATTAAATGACGCTTCCTTCGAACCTGAAGATCCGGATGGAGCACCGCTTACCTTTACTCCCAGCATCAGGGAACTTACCCCTAAAGCTTTGAGACAGGATGGTGCCAGAATCGGCAAATTCGAATTTGCACGTGGGTCAAACAGTAACCTCAGCAATGATTACCCACTTTTCAGATATGCAGATATCATGCTGGTAAGTGCAGAGGCAAAATTCAGACAGGGCAAAGTGGCCGACGCTACAGACATCGTCAACCAAATCCGTGCAAGAGCAGAAGTGGAACCTTTCACCAATATGACACTGGATAATATATACGATGAAAGAGGCCGTGAAATGTTTGCGGAAGCAACCCGAAGAACAGATCAAATCCGTTTTGGGAAATTTAATCTGCCTTGGTGGGAAAAATCGGCTTCAGAGCCTTATAGAAATCTTTTCCCTATCCCACAGATCCAGATTAACTCAAACCCCAACCTGGTCCAAAACCCTGGCTATTAAGCAAATTTTAATTTCTTTAAAAAGGAAGTGTGCTTTATAAGTACACTTCCTTTTTTCATAAAATTCAATGAATCCCAGACTATTCCTTTCACTTATTCTCCTTGCTACAATATCTTGCACCCGGGAAAATAGCGAGGAAAAAAAGCTGTTTGAGCTTTTAAAAAGTGAGGATACTGGAATAGAGTTTAGAAATGACCTAGCCTATACGGAACAGGTCAATCCTTATACTTTTAGGAATTTTTATAATGGAGCCGGAGTAGCCCTAGTGGATATAAACCAAGATGGGCTGATCGATATTTTTTTTGCAGCAAACCAAACCTCCAATAAGCTATACCTTAACCTGGGAGGTATGAAATTCAAAGATATTACCCTAGCCGCCGGTCTGGAAAGCAGCGGTGTCTGGTCCACAGGAGTAAGCATCGCTGATGTGAACGGCGATGGTCTTCCCGATATCTATGTCTGCAAATCCGGGCCACTTGGCGGAGAAAAAAGACACAATGAGTTATTTATCAACAATGGGGATCTTACTTTCTCAGAACAGAGTAAAGCTTACGGATTGGATGAAATTGGCTTATCCCAGCATGCCGTTTTCTTTGATTTTGACAAAGACGGAGACTTAGATATGTACTTACTCAGCAATTCGCCCAGATCGGTAGGCATCAATGATCTCAGGATCGGACAGCGTGAAACCCGTGATCCGGATGGAGGCAACAAGCTATTCAGAAATGACGGTGGGGTCTTTACTGACATCAGTGAAGAGGCCAACATATTCGGAAGCAGCATAGGCTATGGGCTTGGGGTGACAGTTGCAGATCTCAATCAGGATTCATGGCCTGACTTGTATGTGTCCAACGATTTCTTCGAGCGGGATTACCTGTACCTGAACAACCAAGACGGCACGTTTACCGAAGTCCTCCCAGAACTTATACCAGAGACGAGTCTTGGATCTATGGGAGCTGATATCGCAGATCTAGACAATGATCTTCATCCGGATATTTTTGTGACAGAAATGCTCCCGGCTACCTTGGCACGGATTAAAACCAAAACACCACTTGAAGACTGGGATAAATACCAGGCAAATATAAACGCCGGCTATCACCGTCAATTTACCAGAAACACACTACAGAGAAACCTGGGGCCCGACCCTTCCACTGGACTTCCGCTATTTATCGAAGTGGGCAGACAAGCCCGCGTGGAAGCAACCGACTGGAGCTGGGGGGCATTGATTTTTGATGCGGATAACGACGGGTACAAAGATATTTTCGTCGCCAACGGAATTGTGAAGGATTTGACGGATTTCGATTTTGTAGATTACTACGCCCATAATCAGGATAAGATCGCTTCTAATCGCAGAGACTCCACCCTATTGATCAACATGATCGATCAATTCCCATCCAATCCCCAGCGAAACTTTCTTTTCAAAAACCATGGTGACTGGGACTTTGCCGATATAGCCGACTCTTCCGGGCTATCTATGCCCAGTTTCAGCACAGGGTCTGCTTATGGAGATCTGGATAATGACGGGGATTTGGATCTGGTAGTGAACAACCTAAATGGTGAGGCATTTATTTATCAAAATAACAGTAGAGAGCTTGATGGTGGAAACTATATCCAACTAGACCTTGGCCAAAATTTCGGCACCAGAGTCACCTGTTTTGTAGGGAATAACACCTACTATCAAGAATACCAGGCAGTGAAGGGATACATGTCTTCGGTAGATCCCAGGCTCCATTTCGGATTGGGATCAGCTGCCCAAATTGATTCCATAAAGCTCAATTGGCCAAGTGGGGAGCAAACGCTGTTAAAAGCTGTTGCGGTAAATCAGATGCTTGTGCCTGACAGTAAAGAGAGCGTATCTCGTATTGAAGGTCAATCTAAGGCAGCAAGTATTCTTTCCCTTGCTGAATTCAACATCCCTTTTCGGCACAATGAAAGCCACTTCAGTGATTTTGACCGGGACAGGCTCAGGTTCTGGATGATATCCAATGAAGGACCAAAGGCGGTCAAAGCAGATATCAATAAGGATGGTAGGGAGGATATTTTTATTCCCGGAGCCAAGGGACAAGCCTCAGCCTTGCTTACCCAGTCCACTGGAGGCCAATTTACCGCAACCAATACGGCACTTTTCAAAGTTGATTCCATTGCCGAAGACATTCTGGGACATTTCTTTGATGCCGATGGGGATGGACATGATGATCTTATCGTCGGGGCGGGAGGAATAGAGTTTTCTGACCAGTCCCCTTATTACCGCGACCGGCTTTACCTGAATGATGGAAAAGGAAATTATTCCAAATCAGCAGTAGTCTTTTCATCTAAGCCAACTTCATTCATTATTTCTGCTGATTTGGACGGTGATCAAGATGAAGACCTGATCATCGGCTATAGGTCGGTTCCTTTCGCTTACGGCATTCCTAGCGGTTTGGAAATCTGGCTTAATGACGGAAAAGGAAACTTCTCCAATTCTTCCGCTTCTTTTTCCCCTGCTCTGCGCTCGCTGGGAATGCTCACCGATGGAAAGTGGGTGGATTTAGATCAAGATGGCTCAATGGAACTGGTGCTGTCGGGTGAATGGATGCCCATTCGGATTTTCAGTTTTTCCGATGGTGATTTTGTCGAAACCACATCAAAATTTGGCTTTGAAAGCACCAGTGGGCTATGGAACACCTTGCTGGTTGAGGATATCAATGGCGACGGTTTGCCGGATATTTTTGCCGGTAACTGGGGACTAAACACACGTCTGAAAACAACCCCGGACAATCAGCTTCAACTCATCATCAATGATTTTGACCAAAATGGGGCGATCGAACATATATTAGTATCCCATACACAGGGAAAGTCCATTCCTTGGGTAATGAGAAACAGCTTGTTAAAACAAATTCCTGTTTTGCGCAAACAGTTGCAGACCTATGCGTCTTACGAAAATAAAACACTGGAAGAGCTATTTCCGGCATCTATCCTCTCAAAATCCATAACTTTGAAAGTTGACAAGCTTGCATCAACACTTTGGGTAAATCATGGGGATGGCACTTTCCGTGAAGTTCCCCTCCCGCAGGAAATCCAATCTGCCCCTATTTATGCAATCGAGAAAATCATTTCACAGCTTGGAGAAAATCTCCTGATTGTGGGAGGAAATCAAAGTAAGATTAAACCAGAGCTAGGAAGTCAGTTGGGAAGCTACGGTTGGGTCCTGCAACAAACAAGTGAAAAAGAATGGGCTACTTTAATGCCGCAAGAAAGTGGAATGAAGGTAGAAGGGGAAGTACGCAGCATGCTTCAATTGGAAATTGACAAAAAAAATCACTTAGTAGTATTCAGGTCAGATGATAAAACAATTTTGTATGAAATTCATTAGCAGCATGCTGCTAGGTCTTATACTGGTAGTTTCTTCATGTAAAACAGAGTATCAGAAACTTGAAGAGAAAGAACTTGCCTCGGGAAAGGTCGAGAACGAATTGTTTCTTGGACTGGAACTAGGCATGACAAAACGCCACTTCTTTGAATCCTGCTGGGAATTAAACAAACAAGGCAAATTAGTCAATGGCGGTTCTGAGCTTTCGGTAGTCTACTATCTGGAATTACCGTCTGGAAACCGGGGGAAAATGCATTTCTACCCAAAATTCTATGAGGATAAAATCTACCTGATGCCCATGGAATTTTCTTATCAGGGTTGGGCACCCTGGAATGAAAACTTATCTGCAGACCATTTATTGAAAGACACGATTGCCCTGCTGGAAAAGTGGTACGGTGAGGGTTTTATAGAAGTAGCAAATAAAGACCGGACACAAATAGCTTTCGTAAAAATAGATGGCAACAGAAGAATTCGGGTCTTCAAGAAACATTTGTCCAGTGTAAGGGCAGAAATAGTGGACTTGCCAATTCAGAAAATCACAGGATGAGATCAACCAGTATAAATAAAGGTTACTTATTTCTTTTGCTTCTCTTTTCCTGTGGGGAATCAAAAGTACAAAACGAGCCTACCCTATTTGTTTCATTGGGGGAGGAGATTACCGGCGTTGATTTCAGAAACGACCTACCCTTCGATGAGGCATTCAACATCTTCACCTACCGGAATTTCTACAATGGAGGAGGTGTCGCCCTAGGAGACGTAAACAACGACGGGCTGCTGGACATCTACCTCACCTCAAATCTGGGAGAGAACAAGCTATACCTCAACAAAGGCGATTTCCGGTTTGAGGATGTCACAGAAATTGCCGGTGTGCCCGGCACACGGGCTTGGAGCACCGGCGTGGCCATGGTTGATATCAATGGAGACGGCTATCTGGATATCTATGTGTGCAATTCAGGGGATATAGCCGGAGATAACAAGCAAAATGAACTGTTCATCAATAACGGGGACGGTACTTTTTCGGAGCAGGCAGAAGCTTACGGACTCGCTGATCAAGGCTACTCTACCCATGCGGTGTTCTTCGATTATGACAAGGATGGTGACCTGGATGTCTATCTGCTGAACAACAGCTATCAGGCCATTGGCAGCTTCAATAAAATGCAGAATGAGCGGATTAATAGAGATCCCGTAGGGGGGGATAAGCTATTTCGGAATGACGGGGGAAAATTCACCGATGTAAGTGAGGAAGCAGGAATTTATGGCTCCATTATTGGCTTTGGGCTGGGCATTACCATTGGAGATGTGAACCAAGACTCTTGGCCGGATATTTTTATATCCAACGATTTTTTTGAGAGGGACTACCTCTATATCAATAACCAGGACGGGACCTTTACAGAATCACTGGAAAAGTCCATGCGCTCCATCTCCGCAGCCTCTATGGGAGCGGACATTGCGGATATCAATGGGGATGGCTTGCTTGATATTTTCGTTACAGATATGCTTCCTGAACCCCAGAATAGACTAAAACAGGTAACTACTTTCGAAAACTGGGATAAATTCATTTTCAACAAGAATCACGGCTACCATTACCAGTATTCCAGAAACATGCTTCACATCAACAATGGAGACGGTACTTTCAGCGAAATGGGCAGAATGGCCAATGTAGAAGCCACAGACTGGAGCTGGGGCGCTCTGATCTTTGACATGGACAATGATGGCAAGCGGGACCTTTTCGTGGCTAATGGGATTTACCAGGATATCACTGACCTGGATTACCTGAACTTTATAGATAATGAGGAGACCAAAATCAAAATCATATCGGAAAATGGTGTGGATTACAAGGCATTGATCGACCCCATTCCTATCAATCCTGTGGCAAACTATGCCTACAGAAACCTGGGTAATCTCAGGTTTGAGAATATGGCCGAAAATTGGGGACTGGCTACGCCCATCCATTCCAACGGTGCTGCCTATGGAGACTTGAATAATGACGGAACACTGGACCTGGTCGTGAATAACGTCAACAATCCGGCCTCTATATTCAAAAACCAGGGAAGAGAATTCAACCCAAACTATCACGCGCTGCAAATCAAACTGGTAGGTAAAGGTAAAAACACACAGGCTGTAGGAGCGCAGGTCAGGGTGTTGGCAGAAAACAAGATGTTCTACGCAGAACAAATGCCAAACCGGGGGTTTCAGTCTTCCGTGGACCCTAAGCTGACCATCGGTGTAGGCGAAATAAATAAAATAGCCCAAGTCAGCGTTCTCTGGCCAGATGGCAGTATCACTAGAGTGGATAATGTACCTCCAGATGAACTCCTTACCTTAAGATGGGAGGAATCCCAACCGAATACCAGCAACGAAAGCTTTTTCGAAAAGCGGAGCACGGACTTTTTCCAAAAAGAGGAAAACCAGACGATAGATTTTGTCCATGAAGAAAACACCGTGGTAGATTTTGACAGGGATAGGCTTACTTTCCACATGTATTCTACAGAAGGACCGGCTTTTGCCAAAGCGGATGTTAATGGGGATGGCTTTGATGATCTCTATTTAGGTGGTGCCAAAGGGTTTTCAGGTAAGTTATATCTAGGTTCCAAATCCGGAGACTATACATTTTCCCCTCAGGATGCCTTTTCAAACGATGTCATTTCAGAAGATATGGATGCGGCCTTTTTTGATGCTGACGGAGATGGAAGTCTGGACCTAATTGTGGTTTCAGGGGGAAATGAGTCGGGACTTAATACTCCTGAGCTTGCGGACAGGCTATATCTCAATGATGGCAAAGGCAATTTCACCAAAAGTATTCAGGCAGGGTTCAATTCCCGGCGGGGCAGTAGCTCAGTGGTACAAGTACTTGACCTGAATCAGGACGGGGCACCTGATCTATTTATAGGAGGGCGGCTGGTGCCGTTTGTATATGGTGCTCCTGCTAGTAGCAGCATCTGGATCAATGACGGCAAAGGCAATTTCACAGATCAAACCGCTTCTTTTGCTCCCGAAATGAAGGAGATAGGCATGATCACTGATGCCAAAGTTGTGGACTGGGATAATGATGGCACCGAAGACTTGATTCTGGTCGGAGAATGGATGGCTCCTGTCTTCTTTAAAAATACCGGTACAGCTCTTCAAAAAACAGAAATGCCTGAACTTCAAAACCTGAAAGGCTGGTACAGAACCTTGGAAGTAGCGGATCTGGATGGCAATGGGCTACCTGATCTTGTACTTGGAAATAACGGGTTAAATTCCCGTTTCAAAGCCTCTGAAAGTACTCCCGTGAGGATGTACCTCAACGATTTTGATCAAAATGGCTCTATTGAGCATATTTTCACCCGAGAGGAAGGTGAAGTGCAGGTTCCGTATACCCTTAAGCATGAACTGGAAAAACAAATCCCTTCGATACGAAAAAAATATATACGCTACAGTTCCTATAACAATCAGGTGCTTACCGATATTTTCCCACAAGAAATCCTGGATAAATCCATAGTCAGTGAAATGAACAACCTGGAGTCTGGAGTACT
Source organism: Algoriphagus sp. (assembly GCA_048819475.1). Classification (GTDB taxonomy): domain Bacteria; phylum Bacteroidota; class Bacteroidia; order Cytophagales; family Cyclobacteriaceae; genus Algoriphagus. The sequence goes on from JBMDXP010000048.1 coordinate 31,109, forward strand.
GATGAATGAGGGCAACGGTCAATTCACCTGGAAACCTTTTCCGGGAATGGCCCAGCGTTCTTACATCTTTGCCATCCATAGCGAGGATCTGAATGGGGACGGAATAGTGGATTTGATTTTAGGGGGCAACCTGTTCCATGCCAAGCCGGAAGTGGGTAAGTATGACGCAAGCTATGGAGATGTTCTATTGGGGAAGGGTGACGGAACTTTTGATTACTGGCCAAACGCCACCCACGGTCTCCGCCTGGATGGAGACATCAGAGGCTTTGTCTCTTTGGGGGCAGGTAAGATTTTAGTGGTCAAAAACAGTGCAGCGGCAGAGATCTGGAACTATTGAAATGAAGCAGCTCTCTTACTTCATAATTCTTTCCCTAATGCTCTTTTTTGCATGTAAGAAGAAAGAGGAAAAGCTATTTGAATTAATGCCTGCTGACTTCACAGGCATTCAGTTTGAAAACACCCTCACTTCTTCGGATTCTCTGAACATCTTAGAGTACCTCTATTTCTATAATGGCGGTGGAGTGGCAGCAGGTGATATCAATAATGACGGGTTAGTGGATTTATACTTTACCGGAAATCAGGTTCCTGATAAGCTCTATCTGAATAAAGGTAATTTTGAGTTTGAGGATATATCTGAAGCTGCAGGTATAACAGGTGAGCCAGGCTGGTCCACCGGGGTGACTATGGCAGACGTGAACGGAGATGGGCTGCTGGACATCTATGTATGCCAGGTAGGAGGATATAAAGGAATAAGCGGCAAAAACAGACTTTACATCAACCAGGGAGATGGCAAGTTTTTGGATCTGGCAGCACAATACGGGGTAGATTTCCAAGGCTTCAGCACCCATGCCGTGTTTTTTGACTACGACCGGGATGGAGATCTCGATCTCTACCTTTTGAACCACGGTGTAAAATCACCCGAAGTCTTTGCAAAAGCAAGCAACCGCGGATTTCCTGATGAAAGTGGAGACCGACTTTACAAAAACAGGGCCGCAGAGGGAGAACGGGGCTTTGTGGATGTGACCCTGGAGTCAGGAATCCATTCCAGCGTGCTTGGTTTCGGTTTGGGAGTAGGTGTGGAAGACGTCAACGGCGATGGGTGGCTGGATATTTATGTGTCAAATGACTTCACCGAAAACGATTACCTCTACCTGAACAATCAGGATGGTACTTTCACGGAATCCCTGGAAGAACTGATCTCCCACACCAGCCGCTACAGCATGGGGAATGACCTGGCCGATCTGAACGGGGATGGCTGGCCGGAGATATTCACTACGGACATGCTCCCGGAAGACCCACGGATCTGGATGAAATCGGTGGGGGAAGACAAGCCGGAAGTCTACCGGATTAAGAAGCAGATGGGCTATGGCGATCAGTATGTACGGAATCACCTGCAACTCAATCAGAAAGGGAAAGGATTCAATGAAATCGCACTGTTCTCAGCTGTGCATGCCTCTGACTGGAGTTGGTCCCCGTTGATTTTTGACATGGATAACGATGGCCTGGCCGACATTCATATTACCAATGGGGTTGTGAAGCGTCCAAATGATCTGGATTTTATCCAATATAGCCAGGAATCAGACCCTAACCTTACGGATGCAGCCGTGAGTCGGCGACAGATCGAATTACTCCCTTCTATGAAACTTCCTAATTATGCGTTTCAAAATCAGGGAGAGCTGCAATTCACCAACCAGTCTAACCCCTGGGGCCTGGATCACCCCTCCTACTCAAATGGGTCCACGTATGCCGATCTGGATAACGACGGCGATCTGGACCTGATTATCAATAACCTAAACCAACCTGCCTTTATCTATAAGAGCCACGCTGAAAAATCAGGCAATAATTTTTTGAGAATTGACCTCCAGGCAGTCGGATTGAACCCATTTGGCATCGGGTCGAAGGTTACCCTCCATGCCGGAGGAAATACCTGGACCCAGCGGTTATCCGGAAGCAGGGGGTTTCAATCCGGACCTTCCACAACCTTGGTTTTTGGCCTGGGGAAAGCCGCCTCGATCGATTCAATTACGGTAAACTGGCCTAATGGCACCTCAGAACTATTCCCACAATCCCTGGTGAATACCAGTCTGGTGCTTTCACAGGGCGCTGGAGTGGAATTGGATAGGAAGGAACCTCTTACAGCCGAAACAACAAGCTTCCCCAAGATCAGCTGGGTGCATCAGGAAAACATGGATTTGGACGAAACCAAGCGGGAATACCTTATTCCTAGGAGCTTTGGCCAACTCGGTCCGGCTGTGGCTGTAGCTGATGTAAATGGAGACGGGCTTCAGGACATCTACCTGGGCGGTGCTAAGGGACAAGCAGGAGCCCTTTTCCTACAAAACCCGGACGGCAGCTTCACTGAGAAAGCAAATGGAACATTTGTCCAAATGGCAATGGCAGAAGACATCATAGCGGAATTTGAAGATTTCAACGGGGATGGACACCTGGATTTGTTTGTGGGCAGTGGGGGTAACGAGTACGCTTCCGGAGAGATCTTTAATGCGGACAGGCTGTTCTTGGGAGATGGAGCGGGCGGATTCAGCTTTTCGCCCATGTCTTTGCCTCCCATAGCCCAGAACACCTCCACGGTAGCTGTAGTTGACTTAGACGGAGATGGAGACCTGGATCTCTTTATAGGTTCATCGGTGGTGACAGGGGATTATGGAGCAAGCCCAAGGAGCTCTCTACTGATCAATCAGGGAAATGGTCGCTTTGTGGATGAGACGGAGAAATGGTTTGGTCCGGATGTGGATTTTGGCATGGTTAATTCTGCTGCATGGACAGACCTGGATGGAAATGGAAAGATTGACCTCGTGTTGACCGGGGATTGGCAGTCCATACGTGTATTTGGGCTAGATCAGGAAGGCCGGTTTTCAGAAAGGTCAGTATCCGGATTGGAGTATTCATCGGGGTGGATCCATACGCTGCTCTTAGCAGATATCAATGGAGACGGAAGGCTGGATATTCTTACGGGAAACCTGGGACTAAACTCCAAGCTTAAAGCCTCCCGGGAAAAACCTGTTTGGCTTTATCACCACGATTTTGACCAAAATGGACAAGCTGACCCATTGATTTTTCACACTACGGGTGACGTAATGATTCCCTTCGCCAGCAGGGATGACCTGATCAAGCAAATTCCCGGCATCAAGCGACTTCACCCCTCTTATGCCAGCTATGCTGAAATCTCTTCCCCCGATGATCTCTTTGACAAGGAGACACTTGCCCAAGCTGCTAAAAAACCTGTCTACGAATTGAGATCGGGGGTTTACCTTCAGCAGGAGGACGGAAGCTTCAGCTTTCTCCCCTTTCCCACAGCATCCCAACTCAGCCCCATCATGGATCTAATTTGGGATCAGGAAAACAAACTCATTTTGACTGCCGGGAATTTTTCCGGCTTCAGAACAGACTTGGGAAAAGCTATAGCTGACCCGTTTCAGGCTATCCACTGGACTGGCCAGAAATGGACCTTGCACACTCCCATCAATTCCATTCCCAGAAAGTCGGAACTGCGGAATATCAGAACGATCACCGTGAAAGGGACAGTATATCTCATCGCCCCTTCCAACAATGGGGAAATATATTGGGCAAAACTTGATTAAAGTCATTGGTACGCCACCCTATTTACTTTAGCTTTGGCAAACCTGTATTAACTAAGTCGTCTAAACTTGAGCTTGGAGGATGTTTTTCTTAAATTTAAACCCTTGCTTATTAATATATTGACTAAATGAGATCAATTCCATCCCTACTACTTTCAGGAGTTCTTTTCTTCTGTCTGTCGTGCAGTAAACCCAAAGACTATTCCCAGGCAATTTCCGATGGACATTACCTGGATAAAGCGCAGCAAAGAATCACCGAAGTCATTATCCATGATATTTTCTCCCCCCCGGTAGCCACCCGGATCTATTCCTATGCGTCACTGGCAGCATTTGAAGTGGCCGCAGCCACTGACCCCAGCTACCAATCCTTACTCGGCCAGCTGAATGGTTCGGACAAAACCACCTTCACAGTAGCCGACAATGTCTATCCTCCGCTGGCGGCTTTGGCAGCCTATTACCACATGGGCACGGCGATGATCTTCTCCGAAGAAATGATGAACGAGCATCGGGATCAGACTTACGCAGAATTGAAGAAAAGGGGGATTCCGGATGATGTATTTCAGGCGTCCGTCGATTTCGGAAGACAGGTAGCCGAGGTAGTGAAGGCCTATTCCTCTAAAGATAACTACCATCAGAGCAGGTCTTTCCCCAAATACACCGTCACCGGTGAGCCTGGCACCTGGTCTCCCACTCCTCCTGCATATATGGAGGGTCTGGAGCCACATTGGAATAAGATAAGGACCTTCGTCATGGATTCGGCAGCCCAATTCAAAATATCACCTCCACCGCCTTTCTCCACAGAACCTGACAGCGAGTTCTATAAGAGAGCCAAAGAAGTGTATGATGCGGTCAATAATATCAACACAGAGGAGATGGATATCGCGATGTTCTGGGACTGTAATCCCTACAAGGTGAATGTGAAAGGCCATGTGATGTTTGCGGAAAAGAAAATTACCCCAGGTGGACATTGGATGAGTATTGCCACCATAGCAAGTAAAGCCGCCGACAAAGATTGGAAAGCCACCTCAGAAGCCATGGCATTGACGGCAATTTCCCTAAATGAGGCATTTATTGCCTGCTGGGATGAGAAATACCGAAGCAAGCTGATACGGCCAGAAACCTATATCAACCAATATATCGATGCAGACTGGTTGCCGATATTGCAGACTCCCCCATTCCCGGAGCATACCAGTGGACATAGCGTGGCTTCTTCCGCTGCTTCTTATACACTAGCCCAGCTTTTCGGGGATGAGTTCCACTTGGTAGACAGTTCGGAAGTCAATTATGGCCTGCCTGTGAGGGAGTTCAATTCATTCAGTGGAGCGGCCAATGAGGCCGCCATCAGTCGGTTCTATGGTGGGATCCACTATATCCCGGCAATTGAAGAGGGCCTCAAGCAGGGTAATGATATCGGGGAGCTGATCTGGTCCAAAATCAGCACACGAAAGGATAAACTTACCCAGAACAACTGACAGCTGGGCTTTTGAACCATCGAATAGCAGGCAATCACCTGCTGATACGGGAGTATTTGTGATCACAAAGGTGGTTGATAACGTATAGGGGGAGTAACAGCGAGGGACCAATGAAGCAAACTAAATGCCTTCATTGGTCTTTTTGGTTGGTTTTTTGTTTGATTCACCCATATATATACTTAACTTCTGGAATCACCTTTTTGAATGGAATTAGCCCATTCTTGTTTTTAAACTACTTATTACTATGTCTAAAACCATTATCGTCTCCAACCGGCTTCCAATAAGCCTACGGCATCGAAACGGACGATTTGAATTCAAGCCCAGTGCCGGAGGATTAGCTACAGGATTGGGATCTATTTATAAATCAGGGGAAAACATCTGGATCGGCTGGCCGGGAAATACGGTGGATGACCCCGAGCAACGGGCAGAAATCATCCTAGAGCTTCATGAGCTAAAGATGGCTCCCGTCTTTCTGTCAAAAGAGGACGTTGAGCAATTCTATGAGGGTTTTAGCAATGAGACCTTGTGGCCAGCATTTCACTATTTCACCCAGTATATGGCATACAATCCGGAACACTGGAATGCCTATGTACGGGTAAACCAAAAATTCTGCGAAGCCATTCTAAAGAAAGCAGGGCCGAATGATACCATCTGGGTTCATGACTATCAGCTGTTGCTTTTGCCCCAAATGCTGCGTGAGGTACTTCCCAATGCCACAATAGCCTTTTTTCAGCACATTCCATTCCCTTCCTATGAGATCATGCGGATGATTCCCTGGCGGAAAGAACTGCTCGAAGGGGTATGCGGGGCTGATCTTATCGGCTTCCACACCTATGACGATATGCGCCATTTCCTGAGTGCTGTGGGACGGGTCACAGGACTATCCAGTGAGAGTGGTTACATCCAGGCAGAAAACAGGATTATCAATGTCGATTCCTTTCCCATGGGAATTGATTACGAGAAGTTTGCAAAGCAGGCCAAAACCAAAAAGACGCTCAATAAAGTAAAGGAGTTCCGAAAGCAAGTCGGTGATCAAAAGATGTTGTTGACGATTGACAGACTTGATTATTCCAAAGGTATTCCGGAGCGGATCCATGCTTTCAATCAGCTTTTGAAGCAGCATAAAGAACTGCATGGTAAAGTATCGATGATCATGATCGTGGTTCCCAGCAGGGATAAGGTCAAGTCCTATAAAGAACTGAAGCAGGAAATTGATCTTCTCGTAGGCAGGATAAACAGTGAATATTCCACATTGGACTGGGTCCCTGTACACTATTTCTACAGGAGCTTTCCGTTTGAAGAGCTGAGTGCATTCTATAACATGTCAGATATTGCCCTTGTCACCCCATTGCGGGACGGGATGAACCTGGTCTGCAAAGAGTTTGTAGCCAGTAAGACCGATCAGAGCGGCGTGCTGATCCTATCAGAAATGGCAGGTGCTTCCAAGGAATTGCAGGATGCTATTTTGGTAAACCCCAACGACCAGCAAGGGGTAGTCGATGCCATTTTCAACGCGCTGTCCATGTCTCCCGAGGAGCAGAAGGCGAGAATTTCCAGCATGCAGGAAAGTCTGAAAAAGTATGATGTATTTCAATGGGTGAAGGTGTTCATGGACCGTGTGGAGCACGTCAAAAAGAAACAGGAGGAGCTCACTTCCAAAGATGTGGACACCAAAATCATGAATGAAATCCAGGAAAGCTTCCAAAAGGCCAAAAATCCGGTACTCTTCCTTGACTATGATGGCACATTGACAGGGTTTACCGCAAACCCTCAGGACGCCGTGCCGGATAGTGAGCTTAAAGCCATCATCAAAGATTTAAGCGGCAAATCCCAGGTAGTAATCATTTCCGGCAGGGACAAAGACACTCTGGGCACGTGGTTCAAGGGCGAAGAGATAGATATGATCGCCGAGCATGGGGTATGGGTGAAGCGGAAAGAAAACAAAGGAGATTGGCAGCTCTATGCAGAAATAGATGATTCCTGGAAAGAGGACATCCGGAAGGTAATGGAATATTATGTACTGCGGACTCCTGGTGCATTTATTGAGGAGAAGCATCATTCCTTGGTATGGCATTACCGGAAGGTAGAAAGCGGACTGGGTGACTTAAGGATGCGGGAATTGTTCAGCCACCTTAAATACATGGCCAGTGGCTATAATCTTCAGGTTCTGGAAGGGAATATGGTACTGGAGATCAAGCGACCGGATATCAACAAAGGCCGGGCCGCGACAGCGATAATGAAAGGCAATAATTACGACTTTGTGCTGGCTATCGGCGATGATTGGACAGACGAAGACACATTCAAAGCCATGCCGAAAAATGCCTATTCAATCCGTGTGGGCTATGCCTATACACAGGCTAATTACAACATTAAATCATTCAGACAGGTACGGCAATTACTCCAGAAATTGACTTCCTAATAGGGTTGCCTACCAAGTTTAGAATAAAATGTAAGGGCGGAATATTTTCGCCTTTTTTATTTCAAGTCTTAAAGACTTGAACAAATTACCAGTGCACCCTAGCGACAAAAAATATTTAGGGCCTGCTGAAAAACACAGTAAAAAGATTGGAAGCCATAGTTTTGAATTAGCAGACCATTTTTAAGGCAAGCTGTTTTTCAGCAACTGCAAGCTTTTTGACCACAATTGCCCGTTATCCATGCGCCGGAAAATCCAAAAACAGTATTTTTTTGAGCTAGCCTCAGCCCCACCATCTTCTACGTTGCCCTCATTCGAAGTATAAGCATACATCATCACTCGAACGCCTTGAAGCTGGTACAGCTGAGACTTTTTCAGCAAGCCCTATTTACAGATACTTTTTATAAAGATTATTCAAAATTCTCTTATCTGTCTCTGTCAATGCCGACTCTATATCCCGCTGAACAAAATGAAGTTTAAACGAGCGTATGGCAGCTTTTTCATCACTTACATCGTAGCCAATAATTCTTAAAGCCAATATCGGATCTAGTGTAGTGGACGCCAAAGAATCCGTATTTTCTATAGGAAAAGAAGTGGTATCCAGTGTGGATAGAACTGGAAAAACCACATCTTCATCATACCAAAACCCAAACCCTTCATCGGCCAGTCTCTTCCAGGGAAAATACAAGCTTGGGTCACTTTTACGGGATGGAGCTATATCAGAATGTCCTATAAAATTGGCTGTAGGAATACCATATTTCCACTTCAGTCGCTTCAATAAAACCAGTAAGCTTTCTATCTGTGCAGACGAAAACGGTTCTTTCCCATTATTATCAAGTTCTATCCCAATGGACGCAGAGTTCAGATCCGTAACATTTCCCCATCGACCTTTCCCGGCATGCCAGGAACGAAGGTAGTCATTCAGCATCTGCACGATCTCTCCATTTCTGCCTATCACATAATGTGAGCTCACTTGGGTTCGTGGAATAGTAAACGTCTGAATAGTCTGCATCAACGAATCCTGCGCTGTATGATGTATAATCACATAGTTAGGTTTTCTCAAATTGAAATTGGTGGTACCCACCCATTCATCAGTTATGCTAAGCGTATCGTAATTTAGTTCTTCCCTGGTTTTGGGTATTTCCTGAATTATCGCCGTGGTTTGTTTCACTGACTTTTTATGAGCTTTATTGTTCTGTTTATAGATGTCTTTGTTGCAGGAAGTAAAAGCTAGTGAAAAGCCTAAAAATAGAAGGGCAAAGAAAATTCTATGGAATATCATGATAGCGCATTATTATTCAGGGACTGAAATTACAAGTATCGTACTACGTCTGAAAACCAGCGGTAGAAAAAACAGTTGGTAGGACAATATCTCGAAAAACCATGTCTTACTACTGGAGAAGAAATTGTCAATTCACAAGCCTTTACATTACTGGTCGTGCCTTTGACACGCTATATAAGATCAACTATACCAATAACCCAGAATTGAATTCTGGGCTTTTACTGGCCTTGCCTTTGGCAAGGAGCAAGAGTTATATCTACGGATAATCTGCGGAAAACTTCAGCTACACCTGCACGATGTTTCTACAAGAAACACCTCAAGAGACTGCCCTATCCCTGACAGAAAACCCAACTCATTAGAACGCCCACTAAAAATTGCCCCTTTCTCATCACTGATCGATGCATACCGAAACTTCAAAATCTGCGGGAAGCTGCGTGTCTTATCAGCGCTGATCTGCGGGAAACTCCAGCTACCTCTGCAGATTCTTCTATAAGAAATTAGGCCTATCCAGTTTTCTTCCTATCCTAAAGGCTGCGTTCATCAGTCCCACATGCGAATAGGCCTGGGGGAAATTACCCCATTGGCTTCCTGTATGCTGATCCACATCCTCTGAAAAAAGCTGAAGGTGGTTACAATACCTGGTCAACGTCTCAAACCCTTCAATGGCTTCCTCTAACCTATCCACACAGGCGAGGGCTTCGATGTACCAAAATGCACAGATGAGGAATGTGGTCTCCGGTACACCGAAGTCATCCGTATGCTTGTATCGATAAAACAGAAAGTCTTTGGCAAGCAATTCTTTTTCCAATTCCTTTAGATGTTCATTCGCCCGCTTTTTATCACTCCCAAAATACCCCATCGTGATCAGCTGCAGGGTGCTGGCATCCATATAGGTAGAACCGACTGCCTGTGCATACGCCTTTCTCTCCGGTATATAGCAGGATTCAATTTTCTTCACTGCCTCATCCCTAAGAAAGATGGCTTTTTTGTGCATTTTATCATTCTTAAGCCGCGTACCGATTTTGGCAGCAGCACATGCACCAGCCCAATGGAACAGAAACGTATAGCAGTGCTCCTGGGCCAGGTTTCTGAACTCCCAGAGTCCGGCATCTTTTTCATGCATGGTAGCTTCAATCTTCTCCAACAAATTCATGATCATCGGCTCCGATGAGCTACGCTCGTCTTCGGTAAACCGCTGATCGGAATACAGGGGCAGCAATGACACCAGCACCTGCCCATACAGGTCGTTTTGAATGTGCGTATAGGCCTGGTTGCCAAACCGGACCGGCTGGTTACCCAAGTACCCGGCCAAGTCAGTGATCTCCTCATTAAGCAGGGAGTCCCCGGTGATCGAATACAGCGGCTGATACCTGCCCTCTGGGCCTATGGGCAGGTTCTGGATGAACTCGAAGTATTTTTCCAGTTCCTCAAAGTGGCCAATGCTATTGAATGCAGTAAGTGTGTAATAGCTGTCCCGGATCCAGCAATACCGGTAATCCCAGTTCCGGGTAGAGCCTGGAGCTTCCGGAAGACTGGTGGTGGATGCGGCGATAATTGCCCCCGTGTCCTCAAACTGGTGTATTTTCAGGATCAAGGCAGATCGCAGTACGAGTTTCTGGTGAAAATTGGAGATACTGGTGGACTTCACCCAAGATTGCCAGTACTCTTGGGTAGACTGTAGAAAGCGGTCAGAAGTAGTCTCTATCGCTGCCTCCAATGGTCTGCCATAGGTAAACACCAGATAAATAGGCTTATGCAGTGAAAACAGCTTTTCGTCTTGGATATAGCTTAAGGGAGCATTGCTGGTAAGCCGGACTTCCTGGTCTATTCCCATGTAGCGGATATGGTTACTCCCCAGACTTGGCTTAAGACGGACGGCTCCACGGTCAGTCACCGGCTGGCATTTGATCCGGATTTTAGGTGATCCTCCTGTACACTCGATTTTCCGTATGAGCATCAGAGGCTTGTAATACCTGTCAAAGTTTTTGAACCTTGGAGCGAAGTCTGTTACTTTATAGCTGCCTATCTCGGAGGTGACCGTGGTCTGAAGAATATTGGTGTTCTCCAGATAAGTCTGCGAGGATTCAAACTCTTCTGATTCCGGCAAAACGGTAAATTCCCCACCTTTTTCACGATCCAGCATCCCTCCAAAAATAAAGTCACTGTCAAATCTGGGAAAGCAAAGCCAGCTGATGTTGGTGTTTTTTTCCACATGGGCGATATAGGCACAGTTGCCTATAAGCCCCGTTTCGTAGGTGTGTTTGAGCATAGGTTTTAGTTTAATACAGAAAAATAGTGCAGGCTATTGGTTTTATATAAACCAAGAAAAAGAAAAGAGGTTCATCAAACAAGAACAAAACGATGTCTTCCGATCAAAAATCCTAACCCTCCAACCCAATTTCTTCAAAATCTTTCCCTTTCACATTACTCCGGTATGGTTCCATCCAATAAATCCAAATGGTTATGATTCAGAATATCCCCTTTATAATCCAATATAAAGAGGCTTTTGGGTCAGTCTTCAAGAAAGCAAAAAAGGGGATAGCATGCAAAAATCCTGACCCCATCTTTACCTAATATCCCCATAATCCTTTCTGAAAGCAGCACAAATCCCAAACAAGGAACATGTCCTAATCCGATACTAAAAATCAAATTCAACCAAAAAAAGCACTGGATTCCCCTCCTTATCCAAATCATCACGAAGGCCTTTTATTCTCTGAAAATACTGGGAAGTGCCCTGATAACTTTCTATCCCTGACAAAACATTATGAGGATTTGCCTTAAAAACAAATTTATCCCCAATAACCCCAACAGGAAATGCTCTAGGGTCAAACGTAATTTCATCTATCAGATTCGATCGTTTATATAGAACAGATTTATTAGACTTATTCGAATATATACATGCCCAAGCTTCACCTTCCACAAAAAAGGCCAAATACTTATAGTCTTTTGTTTCATGAAAATCAAAAATGTTGCAATACTGGGTTGCCGCATTGGTTATTGCTTCTCCAGGATTAGGGTTACTCAGTAATTCATTGATATTTGATTTCTTCTGCTGGAAATCAATGTAGAGGTAGGGAACCGGTCTCTGAAAATCAGTGATTTTAAACAGGGTATCATTCAGCTGTCTCCTATAAATCGCCTCTCCTTCAGGGGAATAATACATTGGGTTAATTAACATTACATTTAAAGCTCTTGTATGATAAGGAAATAATGAATTTTCCTCCTGAAATTCATTATTTGTAAGAATAAGGTTGTTAGCATCTCCCCCTCCAGTAATAAATGCATAGCCTTTATTATATTTTATAAATTTGTTTGCAACAAAATCATTTATTTTATCCATCGAAAGGTAGTCGCCATTGGGATCAAAATTAAGGATTCTTCCATAATCAAGAACTTTTACCTCATTATTGATTATATCAAAATCCATTGCCTGTTTAAAACCTCCCGGTCCATCACCCCTATAACCTATGGATCTTCGGAATTTGCCATTTTTATCAAAAACAAAAATGCTACTACCATAAATAAAATCCAAAATATAAATTTCGTCATTATAATAACGAAATTTATGTATATCATTAAAAAAAATTGGATTATTTAATTTATCATAATTATCAAACGGTATTATATCTATATCTGAACTAATTAACTGAGAAAAGTGAATTTCTGATTTTTCTTGTGTTAAATCAACAGATAGTTTTTCTAGATTGGAATTCTCCTTTGACTGACATCCAAAAACAACTAAAAACAGGAAAAAAAGTATACTTTTATTACACATACATAATTTAATTAGGAAGACCAAAGGAAAAATATCCTTTGGTCAGATTCATTTAAGTTAAAGACTTTCAATCAATTGAGATATCGCACTCTCTGGTTTTCTCTCCCCAAGTAGAGCATAGACTTCCATCTCCTGTATAAAAACAAATCTCATACTGCCCTCCAGATCCATCCGTACACGGCATTTGATTCCATCGTAATTCAAGTTCCTGAGCCTGAACGCTCACACCGACAAACATCATAAACCCCATAAAGGCCATTCCAAATAATAACTTTTTCATAAGATTTTAAAATTTTGATTGATTTAAAAAATCCCGGCCGGAACCAAAGCCTCACTTAAGACTTCGGTATAAGTATATTATTTTTTTTTTTTAATCGCAAAAATTAGTTTGAAACTATCTAGAAATTATTCCACAAAACCTAAAAGTCGCTCAAAAAGCAAATTACTCTAAACCAAAGGATTACTAGCCTACACATATAACTTTCTATCTCGGATATAACTACCACTCCTTTGAAAATGGACTGCAAGGCTCTATATCAATAATGTGAAAATCATCAATAATCAAACCTGACCAGGTTCGGTTCGCTGTCTACCGTCACTCCGTAGATAGCCCGGTTTGCCTCATCCACCGCAAAGCCAAACAGCGGATAGTCCAGTTGGTACTGGTTAAGGATGTTTCCTTCATAGTCAAACTCAAAAATACGGTTGGGATTGTCCGGACTGCTTATCTGACTGTAGGGCTTACCCCGGAATAAAACATAGAAAGAATCCATACCCGCATACCCATCGGCATAGCGGGTCGTACTGGAAGGATTAAAAACAGGCATTTGAAAACCATCCCAATAAGTAAGCTTGAAGTCCTGTATTCCCTTATCCGGTCCATAGATGGTGTTGATTTGCTGCTTTTCCACATCGATGATATCAATAAAATCTACCTGCATACCGAATTTTATGGCATGTTTCTTATCCGGACTGATCCGCAGAGGCCCCTGGAACAAATTGCTGACCAAATTTGCATCCAGTTCCCCAGCTTTGACTCCCCTGGGAAACTCTTTTCCCTGGACCATATCTTTCCAGTCTCCAAATAATGCCAGTGTATCCCCGGATTTGGTCAAATGCAGGTATTTGGTCCACCCATCCACTGCGTTTCCCAGGAGCGTGCTATCGGATGTATGCACTGCTTGGGTTATATAGAAAGATGTTTCAGGGGCCCTGTATTGGTCTTCGGCCAACCTGGAACTGTCCGACAAACTGAATTTGGAAAATAGCCTCAGCTCCGGATCATAAGTCCATATCTTATTTCTATCTGAATCGGCTTCGATCTGCGAGATCACACTGATCTCACCAGGACCCAACCCGTCAATACCTTTGGTTTGAAGATATTCTTCATTCGCCAAATCTATGATGTGAAATTTATCATCCCCGACATGCTTGACCTCGAAGATAACCACAATTCCATCCTGAAGATGGATCCCCTTAGGGTTTAAGATCTCCGTAAATTCATATTTCCTTCCTTTCAGGCTGATTACCTCTGGGAGATCGTCTTCGTCAAAGTAGCCCTCTCCCACCTGCTCCTCCTTAGCTTGGCAGGAATACCATAGTACAGCAAATAAAAAAAACTTCAACAACCGAAAATCTTTCATCTGTTTATAATTTGTTTTTCAATGGTCATAATCTGTGCCGTGACAAAGGAAATGGAATGGACCTATCCGAATTTGATGGAAAAAGTCTTGCATTTTTGATAATCATTCCTCCTTCTGACCTATGATCCACACCCGAATTCATGAATTTGGTTGAAAAAATTCCCGGTTAGCATTGGAGTCAACTTAACCCTTTACTTTCACAATCTTGAATTTCATAATCAAAAAACGTGATTTTTAATTATAAAACCCACTCTTCTTAAACTTTTGAGGTTACTTGATGTTAAAATTCACTTTTCTGCCAATCAACCAACAGCCGTTACCCCACTAAAATCTGTGGATTTATTAAAAAATCAGAAATACAACTTCTTGTCGCGGATGTAATCCTCCACTGCCTCCGGCAGCAGATATTTCACAGACAACCCATTCTGGATGGACTTGCGGATGAATGTAGCAGAGATATTAAGAAGCGGGGCATCAATGGTTTTGATATTCGGATGCTCAAGAGTGATTAGATAAATATCCACAAACCTAAATCAACCACACCGGATAGAATAATGTATGTAAATGGAGGTATTGGTGAAGTTTGGCTTTGGGTCCCTAATGCAATCTTATATAATTAAGGAAAAAAAAATAAGAGTGATAATTAGTTGCATAAATCATATTTTATCTTAATATTTAGTTAATCTTAAATAACCACAAATGAAAAAGATTTACTTATTCACACTGATGCTGTTAGTGGCCTCTTCTCTGTACGCACAGAATGTGCAGTTTGGGCTTAGAGCTGGCCCGAATTTCACTTCTCTAGGTGGGGAGGATGCTAAAAATGATGATCTTAAGATCAGAATTGGCTTTCATGCTGGTGGGTACGCCTCTTTTACACTGTCCGAATCATTAGGCTTCGATGTTGGACTGCAATATGCCAGCAAAGGCGCTAAGGCAACTAATGGATCTTCTTCTTCCGTCGTGAGAAATGGATACCTAGATCTCCCCCTTCTTCTAAAAATCCATACGGGGAATACGTTTTACCTGCTAGCAGGGGCTCAACCTTCAGTTATGATCTCCTCAGCTGTTATTTTAGACAACAACGGAAACAAAGTAACTGTCAACGGAAGCGAAATTCGGGAATTATGGAAAGATGCTGATCTAGCAGGCGTGATCGGTATAGGGGTGAAGGTAGGGGCAGGAATAAATGTGCAAACCACATACGAACACGGATTTATTAACATCAGCGAAATATCCGAAGAAATTTACAACAGAGGATTAAAATTGAGCATTGGGAAAACTTTCTAAAACACGTCATTTTCCAAAGAATGGAATTTAATATAGAGGAGGGCTAAGTGAAAACCTTTAAAGTTATTACCTGAAAGCCTACAAATACAACTTCTTGTCCCGGATGTAATCCTCCACTGCCTCCGGCAGCAGATATTTCACAGAAAACCCATCCTGGATGGACTTGCGGATGAATGTAGCAGAGATATCCAGAAGCGGGGCATCAATGGTTTTGATATTCGGATGTCCGAAATCCTGGGCATCCCCTGGTCTGGGATAGACAAAAATCTCATAGTTGTCCAGGATCGTCTGGTAGTTTTTCCAGCGGGGGAGCTGGGAGAGGTTGTCACTGCCCAGAAAAAGACAGAAACGGTGTGCAGGATATTGATCACTCAGATAAGCCAGGGTATCTATAGTGTAACTGGGCTTTGGCATCCTGAACTCCACGTCAGAAGCCCGGAAATGATGCTGGTCTGCGATCGCCAGCTCCACCATACGCAGTCTGTCAAACTCATGGATAAGAGACTGGCGCCTTTTCAGCGGGTTCTGCGGACTCACCACAAACCATACCTGGTCCAGATCGCTGCGGTCATAGAGCGTGTTGGCAATAATCAGGTGGCCGATATGGATGGGATTGAAAGACCCGAAATACAAACCGATTTTCACAGGCTCACCTGGCTAAGAAATCCGTGACGAGCCGCTCTGCTTCGGCAGCCGAAATCGTAAAATCATCATTGACAACCGTCACATCAAACTGCGCCTCAAACTTCGCTTCAAATTGCGCTTTATACAGTCTTCTGGACAGTGATTCTTCTGATTCAGTACCTCGGTCATTTAATCTTGATGCCAATACTTCCAGGCTGGGAACTTTTACAAAAATAGCCAAAGCCTGATCCCCAAAATACTTTTTAAGTGCCAATCCTCCCTTTACATCCACATCAAAAATAACGGATTTGCCACTATCCCAGATGCGCTGGATCTCTTCTTTGAGTGTACCATAAAAATTGCCCTCGTAGACTTCCTCCCATTCAATGAATTCATCTTCATCGATTTTCTGCTTGAATTCCTCCTGGGAGAGAAAATAGTAGTCTTTCCCGTGCACTTCATGCCGGCCTCTTCTATCCCGGGTGCAGGCAGATATGGAAAAACCGAGGTTTGGAATATGCTGGATCAAATGCCTGACGAGCGAGGTCTTTCCCGAACCCGAGGGAGCTGAAAAAATTATTGCTTTTCCCTGCGTCATTTCTTATTTGATGTCATGTATTTTCTGTCGGATAGAATCAGCCAGCTCATTGGGTACAGCATGCTTGGTGCATTTGGTCTTGAGTACATCCCGAATCGCCTGTTCTAAATGATAATGCTCAAAGCATGGCTGGCATTTTGCCAACTTCTCTTTCAAAACTTCCTTTCCGTCTCCTTGGAGCTCACCATCCAAAATACTTTCAAGTAATTCAAAGCACCTGTTCTTGTCATTGCACTCTAGTTTGCGCGCTGTTGATTCTTCGTTCATTTCCATGGGTAATTATTCTTTTATACCTCCTCTTCGTCCGTATTGTAGCCCATATTCTGGGCATATCCTCTCAGTTTTTCCTTCAATAGATTTCTGGCTCTATGCAACCTCGACCTCACTGTACCGATCGGGATATCCAGAATCTTTGCCATCTCCTCATACGTGAACCCTTCAAGGTCACAGAGTATGATTACCGTTCGAAAATCCACTGCCAAGCTATTCAGCGCATTGGATATCTCATCTCCAAGCATATCCTTGACCGATTCAGCCCGCATATCGCTTGTACTCTGGTAGTCAACATCATCAGAGTTATAATAAGTTTCCACTTCCTGATAATCCACCTTCGCAGGCTGCTTACTTTTCTTGCGGTATTCATTGATAAAGCTGTTTTTAAGGATCCGGAACAACCACGCTTTGGCATTGGTGCCCTGCTCAAAAGAATTGATGAACCGATAGGCTTTCAGGTAAGTATCCTGCACGAGATCCTTGGAATCGTCCTCGTCAAAAGTGAGCCTATAGGCAAAGTTATACATGGAGTCTATGTGTGGCATAAACTCTCCATCGAAGATGGCATTTTTCTCTTCCTGAGAATATTTCCGGCGTTGTACTTCCGACATATGCACCAAAAGTAATGATTGGGTCAATTTATAACTAGGAATCGGGAAGAATTCGCTCGATTTCATTTATTTTGTTGCACTATTCCGCCTCATACCGGCATCAGAATCCCCCAAGTATTCAGCGATTATGTTTTTCTTCAGACTGCTTTCCCGTCTTCCACTGTCCATACTTTACCTTTTTTCTGACGTACTGTATCTGGTAGCAAGGTTTGGGATCCGCTACCGAAAAAGTGTAATCGATGAAAACCTGCTACATGCTTTCCCAGAAAAAACTGCCGCTGAGCGTAAAACTATCCGGAATCGTTTTTACCGCAACTTCACGGACACTTTTGCGGAGACCCTAAAAATGCTGACTATCTCCGAGCAGGAACTCAACAGGCGTTTTCGAGTAATCAACCAACGAATAGTGGATGCACCGGTAAAAGAAGGCAGGAGCTCCCTGATGATGGCAGGCCATATTTTCAACTGGGAAATGGCCATCCTGGGTGTGGCCCTCAATACCCAAGTGACCGCAGAAACTGTTTACCTCAAACTCAACAACCCCTTTTTCAACCAACTCATGCTGACCATACGTACCCACTTCGGAGGTATAATGACCGAGAAGAGAGCATTCCGGAAAAGTATGATCACCATGCGGTCTGCTCCCAGAATCGTACATCTGGCTGCAGACCAAAGGCCTCCTGCTTCGGAAAACAGGTATCAGCGGGATTTCATGAACCGACCGGCGGTTTTTTTTGAAGGAGGGGAGTTTATGGCAAAAAAAATGAACCTTCCGGTATATTTTGGACATATGTTAAAAGTAAAAAGAGGTCATTATTCGTTTGAATTTAAGAAATTGGCAGAACCTCCCTATGAGCATCACGATCCGCATAGCATTACGGATAGGTTTTGCGCGATGCTCGAAGCCAATATCCGGCAGCAACCGGATATGTACCTTTGGAGCCACAAGAGATGGAGGATATCCTGAATGAAAAAGATGTTGTTGAAAAGTAGATGTTGAATTAAGAATGAATTACCTCGAAAGTTTAAATCCGCAGCAACGCGCTGCCGTGGAACATACCGATGGCCCGGTGATGATTATCGCCGGTGCTGGGTCGGGGAAAACCCGTGTACTGACCTACCGAATAGCCCACCTGATCTA
>JBMDXP010000049.1:0-41286 GCA_048819475.1 Algoriphagus sp.
CTTGAAGACCGCTGAAGTAACCTTGAAAAACTCCAAGAGTCCTTGAGGTAATAGTAGACCGAGGTAATCCTTTTCTTCCAATTCTTTTTTCAGCAAAGAAAATGGATTCACTCAAATCCCCCAACTTTTAGGACTGATCCATAAGTAGCAGGTTGGGAGTTTGGGAGGAGACAAAGGGGGTTATAATAAAAAAAGTCAGCAGATTTGCTGACTTTTTTTGCTCCCCCTCTAGGGCTTGAACCTAGGACCCCATGATTAACAGTCATGTGCTCTAACCAACTGAGCTAAGGAGGAATTTTGCTTGCACGGCTTCTTCGTTCAGAAATCGTGTTGCAAATGTAGGGGCATGGGTTATTCTTTCCAAGTATGAACGGGAAAAATCTTTAGCTAGATAGGAGATAATGCCTTTTTATATTCAAAATCAGCTACTTATTTTTCTGAAATTTTTATTCTAACTTATCACGTTACTTTGTTGCCTGGCTCCCTTTGAAAAAGGGGTTGATTTGGTGATTGAGACAGATTTGCCGGTTTTCTATATCCAACATACTATGAATAAGCCCATTAACAGAAGAAAATTTATTAATTATTCTGCCCTTTCTCTACTGGGGCTCCATTTTCTGCCTTTTTCAGGTAGTAAAGCTGCCGCATCAGACCGGGTAAGGGTGGCCCATCTCGGACTTGGGGGTATGGGATTGGCTCATATGAACTGGTTTGCCAACCTGCCGGAAGCGGAGATTGTTGCCCTGTGCGATGTGGATAGAAGCCATGCAGAAGAAGCCCTGATGCAACTCAAAAAGATACATCCGGAAACTAAAGCGAGGATTTACACCGATTTCAGGGAAGTACTTGATCTGCAGGATGTAGATGCGGTAACGATAGCCACACCGGACCACTGGCATGCCCAGATCGCCATCTTGGCGTTTGAGGCAGGGAAAGATGTATATGGAGAGAAGCCTTTGTCCTATTCTCACCGTGAAGGTCAGCTGATGCTCGCTTCCCAGCTGAAAAATGACCGGATTTTTCAGCTGGGAACGCAGATCCATGCCGGGGACAATTACCATAGGGTAGCTGAACTCATCCAGTCGGGTGAGTTGGGAAAAATCAAAACAGTAAGATTATGGAAGACAGGAGAGCCTCCTGTGATAGAAAAGCTTAATTTTCAGACACCACCACCTCAGCTAGACTGGGATATGTGGTTAGGACCGGCGCCTTTCTCGGAATATGCCCCGGAGAAATGCCATTTTACTTACAGGTATTTCATGGAATACTCCGGTGGGGTGTTTCAGGATTTTTGGTGTCATATCGCTGATATTGTCTGGTGGTCCATCAGGCCTTCAGGATTGAAAAGGGTAACTGCAAATGGAGAGGAGTCCAGTGGAGTGGGGGATACTCCGAAATGGCTGGATGTAGATTTCAAATTCAAAAAGCTGGATCTGCACTGGACTTCTATGCCGCCGAATGTGCCCGGTGCCGAATCACGCGGGATAGGAGCTTATTTTGAGGGGACCAAAGGGACCTTGGTGTGCGACTACTCCAGCAGGGAGATAAGAATCAATGGAGAAGTAGTGGACGATCTGCCTTACGTGTCCCAGCATATCCCCAGGTCCCCGGGGCACCAGCAGAACTTCCTAGACGCCGTCAAGTCCCGAAACCAGCCGGAATCCAGTCTGGCATATGCCCGGGAGATGACGCTTCCCATGCATTTGGCTATGGCATCCTTCCGCCTGAAGAGAACCCTAAAATGGAACCCGGGCAAAGAGATATTCAAAAATGACGAAGAGGCGAATAGTTTACTCTGGAGACCCTATCGTGATAAGTGGAATCTGATCGGGGTGTAGCAGACAGCACGCAAAGGCACCCGCTTTCCGCAGTAGGCATTTGACACGCGTGAGGGTCATTGATTCTTTGAGCTGAACTGCCTGCGCATGTTCTTAATGAATTTAATGTTCCGGAAGCGCAGGGCGGACCAATCTTCATCGATTGCAATCTGCCTTACTCCTTCAAAATCAAACTTCCTTAAGTAACCCCAGCCAGAATCCCTGTTTATTTTGGGTTTATAGCGTTTTGAAGTCCCTTTCGGGTAAGCCATCCAGCACAATTCGTCTCCTGTAACCAGTGAAAGCATGGAGGAAAAATACGTCTCGATCTCGTCTTCCGTCTGCACAAAGGCAAGCATGAAGTCCGGCTTCTGACCAGTATCAATCAGCCCTGCTTTGGACCAGGAGTTTATCCTATCAGTGAGTTCGGTAGGGGCATTCCATACCTGTATGTTCATGCCCTCTTTCCAATTCATTTTTTTCAGAATAGAATCCATCGCAGGTCTTGTGTAAGGGGATTTTACATGAATTTAAGAATTTCATGACGTTACCGCCAAGGTTATCGGGATGAAATTTGCTTAATTTTGATGTGATGCAACACTTATTACATATAAAGTACTTATTTCTGGTAGGCCTTTTTCTGGTTTTTTTGCCTGATAGCAAAGGGGCAGCTCCAGATTCACTGTATGGGTTGCCAGTAGCGGTCAAACAGATTTTGAACCCTTCCCTTGAGGAGATCAGTGGGCTTGCTTTTAGCCACCGGCATCCCAATTTGATGTATGTCCACACGGACAGTGGTGGGGAAGCAGCTGTTTTCATGATGGATTCCTTGGGCAATGAAAAGGGCAAGTTGACGCTGTCAGGGGTGAAAAACAGGGATTGGGAAGACATCGCAGTAGGTCCCGGACCGGATGGCAAGAGCTATATCTATCTAGGGGAGATCGGGGACAACCGGGCGGTATACGATGAAATCTCCATAGTAAGAATCCCTGAACCACTTGACCCAGCGGGTGATGCTGAAATGGTGGCGGAAAAAATCATACTTACTTATCCAGATGGTCCCAGGGATGCGGAGTCTTTGCTGGTAGATCCCAGGTCTGGGAATTTCTATATTATATCCAAACGTGATAGCCTGAATACCGTGTACTTCCTAGCAGCAGACCGATTTGGTGAAGGTAGAGCTGTTTTGGAGGAGGTAGCCAAACTGCCTTTTACAAATTCTGTAGCAGCAGATATATCCCAAGATGGAAACAAGATCCTGATCAAAAGTTATTTTAAAGTTTATTATTGGGAGAGAGGTGGGCATAAAACCATTGTCGAGGCTTTATCAGGAAAGCCCTTGGAGCTACCTTATATCCCGGAACCTCAAGGAGAGGCTATAGGGTTTCAACCTGATGGGGAAGCTTATTTCACCATCAGTGAGAAGCGATTTAATATCAATCCGGTTCTTTACAGGTACCCATCCCTAAATTACTGATATGCAGACTTCTTCCCATGTGCTTATGGTTCGCCCTGCCCATTTTGGGTTTAATCCAGAAACTGCGGACAACAATTTTTACCAGAAGACAGATGACCGGGAGGCAGATGAAATCAGAAGCTTGGCCAGGGCTGAGTTTGATGGCTTTGTGGCCTTGCTCAGAGGGCAGGGGATCCATGTAATCACCGTGGAGGATACAGATAGTCCTGTTAAAGCTGATGCGGTGTTTCCCAACAACTGGTTCACTACGCATGCTGACGGTAAGATAATCCTGTATCCGATGTATTCTCCCAACAGGAGGTTAGAGCGGAGAAAGGATCTGATAGAACAGCTAATGGGGCACGGGTTTCGTGTCAAGGAAATCATAGACATGAGCTTCTTTGAGGATGACGGACAATATCTGGAGGGTACAGGGAGTATGGTGATGGATCATGGGTCAAAGTCGATTTACGCCTGCTATTCGCCGCGGACAAACCAGATTCCATTGAACTATGTCGCCCAGCTGCTAGGCTATGAGGTAGTGGATTTCAATGCCGTTCAGGAAGTCGGCGGGGCTGTAACTCCAATTTACCATACCAATGTAATGATGCATATAGGTTCGGATCTGGCTGTGGTATGTCTGGATAGTATCCCCAAAGCTTCTGATAGGCGGCGTGTACAAGAGTCATTGACCAAATCAGGCAAAAAAGTCGTGCCGATCACCGGAAAGCAGAAATTTAACTTTGCAGGAAACATGCTGGAGGTGTGTAATGGGGCGGGACAGAAATTCACGGTGATGTCAAGGGCGGCTTTGGACTCTCTGAATAAGGGGCAGGTCCAGTTGATTGAAAAATACACCGATATCCTGAGCCCCTCTATCCCAACCATCGAAAAGCTCGGAGGGGGAAGTGCCCGCTGTATGATGGCTGAGATTTTTTTGCCTTCCAATTAAGCATTAAGATAGGACTTGAAGAAGACTATGTTGGATTACACCGGTTCCGTAGGATGGGGCTATTTAGGAGTATTTCCCTGTCTTATCCACTATATAAACATCGGAGTCTTTACGTATCTGCATGCGGTAGTAAACCAGTACTTCATCCGCACCTGCGGCTAGCACAGCCTCTTGTGCCATTCTGGCAATCTCCATCAATTCCTCCTGTGGTCCTTCCATTACTGTCTCAAATGGTGTGACTACGTAATGCACTCCCGATCTCTGGATAACTTCTATCGCTTGGTCCACCAGCCAATAGCTATCTAAATCCTTGCTTTTGGGAACGATCTGAATTCCTAAATTGATGACAGGCATATCTGTTATTCTATTATAAAAGGTTTGAAAACTTCCGCCCAAATCGCATACCCTTTTTCATTCATATGGAGATCGTCCTCCAGGAATATACCTGAAAGCGGGGTTCCTGATTCATCCAGCATAGGTGACCAGACATCGATAAACACAACCCCTGGATTAGCTTGGGCGTATTCTTTCATAAATTGATTAAGTGCTTCGTAAGAAGTTTTGAGATGCCATCTGGAAGGGCTCGGCTTTGCACTGATAAGAAAGACTTCCGTTTTGGAATTCAGCTTCAGGATACGGCTGATGATGGCATCGAGTTCGGTCATGATCTCAGCTACCTCTACGCCGGCATTGATGTCATTGTCTCCCTCGTAGATAAACACCTTGGAAGGCTCAAAGCGTAAAACAAGAGGGAATAAGTGGATGGATAAATCAGTCGCTTTGGACCCTCCGAATCCTGTGTTCAGAATAGGGGCTTCAGGGAAACTCTCTTCCAGTGAACCCCAAAGTCTGACACTCGAACTACCTGTAAATACTATTCCACCCTTTTTCCAGCCAGCAGAATCCAGTTTGGCCGATATTTCTATGACGTCGTCTTCGAAGGGCACCACCTGGGCCGTAATAGTACGGGAAACGAAAAGCGCAACGAGCAGAAGGAATGAGGATAGGAGTGGCTTCATACTTTAAATATAATGAATGGGTTTCTAATTTTAGGGATTGTCCAAGGAGGATACCGTATATCATAAGCGATCACCAAGTGGTCACTAATGGACATAACGTACAAAATTAACTGTTGTTCAAGCAGTCGGATGAAGTGTGGCCAAATGGTAGATTTCCCATTTACGTCCCTAAATAGGGGTGTTCTGTCACAAATTTGAAATAAAATCAGGTTGCGGCGTATATCCCGATCTTTTTGGAGAAGTTTTGGCGTTATGTAAAGAGATCAACCCAATCCCCATTTCCATGCAGCAACTGACTCTTTTTTTCTGGTTTTGCAGTGGTGCCAATTTATCCCTTCTGAAGCGATCTCCCACAGAGTCCAACAAATATGTCGGGATAGGGGCGACCGTCTTCTTTACGGGAGTACTGGCAGCATTGGCAGCCGGCTATGCACTGTATACGGTGTTTCTATCGGTTTGGCCTGCTTTGTTTTTTGGGTTGCTATGGGGTTTGATGATTTTTAATCTGGACAGGTTTATCGTGTCCAGTATGAGAAAGAAGGAGAGTTCCTGGGGAGAATGGAAGCTGGCTGTTCCAAGGTTACTGCTGGCGGTACTGCTGGCACTGGTCATATCCAAGCCGTTGGAATTAAGGATGTTTGAAAGGGAAATCAACCGTAAGTTAGACGAGAAGAAGACTGCATTCATCGCCGAGTCGAAGGCCAATCTAGCCAAGGGCTTCCCCGAGATCAGGGAGTTGGAAATAAGGGTTGACTCGCTCAAAGGTGAGGTAAGAGCCGCAGAAAATTACAGGGATCAAGTGCAGAGGGAATATGATGCTGAGCGGTTTGGGGAAAAAACATCAGGTACAAGTGGCATAGTGGGGCTGGGGACCAATGCCAAGAAGAAAGAACAACAACTGGATGCCGCCCAGGCCAGTCTGGATGACCTAAGGAAACGTAATCAGACGCGGGTAGACTCACTGGAATCCCAGATGCGTGCATTTATAGCTTTACGGCAGGCTGAATTTGAAAAGCAACAGCCCGGCATAGAGGGATTTGATGGGTTGGCCGCCAGAATGGAGGCACTGGACGTGTTGACGGAGGAGAGCTCAGCCATGGCCATGGCAAATATCTTTATCATGTTGCTATTTGTCGCAATAGAGACTGCACCGATTTTCGTGAAACTGATTTCTCCCAGAGGTCCCTATGACGAATTGCTGGAGCTCCATGAAGACCGGGTGAAGTTATTCAAGAGTGAGAAATGGGTGAAGGCTAAGGGGGAATCCGAAGCTAGGGTAGGTTATTTTCAGGATACGCATTTTTATGCTACAGAATTGAACAAAGAAAAGACAAACAGAAAAAATAAGGCTCAAACTGATGCGGAAATATCGGAGATTGAGGCCCGCTGGAAAAGTTGAGCCCTATGCAACCTTCTTGACAGTCAGGATAAACTGGCAGTCTGGACTTTTTCTGCGACCCCGTCAAGTTGATCCATTGTCCGGCTTACGGATTTCCATTCGGCAAGTGCGACTACCTTTACAAGAAAGGCAAGGAGTTTTCCGGGACTGATGAGCTTTTGTGCCAGAAGGGCGATCTTACTATCCCTGTTTTTGATCTGGATGGCTTTGTCGATGGCTGAATGGTACTCCCCGGCGTATTTCCAGGCACCGTCACGCGCCAGCTGGATGGAGAAATTGAGAAGCATCTCATCACGCCCTTTGGCAAAGGGGACTACCCAGCCAAATATCGGTGATACCAGGCTGATGTTGGACTTCACCCCTTCTACCAATTCAGCCAATACCGCATTGATCTTATTGAAATCCTGTTGGATGCCTGGAATAGCTGATCCAGCCATCGTTTCAGCTGCTGAAATACCCAGGTCTAAGTTAATGTGGGCATTGATTCCAAGAAATAAGTGTTGAAGAACCAAATGATGTGAGTTTTTACTTGCCTCAAAAGCCAATTGCCAACTCTGGGTGGGCATCAGGCCAGCATTCCATGCATCATATGCGTCAATAAAACGCTTGGCAAAAAGTACATCCAGGCGTTCCATTCTCGCGTTGTCTTCAAATTCTCCGGCAAGGATCCCACTGCTCACCCGTAGGGTGACTTGTCTATACAGAATGGCAAAATAACCTATCCGGCTATTCTTCAGCCTGCATGCTGCCACGATATTATCCAATCGATCAATTACCTCAAGTATGGTAGTCATGGTTTTAGGGATAAAAAACTGTAACCAAGTCTACAGAAATCTATAGCTGTGCTATAATGTAAGGGAAACCCTTCTGAGAACCCGGTGACCTACTGAAATATAGGAGTTGGAATCGATTAAAAAAAGGGGCGGAGTTGTACGGTCAGAAATGTATAGAAGCTGGTGAATTAGCCTACTAAATTCCGCTTTTTTAGTGGTCATGGAACTATTGTAAAAACGTTTGCTCTACGTAGCCTGGGTGTATTCTTCGCCAGTCATCACAGGTTCCAGATCCTTGAGTTCATCGGAAGTAAAGATTCTGGACCGGATGATAAACCTGATACCCATGGGGATCTCTATGGAGAAGCTGCTGCCTCTTCCCGGAGTTACATCCAAGGTCAGCTGGGTGTGTCTCCAGTACTCAAATTGGTCGGCTGACATAAAGAAATCACATCCGTGTACATTGCCTAGCCAGATGTCGCTTCCACCTACCTTGAAGTCGCCTTTTTCAAAGCACATGGGGGATGAACCGTCGCAGCAGCCTCCGCTCTGGTGAAACATCAGGTCATTGTCAAAACGGTTCTTGAGGGAGTCAATCACGTCCGTGGCGGCCTTGGTAGCCAATACCCGTTTGGTCTGGGACATTGTAGTTGGGTTTATATCAGAAAGCAGAAAAGGCAGGGATTTTCCTGCCTTCAGTAAGTCTGATCCTTGATTAAAAGAATCCTAGTTTATTTTTATCGTATGAAATTAGCATGTTTTTGGTCTGGCGGTAATGGGCAAGCATCATCAGATGGTTTTCCCTGCCGAAGCCGGATTTCTTGTATCCTCCGAAGGGGGCATGAGCTGGGTAATTATGGTAGCAATTGACCCAGACGCGACCTGCCTGAATCGCCCGCGGAACCTGATAGAGTTCGTGGGCATCTCTTGACCAGAATCCAGCACCTAATCCATACATGGTTTCATTGGCGATCGCAATGGCCTCCTCCGTGGTCTTGAAAGTAGTCACCGAGACTACTGGCCCAAAAATTTCTTCCTGGAATATTCTCATCTTGTTGTTTCCTCTGAAAATTGTCGGCTGGATGTAGTATCCATTTTCCAGTCCTGAATTAAGATGGGCTTTATCTCCTCCGCAGAGGACTTCTGCGCCTTCTTGCTTGCCGATGTCCAGGTAAGATAAGATTTTTTCAAACTGATCATTGGAGGCTTGTGCTCCCATCATCGTGTCCTCGGCGAGGGGGTGTCCCATTTTGATGGACTTGGTCCGCGCTATCACGCGCTCCATGAACACATCGTAGATGTCTTCATGCACCAATATCCTGGAAGGACAGGTGCAGATTTCACCCTGATTCAGTGCAAACATAACAGCCCCTTCCACACATTTATCGAAAAATTCGTCATCCGCATCAGCTATGGATTTCATAAATATATTTGGGGATTTGCCCCCAAGTTCCATAGTGACAGGAATCAGATTTTCAGAAGCATATTGCATGATCAATCTTCCGGTGGTCGTCTCTCCCGTGAAGGATACTTTTGCAATCCTTGGCGATGAAGCCAGGGGCTTGCCCGCTTCAGGCCCAAAGCCTGTCACCACATTCAGAACGCCTGGAGGAAGCACGTCAGCTATCAGTTCCATGAGTACCATGATGCTGGTAGGTGTCTGTTCTGCAGGCTTTACCACGGTACAACATCCTGCCGCCAAAGCCGGGGCAATTTTCCATGTAGCCATCAAAAGAGGGAAATTCCATGGGATAATCTGCCCTACCACGCCAAGGGGCTCGTGAAGTGAAATGCTGACCGTGTGCTCGTCATGCTCAGAGATGGTACTTTCATCGGCTCTGATCACTCCGGCAAAGTACCGGAAATGATCCACCACCAGAGGTAAATCAGCAGCACGGGTTTCCCTGAGTGCCTTCCCGTTGTCGATCGTCTCTACGCGGGCCAGCGTTTCAAGATTCTCTTCAATGATGTCGGCGATTTTATTCAGCAGTTTGCTTCTGTGTGCAGCTGAAGTTTTGGACCAGGAGGGAAAGGCAGCATGTGCCGCGTCCAGGGCTTTTTCAATGTCTTCCTTGTTTCCCCGTGCGGCTCTGGAGAATACCTTGCCGTCTATTGGTGATATATTGTCAAAGTATTCCCCTGTAGACGGGGCCACAAATTTCCCTCCGATAAAGTGGTCATATTTTTCCTTGATTTCCGGTCTGTCCACAGCTTTGGTCTGGGATAATGTCAATGTTTCCATTTTACTGCTGGTTATTTTGGTTATTCTCAAATTTCCTGAATGATTATTGGAAAAAATTGCACCAGAGAAGCGTTTCATCCACTTCAAGTGATCTGTGATGGAGAGGAGGGTAGAGATTTTTTGCGGTTGAACTAACCAATAGGCTTTATAAGCGTTTATTATTTAGTATTTTAATCACATGGCCCATAATAACTTCATTTCCGCTGTACCCTGGAGAAACCCCAAAGACTTGAAAAGCATGGTGGAGAACAGGACTACCTATACGCTGGATAATTGTGAATTGAATATTTTTGAAACCCACCAGAAAGCAGCCGATGTGAACCTGGTTTTTGGGGATCTGGTCCTCACCACGATGCTTAAAGGGAAAAAAATCATGCATCTATTCAATAGACCGGGTTTTGAGTATCTGCCGGGTGAATCTGTGATCGTCCCGCCCAATGAATTGATGAAGATTGATTTTCCCGAGGCCCAATATGATAATCCTACACAATGTATCGCGCTATCCATCTCTAAAGAGACGATTGAAAATACATTTAACCTTCTCAATGAAAAGTTTTCCAACAGAGTGCTCACCCGGGAATGGGGGCTGGATCTGAGCTATCTACATCTCATCAATACCCAAGATCTCACGGATATCATTAACCGCTTTATCAAAATAGGAGTAAAAGAGCGTTCGAAGGAGAAAGATTTAATAGCATCACTGGCTTTAAAAGAACTTTTGATCCGGCTTAGCCAAACCCAAGCAAGGGATATGCTCGAGAAAACATACCAGGAGCTTGCCTCTGAAAACAGGTTTGCCCATGTGGCGAAATATATAAGAAGGAATATCAGGGAGAAAATTTCAGTAGATCAGTTAGCCAGTGAAGCGTGCATGAGCAATGCCCATTTCATAAGGACTTTTAAACAGGAACTTGGATTGACTCCTATGGAGTATGTGCTGAAAGAAAGGCTGAAGCTGGCAAAACAATACGTGCTGATTGGGGGATTGCAGATTCAGGAAATCGGTTTGATGTCCGGGTTCAATAATATTACCTACTTTATCAGGGCTTTTAAACTTGAGTTCGGGATGACCCCAAAAACTTTCCAGAACAAGCACACTACACGGTTTTCAAGCAGTGGTTGAAATATTTTTTTATTGAGATTGTGTTTATATCCGTGTTTTTATTAAGTTTAAGAAATTTTGGTAATCAAAAAAGTTTATCAAACTGGCAGTTCACCAAAGTTTATATGGTTTTTCTTGATTAACAATAGACCCTCCTTCCGGGAGCTTTTTCCAAAAAGCTCCCTTTTTTTTATTCTATTCAATTTTAATTTTTGTCGATTTTCCTAAAACAGGTTTAAAATAGATGCAATTTTTAATATAAAACTGTTGAAGAGATAAAAATAGGTTTATATAAATGATAAAATAATAAAAAATAAATCTTTTGATAAATAGTGTTAAACCAATAAAAGCATAAAGGAAATTCTGATTTTGAAAAAACCGGACAGGTATCCATCCTTCCGGGTTTTTACCGAAAACCCATCTATGGGCTTTTTCTGCTTGCCGCAAAATGTTTTAATAAGCGCAGTCTTCAGAAGGCTCGATTGAGGATTATCGAGCAAACTGAAAATGAAGGAAATCTATATGTTATTGCGTGTTTATTGAATGGGAATATAAACCAATACGAACTACCTCGTTTTTTATTTGGGATGTGCTGAATAGCCATTGTAATGAAAAATGGTTTATCATTTCTGTTATGGCTTTTGATCGCATATTGGTGTTTTGAGAAAGCCCGGTTTAAGAAATATTGAGTATTTGTCTAACTATTTTTAACAGTGATTTCTGTCGCTATGAGGCTAGGAAAGATAGTTTTGGTTATGAAAAATATCTACCGTCTTCGGAAAATAGCGAAAGTGTTTGGCTTCTATGGTATCTTATTGACTGGGCCAAGAAAGTACGATCATTTTTACCACGACCTGCAAATGGATAAAATATATGTAGCAGGATTGATATTTGAGCTTGAATTGGAGCTGGAAAGGGAATTGGAGTCAGAAGTGCTCGATAAAGTCAAAGCACCTGTGGAAGTGATCCGGTTATTGATGGATGCGTAATACATCGAGAAGTAATGGAATTACTGAGGAGTAGCCAGAATATTGCAGAAATCTGGAAGATGATCTACCTTACTCAGTGAGCCTCTGAGTCCAATTTTGGAGAAGGAGTAGTTAAATGGCTTTAGTAAAGCTAAAATATCATCCGGAAGATAACCACCGGCTAGGCATGCATTCTTATTGATTTCTAACAGTAGAATTGGGCGGTGCATTTTTAGCGTAGTTATGGCTCCCTTAAGGACCTGGAATTCTGCGCCTTCAACATCAATTTTGAGGAAATTTACCTGCTGTATATCTAGCTCCTTTAATTGTTGATCCAGCGTATCCAGCTGGATTTTTCCTAATTCAATGCTGAACTCGTCTCTGGTATAAATGGTATTGGTCCCCTCATTTGAATCTTCACTCGCATAAAGTATTACTTCTCCCTTTTTGTCTGAAAGACCGAGCTGAATCGGGGTAATAGACTTTTGAAATGCTTTATTGATTCGGATGTTCTCTTTCAATTGTCCGAATAGCTGAGGCATAGGCTCGAATGCAACGACTACTCCTTGCTCTCCCACTTTTCTCGCAGCCCAAAGGGAGTATTCTCCCTGATTTGCACCCACGTCGATAAAGGTGTCGCCCGCTTTTAAAAACTTCTCCAATACAAAAATAGGAGCCCAGTCGTGGGCACCCCGCCAGTAGATGGCATTGCCCATTTGCTTGGCAATATCCACTTTCATCGATACACCTCTAAATTTGAAATTTCTCCAATTTTCGGCCTCTTTTGAGGGTGTGAAGAATTTTCGAAACAATTTGGTGACAAAATAACCACCGGGAATCACGTATAAATGTCTGGAAACTTTACTTAAAAATTGCTCCATTAGCTCGTGTAGGATTTTCCTGTGAATTGCTCCAGCGACTGAACTAGTTTTTTTTCTCTGAGTTTTAACGAATAATTTGACTCGATGTGCAGCCGTGAATTTACGGAAAGTGATGCTTTGTTCGAACTCTGGATCACTTTATCCATCACGGGAATCGCAGATTCCAGCGATTTTTCTGCAATGATAAACCCAGAGTCTCCGACGATGTTCGGAATATGATTCGTGTTTGAACCAATAGGAATTGCCCCACAAAGCATAGCTTCGCAAAGTGCACAACCAAAGCCTTCGAAGCTGGAAAGTTGGAAATAGAATTCACTTTCCTGATACCACCTGAGCAAATCTTTGGGATGGAGGAATCCCAGAAAATGTACGTTTTCAGGGATTTGTTCCGGGATTTTCGGTTTCTGGATTCCAGCGAAATAAAATGTACAGTCAGTATAATACTTCGCGATCTCCAAAATCAAGTCTCCGCCTTTCAAGGTGAATTGGCTGGGGGATAGGACGGTGAGAAAGCTGTTTTTTTTTCTTTGGGATTGCGTGGGGAGTACCCATTGAGTTTCGTCCAGCCCGTTGTAGATGATTTTTGTCGGGGTTTTTAAGTGGGGAAAATGGACCGACAGGCCTTGTTTTTTGGAAGTGATTAGCGTGTCAAATGTCAAGTCGGTGGCAATCAGTGATTCGCTGACAGGGAAAATTGCATCGGCTTTTCGGTAACTGAAATCACAGATTCGCTTGAGTAAACTGATGCGAAGACTTCCGTAGTTCATCTCAGGAATGGATGCGCAGTCAGTGCCGTGAGTGATAATAAAGACTTTTTTGGAAAACACCTTTCCAAAAATGATCGCCCAAAAGGCCCAGTATCCTCCAAAATTGACCAGAATAAATTTCGTTCCGTAAATGCTGAACAACGTATCGAAAAACTGGGCTATGAAATTGAGCGGTGCGAGTTTTTTATTGCCCCAAGGCTGATGGATGACCCGAACGGAAAAATACTTTGACAGTATCTTGATATCACTTTTAACAAATGACTGCAAAGATGGTGTGATGTACAATATTTTTGGACGGCTCATTTAGGCTTTAAGAAAAACTAAGCTCCTCATCCTGCAAAATCTGGAAAAGGATGCAGCACATTACACTACCAAATTTACGATCTTGCCCGGTACTATAATGACCTTTTTAGGGGTTTTTCCTTCAAGCCACTTCTGTACCGTAGTATCAGATAAGGCTGCTTTTTGAATTTCCTGAATGCCCAGTGCAAGCGGTAATTCCAGTTTGACACGCATCTTTCCATTGATCATTACCGGATATTCAAAGCTGCTTTCCACGAGATATGCTTCGTTGAAGACAGGGAATGTGGTATGGGTAATAGAAGAGGGATACCCCAACAATGCCCAGAGTTCTTCGGATATATGGGGGGCATAAGGGGAAATCAGTACGGCCAAAGGCTCCAGTATCTCCCTTTTATTGCATTTGAGTGCGGTCAGCTCATTCACACAGATCATAAAGCTCGACACGGACGTATTAAAGGAATAATTAGCCATATCTTCTTCCAGCTTCTTGATGGCTTTATGAAGGGCTTTGAGTTCCTCTTTACTTGCAGGTTCATCGGAAACATTGAAATCGCCTGTCGGGCTATGGTATAGATTCCAGAGCTTTCTGAGGAATTTGAATACACCATCGATCCCGTTGGTGTTCCATGGCTTGAATTGTTCCAGTGGTCCGAGGAACATCTCGTAGAGACGTAGCGTATCTGCTCCATATCGCTCGATAATATCATCTGGATTGACTACGTTATACTTGGATTTGGACATCTTTTCCACTTCAGCCCCACAGATGTACTTGCCGTCTTCCAGAATAAAGCCGGCATCGGCCAGATCAGGTCTCCATGCCTTGAATTTATCAAGGTTGAGCTGATCGTTATGCACAATATTTACGTCCACGTGCATAGCAGATGTATCGTATTGATCCCTTAATCCGTGGGATACAAATGTATTGGTTCCTTTTTGTCTGTATACAAAGTTAGACCTTCCTTGTATCATGCCTTGGTTGATCATTTTTTGGAAGGGTTCATCGATGCTGACCACACCCAGATCAAATAGGAATTTGGTCCAGAACCTGGAGTACAACAAGTGGCCTGTTGCATGCTCCGAGCCACCAATGTATAGATCCACTGCACCCCAATAATCGGATTTGGTCTTTTCCGAGAATTCATGGTCATTTTTGGGATCCATATACCGGAAAAAATACCAGCTTGATCCGGCCCATCCCGGCATGGTACTTTTCTCCAGCGGGAACTCACCTTCCTCTGTTTTGTAAGTCCAGTCTTTAGCCCTGCCCAGGGGAGGCTCACCGTCTTCGGTGGGCAGGTATTTGTCCACCTCAGGCAAATGCAAAGGCAGGTCTTTTTCATCGATGAGATAGGGTAATCCTTCTTTGAAATAAACAGGGAGAGGCTCGCCCCAATAGCGCTGACGTGTGAATATGGCGTCACGCATTCTATATTGGATCTTACCCTTTCCGATTCCTTTTTCCTCAAGGAACGCGATGGCTTTCTCCATGGCTTCCTTCATATATAGTCCGGATATGAATCCGGAATTGATGATCAACCCTCCCTTGCCCGGGAAAGAGCCGTTTTCTAGGGAGCCTTCGATGACCTGCCGGATTTCCAAACCGAAGTGCTTCGCAAAGTTGTAATCCCGCTCATCATGGGCAGGGACTGCCATTACTGCTCCGGTACCATAGCCTGCGAGGACATAATCGGCCACCCAGATCTGGATTTCTTCTCCGTTGAAAGGGTTGATGGCATAAGACCCTGTAAATGCACCTGATATGGTTTTCACATCACTCATTCGCTCTCTTTCTGAGCGGTTTTTGGCTACTTCTATGTATGCCTCGGCTAAGGTGCGCTGATCTTCGGTGATCAATGAAGCTGCGAGCTCACTCTCCGGTGCCAGGGCAAGATAGGTAACACCATAGATGGTGTCCACCCTAGTGGTAAATACTTTAATGGTGGCATCAGAACCTGCTACCTGAAAAACGACTTCCGCTCCTATGGATTTTCCAATCCAGTTCCGTTGCATTTCCTTGATAGGCTCAGACCAGTCCAGTTTTTCCAGTCCTTTCAAGAGCCTGTCAGCATAGGCTGTGATTCGCATCGACCACTGCATCATTTTCTTCCGCTCCACGGGGTGTCCGCCACGTTCGGAAAAACCATCTTTGACCTCATCATTGGACAGTACCGTGCCCAGTGCCGCGCACCAGTTCACAGTAGTCTCGGCAAGGAAGGTCAGCCGGTACTTTAAAAGGATCTCCTGCTTGGTTTGTTGGGAGAAGGCATTCCAGTCACTTGCATCAAATTGGGGGATGTCCTCATCGCAAACTGCCTTGACGTAGCTGTTGCCTTCCCTGCCGAATCTCTCCGTGAGGGAGTCGATGGGCAGTGCCTTGTCAGCTTCCAGATCGTAATAGCTATTGAACAGCTGCATGAAAATCCACTGGGTCCACTTATAATAAGATGGATCGGAAGTCCTGATTTCCCTGTCCCAATCGAAGGCAAAGCCTATGTTTTTCAGCTGCTCGGTGTAGCGGGAGATATTCTGTGCTGTGGTGATGGCGGGATGCTGGCCTGTCTGGATGGCATATTGCTCAGCCGGCAAGCCAAAAGAATCATATCCCATGGGATGAAGGACGTTGTATCCCTTCAGCATTTTGAACCGCGATACGATATCGGAGGCAATATAACCTAAGGGATGCCCCACATGTAACCCCGCCCCGGAAGGGTAGGGGAACATATCCAGGGAGTAAAACTTGGGTTTGCTAGGATCTACTTCAGCTTTGAAGGTTTGGTTCTGTTTCCAGATCCCCTGCCACTTTTTTTCGATTTCCCTGAAAGTGTACTCCGCCATAATTGAATATTTCTTGGTTTTTATGCTGAACGCCTGCAAAAATAGAAAAAATGGTGGGGTTTGGAATTCAAATCTATAATTCCTACCAGGAGGTGTTTCTTTCCGCTGATCAACTTTCTTTTTGGCGAAGCTGGTTTTTTAGTATTTTTCAAAGCTATATCATTTGAATTTATCGGTCGCGAGGATTAGCCGGGAAAGGTTAAGGAATCTCTTCCAGGAATTAATCCTTTCGCCTTTTGACTCTTGAATCATACCTATTTCACCAAATCAAACCACCATCTTATGAAGGTATTTTACACTGTACTACGGCACGTATTGCTCTTGGCTTTGGTGCTCACCGTCTCCTGGAGCTTTGCACAGAAGAAGTATTCCCCCAAAGAAATTGCTGCGCTGAAAAGTGAAGTTGCCACGCTGGTTCAACAGCGCCACAAAACGAGCCAGGTAATGGTGGATAAAATATTCAGTTTTGCGGAATTGGGGTTTCAGGAAGTGGAATCTTCGAGGTACCTCACGGGTATTCTGGAGGAAAACGGGTTCAGCATCCAGACGGGTGTATCCGGCATACCTACTGCATGGTTTGCAACATGGAGTAATGGGGACGGTCCGGTGATCGCGCTCGGTTCGGATGTGGACTGCATCCCCAAGGCCTCCCAATATCCGGGTGTAGCTTACCATAAACCCATGGTGGAGGGAGCTCCGGGGCATGGAGAGGGTCACAATGCAGGTATTCCCCTGAATATTACGTCAGCACTGGCAGTAAAGGAAATCATGGAGCGGGAGAAGCTGGGAGGTACATTGATACTTTGGCCGGGAATCGCGGAAGAGCTGGTAGCCGCAAAGGCATGGTTTGCGAGGGACGGGATGTTTGATGGAATAGATATCTGTATTTTTACCCATGTGGCCAATAACCTGGGGGTCAGCTGGGGGCAATCCTCCGGTACAGGGCTGATTTCCGTAGAATACACTTTCTCCGGAGAGGCAGCACACTCAGCGGGAGCACCGTGGAGGGGGAGAAGTGCTGCAGATGCAGTGGAGCTTATGAATATCGGATGGAATTACAAGCGGGAGCATCTTCATCCGTTGAAACGGTCACATTCGGTGATCACTGATGGTGGGGATCAACCCAACGTGGTACCTTCCCAGTCATCCATCTGGTATTACCTGAGGGATGTGAACTATGACGGGATCATGGAAATGTATGCCCAGGCCAATGATATAGCAAAAGGGGCGGCACTGATGACGGGCACAGAGATGAGCTCAAGAATATTGGGAACAGCGTGGCCTCGTCATTTCAACAAGGTGATTGCGGAGAAAATGTATGAAAATATCCTGAAGGTGGGGCTTCCGGAATGGTCTGAGGAAGACCAGCAACTGGCCAAGGCGGTACAAAAAGAAATGGGAGCGACTAGGGATTCAGGACTTCCTACCAAGCTCGATACGCTGGGATTGCCTGTGACCAGTCCTGTATCAGGAGGCTCCGATGATATTGGTGACGTATCTTGGGTAGTGCCTACGGTGACACTCCGGTTTCCTGCTAATATTCCGGGGTTACCGGGACATCATTGGAGCAATGCAATCGCCATGGCCACTCCTATCGCACACAAGGGAGTGACTGCTGGTGCCAAAGCTGAGGCGATGACGATTTTGGATTTCTTGCTGCAGCCCGAACTGGTGGATCAGGCTTGGGATTACTTCAAAAATGTACAGACAAAGGACGAGCAATATAAGCCGATGATAAGCGGGGATGATGAAGCTCCTGTATATTTAAACAAGGAAAGTATGGACAGATTCCGTCCGGAACTGAAGAAGTTGTATTTCGATGAGACCAAATACGACACATACCTGGAGCAGCTCGGAGTCACCTATCCCACTTTGAAAAAGAATTAAGTTTTGGGAGGTGAAATCCGGATCAGAGAAGCCAGTCTCTCGGAAATTCTTTATGTCCATAAGTTGATCCCAGAGTTTTCCGGGACATATCCTCCCGGTTTCTATGAAAACAGACTACGTCACCGAATCCATTTGGCTCTGGTTGCTGAAAAAGGAGAGGAGTTATTGGGGTTTAAGGTGGGCTATCAGAGTGATACGCCGGAAGTGTTTTACTCCTGGATGGGAGGAGTCAGACCTGAGTTCCGCAGGAACGGTATAGCTGATGCTTTGGCTGACTATCAGGAGAGCTGGATGAAAGGCAAGGGGTTCAAGTCTGTATTCTTTAAAACGAGGAACAGATTTCCGGCAATGATAGCATTTGGGTTACGCAGAGGGTTTAAAATAGTGGATGTGCTCTCCAAAGGAGGTGTGGAGGATTATCGAATAGTGATGATGAAGACACTGGCGTAAGGGCATCAGGGAAGTCTCTTTAGTTCAAAACCCTGTGCTTCAGATGGGTTTTTTTGTACAAAGTGGCGATTCGGGTCTAGCTGTAAGCTGAGGAATGACGATGAAGAATTGGGTAGAGAAAGGTTAATTCATCCGAAACGCCTACCTTTGCAGCTGATTTTCACCAGCGGTTCAATTACCCGCTTTATCAAAAATTACCATGACCAATAGAGAGTTAATAGATTCCGGATTGCAGCTTCCCGTAATGGAGGCATTTTACACGATACAGGGCGAGGGAAGGTTTACAGGCTATCCCGCTTATTTTATCCGGCTGGGAGGTTGTGATGTGGGCTGTGTGTGGTGCGATGTGAAGGATTCTTGGGAAGCCGGAAAATGGCCGATACTTTCGATAGAAGAGATTGTGAAGCAGGCGATGCGTTACCCGGGAAGACTGGCTGTGATTACCGGCGGAGAACCCATGTTATACGACCTTGGACCTTTGACGAGGCTTTTGAAATCAAAGGGGTTTTCCACGAATGTGGAGACTTCTGGGGCACATCCGTATTCAGGAGAGTTCGATTGGGTGTGTTTTTCCCCAAAGAAATTCAAGAAACCACATCCTTCTATCTACCAGAAAGCAGATGAATTAAAGGTAGTGGTATACCATTCAAGTGATTTTGATTTTGCTGAGGAGTATGCAGCGATGGTGGGTGAGGCTTGTGAACTGCGTCTGCAGCCGGAATGGAGTAGAGCTGAGCGCTTTACCCCGGAGGTCATAGATTTTGTTAAAAATCATCCAAAATGGAAAATTTCCTTACAAACCCATAAATTTATGGATATACCTTAAGTCCATGCGTCCCATTTTCATCTTATTTGTTCTGCTATTAACATGCTATGAAGCCTTTCCGCAAGGCTTTTCGATCATAGATGGGAGAGCCATACGTTTTTATAAAGAAGCGGAAGAGCTTACTTTTTCCAGGCAATATGATGCGGCTAAGGAGAAATATCAGGCAGCGATCAGCAGGGAGGCTTCTTTCCTCGAGGCGTACGTGAAGCTTTCCCAGCTGTTGATTACGCAGGGGAAATTTGAAGAGGCTGAAGAGGTTTTGGAAAAGGGAAGTGCGAAGCTTTCCGAAAAAAATGCGTTGACGAAACATAAAGCTGATTTTGGATGGGTGTACACCCAGTTATATTTGAAGCAGGGGAGATTTGAGGAGGCTTCAGACCAATTCAAAAATGCCGATCCTTTGTTTGATGATTCTTTTAGGAAGAATGTAAACTATATCGCAACGAAAGCCCAGATGGAATTCCTGGAGGTTCAGCTGCAGGAGGTGCCCGTGATAGAAAAGGAAAAGCTTGCGGAGCCACTCAATCAGTTTAGGCTCCAGTACTTTCCTGTGCTGACCGCTGACGGAGAGCAGATCCTGTTTACAAAACGCGACGGAGTCAGCAATAGGGATAAGGAGGATATCTTTAAATCGTATATGCTGCCGAATGGGGAATGGACCAAGCCTGAGGGAATAGCGCAGACAATTAATTCTCCATATAATGAGGGGACGTGTACGATCACGGCAGACGGTAATATTTTGATTTACACCTCCTGCGATGCGCCGGACTCAGAGGGAAGTTGCGATCTGTACGTTTCATATAAAGTAAATGGGATGTGGCAGCGGCCAAGTAATATGGGGAAGAAAGTCAATTCCAGGTCTTGGGATTCCCAGCCTTCACTTTCAGCGGATGGTAGAATTCTTTTTTTCTCCTCTAACAGAAAGGGGGGATATGGTGGGAACGATATTTGGTACAGCGTGCGGCAGGGAAATGGGGAGTGGTCTGAAGCCAAGAATCTGGGGGATGTGGTGAATACGGATAAAGATGAGATTTCGCCGTTCATGTTTTTCAACAATGAGATCTTGTTTTTTGCTTCCAATGGGCATACTGGTTTTGGAGGGATGGATATCTATCTTTCACGTGTCGTGGATGGGGAATTTACGGAACCGGAGAATGTGGGTTTGCCGATCAATGACCAGCTGGATCAGGTAGCGCTATTTATTACGGCCAAGAAGGATTATGCTTATTTTACCGAGTTGTCCTCAGAGGAGGGAGAGCAGGACAGATCCCTACTGTACCGGTTTAGGTTTCCGGAAGAAATCTATTTGGGGGAAAACCTGACGGTGACTGAAGGGAAGGTATTCAATTCAAAGACAGGGGATCCGATAAATGCCACGCTGTCATTGGTCTCTTTGACTAACGATAGCACATTGTATCAGTTTGAATCTGACGGTAAGACAGGTGAGTTCATGATGCTATACCCAGAGAAGGCTATTTCGGGATTGTACGTGGAAAAAAAGGGATATCTGCCCAAGATCTATAACGTGGAGCGTGATAGGATCAACGATGTCAAGGGGCTTAAAATCGAGTTGACGCCGGTAGCTTCAGGGGAGGAGTTTGTTTTTGAAAATATATTCTTTGCTTTTGACAAATATGAACTGGAGGAACAATCCCTGTCTTCGTTGAAGAGATTGCTGAAATTTCTGAAAGATAACCCCAATGTGAATATTTTGATTTCCGGCCATACAGACAATGTGGGTAATGCGGTGTACAACCAAGAACTGAGTTTGCAGCGCGCCAAGAGCGTACAGAATTACCTAGTGGGTGAAGGGCTTCATCCAGGTAGGGTTCTAATTGAAGGGAAAGGAGACAAAGAGCCGATGGTCCCCAATAACACAGTTGAAAACCAAGCCTTAAACAGAAGGATTACAGTAAAAGTATTGTGAGTAGGGGGAAGATTCTAGTCAGAGCACATGACTATATATTGAGTCTAAAAACTATATTAACAGTCAAAATATAATTTAATTGCTACTCGGTTTTATATTCTATTTAAACCATATTTTATATCATAAACAGACGTTTTTTTAAAAACAAGACTCATTAAATTTTGCCTATAACTGTTTTTTTAGAAGAATAATTTTTTTTACCAATTCCATTGTTTTTTTTTATAAACGGCAAAGAAAGAAATTGAGAATTAACTGTTGTTAACAAAAGGTTAACAATAATAAATTTTATTTATTCTTTTTTTTCTATTATAATCAGAATTATATTTTGATAATGATGTTTATTCTAAACTTTATTCCAAAAGAACTCGACTAAAATATTATGATTTTTCTTTTGATACGCTTTGGGAATTCCGTGAGAAGAGATATCATTGAGTCTAATTTAAACCATAATCAAATTAATATGAGGAAAGTTTTACTTCTAGGACTCATGCTGTTTTTGGGGGGTGCGGTGGCATTTGCCCAAAACCGTGTGATCACTGGTACGGTTACCTCTTCGGAGGATGGGTTGCCTATTCCAGGAGCATCTGTTGTAGTGAAGGGAACCACTGTCGGTACGGCTACCGATCTGGATGGTACCTATTCATTGAGTGTGCCCCAGGGCAGTAATGTCTTGGTATTCAGTTTTGTCGGATCTCTTCCGCAGGATGTGCAGATTGGGAACAGGTCGACTGTAGATGTAGTACTCCAGCCTGATACCAAGATACTCAGCGAGGTGGTAGTGACAGGATATGGTGTTCAGGAGAAGCGTGAAATAACAGGGGCAATATCTTCTGTGTCTGCTACTGACATTGAAGATTTACCTATTCTGGGTGTAGACCAGGCTCTTCAGGGACGTGCTGCGGGGGTGCAGGTGACTCAGTCTTCAGGCACACCAGGCTCCGGGATTTCAGTTAGGATCCGGGGAACGGGATCAATAAATGCCAGTTCAGAACCGCTATATGTAATAGACGGTGTGCCGATCAATTCAGGTTCATACACTGCAATAGGTACTGGTGGTCAATTGACCAACGCTTTGTCTGACCTTAATCCAAATGATATTGAATCTATGGAGATCTTGAAGGATGCGGCAGCTTCTGCAATTTATGGTTCAAGGGCAGCAAACGGAGTAGTCCTGATCACCACCAAAAAAGGTAAGGCTGGAGCTACCCGGGTGGATATCTCCCATTATTCAGGTATCCAGATGAGACAAAAAGATCCAATGAAAAAACTGACCGGTCAGCAGCAGGTGGAACTGTATGTGGACCAGGTCGCCAATAGGTTTACCAATGCGAATGGACAAGTGATAGGAAGCGGTGTCACTTGGAGATCTGCGGAAGATTATGCAACATGGTTGTATAGTGATGCCGATGCAGGGGTTGAAAACGGATTGTATGTGGCTGTGGACAATGGAGATGGCGTCAGGGATTTATCGGTTTTTCAGAACCCAAGTACTGCGCCTAATACGGATTGGTTAGACGAAATATTAAGAACAGCCTCCATACGTCAGACTGATGTCTCCGTGTCAGGAGGAAATGATAAAACCACATTCCGAATATCCGGAACAAGTTTCTTCCAGGATGGAATCCAGATCGGATCAGGTTTTGAGCGGCTTAACTTTAGGGTGAATCTCGAGAATAAGGTAAGTGATAAAATCAAGATCGGGGGAAATGTGGGTCTTTCAAGATCTAT
Organism: Algoriphagus sp.; assembly: GCA_048819475.1. Classification (GTDB taxonomy): domain Bacteria; phylum Bacteroidota; class Bacteroidia; order Cytophagales; family Cyclobacteriaceae; genus Algoriphagus. Next base: position 23,333 of record JBMDXP010000049.1, read on the forward strand.
AGCCCAAAGACCTCAAAATGATAATAACATCAACGGGGTGCTTTCTGCGGGAGTACTTGTCTCCAGTGATATCCCTGTCTATAGAGCTGACGGAACTTACTATAAAGACCCAGGGTCCTCCACTGAAAACCCAGTTGCTGCTGGCGTGGAGCCTTTCTTTGAGTCCTTGTCTGCAAGGGTAATCGGAAACGGTTTTCTGGAATATGATATAGTACCTGGCTTGAAGTTCCGGTCTAATGTGGGCATAGATTATTTGAATTTCAAAGATGACCGCTTCCAGCCAACTACTACCAATACAGGGGCTGGTTCAAATGGTTTAGGCCAGTCTTCTTTCAGATCTGATGTCAACTGGTTGTTTGAGAACACGTTGGTTTATACCAAGCAGTTCGGAGGAAACCATAACCTGACTGCTCTAATCGGACAGTCTGTACAAGAGTCAAATTATGAAAGTTTATTTGCTGAAGCTACTGTTTTCCCAGGGAACAGCATCAGAAGGCTGTCTGCAGGATCCGTTAAAAACGAGGCCACTTCAGGAGGAAGCTCCTGGGCACTGGAATCTTATTTTGCCAGGTTGAATTATGCCTACTCTGATAAATACCTGGCTTCTTTTTCTGCCAGGGTGGATGGTTCTTCCAGATTTGGGGCAGACAAGAGATATGGTGTCTTCCCTGCGGGATCGATTGGCTGGAGAATGTCCGAGGAAGGATTTATGGATGGACTTTCCGCTATCTCCGATGTGAAATGGAGGGTGTCATACGGAATCACCGGAAACCAGGAAATCGACAATTTTGGTTCCAGGGCACTATTCGGTGTAGGGTCCAATTACAATACACTGGCAGGTGTAGCTCCATCCCAATTGGGAAATGATTTACTTTCTTGGGAAAGACAGGAGCAATTGAACTTCGGTGTGGATCTGGGACTCTTCGGAGATAGGATCTACTTATCAGCGGAATATTACATCATGAACAATAACCAGTTGCTGCTAAACAGACCGTTGGTAGGTTCCAGTGGATTTACCGGTATTCAGGAGAATATCGGGTCCGTACAGAACAAAGGGTTAGAGCTGACCTTAACGACTGTCAATGTGAACAAGAATGATTTCAGATGGTCCACAAACTTCAACATCACCTTCAACAGAAATGAGATAACTTCTCTTTCAGGAACTCCTTTTGGAGCAGGTTTTGCCAGCTGGGTGGAAGAAGGTCAGCCATTGGGAGCTTTTAGAGGCTTCAGGGTTGAAAAAATAATTCAGAATGGAGAGGACTTGGCTATTGCCCGAGATAGAGGCCAGTCTGCAGCTCAATTGGGCGATATCATGTTCCGCGATCTTAATGGAGATGGGGTATTGAACACGAATGATCAGGAAATAATCGGAAGTGCTCAGCCGGAGTTTTATGGTGGGATGACCAACACCCTGAAGTATAGAAACTTTGATTTATCGGTATTTCTCCAATTCACTTACGGGAATAGTATTTACAACAACACAAGATCATTTTCGGAAGGTATGAACGGCGTGTTTGGCCAAACAGATGGTACTTTGGATAGATGGACACCTACTAATCCCAGTACTACTACCCCCCGGGCAGTTCACGGTGATCCCAATAACAATAGACGGGTTTCTGACAGATGGCTGGAGGATGGTTCATTTATGAGATTGAAAAACCTCTCAATAGGCTATAATTTCCCTAGTTCTGTTGCGAATACTTTGAAAACCAGGTCAATAAGAATATATGGTGCGGCTCAAAACCTGTTTACCTGGACTAACTACCGTGGGTTTGATCCAGAAGTAAGTACGTTCAATGTTGTCAATACTTCTTTGGGTACTGACTTCTTGACTTATCCACAGGCAAGAACATTCACACTGGGAATTAACGTTGGTTTTTAATTCAAGCAATGATGAAAAATATTAAACTATCAAATTATAAATGGGCTGCAGTAGTAGCTACATTACTGCTCGCCAGTTGCGATATCTTAGATAGGCAACAGCCACAGGCTTCCTTATCTCCTGAGCAGATCTGGGTAGATAATTCTTCGGTTCAAGCCGCCCTCATTGGGGCTTACAGTTCTTTGCAAAGTGCGAATTATTATGGACTTAGGCATTGGTCATTTGCTGGGCTTGCTGCTGACGAAATCACTTGGACGGGAACATTTCCATCATTCGGACAAATATCCAATAAACAAGTTTTGGCTGATAATGTGGAGTGGAACAACTTGTGGAACGCTATTTATGTCGGTATCAACAGGGCAAACAATATTATTGCCGCGGTACCTGGGATTTCTGATCCGGCTTTGAATAAAGAAGCTGCTTTAGGTGAGGCAAGATTCCTTCGGGCATTGCATTACATGAATCTGGTTTCTTGGTTTGGAGGTACACCAGAGGGTTTCGGGACTTCGGCTGGCCTGGGTTTGCCTCTTTTCGTGTCACCCACCCTTACAGCTCCTGATGCTGAACCAAAGCCAAGGTCTACGGAGGCTGAAATATGGAGTGTGGTAAATGCAGACCTGGAATTTGCTATTGAGAATCTTCCTGCTTCCGGTGGTCCTGCAAGAGCCACTAGAAATGCGGCAATTGCTTTAAAGGCAAGGGCAGCGTTGTATCAAGGAGACTGGGCAGAAGCAGATGCGAGAGCCTCAAGCGTAATTGAAGGGGACGGTTCGGATTTGAATCCTGTCTTTGCTGATCTTTATCTGATTAAAAACTCTGCGCCTGAATCTATATTTGAACTTCAATTTGATGCTGTAAATAGTAATACAATAGCATTTTTCTTCTATCCTACGGCCCGTGGTGGAAGGAATGAGTTAGCTCCAAATACAGAATTTCTGAATGCCCACGAAGAGGGTGATGTCAGGCTTCAGGTGAATAACGGTTCAACTGCTCCACAGCCTGCAGCGGGAAGTTCTGCTAAGTATTTCAGAATAGCTGGAGGTGATGACAATGTGATCATTATCAGAAGAGCTGAGCTCTACCTCATCGCTGCTGAAGCAGCTGCTAAAGCTTCTTCGTCTAATATTGGTAGATCCAATACCCTTGTAAATGCTATTCGGGATAGAGCTGGACTGGACCCAATCTCACTTGCTACTGCGCAGGATGTGGAAGACGCCGTGTTGCAAGAGCGGAGATTTGAGCTGGCATTTGAAGGTCATCGTTGGTTTGATCTGAGAAGGACAAATAGAATTGTTTCTCTTTTTGGAATTGAACCTTTCAGGGCTTTGATGCCAATTCCCCAGAGAGAAGTTCTGACAAGTGATAATGTGGTGACTCAAAATCCGCAATATTAATCTGAAATCATACGTAAAAGGAGAGGGATTGAACCTCTCCTTTTTTATTTTGACCTGCTATGAAAATAAACTGTAACGTTCGTTTGGTCTTATTGTTTCTGCTGAGCCCTTTCATTGCCATTGCACAGACAGGTATTGACAGTCAGGATAACTTAAACCAGCTAGGAGGCCAAGGTAATTTGATAAGAGTTACTTTGCCTGCTAAAGAAGGTGTGAAAGGTTCCCCCTTTCTTTTGGGGGAGTTTGCCAATGCTGTACCCTTCAAAGATGGGACTGAATTGAAGAATGGTATGTTCAACCTTGATTTGGAGAAAAACAAATTAATGATTCAGTCCAGAAATGGAATCAGCTATCTTGAACAACTGGTGTTCGATTCTTTATTATTTGTCAACGAGGCAAGATTGCTTGTAAACAGCTCCACGCTGGCATCTTCTGATTATAGTATGCTGGAGGAAATCACTTTTTCAGATGGGCAGGTAATATACGTAGGTCATACCGTTCAGTTTATCCCAGCCAATTATTCTGGGGCTTACAATTCCGGTAAGAACTTTGACGAGTATGTTAAAAAGATGGATTTTTTTACTCTCAAAGATGGGGCATTGGAAAAAATAAAATTCAATAGAAAATGGTTTAAAGCCAATTATGACGGTTTCAACAAACTTGATGAAACGGTAGTAAAGAATGGCTGGAACTACAATTCTTACGATAACATACGTTTGATTCTTGATTTTGTACAGGAGCAGTGAGCGTATCGTTTAAAAAATCGCCATAACGCTTAAGACAGATTTTGATTCAACTGAAAGCGTAATACTGCCTAAAAATTAACTTTATAGTTTTAAGTTTAAGTCTGGGGACAAACAATTTTTATTCTGATTCTGCATGCCTATCTTTGCTGCGAATTTCAATCGGTAATGATTTACGTTTGTAGAAAAGAACATTTTAACGCTGCACATAAGCTCTGGAATCCAAAGTGGACGGATGAAAGGAACATAGAGGTGTTCGGCCCATGTGCAAATGCCAATTGGCATGGTCACAACTTTGAACTGATTGTTACCGTGAAGGGTACCCCTGACCCGGAGACTGGCTTTGTGGTTGATCTCAAGAAACTGAGCACAGTGATCCGCTCGCTGGTTATTGATGAAGTAGACCATAAGAACCTTAATGTGGATGTCCCATTTATGGAAGGGAAACTGGCGAGTTGCGAGAATCTTGTGATGGAATTCTGGAAAATCCTTGAGCCGGCGGTGAAAGAAATCACCGCTTATGGAGGTTTGCACAAACTTACCCTTTACGAGACACCGCGTAACTTCGTTGAATATTTAGGTGAATAAGCCTTGGCTGTCTTTTCGGATTGGCTGAATAAAAACCTCTTTTGTTTTTTGATTATACACCAAAGATACATCTTGCCCCAAAGATCCCAAGAATTGGACAAAGCCCATAGAATCTACATTATTTCAGGAGAGCGATCAGGGGACCTTCATGCTTCCAACCTTGTTATTGCGTTGAAGTCCGGTCATCCCAACTTGATTTTCAGGGGGATGGGAGGGAGGTACTCCCAGGAAGCAGGCGTAGAACTTGCTGTTGATTATTCCGAAATAGCAGTGATGGGATTTCTTGAGGTCGTTCTGGGTTTCCGGAAAGTCTTAAAGTATCTGAACATCGTAAAAAGGGATATAACAGCATTCCGTCCAGATGCTGTCATATTGGTGGATTACGGCGGTTTCAATTTGAAAATAGCTGCATTTGCAAAGAAGTTGGGGATCGTGGTCCATTACTATATCCCCCCCAAAGTATGGGCATGGAATCAAAAAAGAGCATTAAAGCTAAAAAGCACTACTGACCATATCTATTCAATCCTCCCGTTTGAGCCGGAATTTTTCAGGAAATTTGATCTGGAAGTAAATTATGTGGGAAATCCATTGCTGGATGAAATCAAAAAATTCACGCCCCATGATTTCTTCTTTCAAAAGAATGAATTGGGCTATCAGCCTATCATCGCCCTCCTACCCGGCAGCAGGGTTCAGGAGGTCCATGCAATGCTGGGAAGAATGATCCGTTTGGTTCCTGAGTTTCCCAATGCCCAATTTATCATCGCAGGAGTAGATAGTTTGGATGACAGTATTTATAATCCTGCCCGGAAAGCTGGTCTGAAAGTGGTGTACAACCAGACTTATGACCTGCTTCACCATGCTATCGCTGCAGTGGTCACTTCTGGGACTGCGACCCTAGAGACGGCTTTATTCAGAGTTCCCCAGATTGTGGTGTATCAGACGAGTCCTGTCACTTATTTTATAGCCAGACGCTTGATCAGGATCAGGTTTATTTCCTTGGTTAACCTGATTGCTGATAGGGAAGTGGTGAAGGAAATGATTCAGGATGACTTTAACGTAGATAACCTCAGCAGGGAACTGAAAGCGCTACTCTCCGATAGGGTGTACAAAGGAGAGATACTTCAAGGATATGATTTGATTCAGGAGAGATTGGGTACTGAGAGTGCCTCCCGCAATACTGCTGAGCTCATAGCAGGGACTTTGAGGTAAGTCTTCTGGATCGGCTTTTTCAAGTGTAAAAGAAAAAACCTGCCTCAGAGGAAGCAGGTTTTTGTGTTTTAGGCGACCTGAAGTCGTTTGAATTTCGATTTTTCGAATTTCTGTTGTGCATATTTGGCATCTATCACCAGTTCTTTGACCGAATCATCTGAAGGCAATTCGTACATAGCGTCCGTAATGATGGCTTCGCAGATTGATCTTAGTCCGCGGGCACCGAGATTGTACTCCACGGCCTTGTCCACTATAAATTCAAGTGCATCGTCTTCAAAGGACAGCTTCACATCTTCCATTTGAAGTAGTTTGGAGTATTGCTTGACCAGGGCGTTTTTTGGCTCAGTCAAGATTCTCTTCAACGCGTCTTTATGCAGTGGATCCAGATGTGTGAGCACCGGTAATCTTCCGATCAGTTCAGGGATAAGGCCAAATGCCTTCAGATCCTGGGCAGTCACATACTGCAGCAGGTTTTCCCGGTCTGCGACCTGTCCTATCACCGCTTTGCTGAAGCCCATGGGTTGCGTGTTCAGGCGTTTGCCGATGTGCCGTGCAATTCCATCAAATGCTCCACCGCAGATAAAGAGGATGTTTTCTGTGTTGACTGCAATCATTTTTTGGTCTGGATGCTTTCTGCCACCTTGTGGAGGTACGTTGACTATTGTGCCTTCCAAGAGCTTCAGCATCGCCTGCTGTACCCCTTCCCCACTTACATCCCGTGTAATGGATGGGTTATCGGATTTCCTGGCTATTTTATCAAGCTCATCTATATAAACAATGCCCCGCTCTGCGGCTTCCACGTTGTAATCGGCAGCTTGAAGTAGCCTGGTCAAAATACTCTCGACATCCTCACCTACATATCCTGCTTCTGTCAATACCGTCGCATCCGCGATACAGAAAGGAACTTCGAGTGTTTTGGCCAGTGTTTTGGCGAGGTAGGTCTTGCCTGTCCCGGTGTCACCCACCATGATGATGTTGGATTTTTCGATCTTCACATCATCATTCTCGTCTTTCTGGAAAAGGCGCTTATAATGGTTATATACGGCTACCGTCAGTACTTTCTTGGCATCTTCCTGACCGATCACGTATTGGTCAAGATAGGTGGTAAGTTCCTTCGGTTTTTTAAGCTTGATCTTAGGTTTAGCCCCTGGTTTTTTGGTCTTATCCTCTTCCCCAAGGATCATGTGGGCCTGTTCGATACAGAAATTACAGATATGAGCTGATATTCCTGATACCATCAGGTCCACATCTTTCTTGTTTCTACCGCAAAAGGAGCAGGTAACTTGAGCCATTATTTTGATTTTTTTACTAAAACTTCATCTATCAAGCCATAATCCTTGGCTTCCGGAGCTCTGAGCCAGTAATCCCTGTCAGAGTCTCTTTCGATCTCCTCATAGGTTTTTCCGGTGTGATTGGCCAGGATCTGGTACAATTCCTGTCTCATGGCAAGTATCAATTTCAGGGAGATTTCCATATCCTTGGATTGACCTTGCATACCGCCTGACGGCTGGTGGATCATCACACGCGAATGCTGAAGGGCAGAACGCTTGTCTTTTGCACCTCCAGCCAACAGGACTGCGCCCATGGAAGCCGCAATACCGGTACAGATGGTGGCAACGTCCGGGTTAATATACTGCATAGTGTCATATATTCCCAATCCTGCGGTGACAGAACCACCCGGACTGTTGATATATAACAGCACATCTTTTTTGGAATCCACAGATTCCAAAAACAGGAGCTGGGCTACTATGATATTGGCTACGTGGTCATCCACTCCTGTTCCCAGGAAGATGATTCGATCCATGATAAGCCTTGAGAACACATCGATTTCCCTGAAATTCTGGGGTCTCTCTTCAATTACTGATCGCGTCATATTCTCAATATGCTGGGTATACTGATCAAATGCAGTACCACTAACGCCCTGATTATGGATGGCGTATTTCCTGAATTCTTCTTTTGTGATCATCTTTGAGGTATGTTGTAGTAAGCAAAAATAAAAAAAGCCCTTAAATAAGGACTTTTTTCTGTTGGTTTAAGCGATTTACTTTTCTAAAAGTTCCTTGAACTCATCAATGCTTATTGCCTTTTCTTCCAAGTCAATCAATTCCTGGGTTTTAGCCAAGACTTTTTCATTCTGCACGGAGGTCAACATGTTCATGTAGTTTTGACCGTCTTTGCCTTTGAGGTAATTGTCCACGAACATATCCATGCTGTCTTCCATCTGTGATCCCAGGCCAGAAGAAGCAAATTGCTCACGGATCATATCTTTGGTCTTCTCTATCACATCTTCATGCTCTGCTTTGATGTCGTTGTCTTTGGCGATCTTGTTGGAGATCAGAGACCATTTCAGCTGTTTTGCATAGAGTGGAAATTCTTTCTCGACATCTTCTTCTGTGACTTTTCCCTCGTTGGCCAAAATCAGCCATTCTTTAAGGAACGTATCGGGAAGGTCTATTTTGGTGCTTTCTGTCAGGACTTTCTTCAATTCCTCCTCCGTGAAAACTTTGGATTCCTTGTCGTAGTTTGCCTGAAGTGTTTCCTTCACTTTTGCAGCGAACTCTTCTTCCGTCTTCACCTCGTCCGGGCCGAAGATCTTATCAAAGAACTCCTGGTTCATTTCAGCCGCTTCTGTTCTGTTGATGTTTTTGACAGTGAATGTAAAGGCCTCGCCGGTGTTTTCAGCTTCCTCTTCAGTCAGCTCAAATGCTTCTTTCCATTCCGCTTTTTTCACTTCTTTGGCTTCAAATTCCACTACCGCTTCCTTACTTACACCGATGAATTTTGCAGCCAGTTTTTTGGAAAGCTTTTCGAGAGGCAAAGAGAGTGTCTTGGAGAACTCCCCATCCACAGCTTTCAGGTCTCCATAGATGTTGTCACCTGCCTCGCTTACTTCAGGGTTTGTACTGTTGCCGTATTGCGATTTCAGGTTGTCAATAGTCTCTGCTACGAGTTTATCATCTACCTTGATTTCATATTTTGTACCCTTTATATTACTGTCAAGAACCAGCTCAATAGAGTCTACGAAGCCAATCTTGTATTCGAATTCAAATTCCCTTTGCGTCTTCCAGTCAATCTGCTCATCGTTGTTCACAGGAAGGGGTTCACCGAGTATATTGAAAGTTTGTTGCTTTAGGTAAGTGTTCAGGGATTCGCCCAGTAATGTATTGATCTCTTCTACCAAGACAGATGTCCCGTACATGCTCTTTACCATGGAAATAGGTGCTTTTCCAGGTCTGAATCCTTTGATATTGGACTTTTTGGCGTAATCTTTCAGTTTCGCGTCTACCTTCGGTTGATAATCCGCCTCGTTTAGTTTAATTTTAATCGAGGCTTGATTTGTTGAGTGCTTGTCTAATGTGATTTCCAAGGCGCTAAAATTTTAAATGAAGATGAACTAAAAACCCCCAATCTCTTTTCTGCCAGTGAGGCAAATCCGTGATTGAGGGTTCTGTATTTGTGCGGATAGAGGGACTCGAACCCCCATGCCTCGCGGCGCTAGATCCTAAGTCTAGTGCGTCTACCAATTTCGCCACATCCGCAATACATCAAAACCAAGCATAAAAAGAAAGACGTTTCTTCCTTGAGCCTGATTGTGGATGCAAAGGTAGGCACTATTTCAAAAATTGCAAGTGTGTATTAAAAAAAATATAAACATTTATCAGAGATTAATCTGAGTATTCCATTTTTGTATAAATTCCTCCTATATGATTCAAGTGGACGTAGAAGAAGAAAGAAAAGAGATACTCAAGCGCTACCGAAAGCTGTTGAGGCAGGCAAAGCCATTTCTAAAACCAGGTGATGCGAAGCTGATTAAAAAAGCCTTCAATGTGTCGCTTGAGGCTCATAGGGATATGCGTCGCAAATCCGGGGAGCCTTATATATACCACCCACTGGAGGTTGCCCTGGTGTGTGTCGAAGAGATTGGACTGGGTACTACGTCGATTGTGGCGGCACTTCTCCATGATGTGGTGGAGGACACGGATTGGGAACTTGAGGATATCGAAAGGGAATTTGGTACCAAGGTAATGACCATAATTGATGGGCTTACCAAGATCTCGGGAGTCTTTGAGTACGGGAGTTCCCAGCAAGCTGAGAATTTCAGAAAGATGTTGCTTACCCTTTCTGATGATGTGCGGGTCATCCTGATCAAGCTGGCAGATAGGCTGAACAACATGCGGACGCTGGCCAGTATGCCCCGGCATAAACAGCTGAAGATAGCCTCTGAGACGATGTACCTGTATGCCCCCTTGGCACATAGACTGGGGCTTTATGCCATCAAATCGGAGTTGGAAGACCTCTATCTCAAGTATACGGATACCGAAACCTATCAGGATATCGTACATAAAATCAACGAGACAAGAGCATACCGCAAGAAATTCATCAAGAACTTTATCCAACCACTGGAGGAAGAGCTGGAGAAGCAGAACCTGAAATTTGCAATCAAGGGGCGTCCAAAGTCTGTTTACTCTATTTACAACAAGATGAAGAAGCAGGGGATTCCTTTTGAGGAAGTCTATGACCTCTTTGCGATTCGGATCATTCTGGAAAGTGACATAGAGAATGAGAAGGCGGATTGCTGGCAGGTATACTCCACAGTCACCGATTTTTACAGGCCTAACCCGGATCGGCTTCGTGACTGGATAAGTACACCAAGGTCAAACGGCTATGAATCCCTACATACGACCGTGATGAGTCATACCGGACAGTGGGTCGAGGTGCAGATCAGAACCACACGGATGGATGAGATTGCAGAGCGTGGTTATGCCGCCCATTGGAAATATAAGGAAAGGGACAGCAATGGAAGAGCAGGATCCGGACTTGATGACTGGATCACGCAGGTCCGTGGATTATTGGAGTCCAATGATGGCAATGCGATCGAGTTTATGGATGATTTCCGGGGTAATCTTTTCCATGAAGAAGTGTTTGTGTTTACCCCAAAAGGCGATTTAAAGGTATTGCCATTTGGGTCCACAGCATTGGATTTTGCTTTTGAGATACATACAGAAGTAGGAGCCAAATGTATCGGCGCCAAAGTCAATCAGCGGCTTGTGCCTATATCGCATAAGTTGAAAAACGGCGACCAGGTAGAGATCCTCACTTCCAACAAGCAGAAGCCGACCGAAGACTGGCTGAACAACGTGGTCACATCCAGGGCGAAGGCCAAAATAAAGGATGCCCTCCGGGAAGAAAAGAAGTCTGCAATTGTGGATGGAAGGGAGATTGTCCAGCGAAAGCTGAAGCAGATGAAGATGGATTTCAATTCAGAGAACGTGGAGAAATTGCGCGCATTTTTCGAGTTGAAAACAGCCAATGAGTTTTATTACCGGGTCGGAAAAGGGATAATTGATCCTACGACAATCAAGTCATTTAAAGAGTTTCTGGATGGCCAGAAGCTTCAGAACCGTGCCACCCAGGAGAAAGTAAAGGATGAATCTTCCTTTACAAAGGAAATCAAAAGTCTCAAGGGGCCTGAGCATGACCAGCTGCTGATCGGGGAAGACATGGATGTGGTGGATTATATTCTGGCCAAATGCTGTAATCCTATTCCAGGTGACGATGTATTTGGTTTTGTGACTGTAAATGAAGGGATAAAAATCCACAGGACATCTTGTCCGAATGCATTGGAGTTGCTCTCCAACCATGGCAACAGAGTGATCAAGGCCCGTTGGACCAGCCAGAAGGAAATCGCATTTTTGGCAGGGCTCCGGATAGTGGGTACGGATAGAGTGGGGCTGATCAACGATGTGACGAAAGTGATATCCAACGAACTCAAAGTCAACATGAGGTCAATAACGGTAGACTCGGATTCCGGCATTTTTGAGGGTACTATCAAGCTCTATGTGCATAGCACCAGCCATTTGGATCAGCTCATGAAAAACCTCGGACAAGTGGAAGGGATTATAAAGGTTTCGAGGTTTGATTGACGTCAGGTGAATCTTTTGTAAGCCCTATAAGTTATATTTGAAAAAAAACGCAGAAAATGCCTTTGAATACCACCCATTTCGAAGAGGTCAAGAAGATATTTACCGCCTATTTGGAAAACAAAAAACTCCGCAAGACTCCGGAGCGTTATGCGATTCTGGAGGAAATCTATAGTAGGTCCGGCCATTTTGACGTAGAGTCACTTTATATCAGTATGAAGAATAAAAATTACCGGGTAAGCCGTGCTACGGTGTACAATACCCTGGACCTGTTGGTAGAATGTGACTTGGTGACCAAGCACCAGTTTGGACAGAATCTCGCCCAGTTTGAGAAGTCATACGGATATAGGCAGCATGACCATCTGATCTGTGTCGACTGTAATCAGGTCTTGGAATTCTGCGATCCCCGTATTCAAAACATACAGAATACGGTAGGTGAAATTTTGAACTTCCAGGTGATGCACCACTCTTTGATTTTGTATGGAAACTGTACCAAAGAAATTTGCGAAAACAGAAAAGTAGATTAACATGAAACTGACATATACCACCGGCGAGGACGCACATGCACACTATTTATATATTCAGGGTGACTTGATAGGGGATGAAGTAGGGCCTAAATTGGTCGAGGTGGTCTCCGATGCGATCCAGGAGGGAGCCAATATTTTTGTGGTCGATCTGAGTGAGGTCCGGTATATCAGCTCAAGTGGGATCGGACTATTGATTACCATGCTGACCAAAATGCGGAATGTGGGAGGTGAAGTTTACCTGACTTCCCCTTCGGAGCATGTTAAAAAACTACTAATCATCACCAAATTAAACAATATATTCACGGTGTTTGACTCAGTGGATGCATTTAGAAGACAAGCCTGAGGTGTAAGGATAAGGACCAGTATGTTGGCGGTACCAGGAGGTGGGATAATTTTCCCGCCTTTTTTTATTCAATCTGCCGTTTTTTTCCAGGGTAAGTTTAAGGTTGAGGCTGTTTGTCCGGTTGTCCGGTGAAAAGTTTTTGCTGGTTTAACCATGGGGTTTGGCTTTATTTGGGAATGAATGGATTAAGGTGTCTAAGAGAGGTATCATCGGGTTTGTTTAGTGTTGATCCGGAATTTTTTGTGGGATGGGTTTTGTGATTAACCGGAGACGTGATGCCTTCCTTGACAAATAATTACCTGCTATTTCTAGGTTTTCTTTGGGGTTATTGCAAATTTCACGCTTCAAAAAGACTTGCATAACCGATTAGACCGCACATCAAATGAAGATGGATGTACTTCTGGGTCTCCAGTGGGGAGATGAAGGAAAAGGAAAAATAGTAGACGTACTGGCACCTCAATATGAGATCGTTGCCCGTTTTCAGGGAGGTCCCAATGCGGGACATACGCTTGAATTTGACGGAATTAAACATGTTTTACATCAGATCCCCTCTGGGATTTTCCGCTCGCAACTACTCAATATTATTGGTAATGGTGTAGTACTTGACCCTATCATTCTTAAGAAGGAGATAGATGGGCTGGGCAAGTTCTCCATCGACTACATGAAAAACCTGGTGATCTCCAAGAAGGCCACAATCATAATTCCTACCCACAAACTGCTGGATGCCGCACTGGAAACATCCAAAGGTGATAAGAAGATAGGCTCAACACTCAAGGGGATCGGTCCGACCTATCAGGATAAGATCGGAAGATCAGCCCTTAGGGTAGGTGATATCCTCAATCCTGATTTTAAGGAAAAATATGACACGCTTGTAGAGAAGCATAAGACCATCCTTTCTTTTTACAGCCATCCGCTGGACCAGCTTGAAGAGATGGAGGCGCAGTTTTTTGCTGCGGTTGAGTTTTTTAAAACATTGAATCTGATTGACAGTGAATATGTAGTCAATGAGGCACTGGCCTCTGATAAAAAAATTTTGGCCGAGGGAGCACAGGGATCTTTGCTGGATGTTGATTTTGGAAGCTATCCTTTTGTGACCAGCAGCACGACGATGACTGCAGGTGCATGTACTGGCCTGGGCGTGGCTCCTTCCCGAATAGGTGAGGTGTTTGGTATTTTCAAAGCATATTGCACGCGGGTTGGTAGTGGACCTTTTCCCACAGAACTCTTCGATCAGACCGGAGAGGACATGAGAAAGGAAGGGAATGAATTTGGAAGTACCACAGGCAGGCCAAGACGCTGTGGATGGCTGGATCTGCCTTCCCTGAAATACTCCATTATGATAAATGGGGTCACGCAGCTTTTCATGATGAAAGCTGATGTCCTCAATATATTTGAGGAAATAAAAGTCTGCACACATTATGAACTGCCGGATGGACAGAAAATTGATCGGTTAAGTTTTGAAATCACAGACCTGGAGGTAAAACCTATTTATAAGACCTTGAAAGGATGGAATTGTGGACTGGAAGCAATTCATACCTATGAAGCTTTCCCCGATGCGCTGAAAGGCTATGTCGATTACCTGGAAGAGCAGTTGAATGTGCCTATTAAATTGGTGTCTGTAGGCCCGGATAGAAAGCAGACCATACAGCGATGAGCACTTGTTGAAATAATAGGCCCTTGGATGTAAGTTCAAGGGCTTTTTTAATTTCAATCAGTAAAAGTGGTAGATTAGAACCCTGCAAAAACTCTTACTTTGAAAGCTAGGATCACCATTACGGCTCTTTTTGTGCTCTTGCTGCGTGTAGGAGCTTATTCTCAAATCGGTTTTCCTTATTGTGAGACGTTTACTGAAGCTGAAACGCGATCAGCCACGGTTTTAGGGGCAAGTGCTTCCTTGGGTTCAGGAGTACTCAGGCTCACCTCCAATCAGGCAAGCCAAAGGGGATATATGTACATTGATATTCCTTTTTCATCTGCTTTCGGCATCAAGGCTTCTTTTGAGTTTTTTAGCTATGGAGGGGATGGGGCCGATGGGTTGACTTTTTTTTTATACGATGCAGCAGTCCCCGTTTTTTCCATTGGTGGATTTGGCGGCTCGCTCGGATATGCAAACAGGACGGATGAAGCAGGTTTGGCGGGAGCTTTCCTGGGTGTGGGATTCGATGAGTTCGGCAATTTCGGAAACACTTCCGAGCAGAAGAATGGTGGTTTTGAGGGAGTCGGCGACTCAGAGGTTTCCAATTCAATCGTGATACGGGGACCGGGAAACGGATATACCGGATATCAATTTATAAAAGGCAGAAGAACTATGGAAGGCGGTGTAGATGGGCTGCCTTCTGATCAACGGTTTCCGATCAGTTCGGGGGGGATCGGTACGGGCAGGGTTACAGATCCCAACCAGCCGGGGTATCGCCAGGTAGAAATCATTCTGGAGCGCAATCCTAATGGGGTAGGCTATTTAATCAGCCTGGTCATGCAGTTTACTGTAGAGCCCAACATTCCCAGGATATTGACAATTTTTGATAGAGAACCTTATCCCTACGAGGCACCGGAAAACCTAAAAGTTGGCTTTGCCGCTTCAACGGGTGCCTATACCAATTTCCATGAAATAAGAAACCTTGTGGTAGAGGTGGCTAACGGCGAGCATCTCGAGATACCTTCGGGGGCAGATCTCGCAGGTATTCCTGTATGTGAGGGCCAGGAAAATACCTATCAATTGGCTGGTGAAGACATAGACCTTCCGAATAAAAACAGTGTGATCACCTGTGTCCAGTTTTACAGTTCCTACGAAGATATAGAAGAGGTCTCAGATGATAGCTGTGTCCATGGGGGGTGTAGGGAGGAAAATCAGGTGTTGGAATTGCCCCAAGGGACAATCCGGGCGGCAGGCGGAGGAAATTACATTTTTAATGCGAATGAAGGGTTTGTGGGCGATTCAATAACGGTTTATTACACCCTGACAGACAATTACGGAAAGACATCCCAAGGCAATTCTTTGACTTTTGATATACAGGAATCGACATCACCGGTGCGGCTAATTATCCTGGGGAAACAGGATGAGGTTTCCGATACCCGTCTTTGTGCAGGAGAAAGGGTGGTGTTGCAGGCAATGGGGGGAGTCGCTTTTGATCGTTATGAATGGTATAAAAACGGTGGGCTTATTCCTGGTGAGGAGGGGGATGAATTAACCGTGTCCGTGGAGGGTGAATATTATGTCAGGGTGTACAGCGGACAAAACTGTCCAAGTACTTCTACTGTGGTTAAGGTGGTGTATCCTTCACCGCCAACCCTCGAAATGACAGGGCCTGTGATAGGCTGTAGCCCAGAAGAGTCTGTAGACATCAGCGCTTACATTGCTGGCTATGACCCGCAGAGTTTTGACTATCTGCTTAAAGGTATGGGATCTAGCTATTTCAATGAAGAAATCAGGACGATTTATCAGGAAGGGGAATATTCGTTGCAGATAAAGGAGAAAGGCCTGGATTGTTATTCTCAGTCTATCCTTATTTCCGTGATTATCCCGGAAAAAGAATTGGTCGCCGATTTTGATTTTGAGATACAGTCTTCCGGCATTAAAGGAGATGTGGAAGGAGCGGTTTTTCCAGATGATGTGCTGCAGTTCCGCGACTTGTCAAGTGAAAGGGCAGTGGCCTGGCTATGGGAATTTGGAGATGGGACGACCAGCAATGCGCAGAATCCCACCCATGTGTTTGGCAAGAAAGGATTATTTGAACTAACTCTTACTGTCACAGATGAGTTAGGCTGTGAAGAGATGCATTCTAAAGTCCTTTTGATTCCCAAAAGCTACCGGTTGATGTTTCCTACCGGCTTTACCCCGACTTCTGCTGACAACCGTTTTTTTGTGCCCAAGTTTAAGGGGTTGGCCCGCATCGAGCTTATGATTTTCAATATGTGGGGGGAATTGATATTTAGAACGGACAGGTTGGATACAGAGGGATGGGACGGGAAACTGAAGGGGGAGTTTTTGGATGCAGGCGTTTTCGTTTTCCACTTTAACAGCACAGCAGTAGATGGGGAAAGAATAACGGAAACAGGGAAATTCAAATTGATCAGATGATGGGGAAGACCCTGATTGTATTCTTTTTTACTGTCTGTAGTTTCTGTGTGCAGGCGCAGGATGTACAGTATTCCCAATTTTATTCCAATCCCCTATACCTTAACCCGGCATTCGCAGGGTCTACTGAACTGACCCGCATAGGAGTGAATTTCAGGAACCAATGGCCATCCTTGGATCAGAGTTTTGTAGCTTATACTGCCTACATTGATCATTTTGATGAACGATTTAATTCGGGAGTGGGGTTAATCGTCTCCGGTGCAAGAGAGTCCTTCACACAAAGCCAGGTAAATGAAATCGGGATAGTGTATAGCTATAGGTTGAGATTGGGGGAGCAGCGGTACCTCCATGCCGGAGCCCAGGGTGGCTTTATGGCACGGGACGCCTTGTTTGACCGGGTGATCATGGGGACCCAATTGGATATTGATAGGGGGATTATCGTGGGAGAGCCTGGAACTGGCTTTGAAGGTGACAGCAGGTTGCGTGCAACTGATCTTCACGCCGGGTTATTATATTACGATTCAAAATTCTGGCTGGGTTTTTCAGCCTTTCATTTGCTGACGCCGGAGATCAGTTATTTGCGGAATGGCGTAAACCAGCTCTCTGTAAAGTATACCGCTCACGGAGGGATAAGATTTGCGCTGGCCCCTGGTCGCATCAATGATTTCTTCAATAATACCGATCAGGAACGATCAGTTTCTTTCGCATTTAATTATAAGTCCCAGAGTGCCTTCAGCCAACTGGATTTGGGGGCAGAGTTTTTTTTCGAGCCGCTGGTATTGGGAGTTTGGTATAGAGGTTTCCCGACGAAGTACAGTCTTCCAAACAATGAATCCATTGTGTCATTGGTAGGGGTAAGCTTGGGTTCAGGTCTTGATTTAGGATATAGTTTTGATTTTTCGATTTCCAGACTTGGCCAGCGGTATTCCGGAGGGGCCCATGAAGTATCGGTCCGGTATACGTTTTCGTCAAAAAATCCCGACAAGAAGTATTATGCGCCACTACCATCCTTCAGATATTGAGTTGATCGCTGATAATCAGAATATTATTTCTTGAAATAACGGTTAGGACCATAATTCTGGTGGATGATGGAGGGTGGGTGGCTGAAAATGAAAGAATATTTCCTTAAATTTTTTCTATTTCACATTCAGGGGTTTAGGTGTTTGGTATGTTTTTTTTGTGTTTTGGTGTTGCGGGGGCGGATAAAATCCGGATATTTGCACTCCCAAACGACGCGGACGGTGTCGGGGAGATGAGGATGGAAGGTGC
>JBMDXP010000050.1:0-1036 GCA_048819475.1 Algoriphagus sp.
TCGCCGGATTTGCAGTTGAGACAGTGCACAAGTCATTACGCCATTCGTGCGGGTCAGAACTTACCTGACAAGGAATTTCGCTACCTTAGGACCGTTATAGTTACGGCCGCCGTTTACTGGGGCTTAAGTTCACACCTTCGCGTTACCACTAAGTGTTCCCCTTAACCTTCCAGCACCGGGCAGGCGTCAGCCCCTATACATCAGCTTTCGCTTTAGCAGAGACCTGTGTTTTTGTTAAACAGTTGCTTGTGCCTATTCTCTGCGGCCTGATTTCTCAGGCACCCCTTCTCCCGAAGTTACGGGGTCAATTTGCCTAGTTCCTTAACTGCAATTCTTCCGTCGGCCTTAGGATTCTCTCCTCATCTACCTGTGTCGGTTTGCGGTACGGGCACTACTTCTCTCTCTAGATGCTTTTCTTGGAAGCATGGAATCAGATACTTCGGTTCCGTAGAACCTTCCCCATCACGCCTCAGAATTGTTGGAACGGATTTGCCAATCCCAACTCCCTAAACGCTTAGACTAGCATCCAATAGCTAGCACATCCTATCCTTCTCCGTCACACCATCGATAATAACGATTATAGTGGTATTGGAATATCAACCAATTGTCCATCGACTACGCCTTTCGGCCTCGCCTTAGGTCCCGACTAACCCTGAGAAGACAAACTTTACTCAGGAAACCTTAGATATTCGGCCTGTAGGATTCTCGCCTACATCTCGCTACTAATGCCAACATTCTCACTCGTAATCAGTCCACCGCTCCTTACGGTACGACTTCAGCCCGATTACGACGCTCCTCTACCGCTCACAATAAATTGTGAACCCGTAGCTTCGGTGGTAAGTTTGAGCCCCGGACATTTTCGGCGCAGGATCTCTTGACTAGTGAGCTATTACGCACTCTTTTAATGAGTGGCTGCTTCTAAGCCAACATCCTAGTTGTCTTAGAAATCCCACATCCTTTTCCACTTAACTTACACTTTGGGACCTTAGCTGACGATCTGGGCTGTTTCCCTTTTGACCATGGAACTTATCTTTCA
>JBMDXP010000051.1:0-31475 GCA_048819475.1 Algoriphagus sp.
TGTTAATTGTTAAGTTCCTCTCATAGTCATAGTGGTTGGTGGGGACACCAACCACGGTGGACGGAACGTACCAACCCCAAAGTGGTGGCAGCTATACTGGCAGCGGGTTTTAACACCGTGATAAGAAGGAAAACAAGCCAATGCCACCAACGCACGATCGATTTTAGGAGCAGGTAGGTGATTGTAGGAGGATGGAAACGCGGATGGGGACACGGAGTAGCACAGAGAAATGGAGTAGCACGGAGCGGTAGAAGGGTTAAAAGTTAAGCAGGGGTCATTTCGACTGTTTCCGTCACTGCGAGGGCACCGAAGCAGTCTCAAGATAAGGATGAAAGCTCAAAGGGGCATTCCGACCGGTGAATGTTAACCGTTGATTGTTAAGAGTTAACTGGATACGCCAACTACTTCCTTGTAATCACAGTGATTGGTGGGGACTCCCACCACGGCACCAACCACGGTTACGGAAATGGACCAACCCCATAGGGGTGGCAGATATCCTGGCAGCCGGGTTTTAACCCGGTGAAAAAAAAAGACAACAGGCCATTGCCTCCTACGCAGGATCGTCTTTCGGAGCCGGCAAGCTGTTGTAGGAGGATGGAAACGGGGATGGGGACACCGAGTAGCACGGAGAGTTGAGGGCTGAAAGGGTTAAAAGTTAATTGTTAACTGTTAAGAGTTAAAAGTTAAGCAGGGGTCATTTCGACCGGTGAATGTTAACCGTTAATTGGATATACCATTCATTCTCATAATCTATAGTGGTTGGTGGGGACACCAACCACGGAAACGAACACCAACCCCGTCACGGAGAAAGTCCCCCATGAGGGGGAGATGCAGCCTATTTTTCCGCGAAATAATGGATCAAGTCGCTTTCTGCCGACACATAGCCAAACGAAGCGTATGCCTGCTCCTCCACCAGCTCTTCCATCAGCTGCCTGGCCCGGACCGTATCCCCATGGTACAGAAACCAATTGGCCACCCCGTAGCGCACCGCATCATTGGAGGGACTGCCCGGCCCTCCCTGGATCAGGGAATCCACCGGGATCCAGCCCTTGTAGAGGCGGCAGAGGTCCGCATAGCTCTGGTTTTCGATCACTGTGGAGTCCGCATGGACCGGAGCCAGCAGCGAGTCAGCCTTGGCCGGATCGCCCAGCCGCTGCTGGATCATATACAGCCAGTGGGTACTCGACACGATATTGTCGTAATGGCTCCCGCTCTCCCGGCAGCGCAGGTAGGCAATATACGCCTGTTCATACTGGTGGGTGAGGTAATAGGCCAGCCCGAGATGGTACCAGATATTCCCGTGCAGTGAGCTCACCGGGATATTCATTGCATTCGGCATGCCATCAGGCTCTATCTCATTCTCTGTCCCTTCTATCAGTTCGGCGGCCCGCTCCAGATCGGCTATTGCCTGGTCATAGTCCCTCAGGCTGATGTGGCGATGCCCCCTGTGCCGGTAAAGCCGGGGTTCATCGGGGTGCTTTTCCAGACCTGCGGTAAAGATGCCGACGGCCTCCCGGTAGCGGCCCAGGTAGGCCGTCCGCCGCCCGTACCAGATAGTGGCTTCCACATCATCGGGGTCGGCCTCATACGCTGCCTTCGCCTCTTCGTATTGCGCCAGAAGCTTTCCCGAGGGCTTCGGCACCGCATAGGTCTTGCCCAGGGGAGTGGTGAATACAGTGTCCTGCCAGGCAGTGGCCGCTGTCATCTGTTCGGAGGCAGACCTGGAAGTGCAGGCCAGAAGTGCGGAGCATACAAGTATAAGGGGGAAGCTATAGCGCATGGATCGTGGAATGGGTTTAGGATAATTACAGGGATTGGCGGGGCACCAACCACGGAAATGTTTCGAAAAGCAGGGGCTTGGGGAGCCGGTAGACCCAGTCCCCGCCAACCGCTTCCTAAACATACAAAATGAACAGGGAATAGGAAATATTTCTGTGGGGAGGAGAGTCATTTCGACCGGGGATGGGGACACGGAGTAGCACAGAGAAATGGAGTAGCACGGAGCGGTAGAAGGGTTAAAAGTTAACTGTTAAGAGTTAAAAGTTAAGCAGGGGTCATTTCGACTGTTTCCGTCACTGCGAGGGCACCGAAGCAGTCTCCATACGTGGAGTACCAATTTTCATAGGGTTGCTTTGTCAAGTCAGAAGGGGAAGGCTGAAAGCTAAAAGCTGAAAGGGTTGAAAAAGTGCTCAGTCACAGTGTTCAGCGTCGGATGCACTTTATGTGTTCATTTCGACCGCAGGGAGAAACCCCTACCATTGGGTTAATCACAGTGGTTGGTGGGGACACCAACCACGGTTACGGAAATGGACCAACCCCATAGGGGTGGCAGGTATTCTGGCAGCCGGGTTTTAACCCGGTGAAAAAAAAAGACAACAGGCCATTGCCTCCTACGCAGGGTCGTCTTTCGGAGCAGGTAGGTCATTGTAGGAGGATGGAAACGGAGATGGGGACACGGAGTAGCACAGAGAAATGGAGTAGCACGGAGCGGTAGAAGAGTTAAAAGTTAACTGTTAAGAGTTAACTGGATACGTCAACTACTTCCTTCCAATCACAGGGATTGGTGGGACACCAACCACGGACGCAAAACAGTCACTTGGCGCTACCTTTCCCTGGGCTTTCCTTTGCTTCCCGCATCGTGTTCCTCCATATAGGATTCCAATAACTCCCTGCAGGATTCCAGGAACTGTGTCCTGTTTTTCTTACGCGATTGGATCTCCTGGAAACTCCGGTAGAGATCCTTCAGCTCATACTGAAAAGCCACCTCCAATGCAGCACTTATTTCTTTTAGCCGGGCTGTGCCATGGTTCAATACCCCCGATACCTTCAATGCATAGACCAGCTCCATCAGGTCTGACTTCTTCCCTGTCCAGATAAGGTTGCCGTGCTTTTTATAAGGCTGATCCGAACGTCCCTCCCTTACTGCCTGCTGTGTGTGGAGGTAATCGGCCAAGGCCATACCGGCCTTCAGGTGGGCAAAGTACTCCGTGTAGACCGTACACTGCCGCTGGTCCACAAGCTTCCCAGCCAGAGGTGGCTTATAGATCGGCGACTGCGCACTTCTGAGAAAAAACTCCCTATCCTGGTTGGTCTTCTCCAGAACCAGATAATTATACAGGTTTTGGTTCCGGGCCAGGTACTTTTTGATTTCAGCAGACTCCAGCCTATAGAATTTTGCTACTTCCTCAGGTGTGCCTGCTGGTTTCACCGACTGCAGCTTATACAGCTCCGCATACAGAATGGATTTGGCCATCAATCCAGTCATATGGTGTTTATAAAACGCTATCTCCTCCTCTTCTGACTTGAATTCATAGGTTCTCAAGTAAGCACAGAGCATATCCAGTGCCTGGCGTGTCAGGTATATCCCCGTTTCAAACCGGGTCAGCTTGTCCTCCCCGCTGCTATCCAGAGGCTGCAGATTGGCTTCCAATCGGCTGAGAAGTGCAGTGGCATATGCTAGTATCCCCATGACAGGCCGGCTTCTGGTATCTTTCAGTTTATGTAGCGCGAAGTGACCTTCAGCGACCAGTGGACCGATCCGCTGACGGTGAACCTGATCAGCCGCAGCAAGCGGTCCAAGCCACCGTCCCTCCGGTCCAGGGAGGATAGCAGCGCCCTCTCCCTATCCGCCAATTCCCTGAGGGCATGGGTGTACTCCTCCAGTATGTATTTCTTGGCAGTGGGGTGCTTCCACTTATGGTGGTGCATCAGCAGGTAAAGATAGTTGTAGACATCCCCTGCGGCATGCTCCTTTCTGAAGGAAATCAGGTCATTGGCCAGGAAAATAATTCTTGCCGCAAGATCTCTCAGTTCCTGGGTAAGTGCCCAATAGTGCTGCATGTGGTCAAACCCCGCCCCCATTTCCATTCCGGTGAGGAACACTGCGAGTCTACCCCCGGATACCCCCGTCCGCGACGCCAGGTATTCCTCCAGGCTGGGAATCCTGTTCCGGTCGCGGCTGCTTGCCTCCTCCCTGTTTGACTTCAGAAAGTGGAACACTTCCTCCACCAGACCTTCCTGATAGAGCCTATCACCGGGCCTTGCCCATAATTCCCCGAAAAGCTCCGAGAATGCCTCCACATATTCCATGATGCGGGTCGGTGCCCCGGCAGTGGCTGGCCCCGCTTTGCAGGTCAGGTGGCTCAGGATCAGATCCCATAGGGTAGTCCTCTGCCCCTGCGGCAGACGGTCAGACAGATCATCGAGGTAAAAGAGCACCTGGTAAAGTTTGGATATCCATAAGGCATCCTCCACCGCTGCTTCAGGATAAAGCCTGCCTGTCAGGTAAGCCAGCTTGTCTCGTCTGAAGGCCAGTACCTCATCCTTGTTTCTGAGAATCAACCGAAACTCCGATGCCCATACGATGGTCTGGTGCTCTATCCCATCTATGTGTGGGTGCTCTGGGGATTCCCAGGGACAGGCCAGCTCCCTCTCCAGTTCCAGGAGCCAGGAGGGCCTCCTTCCACCGCTGACTTTCGCATTCTTGTTCCGGGAGACGGTGGAGACGCTCACACCCAGGAGATCCGCCAGCTGCCGTGAGGTAAGTTTGTACCGTAAGTTGGGCACTTTGTCCTCGAGTATACGCATCTTGTCCGAATAGTGCATCTGGGAAAACGCCAGCCAGTTGGCATCTTCGTTTCTGACCCGTGCCAACAGGTGCTTGGAGAGTGGTCTGAAATCCGGCAATTCCTCCAGTATCCTTCTTTCATTGGGAAAGGAAAGTCTGGCAAAGCCGCAATGGTCCATGGATCTGAATCCGTATTTACTGGGTACCTGTGTCAGATAGGCATCCAGGTCCATAAAAATATCCCCGGGAAAATACAGCCGGATGAGTTTCTGGTTGAAATACATCCCCACCAGCCCGGAGAGCAGTACCCGGGCCTCCCCTTCCACGGTCCCGGGATTTCTGATGGTTTTCTTGGGGCCGATCCCGACTGCATCCATATAGCCCGACAGTTTGCGAAAGGCTGTGGCAGTCATCCATTCCTGCAGTCCCATGAGCGCTATAAGTGAGGCAGGATCCCAATCTATGGTTTTCATATGCATGTGGGTTAAAAGTGAACGATCAAAAATGAAGCTGCCCCTCCGGCAGGTTCAGGCTCTTTTACCTGGACGTAAATGCACAGCCTATGCATCGGTCCGGGCTCAAGGGCATGTACTGATTTAAAAATTCAGTCCAAGAGTTTACATCATTACAACTTAAAAATCAAGTAGATAACTGTATTATATGCACGCAGGAGTCAAAAATTTACTCATTGACATCAAAAATGTTGTTCATGGCCCAAGTTGGGTAAAACACGCAGTCATCATACCCATCTTTATCCTATGGCTCCATGCATGGGAAACCGGGTGAGAACTTCACCCGGCGGACTGGGGACAAACCTGTAGTCTTCCACTTGGTAAACCATCTGAAAACATGAAAAACCACGCCTCACCGTTTTCCAAAGTCCTGGCCGAAGCAGCCGCCCTGTCACTGGCCGCGCTCTTCGCCTATACGGCGGTGAGCAAGGTGTATGACTGGGACGGTACGATGAGGGCTGTAAAAGGACAGGTATTTCCAGATTGGATGACTTTGCCGCTTCTGTATGGCTTACCCATCTTGGAAGTCTCGCTTGCGGTGATATTACTTCTGCCTAAGACCAGAAAAGCCGCATTGGGGATAAGCTTTCTGCTGATGTCGGCCTTTACAGGATATGTAGCCCTGGTACTGACAGGGATTTTCGGGAGGATCCCCTGCTCCTGTGGCGGAATACTATCCTCTCTGGACTGGAACGAGCATCTGGTTGTGAATCTGGCGCTGATGGCCATTGCGGCTGTAGGCTGGATAATGCAATCCCATTTCAACAAAATCAAAACAACCAAGCCCACTATGAATTAGCTAACATCCACAGCCAGCGAATCCACCAGGTGGGTGCCTGGCAACAGCAGGGGGCAAAAAATAACCGGCCGCCCCTCTCAGAAAGAGAATTACCTGACTCGCAATCAGGCAGATTCAGCGAAGCGACCGGGTATTAAAATTATAACTAAACAAAAGTAAAAATAAATGAAATCAAATAGCCTTAACCTCCTACGCGGAGGTGTATTTTCGCTCGCTGTGGTAGCCGCTTTTGCGTTTACCACACCCATGAACTCTACTGTTTATGGGACTACTGACAACGGGATTACGTGGTATGATGCCACGAATCTTAACCCTGTGAATGATTACCGATGTGATCCGGGCTCAGAGCATTGTCTCTACAACAGCATGGATATCAGTGATCCGGTCATTGATACGGAGCAAACTAAGTTCACCCTCTTAACTCCCCAAACGCCTGTCGGTAAATAAAAAGTTAAAGCTGTCCCGTGTTTTCGGGACAGCTTTTTTTAAAGCAACCTCATAAAACAATATTCCTTTTGCCTTGTAAGGGGAATGCCAAATTTGAACTTCCAGCCATAATTTAAAGCTCATATGCGCTGTTAGACCGGTATTTATTTTTACTTATAAAAAGCCAGTTCAACTGGAGGTATAGGAAAAACATATCTGTCAGAATTAGGCTCTAGCCTATAAGTTTGCCCATCCAATTTTCTTGTCAGTGTCTCCTCAAAGCGTGGATCTTTGTTTAACCTCCGTAAATCAGACCAGCGATGCCCTCTAAATGCCAGTTCTTTTTTCCTTTCTGACAGCACTATCCTCAAGGCCTTTTCTTGATCCGTTAGCTCCAAGGGTTCAAAATAATCCTCCTCGTACCTTGTTTTCAACAAGCGGTTAAGGTCATCCAGTCCCTGGGCTACATTTCCTTCACGGATTTTGCATTCAGCCGATATCAACAACAACTCACTTACAGTCACTCCACTAAAAGAGTATGAATTACCTGTGTAATTGCCTGTGAAATTGATGTTCCCATTGGTACGGGTGGTATAGAAGACAGACTTCCTCAAATCATGTTCCTGATAGCTATTATATAGCAGGGAATCAACGATACTTGTTTGTGCATAAGTAAAGGGATATCCAGTCAACACACTGTAGAATATCACCTCCGGATTAAAATTCGGTATCGGATAAACCAGGTTGCTATCCAGCTGGTTAAAATCCATCAGTTCATGCTGATAGTCCAAAGCTGACACCGCATGTGTTAAGGCGTGATCATAATCTTCAATGGCTAAATATATTCTTGATAGCAGGCCGTGTGCCGCTGCCCGTTTTGGCCGGGACGGATATTCTGTATTTTCAGGGAGATGATCCACAGCAATGGCCAGGTCAGAAAACACCAATTCATATATCTCTTCCACATGGGCCATTTCAGGGCTGAATGTCAGTAATTCTGAGATTTTATAGGGTATCTGATAGGCTCTCCCATAGATTTCGGCACTGCCCAAAGGCGGAAGAAAAATCTGGGCAAGATTGAAATAGGCGCTTGCCCGGAAAAAATGAGCTGCACCTTTCACCTGGTCATATCCTGACTGATTTTTGTCCTGGATCTTACCTAATTCCGATAGGATATTATTTGCATAAAATATCTGATTATAAGGAATATACCATTCAAATATCCGCTCATCCTGTCCAAAAGGCTCCTCTTGCCACAAGTAGCTGTTTCTTTCCCACGGCTCATAAGTCTGTATACCGAATTCATTGGTCTGAAACTCATTGGATACCAATAAACCCATGGAAAGGTCCCGGTTGAATATATTGTTATTGTCAAGCAGGTGCTGCAATACATCCACAGAGTCAGGCAATGCAATAGCCTTAGTGGGTTTGGCATCCAGAAAATCTTCACATCCCACCAATAGGTGGGCTAGGAATATAATCACGGTTATATATAGTAGTTTTTTCATAGTCTGACTGATTATATGTTTAGAGAGCGGGTTCGGTTCCCCTCTCACATGATGGACAATCAATGGGGAACCTACCCCCACTGCTGATTAGAAGCCTATACGCAGGCCAAAGGCAACACTCCGCAAGGGTCTGGTGTTTGGATAATCCGGATCCAGATCGATATTGGATGCTTGCCAGATGATCCCCAGATTATTGGCATAACCATATAGCTCCATGTTCTGAAAAGGGAGATTGGGAAACACTGTCCTGCCAAGGGTATAGCTTAACCGTATATCCTGCAGCCTCACATGGTCACCCTTTTCCACCAAGACGCTGGAGAATTGGTAGAAACTATCCCTTGATGTGTTTAACACCTCGGGCATGGCAGGAACCTGGGTTTTCATTTCATCCCCTGGTTGTTGCCAGCGGTCGGCATAATCAGGATGTGAAATCACACCCGTAAGCAGGTCCCTGTAATTCACCGATCTCCTCCGGAAATAATACCCGGCCCTGTAGGTGACATTGACGGACAGGCTCCAGTTTTTAAAATTCAGCTCATTTCGTAAGGCTCCAAAACAGGTAGGCCTTGCCGCACCATGAAAGATAAGATCCTCTGGCTGGGTGGCTCCTATTATCTTCCCATAATCGTCGGATAATTCACCATCCAGATACCCCAATGAGCTGCCACTGTCCGGATCCAAACCTCCCCATTTATAACTGTAAATGGCAAACAATGGACTTCCCTCTCTGGGAACCAATCCACCTCCTGAGCTCCCCAGGTATTGACCTACTGTTCTTGCCCCCTTGAAGGATACTACTTCTTCATCTATAAAACTGGTCATGGCAATCGTAGTCCACTTAAGTGCGCCAACCGTATTTACTGTGGTAAGCATCAGGTCTAATCCGTTTGTTTTCGTCTCAGAAAAGTTGCCGGTATAGGTAAGGATACCATTGGAGAGAGGCACAGGTGATTCCCCGATCAGGTCCTTGCCTTTTTTATGATAATATTCTATAGCTCCTGCAACTCTGGCATTTTTGGATTCAAAATCCAGTGCAAGATTGGTAATCCCGATTCGCTCCCATCTCAAATCAGGATTGGGAGGATCAGTGATCAATGCATACGGCAGGTTTGGAATCAGAATATTTCTAGTGGCAAAAGCCACTGCAGTCAATGCACTGATGGATTTGTCCACGTTGCCATTATACCCGTAGGTAAGTTTGAGCCGCATAAATCCCATCCAGTCCCACTTGTAAAACCGTTCACTGCTGATATTCCAGGCTGCCCCCGCCGACCATAGCGGTACTCCTCTCATATTGGTCTCCACCCCGAATAGGTTGGACATATCCTTGCGTCCGCTGGCTGAGAGTGTGTAGCGATCCCTGAAGCTGTAGGAGGCATTGAGAAAATAAGAAACATATCTGTCCGTGGCACCACTGTGGGAATCCCCTGCAGGAATAGCCCTTCTAAGGCCAGGATTGTACTGCATGGGAAAGAGCGAGAGGTAATCCACCAGCCTGCTCACTCCGGTGGCATCGTCATAGCCATAGTATAGTGAAGCATCGGAAATCCGGCTTAGATCCCTGACTTCCGCCCCCCCCAAAGCGGTGATGGAGCTCCCCCCTTTAAATTTCCTAAAATAGTTAGCCTGGAACCTTACGTTATGGCTGTGTGCCTGTTCGTTGTTCAGTTCCAATCTATCCCCCAGCGGTATATTCCTCAGCAGCTGACCATCTTCATCCACTTGGGTGTAATTGTTGATCAGATGCCGCATGCTGAATAGGTTCTGATCGTCCCGGTTTCTAGTTGTAGTGGCGGAATTCCAATATTGATAAACCACCTGTGCATCCAATCCTTCGAAAAGTTTATAATTCAAACTGGCATTGATCCGGTAATCCATTCCATTCACACTGTTGTCCACCATTCCTATTTCATCCAGTGGAATGAAATTCCAGTCAAGCAGCCCGGATCCTGCCTGTTGGTCTATATACCTACGGTCCAGCAGAGAAGTAATGGGCAGATGGTTTCCTAGGCCGTCTTGGAGAATATCATAAGCATAACCGGTGGGTACATTTGTGCCTGTCCGGGTAGTTGCTTTGCCGAGGTAAATGCCTGTACTCAGCCGTAGCCTGTCAGCAAGCAGACGGAAGTCACTTTTTGCATTAAGGGTGATCCTTTCGTTTGAATTTCCTATGACAGAGTACAGATTACGGTCGTACCCTGCTGAGAACAGAAGGTTGTGATTATCCCCACCGCCCTGCGCCTGTAGGAAATACTGCTGGTTAACCGCGTTTCTGTAATAGTTCTCTTCCAGTTCTGACCTGAAATCCCGGTTTCTGTAAGCGCTGATTCTGGAGTCTGCCTCAGACTGGGTGAGCCTTCCTTCTCTCAACGCCAGCAGGGTTTCTACCGTAGGAGAAAGGGGATTCCTGTTCACCGAATTTGCAGCACTGTTATAATACCCCCTTTCAAACAACCTGATCTCCTGGTCTATAAAATCGGTGATCTCCATTTGGGGGCTATAATGCAGATCGGGGATTTCTGCCATGGTCACATTGGAATTGAAGGAGATACTTAAGGGCTGTCCCCTTTTTCCGCTTTTGGTGGTGATCACAATGACCCCGTTCCCGGCCTGTGCCCCCCAGATGGAAGCTGCGGCGGCATCCCGAAGGACTGTTATCGATTCCACATCGTTTGGGTTGATATTTTCTATGGCTCCCTCATAAGGGAGATTATCGATCACAATCAAAGGGGTGGTATTGGCAAACAGGGTACTTCTGCCCCGGATACTGATAGGGTCGGAGCCGGCATTGTTTCTATTGAATATCACCCCGGGAGCCACGTCTTCCAGCCGATCCAGAATATTGGTGGACACACGCCTGTCCACCAGATCCTGACCGAGGTAGGCAAAGGAACCCGTGGCCCTTTCTTTGGGAAGCTGCTGAAATCCGGTGGAGACTATCTCCACAGATTCGAGGGCAATCTCGTCTGCCTCCATCTCCACTTTAATCTGTTGGTCGCCTGGGATGGACACCGCGATGTTCTGAGTTTTGAAGCCAATAAAATGTACTGAAAGCGTAAACTTTCCGCTGTCCAGCTCGAGTTCAAAGTTGCCGTTCCTATCCGACACGGTCAATTGTCCTGTCTCAGAAACCAGTACCGTCGCACCGGGAAGCTTCTCTGCAGTGGATAGATCTATTACCTCGCCACGAAGGCTGTACACAGCCTTGTTTTGTGCAGTAGCCTGTAAAACAGCTAAGCATTCCATCAGTCCGATTAGTAAACTGGCTATCAAAATACCTCTGCACTTTTTCATATACCTGAATGGGTTTGGTCAGTTGACAGGTAGTTTTCTATGGTATCCATCCAGCCGGACAGATCCTTGGGAAAGTCTCCGGACTTCAATATTTTCCCATCCTTTCCGATGATCATATAGGTGGGGAAAGTGCTTATTTTATAATGGTCCAGAAAGGGGTGATCATACCCGGCAGCATATAAATTGGTGAAGCCGGGATCAGTGTACATCCCACTCTCCATCCCTTTGATCCAGTTTGACCGGTCTTTACCCACGGCTACCGTAGCGATCAGAAAATCTTCTCTATCCCCGAATTCTTTATAAACCGGCAACAGTCTCTCCTGAAAAAATCCTGCACAGGCCTTGCATCCGACCAACCAGAGATCCAACAAGACTACTTTCCCCTGCCAGTCCTGTGGGAATGTCTCCTTGCCCACGCTATCCTCAAAACTAACCTGCGGCATGGTGCTGCCTTCTGCCTGCCTTGCGATCAGCTGGTTCAGCTCGCTGGCTATCCAGGGGGTCTGGACCTGCTCCAGGACAGCTTCCACGGACTTGGACAGCTCAGGGATTCGTCTGAAATTTTTGGCAATGGCCTTGGCCAAAACCAGCTCCTTTTGATCCTGATTCAACGCTTCAGAGGCAGTAATCAGGGAAGTTGCATCCAGATTTGCCTGGATAGTAGTCAGTAGGTACAGGTACTCCCCATAGAAATAAGAGTTCTCTGCAGGGAACCCACCCATATCACCCAAGGACCCCATGGAGTTTCTATACGAGTCAAATACTTCCTTATACCTACCGTCAGGGGTTAGATTTCTGAAAAAGAAATCCAACGGCTGCATCTGTGTCCTGCCGATGATATCTGCCTTTAGGGCAGCATATCTTTTCTCATCCAGCTCTTTCCTATATACATCAAGGACTTGCAGGTAGTCTTCCAGCTCTGGTGCGCTGCCCATTTGTTTCTTGGCATGCCGGTAGATTAGCTCTTTGGAATCCAGAAACTCCAGCTTTCTGGACCATCCGGGAAGATAGGCGGAGAAAGTCTCTTCATACAGCATTCTATCTTCGGGATCACTGAGGAACCTATTTCTATCCGAAGTGAACATAACCGGGTTGCCACCAAGCATATCCTGCTGAAGCTTCTGTTGGATTCCGGCCTGTAGGCGGAATACATCCGCAGCAGGCCCGGTGAATACAGTCCTGCCGTTCTGCAGGTCCAGGTGGATTCTGACCGAGTCACCCGCTGCCACCAGAAACATATCCACTGGGTGGGCTTTACCTATGCGGATATCCAGATAGCCCAGTTCCCCTTCCACCGGAATCGTAAACTGGAATGTCTTCAGTCCAATATTTCCTGAAAAGAGGTGACCGGGTGATAGCTGCAGGGAATGGACAGAGGCAGAGGGAATATTGCTGCCTGCATCCAGGAGATGGGAATAGAAAGTGGCCGTGACCTCTTCAGCTGTGACCTCACCGCGTATCTCCCCATAGATCACCACCGGAGCGGCCTCCCCCACCGCAGCAGAAGCGCTCCCGCTCTCCTGCCCTTGGGTACCGGAGTGATCAACCAAACCCTTATTCTCCGGCAGAGTATCGGGACGGGTCTCCCCGCCCCGATGGGTATCCCGCAGTCCATGCGGGACGGTGGGGCGTGACCTATGAAGAAAATCCGCCCCGGTGGGTGACTCAGCAACTCCGCTCTGAGCTTTTGGACTGCTTCCGGCAAGGCATAGCGCTGCCAGGAAGCATGTGAGTAGTGTTTTTTTCATGCTTTGAATGTGTTTTTATGCTGGAAGACCGATGTCCGAAGAAAGTGGTCAGTAGGCAGTCGAAGTCGCAGTATGAGCGTCACTGCGAGGCGAGGTACGAGCCGCGGCAGTCTCAATCGGACGCTATCCTCATTTTAATAATGAATGATAAAGTCTGAAATCTGAAGTCAGAAATCTGAAAGTAGCATCACGAACGCATAATTCTAGACACTAACTTCTTGGCTCTTGGCTCTCGGTTCTTGACTCTAAACAAGACATACCCCTCCCACTCTACCGATTTCCGATAGTCCAGCATTAATGAATAATAAGATATAGTGTCAGCCCTACCGGCTCCTAAGAGCCTGCTGACGTGCGTAGGTGGTAACCGATCTGCTCAGGGAGGTGCACCTCCCCTTTCACGGCGATGGCCGGAACCCTTAGATAGGATTCTTGGGCTTCAGGGGATACAGGCGATCCACCGCGGTGATGCCGTGCTCCTCTGGAAGGATGTAATAGGTAATAGGTAATGAGCAATGTGTCCCAATGTAAAAAAGCTCAGACAGATCCATCTTCCAGAATATTACTCCTGGGAAGCTACTTAATCCAGAAAAAATCAAGGTCTGTTCCATGATACTTGGGTTATAATGATAGTCCCCAAGAAAAAAAGCCATTGGAGTGGACTCTCCTTCTTGCGAGAACTGAGGTACGGCCAAGCACCTTGGAACAAGCAAGCGAGTAGCCCACGCCAATGGCGTGAGCATTCCCACTTTTGTCTCGTTCCATTTAAGAAAATTGGCCGTTTTCAGTTCTGAGACACTAAGTGCGAATGCTTAGAAATCATGTCGAGTATTACCCAAAGTTATCTTAATGAATAAAATATCCGACTGAATTCTAAAATATTCAGCTTAAATATAGCAATTAAAGACTAATACTCCTAATTGGGAGTAATATTTTTTTTCATGATTTCCCTCCTTGCATGCATGGCAGATAACGAGAAATCAACCCAAATAAAGGGGGAGCTATTAAAATCCATTGGAAATAGGATGACAGAGCTTCGAAAAAAAGAAGGCTATAAAAACTATGAAAATTTCACTACTGATAAGGGCCTTAACAGAACTCAATACGGCAAATACGAAGCCGGAACAAAGGATATGCAAATTTCTTCCTTGATTAAAGTCATTTTTAAATATAATGACATGAATGTTCAAAAATTTTTTGATGGCATAGAGATACCAGAAGAGTTCCTCAATACTTTAGATGATTCTGAAAAGCCTGAATAGCCTTTTTAGAGGTATGTGATTACTGAGGAGTGGCAGAGGGTGGTTTGAAATGTATTGTCGCTCCTCATATTTTCTAAAAATCTTAAAGGCTCTTAAATAATTGACTATCTATGGGGAAGTTTACTTCAGCTTTAGAACAGTACACAGAGGCATCAAGAGCCTTTTCAACTTTTTCCAAAACCCACAATTTTACCAGAAAAGATATTGAATCACTTTTTACATTTAGTGATGACTTAGATGATTCCGAAAAAATAAATGGGCTAAAAAGGAATATTATCATAAGGATTTTTTCACTAGTCGAAAGTGAAATATACCACCTAAATAAATAGATCCCTACCCAAATTATAATGACAAGAATGACTTTGAAACCAAATTCAAATCCACTATCAAACAAGTATATACCACTTGGGATAGAACGGAGGCTCTTAGCAGGTATAGAGATTCTAAAATCAAAAACTTTTGGATATTGAAAAATTGGAGGGACAAAATCACTCACCCAAAAACACATGAGGATCTGAACACAGAAAGCCTCAGCATAAAGTTCATTGAATCAGTTTTTACAGATTATCGTGATTTTCTCCAAGAATTGGTGAAGGATTTTTTTATAAGCACAGATTTAAAGACGATGATGGGCGCAGCTGAATTGAGACAAAATGCTAAATGAAATATATTAAGGGTAGTATTGTTCATGTGATGGGAATGCCACCTCACTCTCCCTATGATGGGTTCAAATATTTTCTAGCTCTTCTCATCATCCCTGTAACCAAATAAATCAACATGTACACTTGTTGATTTATAATCTCCAGATTCTAAACTATTGATAAAATCATCTCTTTTAACACCAAATGAACTAGAAATATAATGAAAATGCGGTTGGCCATTTTTATAATTCTCCTCACCAAATAAACCTTTATATGTGCTAAAAATACAATGCCAGACTTCTCCGTTTTCTAAAAAATTCGCAATGATAACTTTCCTGTGTTTGATTAAATTCTTTAGCTCCCCCTCAGATAATTCAGTCTCACCGCTCTTTTCTATTGTCTCACCATCCTTCAGACGAACTAATTGAGGCAACTTTTTACCTTCCAAACCTTTCGGGAGAATTTCAAAAAGATATCTAGAAAACAAGAATCCTCTTTCTTTGAAAGCCCTTATTATCCAAGTATGTAGTTTTTTTGGAGTTAAGTCCAGTCCTTTCAAGAGTAATAACTGATCTTTCTTCCTAGGAGTATCTAAAATTTTAATGAATTTCTCCGACAATTCTTTATCAAAAAATTGTTCAAAAAATCCTTCAAAATCTTCATTCAGAATATATCTTTCCAAAAAGTCATCGGAAATCAAAGCATTTAAGCCGGGATTAGATGATCTTAAAATGTCTCTATACAATAATTTTCTTTTAAAAAATTCATACTCTCTAAAATAATCAATAGGATTCACCTTTTCTATGTTCTCCATTGAAAATACTCTTGTGTATCCTTTGCCATTCTCATCAAAAATCTGATAACTTTTCACTAAACAAAAATTTGTTGAATATTACTTAATGTTAAAGGAATCATAAGCTTCAATAAAATCCTTATGATATTCCTTAGATTGTTCTAAAAGCTCTATATAAGTCTTAACAAACACTTCTCCGGAATTAATATATGTTTTTTCTTTATCCTTAAATTTTCTTTCTGTAGATTTTCTCCCGCCTACGATAAAACATACTACTTTAGAGAACCCAGTTTGAGAAGCATATTTTTCCTTTAAAAATGATTGATAATCATAAGCTTGTTCTAAAGCTTTATGATTAATCTCAAAATTACTTCTTTTAATTTCAATAACATATAATATTTCCCCTAAAGCATTACTACATAGAAAATCTATCCTTCTATCTATATCACCTAGATCTTCATCTGGAAATGTTTCTTTTAACAATTGAGAATACTTAACCTCATCTCTAAACTCTAATATACGCGGATCTAACAACCATGAAAATTTCTTTAAAAAATTATGTAATGTAGGAACTTCCTTTGTGTCAGTATCTAGATATTCTTCGAATTGTTTTATAACCTCAACTCTAGAATAGGAAATATCCCTAAACTGCTTTGATTCAATAGCTTTCCAATCATCAATTAAAGATAAGAACTCTGGCAACTGGCTTTCACTGGAAATCTCTGAAATTTTATCAGCATATTCCTTAAATGTTTGGTTATTAAACTTATCTATTACATTTTTTATTATTTCACTAGACTTATCGGTTTCAATTCTTGGATTACTTAGAATAGGATTGATAATCCTCTCACTCAAATCTCTCTCATACTTAGGGAGTTCAATTTGCCATTTTTCAATATCTAGTAATGTTTCCCTCTTAATATCCTCTCTCTTTACATCAGATCTCCTTTTTTTCCAGTCGCTCCCAATTTTTCTAATTACACTTTGAAGATATTTTTGCAACTCCTTAGTTTCATCATTTTCCCAATTCAATGAGTGTCTGTCGGTAGAGATTACATCTTCTTCGAAATCATCAATAAAATCAACATCTAAATAGCCCGTAACATATGAATGAAATTGATCATTATCTCTTAATCCATAAAAACTAGCGGTATTTACTATTTTTCCTCTGGAAACTAAATAAATACCAGACATCTCAGTATCTTTTATTGGAGTTTTAGTGGTAATTATAAAGCCTTTTATTTCATTCTTAAATCCATAATTCTCTTCAAATTCATTTGGAAAATCCCATCTAAACTGTTCTTCAAATGAACTAAATTTAAGCTCATTTGTAACAAGTGTTTCATTACCATCATTTAAATATAATTTTAAAGATAGTTCGTCAAAAATCATAAACTTTTTAGAAAGGCTAATCGAAAGATCTTCAAGATTAAAACCTGATTTTCTTCTTATAGACTTTAAATGCAATAATGTCCCATTTGGTTCTGATGTAGGAGTATTTTTACTAGCTAATAGCTCTGGGTTGTAGGAACCTGTTGATGAATTTTTTATATCTTCCAGATTCATCTTAAAATGATTCAAAACACCATCTTTCACAGATTTAACCTCTATTACATTGCAAATCCCAAACACAGAAAGTTTTCCAAGCCCCTTCTTCCCTATCACTTTCCTGCCTTTTTTTGTCTCCTTTTCTTCCGATTGATCTTTTCTTCTATTTCTACCTATTAGCAAAAACTTATAATTCAATTCATCAAAAGTCATCCCAATACCATTGTCAGTATAAACAATTTCTTTTATCCCAGAAATGTCAGAAAATTTAATAATTACATTTTCTGCATCTGCATCCCAAGAATTAGAAACTAACTCAGAAAGAACACTTGGTAATTTAGAATATAAAGATATTCCTAAATGCTCAATAGTATTTGGATCAAACTTAAGTGTTAAAATATCGCTCATATAGTGTTTTTTAATATTCCTGCTATTTTGTTGGCCATCAAAGGCGGAACAGCATTACCAATCTGCATGAAAGCTGCCGTTCTTTGTCCTCTTGTTGAAGCTCCTTCGAAATAAAAATCATCAGGGAAAGACTGAAGCCTGGCCGCTTCCCGTACGGTAAGAGATCTGTTTTGTGCCAAGTCAGGATGAATGTAATAATGGCCATCCTTGGCGATATGTGCCACTACTGTTTGAGAATACTCTAGGTTATCAGCCACAACTTTGAATCGGTCGAAAAAGGATTCCCTGTTTTTATGGGTTTGCAAGCGTTCAGGCAGGTCTATATAGCTTAGTCTCTCATTCTTGTTTTTCCATTTATCTACGGCAATCCTATAAATTTCCAGATCCTGAGCAGTGTGTGGCCTAGCTACATGCTGCGTCACGATATCTATACCATTCCTGATATGGGAATTGTAGAGGTATTCATCAGCTTTCTTTTCATACCTGCGAAACTTCTCCACTCCCTCTCCTGCTTGCAGTTCAGGCAAATCATCAAACAGTCTTCCCACTTGGGTTTTAATTTCGGTGGCATAACTTTCCAAATCAGGGAGGTTTGGAATAAAGTCCATTTTCCAGCCTATGATTATAACTCTTCTTCTATTCTGCAATACACCGAATTGTCTAGCATTTACTGTGAACTGTTCAATAGCGTAACCTTTTCTATTGAATAGCTTCTCCATGTTTTTTAGATAGACCCCATCCCCTGCTGATTTGAGTCCGATTACATTCTCAAACACGAACAGTTTGGGCTGGTACCGCTGTAAATACTCCGCATACTGCACATAGAGGTAATTTCTAGGGTCACTCTTCATGTTATTCTCCGACCTGGCTCTCCCTACTAAGGAATAGGCTTGGCATGGAGGACCACCAATAATCAAGTCGACTTCTTTAGTGCCATTCAGATTTTTATCGATCTGCTGAAAAATGACATCATTTGTCTCCTTGCCTATAGGTGCGTGAATTACCGCATCCAGAATCTCTTTTGGAATATCCTCATACAATTGATCTCTGGTAATGAAATCTTTCAAGTATGAATGATATTTGGACTCCAAGCCATTTTCTTTCAGATAATAGAAGGCGCTTCTAGTCCTCATGGTGTAGCATGCTGCCTCCATCATTTCCACATGGGCAATTGGTTCAAAACCTGCCCGTTTGAATCCTTCGGAAAGCCCACCGGCCCCTGCAAATAAATCGATGTAATTCAGCTTACTCATTAATTATAAAATTGGCTTCAGCGGTTTTTGAAGCATATTTTCAAATTTGAAAAGTTTTACCTTCTCTTCCTAAATTGTCATGATGGAGAATTCCCAAAAGTCGTCAATTCTCTTCAGGATTTTACTAGGCAAAACCGTGCTATAAAGTTGGCTGTTTTCCGTTGTGGTAAGGAACTACAATAAACGGATTTAAATTTTCAAAAAACATACCCTGTACAGGGTATATTTTGGTTAAATGCGGGAAAACAGGCTGTCAATAATTGAGATTTGAAAGTGATGAAAGCAGAATTATTTTTAAAAAGTGAGCTGGATCAAAGGATTGCTTAATGAATCAGGGTTTCTTAATACTTAAATTTTTCCTTTACTTCTCAGAAAAATATTTTCACTTTTGAATGTCGAAAAAAAATCCCCCCGCTGCAACGGGAGGATCTACCAATTCCAAACACTAGAAGTTTGGGTCGACATTCGTTAGGATTCTAGTAATCCTGAGTCTCCTTTTAAGAATTACAGCTTGGCCTTACCATAAGGTCAGGCTGCATGATTTCTCTCCAGGTTCGCGCAAGTTCAGCTACTAGCTGAAGGAAGGCGATGGTAAGTGGTACACTTTCCATTTTTTCGGGTGATAAATCACTTTTCTACTTCACAAACATATGCCAAAAGCATAATGGGTAAAAATGAGTTCTAAACAAGTTTTAAACATTTTCAGACCGATTCAATCTCTGATTTTGCTAACCTACAGCGGTTTTAATTAAGAGTATGCTAACATTGTTTGTTTTGTTTCCTAAAGATAAAAATGATATTTCTATTGAAGGGCTCTAAAAGGGTTTCTCTGGAAAATGTTGTTCGTACAATGACATAATAAACCAGGAAATCACGACGAAAACCAGCTTCATTGGCTTCAAAAGAGGTTTTTTTAGTCAAATTAATATGACGAAAATTGCCGGTATTAAATATTAAAAACGGCGGATAGGCCAGAACATAGTTAAATACTACCTGCCGCTTTTCAAGCAAATACACTATGATTTATCATTATACCAGTATTGACACCTTAAGGCTTATTCTGGAATCCGGCAAAATACGGTTTAATAATCTCAACGCCGTGGATGATGAACTGGAGGGAGAGCTATTTGTAAAAAAGAGCCTTGCCCAGCTGATTTTTGTAAGCTGCTGGACTACTGACCCCATTGAAAACATTCCGTTATGGAAAATGTATGCCAGTACGCGGGGTGTAAGAATAGGGATTCCAGATTATCCATGGAGAAAAGTGGACTGTAAAAAATGGGATACCGGATTAATGGATGTTAGATACGATGAAAAAGAATATTATTCACCATTCGACATCCATGAAATCTATGGAAAAAGGCATTTCATTCTCCCTCCTTTTAATCTGTCTTTGTCACATAGCGATGTTAGAAAAGCATTCAGCAAAGAGGTAATCTATCTTTCTGAAGACAATTTAAAAGCAAAGTATTCTAACCATTATCGAGAAAAACCGACAAAACCGGGTCATGCAGAATTGGTTATCAGTCCATTGGAATTCGGACTATACAAACATGAGCGTTGGGCATTTCAAAAGGAGTTTCGGTTTGTCTTATTCATAAGCCCAATGGACAAAGAAATCAATCTCTATGATAAAAACATCCATGAATCAATGACTAATTCGTTAATGAAGTATATCCAAGCCGAATGGGAATCTCCTATCAAAGATTTTTTTGTCACCCTTGATCCCACCTCAATTACGAATATGGAAATCACACTTGGTCCTCACTGTACAGCTGAAGACGAATATATAGTTTCAGCATTGAGGGAAAAACATGGAATAGTTGGTGGTTTGAATAAAAGTGGCGTGAGGATGAGGAAGTAAATACTCGCCACGTTGAACCAAATATTTAACTGGATATTTTAACTTCAATAATTATTTATTACAAATAATGCCAATTTGACAGTTACTTCAATAGGCAAAGACAAGAATTACACTATTCAGGCACAGAATTATACTTGACCTAAGTGTTGACAGCTCATTTTTGGTTTTTCGTATTTGAATACCCGTATTTTGAACTACATGACTTGATCAACCATATTTTCCTAATACAAAATTCGAATAGCAGGACATGAAATCTCACCTGCTTTGTTGAGAAGGGAAATAGAAAAGCAATGGCAAATTGTTATATTATTAACTACGATTTGAGAAAATCAAGAGATTATGAAAGTCTTTATGATGCGATAAGATCATACGGAACATATGCAAAAATTCTCGAGTCTTGCTGGGCTGTAGTATCTGAGAGAAGTGCAACGGAAATCAGAAATCATTTGCAAACCGTGATGGACGAAGACGACGGAATCTTCGTTGTAAAATCCGGTGGAGCAGCAGCATGAAATAATGTTATCTGCAAAAATTCTTCGCTAAAGGACCACATCTAATGTTAAAGGTCATCTTAGCGGATGGCCTTTTTCAATTGTTCTCACGGATTAATCTTCCCACCACTGAACAAATTTCTCTTTTCCAACTACTTTTTTGATCATTGTGATCAACCAATGGAAATCAGTAGAAACCATATAGTGTATCCGATTCGGACCCTCTTCATTAATATTGATATACTCTGCTTTAAGAAAAATAAACCCAACAATCGAAGATATTAGCTTTCCTAAATCATGAAGGAATGATATTTCCTCCCAGAAATCCGGAATATAGGGTACTTCATCCAAGTGCTCATTATGGACGATGTATTTGTCCCGAACAATTTTCAGGTGATCCACTTTGGATTTTACCAACTGAGATGCCAAGATGGCTTTGAAATAGTCGAATAACTCCTTTTTGGTGGTTATAACTTTACTCCCAAATGGAATTTGTACGAGTTTTTCAAGTTTCTCAAAAGCTTCAAAGTATTCTAAGCTATATGGGAAGTTCGCTTCTATCCGGTTTTCCAGATCCATTAAAGAATCCAGAGACCTGACCTGAAAGGCTCCATTTCTACTCTTTCTATCATATATTTTCGAGAGGCTAATGATTGCCATATTCATGGCAGGTTCCTGCATGTAATTCAAGACGCTCATTTCAATACTCTCTTTGGCAGGGTTAATTAGATACGCATGCTCTCCTATCGTCCTGTAAACGAAATAGTGCCTTTCTGCCATGATCAGGTCATGAGCCAGTCCTTCTTGAAAGAATTTTTGCAAGTCCATAAGTGAAAATTGAAGTTTAGGGAAGTTTGATTCGGCAAGTTAACTACCTAAAAATCATAAAACCTCAACCCATGTCATAAGCCCGACAACTACTGTCAAAGGAAGTTTACGGTTTGTTTGACTGCTTTTTTGACGGATACTCCCTTTAGGTTTGGTCATGTCAATTTCATACAGAGTAGATTTTGTAATTCCACCCTAGCACGATTACTAATTTGTAATTGGCAGTGTATCTCTTGATCCTTTAAATCCTAACGCAATTCCCAAAGGAACCTCTCGTTTGCCCTCTAAAGAATCAGGATAAGCAGTACTACAGTGTTTTCTTTATCCGCGTTTCGCAGGAAGCGAAAGCTTAGTTGTAGCTCATAGGTTTTTTATGCTTTTTTTGTCTGTTTATTTTTATTACCAAGTATAATAATTAAAAACCAAAATAATGTATGTATCAAAAAATTCAGAACGTAATTCCAAATTGGATTATTCAAAATTAACGGTATTTGATATGAAATCCAAGTCACTAAACTTCCTATTGCTCCAATCATTATCAATGAAGCAAACCAACCTAAAACCCCAGTTCCTGTTCGCGTTTCTTTATTGTAAAGCGGAAGAAAAATCAAGAAAGGCAAAATTATAGCCAACAAGTAATTTGATGAAAAAGCCATCCAAAATAAAGACCTACTGCGATTACTAGTTGATATTACTTCGTATGTATCACGATTTATGTTTTGCTCTATTATTTCTGATCCAAAAGAAATGCTTGATAAATTCCGAGACAAAAATTCTGTGTAATGTTCTTTGTAAAGTATTTTATCTTCAAGAGAAATAATCGTTTCAAGTTTTAAAGAGTCAGAAACATATTCTTTCTTAATAATTTGTATTTTCTCTAATTGAATTATTTTATTACTAGTATGGAGATAATAAGTAAAGTTTAAAATTATATCAGTAAGTACAAGAAACCCTATAATAGAAATCCCTGCAGAAGCTCTAAACGTCCAAGATTTTGAATTATCAAATAGTAAACTAAAAAAATGTTTAATTGACTCAACCATTTATTTTATTTTCAAATCTAGTAAAAATTTTATATAGATTTTCAATGGGCGGAATTTTACCACAAATGTTGATGCGGAACACAAAGCTTTCGGCTGCCAGAAAACTATCTTCGGAGCTCGAATGTTCGATTATCGCAAATATACCGTTAGTCGAATACACTTCTTTTCAGTCAAGTGTTCATGATTCTCGCTATAATCTGAGTATGATCGAAGTCTGGCACAACATAATTTATACCAACAGTTGCTTTGTTAAAAGGATAATGTAGTTTTTTAATTATCGGTAAGTACGCTATTGTTTTTGCTTCATTTTCACCTATGAAATCAGCCCAGAACCTCATTATCACTCCAGCTATTAGATCAGAAACTTGAATAAGAATGTCCGTTTTGGAATCTTTAAAATTCAGTTTAATGCTGCTTTCAATATTAAATCTTCCCTTCTCTGTGATATGGGTCATTTTGAATAATTTATCAGTTTCAACGTTTTTCATTTGGTCCAATGCACTTTGAAAAATCACATCAAACTGTTTTTGCTCATCATGAATTATTTCAAAAACTTTATTAATTAACTTATCGTCAACGTATTTTTGTGTCCTTGCTACTAAATTGGTAAAAGCATTGAAATTCGGGAGTAAATGAATACGTCTATTATTTGGATTCTTATCAGGTATTGGAAAAAATTCCTTTAATGCCATATCGGGATCTTCTTCCTTCCGCTCTAAATAGTCAATTTTCGTTTGTTCTACATTAACTTTTATTTCATCATGTCCAGCTCTCTCAAAGTGAGTTATTAAGATATCATAGAAATTTTCAAGTGATTCCCTTGTATTCACTTTAATTGCATCAATAAAGCTCTGATAAATACTTTCATTCAAATATTGCCCAAGTGTTGAAGCGAGGAATCTTTTGCTGGAAATATTTTCATCGTTGATTGGTAAAGAATAATATGGTAATATAAAATACTCAACAAGCTGAACGTGCAAATAAAAATGTTTGTCCATTAATTCAATAAAAAATGGAATTTCATTTATTACGATATAGTCAACTAATTCCGCTATGAAATTAGGTTTACTTTCATATATTTTTTTTGCTTTTAATTCATTTCTTTGGATTCTATGTTTTTGTATTTGAGAATTAACAAAAGCAGATAAATCGATTTGAGAATTTTCATCTAAAAGTAATCCTGCCAAAACATAATAAGGCTGGTCAATAAAATTAAATTTGGAGTCTTTACTTAACGTCTCACCAGTATTTCCACTTTCATCAATGTATAAATTAATCATAATGTAATTATATTTCTTCTTGGTACTATTTAAAATCTATTGTCGTTGATGTTTAGCACAGATATTTTTTCCATTCTGACTATCATAAAGAGTTTTAAACGAAGTCGTCGTTCGCTAAGGTCATTCTGTTTAATTTTATATGCTTCTCGGGAGTTCTTGCGTTCGGTTTTTGGATTGGGAATTATTTATCTGTTTTAGTTCATGTCATTTTTCTTGTGGTACGTGCAAGTCTTTGCTGATCGAGCCAAGCTCTCCTGAAGAGAGAAGGCGCTTGTATTATCATCAAGATATCAGAATCACAAGGTGTTTGATGGTTTCCGGATTTATGCCCGGATGGGCGATAAAAGTTGGTTGTTCGTCTTCTACTAAAAGGTTATTGCAAGAAAAGGGATTTCAAACTAAAATCCATACCATGTATAGGGTATATTTTTTGGTGAAAAATGGGAAGTTATCCACATTTTATGGGAAAAAACCCCGCTCGGTGTAGTCACATCGCTCTTGGCACTGGGTTGAATTTGTAATTCAACCCTCATATCCTTACCAATTTGTAATTGGTCATATCTCTTTTTATCCCTCATGCTGCCAGCAATAACTACTTCCGGCAGCTGATTTCCGTGAGCATCTGGATCCGGCTTTGGTGGTGGCGCTGCATTGGGAGGAAGTTGCCTGAGCTGGCTTGGTTTCCTTGCTTGGTTCTATCTTCTTTGGTTCTGATGCTAGCGGAATTGGTTTGGCTTCACCCGTTTCAGTACTGGAAGGCTTGCATACCAAGCAAGCAGTCAAGCCTTTCTTTTTGGCTGCTGCCAGATCCGAAGCCCAGCCTGTTTTGGCGTAGAGGCAGGATCCTTTGTGATACCTCGCTCCTGTCTTCGTGATGAAGACGGTCTGCGCATGAAGCTGGGTGGCAAGTAGAAAGAAGGCTGTAAAGAGAAAGAACTGTAGCGCATTCTTAATAAAAGGTATGGGTTTATTGCAATTTTATGGGATGTAATAACGGGAATATATGGACATAAAAAATACCCCATATAGGGTATTTTTTTTTTGGAAATGAGAGGAAGTGCAGTGTTTTGTAGATTTTACAAAGAAATATCTGCTTCTCTATATCTTTAAATCGAAAAACAAAAAATGAGTCATTGGATCCTGAAGGACTACTAATTCATTCTAATTTATCACGAACATGAAGAAAATTTAAATTTGTAAATGGTATTCTTTTAGAGAGACATCATTTAATATGTTCCATTTCTTCCATTTCATCTTCAGTAGGCATTGGATACACGAGTGAATTTTCATCAGCCAATATTCCTAATGGTTGATAGAACATTGGATGAATAACAAGAAAATCCTTATTTGTTA
The DNA here is from genome assembly GCA_048819475.1 of Algoriphagus sp. Lineage (GTDB taxonomy): Bacteria > Bacteroidota > Bacteroidia > Cytophagales > Cyclobacteriaceae > Algoriphagus. The sequence continues at coordinate 25,616 of JBMDXP010000051.1, forward strand.
TAGCCATAATATCTTTAATTTGATATTCAAACATAGCTGTGATTATAGTTTTTTTACTTTTGCTATCTAAATTTCTTTCATTTCTAACTATACCAATTAAGCCACATTCCAGAAAAAGTCTTTCTGCCTTTTCTCTTGCAAGATTACCTCTCGATAATAGACCTGCTGCTTGTTTAAGATTAACATGTATATCACTTAGCTTCAATATATTATTTGAATTAGTAAAAACTTTTCTAACAATATCCTTTGCAAAAGGAAAAATTCTTGAATACATGTCGAAAGCTTCTTCTGTTAGCAATTCTAACTTAAGGTTAGTACCTTCTCTAATAACATTTTTTGTGAGTCTACTATATAAAATATTATTTATTTTTGCCAAACTCAGAATAATATTGAATATTTGTATAATTTGCCGTGGTTTTTTTTGAGTATGTCTAATAATATAAGGAATACATTCAAAATTTACACCGTTATATGTTGTAATTGAATCTGGGAAATAAGTTTTTAAAAATTCCTTTGATTTAGTAAAATCTTCAAAATCTTTATACTTAAACCCATTTAGTGAAGATTCACTATGTTCGGAAACTATCTTATAATAACGTTTTGCTATTAAATTAACAATATCTTTATATCTCCACATTATAAAATAGGTCTTTCCTAAGGTTTTACCTTTATTTTCAGGAGTGAAATGAGGATACATTTCTGAAGGGAAAGCAACTTTAGCAAATATTTTTGTTTTGTAGGAGTTTGAGTAAGTATCTAAGACGCAATCCATCAATGCTGAGGTGACTGAATCTGAAACCATATCATCATATAGATAAGTTTCCTTTGAATCGATTAAAACCACAACTTTCTTATTTATTTTGTTTAAAAACGATGAAGTTGCTTTAATCGCTTCCTTATAAGAAACGGTAGCTAATTTTCTAATTGTCTTAGTTATTGCGAGTCCTACTTTTAATGGATTGTAATCAATATTAACTAATTCATCCTCCAACGTTTTAATTGCTTTATGCAATGGGGTTTCAGGGAATATATCATTTTCAGGCAATAGCTTTTGCTGCTTTAAAAAATCATACATTGGTTTCAATTCTTCATTTTTTCCAATTTCATCTTTCTGGGAAATGGCCACCATAGCTGTTGTATAAATTATCCAATTCCATTGTTCTTTAACAATATCTCGTATTTCATCCCTATTTAATTTAGAAAATGAATCTCCTCTTAAAGCTCGTGTTAATTTTGGATAAATATCTTCTTGATTAATAATTTTGGAGTAATTATAAAAATTAGTTTTATTATTATGAATTTCATAATCCAACATTCGCATCATCGCTGTTTTACCAGTTCCTCTTCTTCCTAATATAAATAATGCCGAATTATCTTTGAATGATTCATAACTTTCGGTGTGAACAAATGTATTAAACGAATCTAAACTGTTTAAATTCCATTCAATTTTTGCATCAGCATCTCCAAAAATTTTTTTTGTAAAAAGACTTCCGTTATATAAGCTATATTCTCTTTCTGTGTGAGAAGTTAGTTTAAAAATTCTACTAGGTTTATCTTTATGCATTATTTCTATATTTTTTTTAAAAATGGCAATATATTGCATGATACCAGAGATTCAAGAGCTCTTGATGAGGTTAGATGGAAATTAGTCATGGTAAAATATCTCTGTACAGGTAACAATTTGATAATTTCCGGATTTAAGGCCGGATGGGTGCTAAAAGTTGGCTGCTCTACCCCCTCCCAACCTCCCCCTTTAGGAGGAGGAGCTTGATCCTGCTCCATACGGAGATTAAGGGTAAGAAGTAGGCTGGTCGTTCTCAAAAACTAAAATCTATCTGCAAGAAAAGTAATTTCGATTTAAAAATCCATACCCTATACAGGGTATTTTTTTTGGTGAAAGCGAGAAAGTTATCCACATTTTAGGGGTGATGACGGGGAGTTTCCGGGATTTGGGGATGGAATGCGGGTGATGGGTTTGGTTTCTTTTCCATGTCTGTGAAGTAGTGTCGTTTGCTTTATCTGGCTCAGCGATTTAGGTTTTTCAGCAAGGGATTATAGCTAAAAAACAAAAACCATCGATCAGAGGAGGTCAATATGCTCCGGAATATCCAACTTCTAGGTTCTAGCTGCAAAAAGACTATTTGTCTGCCAATTAATGTCAAAACAATCTATATATCATGGCATAACTCCCAAATATTAAAGGGTTTACCATATGTTTACAATTCACTAAAACCAAACTAAAATGCCAAATTTCGTAGTAAACAATGTCGCCCAATCCAATGGGGACCATGAAGTTCATCAAACAGGATGCAACTATTTCCCAAGTAATTATCGGGATCTAGGTTACCATTCTACTTGTGCTACTGCTGTAGCTAAAGCCAAAACAATTTTCTGGAAAAGCAATGGTTGCAAATTTTGCAGTCCTGCCTGTCACACAACTTAATTACCTTAGGCTGACTGATATGATGTATCGGTCAGTCTTTTACATTGTTAAACCCAATCTGGGGGTATTTATATCGCTCGTGGCACTGGGTGGGATTTGTAATTCCACCTCACCCCTGTCCCGATATGCTGTACTACTGGACAGGCTCTCTCCTTTAGGAGGGTGATTGTCTCTGCTGAAAGTGGAGATTATAGGTCAAAAATGAGAAGCTGCAAAGGCAATTAGGGTTTACATAGTATATGCATCAAGTTCGAATTTCAAATTGACTTATTGCTAATCAGGAATTCGATTGTTTACTTCTAAGCTTAGTCTTCAAACCAGAACAAACTGCTTACAACTATCCAGTATTTCATTCAAAGCTTTCAATAATTCGCCCAAATCCAGTGTTTCGCCACGAAAAACCAAGGTGTTGTTAAATGAATTGTACCCTCGATGATCCCTAGTTGGTAACCTGTTCCTCAGCGAGGAGTTCATCCCTAAATCAGCGTAAACAGCACTAGAATTATCTTTAAACCATTCATCTATACGCTCATCGTAGTGCTCGAAATGATTTCTAAACTTGCGGGAAGAAATAATATTACTGTTCTCCACATTGAGCACTTTTCGCAAACGTTCTCCGCGAGTTTTATATTTAGCATTGGGCCAAAGAATCTTGGAAACGTTTCCCGCTGCAACGAGAATAGATTGAATGGAGCACCATACTTCGGTGTGGTCGAAATTGTTGTCAGTGGCGTATAGACGTTCAGCTGCCCTTTGAGCAATTTTTGATTGCAACGCAATTTCACCGATGAAAACCATTTCTCGAAGCATGTCCATTTTAAAGAATTCAGTTTCGGTTTCGGAAGAGGACTATTTCTGTGATTTTCCAAATAAAGCCAGTATGGTAAACCTTAATTAGACTTCCCCGTCTGGGTGTAGTTCTTCTCAGTACCTCTGAAGTTCAATGGGACGCTGGGTGAGTTTGTAACTTCATCCTAATATACTTACCAATTTGCAATTGGTTAAATCGCTTTCTATCCATCATGCTGCCAACAGTAACTACTTCCAGCAGCAGATTTCCTTGAGCATCTGGAACTACCTCATCCCCTCCTTCTCCTTTAGGAGAAGGCGATCGATCCTGCTCCAGATGGAGATTAAGGGTAAGAAGCAGGTTGGTTGTTCCCGAATCGCTTCGCATATCGGGATCTTCGATTTCAAAAACTAAAATCTATCTGCAAGAAAAGGAATAAAATGATACGATCCCAGCCCGCAGTCTGTCTCCTTCGCTAAAGCCACCCGAACCCTGGCTCCTCGCTAAAAAAGTCCACTGGACTTTTTATTGACGCTCAGCCCTACAGGACATTTTCTTTACGCTCGATCCTCCTGTACAGGGTGTTTTTTAGGTAAGAACCAGAAAGTTGCCCACATTTTAGAGGAAATTGCCTAGAGTTTGGAGGCGGACGGTCACGGATCAGCTCTATCAGTAGATAGGTACGAGAATCGATGAAAGAGTGATTTATATGCTTTATCAGCGTCTGGGTATTTGTCTCCTTCTTTTCAATTGTTTGTTTATTTATAGGAGGATCCATTGGATTGTACAAAAACGAAATGAAGATTAAAAACCCCGCTATCCCAACTGTCACCACGGTTGAAAGAATGCCTAGTCCCAATACTCCGATCCAATTTATTCTTCTATCCAGAATTTTGCTTAGAAGTCGCATTGCCCAATATGTCAGGCACGGAATACTGATCACTATCCCGATGAAATTTAAGTAGTAAAGAAATACAAATGCATCCACGGAAAACCATAGCATGAGCCCACCAAATAGAATTGTCAGCATAACTGACCAGAGCAACACTATCCTCTGTTTCTTTTGTGCTCCCAACGATAATAATGTCATCGTCAGTAAGAAAACACAAATGGTCGGAAAAATTACAAATGCTTTCATGGACTTGTCATACGTTTTCTCTGTCACAAATTACTGAAAACGTTTTGGCTAAACTGCGTTTTAATGCAGTCTAGATTTTGTGTGTGTGCTCTGTTCATTTTTGAATTTCTAAGGCGTTCAAATAAATGGATGACACATCAAGTGAGGATTTTCGAGTTTTCACTTTGTTCCCAGTTTCAAGCTCACCCCCCCTCGGTGTAGTCACATCGCTCGTGGCACTGGGTGAGTTTGTAACTTCACCCTAATATTCTCACCAATTTGCAATTGGCTTTCCTACCTCACCCCAACTCCCGATATCGCTTTGCTCATCCGGGACAGGCTCTCCCCTGAAGAGGAGGCGATCGGCTCTGCTGTCATTTTACTATCTGATCCAGAATTAAGTGGGTTTCCGGATTTAAGCCCGGAAGGTGTGCTAAAAGTTGGCTGTTCATTTTCTACTAAAAGGTTATTGCAAGAAAAGGGATTTTGATTTAAAAAGCAACCCCGCAAGCTGGCCCCTTGCTAAAACAGTCCCCCGGACTGTTTCTTAACTCTCGGTCCTCCTATACAGGGTATATTTTTTGGAGAAAAATGGAAAGTTATCCACATTTTAGGGGGGAATGGCGGGGATTTCCTCTACCTATCAACCATGGGAAGGCTACACGGGAGCACCTCATTGACTAACCATTCGATATTTGGCGAATCCTCGATCTTCCGTCTAAGTTCTTTTAACTCCATAAGTTAATTTCTAAAAAATCTTTTTCAATCTCCCATTCATAAACACCTCATATCCAAAAGGTCGATTTTCCTCTACTGCAAGTTTAGCTATTTCCGGCCAAGAACGGGCTAGCATTTCCACCATTTGCCAGACGCTAAGACCTGATTTTTTGGTCTGGGCCTTCAGAAAGAATATACCCAAATTATGTTCTTTTAGCAATGAGATTTCATGTTTGCGGCGATTGAGATGGAGGTCTCTGGTAATAACACAGGATTTTAACTTTCCCATCTCAGGAATCCAGTCTTGATCTTTGCTACCATATCCGAAATAATCCGGTAGATGTTGGACTTCTAATGGGATCCCCGTTTTCAAAGATTCTGGACCTTGGATCATCTGAAATCCAGGAGCTAAATGCGGTGGGATATTTTCATCTGTGAAGAGGATCATGCCGCATGCCTACAAAATGCAATGGCATCCTCTGCTTCTTTCTCCGTGATCTGATAAATATGGGCAATGTAGGGGACTGGATCACCTGCCTGAAAATGCTCAAAAATAGTCTCTGGATAGATATTCTTTCCATCAATGATAGGATGGCCGAACTTCCTGCTTGGGTCTATAACGATGGCATGTTCTTTTCCCATCGGCCACAGCTTGGATACTACGTCTTCCTCACCAAAGTCGAGCTTTTTGAAGAAAACGGAAATAATCTCCAAATTGAATTGATCTGAGCCATTTAGGGAAATGACATCATCACCATTCTTCCAGTAGATCAGTTTGCCGTCTGTTTTGATT
>JBMDXP010000052.1:0-9964 GCA_048819475.1 Algoriphagus sp.
AATGATGATGTATGCTTATACTTCGAATGAGGGCAACGAAGAAGATGGTGGGGCTGAGGCTAGCTCAAAAAAATACTGTTTTTGGATTTTCCGGTGCATGGATAAGGGGCTATTGTGGTCAAAAAGCTTGCACTTGCTGAAAAACAGCTTACCTTAAAAATGGTCTAATAACTCAAACTATGGCTTCCAATCTTTTTACTGGCGTTTTTCAGCAGGCCCTAAGTAGCCCCTTTTTTTTAATGGGCAGAATAATTCAGAAAGCCAGTGGTATCCCAGTTAGGGCAGGCGTATATCTCCTGAAGAAAATGAATAGCGGCGCAGACTGATGGGAGACTTGTACGGGTTATTTGGCTGACCAGTCCAGCTGCTTTCCATTTGCAGCAGCCTCTTTGTCCTTACCTGCACCAATGGAAATGCCGATTGCTATTCCGATAGGTAGGCCTATTCCCAAAAAGGCGATGTTTCCTAATGCCATACCAATAACAATTCCGAAAGGAATACCGAAGGCTGCCATTCCGATTGCCAGCCACTGTAATTGAAAATGATTTTTGGGGACTAATCCCAGCTCGATTTCCAACAGCTTTAGGATAGCTGCCTGTGCGGCGGTGATCTGTTTGAGCAGTTGTGGATCAGGGCCTTGGAAATCACTTACACCTGCCACTATTTCATTGATCCGGGACTCCACATGATCCGGGACCGCTTTTTCTTGAATGGCTGTCAAAAGCGTTTTGAGATGATGGGATGCTTTGGCAAGTTTTGGGTTTTCCTCAAATGATGGGCGGGAAGTGAGCGGGGAGAGGGGCATGGCTATACAGATATGAAATCCTTTTTTCTAATTCATCCTGATCCTTAGGTCGAATGATGGGCACTCGCGAAGTTTGTCAAAAGAGAAAACGCACTAATGTTTCTTTTGATCCAAGATAAGGATTTGATGGGATTTTCCATCGTGGTGTTATTGAGGGAGTTTAAAAGGCCAAAACAGCAGGTAGCTTTCAATGCTTCCTTAGGGAGGGGGTGATCTTTGAGCTATTACAAGCTCACCCCAAAGCGTTCTCCCAGTTCCGTCAAATCCTTTATCACTGGCTCAAGCAAGGGGATACCATCTTTCATCCGGATGGATTCCAGTTCCCGCTCGGGATCTCCAGGAATCAATACTTTTTCGTTTCCGGGAGTGGGTTTTGCAGCACGGAATCTGCTGATCCAATTGTCCATGTGGGACTTGAACTCATCTGCAGGGCGAAAAGCATCCACCCGCATCGCACCGAAAAAGTGCCCGATTCCTTCTCCTACCGGGTTGGGATCAGGCTCTAAGAACGCTACAAAAGGAGGCACCCAAGGGCCATAATTAGCCCCGGAAAGAACCGCGGATAAAATGTCAACTATCGATCCGAGTGCATAACCTTTATGAGAACCATGCTCCCGGTCTCCTCCCAATGGAAGTAAGGCTCCTCCATCTTTGACACCATTGGCAGATGTGGTAGGGTTACCGTCTTTGTCCTGTACCCAGCCCGTAGGGGTGTCCATCCCTTTCCGTTGCAGGATTTCAAGTTTTCCATTGGCAGCTGTGGTTGTCGCAAGATCTGCTACAAATGGCGGTTGCTCTTTGGCCGGAATAGCTACAGCGATAGGGTTGGTACCCAACAGTCTCTCTTGGGAAAAAGTGGGAGCTACCAGTGGACTGGCATTGGTCAGTGAAATACCGATCATGTCGTGTTCCAACGCCATCATAGCATGGTATCCCGCAATTCCATAATGGTTCGAGTTCTTGACAGATACCCAGCCTGTACCGGCATTTTTAGCCTTTGCTATCGCCACCTTCATAGCAAAGGGCGCAACCACAAGCCCTAATCCTCCGTCCCCATCGACTACTGCGGTGGAGGGGGTTTCGTGAACTACCCGTAAGTTAGGTGAGGTGTTGATTCTTCCTTTTTCCCAAAGTCTCACATAGCCGGACAGCCGCGCTACTCCATGGCTGTCCACTCCCCGCAGATCAGCAGACAGTAATACTTCGGTGGCTGAGATTGCCTGCTCTTCCGGACAACCGATTTTGGTAAGCACGGCTAAAGTAAACGTCCGAAGCTGTTCGTAAGAATAATTCATGGATTAAAGCGGATTGAATGGCAAATGAATTTTGGCCAAATATAAGAAAGGATGCTTCAGGGATATCCCGATCAGGCAGGTAATTCTTGTCTTAAAAGAGAGGCAATGGCACCTTCTTTTAAAGCATAGTGTGAGCAGGTGATGGATTTTACCGGCAAAAAACGTAAAATATATTCAATCAGACAGGAGGCAACCACAATCATATCTACCCGCATCGGTATCATGCCGGGGATTACCAGCCTTTCTTCACGGTTAGTGGTAAGCAGCATCCTGAAAATCCTCTGAAATTCGGCAGCGGGGAGCTCGAAGACATGCTGTGTAAGCTTGCACTGAAGCATGGATTCAAAGTAAATATCCGTGAGGGTGTCAAATGTACCGGAAGCACCCACGAGGCTTACGGGCTTATATTGGGTTATGGCTTTGATCAGCGGTTCAAGTTTTTCAGCCAGATAGCCATCCAGTCTTTCCACCTCTTCAGGAAGTATGGGGTCATGGTAATGGAAAAGACCCAGGAGACGCTGGCCTCCGATCTCGAAGCTTTCCTTCCAGAATACTTCCTGTGAGTTTCCAATTATGAACTCCACAGATCCACCTCCGATATCCATCATTAGCTCTGTCTGGCCATTCAGCGAACCCGAGAGCTTGATGCCTTCATAGATAAGAAGGGCTTCTTCTTTACCGGAGATTACATTGATGTCAATCCCAAGAGTTTCTTTTACTTCCCGCACAAAGTCAGGGCCGTTTTCTGCACTTCTTACGGCACTTGTGGCAAAAGCAAAAATTTGACTGATTTGCTCGCCGTCGATTAGGTTTTTGAAATGCTTTAATGTGTGCAGCGCCCGTTTTTTTGCATCAGGGGCGATGAGGTTTTGACTGATCCCACCCTGTCCGATTTTGACTGGGATTTTTTCTTTGTAGATTGTCTTAAATGAAGATTCATCGAGTTCCACCAATAACAAATGAAATGTATTGGTTCCCATATCTATCACCGCTGCCTTTCGGATACTCATAAGCTGCCAAAATTTTGGATGGGCGAATATAGAAAGTTATTTGAAAAACACTCTATTAAGCTTTTTTAATTGAATGCGATTTCTGACCAGGCATTTTAACCCATCTTCTTAACTGCGCGGGAGAAGGATTATGTTTTCCCCCTTCGCAAAGCCTGTTATATTTGACCTACGCAAAAAGACAATTCAATGGATCAGCAGAATAACCCCATCTATACCTTGCCTGGAAATCAGGAAAAAATCAACCTGTTAAAAAAGAAAAATGAGGAGGCTCTTCTCGGGGGTGGAGAAGCAAGGATAGCGGCACAGCATAAAAAGGGCAAGCTCACGGCGCGGGAACGGATAGACTTGTTGTTGGATGAGGGCACTTTTCAGGAAATCGATAAGTTTGTGATGCACCGGGCCAAAGACTTCGGCCTGGATAAGGAGCACTATCCCGGAGATGGGGTAGTGACGGGCTACGGGGAGGTGAATGGCAGACTGGTCTATGTTTTCTCCCAGGATTTTACGGTTTTTGGCGGCTCGCTTTCCGAGACTCATGCGGAGAAGATCTGCAAGATCATGGATATGGCGATGAAAAATGGTGCACCAGTAATAGGTTTGAATGATTCCGGTGGCGCCCGTATCCAAGAAGGGGTCAATTCCTTAGGTGGCTATGCTGATATTTTTTACCGGAACACACTTGCTTCAGGTGTAGTACCGCAGATTTCTGCTATCATGGGACCTTGTGCGGGTGGTGCGGTTTATTCTCCCGCGATCACCGACTTTATTCTGATGGTAGAGAACACATCTTACATGTTTGTGACTGGACCAAACGTGGTGAAGACTGTAACCCAGGAGAGTGTTACTGCTGAGGAGCTCGGAGGGGCGTCCACCCACAGTACAAAAAGCGGGGTAACCCACTTTGCCTGCGCCAATGAGTTGGTTTGTATACAGCATATCAAGAAGCTCCTAAGTTATATGCCTCAGAACTGTGAGGAAATAGCACCGCGCTACCCCTACGCGGAAGAAGGGGACGAAAGACGCGAAATGTTGGATACGCTTATCCCTGAAAACCCGAACCATCCCTATGACATGAGGGATGCCGTAAAAGGCATAGTGGATGCAGACAGCTTTTTGGAAGTACACGAAAACTATGCGGATAACATCGTGGTGGGCTTTGCGAGAATTGCAGGACGGAGTATCGGTATAGTGGGAAATCAGCCGCAATCCATGGCAGGAGTTCTGGACAATGACGCTTCCATCAAAGCAGCAAGGTTTGTCCGGTTCTGCGATAGCTTCAATATACCCCTGCTGGTACTGGTGGATGTGCCCGGTTTTCTGCCCGGAACAGATCAGGAATGGAATGGGATCATCACCAATGGGGCAAAATTGCTTTATGCCTTCTCTGAAGCCACGGTGCCAAGGATTACAGTAATTACAAGAAAAGCATATGGAGGAGCTTACGATGTGATGAACTCCAAGCATATTGGAGCCGATCTTAATTTTGCCTGGCCCACTGCAGAGATAGCGGTAATGGGAGCAAAAGGTGCATCGGAGATTATTTTCAGAAAGGAAATCGCTGAATCCAAAGATCCGGAAGCCAAGCTTCAGGAGAAAGTCGAAGACTATACCTCTAAATTTGCCAATCCCTACAAAGCTGCCCACCGTGGATTTATAGATGAAGTAATCGTCCCTTCAGAAACCCGCCAAAAACTGATCAAAGGCTTTAAAATGCTGGAAAACAAAGTAGATAAACTGCCCAGAAAAAAGCATGGTAATATACCTTTATAGTGAATCCATTTTAAACAAGTGAACAAGCTTACCATTAATCTATGAATACAGACGAAACCAACTTTCTCACCTCCTATCTTAATAATGCATCGCCTACTGGGTTCGAAGCTTCGGGCCAACAAATCTGGCTGGATTATGTAAAGCCTTTTGTAGATACCTACTTTACGGATAGCTATGGGACAGCGGTGGGGGTCATCAACCCTAAGGAAAAGTATAAAGTGGTGATCGAAGCACATGCCGATGAAATCAGCTGGTTTGTAAACTATATCAATTCCGATGGCTACATCTATGTACGTCGTAACGGAGGGTCGGACCATATGATAGCCCCATCCATGCGGGTCAATATTCACACAGATAAAGGAGTATTACCGGGTGTGTTTGGCTGGCCTGCTATCCATGTGAGAAAGGACGGCAAGGAAGATGCTCCCACTTTGGACAATATCTTCATTGATGTAGGTGCCAGATCCAAGACTGAAGTGGAGGAGATGGGAATCCATGTCGGGTGTGTGGTTACATTCAAAGATGAACTGACAGAACTCAACGGCAAGTTCTATTCCGGTCGTGCCTTGGACAATAGAATCGGCGGTTATATGATCGCCCAGGTCGCAAGGAAGTTAAAGGAATCTAAAAAGAAACTCCCATTTGGGTTGTATGTAGTCAATGCTGTGCAGGAGGAGATTGGGCTGAGAGGCGCAGAGATGATAGCGGCTAGAATCAAACCCAATGCTGCGATCATTACAGATGTGTGCCATGACACCACGGCACCAATGTACAGTAAGATCACCAGCGGTGAGCAAGTGGCAGGTAAAGGCCCAGTATTAACCTATGGTGCTTCTGTACACAAGAAACTTCTCGATTTGATCATCGCAACAGCACGGAAAAAAGAAATTCCATTCCAGCGCTCAGCAGCTTCCAGGAGTACGGGCACGGATACTGATGCATTTGCCTATTCCAATGAAGGGGTACCTTCTGCCTTGATTTCCTTGCCGCTGAAGTACATGCATACTACAGTGGAGACAGCAAGTAAGCAAGATGTGGAGCAGGTCATTGAATTGATGTATGGATTTTTGATTGATTTTGACCCTTCTTTTGATTTCAAGTATATCAGCTGACAGCAACAAGGGTATTGTGGTGACATCCATGATTTTACTCCGATATCCTTGTTGATTTGCAATAATACCATGCATTATATAGACCATCTTCACCGCAAGGTCACTCTTTTAAAGCTCCCGGAAAGGATTGTCTCCCTGGTTCCCTCGCAGACGGAGTTGCTGGTGGAGTTGGGCGTAGCGGACAGGTTGGTGGGTGTGACAAAATTCTGTGTACATCCAAGTGGATTACGAAATAAAAAGACCATCGTAGGAGGTACAAAAAATTACCGGTTTGAAGTGATAGCCGGTTTGAAGCCGGATTTGATCATCGGCAATAAAGAAGAGAATGAGAAGGTGGGGATAGAAAAGTTGGCTTCAGAGTTTCCGGTTTGGATGAGTGACGTTGTTACCTTTGAAGACAGCCTAAGAATGATTCTGGACATCGGAGTCCTGACAGGTACCAGCTTGGAGGCTAACCGTATCAAGACACAGCTGATGGCTGATTTTGGTCATCCAGTTCCAAAGAAAGGGTCGGCAGTATACCTCATATGGAACGATCCTATGATGGTAGCGGGAGGGGGGACCTTTATCGATGAAATGCTTGTAAGGGCAGGTTTTGAAAACCTCATCAAAGAGGATAGGTATCCTGTGGTAGTGATGGAAGAACTCAGGGCTATGGCACCGGAATATGTCCTTTTAAGCTCAGAACCATTTCCGTTCAAAGAAAAACATACCCGTATTTTTAAGAAGGAGCTCCCTGGAGCAAAAATCAGAATAGTAGATGGTGAGATGTTCTCTTGGTACGGTAGTAGATTGTTACATGCCAAAGCTTATTTTGAAAAGATGGATTAAAGACGAATAATGACCAGTGTTTCTACCACTCATGAAAATTTCTATTTTCTAAAAGTACTTTTTTAAATTTTTCAATTAACTTTTGCAGATCAAATTCCAATAACCCTTTTTGACATGAAAAATAACAGACGGGACTTTCTGAAAAAACTGGGAGCTACTGCCGGTACGGCAGCGGTAGCGCCTTCAGTTTTTGCAGCTGGAAAGCCAAACCTAAAATACTTGAGCAGAAACGAACCTGACTCCGCTGACGCTCCGATCAGACTTGCGTTGATCGGTGCAGGCATCATGGGGACAGAAGACACCAATACAGCTCTGCAGCATTCCAATGTGTCTTTAGTTGCGGTATGCGATCTATATGATGGGCGGCTGGAATCAGCGAAGAAGAAATGGGGAGACCATCTATTCCTGACCAAAGATCACAAAGAAATCCTGAAAAGATCAGATGTAGACGCTGTGATAATAGGGGCCCCGGATCATTGGCACAAGCAGATCTCGATTGATGCGCTTGCTGCTGGAAAGCATGTCTACTGTGAAAAACCTATGGTGCATTCCGTAGACCAGGGTATGGATGTGATCAACGCTTGGAAAAAATCCGGCAAGATCATGGTGGTAGGCAGCCAGGGGTTATCATCCCTTGGCAATGAGAAGGCGAAAGAGCTTCTGGAGTCAGGAATGATAGGGGACCTGGTTTATGCGGAAGGATTCTGGGCAAGGCATTCACCGGAAGGAGCATGGCAATACAATGTGCCGGCAGATGGAAGTCCCGATACGGTGGATTGGAAGCGGTATATTTCCAATACAAAGGACAGGGATTGGGATCCACTCCGCTTTTTCAGGTGGAGAAATTACCTGGATTATGGTACAGGTATGTCAGGAGATCTTTTTGTCCATTTATTCTCCAGTCTCCATTACATCACCAATTCCAAGGGGCCTACCAAAGTATCCTCCATGGGAGGACTGCGTTATTGGAAAGATGGCAGGGAAGTACCTGATGTGCTGTTGGGCATGTTTGATTATCCGGAAACACCGGAGCATCCCGGGTTTAACCTGTCTTTGCGCTGCAATTTTGTGGATGGTACCAGCGGTACCACGTATTTGAGGATAGTGGGCACGAAAGGTTCGATGGATGTGAAGTGGGAAGAGGTAGTGGTGAAACTGAATCAGAATGCGGAGAGTGATGATCCTTTCTTGAAGGAGCAGGCTAAATTGAGAGGTGGACAGGAAGAGGTTAGGGCAAAGATTCTTCCTCCCCGGGAAACAGTATATGCTGCAGAAAGGTCTTGGAAAGGCGCCCATTACGACCACTTTGGGAACTGGTTCCATGCCATCCGTACAGGAGGTACGGTTGTTGAGGATCCTGTTTTCGGTTTTAGAGCTGCTGCACCGGCACTCCTATGCAATGACAGCTACTTCCAGGACCGTTTTATGAAGTGGGACCCAGTATCTATGAAACTTGTATAAGCTATGAAATCGAGCATGGCGCAAGCGACAAACACTGGGATGATTGTAATACATGCCAGATTCTCCCGAATCGAGTTCGGGACAGGTAATGACCGCTGTGAATCAAATTATACATACATGAAACATACCAAATTTGCCATTGTGGCACTCATGATTGCCATGTGGTCCTGCGGACCCAAGTCTGCGGAAGAGACTGGCGGGGAAGAAGTTGTGGAGAAAGAAGTCATTCCTGACAACACACTTGCCGAAGAGGAAAAAGCCCAAGGTTGGATGCTGCTTTTTGACGGGCAGAGTGCAGATGGCTGGAGGGCCTTTAACGGGGATACATTGCCTCCTAATTGGACTGTTGAAAACGGGACATTGAAGGGCTTGGGACATGATGGGGGAGATGTAGGTGGGGATATCGTCTTTGCTCCGATGGAGTTTGAAGAATTTGAAATGGAGTTTACATGGAAGATTGCCCCCGGTGGCAACAGCGGGGTTTTCTATCATGTAGTAGAAGACCCAAAGTATGCAGCTCCTTATTATACCGGTCCGGAATATCAAGTGATCGATCAGTTGAGTTTCCCTGATCCCTTGGAGGACTGGCAATCCCTGGCTGCTGATTATGCGATGTATACACCGGATTTTGAAGGAGTAGTAAAGCCGGCAGGAGAATGGAACGTATCCAGGATACTCTTTACCAACCAAAAGGCAGAATATTGGTTAAATGGAAAGAAAACGGTGGAGTTTGTGCCTTACTCAGAGGATTGGAAGACAAAGCGTAACAGCGGGAAGTGGGATGATTTTCCGGATTATGCTATTTCCAAATCAGGGCTGATAGCCCTTCAGGATCATGGAAGTGAAGTATGGTATAAAAATATTAAGATAAGAACCTTATGAAAAAGACGATAGTTGCCTGCTTGGTCATGATGATGGCCGTTTCTGCCTTTGCACAAAAGAAAGAAAAATTATTTAATGGAAAAGACCTTACAGGGTGGACCATATATGGTACAGAAAAGTGGTATGTAGAAGATGGCTTGCTTGTTTCTGAAAGCGGTCCTGACAAGGGGTATGGTTATCTGGGTACAAAAGCAGAGTACGATGATTTTGAGATCACTCTTGAGTTTAAGCAGGAAGCCAACGGGAACAGTGGCGTATTTATCAGGTCTACTGTAGATGGAACGGTAGTTTCGGGGTGGCAGGTAGAAGTAGCACCTCCTGGAAATGATACAGGAGGAATCTATGAGTCCTATGGCAGGGGTTGGCTGATCAAGCCAGATCCTGAAAAAGACAAAGCATTAAAATTCGGAGAATGGAATAAAATGAAAATTGTGGTCAAAGGGGACAAGGTGACGTCCTATCTGAATGGCAAGATGATGGTGGACTTTGAAGATGAGAAGATAGGAGAAGGAAAAGGGGGTATTTTACTCCAGATCCACGATGGAGGAGGTATTAAGGTCTATTGGCGGAACATTGTTTTGAAGAGGTTGTGATTTCACCAAATCCACTAACCAAATGCCCGGTGATCTAAAGATTTCCGGGCATTTTATTTCCTTGAATTTTTTCTATTTCACATTCAGGGGTTTAGGTGTTTGGTATGTTTTTTTTGTGTTTTGGTGTTGCGGGGGCGGATAAAATCCGGATATTTGCACTCCCAAACGACGCGGACGGTGTCGGGGAGATGAGGATGGAAGGTGC
>JBMDXP010000053.1:0-29625 GCA_048819475.1 Algoriphagus sp.
CTTGAAGACCGCTGAAGTAACCTTGAAAAACTCCAAGAGTCCTTGAGGTAATAGTAGACCGAGGTAATCCTTTTCTTCCAATTCTTTTTTCAGCAAAGAAAATGGATTCACTCAAATCCCCCAACTTTTAGGACTGATCCACTGTTTATCTCGCTGGGATCAAAAAGAGTTAATGCCGAAAAAGGATAAAACACAGCAAACTCCGAGTAAGTAAAATCCTTTACGGATACAATCACAACTTTGACCAATCCAGCAATCACCAAAATACTTTCTGAGAAAACCGCAACTCTGAAAAGCCTAACCAATTTTACTCCTTTATGAAGATTGGCGAAGAAAAGGCCTGCGTATAGTATCAGAGCTATTAACCAACACTTAATAAGCAAAAGCAAAAAGGTGAAAATTGCACTGAACTTGTTCCAATAACGCATATCTTCCAATGTATCTAAAAGAACATTTTCAGGAATCTCCACCTCGGCCTGACTAGCATAAGCATTGATCACCATCCCTTCCACATTCAGCAAGAAGTAGGAAATCAGAAATAAACTGAGCGAATAAAAGACAAGCAGTAAAAGTGTTCTCATAAAAGTAATCTTAAAAAGAACGAATTAAGTACAATTAAAAAAATTCAGTTTAAAAAACCAAAAACCTGAACAGTAGGTGATTATATTTTAACATTTTTTTTAACTAAAAAATGTAAAACAAACTGTTCTCTTATTGCTGGAGTTAAATTTTGACTTTTAACAGACAGTTCTACAGCAAAGCCAGACTGCAAAATTGAAACAGCTATAAGTCAAATTCCTTACCTTATCGGATCGGACTTATTGGAAATACAAGTGAACGTCATTTTGATCTGACTCCCCGCGATTTGACGTCAGGATTTAGCCAGGAAAACCCATGGCCCGCAAAAAGAACATTTCCCGATTCTGTTTTACTTGGGGTTTCACCGGTCGAAACCCTGTGCTCTGAAATTCAAAAAAATCAAAACAGGTATTGGAATCCCTAAGTGCAGAGAAATTAACACTGTAAACCAAAAACCTCCAAAGCCTGGTAGACTTTGGAGGTTTTCAGCTTTCTGAATTCAGCCTTTTGACTTGCTACTTCAAATTCTTATACCGGATCCGCTTCGGCTCTACATCACCAAGGCGTTTTTTCTTATTCTCTTCGTAGTCGGAGAAGTTCCCTTCAAACCACACCACCTGGGAATCTCCTTCGAATGCCAGGATATGCGTACAGATCCTATCCAGGAACCATCTGTCGTGGGAGATGACCACAGCGCATCCACCGAAGTTCTCCAGTGCTTCTTCCAGTGCCCGAAGTGTATTCACATCCAGATCATTGGTAGGCTCATCGAGAAGCAATAGGTTTCCGCCTTCTTTCAGCGTCAAAGCCAAGTGAACTCTATTGCGCTCTCCACCGGATAGTACCCCCACCTTCTTCTCCTGATCTCCTCCACCGAAGTTGAACTTGCTCACATAAGCTCTAGCATTCACTTCTTTATTGCCCAGCATCATCAGCTCATTCCCTTCCGAAATGGTCTGGTATACGGTTTTGTTAGGGTCGAGCGAATCATGCCCCTGATCCACATAGGCCAGCTGTACCGTTTCGCCGACTTCGAAGTTACCCGCATCCGGTTTTTCCTGACCGGTGATCAATTTGAACAGCGTGGATTTACCGGCTCCGTTTGGCCCGATCACGCCCACAATACCTCCCTGAGGCAGTGCAAAGCTGAGGTTTTCGAACAAAAGCTTGTCTCCATAGGCTTTGGAGACTCCGTTGACTTCGATCACCTTTGCCCCCAGACGTGGTCCCGGTGGGATAAAGAGCTCCAACTTAGACTCTTTTTCTTTGGCTTCCTCACCTACCAGCCTATCGTACGCACTCAAACGTGCCTTTCCTTTGGCCTGACGGGCTTTAGGTGACATCCGGATCCATTCCAGTTCACGCTCCAACGTCTTCTGACGCTTGGATTCTGTTTTCTCTTCCTGCTTCAGCCGGTTCTGCTTCTGATCCAACCACGAAGAATAATTTCCTTTCCAAGGGATGCCTTCGCCACGGTCCAGTTCCAGAATCCATCCGGCTACATTATCCAGGAAGTACCTGTCGTGGGTCACTGCTATTACAGTACCCTTATAATTCTGCAAATGCTGCTCCAGCCAATGCACAGATTCAGCATCCAGGTGGTTGGTGGGCTCATCCAGTAGCAATACATCGGGCTCCTGAAGCAAAAGTCTGCAAAGTGCAACTCTCCGCTTCTCCCCTCCGGAGAGGTTCGCCACATTGGCATCACTGGGAGGCAGCCTAAGCGCATCCATTGCTTTGTCAAGCATGGTGTCCAGTTCCCAGGCGTTGGCGGCATCCAGCTTCTCCTGAACCTCTCCCTGCTTGGTGATAAGCTTATCCATGGCATCCGGATCCTCCATCAGTGCCGGATCCATGAATTTCTCATTGATTTCCTCGAATTCCTTCAGCAAGGCGACTGTCTCTGCGACTGCCTCCTCCACTACTTCCTTTACTGTTTTGGAAGGGTCCAGTTTCGGCTCTTGCTCCAGCATTCCCACGGAATAGCCCGGAGACCATACCACCTCACCGAGAAACTCCTTATCCATGCCTGCGATGATTCGGAGCAGTGAGGATTTTCCTGAACCGTTCAGACCGAGAACCCCTATTTTGGCCCCATAAAAAAATGAGAGGTAAATATCTTTTAGTACTTTTTTCTGTGGAGGATAGATTTTTGAGACTCCCGCCATCGAAAAGATTATTTTTTCTGCGCTCATACCTTAATTTTTACAGTAAAATTTGCGTTAAATAGCAAAGATGGCAAAAAAACCCCTTTCTTAGGATAAGTGCTTTTGAATTAATTAATTTGCGGAAAGTTGAAAACGACCACCTAACCTACTGTAGCGCCATGGAACATCCGTATGGGTATATAAAGGATAAAAAAGTTTACTTAAAAGGATTTTTAGGCCAGGAGGACAGGGTAATCGGTGAAGTTAAGGAAGATGAGGCCTCCACGCTGAGCTATTTTGAAGCGCGGTTTGTGCAACTTGAGCAGAAAGTAAAGAAGCTTACTGAAGACATTCAGGAAAACCAGAACAAAGGGTCTTTCCTGATGAAGCTGATTCATCTCAGGGATTCCTTGATGCATGCAGATGCCCTTGGCGATTTCGTCCCCCTGATCGATGAGCTGAACAAGCAGGAGGAATTCCTCAATGAAATCATTCAGGCCAACCGGGCTAAAAACCTGGAGGTCAAAAATGCCCTGATTCAAGAGGCGGAAGCCCTCAAGGACGATACCGACTGGAAAAATACCACGGAGGCGTTTAAAGACCTGAAATTAAGATGGATCAAAACGGGGCCTGTCGAAAAGGAAATACAGGAAGATGTGGAACAGCAGTTCAATGATGCCGTTCAGCATTTCTTTGAAAACAGAAGGCATTTCTTTGAAGGACTGGCTCTTCAGGCTGAAGAAAACATCAAAATCTACGAGGCCTTGGTGATCCAGGCTAGAGAGGCTCACGATTTTCCCGATGCAAAGGTAGCTTTCGACATCAGCAAGAAAATACAGAAACAATGGAAAGAAGCCGGTAAAGTCCCAGCCGAAAAACGGCAACCGCTATGGGACGAGTTCTCCAAGCTGAACAACAGAATTTTCTCCCGGTACAAAAGAACCTTGAATCCCGGGCCTACCATGCATCCACGGGAACTGATGCGGAAAGTAGAAACCTTGACTGATGAAATCAAACAGTTGGCAGGAAAGCCCACTTCCTATGAACTGATCACCCGGGCCAAAGCAATACAGGAAGAATGGAGAAAGCTCCCGCCAAGAAAACCAAAGGAGGCAAACCTTACGGTAAGATCGTTCCAGTTTTTTTCAGACATTGTGTTTGAGAAAGCTTTCCTTGAAAAGCTCGTACATAGCAAATATGAGGATTTTGACAAAAAATCCGTTCAGGAACAAAACCAGATCAAGACTGCCCTGATGAAAGACTTATTGCACAGAGATCAGGTAGAACTGGAAAACGCACAAAACAATACGGATAACTTCCGCGTACAGACCAGTGATTTTGAGATCATGATGAAGAAAAAACTATCAGGACTAAAGCGAAAAGTTGATGTCAAAAATTATATTTTGAGGCAACTTTCTTTTAAATAATCAGTACACAGATAGATATTTCAAAAAAAAGATAATTTTGCAACCCATTAACCTCCGGAACGACTTAAAACAACTACTATGTACTGGACACTTGAATTAGCTTCCTATTTAGAGGATGCCCCCTGGCCGGCCACCAAGGATGAATTGATTGATTATGCCATCCGCTCAGGAGCGCCCCTGGAAGTTGTGGAAAACCTTCAAGAACTAGAAGACGACGGTGAGCCTTACGAGACCATCGAAGAGATTTGGCCGGATTATCCGACCAAGGATGACTTCTTCTTCAATGAAGATGAATATTAAATCTAAAGTCCCGGTAACACGGGGCTTTTTTTTTATAGCGATAGTCCCGTATAAAGCGGCCATATTTGCGGGTCTGAAAAAACTCTCCCCACCTATCCCGCCTGAGCTTGGAGGGGCATAACTTCATACTACGCAGCCACCTTGATGTACTTATAGACCCAGCACGTGCCGTAACCGTGAATAGCCCGACTTGCTTACCGGAATCGTGGATCCGGAACGCATTTTGATAAGGTAATTATCACGCTCATAGGGTTCTATCTGGACGATCTCTCCCAGATTGATCAAGTAGGAACGATGTACGCGGATAAACTTCCCTGGATCCAAGGCATCTTCGAGGGATTTCATGGTCATCTTTTTGAGATACTTTGCCTCGCGCGTATGTATCGCGATGTAATCATCATCTGCCTCAAAGAAAACAACCTCATGTGTTGGGATTATCTTGATTTCATTTTTTACACGTACAACCAGCCGGTTGCTTTTTTCGGCTAATTCAGTTACCACTTCCCGGGGCTCTTGCACTGGCAGATTTTTATTCTGCACCAAATACTTATCGACAGCCTTGGCAAACCGTTCTTCGGAGAACGGCTTAAGCAGGTAATCGATTGCCATCGCGTCAAACGCCTTGATGGCATACTGGTCAAATGCGGTGGTAAATATTACCGCAGGGGGATTATCAATCAATTCCAGCATCTCGAACCCGGTAATCTTGGGCATCTGCACATCCAGAAAAATCAAATCAGGCTGGTGAAGCTGAATGGCCTTCAGTCCTTGGAAACCATCATGACAGACTGAAACAATCCCGAACTGTGGATACTCGCCCAAAAACTCCTGAACCAACCCTGCCGCCAAGGGCTCATCATCTATGATTATTGTTTTGATCATTTCAACTGGGGAATTTTTAAAATTACTGTAAAAATAGACGCAGAGGCCTGGGTGTCCAACAGGTCTTTTCTTCCGAAGATCAAAAACAACCTTCTATGTACCGAACTTAAACCAAATCCCGCTCCCTTTTGTGCTGCCAAATCTGGATCATAAGGATTCCTGATGTGCACAATGAGGTAATTCTGCTCCCGCTCAGCGGTAAGCTCTATTCTCACATCTTCAATCACGCCGTAGAGGCCATGCTTGATTGCATTCTCCAGCAAGGGCTGGATCAGAAGTTGGGGTAGCTGCATAGCAGCTGCTTCTTCACTTACCTCGAAGACGACTTCCAGCCGATGTCCAAACCTTACCCGTTCAATCTCCAGGTACATCCTGAGATAGTTAAGATCCTCTTCGAGCGTCACCCATTTTTGGAGATCTTTTCTGATAGTCCCCCGCAGAAAATCAGACAGCTGCAGCACCATCTCCCTAGCCTTCTTAGGCTGGGAAATGACCA
The DNA here is from genome assembly GCA_048819475.1 of Algoriphagus sp. GTDB lineage: Bacteria > Bacteroidota > Bacteroidia > Cytophagales > Cyclobacteriaceae > Algoriphagus. Next base: position 5,832 of record JBMDXP010000053.1, read on the forward strand.
GTGCGTTTATTGAATTCAAACTGTTGAACAGGAAATGGGGCTGGAGCTGCTGCCGCAGTTGGGTTAACTCTGCCTCCTTTGAAAGGTCACTCATCATCGCTTCCCGCTTGCTCAGCTCTTCCTGCCGCTCTAACCTCGCTACTATAATGGCAATCAGGGCGATGAAAACCCCGGCCATGGCCAAAATGGCCCAGCGTAGGTAAAAATGAACTTGGAGCATTTGCAGATAGTGCAGGTCATTTTCAAAAAAAGCCAACTGCAGGATCCATTTATGGAAATAGGCTCCGGTGAAACCAAGCATCAGAGGTATGACGAGCAACAGCCAGTTGTTTCCTCCCTTTGGAATATAAAAACTAAAGATTTTATCCAGCGACAAGATGATCAGATGAAAGGCCAGGGTATAGACCACGGCATCTACTCCGGCATGTAGTGTATCTATTCCGTAATACCTCAGCATCACAAATGAAGTCAGTAACCAGATCGCTCCGGCTCCCTGTATGATCCAGTGGGCTTTGGATGGGTTTGAAAAAGCTTTTGAAAACAATTGAACAAATATTAAATGGCTAGCTAATCTACTTTCCTGCCAAGAGATCTGCAATAGAATAGAAACGCTCTCCGTAAACCCATATACCATGCAAGGCCCTCATCTCCGATCCTACCTGCATGTGAGCCAGGCCAAACCGTATATCAGCTGTGGCAGGCCCATGTGCTATTCCGGTTTTGGATTAAACCCGAAATATGCATTGGCAATTCTATTACAGCCATTTATTGCTTCATCGCGAAACCTCATGCATAATCCGGTTTAAACTGTCTACTAATATGACTTGATTTCCAGGCCACCGAAGAAAATTGTCCCCTTGATCAAAAGAACTTTGTCAGGATCTACTTCAGATTGGCGGAACATACGCTTATCCTCCACACCCGCAGCAATATTGGTCACTTCAGTACGCACATCCCAGTGAGGCGGTACGATCAGTGTCGTCCCTCCAAATATCACATCCACCTGGAAAGTCACTATCCCTGAAAGATCAGCCTGCGTCAGATCCAGGTCTATCCCTCCAAAGGCCGCTGTCAGCTTCCCCCCCTTAAGATTCTTGGAAAGGATCCTTTTATTCACCCCACTCAGAATCGCATCTATATTGACCTGATCAGAGAAGTTTGAGCCTGAGATATTGGAAATAAGCGGCTCCTTATCTTCCGGCTCCCCTGCAGGAATATCTGTTGGACTTGTCCGAGTGTAGGTAGACCTGGCTCTAACCTGATCCCGGATGTTTCTCAACACCCTCTCCTCTTTCTTCTTCTGTGTGATAAGGTAAACACCAAGGATAATCAATGCAATAGGAAAGATATACCTGTCCATTCTAAAATTGAACCCAAATTCCCGCTCCAGAAGAAAATATAGCCCGAATGCCAGAATTACCACACCAAAAAAGCTTTTGAACTCATGTTTTACCAAAGTAAATACTCCTACCACGATCAGGATCATCGGCCAGGAGAGAAGCCAGTCAGGATAGAAGATATCGAGCTTCCTTAGCAGGAGTAGTACACCGATTCCCAGAATGATAAAACCGAAGACTACGCTTCCGTCATTTTTTGGTTTTGGATAAGTATTCATAAGATGTTGGTAAAAATTGATATCCAAATGTACATTACCCATGAAATGCCTGAAATGCAAAATAGGTCAAGCCTCACCTAAAGTCGGTAAAGCACCCTAAAAAGTCGGTGAACTTTCTCTACTGACCTTCACCGCCATCCCGGGATTTCCGCAGCAGGAATTCTGCATAATCCACATCCTCAGGTGTTGTGATCTTGATGTTTTCCGGGTTTCCCAATATCAGGTCTACCTGCCAGCCTTGGTGCTCATATACTGTCGCATCATCAGTGAAATGCTCTTGCTCACCCATTTCAAAGGCCTCTTTGATTTTCAGGAGCTGGAATGTCTGGGGAGTCTGGACCAGCCTAAAGAATTGTCTTTCCTGAAATACAGAACTTCCATCGGTCGAAACCTTACGTATGGAGTCCTTTAAAGTAACAGCCGCCACACCACTTCCGGTCTTCTCAGCTCTCAGAAAGCTGTTTTCGATCACTTCCGTTTTCACAAAGGGACGGACACCATCATGGATGGCGACCAAGCCTTCTACTGCAGGCAAGGAGTCCAGACCATTCTTCACAGACTGAAAGCGGCTATTGCCTCCTGAGACGAGGCGATGTGGCACCCCGAACCCATAGTCGGCACAGAGCTCTTTCCACATGGCGATGTCTGCCCCGGGAATTACCAAAATCAATTCTATCGTGGAATCATAACTGAAAAATACGGATAGCGTATGCATCAGGATAGGTTTTCCGGCTATCGGCAGATACTGTTTTGGTATCGGCCCTCCCATACGGGAGCCTTTTCCTCCGGCCACTATAATGGCAGCTTTTCTCATGGGTTCAATTTTCATAGGGGGGAGTACTCTTTTGCTTACCTTTTTAAGAGCCCGGACTATCCCCAGAAGGAAGGATAAGAAAATAGCTCCGTTCCGGGAGCTATTTCAATTAAAGTATCAACATGGCATCTCCGTAGGAGAAGAACCTGTATTTCTCTTTGATAGCCTCCTTGTAGGCTTTCATGACCAGATCATATCCTCCGAAAGCCGAAGCAGTCATCAGCAAGGTGGATTCAGGCAAATGGAAGTTCGTGATCAAGGCATTTGCGATTTTGAATTCATAAGGAGGAATGATGAATTTATCGGTCCAGCCGTTACTTTCCTTCAGCCTTCCATTGGCTGTTACCGATGATTCGATGGTCTTCAGAGAGGTGGTACCTACCGCTACTACCCGCTTTTTATCATCTAAAGCTTCATTCACTTTCTTCACCGTGGGCTCAGGAATACTGTAATTCTCTGAATCCATTTTGTGTTTGGTGAGGTCTTCCACATCCACCTGACGGAATGTGCCAAGCCCGACATGGAGAGTGATGGGTGTAACTTCCACTCCCTGCAGCTCCAGCCTCTTCAGCAGATGGGGGGTAAAATGAAGGCCCGCAGTAGGGGCTGCCACTGCACCGACATTCTTGGCAAAGACGGTCTGGTAACGGTCCCGGTCTTCCGCTTCTACTTTACGCTCTATAAACTCCTTCAAAAGTGGCGTCTCTCCCAACGAATCAATCGTCTTATGGAATTCCTCCTCAGTCCCGTCAAACAGGAATCTGATCGTACGTCCTCTGGAAGTGGTGTTATCAATTACTTCTGCCACCAGATCTGAATCCCCAAAGTAAAGCTTGTTACCCACACGGATCTTCCTGGCAGGATCCACCAGCACATCCCACAGCTTCAGTTCCGAATTCAATTCTCTCAGAAGGAAAACCTCTATCTCCGCTCCGGTTTTCTCTTTATTGCCATATAGCCGCGCAGGAAAAACCTTGGTGTCATTGGTTACGAAAACGTCGCCATCCCCGAAATACTCAATAATGTCCTTGAATACCTTGTGCTCGATTTGTCCCGTCTTACGGTGCACTACCATCAACCTGGACTCATCACGGTTTGCCGCCGGATAAAGAGAGATTAGTTTTTTTGGAACGTCAAATTTGAAATCCGATAATTTCATCTGTTTATAATTTGTTTTTTAGCGGTCACATGGAATGCCCAAAATAATCATTCCCCTGTGTGAGAACCTTTTCCCATGGGCATTTCATATGTTTATTATTTGTCTTTAAAGGCCATATGGAATCTCGCATGGCTGTTGATCATACCAATAAATGTCATTTTCAACACGCTCGATTCCATAGAGAAGCTTTAGATGTCTGAGTGATTTAGAATAACTCTAAAAAATGCAAAGATAATAACAATAATGCCCAAATTCAGCTATCTTGACAAATTGTTTTAAACCATCTACACCAGCATGCTCTTTTTCCAACTCACATGGGAAAGTTTCCGGTTTGCGATCACCGCTTTAAAGGCTAACCTGACCCGTACCATATTGTCCCTTCTGGGCGTTACCGTAGGGATTTTTGCGATTATAGCCGTTTTCACTTTGGTCGATTCGCTGGAAAACAACATCAAATCGTCCTTTTCTTTTTTAGGGACCAACGTGATGAGAGTAGAGCGGTTCCCCTATGCCAGTGGGCCACAGAGCTACCCTTGGTGGAAGTATTTCCAAAGACCCTATGCCTCTGTTTCTGAGTATCGGTTCCTTCAGGACCGGGTGACCATGGCTGAGGCTATTACTATTTCAGCCTCCGCCACTATCACCGTACAGGCCGGTAGCAATGCCTTTCAGGGGATGCAGCTGACCGGGGTGGCCTACACGTATCAGGATGTGTTTGATGTGGTACTGGATGAAGGCAGATATTTCAACGAATCGGAGATTAATGGCTCCAGGAACCTCGCCATAATCGGTAAAAAAATAGCCAGCGGCCTCTATCCCAACCAGGATGTGATCGGCAAAGAAATTAAAATGAAGGGGATCAAATTCATCGTGATCGGTGTATTTGAAGAAGAAGGTGAAGGGATGTTTGAGATGCCTTCCAAAGATGAGGCTTGCCTGATACCCTATGGTGCATTCAATAAAATGTTCTATACCGGCAGGAATGGCATAGAGCCTTCGATTGCCGTGAAGGGGCTGGATGATGACATCGGGTTGGTAGGGCTCGAAAATGAGATGACCGGCTTATTACGGGCAAAGAGAGGGTTAAAGCCCACCGAGGAGAATGACTTTGCCCTTAACAAAACAGAGTTTATACAGAATGCCATAGGTTCTATTTTCGACGTGATCTCAGTGGCAGGTTGGGTGATCGGAGGGTTCTCAATACTGGTAGGGGGATTTGGGATTGCCAATATTATGTTTGTTTCCGTTCGTGAAAGGACAAACATCATCGGTATACAGAAATCCCTAGGCGCCAAAAACTACTTCATATTATTCCAGTTTCTCTTTGAAGCTATCTGCCTAAGTCTGATCGGAGGGATTACCGGTATCTTCCTGGTATTTCTGCTAAGCTTTATCCAATTGGGATCCCTGGAGTTAATTCTTTCCCTGAAAAACATCATTCTTGGTTTAGGAGTGTCTTCCATTATAGGAGTAGTCTCAGGGATTGTGCCCGCCACTCTTGCCGCGAGGCTCGATCCCGTAGAGGCAATCCGCTCTACTTAAAAGCACCTCCCCCATCTTATCTTAGGCATATCCCGATAAAACAGGAGTGACGGGTGAATCTGCCCGCCCCCTTCTTGATCCGGATTTCCTCCTCCTTATATAGGCTGAATGATATCACTATGCCCTTGCTGCAGTATTCCCCTGGTGACAGCGTGCCATCATCAGACCAGCCAGGACTTTTAGCAAACCCCATTTCTCCGGAAAGCCCGCACAACACAGAAGCCGGCATTGCCAAGGCTAGCCTTAAAATCCCGGCTTTGGGATTCCCTGATGCAGGGATAATGACCTATCGCCGTCAATAAGCTTGCATTTGCTGAAAAACCAGGTCGAATGAAAACGGGCTAACCAGTCAAAATGAAGGCTGTCGTTTTTCAACATACCCACCCCACACCTCTCTTCAGAAATAAGGATACAAATGGTTAGCCACGCCCTTCCAAATCCACCCTTCCTGACAAAAAAATCTGTCAGATAATGTAAAGTCAGTTAAAAATCAAACTGATCTCTACATAAAAAATTCTTTTCAATCAAAAATCTTCTCTTATTACGACACCTGCTTTTTTTGATTAAAATCCAGTGTTTTCAACCTTCAAAAACGCCTGTAAAACCACAGGAGAGCCCATTTTTACAAAAGTAAACCAATTGTAAAAATCGTACTTGAAAAGGTATTTTTTGTGAAAATCTCAATAGAGAATATTTTTTTTTCCTGTTTTTTCAAATAAAATGTTGTTTGATTGAATTTAGTGTTTATTTTTGAACCTCATAATCATTTTATTCTGCTTTATTTTCAATTATCAGTTCATTATTAAACCTATTATTCACAAAAACCTATTAAATCTATGAAAAACAAGTTTAACCAGAACTTAATTAAAATCAGTCTGTTTGGCTTCCTGCTGATTTTTGGACTTGGTGTATCGTCCTCTTTTGCCCAAAGTGAAAAAGAATTTGACTTTGGCGTGACACTGAATTCAGATCAATTTTTTGGGTTTTACCCAACCTTCCAAGGCTCCTACGGGGTAAGCGACCAGACCGCATTTACTTTTTACGGGATCCTGTGGTCTGGAGGCACCGGGGGTGTTCAAGGAGCTAGCGATCCAGGATGGGGTAACTGGACCGAGTTTGGCGTAGGCTTAAACTTCAAAGCTGCAGAAGGACTGGATATCAATCCGCAGATTGGTTTCTTGGGAGGAAGTCTACTGAGCTCAGGAACAAGTGGTCCCAGCGTCATGGGTGACGGGATTGTGCCTAATTTAACCGTGAATTTATCAAAGGAAAAGGTTGAAGGTCAGCTGTATTTCGGGTATTACGCCCCGTTGAGAGATGAGGCACCTGCAGGAGGCACTACCCTTTCCTACATTCACTATTGGCTCAGTGCAGGCTATAGAGTGAGTGATTTTTTCTCTATCGGTGGTCATTTTGAGCATCTCATCAACTCTGGGGGATCCAATGTCGCGAGTTCCACAGATGTTTACCAATGGTTAGGCCCCTACGTTCAGTTCTCCAAACCAACAGGAGGTCCATTTGCCAAATTCTCGTTCGGAACTGACTTGGTAGAAGGTAATGACTCCTTCTTTAAATTGACAACAGGCTTTAATTTTTAACGGCCTGTCCCAATTTAAAATCCAACTGACGTAAAATCCTTAACACAGAATTTATCAAGTTAAAAAAATAGGCTGTATCCGGTTGATGCAGCCTATTTATGAATTTTATATAGTCATCACCTTATTATATATCTTCATCCCATAATTCATGTAGATTCTATATAATTAAGTGAATGTTCTTTTAACCATCTTTACATCATATAATCAGTGTAGAACTTATTTGCCAAGTAATGCATATTCCTTGGCAAAATAGGTGAGTATAATCTTAGCACCGGCCCTCTTGATGCTCAGGAGAATTTCCATCATAGCACGCTCTCCATCCAACCATCCCTGTGCAGCAGAAGCCTTCACCATACTGTATTCACCCGACACATTATAGGCGGCTATGGGCAGCGGAAAATTATCCCTCATCAATTGGATGACATCCAGGTAAGATAAAGCAGGCTTTACCATCAAAAAATCAGCCCCTTCGTCCATATCCAGTTGCCCTTCCACTAATGCCTCCATGGTATTGGCAGGATTCATCTGATAGGTCTTTTTATCTCCAAATTTTGGAGCAGAATCAAGTGCATCCCTAAACGGCCCATAAAAAGCACTGGCATATTTTGCCGTATAGGACATGATAGATGTGTCTGTAAACCCATTTTCATCAAGCAAACTCCTGATATACCCCACCCGGCCATCCATCATATCAGATGGCCCGAGTATATCCACCCCTGCTTCCGCCTGTGCCAGTGACATCCTACCCAGAATCTCCAGGGTTTCATCATTCAGTATCTTGCCGTCTTTTACAAGCCCGTCGTGTCCATCACTGCTATAGGGGTCCATGGCCACATCAGACATCAGACAAACTTCCGGAAATTCTTTCTTGATCTCCCGCAAAGCCTTCAAGTAGAATGTCTCAGGATTATGGCTCTCAGAGGCGTGTGGATTCTTCAATGACTCTGGATACGCTGGAAATACATCAAAAGCGTTAATTCCCAACTTCATGCAGGACTCAATCTCAGCCAGCATAGTGTCGATGGAAAAGCGATAAATCCCCGGCATAGAACCCACCTCTATTTTTTTGGCTGACCCTTCTACCAAAAACAACGGAAAAATAAGATCCTTCACCGATAGATCTGTCTCCTCTACCAAGTTACGGACTGCTTCTGATTTTCTGTTCCTTCTAGGTCTTCTTTGCATGGTGTATAGTTCTTTAATCACCCCAAAGGTAATGATAATGCCCCATCCCATCCAACTTCCACACAATGCATGCCGTGTCTGTATTATAGACATCCCCCCTTTCCGTTCCTGCAAAACCTCTGCATCAAGAAGGCACTTCCCCTCCCTGCCGTCAGAAATTAACCTGGGCCTGAATCCGCAGAAGGCTACCCTTTTGTCTGTTGACCGGATTTAGTGAATTCACTGCCGTACGGTCGGAGATGGTATACATGGCAACCAACTCAAATGCCTTATGCGGCTGCCATTCCACACCCAGCTCCAACTCATTCACCCTGTGCCGGGCAGCATCCATCTCGAATTTTTTTCCTCCACTGTAATAGTGATACCTGCTGAAGGGGATAAAAATATCCTTTCCTTTTTTCAGCATATAGGTTGCCGTCACATACCCTCCCTTTATCGGGGCGTCCATCACCGTATTAGTCTCCGGATCATATTCGGGACCTCTACCCCAGTTAAATTCGGCCTGTATGCCAAAGGGCTGAGGATACAATACGAACGTAGGTCCAAACCTATATTCCTCAAACTCAGTCTGGTCAAAATCGGTCTGGGGATTTCTGTCAATAACAAACTTCCCTGTATAAGCTTGAAATGAAGCTTCTATAAATTGACCCGAAGGTAGCTCCCAAGGGTAGGTAACCCGCGAGACTATGTGAAAATTCCTGTTCTTTTCTTCCAGATTTGCTGTTTGGCCGTTGTATAATCCCAATCCAAAAACCCCATAATCCCCAGATCCCTTCAGCCCTGAAGACACCAGGTAGCTGAAGCGCTTCCTTATTTCCTGGGGTGCGTAATAAAGAAATACGCCCAAGTCACGTTCGTTCAGCACCGCCGAATTAAGACCATCATTTCTGTCAAGGGGCACCCTGTTTTGGCTGGATTGAAGGTTTTCAAAGCCAAAAGGGACCTTTGACTGACCGATCCTGAGCCGGAATTCCTGCTTGGCATCCAGTCCGAGATCAAAATAAACATCCCTGATCTGGGCCAGGTTTGATCCACCGGAAGCCAAATCAGGCTGGATGTACATGTAAACCCGCTCATGAATCTGCCCGTAAAAAATCAGTCTGATACGGCGTAGAAAAAAACCTCCGTTTCCACCTCCCCAAGAGCGGTCGCATTGGGTACACTGCAGATTCGGATTGGTTTCAAACAATCCATTGTATCTCATCTGCGCGTATCCGCGCAATTGGATATTCTCAAACCAGCCTTTCTTCATGGAAAGCTGGGATTCAGTTGTGAGTAGCGAATCTTCCTGAACGTCCCTTGCAAAAACGTTGGAGAAGACCATCGTCATAAACACGATGGCTACCGCGAGTTTCAATCGCATACCAGAAATGGGTTAATTAAAAGAGTAATCTAATTGTACAGCGATACAAAGTTCGGAAACCAATATGTCCATGGAGTTAAAACAGTGTTACCAATTCATTAAACACCAACTCCTCCATCAAAGGCCAAAAAATCATCTACACTGTAAAATCCTAGAAAACACAGGTATTTCCCGTATTCTCACGAATTCTCTATGTTATGGAAATGTTAATAATTTTTCCATATTAAAAAAAACGTATACAATTGTTAAGTAGATCAGCTGTCAAGCCCCAAAAGTCTGTCAATTTGTTGAGCGCTCAATCCTGTATAATCATCCACATACAGATCACATACCGGCAGTTCATCCTTTGTATGTGATGAGAGCACACCCACCACCTTCATACCCGCATTTTTAGCAGCTGTCACCCCCGAATAAGAATCCTCAAACACCACACACCTTTCAATCGGCACATCCAGCTTGCTTGCTGAATTCAGGTAGACTTCCGGGTCAGGCTTATGCCGTGTCACATCCTCACTGGCCATTACTGACTGGAACTTATCCGTAATAGCCAGTTCCCCTGCTATCAACTCCAGGTTCGCCAAAGGAGCAGAAGTAGCCACCCCCGTCAAAAAACCAGCAGATATCAGCCCCTCTAAAAATTCGGGGAAACCACCAATAGGCTCCACATGTACTTTATAGATTTCCCGGAATAGGCTTTCTTTTTCAAATTCCAGGTCCAGCAACTCCTGTCCTTCGATTTTTCTGGCAAAAAAATGGCTCATAATGTACGAATTGCTCTTTCCATACATATGCTGGGCAAATTCCTCCTCTGTTGGAAACATTTCTCTTTTACCAAAGAATTTCCGAAACGCAAGCGAGTGAAATGGATTGGTATGGCATATCACACCATCCATATCAAAGATTACAGCTTTTTTCATCTGTTTAAATTTTATTTTTATTGGTCATTACCTGTTCCGGTTTTAATCCGGATAATCCCGGAGATATACACTTGGATAAGTGTATATCTCCGGAAGCATAAGCTACTCCCTGTCACTACACAGCATAAAACCTACCTGTGATTAATGCCCACGCTTATGAAAGGCTGTTATGATTGGTTTTTCAGCTTAATTGCTTCTTTCAAACTGGGTTATGGTGTTTTCTATTATATCGCAGCACTCATGCAACTGCTCTTCAGTGATCACCAGAGGAGGTGCAAATCGGATAATATTGCCGTGGGTAGGCTTTGCCAAAAGGCCGTTATCTTTGAGCGCCACACAGATATTCCATGCTGTTTCACTCTCTTCGGTATCATTGACTACCAGGGCATTGAGCAGTCCTTTCCCCCTCACCAGCTTTACCAGGTCCGATTTTTCTACCAAGCGTTGCATCCTTTCCCTGAAAACCACACCCAGTTTTTGGGCATTGTCAGCCAGCTTTTCGTCACGCACCACTTCCATAGCCGCAATAGCCACTTTGGCACCTAGTGGATTTCCCCCAAACGTGGATCCATGCTGCCCCGGCTTGATCACATCCATGACTTCATCATCTGCCAGGACTGCGGATACAGGATAGAAGCCTCCCGATATTGCCTTTCCCAGGATCAGCATATCAGGCTTCACTCCTTCATGATCCACCGCCAATAGCTTGCCTGTTCTTGCGATACCAGTCTGGATCTCATCCGCTATAAAAAGCACATTCCTACTTTTGCATGCTTCGCTCGCCTGCTTCAGATACCCCTCAGTGGGGACATATACGCCCGCTTCTCCCTGGATAGGTTCTACCAGAAATGCCACTACATCGGGTTCATCCAATGCCTCTTCCAAAGCGGTGACATCATTATAAGGTATTTTTATAAACCCCGCTGTGAACGGACCGAAATTCTTTCTGGCATTCTCATCATTCGAAAACGAAACGATGGTGGTGGTGCGGCCGTGAAAATTATTCTCTGCAACTATGATTTTTGCTTTGTTTTCCGCTATTCCCTTTCTTTCATAGCCCCATTTCCGTGCGATTTTGATGGCCGTCTCCACTCCTTCGGCCCCTGTATTCATGGGAAGCACCTTATCGAAACCAAAATAACCTGTAATATATTTCTCAAACGGACCAAGCACATCATTGTAAAAAGCCCTAGAAGTCAAGGTAAGAGTTCCGGCTTGGGCTACCAGTGCTTCTTTTATCTTAGGATGACAGTGCCCCTGATTCACCGCTGAGTATGCCGACAGGAAATCATAGTACTTTTTACCCTCTACATCCCAGAGAAAAACTCCCTCCCCTTTGGCCAGAACCACAGGTAGCGGGTGGTAATTGTGGGCTCCATACTTGTCTTCCAAATTTATTGCCTGCTCACTTGAGGTAATCCTCTCCATGTTTTTTGTATTTTTGGGTGTTATACCTTGAATTATGTCACAAATATAACAATTGCCTGGCCCACACCCCACGAAAAGAGCATTAGTTGCCCTGGGCTTTGAATCGGTTACCTCACTTTAGCATGAAGCCTGAAAAGAAACCTGCTGCTACCCCTACACTTACAACCGAAGACTATTACTTCAATAAGCAAGGCCTGATGGTCTTCACGGCAAGCTATCATTTGAAAAGAGGGTACTGCTGTGGGAATGGATGCAGGCATTGCCCCTACCCAAAGCCCTGATAAAAAAGGGGATATTTTTAAAATGCTTTGTTGTTAATTCCCAAAAAGTTCCGATATTTGCAGACTCATTACTGAAACGCATCCAATTTACGATATTATATCATGGCAAAAGTTTGTGACATTACCGGGAAAAGACCTCAAGTAGGTAACAACGTATCCCATGCAAACAACAAAACTAAGCGTAGATTTTACCCAAATCTTCATAAGAAGACCTTCTACGTACCTGAAGAAGACGCATGGATCACTTTGAAAGTATGCTCTAAAGCATTGAAGACGATCAACAAGAATGGTATAACTGCTGTTTTGAAAAAAGCACAGGATAAAGGCATGATTGTAATCAAATAATCAAAGTCACGACCCTTTAACTAAATACGAAGATGGCTAAGAAAGGCAATAGAGTACAGGTGATAATGGAATGCACAGAGCATAAGAACTCTGGTATGCCAGGTACTTCAAGATATATCACAACCAAGAACAGAAAAAACACGACTGAAAGACTTGAGTTGAAAAAATTCAACCCAATCCTGAAGAAGGTAACGGTTCATAAAGAAATTAAATAATCATCTCGGGAGGCAATCCTGATAAAACCACACAGACATGGCTAAGAAAGTAGTAGCAACCCTGAAAAAAGAAGGTGGCGTAACTTACGCCAAAGTGATTAGAGCCGTAAAGTCTGACAAGACCGGTGCTTACACCTTTAAAGAAGAGATGGTTCCTTCCACATTGGTACAGGACACCTTGAAGAAATAATTTGCCTAGCGCATCGTAATGCATTTTAAGTCCCTCTGTCCAACGGCCAGCAGGGACTTTTTTGTTATATTCCACTTTTAATTCTATCCGTATGGGAATCTTTGGTTTCTTTTCAAAAGATAAAAAAGAAAGCCTCGACCAGGGCCTTCAAAAATCCAATGAAAACATTTTCTCCAAACTCAGTAAGGCTGTCGTGGGCAAGTCCAAAGTGGACGAAGAAATCCTCGATGAACTTGAAGAGATCCTTATCACCGCAGATGTAGGTGTAGATACCACGATCAAAGTGATCCGCAGAATCGAGGAGCGGGTGGCTAGGGACAAATACCTAGATACCAACGAGCTTGACCGCATTCTTAGGGAGGAAATCGCAGCACTACTAGAGGAAAACAATACGCAGGATCTTCTGGATTTCGATATTCCTTCGGATAAGAAGCCTTACGTGATCATGGTGGTGGGAGTAAACGGCGTAGGCAAGACCACCACTATCGGCAAACTAGCCAACTTATTCAAATCCGCAGGTAAATCTGTAGTATTGGGTGCTGCCGACACATTTCGCGCAGCAGCAGTAGACCAACTGATCTTATGGGGTGACCGGGTGGGTGTGCCTGTCATTTCCCATGGTATGAATACCGATCCTGCGTCAGTAGCATTCGATGCTGTGAAAAAAGGGGTGGACTCAAAGGCTGATGTAGTGATTATTGACACTGCAGGAAGATTGCACACTAAGGTGAACCTCATGAATGAGTTGGGTAAAATAAAACGGGTAATGCAGAAGTTTATACCGGATGCCCCCCATGAAATCCTTTTGGTACTGGATGGATCTACGGGTCAAAATGCATTTATGCAAGCCAAAGAATTCACCAAAGTGACAGAGATCACTTCCCTGGCCATCACCAAACTGGACGGCACAGCAAAAGGAGGAGTGGTGATCGGCATCTCCGATCAGCTCAAAGTTCCTGTGAAGTATATAGGTGTAGGGGAAAAGATGAGTGACCTCCAACTCTTCAACAGGAAAGAATTTGTGGACTCTCTCTTCAAGAAAAAGTAACCGGGAATCCTCTGACTTCAAGCCTCGGTTTTTTTTTTTAGAAACGGTGACTCCCCGGTACAGTCTACAAGGTTTCGGCATCAAGACGTCAGCTGTTGTTTATTCCTACCGTGATGACAGCACATAGAACTCAAAACTACCCCATGTTCACCTATGGGGTTGTTTTTTAGCCCAATTACTTATTTCCCACTTGACAATTGCCCCTTTGCCAATAGCCAATACAGGGATAAGTACAATCAAAAAGGTTTTTTAAATCTTCAAGCTGGCGTGTGGCCAAAGCTGATTTTTTAGCTGCGAAACATGCTTGATGTCTTCTTGATCTGTCGGATGTGGGATCAAAATAACTTTCTTTTTAGAGGAAATATGAAAATATACAGTGATTTATATGGCTATTTTTACATTTTTCAATTTATTTCCTTTAAAAACTGAACACAATCAAAATCATTTCGTACATTAATATGATATCATCTTAACATCATAATGAAATGGAAAAAACAACAAAACCGTCTTCAGGATATGCAATGATCCTGGTAGAATTACTCTTAACCGCAGGTGCAGTTTTAGCTTTTATCTATCACCTTCCAATCCTAGGTGCTTTGCTGATTCTAGGGCTGATCTTAATCATTCCAGGATTCTTCATCGTAGACCCCAATAAGGCGGTGGTACTTTTACTGTTTGGCGAGTACAAGGGCACCGTGAAGGCAAATGGCTTCTTCTGGGTGAATCCGTTCATGTCCAAAAAGAAAATCTCGCTTCGTGTAAGGAACTTCGAGAACAAGCCTGTCAAAGTGAACGATAAGATAGGTAACCCGGTCATGATTGGGACGATTGTGGTATGGCAGGTGCAGGATACCTTCAAAGCCACTTTCGATGTAGAGGACTATGAGAATTTTGTGCATCTTCAGACTGATGCGGCCGTCCGTAAAATGGCTGGGCTTTTTGCCTACGATAATTTTGAAGATGATCTGGATGAAATAACTCTGAGGTCTGGGGTGGAAGAGGTCAATCACTCCTTGGAAGCAGAAATAATAGACCGGTTAAACCATGCGGGCATCAAGGTTATCGAAGCGAGGATCTCGCATCTTGCTTACTCTTCTGAGATTGCTTCGGCTATGCTGCAGCGCCAGCAGGCAACTGCCATTGTAGCCGCCAGACAAAAAATAGTGGAAGGAGCGGTAGGGATGGTCGAGATGGCTCTCAGTGATCTGAAGATTAAGAATATCATCGAATTTGACCATGAAAAAAAGGCCGCGATGGTATCCAATCTCATGGTCGTATTATGCTCAGACAGGAGTGCAAGCCCTGTGCTGAACGTAGGAACCCTTAACCAATAACTGATCATGGTCGTAACCGAAAAGCAAGGCTTTAAAGGGACTTTTCTGATGTATGTTGTCCTTCTTATTGAACTTCCAACACTTGTGCTGCTGATAACGCTGTATTTCATGGGGAAATTCGGAGAAGATGGATGGGTTCATTTATTGGTTATCATAGGAATTATGGGGATTGCAATGGGATTGATCATGAGCCTCCGGTTGGAGACACGGATGGATGCCTTCGGCTTCTCTTTTAGGAATCTACCATTTATGACCGGATGGAGAAAAATAAAAAAGGAAGACATTGATTCTATTTCCATCCACAAGATGGATGGGATGCTTGAGTACGGAGGTGTCGGTATCCGGATATTTCCGAAAACCAAGGCTTACATCTATTTTGCTGATCACGTAATAAAAATCAAACAGGGGAACAGACAGTTAGTCTTCTCTACAAAAAAACACATGGAGTTCGAATCACTCATCCTTGAATGGAAGAACACCTGATAACTACCCATAAGAAATGAACAAAGGATTCTCTTTAAATCTGGGCGACTTCACAGTACAATGGGAAGGCCTGATTATTGTTGAAAAAAATCCGGATAACTCAGTGTCAATATCAGGTAAGACTGGAAAATCCTGCCAGGAATGCAACTATTTAACAAGATATAAACCTGAAAATCATGCCTGCTAAGAAACCATTTGCACTCAGATTGGATGAAAAAATGATGAAGGCGGTGGAAAAATGGTCTTCAGATGAATTTCGCAGCACCAACGGCCAACTGGAATGGATCATACGGGAGGCATTGAAAAAAGCGGGACGACTTCCAAAAAATGAACAAATTGATAAAAATTAGGATTATATATAGGAAGATTTAAATACCACAGAATTATTTAACCAACTTATTATGAAAAAACTACTCATTTTAGCAAGCTTTGTCTCCGCTTTCTTCTTCTATAATGCTCAGGAGAGCGTCGCCCAAGAAGTAAGCATTGGATCCAAAAAAGAACTAAAAGCAGAAAGAGAGCTTGTAAAAGCCAAAACTGACCTCGATAAAAACCGGTCGAAACTGGACAAGGTCCAGAGTTCTTACAACAAGAAGCGGAGTAAGTTTGAAAAGGACAATGCAAACGGTAAGCTATCCCCTAATTCAGTTGTGAAAATCCAAAAGTCTCTGGGTAAGGATGAAAAGAAAATGAATAAGTTAAAATCCAACATCTCAAAACTGGAGAACTATGTCCGAAAGAATGAAGGGATGATTCGGTAGACAACTTATCAAAGTGTCTGTTCTTCACTGGAGTAAAGTGAGACATCATGCTCAAAATCATACAATGTGAGAGCCCGCAACTCATAATATGCGGTCCAATAATCTCTCAATGAACTGAAAAAGGCTCTTTTATTGGAGTCTTTTTCTTCTTGGGCGATATTCAGATCCGTGATGGTAACATTTCCTGTCTGAAATCTTTTTAACGCTATCTCATAGCGTTTCTGTGCTACTTCATCCGAAAGCTTGGTTATGTTCATCCTTTCCTTGATCATCAGGAAATTCTTTACCTGGGTAAAGATTTCTTGCTCAAAATTGATCAGATCCTGCTGTACCTCATATTCAACCAATTTTTGGTTTGCCCTGGCCTGGGACATTCTTGCTTTATTTCTTCCCCAATCCAAAATCGGTACAGACAGCCCTAAATTGACCAGTGCCTGTGTATTGGGATTCACATAGATATCAGCAAAGTTCGCAGCCGCATTATTATAGCCATAACTTGCATTCAGCGTAGCTTCAAAACGCTGCCCTTTTGCCAGTGCGATCCCTTGTTCTGCCTCCAGTTTTCTGCGGTCAAATCCCAATGCCTCGGCGCGGTTCAGAAAAGCAAGTTGCAATGCTTGATTTACATCCACCTCAAAGTCCGGTATATCCATCGGTGACTGTAAATTGATCTGGGAGAATTGGTTAAGTCCTATGTAGGAGTTGACAGCCAGTCCTGAACTCTCCAAGTCCAATTTCGCCTGAGCCAGATCCTGCTTTGCCTGAAGGGCCTGTAATTCCACTTGCAGCAAGCGGTCTTCATAGGTAGACCCTAACTCATACCTCTTTTTCTCTATTTCAAGTATCTGCTCGGTATTCTCCAGATTCTGCGTAGCAATTTCCAGATTGACCTGAGCCAGGAGATAGCTAAAAAACAGTTGCGTTACGTTAATAGAAACCTGCTCCATCTCCTGCACATACTCCCGCTTGCTTTCCTCGAAAAGCAAAGGCTCTATCTTCTTGTCCCATCTGAAGGGATTGAAAGCAAAAATAGGCTGAATCAACCTCACGTTCACCGGAACTCCGGTATAATTGGTCCTTTGCTGGGAATTGGTGGCTCTAAAGTCATCGAACCGATTGGTAGAGGAGTTGATCGAAATTATGCCTCCAGTAGGAGATATCACCTGTTGCAGACCCAATTCAAGATCTACCCTGTTTTGACGTACTTCCCGAGGAACAAACGTTCCATCATTCTGCTCAACCAGATTAAACGACTGGGAATAACTGGGAAGCGTGCCCCGCAACCTCAGCTGTGGATTGTAATCTGCACGGAAAAGCCGATATTGCCAATATCTGTTTTCTTTTTGGGTGGAGGCCCTTAAGGCCGCCGGCGAGCGTTCCTTTGCCCGCTCCACCATTTCCTGAAGCGTATAGGTCACCTGATCCTGAGCTAACACACCGCCATGAATAAAAAACAAAAAGCCGAAAGTCAATAAACAGACGGAGAGCAGTAAAAGTTGAGTTCTCATAAACAGATATTTGCAAGTTAGAAATGATGTGGTAATCTTTTAAACTAAAATAATGATTGATTTTTGGCATGCAATACAATTTAGTCATTGGTAATGCTAAAAAATGTAAAAAAGCGAAAACAAGAAGATAGTAGGGCTGGTAAATCCCCAATGCGTAACTTGCAGGATAGTAATAATTATTATGAAGTCCATCATCAGTTTTGTGATCAGATATATTCCACGGCCTTTTTTGCAGCGTGTAAGCCCCATCGTCATGAAGGCGTTTGCTCAGCTGAACAAAGGAACCCAAGTGGCCTGTCCAGTATGTAACCATACTTATAAAAAGTTTCTTCCTTATGGCAGAATAGCAAGACCCAATGCACTTTGCCCAAATTGCCTTGCCCTTGAAAGACATCGGCTAATGTGGCTTTTTCTGAAGGAAAAAACTGATTTCTTCACTGCTCCCCTCAGGGTACTCCACATAGCACCCGAACACTGCTTTATCGAAAGATTCGAAGCATTACCGCATCTGGACTACATCACTGCCGATATCGAATCTCCACTAGCCAAAGTCAGGATGGACGTTCACAGCATCCCTTTCCCGGATAGCAGTTTTGACGTCATTTTCTGTAATCATGTTCTCGAACACGTCCACGACGACATCAAAGCCTGCTCAGAGTTTAACCGGGTATTGAAACCAACTGGATGGGGGATCTTACAATCTCCAGTATACCCTTTGGAAAAAACCCTAGAGGACAATTCCATTTTAGATCCGGCAGAGCGAGAGCGGATTTTTGGCCAGCGGGACCATGTCCGGAAATATGGAAAAGATTATGCTGAAAGGCTACGCCGATCAGGCCTAACGATTGAAGAAAACCAGTTCGTCAAGCAGCTTCCCCCTGAAAGAGTAAATAACTATGCGCTTCCTCCAGACGAGGTGATTTTCCTTTGCAGGAAGGGGACTAGCCCATTGTCCACTTGATAACCAGTTCATACAAAAGCCCGAAACCATAGCACAGGAGCTGGGTAAGAGAGGTCGCCAAGCATAAGATCCCGATAGCTAATGATCCTGTATGCCAAATAGCAGTAAACAGTACGGCTAAAACCCAACCCACAAACACCGGCAACTGCAGATAAAACAGGGAGGGGGCAAAATAGGAACTTACAGGCATGGATAGGATAAACAGGAAAAACAAGCTGGGCAATACATGGACGGGCTGGATCGCTCCAGGATGAAACCTTGAAACATTCACTCTGTTTCGCCCAAAAGAGAATGCCTGCTTTGCAAATGAAAAAAGCGTGTTCTTACGTTTATGGTACACAAAAGCTTCTTCAATCAGCTCCAGTCTGAACCCCTCTTTCTTTATCCTCAAACTCCACTCTATATCTTCTCCGCGGTTAGGATCCTTGAATCCCCCCGTGTGCTCAAAGACCGCTCTGGAAATGCCCATATTAAATCCCCGAGCTTGGTATTTGGAAGGATCCTTAAGTTTACCACGTATGCCTCCAGTGGTCCAAAAAGACGTCATTGCAAAATCCATCGCCTTCTGAAGCACAGAGAAATTGTCTGCTGCAGCGTCAGGACCTCCAAATGCATCAAGCTTCTTCGAAACAACAACCCTGTTGAGTACCTGCAAATAGTTTTTGGGTAAAATTACATCTGAGTCCAGAATAACAAAAAAATCCCCAGAGGCCCTTTTCATCCCGTAGTTTCTGGCGAACCCCTGTCCGGAATTCTGTTGGGTCAGGTAACGGATCGAAAGTATGTCCATGAATTCCTCAAGAACCGTCTCACACGTCATACTGGATCCGTCTTCCACAATCACTACCTCAAAATCAGCATAAGTTTGATTCTTCAGACTAAGAAGTAATTCCCGGATTTCAAGAGGACGGTTAAAAACCGGTATGATCACCGAAAAGAACATCAAAAATCGAAATTTAGCTCCTCTTCAATTTTATATTCAGCCTCCTTCGACTGGTTGGAAGTCATCAATTCGGCGATAAAACCCGTTACAAATAATTGTACTCCGATGATCAAGGCCACCAGTGCCAGAAAAAACAAGGGCTGATCAGTTATCTCCCTTACTCGTATGCCCTTGCTTAATCCGTAGAGTTTCTCACCTATAAGCCAACAGGTAATCATGAACCCTGTCAAGAAGGACAATGAACCCAACAGCCCAAAAAAATGCATGGGCTTCTTTTTGTATCGGTGTACAAAAGACACCGATATCAGGTCAAGGAATCCGTTTAAAAACCTTTCAAGCCCAAACTTGGAGTAGCCGTATTTCCGGGCCTGATGCTGTACGATCTTTTCCCCGATCTTTCCATAGCCATTCCACTTGGCCAGCAGCGGAATATAACGGTGCATCTCTCCATAGATCTGAATATTCTTCACTACTTTCAACCGATAGGCTTTTAACCCACAGTTGAAATCATGAAGCTTTATATTTGATATCCATCTTGTTACGGCATTGAAGAATCTGGAAGGAATGGTCTTGGACAAGGGGTCATGACGCTCTCTCTTCCAGCCCGAAACCACATCAAACCCTCCTTCCGCGATCATGCTATATAATCCTGGGATCTCATCCGGGCTGTCCTGAAGATCTGCATCCATTGTAATAACCACATCACCCGAGGCCTTTTTGAACCCCGCATCCAAAGCTGCCGACTTTCCGTAATTCCTGATGAAATTTATACCCTTGACTTCCTCGTATTCACGGGAAAGAGAGTTGATAATATTCCAGGACAGATCATCGCTCCCGTCATTGATAAAAATCACCTCATAAGAAAAGTCGTGGTCAGTCATTACACGACTGATCCATTTGGTCAATTCAGTCAGGGATTCCTCTTCGTTAAATACAGGAACTACAACGGAAATCTGGGGCATGGTTTAGTAATCGAGCGACTTATCCCTTCTTTTCAGGATAGCTGCCAAAATTAAGGCTATAATTGCATAGATGATCAATCCGAACCCAAAGTTTTTAAGTTGCCCACCCAACGTGAAATTGCTTAAAGTGGATTGTTTAATCTCTTCAAGCTGTTCCGGCGTCATGGAATCTGCCGAAGCCCCGAAACGCTCCATCATCTCCAAGGTGGACTCCAATGTCTTATCGGCAAGAACCCCCGGTAAGGCAGGATCAATTACCTGATAGAGTAAAATCATCCCTATCAAACCCACTAGCGCGGATATTACTATAGCTATAAAACTAAAATTGAAGGCTGTACCAAAACTCATGAAACCACCCAATTCAGTCCGGTATTGCTTCCCGAAATAAATGATCAATACGAAAAAAACCACTATTGAAACCAGACCAAACCAACCTGATGCCAATAATGAAGAATCAATAAAATACGCAATAAACGTGAGAGCGAGTGACACTAGCCCGATCGTTAATCCAGGTTTCAATGCAGCTTGAAATGGAGTTTGTTGTTGCTCTTCCATAAATTAATTAGTTAGGGTTTTTCCTTAAAATAATTGAAATAATAATAGTAAAAAACAGTCCTGGCAGAATTTTCCAAATGGCATCGTTTGCCGCGACCTCCCAAGGCACCATATTCTGTATGCTGACCAGCGTGGCCTCATACGAATTCACGCCAACTTGGGAAACTATCGTCTCCTGATTGGCTGAGAGCACCTCAAGTTTGGAATTTTTGA
The DNA here is from genome assembly GCA_048819475.1 of Algoriphagus sp. Taxonomy (GTDB): domain Bacteria; phylum Bacteroidota; class Bacteroidia; order Cytophagales; family Cyclobacteriaceae; genus Algoriphagus. Next base: position 27,252 of record JBMDXP010000053.1, read on the forward strand.
TAGTATCGAACAAATCCGGGCTTATCACCAAGATCAGCCAGATTCCCACTCCGGAAATGATAGCTATCAATAAATAGGTGACAAAACCCACGGACATTCCTTCTGCAAATGAGAGATAGCCATTATTTGAATATTCCTTGAAAAACTTGATGGCTAGAAACAATGAAACAGGCGTGATAATGTATCCGAAAACAAGGTTAAGATTCGTAGGATCCTCGTTCAGAAATGCCAAAATAATAAATGCACAGATACTAAGCACTCCGCCTAGACTTCCAAACTTGTAGGCAGAGGTAAAGTATTTATTCATTTACAGCGATAAGTTTACCTTTCTGCACCACGTACTTCACTTGTCCTTTTAGATTCTTGCCAAACCAAGGAGAATTGGCTGAAAGGGATTTATTTGAGGCTTCATTGTAATCCCAGCTTGCTTCCGGGTCAAAAACCGTCCACGTTCCGGACGAACTGCTGGATAGGATATTTTCAGGACCCTTAGTGATTTTCGTTATCAAGAGTTGCCAGCCAAGCTCCTCTTCCAACTCTACCATCGCCGGTAAAAATGTCTGTAGGCCAGCCATTCCAAAAGCAGCCAGATCAAACTCCATAAACTTGGAGTCAAAGTCTTGGGGCTGGTGGTTGGAGACAAGTGCATCTATCGTCCCGTCCTTGAGTCCCTCGATGAGTGCTATGCGGTCAGTGTCCCCTCGAAAAGGAGGCTTAACCTTGTATTCGGGCTCGAAATCCAGCAGATTTTCATCTGTAAACAGCAATTGATAAATGGACACATCGGCCGTCACATGAAGACCTTCGGCTTTGGCTTGGCGTATGAGATCCACTCCTTTCGATGTACTGACGGTTTGAAAATGAACTCTTCCTCCAGTATAACGCAGGATTTCCAAGTTACGCTGAATAGCTACATCCTCTGCCAAATTAGGGATGCCTTTCATCCCCAGACTCGTAGAAATATCTCCTTCATGCATTTGTCCGAAAATGGCAAGCAAAGGATCATAGGCATGGTCAAACAAGACCCCGTCAAACTTTTGCAAGTATTGCAGGATCTTCATGTACCTATCGCCATTAGCCAAAGGCTTCGTGCCATCTCCAAATATCCGCACGCCAGACTGATGGTGCATATCCAAAATCTCAGTCAGATCCTCTCCCTCTGTATTTCGGGTAACTGCCCCTTGTATAATCAACTCAGGAGTATATTTACTCGCTTTGTTGAGGATATAATCCACTTCACTTTTGGCCTGGATCACAGGTTCGGTATTGGGCATGATCACAGCCCTTGCAAAACCGCTTGCTGCAAGAGATTCGGAGAGACTGTGTATGGATTCCTTATATTCCAATCCCGGTTCTCCCAATCCACACCTCAAGTCAGTCCAACCGGGAGAAATGAGCCAGCCTGAAGCATCTACTTCGCGGTCATAACTGGCATCTTTGCCTGATTCCAATGGAGCTAAACTTCCATTTTGAAAAACATAATCCTTTGGTTCCTCCATATCTTCGGAGTTGACAAAACGGAGACCTTTAAATAAAACGGACATTTACCTGGGCTTTGGTGCAAAACTGCAACAATATTCCAAAAATGAAAAGTCGAAATACAAATTGTATGGAAAAAGGTCAGTGGAGGATAACAAGGAGGGTTAAAAAGCAAAAAGGCCCTATGGATATCACCAAAGGGCCGTATAAAGGGGTGGCGGCTACCTACTCTCCCGGGAATGACCCCAGTACCATCGGCGCGGCAGGGCTTAACTTCTCTGTTCGGGATGGGAAGAGGTGGGACCCCTGCGCTGGGCCGCCTAAATCATCGCACGGATCGCCGTGCATTGTGCCTGTGGCAGCAGTCCCCCTTACGGGGACAGTTACCGACATGTTTTCAGCAGAGACTGTACAGTCAGTACAAGTTTTCGGGCAATTAGTACCACTCGGCTATGACATCGCTGCCTTTACACCTGTGGCCTATCAACGTCATCGTCTCTGACGGCCCTGTCTGGAAGTCTCATCTTGGGGGGAGTTTCGCACTTAGATGCTTTCAGCGCTTATCTCTTCCCGACGTAGCTACCCGGCGATGCAATTGGCACCACAACCGGTACACCAGCGGTCGGTCCAACCCGGTCCTCTCGTACTAAGGTCAGGTCCCCGCAAACTTCCCACGCCCGCAACAGATAGGGACCGAACTGTCTCACGACGTTCTGAACCCAGCTCGCGTGCCACTTTAATGGGCGAACAGCCCAACCCTTGGGACCTTCTCCAGCCCCAGGATGTGACGAGCCGACATCGAGGTGCCAAACCCCCCCGTCGATATGAGCTCTTGGGGGAGATCAGCCTGTTATCCCCGGCGTACCTTTTATCCTTTGAGCGATGGCCCTTCCAT
>JBMDXP010000054.1:0-4451 GCA_048819475.1 Algoriphagus sp.
TTGTCTAAGGGATCTCCGATTTTGATCTGCTTATAAGCTTTGACCAAGACCTCCTTGACGTGATTATAGATATCTTCGTGAATGATTAGCCTTCGCGTACTGGTACACCGCTGTCCTGCTGTGCCTACCGCACCAAAGACAGCGCCGATGAGGGTCATTTTTAGATCGGCGTGAGGAGTCACGATGATGGCATTATTTCCGCCGAGTTCCAAAAGTGTTTTTCCAAGTCGCGCAGCTACGGTCTTGGCTACTTCCTTACCCATACGTGTAGACCCTGTCGCTGATAGGAGTGGTACATGCCTGTCCTCAGACAGCCATTTTCCTACCTCTGCATCGCCGCAGATCAACGAGGAGATTCCCTCGGGAAGTTTATTTTTCTTTAAGATGTCTCCAAGGATTTTTTGACAGGCGACGGCACATAGAGGTGTCTTTTCGCTTGGTTTCCATACGACAACATTGCCACAGACGAGTGCCAATGCTGCATTCCAGGACCATACGGCCACTGGAAAATTGAACGCTGTCACCATCCCTACGATGCCTAGTGGGTGGTACTGCTCGTACATCCGGTGTCCGGGACGCTCGGAGTGCATAGTCTTGCCATACAGTTGGCGGGAAAGTCCTACCGCAAAATCACAGATATCTATCATTTCCTGTACCTCACCCAATCCCTCTTGATAAGATTTCCCCATTTCGTAGGATACCAACTTTCCGAGTTCAGGTTTCAGTTCTCTAAGCCGATCTCCAAGCTGTCTGATGATTTCGCCACGCTGGGGTGCTGGAGTATTTCGCCAGATTTTTGCAGCTTTAAGTGCCGTGTCAATCGTTTTTTCGTATTCCTTACGGGTAGTCGTCGTGACTTTGCCAATCTGTTTCCCGTCAACGGGCGAATACGAAGTGATGATTTCACCTTTTCCAAACCATTTGTTCCCTGTCGATGAACCAAGGTTTTCCTTAATAATCCCTAATGTTTTTAATTCTTTACTGACCATATAAGAGTTTATAATATTCGTTTTGACAATAAAATTAAAGAATTTTTTTTTGTTTTACTATTATTTGGTTGAATTTGTTTAAATTTATCCGTCAATTATACAGTTATGGTAGATTATTATAGTATTCAGGATTTGCTCACCGATGAGCACCGGATGGTACAAAAGACAGTCCGGGATTTTGTAAAGGAACAGATCAGGCCTCAGATCGATGAGTATGCGCAAAAGCATGAAGAGATCTCAGGATTGATGCGAAAGCTCGGAGAAATAGGGGCTTTGGGGCCGTATATTCCAGAGGAGTATGGCGGGGCTGGGCTTGACCAAATAGCATATGGTCTTATTATGCAGGAATTGGAGGCGGGAGATTCTGCTGTTCGATCGGCAGCATCCGTCCAATCTTCTTTGGTGATGTTTCCCATCTATACTTATGGCTCGGAGGAACAAAAGAAGCGTTATTTGCCTCGGTTGGCGACAGGAGATATGATAGGGGCATTTGGATTGACTGAGCCCAACCATGGATCAGATCCCTCAAGTATGGAGACGCGCCTCCGTGAGGATGGCGAAGGGTATCGTCTTACAGGTGCTAAAATGTGGATTACTAACGCTCCGTTATGCGATATAGCAGTGGTATGGGCAAGGGGAGAAGGTGGCCAGGTATATGGTGTGATTGTGGAAAGAGACATGGAAGGGTTTACGACGCCAGAAACGTTGAATAAATGGTCTTTGCGGGCTTCAAAAACGGGCGAGCTCGTCTTTGATAACGTCTATATCCCAAAGGAAAATGTCCTTCCGGATGTACGTACGATGCGAGGTCCCTTGTCTTGTCTGAATTCTGCTCGTTATGGTATATCGTGGGGCGTGATCGGGGCTGCTATCGACTGCTATGAGACAGCTCTGCAATATGCTAAAGAAAGACAACAGTTTGGCAAACCTATTGCCTCTTATCAACTGCAGCAAAAGAAATTGGCCGAAATGTTAACCGAAATTACAAAGGCACAATTGCTGGCCTGGCGATTAGGAACTTTGAAAAATGAAGAGAAGGCTACCCCACAACATATTTCTATGGCAAAAAGAAATAACGTAGCAATGGCATTGAACACCGCAAGGGAGGCAAGGCAGGTCTTGGGTGCTATGGGAATTGTCGGAGATTATCCTATTATGAGGCACATGATGAACCTTGAGTCAGTGATTACCTATGAAGGTACGCATGACATACACCTTTTGATTACGGGAATGGATATAACGGGGATCAGTGCTTTTTGAGTGGGTGCTTGAATATGATTTAATTTGTTTTAAAGATTATTTTAAGCCTGTCGCTCGCTTAGTGCGCTAGGTGGGGGTGAGGAAGGCTGGATTTTGATAGATTTAGAAATAGCCTATTGGAAAATAATTCGTTTCATCCATAGCGCTTTAGCAATTTTCTATAAAAAGTGTATGTGAATATTTTGGAGGATATGTTAATATTTCTACCTTTGCACCACTCCGCGAGGGAGGGATGTTTTGATAAAAGGGATTACAGGAAATATTTTCACAAATATTTTTGATTAATTAAAAAACATTTCTACCTTTGCAGTCCCAACGGAGACGGAGGGGGTTCAGGTCCGCAAGGGACCTGTTACAGAAACAGGAAAAGTCGGTGGTCTATTGGCCACATGATATACAGTCCGAAGCGTGATGCGGAGGGCGGCAAAGTTCTTTTAAAGGAAGATAATTCATGTAGCGTGGCGAGTAGCTCTGGTTTTTTTTGAAGGCGGAGGCGAAAGCCAAAGCAATAATAGAGAGGCTATAGCTTCAACAGGTTCCGGGCCGGAAGAACAAACAATTTCCGATCTTAACAGGTCGGGTCAATGCAATTCATTTTACAATGGAGAGTTTGATCCTGGCTCAGGATGAACGCTAGCGGCAGGCCTAATACATGCAAGTCGAACGGGATCCACTGCAGAGCTTGCTCTGTGGTGGTGAGAGTGGCGCACGGGTGCGTAACGCGTGAGCAACCTGCCCATGTCAGGGGTATAGCCCCTCGAAAGAGGGATTAACACCGCATAACGATGGATACCGGCATCGGTTTCCATCCAAATATTCATAGGACATGGATGGGCTCGCGTGGCATTAGCTAGTTGGTGCGGTAACGGCGCACCAAGGCTACGATGCCTAGGGGCTCTGAGAGGAGGATCCCCCACACTGGTACTGAGACACGGACCAGACTCCTACGGGAGGCAGCAGTAAGGAATATTGGTCAATGGGCGGAAGCCTGAACCAGCCATGCCGCGTGCAGGACGAAGGCCCTACGGGTCGTAAACTGCTTTTGTACGGGAACAACCCTACCTTCGTGAAGGTAGCTGAGGGTACCGTAAGAATAAGGATCGGCTAACTCCGTGCCAGCAGCCGCGGTAATACGGAGGATCCGAGCGTTATCCGGAATTATTGGGTTTAAAGGGTGCGTAGGCGGCGCACTAAGTCAGGGGTGAAATACGGTGGCTCAACCATCGCAGTGCCTTTGATACTGGTGTGCTTGAATGTCGTTGGAGACGGCGGAATGGGACAAGTAGCGGTGAAATGCATAGATATGTCCCAGAACCCCGATCGCGAAGGCAGCTGTCTAAGCGACGATTGACGCTGATGCACGAAAGCGTGGGGATCGAACAGGATTAGATACCCTGGTAGTCCACGCCCTAAACGATGGTGGCTCGATGTCGGCGATATACAGTCGGTGTCCAAGCGAAAGCGTTAAGCCACCCACCTGGGGCGTCCGGCCGCAAGGTTGAAACTCAAAGGAATTGACGGGGGCCCGCACAAGCGGAGGAGCATGTGGTTTAATTCGATGATACGCGAGGAACCTTACCCGGGCTTGAAAGTTAGCGACGGTACCAGAGACGGTACTTCCCTTCGGGGCGCGAAACTAGGTGCTGCATGGCTGTCGTCAGCTCGTGCCGTGAGGTGTTGGGTTAAGTCCCGCAACGAGCGCAACCCCTATGTTTAGTTGCCAACAGGTCATGCTGGGGACTCTAGACAGACTGCCCGTGCAAACGGTGAGGAAGGTGGGGACGACGTCAAGTCATCATGGCCCTTACGTCCGGGGCTACACACGTGCTACAATGGCCGGTACAGCGGGCAGCTACGCAGCAATGCGGTGCGAATCTCGAAAAGCCGGTCACAGTTCGGATCGGGGCCTGCAACTCGGCCCCGTGAAGTTGGATTCGCTAGTAATCGCGTATCAGCAATGACGCGGTGAATACGTTCCCGGGCCTTGTACACACCGCCCGTCAAGCCATGAAAGCTGGGGGTGCCTGAAGCATGTAACCGCAAGGAGCGTGTTAGGGCAATACCGGTAATTGGGGCTAAGTCGTAACAAGGTAGCCGTACCGGAAGGTGCGGCTGGAATACCTCCTTTCTGGAGTGTCCGGTACCTGTTTGCCACGCACATGGAACTTTCTTTACAAAAAAAACACTTTTAGGAAAACAGTA
>JBMDXP010000055.1:0-1192 GCA_048819475.1 Algoriphagus sp.
AACATGTAGAAAAGAATCACCGGAAAATCAATACGTTTGGAAACAAACGAATGGTTTTTCCGAGTGTCTTAGAAGATAGCCAAGAAGTAAAACGACGTCCTAACAGTAAGTTAGGTTAAGCGAATAAGGGCGCACGGTGGATACCTTGGCACTAGGAGCCGATGAAGGACGGGACGAACACCGATATGCTTCGGGGAGCTGTAAGTAAGCGTTGATCCGGAGATTTCCGAATGGGGGAACCCACTACCCGTAATGGGGTAGGATCCATATCTGAATCCATAGGATATGAGAAGGCAGACCCAGGGAACTGAAACATCTTAGTACCTGGAGGAAGAGAAAGCAAATGCGATTTCCTTAGTAGCGGCGAGCGAAACGGAATTAGCCCAAACCAAAAGGCTTGCCTTTTGGGGTTGTAGGACATTCCATACGGAGTAAGAAAGAGAGAGTCTAGACGAAGCGATCTGGAAAGATCCGCGGTACAAGGTAACAGCCCTGTAGTCAAAAGACTCCCTCCTCCGGAGTGTATCCTGAGTACGGCGGGACACGTGAAACCCCGTCGGAATCTGGGAGGACCATCTCCCAAGGCTAAATACTCCCTAGTGACCGATAGTGAACCAGTACCGTGAGGGAAAGGTGAAAAGCACCCCGAGAGGGGAGTGAAAGAGATCTTGAAACCGTGTGCCTACAAGTAGTTGGAGCCCGTTAATGGGTGACAGCGTGCCTTTTGTAGAATGAACCGGCGAGTTACGATTACGTGCAAGGTTAAGTTGAAGAGACGGAGCCGCAGCGAAAGCGAGTCTGAATAGGGCGACATAGTACGTGGTTGTAGACCCGAAACCGGGTGATCTACCCATGTCCAGGGTGAAGTCCAGGTAACACTGGATGGAGGCCCGAACCCACGCACGTTGAAAAGTGCGGGGATGAGGTGTGGGTAGGGGTGAAATGCCAATCGAACTCGGAAATAGCTGGTTCTCCCCGAAATAGCTTTAGGGCTAGCCTCGAGGGAAGAGTATTGGAGGTAGAGCACTGATTGGACGAGGGGTCCCCACAGGATTACCGAATTCAGTCAAACTCCGAATGCCAATTACTTATCCTCGGGAGTCAGACTGCGAGTGCTAAGATCCGTAGTCAAAAGGGAAACAGCCCAGACCATCAGCTAAGGTCCCAAAGTATACGTTAAGTGGAAAAGGAT
>JBMDXP010000056.1:0-97042 GCA_048819475.1 Algoriphagus sp.
TATTAAAAAAATTAAACAAGTATATAATATTAGCATTTTATTTCTCCTCTTGCTGGAAGAAACACCCGATAATGTAGGAAAAAACATTATCAATGGAGAATACTGCAAATAAATTAATCCTGCTAAAAATTTATTATTAACATCACCAAACTCTACCTCACCTGATACGGCTAATTGCTGAATTTTAACTCCAACACCAATAAAACCAAGGATCCATAATGTCCTTGGATTTGAATCAAAGAAATGAAACTTGTATAGTAAACGCTGTATAGTATTATTACTATATGATGAATTACTTATTACACAATAAAAGGCCAAAGATGCTACCATAAACATGACTGTTTCCCAAAAGAAAGTCGCAAAAGGCAATTCAAAGCCATAAGTTATAGGTTTACCTTCAAGAAGAGTCGCTGGTAAAGGAATATATCTAGATAAAAAAAAGGACAAAAATGCTATGAAAGAAAATGGATGCTTTAGAATAATCCAATTTTTCAAAAAAAAGTTTTTGAAAATTATCCAAATACTCCAAACCATTAAACAACCAGCCAAATTAGGTAACGAAGGAAAAAAAACAACTTCAGCCAAGATAGAAATATACAATACTATTCCTATCCAATTTTTAAGTTGAAAAACTATGTCTTTATGATGGTTATTTTGTAAATTATTAGTCAAAATTCTGTATAATTTTAATAAGTTTACCTATGGTATCTTCATTGGAATAACCAGAAATCTTGCACCTTAAAGTGCCAGCTTTTGCAATTTTTAATCTCTCCTTTTCATTTGCTAAATAATAATTGCACTTATCTAATAATTCTTGATTGGAAGAAAAAAAGTCAGCTTCTTTTCCTTCTTGGAATAAAGACATATGCTCATTAGTCCTTTCTGCTAACATAAAACCTCCACAAGCGGGAATTTCCATTGTTCGTGCCGTTTGCTGATCATTATTAATCTTTCTTAAAAAACATAATGTGATTTTAAACGCCTGTAAAGCCTTTGGGTAATCTTCAGAAAAAACTCCAGCCTTGATTTTAAGATTAGGATATAAATTCTTATACATATTCCAATTACCATCTCCATACACTACAACATTTAATCCATTTTCAACTAAAAACAAAATAGATTCACAACGTTCTTTTTCCCATGCTCCAATAAAACCTATATCTCCTCCTAAGCTTTCAAGCTCGTATTCAGTAAGAGACATATGATGGTGAAATTTACTTTCGTACATCTTTTGAACAAAGTTAACATTTTTAGCTCCCATTTTCATCAGATCTGACACAATAAAAGACTTTGTAGTAAATGTAAAGTCATAGAGATGAATAGAATCTAAATAATTCTGGCTTTGATTATGTCTTTCAGCCATATTATCTGGAGAAAATCCTACAATCTTTGTAGCAGGACTTATAGATTTAATATACTCCAAAGTCGATTTATTAACAGTAATCCCCTTATCAATCCAGACTATATCATAGAAATTTTTTGAAACAAAACCCTTTATTCTAATGTTAAGGTTGAATTCATCAGGTAACCGTACAGGGAACCCTAAGTTAAATAATTTATTAGCTATTTTATAAAATAAACTAACAGAGAAAATTGTACTATCAATAATATCAATACTATCGGAATACTTTTCCAAAGCCCAATGCCTATGCAAGGAAGTATTGCTGACTCTAGACATAGCTCCAACAGAAAGAATTTTCATAAATCTTGATTTTGGGAATATACACTATTCATACAAACAGAATTACTAATCAATTATTCTTACCAAATAATATTATCAGAGCGATAAAATTAATTCTTCAAATCTATCACCAAATTCATCCCAGCCGCCTAAAGATTTAACTCTTACTTGACCATGGTAGCCCATTTCATCACGAAGTTCTGGAATATCCGAGATTTTCTCAAACGCTTGTGCCAAAGCCTCAGAATTCCTTATAGGAACAATAAACCCTTCTTTCCCCTCTTCAAACAAATCTATTGAACCAGAATTAGGAGTCGCAACTACTGGGCAACCACAAGCTAAAGCTTCGCTTAAAACTATTCCAAAGCCATCTTCAATCGATGGCATAACAAATAATGACGCCTTATTATAATAGTCTATTAAATCAACATTTGGAACAGTTCCTTTAAATATGACATTTTCCAAAACTGCTGATCCTAACAATAATTTAATCTCTTTTGTCATAACACCAATCACCACAAACTCCTTATTTGGATGCTTTAGCATTTTAAAAGCTTCCAAAGCATACATAAAACCTTTTCTCAAAGAAATTCCTCCTACCCATAGCAAACGAAAAACATCTCTCTCGGGATCATTGTTTTTTCGAAAACGATCTAATCTACCTCCATATGGAATTCTGACAATTTTAGAAGCAGATACTCCCATTTCAACAAAAGAATTATAGGCAAAATGAGATGGAACAGTTATCCTATCAGCCTGATCGTATTCTTTCAAAGCATAATCCAAAGTAGACTCATTGATTCCATTCCATTTAAACCCCCATCTATTATATTCTTCTTTCAAGATTTTGTCTTGATATATTATATGTGTAGATCCACGCTGACAGATGTGTTTTCCCCCCAAATATTGCATTTTCCTCCCACATTCTAGACCACTACCAGACATAGAAATCAAATAACCAGCTTCGATGATATTTTTAGACACATAATTATCGAGTGTTGTTGAATTTTTAAACTCCCAATACTCATTAAGCATTTTAAACTTATTCAATCCGAATTTTGAACGCTTCATGTAAGGAGCAATAAACCATGGAAAGGTCTTTACTTTTTCCTCAGGAATTCCTTCTTCATCTTTTAACTTAAATTTAGGATATCCAGAGTAAATTTTGTCCAAAATACCTTTTTTCTCAAACTGCCGAGCTAGATGAAAAAATTGAAATCTTGATTTTACAACAAGAGTAGCTCTCATACCAATTTCTTTATTTTAAATTTTAAGTCCACAAATAAGTCAAACAAGTCCTTATAACCATCACGAATAAGATCCCCCAAATTAATATTTAACAGGGCACATACTTTAGGAAGAATTAATATAGCTAATAAAACATCTAAAATTGTACTACCAATTGCTGCACCAATCAATCCAATTTGAAGGGATAAAAAATAAGTCACAATAACTGAAATAGCTGCAGCCATAACCCCCAATATAGCAAAATGAAAAGGTCTATTTGTAGCTTTATAAATAATGCTAGCAGTCCACCATAAAGAATTAAATAAAATGCCTACTACAAAAATATACCACATCAGCGGAGGGAGAAAAAGTTCATTGTTTGTCCATATTTTGTAAAACCAAATACCAAAAAAACTTAAAAATAAAGACCCAATGAATGCTATAAGAAAAGAACTCATTATCGACACCCTAAATATTTTTCTAGCTTTCAGATGGTTCCCAGCCCCAAGCTCATATTGCAATTCTGGAAATACACTAGAGCTAATTATATTTAATAATTGATTAACAGATCTACTTAAAGTTCTTACTGTATTAAACACAGCAACTGACTCAGGACCAAGTACAATACGAACTGCAAAAGTACTTCCTTGAAAATATAATGCCTGCCAAATAGGGGACATTAAGTAACCCAAGCCTTTATTGGTAATATCCTTTAAGACAACCTTATCCCTTTTTCCGGAGTGAGTCCTATATAATCCTAATATTCTACGTCCATTTAACCAATAATATATATTAAACACCAAAATTACGCAAAGCTGTGAAATGGAAAAAGCTACTACTCCATAACCTAATACTAACACAGCAAAACCTGAGGATATATTAAGCAGAGCCTTTAACGTAATCAAATTAATACTTAAAGAAGCCTTCTTAGCGGAGCGATAAAAAGATTCAATAAGTTGAGAATAAAACCCAAGTAATCTTGACAAGATTAAAATTGAAACGGCCCATATAGCATCATGACTAGAAATTAAAGATTTTTCAAATATATTTAACTCAATCATAATCAAGACAACTGCCACACTTATAATCATAGCAATTGAAATCATAACTGTAATTATAAACATTCCATTCTTGCCAATATTAGCAGCCTTTTGTTTATCTCCCGAAGCATACGCTAATACAAAACTATTGGCGGCTGCAGTACCAAAACCCAAATCCGAAAAAGCTATTATACTTGGAATTATAGTTAGAGTTAACCATTCTCCATAATAAGCAGCACCCCAAGCGGAAATAAAAAAAGGAACAAGAAAAAGCTGTTCCATCATTCTAACCACCTTTTGAGAGACTGTTGCTATTCCATTCTTTAAGATATTTTTTTTAACTGTCATAATTGAGTTAAATAATAATATTTACCTATTTGTAATGAATTATAAAAAAAGAATGTCTTATACAAGATATAAATCATGGATTTAAAACCTACAAATATATTAAAAAAAAAATTATTTATCTAATGTAATATTATTTATTTTACACATAATGAAACAGATTATTTCACTAGCTTTTTGTTCTTATCTTTAATATAATAATAGCATTCTAAAGAGTAACAATGAAATAGTTAACACTTTGACAACACGTGAATTATATTAAATATTAAAATAGCTATAATTATAAGTAATACGCCGTTATATTCATTTAAAAATAAAGGGGTTGATATCACTCTGCCTGCCTAAATACCTCATGCCCGCCCTGAACCAAATGGATATCCTTTTGCATCAACTTGATATCGGAGCTCATCATATCCCCTACCAAGCCTGCCAGGTCATATTCCGGTTCCCAGCCCAGTTGGGTTTTGGATTTGGTGGGATCACCCAGCAATAGGTCCACTTCGGTGGGACGGAAGTAAGCGGGATCTACTTTGATCAAAGTGGATCCTACGTTAAATGTTAATTTGTTAAAAGTTAACTCTTCTCCTGTTGCTTCGAAATATTTCTGTTCATCCACCGCATCCAGTATTCCCACTTCATCTACCCCTTCTCCTTCCCAGCGGATGGCAAAGCCTACATGTGCAAAGGACATCTCCACAAAATCACGGACCTTGGTGGTCTTTCCCGTAGCAATCACAAAATCCTCCGGCTTCTCCTGCTGCAAAATCAGATACATGGCCCTTACATAATCCTTCGCATGCCCCCAATCTCTTAAAGCTTCCAGATTACCCAAGTATAAGCAGTCCTGCATGCCTAAGGCGATAGCTGCCGTAGCCATGGTGATCTTACGCGTGACAAAGGTCTCTCCTCTTCTGGGAGATTCGTGGTTGAACAAGATCCCGTTACAGGCAAACATGCCGTACGCCTCCCGGTAGTTCTTAGTAATCCAGAAACCGTAGATCTTAGCCGCCCCATAAGGTGAACGGGGATAAAATGGGGAGCTCTCATCGTAGAACCCTGCAGCATTCTTATTTTCCGGCATACCTCCATACAGCTCCGAAGTAGATGCCTGATAGATCCGGGTCTTCTTCTCCAATCCAAGAATCCGTACCGCTTCCAGAATCCGTAAGGTCCCTATCCCATCCACATTGGCCACATACTCCGGGGATTCAAAGGACACCTTTACATGGGACATGGCCCCTAAATTATAGATCTCGTCGGGCTGCACCTCCTGGATAATGCGGATCACATTCATGGAATCCGTCAGATCCCCGTAGTGCAGTTTAAAGTTCACATGATGCTCATGCTGGTCCTGATACAGGTGATCAACCCGCTGGGTATTGAACGATGAAGCTCTCCGCTTGATCCCGTGGACCATATAGCCTTTTTCCAGTAAAAGTTCGGCTAAGTAAGAGCCGTCTTGTCCGGTGATACCGGTGATAAGTGCGGTTTTCATGTTATTGTTTGTTAGTCACAGAGATCACTGAGGCAATACAGAGATACACCGAGAATTTTGTTTTTTTATTGGTCGCAGAGATCACTAAGGAAACACTGATGGATTTGTCGTTTGTATGAGGTACAGAGACCCGCAGAGGAGGCACATCGACACACTGAGAAATTTGTTGTACTAATACGTCACCTATAATACCTCTGTGTTATCTCCGTGTAACTCTGTGTTTACCTCACTAAATTTTCACTTGCTTAAAGGTCTCCTGATTTTCCAGAAACCACTCGTATGTTCTCTTGATTCCTTCTTCCAGGCCCACCTTTGCCTTCCATCCAGCCTGCTCCATTTTGGATACATCCATGAGTTTCCTTGGTGTCCCGTCAGGTTTGCTGGAATCCCACTGGATCTCTCCGGTATGGCCTACCTGCTCCTGGATCAGCTCCGCCAGTTCACGGATGGTGAGATCCGTACCCGTACCTACATTGTAGAGGTTGTCCTGAAACTGGTTTTCCAGTGCAAAGACCACCGCGTCTGCGAGGTCTTCCACAAACAGAAATTCCCGCATGGGTGTACCGGATCCCCATAACCCCACCGCGAGGTTTCCGTTTTCCTTGGCTTCATGGAACTTCCGGATCATCGCAGGCAGTACATGGGAGGTATTCAGGTCAAAATTGTCATAAGGCCCATAGAGATTAGTCGGCATCAGGGAAATGTAGTCTTTCCCAAACTGTCTGCGGATGGCCTCACAGGCCTTTACCCCGGAGATTTTAGCCAGGGCATACCACTCATTGGTCGGCTCCAGCGGTCCGGTGAGCAGATACTCCTCCTTCAAGGGCTGGGGGGCAAGTTTGGGATAGATGCAGGAGGAGCCCAGGAAAATAAATTTTCCCACCTCAGCTTTTAAAGCATAGTCGATCAGGTTGTTCTGGATCTGCATATTCTCCATCAGAAACTGGTAGGGATAGTCGTTATTGGCCAAAATCCCTCCGACCCTTGCCGCAGCATCGATGACCACTTCCGGTTTCTCTTCTGCGAAAAAGTCCTGCACAGCCCGCTGGTCGCGCAAATCCAGTTCCTTGGAGGTTTTACCTATCAATTGGGAATATCCCTTGGCTTCCAGCGCTCTCCAGATTGCTGAGCCTACCATGCCACGGTGGCCGGCGATGTAGATTTTAGTGTTTAGTTTCACAGAGATTCACAGAGTTAAATGAGAGTTGCACAGAGTTTCTATTTTATTAAAGTGAAACCCTTCTGATGCCGTTGACTAGTAGTTTTTCCCGGAAATTTATTAAAAGACCTCGTTTATAATTCCCAAACCTTAAATAGGTGAGTATTTGTGCCATATGAATATCGTTGAGTTTTTCTACCGTTTTGGTTTCAATGACCATTCATTTTCAATTAACAAATCAATTCTATAAGCTTGGGAAATAGATAGTTCTTTGTACGTAATTGGAAGTATAAGCTCTTTTTCAACAAATAACCCGAGGTTTGTAAATTCATATGCTAAGCACTTCTGATAAGCAGATTCCAAAAGCCCTGGTCCGAGATGTCGATGAACTTCTATTGCTGCTCCAATTACTTTTTGAGTTAATGGGTCATTCATCTTTTGTCACAGAGATACACTGAGTTAATGGGAGAGACACCGAGACTTTTTAGTTTAAATGTTGCACTAGGCTTATTATTTTTCCTGAAAAAGGCCCTTTAGATTAAAGTTTTTTCCTAGCCCTATTTTATCAAATAAATTTCCTCTGTCCCTCTCTTTGTATACTCGGTGCAACTCTGTGTCTACTCAACAAGCTCTGGTTTTTCCTTCTCCAGCCGCTCGAAGACTTTCTTCACATCCTGGGCGTGGTCTTTTTGGAGGATCAGTATGGCGTCGGGGGTTTGGATCAACAGGCTGTTCCGCAAGCCCACAAACTCACTGTGACGGTCCGTTCCTATTGCCATATTCCCCGCCGTATCCACGGGATGTCCCTGCTCCCGGAAGTAATCGTAGATGGACTCAAAAGACCCCATATCGGACCAGGCAAATACAGACGGGATAACTTTGATTTTCTTGGTCCGCTCCATCACTGCATAATCCACCGATATGGAAGGGATCTCCAGTGACCGCTCCAAGCCAAGCTTTCCCTCTTTAATCTCCCGGTACGCATCCAAAGCTTTACGAAAGAGTAACGGTTCGTAGGCTTTCAATTCCTCCAGATACACCCCGGCTTTAAAGCAAAACATCCCCGAATTCCAGTAGAAGTTTCCCTTGCTGAGAAATTCTTCGGCCGTATTCAGGTTAGGCTTTTCCCTGAAGCTCAGCACTTCTTCCCCTGCTGCCTCGATATAGCCAAATCCAGTCTCAGGATGGGTAGGCTTCAGTCCAAATGTCACGATAGCGCCAGCCTCCGCCAATGCGACTGCTCGCTTCACAGCTGCTTCGTAACTCGCTCCGCTGGCGATCAGGTGGTCAGAAGGGGTCACAAACAAAATATCCGCTGCATCCGCCGAAAAGGCCGCAAAGGCAATCGCAGCAGCGGTGTTTCGCGGACAGGCCTCGATGATTTCCACATAGTCCGCAACCCCAGCCTTGGCAAGGTCCTTTCGGGAAAGCTCAAAATTATCGCAGTTGCCTACCACTATCACTTCGTCACAGAATGCGGAATTCCGCTTTACGGTATGCTGGAACAGGGTTTCCCCGTTAAAAATCGGCAAATACTGCTTGGGCTGTGATTTCCTAGATAGTGGCCATAACCGGGAACCGACACCGCCGGAAAGGATTACATTGATTTTTTTCAAGAGAGTTTGGAAGTGAAAGGGTTAAACGTTAAAATAAACGTTATTGCGAGCGAAGCGAAGCAATCCCATCGTAGGGATTTAATAGGTTAATGGTTAAGTGTTAAACGTTAAATGTGCACTTCATGCGGGCGAAGCGAAGTAACCCCATCGTAGATTGGTTTGCCCATACCTCACCCGCATGCTGCCTCATATATCAGCTACCGATACTGTAGGTTTCAAAACCTAAAGTACCCAAGTACTTCTTATCGTAGATATTTCTGCCGTCGAAGACTACTTTGTTCTTCAAGAGTCTCCCCACCACATCCCAGCTTGGAATCCGGAATTCTGACCATTCGGTCACCAACAGCAATGCGTCCGCATCCACCAATGCGTCATACGCATCCTTGCAATAGGTCACTTTATCAAAGAGGTAATGTGCTTTGGCCTCTTCCATCGCGATCGGATCATAGGCTTTCACCGTAGCTCCCGCTGCACGCAGCTCATCGATGATCACCCCGGCAGGGGCCTCACGCATGTCATCTGTGTTGGGCTTAAAGCTGAGCCCCCACATCGCAAAGGTCATTCCCGAGAGGTCTTCCCCGAAATGTGCCTTCACTTTATTGGCCAGCACATGCTTCTGGTCATCGTTCACCGCTTCCACTGCCTGAAGGACCCGAAGCTCGTAGTCATACTGCTTGGCCGTCTTGATGATCGCTTTCACGTCCTTGGGAAAACAGGATCCCCCATATCCTACGCCGGGATAGATAAATTTATTGCCGATCCTGGGATCTGTACCGATGCCCTTCCGCACCATATTGGCATCAGCCCCTACGCGTTCGCAAAGGTTGGCTATATCGTTCATAAAGGAAATCTTGGTGGCCAGCATCGCATTTGCCGCATATTTGGTCATCTCAGCAGACGGAATATCCATGTAGATGATCCGCTCCCCACTCAGCTGAAACGGCTTGTAAAGACGCTGCATGATTTCCTCTGCCCGCGCATCATCCACACCGATCACGATCCTGTCCGGCTTCAAAAAATCCTCCACGGCGGCCCCTTCTTTCAGGAACTCCGGATTGGATGCCACGGCAAAGGGCAAGTCCGATCCCCGCTTATCCAGGGCACCTTTGATAGCTGCCCTAACCTTCTCCCCGGTGGTCACCGGTACCGTACTCTTGGTGGCCACTACGATGTAGTCGGTCATCTTGGTACCGATCCCATCAGCCACTGCCAGCACATATTTCAGATCCGCAGAGCCATCCTCACCCGGAGGCGTACCCACGGCAATAAATGCCACAGAGGCACCCTGGATCGCCTCACCCAGATCGGTACTGAATTTCAGACGGCCGCTTTTGTAATTCCTAACCACCACCTCTTCCAGGCCCGGCTCATAGATCGGCATAATTCCCTGCTTCAAATTGTCAATTTTCTTCTGGTCGATGTCTACACAGGTGACCTCTATCCCTACGTCAGCAAAACATGCTCCTGATACCAGTCCCACATAACCGGTACCTACTACTGCGATTTTCATAAACTTATAGATTAAATATTAAATGATATGGATTACGCTATCTTACTATTATTAAAGAAACTCACTACTCAACAACAACTCAGCTACCGGCAAGTTAGACCAGTGAAGCTACTAATTGCTGTTTATTTTGTTGGATTGTCCATCCATCCTATTGCTTTATCGCAGTGGACTGAAGTCAATAATCCGTTTGTAACACGTTTTCAAAATAGGCGATCGTTTTGATCAGGCCGTCCCGAAGCTTTACCCTTGGCTCCCAGTCCAGCTCCTTCCGGGCCAAATCTATAACCGGCTTTCGCTGAAGGGGGTCGTCCTGGGGAAGTGGCAAGAAACGCAGCTGGCTCTTGCTTCCCGTCAGCTCAATGACCAGCTGGGCCAACTCAAGCATGGTGAACTCGGTGGGATTGCCGATATTCACAGGCCCGGAGAATTCATCCCTGGAATTCATCAGCCGATACATCCCTTCTATGTTATCGTCCACATAGCAAAAGCTACGCGTCTGGGTACCCTCCCCGAAGATGGTAATGTCCTGGCCTTTCAATGCCTGTACAATAAAATTACTCACCACCCGCCCGTCGTTTGGGTGCATATGGGGTCCATAGGTGTTGAATATCCGCATCACCTTGATGACAAGCTTGTACTGCCTCTTGTAGTCAAAAAACAGCGTCTCGGCACATCGCTTACCCTCATCGTAACAGGCCCGGATGCCGGTGGTACTCACACTTCCCCTATAGGATTCGGGCTGGGGGTGAACCTCAGGATCCCCATAGACTTCAGAGGTACTTGCCTGAAGGATCTTGATTCGAAGCCGCTTGGCCAAGCCCAGCATATTGATCGCCCCGATGACCGAAGTCTTGGTGGTCTGCACCGGATCAAACTGGTAATGTACCGGACTTGCCGGGCACGCCAAGTTATAGATTTCATCCACCTCAGCATAAAGCGGAAAGGTGATGTCGTGCCTGAGAAATTCAAAATTCTTGTTATCCATCAGATGATGGAGATTGGATTTGCGCCCAGTGAAGAAATTGTCGACGCACAATACCTCATTCCCTTCACTCAGGAGTTTTTCGCAAAGATGGGAGCCCAAAAAACCTGCACCACCGGTAACCAAAATTCTTTTCATGTGTTTACAATTTGATTCTCAACGGTCACATGGAATCTCGCAGCCATTATAATCATGCCAGTCTGTGACTTTTCAGTCATGCTCGATTTCATACGTTCGGTTTAAAGAATTACTATTTATTCTGACATTTAATAAGCGGAAAAGCTTCATTTCCGGGTCGAAAAATCCACGGATTCCCAAAAGAATACACACAGCTTCGCCCTTTCAGTCCCATTTCCCCTTAAGTGCAAGATAGTCTTTACAGTGGGATTAGTAATCATCCCTCAAAGAATGACTTCTCCTTACTGACTCTTGCTCTTACTTGGAATTGTCTTAGCGGTAGTTAATTTTTGGATGTGAAAACCGGAAACGGTATAAACTGAGTTTATTGGGTACCAGAACTAAAAAGCATCTGATCAGGGAGGTTTAAGGGCTATTGGGGCCGTTTCACGGGGTAAAGATACTAAAGTGAGTAGTTTTTGTACTCATTTATTATCCTATTTATTTTTGGAAATTTCATCTGATTATAATTGTTTTTCAATGGTCATATGGAATGCCTTAAAATAACCATACTCTTAAGTGAGTCGTTTTTATTACGGGGCATTTCATACTATTTAAAATGTTTTTTATCATCCCGTGGGACAATTGATACGGCAAGCAACTGCTGCATTTTCTCCATCTGCTCCGGTTCCGTAACCAGCCATAGGTGGCTATGACCAAATACTTCACCTAGCATCCACTGACCGGAATCGTGGGAGGCCCTGAATAGCCGGGTATCCCCATATGGAAGGGAACCTGAAAACAGGGGTGACCGGACAAGTTCTTCAAACGATTTGCCGTAGTCGTATGACCGCTGAAAAACAGCAAGGATATTGCCATCCCCATAAAACTCATAACGGCTATGGCGTACTTTCTCCACCGTGACCACAGCCCGGTTCACCTGATACCTGATTCCACCGAGCTTGAAACCGGCCACCACCACCGGCTTCAATCCCCCACCGACAATCAATTCATTTTCAAAGAGATGGAAAAAAGGATGGCCTAAGCTGACTTCAAGGCAATTGGGATCCTGGAATTTAAACTGCAGTTCTTTCAGCATGGAAAACGGATCAAAGGGTATGGGTTTTCCATAGAATTTATAGGTGACCGGAATCCCTGAGATCTTGAGGGATTTGGTGTGGTAACCTGTGGCCAGTTTACTCAAATAGTTGAATATATCCATGGATGCTGCTACCAATTAAATAGATGGGAAAGGTGAGTAATAGTGGGTTTACTGCTGATTTCTATTTATATGGCTAATTGGGCACGTCCGTATTAAAGCTAATTACGACTTCTGTTAAAATTAGCAATTATCCTGCTACAATTTGTAATCAAACGTACAATTTATTGCCAAATTTGTTTCCGATTGTAAATGAATGACGCGTGGAACTTCCAGTCATTTCGACCGCAGGAAGAAATCTCCACTGTTAGGTTAAGAGTTAAAGGTTAATTGAACACCAACCGCGGCGGGCAGCACCAACCCAGGCGGTGGGAACGTATCAACCCCATCGGGGTGACAGCTATCCTGGCTCCGGGTTTTAACCCGGTGATAAAAAGGATTTCCGTCCATCGCCTCCTACGCAGGACCGTCTTTCGGAGCCGGTAAGCCGGTGTAGGAGGATGGAAACGGAAATGGGGACACGGAGTAGCACGGAGAAATGGAGTAACACAGAGCGTTGAGGGGTTAAATTGTTAAATGTTAATTGTTAAGGGTTAACTGGAAACGACAACTAATAATTATAGTGGTTGGTGACACCAACCACGGCGGGCAGCACCAACCCAGGCGGTGGGAACGTATCAACCCCATCGGGGTGACAGCTATCCTGGCTCCGGGTTTTAACCCGGTGATAAAAAGCATATCCGTACATTCCCTCCTACGCAGGATCGTCTTTCGGAACCGGTAAGCCAGTGTAGGAGGATGGAAACGGAAATGTGGACACGGAGTAGCACGGAGAAATGGAGTAACACAGAGCGTTGTGGGGTTAAAAGCTAGCCGTTAATTGTTAATTGTTAACTGGAAACGTCAACTAATAATCATAGGGGTTGGTGGGGGACACCAACCGCGGCGGGCAGCACCAACCCAGGCGGTGGGAACGTATCAACCCCATCGGGGTGACAGCTATCCTGGCTCCGGGTTTTAACCCGGTGATAAAAAGGATATCCGTCCATTCCCTCCTACGCAGAATCGTCTTTCGGAGCCGGTAAGCCAGTGTAGGAGGATGGAAACGGAAACGGGGACACGGAGTAGCACGGAGAAATGGAGTAACACAGAGCGTTGAGGGGTTAAATTGTTAAAGGTTAAATGTTAAGGGTTAACTGGAAACGTCAACTAATAATCATAGGGGTTGGTGGGGGACACCAACCACGGCGGACGGAAACAAAAAACCATGGCCTATAGAACACAAGCCATGGTTTTTTGTTTTGCTGCGGTGCAAAGCACCGTCCTTACTTCCTCTTCAGCGCACGCTTCCACCAAGGCAGCTCCACTTCCTCATGGTAGCCGTACGTATTGTTGCCATAGCCATAGCCGTAACCGTAGCTGTAACCGTATCCCTTATCGATATGCACGTCATTCAATATGCCGTAAATCTTGGAAATCCCTCCCTTCTCCACGAGGTTGTTCAGAATATGGGTATTTCCCTTCATCGAGTAACCCTGACGGAATACAAAGAAATTGATATCGGAATAACCGAACAGCTCCTTGGTCTCAGAGACCAGCCCCACCGGCGGACAGTCAAACACCACCACATCGTACGCAGCCTTGATCTCCCGGACAATCTCCCCAAACTTGTCCTGCAGCAAGAGCTCGGCAGGGTTGGGTGGAATGGGCCCGGAAAGGATCACATCCAGGTCTTGATGCCCGGAGGATTTCACTACTTCCTGCCAGGGCACATCGGAGCTCAGACAGGTACTCATCCCCCTGTCATTTGGGAGGTTAAAGTCTTCCGCGATTTTAGGTTTTCTGAGATCCAGTCCGATCAGGATGGTCTTCTTGCCCATGAGCGCAAAGACAGAGGCCATATTGATGGACACAAAGGTCTTCCCCTCTCCGGAAATGGAAGAGGTAAAGAGAATCGCCAGCTTGTTCTTATTGGGACTTAAGTAACTCATATCTGCCCGGAGTGAGCGGAATGACTCCGTCACCGTGGAGCGGGGGTTATTCAGTACAGGCAGGTTATCGTCGGATGTACTCCGGCCGATCATCCCGATGAGGGGCACTTTGATCTGGCTTTCCAGCTCCTTGGGATCCTCAATCTTGGTATTTAAGAAATCCTTGACTGTAATAAATCCGATTGGGAGAATCAAACCTAAAATCATCCCTATCAATAAATTAGTTGTTTTTTTAGGTTCAATTGGATACTGACCTGCCTTCGCATAATCCAATACGGAATTCTTGGGCATATTGGCCGCCTTGGTGATCTCCGCCTCGGCTTTCTTCTGCAGCAGGTAGATGTAAATGCTCTCATTAATAGCAAACTGGCGCTGGATCCCCAAGAGGTTCCGCTCGGTCTCCGGCAGCAGGTTAATATCCTGCTCGATCAGCTTGATGCGGTTATTTAAATCGGCCAGCACACTCTGTACATTTCGTATGGCAGAATTCACATTCTCCTTCAGCGTGTTGGAGACGTTCAGGATCCGGGTATTGATATCCCGCACCTGGGGGGTCTGATCCGAGAAGTTGGCAGTGAGCCGTACCCGCTCAGCCTGCATTTCGGATAGCTGCTGAACCAGGTTACTTAACAATAGATCTGTATTACCAAAAGTAGATGGTACCATCAGGTCCCCCAACTGGTTATTATTGAGGTACTGTTGCAGTGTCTGGTAATACTTCAGGTTCAGCTCTGTTTCGCTTCTTTCCCTCTCGAGCTCCTGCAGCCGCTGAAAGATCACCGTACCTTCCTCGGACAGGTTAAAGGTCCGATTCTCTGTCCTGTATTGCTGCAGTCTATTTTCTGAGAACTGCAGGGAATCGGTGATCCCGCTCAGCTGCTGGCCGATAAACTTTACCGTATTCTCTGAGGCCCTGTTTTTCTCACTCAGCTCCCGAAGCAGGTACATCTCCATCAGCTTATTGATATACTCCTCCCCAAACCTACGGATAGGTGTCTCAAGACTCAGGGTCAATATGGACGCTTGTTTATTTAGCGGAACTGCACTTAGGTTGCTTTTCATCCGAAGGGCGAGACTTGGTGTATCCACCAGCTTAAAAAATACAATATCCCCAGGCATGGCAGAGGTCTTATCCACCGTAAAATCGAAAAACTCGTCTGTAATGGGGGTACCAAAGGAATACACCGATTTCTTCAGGGAAAAGTCTTCTACCCCCCGCTTATAAAAGGGATCCGAGGGATTATAAATCTGGAAGGTATTCTCCTCCACCCTCAATTCAAAACTGGTCTCATTGATCACCTCCAAGCGGAAAAGACCGCCTACCAGCTGGGGCTTGGTCCAGTTGGCCTTCACATATACCGGAGAGTTGTCATAAATCTCTACTTTTTTCAGGAAATCCTCCCGGTAATAGGCCACATTCAGGTCCAACCGCCGCACGGTCTCCTCCGCGAGGGAGTAGGACTTTAGAATCCCGATCTCGTTCTCAATATTGCTTTTCCCCTGCATCCCCAACCCAGCGGATTCAAACAGATCGGTACCCAGCGTAGGCTTATCGTCCACCACTAAAATAGTGGACTCTACCTTATACACCGGGGTGGCATACCGGTTAAATAAAAATGCCGCCAATATCCCCAAGAACATCGAGACAACGATTATAGGCCAATACTGGAGATAATTGAATAGAATAACTTTCAGATCGATCTCATCCTCCTTCTGGATCATAAATGGATTCTGAGCCTGCGAGGCATTATTGGTGGTATTCGAATACATATTTACTATCGGGTAATCGTATTGATAATAAGAACGGCTACGGTAATGGCTGATATCACCAGTGTAAGCGACTGGGCAGCGTTTTCCCCGGCTCCGATCTCCCGCACCTTCATGGGCTCCACATAGAGTTGGTCATTGGGCTGGATAAAGTAGAAGGGAGAGCGGACGACCTGCCGGTCATTTAAGTTAATCCGGTGCAGCTTAGTACCATCCGGATACTGCCGGATCAGCAGCACCTCGTCCCGCTTGGCCACGGGTGTGAGGTCCCCAGCGTTGGCTATCGCCTCGAAGATGGTCATCCGGTCCTGCAGCACCACAAATTTGCCGGGTCTCCTGAACTCCCCCAAAGCAGAATACCGGATCCCCCCAAGCTTCACTTTCACGTAGAGATCGGACTTCACATACTCCCGAAGCCGCTTCTCGATCTCGAGCCTTGCCTGCTCCAAAGTCATATCCTCCACCTGCACATCCCCCACGACCGGTAACCGGATCGCGCCTTTGGTATCGACCGTGTAGCCCGTCATATAATAAATATCCCCTCCGGTCTGGCCTGCTATTTGCATCTGCTGCCCCCCTCCCATTCCAGTTCCTTTGTTATTGAATCCATTCTGCAGGATATCGTCCATGGTCTGGATATTTACATCGATGATATCATTATACTGCAGCTTATAGTCAGGAATCTCGTAGGTGATCAACTCGCCCTCCGGAATCTCGGGGTTGTTTTCGAGATTCTGCAGGTAAATAATACGCTCATTGGATACACAGCCGAAAAACGTGCAAAAAACCAGGGAAAATGCAATCCCCTTGAAGATGTCTCTCATAGATGGTGTTTTTAAAAACTGGGCAAACTTAGGCATTTTTCAGGCAAAATATAGGTGTTTTTTTATCATAATGCCAATGGCGCACCTGCAACCGTTTGCATCGCCACATGTGAAAGTACATGTCATTTTTTAAAGGCCCCGTTCATGTGGACCGCCATTGCGGGCAAAGCGAAGCAATCCCATGGTGAGGGTTAAGGGTTAAATGTTCAGTGTTAAAGGTTAAACACTGAACTGTCAGTGCATGCAAAGCGATGCAATCCTATTCTAGAAAATTCTGGGTCAAATGTTAAAAGATCAAAAGAAAAAAGCCGATTTCAAAGAAAAGGGCCTTTTCGGTCGAAATCCAGGGATGGACAAGCTATTTAAAAACCATCTCCTCCCTAAATCCAGACACCTTACTAGAGCAAATCTGCCAATAAGACCCATCTCCTGATCAGCCACACCTGCAACCCATCCCCTCCCACAATCAGAAATGTGACGCCTTCGTAATTCTGTACCCATAGACTGCTACTGGTACGCGGAAGCCGCAGCATAGTCAACTCGGCAAACTGCCGTATCAGCTGCCCGTAATGGAGATCGTCACCGGTATAGCTGTAATACTCAAACAGGGGCCTGTTCCCTGCGTAGGAATCGATCCTGACCAGGGGCACTTTATTCTGCTCTCCGGTAAACAGGTGATGTTCAAACCGGGTATCACCCAGCTGATATCCTGCTATACATTCCACTCTCCTGGCCATGGAAAAGAAAGTATCCCTAAACCGGCCGACCACATCATCGGGAAAGTCCCCAACCACTTTCCCATCATCATCCAATCCTCTAAATGAATGCCTCAACCCATCTATTGCATCAAAAGGATCGAACAGTGTCGCCGCTTCGGTATGTACAAAATCAACAGCGACCCCATTAATCACTTTTCTGGTCATATCCGGCTGGGTAGGCAGCGATAGCTTCATGGTCAGACTAATTAGTAGGGTTCTTTTACATTGTAATTCAGCTGGGACAGGTAACCAGACAACGCCCTTGGTACCTGCCCCGGGGGACGGCTAACTCGCCATTTTTCGTAGAAAATTCTTTTTACTGAAAACATCGAGGATCAGCTCCGGAGTCAGCGGCTTGGCCAGAAACTCTTCCACACAACCTGGCCTGAGAAACCGGGTATTCTCTGGCTGTATTGTGGAGCTGGTCACCACAATAATCCTGTAATGCCTCCGCACATGCTCATCCAATGCCTCAAATGCTTCCAGGAACTCCCAGCCGTTCATCACAGGCATCTCTATATCCAATAAGATAAGGATGGGAAAACCGGCAGTACCGGGCTTTATCCTGTTCTTGATAAACTCCATCCCCTCCCACCCGTTCCGAAAGGAGTAAATAGGCTGCTCAAAGCCCAAATTCATTAAGCTCCTGACCGTCAACATCCGCATGACCTGGTCATCATCCACTATAAGTATCTCACGCAGTTTATATTTCATAAGTCATTTGTTTACTGCCCAAACTAACCGGTAATAAAATGCACTGAGACGCTATCCATTGCCGTAAATAAGTCTCAGTGCAAAAAAAGTATTTCGAAAAATCCCTTATCACAACCAGAAAAAAACAGTAATCCTTCTTCATAAGTCCTATGTTTATTACCAGGGGTGCGTTAAGCTACAGGCCCATTTCTAAGTAGAGTAGCCATAGCTCTTTCTGATGAAGGATATGTCTGTAATAGTTCAACCGCTCTGCAGCCTCATCCGAAGACCCATACCGCGAGACTGCCACCCGAAAACGGTTCTGCCCATCTATCGGCGGAATGATGTAAATATCCGCCACCGGGTTTCTACCCAGTTTATTGGCCAGCATGTAGGCTGAATCCAGCGTTCGGAAACTCCCCGCCACCAGGTAGTAGTAGTCTGTCTTGCCCGACTCCCTGGTGGAATCCGGCTCCTGATTGCCGGTGCCCATGCTATTTCCCAATATTTTCACACGGGATCCCAGCTGCACTGGTGCCCCGTCCAGCCCAATATGTGAGGGATAGGTGTAGGGCCGATTAAAAAACCTGCCTTGGAAAAACACCACCTCTGTCCGTCCATTGAGCTGCTGCTCTGTGATCGAACAGGAATCCCCACAGGAGATCAACGGATAGGAGTCTCCAAAAGCCCCTGAGTTAATCCTTCTGCCTGCCACTCCATGCTCCATCAGGTACGCAACCAATGCCTTGGCTTTCCTCTCTGAAACCCGCTGGTTATGGTAAAATGCCCCCCGGGAACCGGTATGGGATCTTAAGTCAATATTCAGTTCCGGATGCTTCTGGAGGATATCCAGTAATACCTTCAGCGAGCTGCTTTCGGCCGGTAGAAGCGTATGCTCATCCGCCCCGTCGTAACGGATGTCCGGAAGAATCACAGGCACCCCCAGCCTTAACTTCTCAAAACTATCCGTTATGGTGTCAAGATATCCGGAATTTGTCCCTCCTAGCTGGGAGCCAACCGGAAAATCCCCTTGCTCCACCCTTTCCTCACCATACAACCTGACTCCCTGAGTCGGATCTGCCACACCTGCTGCTGCAACCCCAACTCCCCATATGGGATCGGACCCCAGGACTGCACCGAGGTATTGGGATACCGGAACGGTATCCAGATGGCTCTGGGTATGTGATGTCCATGCAGGGGATTGATCACTGATGGCTTTCCCATACCCGGATATTTCTCCTAAGGAGGGCAGGATATCACTGAGCAAGAAGGATAAAATACAAATGTGCTTAAACTCCATTATAATATGATAAACAACCACCCAAAATACCGCGGGGATCCAGAGTCATCAGACCACACAGGCCTATGGGTAAGTCAACGTGCCCATGACCCGATGAGAATGCCACATCCAGGATACTTCCGCGAAAGACTACTTGTCTTGCTAAGCTTTATTTTGGGTTGTATTGCCAGCAGCTCATGCACAAGGTTCCGAATTGTGCCCAAGGACGTAAAAGTCATATAAATATATGTGTATGCCCATCAGAAAGAAAGTGATACCCGTTATATAAAGAACTAATTAAACTAATGGTATCTATTTGTAAACAAAGTGTAAGACGATATGCATTGGATAATCTTTATAACCGTAATCCATAAAAAAAGAACCCCTCATACATTATAACTATATCTTATATTAATATTAGCAGTAAGTATACCGCTGCTATACATCCCACACCCCCAGAACTGCTAAAAAACACTGGCAAAACACATTTAAAATCATATAAAAGAATCTTACTACCAGCACTATCCACTATGGGGCTGTTAGAAAAACCAATGATAGAGGCTCATCTATTCGATTACAGGAAATTTCATTTCAATAGCACAAATAGACGGTTTAACCCTGTTTTTCCAAATTTTCCATATATATTCGAAAGCTCAAACCTATGCATTGGATAATTATTCTATGAAATCGAGCATGACTAAAAAGCCACACACTGGAATGATTATAATCGCTGCGAGATTCCATGTGACCGCTGAGAATGAAATTATAAACACATGAAAAGAATTTTAATTGTAGAAGACGAACCGGAACTGGCAGAAAATATACAGGATATTCTTAACCATATGGGGTATGAAGTAATCAATATTCTGAGAAACGCAGATGACACATTAGAATATTTGGAAAATGAGCTACCCGATATGATATTGATGGATATTTTATTAGAAGGGCCTATAGATGGAATAGATTTAACCTATAAAATCAGGCACGCTTATGATATTCCGATTGTGTTTATAACTGCGTATTCTGACCAGGCCTTTTTGGAACGGGTGTCCAATGTAGCCAATGAAGGATATGTATTAAAACCCTTCTCCAAAGAAAGGTTAACCAGCAGTATTTTTTTGGCATTCAAGGCTTTTGAATCCAGGCCTGTCAGCCAAAAGAAAAAAGCCACCTTGCAGCTCCGGGACAAGGGCTATATGGTGCCGGTACCGGAAGACGACATTATCCTGCTGAAAGCAGACGGCCTCTATACTAAAGTATATACCAAATCAAAGCAATATACCATACGGGATATCCTCAAAGATGTCGTCAGTCGGTTATCCGAGGCGAGATTTGTGCGTGTGCACAAATCCTATATCATCAATATCTCATTCGTGAAGTCAATGAATTCGAAAGAGGTAATCGTAGAAAATGAAACAGTTCCCATCCGGAGGGGCTTCTACAAAGAGTTGAAAAAATTACTGGTGGGATTTAAGGAGAATCCGCTGTAATCTTATAGGGAAGACAGGTTCTTCTCTATAAGATTACCTCCCCGCAGGGTTAGAGCGTGACCGGTTGGTTTTTTGCAGCGTCCAATAGTCTGTCGATTTTTTCCATGTCCTTCACCAACCAAATGTGGGTATGCCCGAACACCTCCACAAACACCTTACTTTTCACATTGTCGAGCTCCACTAGGTATTTGCTCTCCGGATTGACCAGACGCGCTGAAAATGCTGGAAGGAAGCGATGGACTGTATCCTTATAATCCCTTCCATAATCGTATTTCCGCAGGAAAACGGCTATCAGCACATGGTCCAGGTAGAACTCGTAATAGCTGCAGGAAACCTCCCCGATCTTCCTTACATACCGGTGGGACTCCAGTTTTTCATTCTTGAGATTGATTTTGACTTTGGTACTGGGGCTCATACCCTGGCGTAGCGAGAGGAAATTTTTGAGCAGTCCGTCCACCTCCTGCTCCTCCCCAAACCGAGCCAGGCCCTTCTCCTTCAGCTTGAAAGACAACTCCTCTATCATGCCAACTGGATTGAATATCACCAACTTCCCCAGATACGAAAATACCATCAATTTCCCATTGACCAGTTTCTCCGCACGACGATATCCTGTGAGTAGCCTCCTTACATAGTTAAACATATACTTATTGGAATCTTTTGGAATTTTATTCATTGGTTATTTTGGATTTAAGGTGTTGGACTATAGCCTTACACTGCAGGGCTGCAAACCTCCCGTAATGCCTATTGCGGACTCTGCCTTCAACAGCAACCTACTACTTACCTCCATTCCAGATAGGTCAAAATCCTTGCAGAACGTGTATTTCACCAGCAGCTTTCGTCAATTCTTTTCTATTTTTCCATTTGTTGCTAATCTCCTTACGCAACCGTCCGGGTTCTCAGTCACATAGCCCCCTTCGAGCTTTCCGGCTTAGCTGGTGCATTATCCAACAAGGTGGGGGCTAATGGGACTTTTGTAGCAAAATATTCACACCCCATCACCTTTCTGTCCTAAACTCCCGAAAACTGTAGAAACGCCACGCTCCTATCAGTCTTGTTCCTTCTATCTGCACAGCAGTCCTTCCTGAGGCAGTTCATTTGGATCTCCGTAATCCAATCGAACCGGTGTAAGTGTCTCTCACGGCAGACCGCTTCTCTTTCCGGATCAATTGCTTCTACTGCCCTCTTGCTTCCGGTTATCAGTTTCTTTAACCAGTCCGGTCAACTTCGACTCATAACCCACCCAAATACCACTAGTCAAATCAACTCAAGAATGGGATAAGAATATAATATCAAGAAGCAAAAAATTAGTTTTTGAGTTGGATTGTAAATGAAATGCATTGAACTGATCATGCTTTAATCCCTCCTTAAAAAATTGAAATTTTAATATCAAAACACAGGAAAAATTATATTAATCTTTTATAAATACGATTATCATCTATTACAAAGTAAGATTATTCAAATAAAGAGATAATTACATACCACCTAACCTGTCCTACATTTCCTGGGCGGCATTCATTTTGGTTCTAAGGTATAAAAAAGGATTTTGACCAGCAGGTTTTACTTAAAGAAATACTTTTTTTCATGCGCCAGCTTACTCGAGTCGATAAAAAACCCTGAATCTATTGTCTTTTCAAATACATACCCTTGATAATTAATAACTTTTGATCTAGTAAATTCCCGGGGAAAAACCGCAAGGACACCCAAAACACGGGGGTTTCATAAATCCGGACGGTTACTTAATAAGTATGTAATCCCAGGCACATTTCCTTAGCATTTTTATAAATTTCCGGAAACTTAACAGGCTTCCCTTGTACCGATTGAAAACAATATTTACCTTGTTAGTGCAAAGTTAATCCTTCCCTAACCCAAATTGCTACCTTATAAAAGCAATTTTAACCTTATCAATATCCAGATTTTTGTATGAATAGTACAAGTTTCTTTTCTTTTTGTTTGGATGCGGAAGCTATTTATAAAAAAAATAATGCTTCTGTCAGGACTAATCCTCTTACCTGCAGCCCTTCGTCTAAGGAGGAAACCAATCGGGATCAGCCCCCCAGAGTAAAACGCTACGCTGGTCTACGGGTGGCAAATCTAACTGGCACCACACACCTATCACTTAACAGCATCCCCCATCCTGTATCCCCAGCACAACGGGGCACAAAACGAAGAACTATGTTTTTGTTCAACACGGGATTCTCCGGATTAAACCCAGAGCAGGCTATCTTGATTTATCAGGGCAGGTAATGACCATTACAGAGCAACTTATAAACAGATGAAGAAAGTACTTATCGTAGAAGACAACCTTATCAACCGGATGATGCTGGGTAAGTATCTGGAAAAAAATGGATTTGTGGCCGAGACAGCGTGTAACGGTATAGACGCAATGGACCAGATCCAAGCTGATAATCTGCCTGACCTGATCGTGACTGACCTCAAGATGCCTTATATGAACGGCTATCAGTTCCTGAGGATGCTCCGTGAGAATGAGCCAACCAGCCAGGTGCCCATCATAGCCATGACAGCCTATGAGGAGATCTCACGCGCAGAACTGGGAGAGCATAATTTCAACCTCTTGCTCTATAAGCCATTTCCCCTGGAAAAGCTCCTGAAGGTGATCAAAAATTTCTTTGAAAATGAAGAGAACTAGTGCTTCTTAAAGGTAATACGTGCATTAAAAGTCAAATCCTCATCCACAAACAAAGAAAGTTCCGCTCCGCTAGCCCTGCAATACTCCGAGCAGATAAACACCCCTAATCCAAGTCCCTGCTGCTCCACCAGCTCTCTATTGATCTGATTGAATGGGTGAGGGTTCACCACTCCTTTTTTTGTAAGCATATTCTGGCTGTTTCGGATCTGAAACCCATCCTCAGTCAGGAGAATCTCTATTGGACGCTGTTGGGGACTGAACTTGTATGCATTTCCCACCAATTCCCCGAGCACAAAAAACAGCCTTTCCCTGTTGAAGAGAATGACGGGATAGGGACCTCCGGAAATTTTGAACAGAGCACCTGGATATTCATGGAGCGCCTCTGCCAACACTTCCCCGAAATCAGCTACCTGCTCCACTTCCTCTCCACATTTATCCAGATTTTGATAATGGGATAATTTCTTCAGGCTGTCGTCAATTCTTCTTGCCGAAGCAAAAGCATTGTTAAGCAAGGAGTTTCTTTCCACCTGATCAAGTTCGCCGTCATACTCCTTCAGAATTTCCAGCACTGACAGGATCCCGAAGAGTGGGGTCCTCAGCTCATGCATTTTGATGGCCCGCTCCTTATCGACGAGCAAACGTGCCTTACTGTAAGCCCAGTTTTCCATCTTCTTCTTTGCCACAAGTGAATTGGCTATAGTACTGAGCAACAACTTGGCGGGTACGGGCTTTACCAGGTAGTCATCAGACCCCATGGCAAGACCGAGCCTCTGGTCTTCCACACTGGATTTGGCACTGATAAAAATAAAAGGGGTATTGGCAAACCTTTCGTCAGAGCGTACACTTCTCAGCAGCTCATACCCATCCATGCTGCCCATCAGTATATCGGACAATATCAGATCGAAATCGCGGTAAGTGAGCATCCCATACGCCTCATTCCCGTCACTGGCCACAGCCACCTCAAAGCCTTCGAACTCCAGTATCTCCCTATAGTTTTGCCGCAGCTCCAGATCGTCTTCTACCAGAAGTATTCTTTCTTTCATAGGGAAAGCTAACTGTGATGGTGGTTCCTTTATTTTCTTTACTCCTAAAATCTATATGTCCCCCCAATTTCAATACCAGCTCGTATACGATACTGAGCCCTATCCCGGTACCTTTGATTCCGTTTACATTCGAGGAGCGGTAGAAAGGGTCAAAAATATACTTCTGCTCTTTTTCCGGAACACCGATGCCAAAATCCTGGACTGTAATGTAAATCAGGCTTCTTTTTTTTCTGAGCGTAAGTTCCGGTACCCTTTCGCTTCCTGTGGAATATTTCAATGCGTTCTCCACAATATTCCGCACAATGTAGCTTAACCATTTCAAATCCGACCGGATAAGAACCGGCTCGACCGGTAAGTCCAGCTTGATTGCCAACCCCTCCGCCTCCGAACCGAAATTATCCAGGAGGGTTTCCATGATTACCTTGTTGAGATCAAGAATACTCAAATCGATATTGATCCTGCCATCCGAATTCTGCTGCATCAGCAGTACATCCGATATGATCTGTGTCAATCTGCCCAACTGCCCGGTAATCTTGCGGATATGATTGGATGATTTATGCTTGATTTCATTGTCCCCTAACTTGTCTATTATCATCGCCAGCAGGTCGGTACTGCTCAGAATAGTGGCCAGTGGAGTCCTGAGCTCATGGGAAGTCATGGAGATAAATCTCGACTTCAGCTGATTGAGCTCCTTCTCCTTGTCCAGGGTAGCTTTGAGCTTCAGCAAAATCGACTCCCGCTCCGTGACATCCCTTGAGGTCGCCAGGTAAGAATACAACCTGTTGTTCTCATCGTACAGTGGTTTCCAGATCATCTCTATCTTGATGGTCTTCTGGAGTCTCTTATGCCTGACAGGAATGACAAACCGCGGGTAGTTCTCAAAATTGATGCTTCTATCCAAGGGAAAGTCGACAAATTGGAAGAAATCCTTGCCGACCAGGATATCAGGATGGAAACCTGCTACCCGCTCGATGGAAGGGGATACATAGCGCGTCTTGAGATTCAGATCATGCAGGGATACGATGTCATCCACATTGTCTGAAAGAATTTTATAAAGATTCTCCGATTCCTTCTGCATACTCTCTGCCTTCACCTTCTGCTTGTTCACATTTACCAAACTGATCAGGTTTGCATAGCTTGACAGAAAAGGCTGCAGAAAATCAATATCTTCCTGGGTATAGGGTTTTTCCTTATTTGCAAGCCCTACCAATCCTATGAATTTATCCCCTTTGTAAATTGGGATACCCAGAAAGCGCTTCAGTTCCGGGTGGCCATGGGGCATGGCATCCTTGCTCTTTCTTTCATCCCTTGTCACATTATTGGATATCAGATATTTTCCTGACATTAACACTTCTCCTATCAGATTGTTGAGTTTCCTGAATTCGAAGCCCTTGGGTGCATGGGTCTGTATAAACTGATGGACGTGGTCGTTTGAAATGGAATTGCTTATTGCGTTGGATTTCAGATAAGGATTACCTTGCCCATCGTATAGCACCTCCCCCAGAAAGCCATACTCACTCCTGGTAAAAAAAATCAAGGTGGTAAGCAGGTTGGTAAAAGTCTCCTGAACCTCCACTTCTGTGGAGAAATTCAGCTGGGTCTGATCCAATGCCTGCAGTATCTCCGCCAGCCGCATACGCTCGAGCTCTGCAAGTTTCCGCTTATGGATATTGTACAAAACTATGGTAAGCACAAATCCACCATGATAAGGGATTTTCTGTGAAGAGAGACTATACCAGGAATCACCCCCCACTTCCTTTACCAGCACTTCCAGGTTATCTATCTCCACGGTGTTCCTGATGTAATCCTTTACGGAGATCGCCGGATCCGGATGAAAAACAAAATCATCTATATCAAAATCAGCACTCACCGAGGAAGTGCTCTGGGATATGATATTGAGGAAAAACTCATTGATGTAAAGCACATCCAGCTCATCCATGGTACACATAATGAGCGGAAACGGAAGGCTCTCTGAAATAGTCTTGAACCGCTCCTCACTCTCAAGTAACTGAATTTCTTTGGTCTTTACACTGGTAATATTGGAATACCGTCCGTGCACCCTCAGCGGCTGCCCTGAAGTGTCATACTCCATCCAGGTTTTGTGATTCACCCATAAGGTGATCCCATGCTCGTTGTTCACCCTGTAGTCAAGACTGAAACTGCCCAGGTTCCAGAAATCATCCCTATGCCTATCGACCAGTAACCTATCATCCGGGTGCACGATATTCAGCCAATACGATGAATTATATAGGAATCCCTTCCTGCACAGGCCCAACCTGTTCACCTTATCGGATACCATTACAAAGTTTTTGCCCTTCGGGTCACCGATATATAGCACATCCTCTACTGTATTGAACAGCGATGTGAAAGCTGACTGGTTTTCCATCAGCTTGTCTGCAGTAAGCTTGCTCTGATGGATATCCGTTATGGTTCCAAAGAGCTCGTTTTCGGCACTACTCTTTAGCTTTCGGATATTGATTTTAACCCATTTCAGTTGAGCATTCTGAGTTATAAACGGTAAATCCAGAGAAAATTCGGCCACCTCTCCCTGTACCATGCGCTCCAATTCACTCTTCAAAAAATCATGGTAGGCATTTTCTACAAAATCGACAATGCTGGCCCCTGTGGACTCCAAGGCGGTGTAGCCTGAGATCTTCTCCCATCCGGGATTTAAATAAACGAAATGGTAACCATAATCCAACTTGAAAGCGACATCCCTTATGTTCTCTATAATTCTACTGTGCTTCTTTTCACTTCGCAATACCCTGCGATAGTTTCGAAGTCCCATCAAAAGGTGTCCTATACTTTGGGCAAAGCTGTAAAGGACTGCTGTCTGGCTCTCTGAAGGCAGATCGGATTGGGAATGATGATTTAACCCCATAAATCCCCAGAATTTATTTTTGGAGATGATGGGAAATAAGGTCACCCAGGTGTTCTCACTCTCACTAAACGGACCGCTAAAAATGTTATCTTCCAGCTCCACCAATGGAATGCTTACCGGTTCGTTGTTTTGTAATCGAATCGCTACATCCGGAAAAAGTCTCCAGGGAAGAAAATTCAGTTCTTCCCTACCCAAACTGGTTCGTTCAGGATTTCTACACCATTCAAATTGATAGGAAATACCAAAGGTACCATCCCCGTCGTATAAATTTTTAAAAATATAGGTTCGCTCAGCACTATTGGCTTCTCCAAGTTTCTTCAAAACCAACGGCATTGCTTCGCTTAATTTTTTGGCTTCCTGAAGAATTGAATAAGCTTCAATCGTAGCAGCCAGAATCTCACCCATAAACTTTCTAAACAAAATATGATGGAGACATTGCAGCACGGCTTAATCCGGCGTAAGAATGAAACCTGCATCGCATATCACAAGAAATTAAAAGTAAGCATTAAATTCTGCCTACAAAATCGGTCGTTCGGGGTAATCGGTTATTCTTATCGAAAGAGAAAACCAGCTCGAGGCACGAAAAAATAGCAAAAACGCCAAAAATTAAATAAACTTTGCAGGTAATTGTATATAAAGTACTCCTTTCGGACAGGTGGTCCCGGATCGATCCAGAACTTACCCTCACCAGCGGAATGGCTTAGATTACCACACAAAGCAACTTTATGTTATCGGTCTTACCCATTATCCACACGTCACTTAATCAGCGTATAGGCTGGAAATCGGTTTCCTCCTTCCCTTAAATTAGCTATATTCATACCCTTTAACCCAACCCTGAACCATCTTGAAACGAAGAGAATTC
The DNA here is from genome assembly GCA_048819475.1 of Algoriphagus sp. Classification (GTDB taxonomy): domain Bacteria; phylum Bacteroidota; class Bacteroidia; order Cytophagales; family Cyclobacteriaceae; genus Algoriphagus. The sequence goes on from JBMDXP010000056.1 coordinate 28,567, forward strand.
ATCAAAGCTTCCGCAATGGCATCGGCAGCTCTCGGAACCTCTGCGATCTGGTCTATCGCAAAACCTGCTACTGAAAAATTCAACGTCGGCATAATAGGTTTTGGTGACCGGGGATCCGGGCTTTACCATACCATCAGCAGATTCCCTGATCTTTTTGAAGTCGTGGCGATCTGTGATGAGCTAGATTTCCGACTGGATAGTGCAAAAAAAGCCAGCTCCGGAAAAGCAATTGCCTTTTATACAGATTATAGAAAACTGCTCGAGGACAAACAGGTGCAGGTCGTGGTGGTAGCCACCCCGCTATACCTTCACCATAGCCACGCAACCGCCTGCTTAGAAGCAGGGAAGCACCTTTTCCTGGAAAAAACGATGACTTTCCAAGTGGATCAGGCTTTGGACCTAGTCTCCTATGCTTCAAGATTCCCAGACCTGGTAGTGCAGATCGGACATCAATACCGCTATTCGCCGTTATATTTCAGCGTAAAGGAAATGATCGAAAAAGGGTATCTCGGTAAAGTGACACAGATAGAGGCGCGCTGGGACAGAAATGGGAACTGGCGACGGGAAGTGCCGGACCCTTCGCTGGAGAAAAAGATCAACTGGAGGATGTATAAGGAATATTCCGGAGGATTAGTGGCTGAGCTACTTTCCCATCAACTGGATTTTGTCCACTGGGCGTTTAATACACAACCCACCACGCTTTATAGTACCGGGGGAATAGATTTCTACAAAGATGGAAGGGAGACTTTTGACAACGTGCAGCTGACTGTAAGGTATGATGGGCTCGGAATGGTAGGTAACTTCGGTGCCACCTGTGCCAACCAGCACGACGGGTACTCTTTCCGGATCAAAGGGTCCAAAGGAACCGTATCGCTTCTGACCAATGATGGCATTTTCTATCCTGAGCCCGAAACAAAAAAGGAACTTCAGGAAGTAGACGGGGTATCAGGAGCCACCAAGATCCAATGGATGGATAACAGGGAAGGCATAAAACTGGTCAGCGAACCTACCAAAGACGGGACCATCTATGCATTGGCCGCTTTCCACGAATCCCTATCGAAAGGAACAAAGCCTGAATCGGATGTAACTACCGGCGCAAAAACGGCCATCTCCGTTGCCTTGGCAAATCAGTCGCTTTACGAAGGAGGCATTAAAACCTGGAAACCCAGCTACCAACAGCACTAGTTTCCGGCATAAGCTGCTATCAGAAACTCTGCGCAGCGCTCGCCATCCATAGCCGCCGACACGATCCCCCCGGCATAACCTGCGCCCTCACCGCAGGGATATAGCCGCTTCACTTGGGGATGCTCAAAAGTCTCCCGGATCCTCGGTATCCTTACCGGGGAAGAAGTACGGCTCTCCACCCCGATCAGCTGTGCATCGTTGGTATAGTAACCTTTCATCTTCTGTCCGAAAGCCTTAAATGCCATCGCCATGCGTACTGTGATGAAATCAGGTAAAATTGATCTCATGTCAACCGCATTCAAGCCGGGCTGGTAGGAAGTATCCAGCAGAGACGAGCTTGTTCTGTTCTGGACAAAATCCACCATGCGCTGTGCAGGAGCTACCTGGGTCATTCCTCCCGCCTCCCATGCTTTCTTCTCTATCGCTGCCTGAAAGTGCATGGCGGCCAAAGGCCCGTACTGCTGGTACCCAGGCAAATCTTCCAGTTCGACTGAAACCACCATGCCGGAATTGGCAAATCTACTGTCCCTCCTACTTGGGCTCATCCCGTTGACCACGAGTTCTCCCGGACTGGTGGCCGCAGGTACGATATACCCCCCGGGACACATGCAAAAGCTGAATACCCCACGCTGCTTTCCCCGGTAATCCGTCTGCTGTACCAGAGAGTAAGCTGATGCCGGAAGGTAAGGCCCACGGTCAGGGCTGCAATGATACTGAATCGAATCTATCAGATTCTGGCTATGCTCAATCCTCACCCCCAAGGCAAAAGGCTTGGCTTCTATCAGAATATTTTTTCGATGAAGCAGGTTAAAAATATCACGGGCAGAATGCCCGGTGGCCAGTATCACCCCCATGCCCATAAACCTGCTGCCGTCCTGCCCCACTACTCCCTTGATCTCATCCCGCTCCAGGATCAAATCCTCCACCCGTGTTTCGAAGTGAATCTCCCCTCCTGAATCCAGGATAGTCTTGCGAAGCTCTGCCACAAGTACGGGAAGCTTGTTGGTACCGATATGGGGATGCGCGTCCACGAGAATCTCATCTGTGGCTCCATGTGCCACCAGAATCTCCATAATCCGGCGGATATCCCCGCGCTTTTTGGAGCGGGTATACAATTTCCCATCCGAATAGGTGCCTGCCCCTCCTTCCCCAAAACAATAATTGGAATCTGGGTTTACCAGATGCTCTTTGGTGATCGCCGCCAGATCTCTCCTCCGAGCCCTCACGTCCTTCCCCCTCTCCAGCACGATAGGCTTCACGCCCAGTTCTATCGCCCGCAAAGCTGCAAATAGACCAGCAGGACCTGCTCCTACGATGATAATGGGGTCCTTACTGTGGACATCCCTGTACACTGGCTGGTGATCCAGAAGGGGCGTGGGGGATTCCCTGATAAAAAGTTCAGCCTGCACATTCACCCGCACCTTGCGTCCCCTGGCATCGATAGATCTTTTGACCTGCCTCACATATACTTCCTCGTCTGTCGCCACACCCGCCTTCTTCAGTACGATTGTCCTAAAAATTTCCGGATGAAAAGCCTCTTCCGGGCTTAACTGTAAAGTCAATTCTTTTTTCATGGTAAGGTAGTTAGGGCTTGCTGAAAAAGTCTCAGCTATTCCAGCTTCAAGGCGGCCGAGTGAAGATGTATGCTTATACTTCGAATGAGACCAACACAGGGGATGGTATGGCTGAGACTAGCTTGAAAATTCCGATTTTTGTCTTTTTGAGTTCATGGATATAGACCTATTGTAGTAAAAAAGCTTGCACTTGTTGAAAAACCTTTCGAATGAAAAATGGGCTAATCCAGTCATAACGATAAGCTTTTAATCTGTTGCAGGCGTTTTTAAGCAAGCCCTAGTTATCCTTAAATCCCTTGCTGCTATTTTGGAATATCCCCCAAGCTATCCAAATCCAGCACGATCAGCTAGCGGAAAGCGCAGGGTCAACCTTCCCGGAAGCCTGCATCAGACTTCTAACTACGCAGCCGGGTTACAGCATAAAGGTAAGCCGTATTCCCCAATAATCTTGATGGCCTAGCTGTTTACAGGAGATAACTCAGGGCTGCTCTCCAAATATCTCCTTGACCACCCAGCCTTTTCCCCATTCGTCTTTCTCCTGTGCAGACCAAAGCTCAGGATAAAAGATCACTTTCTGGAAACGTGGTGGAAGGTATTTTTGCCAGTTGGTCCCTCCTGTCGCAGCGATATCCACCTGGTCCCGCTGCAGGTAGCGGACCGCCGATTTATAATGGGCCAATGGCCAAAATACATTAGCCTTCATGTCCAGCTGTCTCATCAGCTCGGTCAGTTCTTCAGACGGATCCGAAATGCCTACATACTTCTGCCAGAGATTTTTCCTGCGGTACGCATCGATGAGATCAACCAGCTTCTTTCTGTATTTCAACTCGAAATTCTTCAAGGTGAGGGTTTTTTCGCCTGTAGCAAGTTCTATGGCGCCATGCTGCCAGTAGAGCTCTTCAAACAGCTCATCGGATGGGGTATAGAAATCAGGACCGCTCCGCTTGGACAGCGTGATGAGATTAAACGCATCGCAAGCCATCAGCTCGATCTCCCTGTACTGTGCGCTCTGGAATCCACTGGACGGAAGCAAGGACATCCGGAACTTGAGGAACTGATCACGCTCCATCCCTTTCCACATCATGGCAAATGAATTGATCAGGTGATCCCAATACATCAGGATCCGCTCCAGCCTCTCCCGGAAAAAACCGTCAGTAAGCGCCTCATGTTCAGAAATCTGCTCCATTTCGGATATGATCAGCTTGAAATACAGCTCTGTGATCTGATGGTAGATGATAAATATCTTTTCATCTTTGAAAGAAGTTTTGGGCTGCTGCAAGGATAGCAATACATCCAGGTTGATATAATCCCAATACGTGAGGTAATCGGCATAGAGCAGCCCTTCCAAATAGGAGAGCATATCCTGGCCGGAAGCTTTGAACTTCTGCTGGAGCAGTTCTATCTTGTCTAAGATAGCTGGATCAAACTGGGATTCGTGCATGGATAAGTTTTGGTCAAAAAGGTAGTTTTTTAGCAGCCGATCTATTTACTTCGAACTGGCTGCAGGAGCTTTTCTTCCCGACAAAAATCACGGAATCATTTTAATAAACCAAAAATACCATGGAGTCAGTTGATATCCAGAAATCCCTGAAGAAGGATTTGTTCGAAGGAGTAGATTTTCTTGATCTGGATGATCTGCTCACAGATGAGCATAGACTCATCAGGAGCACTATCCGTGATTTTGTGAAGCAGGAGATAACTCCATATATAGAGGACTGGGCGCAAAAGTCACATTTTCCTTATGAAATCGTCCGCAAGTTTGGTGACGTAGGTGCGTTTGGCCCGCAGATCCCCGAGGAATATGGCGGCGGCGGACTGGACTATATCGCTTACGGGCTGATCATGCAGGAAATCGAACGGGGGGACTCCGGCATGAGATCCACGGCTTCAGTCCAGGGCTCCCTGGTCATGTACCCGATCTATAAGTTCGGTTCCGATGCGCAGAGGAAAAAATACCTGCCCAAATTAGCCTCCGGCGAGTGGCTGGGCTGTTTCGGACTCACTGAACCCGACCATGGATCCAACCCCAGTGGCATGACCACCCAATTCAAGGATATGGGTGACCACTATCTTCTGAACGGTGCAAAGATGTGGATATCCAACTCTCCCAAAGCGGAGATTGCGGTAGTATGGGCCAAAAATGAAGAAGGAAGAATCCATGGCCTGATCGTGGAGCGGGGAATGGAAGGCTTCTCCACCCCGGAAACCCACGGGAAATGGTCTCTCCGGGCCTCCTGTACAGGTGAACTTGTGTTTGACAACGTAAAGGTTCCCAAGGAAAACCTGCTCCCCGGAAAATCAGGTCTGGGAGCCCCGATGATGTGTCTGGATTCGGCCAGGTTTGGGATAGCGTGGGGAGCTATAGGTGCTGCCATGGACTGTTACGAGTCTGCACGGAAGTATGCCGCTGAGCGCGTCCAGTTTGGCAAACCTATCGACGGATTTCAGCTTACCCAAAAGAAACTTGCAGAAATGCTCACCGAGATCACCAAAGCGCAGCTACTTGCCTGGAAAGTAGGAAAAATGATGAATGAAGGGACAGCAAGGACAGTCCACATCTCCATGGCCAAGCGCAACAACGTGGAGATGGCATTGAATATCGCCCGTGAGGCACGCCAGATTCACGGCGGCATGGGCATCACCGGCGAATATCCGATCATGCGGCACATGATGAACCTGGAATCCGTCGTGACTTATGAAGGCACACATGACATCCATCTTCTGATCCTGGGACAGGAAATCACAGGAATCCCAGCTTTCAAATAAATACCCCCCGATAGCTTCCAAATTGTATAATCCGGAAGCTATCGGAAGTGCTGCACTACACGTTTACTTTTTCACGAGCCTGCCCACAAAAAGCTGCTGCTTTTCCCCTTCCAGAATAAGCTGGTAAGTACCCGTGGCCAACCTCGAAATCTCCAGCTCAAAACCCGCTTCTCCACGCTGGCGTATCTCTACCATAGTGGTCACATCATGCCCTCCTATACTGTAGATTTTCAAGGATTTGAAAATAAATTCCCCGCTCTCTTCCAAGCTCATATGAGCCAAATCGACTGCGGGATTTGGGTAAACCTTCAGGACTTTAGGCTTGACTACCCATGGTGGCCCTATACCCGAAATAGTCAGCACCACCGGGTCAAGTCTTCGGGAGCATCCTCCCTCAGCCGTGAGCTCCACTGTGTACTCCCCAATCTCAAACACCTCTATGGAACTGGTAGTCTCCCCATTCATCACCTGTCCATTTCTAAACCATGTATAGGTAAATGTACCTTCAGGTGCTGTCAGCACAGTACCGTCCACCTTGATTTCACCCTCTGGCAGGGCATTGACTATCAAGGATAGTGTATTTGACCGTGCCGTACATCCTGAACTCAACCTGATCTCAGCACTATAAACCCCTGGCAAGGCCACACAGAGTTGCTTTCCTTTTTCCCCAGGGATTTCCTTCCCATCACGCATCCATTTGATCACCTCAAAACTTTGGGAATGGCTAAGGGTAAGAACAGATTCGCCCCCGCTGCAGACCATAGTCTCTCCTGTGATTTTAACCTCCGGGAGGGCATTGACTGTCAAGGATAGTGTATTTGACTGTGCCGTACATCCCGAACTCAACCTGATCTCAGCACTATAAACCCCTGGCAAGGCCACACTGAGTTGCTTTCCTTTTTCCCCAGGGATCTCCTTCCCATCACGCATCCAGCTGATCACCTCAAAACTTTGGGAATGGCTAAGGGTAAGAACAGATTGGCCACCGCTGCAGACCGTAGTCTCTCCTGTGATTTTAGCCTGCTCCTGTTCTACCCTGTTCAAAGACAACTGTACTTTGTCGGTAGTCTTATTTCCGGATCTGTCCGTAGCAGTAAGGGTCAATTCCGTTGATTTCCCCGCATCGCTACATGTAAATGACGTACGGTCCAATGAGATATCGGCAAGCCCACAATTGTCACTGCTGCTTTCCAAAAACATCTCTGGGGTCACCACCACTCCTGCAGGGGAAGTAATGTCCATGTCCAGCTGGATATTTTTCAGTTTTATTGTGGGAGGAAGATTGTCCAGGATGTTGACTGCTATTTCAGCTTGCAATATTGTTTTTGAGTTTTTCAGAACATCCACCTGTACACTATTCTTACCTATATCGTTACAGTCAAAGCTAGACTTTTCGATTTTGAAATACATCTCCGGATCCCCAAAAGGCCATGTTTGGAAGACCTCCTCTGGCCTTAGGGATACTTGGCCTGCCTCATCTAAATGCAAGGTAGCACTCCCAAAAATTTGAGGTATCTCTTCTTCCTGCTCCAACTCTACCAAGACACTCACTACATCATTATAAACCCTTCGTTCTACTTTTATGAGGTCATAATTCTGATCCAGTACAGGAAATACATAAACAGGAGAAAACTCAATTTTCGCCAAAGTCTTACCATGCTCTTTGATTTTTGACAGATTCACCTCCAAATGTCCATAATGCTTTCCTCCATCAGCCAATGTAGGTACTACTCCCCCTGTGTTCCAGATTTCTGGGGACATTTGGTCAGCAGTCCATTGACTATATTGATTGTAATCCAAAGTTTGAAATGGGTTTCTGAACCAGTCTCTTTTTACTCCTCTCATTCCGTCTCCAGCAACCCCAACATCATAATATAACACCCCTTTTCCATCTCCGTCTTCGTCAACAAAACTCCGCTCAAACAACTCATCGTGCCCTGCCAAAACCGCGATTACACCATGCTTTTCGAACAAAGAGTGTAAAATGCGCATTGGGACCCCGCTCTGCCCTGTAGCTAGTTCATGGTTTATCGGCACTCCATGCTCACCCGAACTAAAAGGTATATGATGAAACTGGACAAAAATCAACTGCTTGGTTTCTTGTGCATTCTTTAGATTCTTTTCCAACCAAGCATATTGGTCAGATCCCGGCGCAAAACCCGATTGATCGGTACCACCAAATGATTCATATTGAGCCTGGGTATAATTCTCCTGAGTATCTGTCCCTGCTACGGAAAACTCCCTACCCTTGAGCCTTGTCTGCTCTGGAAAATCCGATCTGGATTGATCAGGTTGACCATTTGAAGAATCCAGTGTAAGTATTGTTATAGGCCCATAATCTACACGATAATAACTTTGACGATGCTTTTGGTCAACATCAGAAATAGGAGTTTCGAAATAGGAGTGAAATCTTGATCTTCCTAACTTAGGCAAAAAATCACCACGTTCATTCGTTGAATATCCTCCATTGATCCCACCATAAGTTTCCCAATTGCCGATAGCGGGTATGATCGGATATCTTGTTAATCCTTGATCAAACTCCCCTGCATTATGTTTGAAAAACTCATCCCACGCCGGCTGATATCCTCCCCCTTGTACCAAGTCGCCCGGCATTACAATGAAATCCGGTCGCCTGTTATTAATAACTTTTAGATTTTCGGCATATCCGTTTTTTTCAGTAAGGAAATAATTTGGAATTTCTATCCCCTGCTCTAAAGTTGTTCCAAATTTAGTCTTCCAAAGAGGAGGAATAGAAAATGGTCTTAACAAAGGTATTCCCGGATACCAAGCTCTATGTTTTACTCTACCCAAAGGCTCTGTCTCTGAATCCGACAAAGCAATGAAGCGGATAGATTCCCAGTCTGATTTATCAGGAGCCGTTCTAAATGAAGATGAAAAATCTGTCCCTCCTAATGAAACCGTATAATAATAGACGGAATTGGAAGAAAAGTTTGCATTTAATCTATAGCGAAAAGCTTGGGACGTCTCCAGCCAGCTACCTTTTTTCAAGCCATTTATGGCCTGGTTTAATTCTTGACCCGTATAGTATATTTCAGGTATTTCTTCAGGCGTTACCGTTTGATTAAAAACCTCATTACCAGAATCATCCTTAATTATAATTCTGCTGGACATTGGCGTATTGCAAAACCATGTAATCTGGTAACCATTAACCCCATAAGTCTGAAGGTATGGCAATACCCTAAAGCTATCTTGGGATATTGCCGGAAAACCAATTAATAAAAGAAAAGCGAAAGCTGGGAGAAAACGTAAGCCTAATAGTTTACCGTTCTTCATTAAGATCATAAGTTTTATTGCAACCGAAAAACAATTAAAAAGAAATAAAAATCTCTATAGTCCAGAGCTTTAGCAAAGGCATAACTACCATTTCTCTATCCTCAATACTACTCAAAATCTGTAACAGTCTAGTTATAAGTGAGGAAAATAACTGGGACAACTTCTTAATTGCGGGTTACTCCACCCTGCTTTTCAAAACCAGCAACTGTACGGAGTTCACTGGGTCATTACTGAAAATATAGATATTCCGCTGATCAATCCCCTGTCTTCCTGCCGGATCAAATGCAATAGTCAGCGGAATGGACTCCCCTGGCTCCAGGACCGTTTTGGGGATTTCCAAGGTAAGACAGTCGCAGTTCCCCTGGATCTTGCGGATCTCCAGCGTCTTCTCCCCTTTATTGCTCAGGAGTACATTTTCTCTCTGGACTGCCTTTGCCTTGATTTCTTTTAAATCAATCACCCGTGTACTCAGTCCGAGTTGCGGGACTACTTTCAGCTGGTCTTTGGGTACGGGGGGGAAATATTCAAAAACGTTGGCTACCACATTGAACCTGATGAGGTAATCCGCCCCCCAGCTCACCACCAATTGGTCTTCGAAATAGCCCAGATCTTTTCTCTGTACCCCATCATATACTATATTGAGAAGTCCTCTTTCCTGTGGACGGATCACTTCCTGGAGTTGGGCTACCTGGATAAACCCAGGACCCACAAACTGCAGGCTGGACTTGCTTATGGGGCTTTTTCCAAAATTGTAAAACTCCACCTGCTTGATTTTTGGCTCGTTGGTAAGCACTTCTCCCATGTTCACCTTTTGGAGTCTAAACCCCAAATCCCCCCTTCTTATAGGGTAGGCTGATTCAGGGTCTTCAGGATATGGAATCGAATGTCCTTCTATAAACAGGGTATCCTGCGTCTTTGCCAGATTTCCTTTCACCACTATCATCCGGGAAAATTCCCCATACCCAGATGCAGGATCAAAGGAAACCTGCAGTACACCACCCTCTCCTACCCGCAGCGTATCCCGGGTATAATCCACCGTGGTGCATCCACAGTCCGTCCATACTTTGTCTATATAGAATATGGAATCCTGCGTATGGGTAAATTCAAATTCGGCAATCTGGGGACCTTGTTCTTCCAATACCGTACCCAGATTCACCTTGTTCACCTTCCAGATCAGCTTGGGAGGCAGAGGCTGCTGGGCCTGACAGAGTTGGGCTACTAAAATACACGTCAATACAGCAAAAGGGTATTTTTTTAATCTGATCATATCCGCAATTAACGCATATTTTCAAATGTATTATAGGCTGATTTACTTATTTTGCGCCAAAATTTAACCAATGGCACGCGTACTTACAGGCATTCAGAGCAGTGGGAGACCCCATATGGGAAATATACTGGGAGCGATTGTCCCTGCTATCGAATTGATCCGGCAAAACAAGGATGAATCATTTATCTTCATAGCAGACTTCCACTCGCTTACCAGCTCCAAAGACGGTGAGTTGAGAAAGCATAATACCAACGCCGTAGCAGCCGCATGGCTGGCTTTTGGACTCGACATAGACCAGACGGTGTTTTACCGGCAATCCAGAAGACCTGAAGTGGCAGAACTCACCTGGTATCTCAACTGCTTCACGCCCTATCCCATGCTCGCCAATGCCCATAGCTTCAAGGATAAATCCGAACGTCTCGCAGATGTCAATGCCGGACTGTTTACCTATCCTGTACTCATGGCCTCTGACATTCTTCTGTATTCAGCGGATCTGGTACCTGTTGGAAAAGATCAACTACAACACCTGGAGATGGCCAGGGATATAGCCTCCACCTTCAACAGAATCACAGGGGAGGAAATCCTGAAGCTACCAGAGCCCAGGATCAGTGAATCAGTGATGATCATCCCCGGTACAGATGGCCAGAAGATGAGCAAATCCTACAACAACTATATTGACCTGTTCCTCCCCGAGAAGGAGTTGAAAAAGAACGTCAACAGCATCGTGACGGACAGCACCCCACTGGAGGAGCCCAAAGACCCGGATACATGTAACGTATTCAAACTTTACAGTTTATTGGCTTCAGAGACAGAAACCGCACAGATGAGGTCAAATTACCTCGGAGGAAACTATGGATATGGCCATGCGAAAAAAGAGTTTATGGGACTTATTCTGACCAAATTTGCGGAAGAACGGAAAGCGTTTGACTACTTTATGACCCATCCTGAAGAGGTAGAGCAAAAACTGACCGCAGGCGAGGAGAAGGCCAAAGAAGTGGGCATGGAGGTGCTGGACAAGGTGCGCAGTAAACTTGGCTTCAGGTAAGGAATATAGTGTGATAGCCTTTTTTATGGGCTAATGAAAGTCCACGTGGAACCACATTCCCTGCCTGGGTCTCCACTAATAAAAATGCCCCCAGAAAGTCGGATACTTCCTGAGGGCATTTTTATTTGGGAGGTGTAGTCCTCTCTACCTGCTTCTCCACATATCTTTTAGCTGACGGCCATTGATCAGCAAAGAAATCCTGGCAGGGTTAGGGATCAGGACCAGCCGTACATCCATCCTGTCAAACTGATCCGATTCGATTGGCACTCCCTCCTGTCCTCCTACTTCATAGCTAACCAATCCATTCGCATCGGGTAAAAGAGGCTTATACTTATTGGCTATATAGGCTGTAGGCAATAAAATATCCGTATCTGACTTGAGCTTAGCGTAGATTTTTTCAAGTTCTTTCTCCAAAATCTCCTCATACTCCTCATTAAAATCATCTTCCAAGTCATGGATAGCCTCTTCCAAGTCATCATAGCTTTCATCGCTGTAATCCATCTGGCTGAGTTGATTCTTTCTTTCTACAATTTCGGTGAGCTCTTTGTCCAGCTTATCCCAATTCATTCCTTTTGAGTTTTTGGTTTTAAAAATACAAAGATGGGCATTCCGTTTTTTTATGCAGAACTATTTCGGAGAAATTAACCGGGAAGGGGAATTTTTCTGCTCCAAATATCCTTTCCCTTACCCCCAGCTATCTGGGAATTCACTATGCACCCTGCCCGGGTAGGTAGAATACACCCTGCGAACTTACAGCTACGGTGAAATTTTACAGTCAAAAGTCCCCATATATTCTCTTCGACTCAAAGAAACCTTTGTTTTTTCCTAACTTGAGAGGGAGAACAAAACTGACTATTATGGATTTATCATCTGTCTTTTCCCTTGACGGCAAGGTCGCACTGATCACTGGTGCAAGCAAAGGTATCGGCTTATGCATTGCAGAAACATTTGCAGCAGCAGGAGCAAAAGTAGTTCTAAGCAGCAGAAATCAGGAGATGCTCGACGAACAAGCCAATCTATTAAAATCAAAAGGGTATGAAGCTGCGGGCATTGCATGCAATGTGGAAAATATGGTAGAGCTTCCCGAACTCGTCGATAAAGCTGTCCAGCATTACGGGCAGTTGGATATCCTGGTCAACAATGCGGCTACCAGCCCGGTATTTGGCCCCATACATGAGACGGGTCTTGATGTATTTGACAAAATCCTGAACGTGAATGTAAAAGCCCCCTTTGAACTTAGTAGGCTCTGCTTTCCACATCTCAGAAAATCGTCTGCAGCTTCGGTAATCAATATCAGTTCTATCGGAGGGATCACACCGGAACCGGGACTGGGGATATACAGCGTGAGCAAAGCAGCCTTGATCTCCATGTCGAAGGTACTGGCAAAGGAATGGGGAGATTCCAAAATAAGGGTTAACACCATATGTCCCGGCTTAATCGAAACGGGCTTCTCCGAACCGCTATGGAGCAATGATAAGACCATGGACTCTATCGTCAGGAAATTGGCCATCAAACGGACGGGAACCAGTGAGGAAATTGCCGCTTTGGCACTTTTCCTGGCATGCTCCGCCTCTTCCTATTCTACAGGAGCTGTATTCACAGCGGATGGAGGTTTCACCGCCTGATCACTGCTTACAAATCTGCTGATTTGGACTGGTCTGGGAATAAGGGTCAATGTTCGGTTCAGTTGAGACTGAACATTGATCCAGAAGGCCCTGGCGTGTCTCAACCCCTATTCACAACCTAAAAATCAGACACCTATTCGAGATTGAAATCCAGGGGCATCAAATCACCTACCTTCTCCCATCCCATATAGCCTTCTACCAGCATTCCAAATGGATCCGAATAGCTTCCATTCCTATAAATCTCCAACTCCTCACCAGTCATCGTAAGCACGGAAGTCTGAGGTCCTGGCCGCTCGGTAGAGGCTTTTCCCAAAAATTCCGCAGACTCTTTCTCATGTAAATATGTGATTTGTACCAAGTCATCAAACCGGAGAAAAAGCTTTCCATCTTCTCTCTGGGCAATCATTTCTTCCGGTGGAAAAGGGTTTGAATCCAGATAGACGACCGTTTTATCCAATCTCTCCTTTGAAATAACTTCAGAGTACAGCGAATCTTTTAATTTCTGATCCCGGGAAGCCTCGTAGATTCTCCGGGCCTGATCAATCTCTTCCTGCAGAGGACGATTGGGATTGGGTACTCTTTTCATCCGACGGACCTCATATCCTTCCTCCACGGTAGTTCCGTCATACAGGGTCCGCATAAAATGCTGTAAACTACCCAAATAAGCTTCTTTTCTTCTCTTCTCCACTCTCCTTAATTTGGCTTTGCCCAAAGTGGAATCAGCGATAAACAGCGGATACCCTCCATAAAACACATGACCTTCCTTTGGGAGATACCTGAATTCCGTCAGAAGATATTCCAACGTATAGCCCAGGTTAGGGTTATTGATCCGAAGGACATCTTTCGCACTTACACGCAGTACATTTATATCGCTGTCATTATCCAGCAGAAGGTCCTTTTCATTGAGGATTTCACAGGCGTAGGCATTCGATGATGTTCCCAGAAAGAAGGTCTTGAAGGTCTGGAGATTTCTATACCATACCGGATCCCTGTCTTCTTCCACCTGTATCTGCTCCAAATTCTGAAGTGCTGGCTTTAGGATTATTTTGTAATCCTGTGACTGAAGTGTAGAAGTCGAAATTGAGAACGATAAGGATTCGTATCCCATCATTCTTACAATCACATCATAATTACCTTCAGGAATCTTCAGACTGAATCTGCCATTCTCATCCGCGGTAACTCCAAAAGTAGTATTGGTAAGAAAAACACTGGCATAAGAAACAGGTTCTCCTGCCTCTCCGTCCAGCACCGCTCCCTTAAAAACATGCTGCGAATAACAGAGACCCTCAGCTAAAAAAACAAAAAACAAGACTAAAACAGATTTCATTACAATCACTTTAGTCTTGTTTTACGTAGACGACCAATCGGGGTTAAGCCGAACGCCCAATTTAGCTTTTCTTTTTGGAGAACCTCCCTTTAGCCTTGGGCTCTGGCTGGTTCTCTATAATCTCCATAGTCTCTGTATAGGTCAGGGACTCTGCTTCTTTTCCCTTTGGGATCTTGTAGTTCTTTTTACCCATTTTGATATAAGGCCCCCATCGTCCATTCAGCACCTGGATCTCAGGGTTTTCATCAAAAGATTTGATGTGCTTCTTGGCATCTGCTTCCCGCTTATCCTTGATCAGCTGGATCGCCTCCTCCTCGGTGATACCCAAGGGATCCTGGTCTTTTCCCAGGGAGTAAAACGAGCTGTCATGCCTGATATATGGACCGAATCTCCCTATAGCAGCCACCATTTTCTTATCTTCAAACATCCCTACATCCCTTGGAAGTTTAAACAGTTCCAACGCTTCCTCCAGCGTGATATTCTCAATGAACTGCCCCTTTTTCATACTGGCAAACTGCTTCTCTTCATCTTCGCTGTCGCCGATTTGCACCAATGGACCGAACCTTCCCAATCTCGCCATAATAGGTTTACCAGTACCCGGATGGGTCCCTATCACACGGCTGCTGTTGATGTCCTGTCTGGATACCTGCTCTGTTTCCTCCACACTGTGATGAAACTTACCGTAAAATGAATCAATCATATCCTGCCAAACCTGTCCTCCGGAAGCTATATCATCAAACTCCTTCTCTACTCTGGCGGTAAAACTAAAATCTATCACATTGGGAAAATGCTCCACAAGAAAATCATTGACCACCATGGCTATATTAGTGGGAAAAAGTTTCTGTTTCTCTGCTCCTGTTATTTCAGTTTTGCTGGCTTCTTTGAAACTCCCTTTTGAAATAAGCATCTCGGTATAGTTTCTGGGTACACCGTCCCTGGACTCCTTGATCACATACTCTCTTTTCTGGATGGTGGATATAGTAGGGGCGTAAGTAGACGGTCTACCGATTCCGAGTTCTTCCAGTTTCTTTACCAGAGATGCCTCGGTGAAGCGCGGAGCCGGTCTGGTGAAGGATTCCCTACCTTTCATCTCCTGTAAGTTCAGGCCTTGACCTATACTCAGAGGGGGTAGTAGAGACTTATTGCCATTATCTTCTTCTTCCGGCTCATCGTCAGTATCTTCCAGATACACTTTGAGAAAACCATCAAATTTGATCACTTCTCCGGTAGCTACAAGGTGAAGGGGAGAATTTGAAATGTCCACGGTGATGGTGGTCTTTTCCAGTTCAGCATCCGCCATCTGGGAAGCGATGGCACGCTTCCAGATAAGCTCGTACAGCCGTTGTTCGTTTCTGTCTCCTCCTGCTTGGGCCACTGAAAAATCGGTGGGCCGGATCGCCTCATGGGCTTCCTGGGCACTTTCTGATTTTGTGGAGAACTTGCGTGATTTATGGTACTTCTCCCCATACGAATCCCGGATGGAATTCTTGGCTGAATTCATCGCGTCGTCAGAAAGATTTACGCTGTCCGTTCTCATGTAAGTGATCTTACCGCCTTCATAAAGCTTCTGCGCCACAGCCATGGTCTGGGCAACCGAGAAATAGAGTTTTCTACTTGCTTCCTGCTGAAGCGTGGAAGTGGTAAATGGCGGTGCTGGAGTCTTTTTTGCCGGTTTTTTCTCCAGATTGGCCACTGAGAAGGAAGCAGTCAAACACGCTTTTAGAAATGCCTCTGCTTCTGCCTTGGTTTCAAATTTCTTGGGAAGCTCCGCCTGGAAGGTTTTACCCTCAACTTCGAAAATGGCAGTAACACGGAAACTGGACTTGGATTTATGCTGCTCTATCTCCCGCTCCCGCTCCACCACCAGACGAACAGCTACAGACTGAACCCTTCCCGCAGAAAGGCCGGTCTTGATTTTTTTCCATAAAATGGGAGATAGCTCGAAACCCACCAGCCTGTCCAATATCCTTCTGGCCTGCTGGGCATTCACCAGATCATAATCGATCCCTCTTGGGTTTTCTATCGCTTTGGAGATTGCATTCTTGGTAATCTCCCTGAACACAATCCGTTTGGTAT
Source organism: Algoriphagus sp. (assembly GCA_048819475.1). Taxonomy (GTDB): domain Bacteria; phylum Bacteroidota; class Bacteroidia; order Cytophagales; family Cyclobacteriaceae; genus Algoriphagus. The sequence goes on from JBMDXP010000056.1 coordinate 44,726, forward strand.
TCTCATCTTTCAGATTCAGCACTTCCTTCAGGTGCCAGGAGATCGCCTCTCCCTCACGGTCATCATCACTTGCCAGGAAAATCATCTCTGACTCCTTCACCAATCCCTTCAGGTTTTTGATCACATCCTTTTTATCGGCAGTGACCTCGTAGGTTGGCTTAAACCTGTTCTTGATATCTATGGCTTTATCGCCTTTGGGCAGATCCCTTACGTGCCCGTAACTGGATACTACTTTAAAGTCTTTGCCCAAGTATCCCTCAATGGTTTTAGCTTTGGCTGGAGACTCGACGATAACAAGGTTCTTTGACATAAAAAGCAATTTTTCTGGGCTTGAATACCCGTTTTGAAAAGCTAAAAATAGATGGCATTGTCGTCTCCTCCAAATAATTAAAAAATGCTTTAGTCAATTGGAGGGGTTTTTGAGGAATTGTATCCACCCATTTTGGTTTCTAATTGATTTATCATGAAGCAATTATTTATACTCAGGCACGGTGAAGCTGGTTTTTCCGAAGGATTGGACTTTAAAAGGCAACTGACAGAAAAAGGCAGAGAAAATTTGAAACGTATGGGCGAAACCTTACAAACACGGAATCTAGAGGTGGATTTCATGTACTGTTCGGCTGCACAACGCACCCGGGAGACTGCAGATATACTGGGAAACTACCTGGCGATCCAGGATTCCATCTACCTCAGGGAAATCTATGATGGGGACCTGGCTCACCTGCTCGCGCTCTTGGAAAAAAACCACCGATCGGTGAATTCCTGCCTTTTGGTAGGACATAACCCTACCTTGAGCTTGCTACTCGCACAGCTTACCGGTGAGCCCTATTTCGGACTGCAGCCCGGAATGTTGGCTATAGTGGAGCTGGATATCAACGAGTGGAACATGGTAGGTGTCAATACGGGCCTATTGAAAGAAGTGGTTCAATAGGACTAAAAAAGGGGGAACAAGTATCCTGCTCCCCTTTTAGTCTAAAGGCACTGCATTTCCCCGGCATCTCGGGAGGTTTTGTAGGGGCTGTCAGAAATCCGTATCAGAACCGTCCAGTTCCAGTTTCTTGATCCAGATGTTTCTATACAATACATGATGGCCTTCAGCCTGGAGCTTCAACCCACCTGGGGTATCAGTAATTCCCTTACCTCCTTCATTACCCCCGTCTATTCCGGAATTGGGTCCGCCCCATACCTGGTCTATTTCTTTATCGGCATGGATCTTCACGCCGTTCAAATAGATCGTAGCCCTGGCTTTCTCCACCAATTTTCCATTATCAAAACGGGCTGCCTTGAATACGATATCATATGCATTCCATTTTCCCACACCTTTGTACTCCTCTGAGGTGGGCAGGTGCTCATTGATGATAGCAGCCATACCATGTAGTCCGTAATCCCCGTCCAGTATCTGGATCTCATAGCGGTTCTGAAGATAAACCCCGCTGTTGCCACCTTCTTCACTCACATAGAACTCCACATGTGCTCTGAAATCACGGAACGCATCTTTGGTCACAATATCAGCAGCACCGTATTTCCCGCCTGCTCCGGCCGGATCATTACTGCTGATGGCTTTGCCTCCATCCACTGGATCTTTTACTTCCGGCCATTTGATAGGAGCCTCTGTCGAAAACCTGGGGCCCTCCCAATACTCCCAGTTCTTATGTAGCGATTTTGAAGAGCCATCCAGGTAAAGTTTGGCTCCTTTTTCAGGCTTAGCCCCTACACCGGTCTGGGCATAGGCCCCGCTGGAAAGTGCAAAAATCGCGATAAAAACAAAGAGGGAATGGGTGTATGACTTCATGGGTCTTGGGTTATTTTTAACTGTTGCTTAAAATTTAATCCGTGCGTATCTGCAGTGAATCCAATTTGGTTAATTTTAAGTAAAATATACCCTTTTTAGCTGTAATTTAATGGGTAAAGTAAGGCTGGATTATTTCCGCAGGTACCTGTTGGTATGTTGGATGAAAAACCAGTGTTTAATATAGGCCAATCCCTATCGACAATTTGGGATTCATCAGAGTTATTGAGGATCCATTTAATGACCGCTAAAAATCAAATTATAAATACATGAAATATCCATGACGGGAGCGCGACACACAGGGGGATGATTATATCCCAGCATCAATCCTCGACGTAAAAATCAACCGGATAAATCTTTGAATCATGAAAGCTCAGACAGTAAACTTTGATCAACTCATTAGAAGGGGCTGTGGAATAGATGTCCACAAAAACCTTATCGTGGCGACCATCAAGGGGGAAGGTCTTCAGGAACAGACCCGTTCTTACGATGGTTTTACCGGATCGCTTGAACAGCTCCGGGACTGGTTGAAAGAGAACAGTGTAACCCATGTAGCCATGGAGAGTACCGGAGTCTACTGGAAACCTGTATTCAATGTATTGGAAGAAGATTTTGAGGTCATTCTGGTCAATGCGCGTCATATCAAGAATGTACCTGGGCACAAGACCGACAAGAAGGACAGCAAATGGATTGCCAAGCTGCTGCTTTGCGGGCTGTTGAAAGGGAGTTTTATCCCGCCCAAGCCGATCCGTGAGATGCGTGATCTGACCCGTTACAAGCGGAAGGTGGTTGGCCAGATTGCCTCGGAGAAGAACAGGATCCAGAAGATACTCGAAGATGCCAACATCAAGCTCTCGAGTGTGGTCAGCGACATGAGCGGGGCCGTGGCTACCAAGATCATCAAAGCATTGATTGGAGGTGAGGAAAATGTGGATGAACTGGTGAAGTTCCACCACGGGAAAATGCATTGCACCAAAGAAGAGTTGGCGGCCTCATTGAGGGGCAAACTCACGGGCCATCACCGGTTTATGCTTCAGACGGTAAAGGAATCGATAGATGAAAAAGAACGGCTGATCACCAAACTGGATGAGCAGGTTGAAAAGATGTTAAAGGAAAATGAACTGGAGCTGGATGCCAAGCTTTTGGAAACGGTTCCCGGGGTAGGCAAAGACGGAGCGGCTTTCATATTGGCTGAGATCGGCAATGACATGAGCCGCTTTCCCAATGAACAACACTTGGCTTCCTGGGCAGGTGTGAGCCCGGGTTGCAATGAATCGGGCGGTAAAAAAAAGTAGCCGGACCACCCACGGGGACAAATATTTAAAATCCATGCTCACGCAGTTTGCCTGGGCAGCAACACGGACCAAGAAAACTTATCTGAGAAGCAAGTATGACAGTCTGGTAGGAAGAAGAGGTAAAAAAAGAGCGCTGGTAGCAATAGGACACAAGATCCTGATAGCGGCCTACTTCATCCTCAAGGACAAAACAGTATACAAAGAACTCGGAGCAGCATACTTGGACAACCGAAAAAAGGACAGACAAATCCAACGATACCTGGATAAACTCAAGGAGCTTGGAGTTGAAATAAACAAGGAAATGGTAGCATAAAAAAACAAAGGTCGGTCATTACTGGAGGTTGAAATATCATTGCTACAACAATGAAACCCCGTACATGAAATTGACATCAAGCGCTAAGCACACAGGAGTATTGCCGCGAGCATGCAGATGAAAATTTAACTTCTTAGCGTTTTTCTGCTATTATCTGAGAAAATAAATTGAGTTAACAGACAAATTATAAACAGATGAAATCGAGCATGATGCAGAGCGACGAACAGTGGGATGATTATCCGGTATGCGAGATTCTCCCGAATCGAGTTCGGGACAGGTTATGGCCTCTTAAAATAAAATTATAATCATATGAAATGCCCATGAGGAAAGGTTCTCACACAGGGGAATGATTATCCGGGGGCATTCCATCTGACCACTGAAAAACAAATTATAAACAGATGAAATGGGAAGGCAGAAGACAAAGCTCGAATGTAGATGACCGACGTGGAAAGGGAGGGGGAATGAGTCCCTTTTTACTCATTCCGCTACTGAGACTGCTTTTTTCCAAGACCGGATTGGTGATAATAGGTCTGGTCATTGCATTTGCGGTGGTCACCGGAACAAATCCGCTATCCCTGATAGGGGATTTCATGGGAGGGGGACAGGGCTTCACCACAGAAACCAATTACCAGCCCACAGCTGAAGAAGACCGGTTGGCAGAATTCTCTGCCACCATGCTTGCGGACACGGAAGATGTTTGGAACCGGTTGCTCGAAAATTACCGGGAACCCACCTTGGTCCTGTTTACCAACGTGGTCTCCTCTGCCTGTGGGACTGCCAGTAGTGCCACGGGTCCGTTTTATTGTCCTGCAGATGAAAAACTCTACATCGATCTGGGATTTTTCGAAGACATGGCGCATAAGCTGGATGCTCCGGGTGATTTTGCACAGGCGTATGTCATAGCCCATGAGGTGGGTCACCACATCCAGAAAATCATGGGGATCACCGACGAGGTACATAACCTTCGCGGTCAGGTCAGCGAAACGGAGTATAATAAATATTCCGTAAAGCTCGAATTACAGGCAGATTTTTTGGCTGGCGTATGGGCTCACCATAGCCAAAAAACCAGCAAGATGATGGAAGAAGGGGATCTGGACGAGGCCCTGAACGCCGCCAATGCGATCGGTGACGACCGGCTTCAAAAACAATCCTCGGGCCGTGTGGTACCGGATTCATTCACCCATGGCACCTCAGCCCAAAGGATGCGCTGGTTTAAGAAAGGCTTTGACACAGGCGATCTGAAACAGGGAGATACATTTGGCACAGAAGATTTATAGCCTTCCTGCATGAGTTAAAAGCCATATGTTTTGATCTGTTGTTACTCTTTCTTCAAAATCTCAAGCTTGGCAAGTTCAAGGTCTTCGCGAGTGTCTATTGCGATGGCATGATGTGCGGTTTCCACCATTCTGATTTTGATACCATGTTCCAGCAGGCGTAGCTGCTCCAGCATTTCTGTCTGCTCCAGAAAGGACTTTGGCCAAGTGGTAAACTGTTTCAGCACAGCTCTTCTGTAAGCGTAGATACCGATGTGCTTCCAGTAGGTCAGATCCTGCAGGTTTTCTCTGTTGAAGGGAATAGGTGACCGTGAAAAATACAAGGCCTTGTGATCCCGGTCTACGACAACTTTTACGGCATTGGGGTTTTGAGCTTCCCTTTCAGTAATCCTGAACATCAGGGAAGCAACTTCCACCTGTGGATCTTCAAACACAGCTACCAAATCCCCAAGTGATTTCTTATCCTGAAATGGCTCATCCCCTTGCACATTGACAATGATATCGGCATTGACTACCTCCAGGGCTTCTGCAATCCTATCCGAGCCTGACTCATGGGGTCGCTTGCTCATAAACACATTCCCTTCTACTTCCCTGATCTGCGTGGCTATCTCCTCATGGTCAGTTACCACCCACACTTGACTGAAGACCCCTGTTTCCACCGTACTGAGATAAGTCCGCTGTATCACAGACCTTCCCCCCAAATCCTGGACTAGCTTGGCTGGCAGCCTGGTAGAAGCATACCTGGCAGGAATCAAGGCGGCGATTTTAAAAGGTGTTTTCAAGAGCTGATAGGGTTATTGATTCAAAGGTATATGTTCGGGAGATCTTTCCTGCAGACAACGGCTTCATCACGGCTATTTGCCTCCGAAGATCCCCTTTATCTTTTGGATTATTCCCCGGTTGGATTTCTTGATTTTCTTCTTTTTGGAATCCAGGTCCTCCCCGTAATAATTATACATATACTTATTGTTCTGGGCATACAGATACGTGTTTCCATACCCATAATTGTACCCTTCATAGTGATAGCCTGAATTGACGATTCCATTGAAAACACCGTATACATTCTTCACCTGTTTGTTGTTAAAAAGATCATTGATCATTACCAGATGGTCCTTGACTGTATAGTTTTGTCTTACCACATAAAGGTTGATATCAAAAAGCCTCATCAAATCAATGGTTTCAGAAACTAAACCCATCGGCGGTGTGTCGAAAATCACGACATCGAACCTATTTTCCAAGTAGGCCAAAAACTCAAGCAATTTTGGCGTTTGGAGTAACTCAGCAGGATTGGGAGGAATCACGCCCGAAGGGACAAACCAAAGGTTTTCGTGTTGGGAGGCGATGACTATTTCTTCCGCAGGGATCTTTCCTATCAGGTAAGTGGATAATCCTAATTTATCCGAGTGTCCAAAGTAGGAAGCCAGTTTTGGTCTCCTGAGGTCACCGCCTACCACTACTGTTTTCTTGGAGCTCAGCGCCATGGCTGAAGCCAGGTTCAGCGAAGTAAATGTCTTTCCCTCTCCGGAAACGGAGGAGGTCACCAGGATCTTCTTGGTGTTTTTGCCGCTGGCCAAATACGTGATGGCCGACCTAAGCGAACGGAATGATTCTGCTACCGCAGATTTTGGATGCTCGAGTACCACCTGGTTTGTCCCCTTCTGACTGAACCCGATAATCCCGAGCTGTGGTATCATGAAATGCTTCTTGAGATCCCGCTGATCCTTGATGCTATCGTCAAACATATCCCGGAGCACCACAAAACCGAAAGGAATGAGAAACCCCAACAGAATAGCCAACCCGTAATTCTGCTCTTTCTTGGGGAAGACCAGCGTTCCTTTCTTTGCCGAATCCAAAATGGCATTGTTAGAAACATTTGAGGCTCTGGCTATACCTGCTTCTGCCCTCTTCTCGAGCAGGTAGGTATAAAGGGACTCACGGAGTTTAAATTCCCTATAAATACCTGAATACTCTGATTCTGATTCCGGAAGAGTGGAAAACTGGTTGTCATATTGTGCAATCTCCTTTAAAATACCCTGCTTCTTCCTATTGGTATTATCTATTAGGTTCACCACGTTTTCAAAAAGTGCGTCTTGTACCTTCTCCATCTGTACATCCACTTTCGCGACTTCCGGGTGGTTTTCATTCACTGTGGCCAATAACTTCCTCCTGTCCTGAGAAAGGGTGACCAACGTCTGGATCAACCCGTTCAGCAGAGGATCCGGCACGCCAATTACAGAAGGTGCAATGACATCCGAGAAGTCTTTGCTTTTCTGCTCCATGTATGATTTAATCTGCCCAAAATACTCCAGCTGATAATCAATCTCTGCATTCGTCTCATCCAGCGAATTCATCTTACCGAGGATATTGGTGAATTCCGCAGAGACATCCAGAAGCTTATTGCTCACTTTGAAATTCTGTAGCTCCAGTTCTTTAGCCTTCAATGAATCTTCCAGGAACCCAAGTTGCTCCTCAATGAAAGCAATGGTATTCTCTTGAATCTTGTTTTTTTCGTTGAGGTCATAATGGATATAGGCATCCATCAAGGCATTGATATAATCCCTGCCCTTTTCGGCCACCTTCGTAGTGGTACTTAAGCGGAGCACAGAGCTGTACTCATTTTGTACGTTTACCTGCACAGATTTGGAAAGGGTCTCTTCGAGGGAGACCGGGTTCTTCAGCTGAAATATCAGTTCCTCCCCTATTCTGCCTGGGTTGACCAGAAACACGGTGAATTTGGACCTCGTGGTCTCTATCGTCTCTCCGAAAGAATAGGTCTTGTCATACAGGGACTCGTCCCCTGCAGCCATGGCTGAATTGAAATCCCAAAACCCGGAAGATTCCGGCACTAATTTAAAACTCCTGTCAGAAAGAATCTCCATTTCCATAGGCACATCAGTCACCTGGAGATGATTCCAGTCCACATCTACCCGTATCGGAGATCTGTCGTAGAGTTCTATTGCTTTAATATTGGTCTTCGCATAATATTCCACGTCAAAGTGGACCCGCTTAAGCGCCTCCTGTGCGAGGTTTTTAGACCGGAGTCTAAGGATATCATTTTCAAGATTCAACCCTGCAGAGAATATATTGGACCGGTCCAAAATTCTGGCTTCAGGAGAAGAATTGGTTTTGATCACCATGGATCCGGTAACTTCATACAGGTCCACCGTGTACCTGTGAAACAGGAACGTGCCGATAAGGAAGAGCGTAATAAAAAGCACATACCAAGGCCAATACCTGATATACTTGGCGACCACATACCGGATCTCCAGTGCCTTTTCCTCGTTGTCCAGCTGGCTTAGATCTAACTTCTCCATAGTCTAAAATCCTCCATTGATCAATCCATAGATCAATAATCCGGAGCCTAAAAGTGTAGCAAACAGTTGAAGTGATGCGGTCAGATTATCCGCTGTTCCAAACTGCCTGATTTTCATTGGCTCCACATACAATATGTCGTTGGGTTGGATGAAATAAAACGGGCTCGCCAGGAGCATCCTGTCATTCAGGTTAACCTGATGGATCTTAGACCCGCCGTCGTACTGGCGGATCAAAAACAGCTTGTTCTTTTTACCCAGCAGAGTGGTCTCTCCTGCATTTGCCAACGCATCAAAGATTGTTGCCCGGTTTTTATAGATCACCTTTACCCCCACCGAGTTAAACTCTCCCAAGGTAGTATACCGGATACCTCCAATTCTAAGTTTCACATAGACTTCTTCCTTGAAAAACTTATTGATCTCTTCCTGTACCTTTTTCTTGGCTTCCTCCTCATTTAAGCCAGCAATCTTTATCCTGCCGAGTTTGGGAACTTCCACATTCCCCTCCGCATCAATGCTGTATCCGATAAAATACAAAGGATCTGAGCCTTGTCCTGCCCCACCGGAACCGCCCATTCCACCTATACGCCTGGAATTCTGAAAGGAGAAAGCCTGGGTGAGCTCTTCATCCGAGGATGCAAAATCGATCTCGACGATATCAAATGGCTGAAGTATGTATCTGTACTCTGTCTCAGCAAAAGGAATAAACTCTTCCAACCCTATTGGGGGATTTTCCGGCAAATTCTGAAAATAAGTAATCCGCTTATTACTGATACAGCTTCCCATAACCAGCAAAACAGCAGCAAATAGCAGTACTCTAGTCATCCTAAAACAATCGATTTCACTGCTCCAAATATATGTAAATAGTTGAGAAGTGCCCGGCTAAAACAAATCCCTGTCACACAATACTGAAACAAGTGGTCTGGAATCGTTTTACTTTCTCTCAGATTCAGGGAAATGTGCACTTTGGCCCAGAATAGCCCACACCAGATTACCGGTGATCAAACACAGGTTCTGCAGTTGGTGGGTCCACCATGCTGTTTGTCGAATATGCAGCTCTTATACAGGGAGGTTAGCTGTTGATACGCTGTCTTTTGGCGTTATATTTAAGATATTTATAGCCAATAAGACCTGATTACGATGGAAGTCAAAAATAGAAACATCCTGTTCAATTCCATTTTCTGGGTCCTTTATTTTCTCTATGAATGGCTGGGGCAAGGGTCATTGGAGGATGAATATTACCGCTATTTTATAAATGCCTGCATGGTAGTCCCCACTGCCTTTCTGGCCTCTTATCTCAGTGTGCATTTTCTCTTCAGACATTATTATATCCCCGATAAGAAAGCATTCTGGATTGGACAAATCCTCGTCGCATTGGCATTTGTCCTGATCCGCAGGACGTTTCACTTTCACTATACCTATCCCCTTTACTATCCCCAAGCCATCTCCTCCCAGTCCTTTCTTTTTATACCCAAATTGATCATAGAGTTTGTGAATTTGTATCTTATTGTGTCGGTATACGGAATGTTCTATTTTATACGATCCTGGTATGAGCAGCAAAGTATCATGCAGGAACTCAAACAGGAAAAGACCACTGCCGAACTGCAGCTGCTGAAGTCACAGGTTCACCCCCATTTTATCTTCAACACATTGAACAATATCTATGCAGTGACCTTCAAAAAAAGTCCTGAAACAGCCAACTACTTGCTGAAACTCGCTTCCTTCCTTGATTATAATCTCTATAATTCCCAGCAGGAATATGTAGGACTGGAAGAAGAGCTGGATTACATCCAGAATTTTGTCGCACTTCAAAAACTACGTTTTGGAGAAAAGGTGGATGTATCTTTCCATAGGTACGGAAAGACCGACAACCTGAAGATTGCCCCTTTACTCCTGTTGCCTTTGATCGAAAACTGCTTCAAGCATGGGGTCGGTTCCTCAGTGGAAGACAGCTGGGTACGGGTAGAAGTATCTGGAAAAGAAGGTGAAATAAACTTCAAAATAGAGAACAGCAAGGAGCCAAACTGTACCACCGGATCCAAGAACGGAGGTCTGGGGCTTGAAAACGTGAAGAAAAGGCTGGAGTTAATCTATCCTGGATGCCATGAGCTCAGACTGTTTGAAGAACCAAACGCATACTTGGCACTATTGAAAATCAAAATCAACTAATGTTTAGGTGTATAATCGTAGAAGATGAGCAGCCGGCAAGGGAACTTTTAAAAATGTACCTGGATGAGCTGGGAGAGTTTGAGTTGGTCAAGGCGTTTGACAATGCCTTTGCCGCATTTACTTTTCTGCAGACCACTTCTGTAGACTTAATGTTCCTTGATATCCAGATGCCCAGGATGACCGGAATAGAACTTCTGCGTGCCCTTTCCTCTCCACCGAAGGTAATCATCACCACCGCTTTCCGGGATTACGCTCTGGATGCTTTTGATCTGGATGTGATTGATTATCTGCTCAAACCTATCTCTCAGGACCGGTTTTTCCGATCGATCTGCAAGTTTAATTCGTATGCTGCCCGTGTTCCCGCCACGAATGAAAGGGACACATTTTCCGAAGCGTATATTTTCCTAAAAGTCGGAAAGGAACAGGTGAAAATCTTCCTGGAAGACATCCTGTTCATAGAGGGGCTGAAAGATTACATCAAGGTGCACACTACAGGAAAGACCCATATAACCTATGAGCGGCTTGGCTATATGGAACAAAAACTACCGGATTCACATTTCATCAGAGTTCATAAATCATACATCATATCCCTGGCAAAAATCAGTGTATTTAAAAGTGACCGGGTGCGGCTGGCCCAGCGTGAACTACCTATTGGCAGAGTATATAAGCAAAATTTCTTACATGCGGTCGCTATGCGCAGCCAAGTATAGGAATACCGGGTGGCGGAAACTTCTCTTTGCCATTCACAGTTATGTAATTCAAAAAAACAGACCCTATGAAGAGTAAGGAAAACAAAACCTATCCGGTCCAAAAGCCGGAGGAGGAATACAAAAAAGCGCTTGATCCTGAATCTTATCACGTACTCCGCGAAAAAGGCACGGAAAGGGCATTTACGGGCCAGTACTACCTGAACAAGGAGACTGGAATATACGAGTGTAAAGCGTGTGGAAATGAAATCTTCCATTCCTCGCACAAATATGAAAGTGGCTGCGGCTGGCCCAGTTTTACAGCACCTGTAAGACCAGAGGCAATAGAAGTGCAAATGGATTACTCGCATTTCATGATCCGCGAAGAAATCCTGTGTGCCAAGTGTGGCTCCCACTTAGGGCATCGCTTTCCTGATGGCCCGCAAGACCAAGGGGGCATCAGGTATTGTATCAACTCGGTCAGTATGGATTTCAAGAAAGAATAGGAGCACCTTGGGTGAATGGTCTGCAGGAGCATACCTGTCGATCAAATGATTCCCTTCTCCTGGTGCTTCCCGGTGACGGTCCTCCCAAAAACTTTCATTTCTTCAATCTGGGCGTCCATATTTCCGTCAGGATAGATGCAGGGGCCAATACCTGCCTCCTTCTTCCTGTAATCCAGGTAGCCGATGACGACAGGGACATCTGCGCCAAGTGCGATATGGTAAAAGCCTGACTTCCATTTTTTCACTGCCGACCGGGTTCCTTCCGGGGTCACCATGATCACCAGCTCATCCCGCTCTTTCAGCATGGAGATCATCGCTTCGGTATACGTCTGTTTTCTGCCTCCCGGCACCCTCTTCCTGTCGATGGCTATTCCTCCCAGGGCTTTGATCAACCACCCGAGCGGACCCACCATGACTTCCTTCTTGATCGTGAATCTGACTGGAATGTCCATGAGAAAAAAGGCTGCCCTGGCATAGAGGATATCCCAGTTTGAGGTATGGGGAATTGCGATCAGTACAGCCTTCTTTACCCCTTCCGGCCAATTGGCATTGAGAGACCATCCGGACAGCCAGAATACGATTCTGGATAAAAATTTCATCATATGCTTACAGGAATCTTAGTTTTATCCGAAAGCTCCAAAATCCGGGGATTTTCCTCAATGTACGTCCTCGCCCGGTCATACCCAGCCTGGAAGAGTTCCGGGGCTTTTTTGATATCAAATACTCCACAACCGCCCAATCCCGGAGCTTCAATGAAAAAATCACATTTGGATTTTTTACTGTAGACGTTGTTGTTCATTGACATGACCACTGCACGTTCTATGAGTTTTTTCATCGTAGTTATATTGGCTTCTTCGGGTAGTTGGTTACAATTAACCCCGATTATAAAATCACAGCAGTTCTCCAGAGGTTCAATGGGAAGATTATTCAGCACACCACCATCCACAAAAGACCTGTCTTCTATCACGATCGGGTCAAACATCCCGGGGATACAGGAGGAAGCCATTACGGCTTTGATCAGCTCCCCTTCCGAAAAATAAACCACTTCACCCTTTTTGATATCCGTGGCCGCCACGGTCAGGGGGATGGGAAGTTGGGCAAAGTCATCGTGCCCAAGGTACAGCCGGAACAGATTGCCCACGGTATCCATTTTGAGGATTCCTGTCCAGGAAATCGCTGGGCGCATAAATTTAAAATACTTGGTCTCTATGATGATCTTGAGCACCTCATCCGGGCTATACCCCTGGCAGTACATGGCTCCGGCGATGGCTCCTGCCGAGGTGCCAGATACCCTGTCAGGGTATATACCTATCTCGTTCAGGCCTTTCAGCACACCTAAATGGGATATCCCCCGGATACCTCCTCCGGAAAGGGCAATTCCAACACTCGTCTTAGAGCTCATCAAGTCTGAAAGTTTGGTCCAGTCTTACTCCTCTATCGGTCATTTTAACCGTACAGCATTCATTTACTGCATCGTGCTCCAGGAAGAGCACATACTCTTCTTTGGCGGCTTCTTCGAGAAACCGGGATTTCTCATCCATTGTGAGCAGGGGTCTGGTATCGTAGCCCATCACATAAGGAAGTGGTATATGGCCTACGGAAGGCAGCAGGTCTGCCATAAAGACAACCGTTCTGCCTTTGTATTTCAGCTTGGGAAGCATCTGCTTGTCTGTATGCCCATCTACGGTGATAAAATCAAAGCCTGGAAGGAATGACTTGCTCTCCAGATCCAGAAACTCCAGTTGCCCGCTGTCCTGCATGGGGATAATGTTCTCTTCCAGAAAGGAGGCTTTTTCCCGGGGATTCGGTTCGGTAGCCCATTTCCAATGCGCCTTGTTCGACCAATAGGTGGCGCGGGGAAACACCATTTCATACTGACCGTGCGACCCATACCTTACACCTCCTCCACAATGATCGAAGTGAAGATGGGTTAGAAAGTTATCCGTAACCTGGTTTGCCCGAAAGCCGGCTTTATGCAGGTTCTTCTCCAGCGAATCCTCACCATGCAAATAATAATGGGAAAGGAACCTGGCATCCTGCTTATCCCCTATGCCGTTATCTATCAGCACTGCCCTATCGCCGTCAACTACCAAAAGGGAGCGCATCGCCCAGGTACATAGGTTGTTTTCATCAGCAGGGTTTGTCCTGGACCAAAGTAACTTCGGCACCACACCGAACATAGCTCCGCCATCCAACTTAAAAAAACCGGTATTGATTACATGTAATTCCATTGTTTTGGAAAGAAAAATCCCAGATCCGGCCAGAAACCAGGGATTGTTTTTAGTTACTCAACAACCACCCCCATCGAGCAAAACTTGTCGATCCGCTGTTCAATACGTTTTTCTGGTTTGATTTTATCGAGTTCTTTCAGTGCATGGATGATGGCTGCCTTAATCGTGGAAGACATCCACTTCATATCTTTATGCGCTCCGCCCATAGGCTCCGGAATAATATCATCAATCAATCCATTCCCTTTCATATCCATAGCGGTAAGCTTGAGTGCTTCTGCAGCCTGCTCTTTATAGTCCCATGACCTCCAAAGGATCGATGAGCAGGATTCAGGGGATATGACGGAGTACCAGGTGTTCTCAAGCATAAATACCCGGTCGCCTATAGCTATCCCCAATGCACCTCCTGATGCCCCTTCTCCTATAATTATACAGATTACCGGCACTTTCAGCATAAACATTTCCCTGAGATTCCTTGCGATCGCTTCTCCCTGTCCACGCTCTTCGGCTTCCAGACCTGGAAAAGCTCCTGGAGTATCGATCAAGGTCACAATAGGCTTCCCAAATTTCTCCGCCATTTTCATAAGACGAAGTGCCTTGCGGTAACCTTCAGGATTTGCCATACCAAAGTTGCGCTCCTGACGCTGTTTGGTGTTTCTTCCTTTCTGTTGGCCTATGAACATCACTGAGCGACCGTCAATGTCTCCAAGACCGCCTACCATCGCCTTGTCATCAGCCACACTTCTGTCTCCATGGAGTTCCACAAAGTCATTGGTGATTTCGTAGATGTAATCCAACGCGTAAGGCCGGTCTGCATGTCGGGAAAGCTGAACCCGCTGCCAGCGGGTCAGATTCTGAAAAGTTTCTTTCTTCAAGCCGAGGATTTTTTCTTCTAGGGACGCAATATCTGAACTCAAATCGATATTTCGACCTTTTGCCAAACCCTTCATTTCCTGAAGTTTTTGCTCTAAATCAGCTATTGGTTTTTCGAATTCTAATACCATCTTGGTGATTTTTGGAAGTGACAAAGATAAGGATAATCCTTCAGAGAAAAACCTTTTAGCTTAATCCTATCTTACTATTGAATGAGGAAAATTATGTCGTTGAAATAGAAAGAGATAGATAGGTTCTTGAAAAATTTATCTTTTGGGGTATTGCGTGAAAAGATCAAATACCTACCTTTGCATCACTTCAAACGAGGAGCACAGCAACACATCAGAACTAGTAAAGCGAAAATAAATCCAAAGCTGTTCCGGATCAATGGATGTAGCACGTTTTATACGCTTTTAATATAAAAAACACGGAGTGGTAGTTCAGCTGGTTAGAATGCCTGCCTGTCACGCAGGAGGTCGCGGGTTCGAGTCCCGTCCATTCCGCAATTAAAGCCTTGAGAAATCAAGGCTTTTTTTGTTTCTCTTCACCACAATTCCGGGATCAGGGGAATTTCTAAAAATTTGATCAAGGATTTGAATAAGCCGTTTTAGATCAGTCTTATTATTATCCGACTTAGCCCATCACCGAATCACAGAGGACCATACCTGGTCGGTATACAAAGGCTATACCGAGGAGAATTATCGCAAGGCAAATAAAACCGCTGCAAGCAGTAATAGAATCCCCATTATATCAGCAAAATAATGGATGACTTTATAGAGTATTTTCAATTGCCCTCTCATATGATTATAATTTGTTATTCATTGGTCATTGCCTGTCCTGATAAATAGGGAGAATATCGCAGGACCGATAGGAATCCCAGTAGCTGCGTTTCTTGGAGCCATGCCAGGATTTATGCTACACCATCTCAAAACGTTCTGAATAAATCCTGCGCCAATCGATGCCCAGATTGCGCAGTGACACCTCTGCAATATCCATCATAGGGCCAGGCCCACAGATAAAGCACATATACTTCTCTTTGTCAGGCGGAAAATGTCGTCGAAGAAGCTCTTCAGTCACTACTCCCTTCTCCCCTTCCCAGTTATCATCGAAGTGCTCCAGGACATGCACTACCTGTAGGTTTATTACGCTGGTCAGCTCTTCCAGTTCCTCACGGAAGACAATCCCATCACTATCTTCATTGGCATAGATTAAAATGGCCTTGCGGTCATCTCTATCATCACGGAGAGTACGCAACATACTCATAGCAGGCGTGACTCCTATACCTCCCATGATTAAAAAAAGAGCCGCATCCGGTTCAGGGGTAAAAGCACCAAAGGGTCCTTCCAGAAACGCTGTGGTGCCAGGGGCAAGATCTTTCCAGCCAGAGGTAAAATCGCCAAGAGCTTTTGCTGTCATCTGGATAGTATGATGCCTTGCACTAGAGCTAAATGAAAATGGATGCTGCTGCAGTGAAAACGGGGTATCATTGATGGTGATCCAGCAATACTGCCCTGGAATATATTTCATTCGTTCACCTGCTGTTGCCTCCAGTTCCAGTGTACAACTGTCCCCAGGCTCTGGAATCACCCTAGCAATCCTGTAAGGACGTTTTCTGTTTTTCAGCGGTCTTACTATACGGATATGAATGACCAGGTACATGCAGGCCCCCAATAGTATAGCCAGAACCAGTTTTTTCCATAAAGGCTCCATATAATGCGATACCTGGATAGAATGCACCACACCTATAAAAACAAGGGCAAGGGCAAGGAAGTCATGTAATAACCTCCATTTTTCGTAGCTCAGTCCCAGCACCTGTCTCCACAGGCTGCTAACCACAATAGTCCCCAGGCATACCAGCGCAATACTAAGTGATAAAGCCCGCATAAAGTTGACACGGGGATCGAAATAAGAAAGGAAAGACGACTCGGCAAGAATCATCGTAACAGGATGGGCCAGTACAAACAGGAAGGAAATCATTCCTGCTTCCCTGTGAAACTGCATCATATTGTCTCCGCTGTAGGTAGGAGCGATTTTTTGGAAGCGGCCGGTGAAGACGAACTGCAGCCCCATCATACCCAGCCCGATAAAGCCAAATGCCACACCTAACTCGACCCAGAACTTCCGGACTTCCGGTATATCGCCAGCTAAAGCCAAAAATAGGGGCGTGAGCGCCAGCACAAAATAAGTAAGCAGCCACAAAAAGCCTTGACGGTACGTATATCGCATGAGTTAAAGTTATGCAACAATTATTCCCACTTAAGTTGGTGTCAGATAGGAATCAGTTGATTTCTTTACTCATTGGGATTCCGTGAACCATAATGGCCTCACGCACCACTATCTGCTGACCTGCCCACTAAGCATGGGTAACACCGTGCTGTGTCAGGGCTCAGAATGTGGCACGTGAGACTCTTTTTGGGAAATCCTGCCTGATTATCTACTGAGGGTGGGTTACATACCGTTCGAAAAACTCCACAATCCTACCTATCCTATCCAAGCGTCTGTGTACTGCCCCAGAACGGGAAAGTTCATGCCCTTCTTCCGGATAGCGCACATACTCCACCGGTTTGTTCATGATCTTTAAGCTCTTGTACAGCAACTCTGATTGTCTCACTCCTGTCCTGAGGTCATTGTCGCTATGGAAGATCATCAGCGGAGTCTGGATATCCTGCACATATGTCTGCGGGCTGTTATAGGCCAGAATCTCTTTCACCCCTTCTTCCCATGGATACCCGAAGTAGTTAGGGACCAGGCGCCATGCATTGCCCTCTCCCATAAAAAATGTGAGCTCATACACGCCCCGCTGGGCAAGAGCAGCTTTGAAACGGTGATCATGGCCTACGATCCAAGCAGTCAGGTAGCCTGCATAAGACCCCCCTGTAAGCACCAGCTGATCCTCGTCTATCCAATCGTACAACTCTCCAGCCTTGTCGAGCGAGGCCAATACGTCCTTGGCCGGACCATCCCCCCAATCCTGAAAATTCCCTTTTTGGAAAGCTTTACCATAGCCACCGCTACCCCTTGGGTTGGCATACACCACACCATAGCCTTTTCCTGCCAATACCTGGAACTCATGCCACATACTGGATTCCCCCGGTCCCCACATCGCCGTAGGTCCTCCATGCATTTCCAGCAGGGTCGGATATTTGGTGCCCGGTTTCATCCCATAAGGAGGCATCACCCAAAAATCCACCCCAAATCCGTCTTGCTCAAAATGATGTGCTTCAGGCTTTGAAACCCAACGTTCTGCAATCCAGGAAGAGTTATAATCCGTAAGGACCTGCTCATTTTTACCGCTGACATCAGCCTTGTACAGCTCGCTTGGATTTTCCACCTTGGTCAAAGCATACACGAGCTGATTGCCGTGTATATCAAAACTGTTCACTCCCACCGGGCCGGAAATCACAGGTGTTATTTTTGAGCTGGCAACGTCCGCACGGTAAAGTGTCACCCCTCCCTGATTAGCTCCCGAAAAATAAACAGATTTGCTGTCATCAGCCCATTTTGCCCCGCCTACCCGACGGTCTAAGGATGCTGTAAACCACTGTAGACCTGAACCGTCCGGCTTTACCGTACCCAGCAGACTCTGGTTAAAAGCCCTGTCCTCTGTCTGCTGACCGGATATGAGAATGAGTTTCCCGTCCGGGGAGAAAGTAGCACTGCTGAACCTATAATTGTCCTGCTTCAGAAATACAGAAACAGATTTATCACTGAGGTTAATCTTGAACAGATCGGAATCTTCCACCACATCAGGATGCTCTTCATTGACAATACTGCTAGTCAGGATATAACTACCATCGGGGGCCCATTCTCCGGAACCAAAGTTCTGATAACCCGAAGTCAGGATTTCAGATTTTTTGCCTGCTAAATCTATCACTGCCAGGTGCCGGAAACTGATGTCTGTGGATAAGCCACGCTCCCCCAGAAAATTAATACGGTCTATTACCCGTGGATCATTCTTTGAAGCATTTTTTGCCAACCACGCCCTCAGTTGGTCAGTATCACCATCCATATCAGGTGTGGTGGTTTCTTTTGCGAGGCCTTCTTTAATTGCCAGGTAGTTAGGCTCATCGCCGTACGTTCTGCCGGGTCTGCTGTCTGCCCAGTTAGGTTTACCTTCTATTTCCCAGATCGGGACTGAAAAAGAATACAGAATGCGGGAACCATCCGGTGACCAGACAGGTGAAGAAGCGCCATACTTCCCTGAAGTCAGCACCTGTGCCTCTCCTCCATCCAAAGGAAGCACCCAAATCTGCGGTTTCCCTTCCCAGGCTCTTACAAAGGCTAGTTTCTTTCCATCCGGAGAGAGACTGAAACCCGATAGATCATATGAAGGGCTATTGATGATTTTGGTATGTGAAGGATTCTGGATATCCATGAGGATCACCTGACTTTTATAATCATACTCTCCTTCTTTTTTGGCCTCCACGTAATTTTTTACAAAAATAACCTGCTTTCCGTCCGGAGTGATTTCGGGACTGGACACCGTTACTATTTTCACCAGATCGCTGAGCTGGACCGGCTTCTTTTCCTGTGCAAAGGCATACCAGCTCCATACTACCAGAAAGGATAAGAGGATTGTTCTTTTTTGCTTCATATAATTTTAATCTAAGGTGAGTGGTTGGGATAATTTAATTCAACATATAAAATCCAGCTGACTCCAAAAAACAATTCCTTCCTGATTGGAGCCATCATGGGATGGCAAGGAATAAACAGCCGTTCAATGGGAAAAGGGAAGACCGGAATTTCCACCATCCTATGCTCCACGCCTTACTCAGAGCTTGCTTCTCCACCGGTAAGTTTATCCACCACCAAGGCGATGGATCCATCACCTGTCACATTGCAGGCGGTGCCAAAACTGTCCATGGCGATGTAGAGTGCGATCATCAACCCTATCATTTCCTCGTTGAATCCCAGCATGGCCTGGAGTATTCCTATAGCTGCCATGATTGCACCACCAGGCACACCCGGGGCAGCAATCATCGCTATTCCCAGCATGAATATAAAACCGGAGAAAACAGTGAGCGTAACAGGCATCCCCTGCAGAATCATCAAAGCCATGGCACAGGCAGTGATTTTCATGATACTCCCTGACAAATGGATAGTTGCACAGAGTGGAATGACAAACCCGGCTACCTTGTCGGACACCCCGTTTTTCTTGGCCTGCCCGAGAGTTACCGGAATCGTAGCTGCCGAAGACTGGGTCCCCAAGGCAGTAAAATATGCAGGCATCATCCTTACCAATAAGCGTAGGGGGTTTTTCTTTACCATTAATCCAGCGATCAGATACTGCAGCAGCAGCAAGAGAATGTGCAGGACAAAAATCACCCCGATAATATTAAGAAACACGGACAGAATATCAAACACCTGGCCGCTAAATGCCATCCCTGCAAAGATTCCCAGGATAAAGAGAGGAAGAAGTGGGACGATCACCTTTTCAATCAGCTGCATGATGATAGTCTGAAAATCATTGATCACGGGCTTCAGCGTGGATTTCTCCTGATAGGCCAGTCCCAGACCTATGACAAAGGCGAGCGTCAAGGCACTCATGACATCGATGACCGGAGGTATTTCGATCGTGAAAAAAGGCGTCAACTCTTTGACGGTCTCTGCTACTTCCGTTGATCTGTTCAGATGCGATTCCAGAAGGGCCGGAAATATACCGGATGCTATAAAGTAGGTTGTAAATCCTGAAAAAAGTGTTGACCCATATGCTATTGCCACGGTGAGCAGCAGCATCTTTCCCGCTTCTTTACCCAAGTCGGAAATTGCCGGCATGATCAATCCCATGATGATGAGGGGAATAGCGAAGCTCAAGAATTGACCAAACAATGCATTGAATGTGGCAAAAACCCTATTGAAGGATTCGGGTAGGTAAAGGCCAAATACAATACCCAATACGATTGCGATAAAAACCTTGACTAACAAACTGGAAAACAAACGTCTCATTTTTCACTGGAATACAAATAGTAAAGAAATCGGTTATCTCTCCCAAAGCGGGCTAATGGATCGCTAAGATAGACGTAATGGTTCTTTCCCGTGAAAAGAGTCTGGTCAAATAGGGAAATTTATATGTACGGTCGGGCACATTCAAAAACCTACTGAATACCACTTCCCCCTCTAAAAGCACCGTCATTCCGCCAATATCACCAATGGAAAAGGGAAGTTTCAGGGTATGCAGGCATTCCACTGATTCACCATGGTAAAACCTCCACGGACTGAGACTTTGAGGGTGGATAATGATTTATCAAGGGTAAGGCTTTATGGACTTGCAGTCGATCCATATTTCAGACTCATGCTACGATAAAAACAGTAAATTCCGTATAATTACCAGAGGTCGGACGTCCCCCAAAGGACCTTCTGCCTTTAAAGCATATAACCCAAAATACCATCACACCTATGAAAAAAATATTCCTACTGTTACTCTGCATCAGCCCAAACCTATTTGCCCAGGTCCCGGAAGGTAAAAGCGTGATCAGCTCCCTTTATATCTACGACCTTGCCACTGGGAAATCCAACCTGATACTCGAGGAGAAACGACATTTTGAAGCACCCAACTGGTCTCCTGATGGAAGCTACCTCTTGATCAACAGTGGCGGTAAACTGGAGAAAATCAGTTTGGATGGGGAAAACTTAGGTATGTTGAACACCGGTGCTGTCCAGCAGACAAACAATGATCATGGATACTCCTTCGACGGGAATACGCTTTTTATCTCCAGCGGAAAGCCCGACGTGGCCGGTTGGTCTTCCTTCATCTTCAAAGTCCCTGCGGAAGGTGGTTCGCCTGAGCAGATCACCCCCCTCTCCCCCTCCTATTGGCATGGGGTCTCACCGGACGGGAAGGAGATTGTTTATTGTGCTCCCCGAAACGGTAATTTCGATATCTACAAAATGAGTGTGGACGGAGGGGAAGAAATCAGACTCACCACAGATCATGGACTGGATGATGGACCAGAGTATTCACCGGATGGGAAATACATTTATTTCAATTCATACCGGTCCGGCATGATGCAGATTTGGCGGATGAAGCCAGATGGCTCTGAGCCCGAGCAGATGACATTCGATGCACACTCCAACTGGTTTGCCCACATTGCCCCAAACAATCAAGTGGCTTCCATCATTACCTACATGGAAGACCAAGAGCAGAACCACCCTTTTGGAAAACAGGTCAAACTGCGGCTACTGGATCTGAAAACAAAGGAACTGAAAGATCTTACAGATGAGTTCTTTGGTGGCCAAGGCACGATCAACGTTCCTTCCTGGAATCCCGAGAGCACCCAATTTGCCTATGTGCAATATGCCCTGGAAGAGCTATAGGATCACTACGGTGGCTATGCCCCTGTATTCCCTACTGAAGACCGTGAAAAATTCTTAAAAATCCTGCGCTCCGTGAAAAATTTATTTCTTAAAAAGTAAACACTCTAAACAGTTTCATTTACTTTGCATTTCAAAGTACTTTCACTATGAAGAATCCTGAGAAAGAGTTGGCCGAAATCAAATCCATGATGGAGCGGAGTACGCGTTTCCTATCCCTGAGTGGACTATCCGGTATTTTGGCAGGGTGCTATGCGCTGCTTGCATCAGCATGGGCCTACTACTGGCTCTATTATCCCCATGCCCCGATAGGCTGGCCCATATCCGGGATCGACGAAGGGAGTACGCTATACCTACTCGGGTTTACAGCTATGATAGTTTTGGCAGGATCCATTATGACTGCCTGGGCTCTGAGTCAGAGAAAAAGCAAGCGTACGACAAGCAGGCTATGGACTCCAGCCGGGAAACGCTTTGTCAGTGCCTTATTCACGCCCGTATTGACAGGTGGGCTATTTTGTCTTGCCTTGCTGTCCCATGGATATCTTACCCTGCTGGCTCCCACAACGTTGATCTTTTACGGGCTGGCACTGCTCAATGCGTCACAGTTCACACACAGTGACATCAAATACCTTGGCTATTTCCAGGTGGTTTTAGGGCTGGCATCGGTCTTCTTTCCCGGTTATGGGCTGGTTTGTTGGGCTTTGGGATTTGGTGTGCTCCACATAGTCTACGGCACCGTAATGCACTTTAAATACGACCGATAAGGTGAAAGGCAACTACGATAAAGCATTTGAGAATATCGTCCGTCTCCGGGTGATGGCTGTGCTGATGGTGAACAGGCACTATGATTTCAATTCCTTCAAGGAATTACTGGAAGTAACCGATGGCAATCTAGCCTCCCATCTCCGCCATCTGGAAAAGCAGGACTACATCAAAGTGGACAAGTCCTTTGTGGGACGGAAACCACTGACCACCTATAAAGCCACTGAAAGCGGTAAAAAGGCATTCCAGTCGCATCTGGAGTTCCTGGAAAATTTGATCCGTGAGAATAAAAGCTAAAAAAATTTAAAACTCTACTTTGAAAAACAAAGTACTTTCTAATTGACAATAAAATCACTTACTATGGACACCCTAAATGAATTATGTAAAAAACTTTCCATGAAAAAGTCAGGAATCACAGTGCTTATCGGTGCGGGTATTCCGCTCTGTCTTTTACTTTTCATCCTACTTACAAAGGAGCCTCATCTGGAACCATGGATGCTTATTCCGCTCACCATTATTCCATCAGGTGGAGCCCTTGGGGGGGCCACCTTTTACCTGCTCATCTTCCTGTTTCCAAACAGCCCAAGAAAGCTTCCTGCTATCGTCACCGGTATTTTGCTTTACAGCTTCATCCTTTGGCTGAGTGCTATATGTGCGTTCAATCTTACCGGACACTGGGACTGATCATCCATGTAATTCCATCCTATACTCCAATAACACATATACAACCATGAAAGACGCAATACTTTCCAACTTGAATAATCCAGCAGAACTGGAAAAGCTATACCGCACCGATAAATCCTGCTTCAAGCAGGAATTTCAGAGCATCTATCCCCAATTCCATGAAGATCGGCTTGCACAATTCTGGAATGAACGCTTAACCCATGATACGGACAAGATCGTCTGGGGCTCCAGAAAGGAATTGCTATTGATAGGACTGATCTCCGTGGCCGCAGGAATTCTTGCCAAATTCCCCCTTCTGTTTTCCATCAGTGAGGAGTTCTTCTACCCACGCAATGTGGGTTTTATCGGGATATCTTTTTTAACAATGTATTTCCTCTGGAAAAACAACGTGTCACCCCGCAAGCTTGCTGCTGTGGTGGGGTTTACTGTTATATCCGCTATTTATATCAATCTACTACCGGACAATGCCGTAAGCGACACACTGCTGCTCTCATGTATCCATTTGCCTTTTCTCCTATGGGTTCTACTCGGGTCATCATTTGCGGGCAACTCCCGGCACAGTTCCCCGATCCCCCTCAGTTTCCTTCGTTTTAATGGTGAAGTAGCAGTATTGACTCTACTGATGGCAATAGCGGGAGGGCTTGTAACCGCCATCACGATCGGCCTGTTCGGGCTGATCGGCTTACAGATTGAGGATTTCTATTTTGAGTACATCGTCGCATTCACGCTACCCTCGGTCCCCATCATAGCGGCCTACCTCACACAAACCAACCCGCAGCTTGTCAACAAAGTAAGCCCTGTGATCGCCAGACTTTTCAGTCCTGCTGTTCTGGTGATGCTGGTAACTTATCTGGGGGCCATCATATACTCAGGCAAAGACCCTTACAATGACAGGGAATTTCTGGTCATGTTCAACTTACTTTTGATCGGGGTAATGGGATTGATCTTCTTCTCTATCGCCGAAACTACCAGGACAGGAAAAGACTCTTACAGCATATGGCTACTTGTTACACTTGCTGTGGTCACTGCAGTGGTCAATGGCATAGCCCTCTCTGCCATCCTATTCAGAATAACCGAGTGGGGCATAACTCCCAACCGGCTGGCTGTTCTAGGTGGCAACATCCTCATACTGATTCATCTATTACTGGTAATAAAAGCCCTTATCAAGGCTGTCACCAAGAATGAAGGTATGGATGTGGCCGGGAATTCGATAGTAAGCTACATTCCTGTCTATACAATCTGGGCAATGACCGTTGTGTTTATATTTCCGGTGGTGTTCGGGTTTAAATAGAACTAAAGGTATTTTTGCTCCAGGCAAGGAAAGTCAACGGGATATTTGCTCTTTTGAAGAAAAAAATAGTTTTACAAATCCGGTTCATCCCTTTCATCAAACAACCTTCTGCAAAACATCCGACTTTGTCTGAAGTTGGGTATCTTTCGCCCGTCAAAAGAGATCGAATGAAATCAGGTATAAAGCAGACCACACACACATGGTCTGAGTAGCTTTCATAAAGAATTCTCCAGATTGGGTTCGGTAAGGCTTTTTGACTTTTAAAAAACCGTAAAATCACATGAAAAAACATCTTAATTCAAGCTTTGCCCTGGTATTGGCATTGGTCTTAGGGTTTACAGCGTGCAGCCCAAAACCTGCAGAGCAAACCGAATCCGCAGAAGTATCTACCACATCCGCAGATAAATTCGGTGGTCTAGCCCTTTACACACTCCGTGACTCTATGAGTAAAGACCCGAAGGCCACCCTGAAAGCCGTCGCTGAGGCCGGCTATGCTTACATTGAGGCGGCAGGTTATGACAATGGCAAATTCTATGGGATGTCCCCTGCTGATTTCAAAGCCTATGTCACTTCGCTTGGATTAAATCCCAAAAGTGCCCACCAAGGGGCAGTTACGCTGGAGAATGCAGACCAGATGATTGCCGATGTGGCTGCGGCAGGATTTGAGTATTTTGTAGTACCTGTTCCCCCTATGGGTATGTTTGTATTTAATTCTGAGACGCAACGTATGGGCATGAAAGGAACTCCTGAGGAGCTGGCCAAGATTCTGGATACGCTGGGGGAAAAATGCCAAAAGGCAGGATTGAAACTACTGTACCACAACCATGACTTTGAGTTTATCGCAATGGAAGATGGCACTGTACTGGTGGATTATCTCCTGGCCAACTGCAATGCAGATAACGTCAACTTCCAGATGGATCTGTTTTGGGTGACCAAGGCAGGAGTAGATCCGCTCACGTATTTCGAGAAATATCCGGGACGGTTCAAATCATGGCATGTGAAAGACATGAATGACGAGGGATTGTTTGCCCCTGTAGGAACTGGGACCATTGACTTCAAACGGATCTTGGCTGCCAAAGACCAATCAGGAATGGAATATTACCTCGTGGAGCAGGATAATACTTTTGGACTGGATCCTATGGAAGCCATCAAAATCAGCCATAAAGGATTGTCTGATATCGGATTTGACTGATCTCCCATCCGATCACCCGATTACATAAGGCCATCCCGAAAGGGATGGTTTTTTTTATAATTTGCATCTTACCTTCCTATAGAAATTCCCTGATAGTAGGAGAAGATTCGTTAATTTCCCCCATCGTTCACATCCGGTCTGAATGAAACCCCAACCAAATAGTTTGCTATGGTCCTACCTCCCTATACTATACCAGCCCACACGCGAATCGGACATATTCACCTGAAAGTGACCGACCTCCAGAGATCCCTGGATTTCTATTGTGGCTTATTGGGGTTCGAGCTGATTACCACCTACGGAAGCGATGCGGCGTTTATTTCTGCCGGGGGCTACCATCATCATATCGGATTGAATACCTGGCAAAGCAAAGGTGGAAACCCTGCCCCAAAAAACACCGCCGGACTGTTCCATACCGCAATTGTCCTCCCTACCAGAAAAGAGCTAGCCATCCTTTTCCAACGGCTCATCGATGCTAATTATCCGCTCACAGGAGCTGCTGACCATGGCGTGTCGGAAGCATTGTACCTCGATGATCCAGATGAAAACGGGGTGGAACTATACTGGGATCGCCCGAGAGAAGACTGGCCAAAAAAACCTGATGGAAGTATTCAGATGTATACCCGGCAACTGGATGTACAGGGTCTATTGGCAGCAGGCGTATGACCTAGATTCTGGCAGCAATCCAATCGCAGATCACTTTCATCACTTTCTGCTGGTCCAGATCGTTAATCAATTCGTGGTAAGCCTCCGGGAAGATCTCAATCGTCTTGTCCGCAGATTTTGCTTTTTTGGCCAAAAGTTCGGATCCTTTGGGATTGGTAAGCCTATCAGCGGCTCCATGCACCAGAAGCAAAGGCAAGTTGAACAGGGAGGCATTCCTCTGGATATACTGCATCATCTGGAGTAATTCATGGCCTGTACGCGCAGGGATGGAGTCGGTGTATACCAGCGGATCATCCAGGTATTTCTGTACTTCCTCCGGAATCCTGGAAATCGCCCCAGCATCCAGTTTCAATGCCTTCATCCGGGGTGCCCAACTGCTGATCATTCCTGAAACAGACATGAGCAGCTTTGATGTACCTTCTGCTTCCTTGATTGCTGGAGAGCTCAGTACCACCCCTGCAGCCTCTGGCTGATATTTGATCACATAGGCTGCCACCAATCCTCCCCCCATGCTATGCCCGTAGAGAAATGCCGGAACACCGGGTACATACGATTTTACTTTGCCAAAAAGTGCATCGATGTCCATCAGATAATCTTCAAAAGATTCGATGAAGGCAGTCGGCTTGTCTTCCTCAGACTTGCCATGCCCTCTGCCGTCAAAAGAGAACACCGACAAACCTAAGGTATACAAACGCTCAACCAGGTGTAAATACCTACTGCTATGCTCTCCCAGGCCATGCACAAGAAGCAAGCAGGCCTTTGGGGAATCGGGGGTCCAAGCCTGCAAGTATAGCTTGAATCCATCGTGTGTAGTGTAGGATGTTTCCAGATGATTCATATTTCCAATTTAATCCGAACTAGGCACCAGCAATTCTATACAACCAGTAATTACTTCAAAATCAGTGAGTATAGTACTGTTTTTAACTTCACTAAAGCGGTGCTGTGCCTCAGCTTTCAAACGGCCTGATTTCCTGCAATTAATGCCTTTTCCCAAATAAGATAGGGACTGGCTATAATTAAACCTAATGCATTATCCGGCTTTAAGTACTGCTTAATTTAGGAAAAAGACCATTACTTCACCTAAATCCAATCAAGTACTTTTTAAAATACTTCATGTAAGTCCCTCATTCCAGGATAATACAGCTCTCCATTATCCTGCTTACCCTTGCCCATTCTCATAAGTGGATACGGATACGCACGGCTCCCTTCCCCTGGCTTATCCGGCATTTCAGTCGAAAGGCTTCTCAGATATGACCGTTTGTAGATCAGGAATCTTCAGAAGGCAGGATTCCAGGTTAAGCTTGCCCGTTTTCCGAAAAGATCAGATGGCACATTCAAAGGAATTTGGCTTCAGCCATATCCACCCGGAAGCCTATGGCCACTGGTCGGCTCTTTCTTATCCAATCCATGACCTTGCCTATCTGTACGGCGGTGTGTAATGATGCGTTATGCGGAAGGTTATTTTATGCTTACGGATCCCTAAAAAACACATTCCTGAAATCAGGGGATTCTGCTTTCTTCAGCCGTTAAGGTATCCATTTTATATTTTTGAAATTGGGCTTTCTCTTTTCCAGGAAGGCGTTTCTCCCTTCCGCTGCCTCCTCTGTCATGTAAGCCAGGCGGGTCGCCTCTCCGGCAAAAACCTGCTGCCCTACCATTCCATCATCTGTGAGGTTCATGGCGAATTTCAGCATTTTTATGGAGGTAGGTGACTTAGCGAGTATTTCCTGAGCCCACTCATATGCTGTAGTCTCGAGCTGGTCATGAGGAACGACCGCATTCACCATCCCCATGTCCAAGGCTTCTTGGGCGGAGTAATTTCTGCCTAAAAAAAAGATTTCCCGTGCTTTCTTCTGCCCCACCATTTTGGCAAGGTATGCCGAGCCATATCCGCCGTCAAAACTGGTAACATCCGCATCTGTCTGCTTGAATATCGCGTGCTCTTTACTCGCCAGAGTAAGATCACATACCACATGCAAGCTATGTCCTCCACCGACTGCCCAGCCAGGGACTACGGCGATCACTACTTTAGGCATGAACCTGATCAACCGCTGCACCTCCAGAATATTCAACCTATGGTATCCATCATCTCCCACATACCCCTGATGTCCTCTCGCACGCTGATCCCCACCTGAGCAAAAAGCCCAGCCGCCGTCCTTAGATGAGGGGCCTTCCCCACTCAGCAGCACCACCCCTATGGACGTGTCTTCCTGCGCATCATAAAAAGCATCGTATAACTCGGCAGTGGTCTTGGGACGGAATGCGTTGCGCACTTCAGGCCTATTAAAGGCAATCCTCGCCACTCCATTGGATTTCTTGTAGGTAATGTCTTCGTATTCTTTGGCAGTAATCCACTCCATGGTTTTCTATTTGGTTAAAAATCCGATTTTTGTGCAAGATAACAGGCTTACATGAAATTTACAGCGTGACGCTTTACCTTGGCAGTTGTCCAAAACTAATCCACAGCAATGTTCCGACTTATTTATCAGAATCAGGTTTATCAAAACACTGCCGATTTTGAAAGGGATTTTTCAGGTTTTCCCGATTTTGCGCTATCGGCCTTTGCCTTTTGCAAAGCTTGGATCTCGGGCAACAGAAATTTCTTACAACACACGTCCGGATCCACAGGAGCAGCCAAAGTCATTGGGATTACACGCACACAGTTCATAGCCAGTGCGCTTGGGACAGGCAGCTTCTTTGGTACAGATCCGCGATCTTTTCTCCTGTGCTGCCTTGACCCGCGCTATATCGCCGGTAAAATGATGCTGGTCCGTGCCCTGGTATGGGACTGCCATGTTTTACTCACTCCCCCAGTCTCCAATCCGCTGGAAGAGCTGCCGGCGGATGCGGAACCTGATTTCGCAGCCATGGTCCCTTTACAGGTGCAGGCATGCCTGGAATCCCCGTCTTCGCTGGGGAAATTGGTAAAAATCAAACACCTGATCATAGGTGGGGCTCCGATATCCTCTGCCCTGAAAGCAAAACTCCTAGTACATGGAATCCATGCATTCCAGACTTATGGGATGACAGAAACCGTCTCTCACGTGGCTTTGGCTGAAATTGCTGAAAAAGAACTTGTCTACAAAACACTTCCGGGAGTGGCCATAGGTGTGGATCAAAGAGATGCACTCTGGATCAAATCATCCATGAGTGGTCCTTCCCCGATACAGACCAATGACCAGGTCAGACTGCTCAGTCCTGACTCATTTCAATGGTTGGGCCGTCTAGACTTTGTGATCAATTCAGGAGGTATCAAATTAAACCCTGAAGTCCTGGAAGCGAAAGCTGAAGCCGCTGTTGTAAGCTTTTTTCCAGGGTCAGCTTTTTTCTTTCATGGGTTAAAAGATGAAAAACTCGGGGAGAAACTTGTGCTTTTTATTGAAAAAGAAGGGGAAAACGGAGAACGGGCAAAGCTTTTGAGGGAAGAATTGAAAAAATCACTTGCCCGGTTCGAGGTACCTAAGGAGATTTATTTCAAACCAATGTTCCGAAAGACCCCCTCTGGTAAGCTGGACCGTATAACTTCTGCATTATCTGAATGAAGCTCCCTGCCCTGCTCATTTATCTGGCTTTACTACTCTCCCATCAATCTCCTGATAGGGGAAGGATCCAGCTATCGGTGAAAGAAACAAAATCAGATTCCGGCGTTGTACGTGTATTGATTTTCAATGACAAAACGGGCTTTCCAGAAGATCCTAACCAGGCTTTCAAAGCAATGGAACTGAAAATCTCCAACACCATAGCTGCAGCAGAAATCATAGACCTCCCACCGGGTGAGTATGCGATTGCAGTATTTCATGACAAGACCGGCCACGGTAAAATCCGTAAAAACAGCATCGGTATCCCCATTGACAGCTATGGGTTTTCAAACAATCCAAGCATTCTCTTTGGAGCCCCATCCTTTCAGAAATGTGTGGTTAAGGTAAGACATGGAAAAACCCACCGAGTGGAGATCAAGTTGCGCTAGTCAGTTGGCGTTTACCTCTATTTGATGGTGTACCGGGGTGAGGTCATGGGGATCCCGCCACACTATTTCGTTGCCGCGGATTTCAGGGCAGCCTGTTTTATTCATTCAGTTGCCCACAGCAACGCCGAAAAATCTACCTGAGTACTGTGATTATCTCATTTGAGTTTCACTGCCCTATTCATGAAATCATCTCTTACAACAATCGCGTCTGAGCGCAATATAGAAGTAATCCTATCCAGTGATCTCATGCCTAGCTGGTCTTTAGTAGGTGAGTGACAACTTAATTATCCCAAAAACCCTACTTTTGCCGAAAGCTTTTGAATAATGAAAACAAGTACAAGCACTATCAATGGCCTGGTAATCGAATACGATTCCGGTATTGTACCTCCTCCCTACAGCCATGTGTTCAGATTGCTGCTGAACTGGAAAGATGGGAACTTGTCCACAGAGCTGGATCTGCATTACACCGACAGGGAAGATCTCAGCAAGGAAGAGATACTGGATGAGGGGTTCACGGAAAACGATGACTACTCCTACCGTGGCAGGCTTAATCCCATCTGGACAAAACCTGTTACTGGTCAACTTGCTGCGGCAAAATGGACAGGTAAAGCGATAGATGAAGGAGGACTCACCGTAGCTGTGCTGGAAAACGGAAAAGCCGGACCGGTAAGGGTACCGGCAGATCAGGAAGGGTGGCAGCTACTGGCACAGGATCTGATCCAGGCCATCTATGAAACGTCAAAAAAAGAGGCTCCCCTTACCATCAAGTATCGTGAAATAACCCATGAAAGCACCAAGGACTGTGCTGTCACGGTGAAATTTAGCGACAGGGAAGTTTTGTTCGAATCGGACGAAGAGTCCAGAATGATCAATTGGGAGTATGCTGTACAGCTCTTGAAATTGATTTTCACTCCTGACTACCACTACGAATTGGCCAGAGAGGAACCGGGGAAGAAAAGAGGGGCATATATTGAATGTGGGGATGGCTTTTGGCATGAGCTGGGTAAAGGTGTAGTCAACATTGATGACTCCTATGATGCAGTCAGTAAAATCCGGTCGGGCTTCAAAGAATTGCTTGGATAATAATACCCCTCATTGATTGTAAATAAGAGCCTGATTTATTTAACTTTAGAAACGTTGAACCCAGGCTCTTTTTTATGGCAAACAATAAGATTTTCGTTAGCTATCGCAGGCAGGATGCTTCGGGTGAAGCAGGAAGGCTTGTCGATCACCTTCAGGAAGTTTTCGGCGATGAAAGTGTCTTTCTGGATGTGGAAACCATAGAGGCAGGACTGGATTTTGTGCAGGCTATAGACAGGGCTCTGAACTCCTGCAAAGTCCTGATCGCAATGATAGGGCCACACTGGGCTACCATCAAGGATCCACAGGGCGGACTGCGTTTGTTCAAGGAGGATGACTTCATACGGATAGAAATTTCTGCTGCACTTAAAAGAGATATCCGGGTAATCCCTGTGCTGGTAAACGGCGCGGTCATGCCCACTTCTGATCAGCTACCCGATGATCTAAAAGGGCTGACCAGAAGGCATGCGCAGGAGCTAAGCAGTTCCCGGTGGAAATATGACTGTGAGCAGCTGACCCTCGTTCTCAAAAAACTGATAGACCCCAAACCAAAACCTACCCCTATTCCAGTGAGGGGATCCAGGCCTCTTTCTGCCCCGCCAAAACCTAAAAGCTGGTGGGCAAGAAACTACTTATGGGTATTGGGCTTATTTGTAGTTATTCTGATCGGCGGGCAGCTGATGGATCTGGAAGATGGAGGTAAGAACGGTCCTTATGTAGAAGATGATCATCGAGGAGGGGATACAGCAGATTTTCGTGCCGATGGTGAGGAAACCTATCAGGATTTGCAGCTCGGGGGAAACAATCCCCCTGTCCCTGTTACGGATGTCCTTCAGGTAGAAGGGAGGTGGACACTTTATATGGACAACAATCCTACCGGAACGCTGGTGTTTGACCAATATGGCTCCAACCTGGAATTTATAGAATACAATATGATCGATCTGGAGGTGGGGAACGGATCAGGAAGCTTCAGCCAAAACACGATCAACCTGCAGTATTACAATTCTGTCGTGGGCATAATCGGTACCATAGAGCTGAATACGCGCAATACCGGGACGACCTGGACCGGAAAAATCACTATTCCATCCACGGGGGCGGTAGGCGCCATTGAGCTCAGGAGAAACTAACCCTTTATTTGTCTCAGGTCTGCCTTGATATCTTTTATCATTTCGCCCAGATCTTCCAGGCTCAGAGGTTTTTTCTTGTCTCCGGGATTGGGAAAATCTGTACTGATAAACGCTTTGGCTTCCCAAGCTTCCAATACATCTTCCCCCCTGATTTCATAAGGCTTGAAGTGTTCATTGTCTGAGACCAGAAACAGTTTCCCGTTATCAGCCAGGTAATTGAACACACGCTTATAGACCACACCGTCCGTCTGCGTGACAAGTACGTACGTGCGGCCACTTTTAATATCCTTCAACTGCTCCACATACCCGCATATCACTATAGTCCCCGGTATCAGGGGAAGCATAGAGTCTCCTGCCAGCTCAAATGCCCTGTAAGTGGCTTGTCGGGAGAGATTTGGCAGATGAAACTGTGGTAGTTTTTCCATATAATCCGGATCAGCAAACCCGTTGAGATAGCCTGCAGAAGCTTTTTGTCCCACAAGGGTGATATTCTCCTTATCGGAGTCAGCGGCTATTGTCAGGATGTTAACCCCTCTTTTCTGCAAGGCCTTTCTTCCATTCGTCTCAATATCATGTTCCAGTAATTCTTCCAGGCCTACCTCCAAGATGGTACATAATTTCTGCAAAGTGCTGAGCTTGGGGTCAGACCTCCCGTCTTCATAGGCAGAAATCATTGTCCGCTGCACATCCAGTTGATCTGCAAGGTCATTTTGCGTGATCCCTTTATGCTTTCTCAAAAAGCGGAGGTTAGAAGCAAGGTATTTCATAATAATTATAGTTGTTTATCAAAAGTCACCCCGACTAGTCAGGACAGGCTCCCGACCGATCGGGACAGGTTATGGCATACCCAAACTAATCATCCCCTTTCCGAAACAAGTTCGGGATAAGTTGTGAAAGAAGTTTCTCTCATGGCATTCATATAATTATCTCTGTATAGCTGTCAGGGGACATCGCTCACCTGATGCCCGATCTGAGCAAGCCGAACCGGTAATCCAGCTTTTCAAGCCGAAAATAGATAGAAATTATGATCCTCCGGAGTAGGTGGTACCGGAAAAAAAGGATTCATGTTCATTGCAGCATTTTTCCTGCGCTCCATCCGCTGCTTGATCTCTTCTATGATTACGCCCACAGGCTTGGGTTCGCTGACCAAAAGATAGCCGTACTGAGGCTTTTTTTCATCTTCAATAAAGAATTTCACCTGACAATTACCTGAGGCCAACGTTTTGGTAGTGATGCTGATTTTTTCCTGAGTATCCATAACTATGTTGTTTTACAGGGGCTAAGTTAATAATGTCATTTAAATAAACATAATAATGATTAAAAAACAAACATAAAAATATGACATAAAATGTCACTCAATTTATGTACCCTAATGATGGGCGATCCGCCAAAAATGTGCTGTACAATTTCTGCAATCAACCCTTTCATTTACTATTCACTCACCCATACAACCGTTTACCTAATTCCAGACTATTCCCCATTCCATTCTTTGTTCTTTTGTAAGCCGGCTTCACTATATATTCTTGGCATGGGAAGAAAAGAAGTCTCAACTTCCTGCCTACAACTACACCAACAGTAAACCTATTTAACTTTATGAAGTATCTTGTTTATCTATTTTTTTTCTTTCTGGGTCTCGGTCAATCGTATGCTCAGACCTATTCCATAAAGGGTGTGGTGAAAGAATCTGGAAACGGTGAAGCTGTACCAAACGCCTCTGTATTGATCCAGCGTCTTCCTGACTCTGTACAGGTGGATGGTATGATTTCGGATCTGGATGGGATTTTTGAGATTACCGGTATAAGGCCTGGGGATTACCTTCTTAAGGTACAATACCTGGGATTTCAAACCCTGAACAGGGATTTTAACCTTTCCGGTGATCTGGACTTCGGGACTCTGACGATGCGGGAGGAAGCGACTGCATTGGAAGAAGTCACGATCAGTGCCAGGAGATCCAGCGGCACACAGAAACGGGATACTACTTTATATAATGCCGACGCTTTCAAGACCATGCGGGATGCCAGTGCACAGACCCTCCTTGAGAAGCTGCCCGGTGTGGTCTCCGAGGAAGGATCATTGCAGGCACAGGGGGAAAATATAGCTCAGATCCTGGTAGACGGCAAGCCATTCTTCGGTACTGATGTGAAGACGGCCCTCCAAAACCTGCCGGCGGAAGTAATCCAGGGAATCGAGATTTTTGACCAGAAAAGTGAAAAGGCACAGCTCAGCGGATTCGACGATGGGGAACGGCTGAAGACCATCAACATCATCACCAAACCCAGCAGTAGAAAGGGCCAGTTCGGCAGGACCTCCGTAGGTTATGGCACAGATGACCGCTATCTGGTCGGCGCCAGCATCAATTCCTTCAATGAAGGCCAGCGGATTACATTTACAGGACTGAGCAATAACATCAACCTCCAGGACTACTCCAGTGACCCCAATGCCCAGGACGACGCACGCCCCCAAAACGGGATCATCAACACCAATCTAGCCGGGTTAAACTACACGGATAACTGGGGGAAAAAGATCAAGGTTACCGGCAGCTATGTGTTCAACAGAAGGGAAAACATCGGCCAGGCTACTCTTTTCAGGGATTTTGCGTCAAGTGCCGAAACCAACCAGGCTTATGCAGAATCCAGCAATGATATCCGGATCAACAACAGGCACCGGTTCAACATGAGACTGGAATACGACATCGATGAAAACAACAGGATACTCTATATCCCAAGACTTTCAGCGAGGTTTGAGACCGAGAACTCGGATTTCTTCGGACAGACCACAGAGGGTGGAGAATTGATCAACCAAACCCAGAATACACGGACAGCTACCAATAAGGACTACGATATCAACAACCGCCTGCTTTATAGCCGCAAGTTCAACAAAGTCGGCAGAACCATGACGGTGAGAGCCAATGTGGGAAACCATATGAACCAGGACATCTCCAACCGATTGGCTGAGAATCTCTTTTTCGATCCGGAACAAAGGACAGAGATCATCAATCAGGAAATAACCAGGGAACGTATGGGGGTGGACTGGCAGACGGGTATCTCGTTTACGGAAGCCCTGGGTCAAAAAAGCCAACTGGAGATCGAATATGAAATAGGCAACCGGGTAAACGATTCGGACCAACTGATATTCGACGTGCTCAATGATGAGTTTTCAAACAGGAACCTGGCATTGGATACAGCACTGAGTAACCGCTTTGAAAGCCGCTACTTGACCCAGGAAATTGAACTGGGTTATCAATTCACCCAGGAGAAGTTACGCTTTCAGGTAGAAGCCCAATACCAGCATGCCAGGTTGAACAACCTTCAGGAATTTCCCAGGGCATTTGATCTGAACAGGACTTTCGAAAGTTTCCTTCCTACAATGCGTCTGGAGTATCAGTTTTCTCCCAACTTCAATATGGAGTTGAATTACGACACCAGAACCAACGCTCCTTCCGTACAGGATCTTCAGGCGGTAATTGACAACTCAAATCCATTGCAGCTACGTACCGGAAATCCTGACCTGGATCAGTCTTATACCAACAGTCTGCGCATGAGACTACGCGGAAACAACCCAGAAACTGACCAATCATGGTTCTTGTTTGCACAATCCAACTTTGTAAACAATACTATTTCCAACAGTTCTTTCATTGCCGAAGAACCCACAGAGCTTCAGGATGGAATCATACTGGAAAGGGGTTCTCAGCTGTTCCGCCCTGTAAACCTGGACGGATATTGGGATTTCCGGTCTTGGATGAGTTATGGGATGCCGCTCGGTTTCATCAAATCCAATTTCAATATCAATGCCGGTGCAGGCTACGTCAAAAGACCTAGTATGGTCAACAATGTGTTGGGCTTCAATAATTCAAGAAGGCTGAATACCGGGTTTTCGCTCAACAGCAATATCAGCGATCAGATCGATTTCAATGTATCCACCAGGCTTTCATTTAACAATGTGGAGAATACCCTGAGCCCTTCTCTGAACAATAATTTCTTCAACCAACGCGCCAGAGTGAATTTTAACTGGATCATCTGGGAAGGGATTGTTTACCGTCTGGATCTGAACCACCAGATAAACTCAGGTCTTTCGGAGGGTTTTGATACCAGTTTTACCCTGGTGAACATGAGCATAGGAAAGAAAATCTTCAAGAATCAAAGGGGGGAAATCAGCATGAATGTCTATGACCTCCTGGCCCAGAACAACAATGTCAGGAGGAATATTACGGAGACATTTATTGAAGATACCCAGACCAATGTCCTTCAGCGTTATTTCATGCTCACCCTATCTTACAATCTGAGAAGATTCAGCAAAGGAATGGATATGGATGATTACAATGAAATGGTCAGTCCTGTAGGAAGTAGACCTTAACCCCAAAATATATTCGCCGCTGTGTAAGAGAGCGAAAACACAACGAGCGGGGGCCTAGGGCTCCCGCTCGTCTTTTTTTCCAAAGCTCTAGCTGAGAGTGGGAATTCCCCCTCATCCCAATCCACCTTCAATCCCCCCTTATCGTCCATGACCATCGACAAGTGGCGTACATCTTCGACAAACAACACATTCTACATACATAATCAATTGATAATGAAATAATTGAAGTACATCAGCAGGTAAATCATCTTGGTCTAAATTTCCGGTTTCGCTTTAAAATGCACTGTTCTTTTGAAGAAAAGAACCGTCATGACCAACTTCCCAATCGTGTTATTCCTGACAATCTGGTTGAACCCGGCAGATTTGCAGAGTCCTGATCATCTTCCTTCAGTGCCACACTCCATTGAGAGCATAAAACTCCAGCATATCAAGGGGATCCATATACGAAACCACACCGATTATGAATTGGAAGATCCTATTGTATGGTTTTGCCTGACCTATGGAATTAATGATGCATATATCCGGATAAGTTACCTAGATCACCTGCATTCCTATCAGGGTATGATCAGTTATCAGTATCCTGCCACCTATTTTATAAAAATCAAAAAAAACCATCCCAATCCAGTCCAAATCCTGATGCATGAGCTGGTACATCTCAGGCAGTTTTACACTGGTGAGCTTCAGCAGTCAGGCGAAAAATCCGTGATGTATATGGGAAGTGAGATAGATCTGGGCCACATTCCCTATCCAAAGAGACCTTTCGAAATCAGCGCATTCAAGCAAACCCCGCTGCTGTTAAAAGAATACAGGAAATCCAAAAACTCAGCCTTGTAGCCCATTGATTATACCCTAATACTCTCCCTGCGAAAGCCGGCGGTCTTATTTATGCTATAAAACCACCGACAATCCTTAGAACACTGTCAAATCTCTTTGCCGTAATCACAAAGGGGCCGGAAAACACCCTTTCTCATTTACCAAATTTTCCTTTCAGCATTGCCAGCTTCTCGGCCATGGTTCCTTGAGGTTCTTCCTGTCGGGATTTGGAAGCTATAGGCTTTTCACTTTTCTTTCCCCGCTCTGCAAACGGATCCGATTTCATGCTCAACGCGATTCTTTTACGCGCAATATCCACCTCCATTACTGTCACCTGTACTTTCTGATTTACTGTGACCACCTCATTTGGATCCCTGACAAACCGGTCCGCAAGGTGGCTGAGATGAACCAGTCCATCCTGGTGTACCCCCACATCCACAAAAGCACCGAAAGCGGTGATGTTGGTGACTACCCCTGGCAGCTTCATTCCCACTTTCAGATCTCCCATGCTGTTTACCCCCTCTTCAAAGGAAAACACCTCAAAACCCTCCCGGGGATCCCTCCCGGGTTTTGCCAACTCGTCCAGGATATCCTGCAGCGTCGGCAAGCCAACGGTTTCGGAGACGTAATTCTTCAGGATTATCCGCTTGCGGAGCTCCTCGGAGCCCATGAGTTCGGAGACAGAGGTATTGACATCTTTTGCCATCTTTTCCACAAGTTCGTATCGCTCCGGATGGACTGCCGAGGCATCCAATGGGTGCCTGGCCTGCCGGATCCTTAAAAATCCTGCGGCCTGTTCAAATGCCTTCTCCCCAAGCCTAGGGACTTTTTTCAATTGGGTGCGACTGGTAAAGGGGCCATGTGCAGTTCTAAAATCCACAATGTTCTGTGCCAATACAGGACCCAATCCAGACACATAGTTAAGCAACTGTTTCGAAGCGGTATTGACCTCCACTCCTACCCCATTCACTGCAGACATCACGGTATCATCCAGGGCATTCTTGAGTGCCTGCTGATCCACATCGTGCTGGTACTGGCCTACCCCGATTGATTTAGGATCAATTTTCACCAACTCTGCCAAGGGATCCATCATTCTCCTGCCTATGGAAACTGCTCCTCTCACCGTGAGGTCATGGTCGGGAAACTCATCCCTTGCTACATCTGAGGCCGAATAGATGGATGCTCCCGATTCATTTACCATCGCAACAGCCACCGCCTTGGGCAGGTTAAGGCGCTTTACAAAAGCTTCTGTTTCCCTTCCTGCTGTTCCGTTTCCAATGGCTATTGCCTCTATTTTATGGTGTGCCACCAGATGCTTTATCGTTTCGGCTGACTCAGCAGTCTTGCGCTGGGGCTCGTGTGGATATATGGTTTCATAGTGAAGAAGCTGTCCTTGTGGACCGAGGCATACGAGCTTGCACCCTGTACGGAACCCGGGATCGATTGCCATTACGGCCTTTTCCCCCAGTGGAGCTCCCAGAAGCAGCTGGCGAAGGTTTTCCGAAAACACACGGATCGCTTCCTGGTCTGCTTTCTTTTTGGTAAGCAGCCTGACTTCGGTCTCCATGCTCGGTTTCAAGAGCCGTTTATAGCAATCCTTGATTGCCTGCTTCACCTGGTCTACGGAGGAGTTTGCAGCATCTGCCAGTATCTCCCTTTCCATAAGTGCGAGCGCGGTACTCTCCTCGGGACAGGAATCCAACATCAGGAAAAGTTCTTTCTCCCCTCTCCGCATAGCCAGTACGCGGTGCGAAGGAGCTGTCTTAATGGGCTCTGACCAATCGAAATAATCCTTGTACTTGATTGCCTCCGTCTCTTTTCCGGGAATGACCCGGGAGACAAACACCCCCTCATTCACAAAAAGCTTTCTCATTTTCTCCCTGAGCGCGCCGTTTTCATTGATCCACTCGGCAATGATATCCCTGGCTCCCTGCAGAGCCTCTTCCACTGAGTTGACTTCTTTCCCAGTCTTCAAAAACTCCCCTGCCACTGCAGCCAGATTCATCGTCTTTTGCGTGAAGACCTGCTCTGCAAGCGGTTCCAACCCCTTCTCCCTTGCTATGGTGGCTTTGGTACGTCGCTTTGGCTTATAGGGCAAGTATATGTCTTCCAGCTTGGACATGGTCCCAGCCTGTTCGACAGCTTTTTTAAGTTCGGCGGTAAGCTTACCCTGCTCTTCGATAGACTTCACAACAGCCTCTTTGCGCTTATCCAGTTCCCTGAGTTGCTCTACCCTGTCCCGTATAGCAGCTACCTGTACTTCATCGAGTGTCCCAGTCGCCTCTTTCCGATATCTGGAAATAAAGGGTACCGTAGCACCGCCATCCAACAAATCCATCGTTGCTTTTACCTGATGCGGTTTCACCTGAAGTTCGTCGGCGATCTTAATCTCGTAATTCATATCCATATGGGGTTCTATATCAAATCCGGGCGTGCAAGATACGCTTACTTGTAAGGAGAATTATCCCTTTTTGTAACCTATGTTACTAACCTTCTGAGATTGTGAAACTAAATTTGAAAATTGATTCTTATCACGCGGGGGTCTGTCCACATCCATCCTTTTTCTGAAACCAATCCTGCAACAGTGATTCCGGAAGAATTGGTGAGGGGTTATGGGAGCTGGCTCTTGATTAAAAACACAACATGATCTGGCATGGATTGGAAAAAAGAGGTAAAGTCCTGGATAGTGATTTTCGGAGTATTTGCATTGCTGTATTTCACAGGTTTATTGGCTGTGATTCAAGGTTCACTGCAATCCGCCCTGTTAGCTACAGGACTCCTAAAGCCCAACATAACCCTAACCGATCTCAGCGATCAGGATTTTGATTACAACGGGAAATTCAAGGATTTCGAGGGCAATACGGTCATCTTGGAGGATTATCGCGGAAAGACGCTGTTCATCAATCTCTGGGCCTCCTGGTGTGGTCCCTGCAGAGCTGAGATGCCACATATTTCCCAACTTTACTCCTCCGTAAAAGACCATGCGGGCGTCGAATTTTTAATGATCGGCCTGGACGATGATTACGAAAAAAGCAAGCGTCTAATCGAAGGAAAAAACTGGGCCTTTCCTGCTGTACATGCAAGTTTTGGGATTAACAGCAGCCTCCGCAGTGAGGCGATTCCTACTACCTTAGTCGTGAATCCGGCAGGTAAAATTGTCTTTTATCAGCAAGGCATGAGTAATTTCAATACAGAAGAATTCAAGGGTTTCTTGCTATCCCATTGATATGCTGATCCTTGAAAATCCAATAGATCCTTTTGCCTATATTTTCATTGGTAGAGAAAAAGATTTGTCGTATTCTTATTTTTTGACCCAAAATCCGATGAAAAAGTCCTGGTTGACCTTCCTGATCCTACTATCCGTCCCGTTGCTCTCCACCGCACAAAAACCAATCCTCTGGTACGAATCTCCTGCCACGGTATGGGAAGAGGCACTTCCGCTAGGCAATGGAAGGCTTGGAGCGATGGTCTTTGGGATCCCGGGAAAAGAAAGAATCCAACTGAATGAGGACTCCCTCTGGCCGGGAGGTCCTGACGATTGGGGGTTGGCAGACGGAACCAGGGCTGACTTAGACCAGATCCGCGCGTACTTACTTTCAGGGGAAAATACGAAAGCTGATTCTTTGCTTGTTCTGAAGTTTTCCCGAAAAGGCATTACCAGGTCCCACCAGACACTGGGGGATTTATGGATGGACTTTGAATGGCATGATGTTGCAGACTATAAAAGAAGTCTGAATCTGGAGGATGCTTCCTCGGTCACTTCGTTTTCAAGTGAAGGCTATGAAGTGAAGCAGGAGGTGATTGCATCTGCTCCAGACGATGCACTTATTATCCGGCTCAAAACTGCACATCCTGAAGGTTTTCGGGGAAAAATCATGCTTTCCAGACCAGATGATGAAGGCATCCCCACTGCGGAATCCA
Organism: Algoriphagus sp.; assembly: GCA_048819475.1. Taxonomy (GTDB): domain Bacteria; phylum Bacteroidota; class Bacteroidia; order Cytophagales; family Cyclobacteriaceae; genus Algoriphagus. Next base: position 86,334 of record JBMDXP010000056.1, read on the forward strand.
AAACCCTGAACAACAACCTGCTGGAAATGGTGGGTATGGTCACCCAGCGCGGTGGCCAGATCGACTCTGAAAAGTCCCCCATTCTAAACGGGGTGAGGTTCAGGGTGCTTTTACTCGCACAGAATCTTTCGGGTGAGGTACAGGCCAAAGGGTCATACCTGGAAGTAAGTGGGGTGAATGAACTCACTGTCAAATTAGTAGCGGAAACCTCTTTTTACCATGCAGATTTTGAAGAAGCATCCAATAAGCAACTGGAGAAAGTAGAGTTTAAAAGCTGGGGAGAGTTGGTTTCTTCCCATCAACGCGAGTACAGTGGGTGGTTTGGACGGATGAGTTTTGGCCTGGGAGATGAAGAACCAGACGAAACCCCGACCAACCTGCGAATCGAAAATGTGAAAAATGGGCAGACCGATCTGCATCTTGAAAAGGTATTGTTTGATTATGGAAGATATTTGCTGATTTCTTCAAGCAGGCCTGGCACCAACCCTGCCAATCTCCAGGGAATCTGGAATCAGCATATCTCTGCTCCATGGAATGCCGACTACCATCTCAACATCAATTTCCAGATGAATTATTGGCCGGCAGAGGTCACCAATCTGAGTGAGCTGCATGTGCCCATGTTTGACTTTACTGATGGATTGATCGAGAACGGAAAGAAGGTGGCCAAAACCAATTTCGGTATGCGCGGTGCCATGATTCCCCATACCACAGATCAGTGGCAGATCCCCTTTCTGCAGGCCGAAACTGCCTACTGGGGAAGTTGGATAGGAGCCGGAGCCTGGCTAGGGAGGCATTATTGGGAGCATTACCTGTACACCCAGGATCAAAAATTCCTGAGGGAGCGGGCATTTCCTGCGCTGGAGCAACTCGCGTGGTTTTATTCAGACTGGCTCATGGAAGACCCTAAAGACGGGAAGTTGGTTTCAGCACCATCCACCTCGCCGGAAAACCAGTTTATCACTGCCGATGGGCAACTGGCGGCCTCCACGCTTGGGGCTGCCATGGATCAGCAGCTGATCGTAGACATATTCACCATCTATCTAGAAGCGGCTCAGCTCCTGGGTGAAAAAACAGAGCTGGCAGAGAGAATCACAGGCCAACTTCCGAACTTAAGATCCGGGATACGCCTTGGAACTGACGGAAGGATTCTGGAATGGGACCTACCCTATGAAGAGCACGAAAAGGGCCATCGGCATATGTCACATTTGTATGCTTTTCACCCTGGAGCGGCAATCACGAAAGCAGCAACACCGGAAACCTTCGATGCGGTAAGAAAAACGCTGGAATTCAGGCTCGCAAACGGTGGAGCGGGAACAGGGTGGTCTAGGGCATGGCTGATCAATTTCTCCGCAAGGCTGCTGGATGGCGATATGGCTTATGGCCATATCCAAAAACTGATTTCCCAATCCCTCTATCCCAATCTCTTCGATGCCCATCCTCCATTTCAGATTGACGGAAACTTCGGATTGACGGCAGGTATGGCTGAAATGCTCATCCAGTCCCATGAACCTGGAGTGATCCGTCTGCTTCCCGCCTTGCCCCCGCAATGGAAAAAGGGCAAAATAACCGGCCTAAGGGCTAGAGGAGGATACACGTTCAGTCTGGATTGGGATAACGGGGAGCTGAGACACTTCAGCATCCAAGCGGATAAAACAGGAAGTGTCACCGTGGTATATGACGGTTCTGAAATGGACCTGGAGCTGGAATCCGGCGAGAGTTTCGAAATTGAATTCTGATCGAGGCTCTCCCTATATTTTTTCCAAGACCGGTTTCAGTTCAGATTTGAGCCAAGCCCTACTCAAAGCAAAAATGCAGGTGTGTCTATCCACCTGCATTTTTTTTGATTCGCTGCTATTTTCCGCATCCTATTATCTGCGGAACCCAGCCTCTTGCTCTCTATCCCAACCCGTTTAAGAGGTGGTAACTTGTGGTATCGAGTATTTTAAAATCCATACCCGCCAGCTTTTACGGTAGCGTAATTTTCCCTGCTGCCACTTGGGAAGCCATGATCAAGGCGTTGTAAGCATTGGCAATTTTGCCTGATCTGGATATATCCGCCAGACTGGCTGTCTTACTTTCATCCCCTCCCAGGTTAACCGCCATAATCGGAGCCAATCCTGATTCCATTATAATCCTCTTCACCTGTACGGCGGTCAGGGAAGGATAGTAGGAGCGGATCAGTGCTGCTATCCCGGCTACTGCTGGGGCAGCCATCGAGGTTCCGCCCTGAAACTCATACTCGCTTTCCGGCATGGTAGAATAGATCCCATCCCCGGGAGCAAATACATCTACATTAAATGCTCCGTAGTTTGAAAATACCGCAAGCATGGAAGGCCCGTAGTTTTCACTCAACGCTCCTACCGTGATGACGTTGTCCACAAACTCAGGATCATTCTCAAACATGTGATCGTTTGGAAAGTTAGGATTGGCCGGATCATCCAGATTTACCCCATCATTCCCCGCTGCATGTACAAAAAGTACATCTTTGGAAGCGGCATATTCGAGGGCTTCATATACCCATTCGGCATTGGGTGAAAATGATTTCCCAAAGCTTGCATTGATGATCTTGGCACCGTTATCTACTGCATAGCGTATTCCCAGTGCGATATCCTTGTCATACTCATCCCCGTTTGGCACCGCACGGATACTCATGATCTCCACATTGTTTGCCACACCATTTACCCCTTTTGCATTGTTGCGTGTGGCGGCTATTATCCCTGCCACATGGGTGCCGTGACTCTCACCCTTTTCTCTTATCTGAGGATTTCCATCCCCATATCCCAAGTCTGTGATATCATATGGATCATCCCCTACTACTTTCCTTCCATCAAAATCAACTTTAAAATGGTAATTCAGTCTCTCAGTATAATAATCAATCCCTTCATTGATCCCCTTCAGCGCATCCTCGATGTTATCCTCAAAACTGAAAATCTGCATTAACATCCCCACTTGCTGCTGCATCATCTGATCCTTGGGATCCAGCCCGGCAAGATCTTCCTGCGTATAGGTGTCTTTTCCCAGTTCTTTTTTGACGTTGCTGTCTGCCATTTTCACCATTTGCAGTACCTGCTCTAGCTGTTGCTTATTCTGCTGGGCTGGTAAAAGTTCCTCATCCAGCTTAGCTTGCGCCTCTGCCTGATATTCTTCATCGCCTATTTTAAGCCTGAGAATTCTGGTATACTCCACCTGCTCATTATAGGAGTCTCCCAGAAAATTATACCCGTGTACATCATCTATATACCCGTTTCCATCATTGTCGATTCCGTCTCCCGGGATTTCCTTCTTGTTGGTCCAGATCACATCCACCAGGTCCTCGTGGGTAAGATCGATCCCCGCATCCAAGACTGCCACGATCACTTTCTCACCTTTCTTCTTTTTAATGATCTCTTCATATGCCCTGTCCACACTCATGCCTGGGATGGTATCTGTAATCAGGTCCTTGTGCCCCCAGTGCTGCTTTTGCTCTTCTGTCAGTGGAACCGCCTTTGTTGGGAGGTTATTATTGGTGGTGATCGGACTGGTGAGTATCGCTGAGGTCCCGCATCCCATAAGTAGTCCTGCCAATACTAGTCCTGGCAGGACTTTAGAAAGTTGATTTTGCATAGATTTTTTTTGTTGGTCTAGCCATAATGGCCTATTTATCTTTTCCTGTGTTTTATTGATATACCCGTTTCTTATTTGCTGCATGGATTTATCCGGGCGACTTAGTTTACTTACGGTGGGCGGATTCCTTTGGCTGCAAATGTATATGTTGATTTATTTTCTTTTAAGGCTTAGTATAGCTATTTATCTATGAAGACTTGTTTTAAGGGATTTTGTCTATCATGTTTTGCATGATTTAACAACCATACCAGTGTTCCGTTTTATACATCAGCGCCTTCTTAAAGCTAATATTGAATGATAACTACTGACCAGGTGACATGCTCATGCTTCACCTCCCTGTGTAGCTACTGACCAGAAATTCCCTGCGAAATCTATAAAGGCTCCCCTAACATCGGTGTCCCCTCCCTTTTGAATCGGGGCTTCCACTGGTGTACAGCCGTTATCCAATGCGCGTTGAAAAGTTTGGAACACATCAGAAACATACACATGCAGCACCGTTTTGTTGGCAGGATAGGCATCCGTGCTGTCGCTAACCATAAGCACGGTATCATCGAGCCTCATCTCCAAATGCATCAATGTCCCATCTTCCCGCTCATATTTCCTTAATTCTTCTGCTTCAAAAATGGATTTAAGGAGATCCCTCATCCTTTTCGCACCGTCTACTATCAAGTAGGCTGAAAGTGAATTATATCCTTCGGGTTTATAGGCCATGGTCTGGGTTGTTATAGTGGATTATAGCGCTCTTTTAATTCGGCAACAGCGAGTGTTTTTAATACTAAGAACTAAATTTAGTTGATGAAAACAAGTTGTGCAAGACTTATTCCCGGCTCAGCATATGTGAGAAGAGTTAAGATGTTTTATCCTTTTCAAACAAAGAAGGTGCATCTGTCCCTACAAATATCGGAAGTATGCCTTTCTGGATATGGATGGCGATTTCTTCAGGCTCACCGCTCAATTCCCCATCTATCTGCATGCGGGATTTGGAGGGATTATATAGTATACAGGAATCACATGACCAGGACTGGATCCCGTCTATTTCCTCCAGCTTTCCGGCAAAGAAGGCGAATGACATCTTGATATAATCTTCTACAGACTTTGGGTCAAGGGAGATTATTTCAAAGAATCCATCATCAATTTTCCCTTTGGAATTGATGACTGCTCCTGTCCCATATTTATTGCCGTTTGCTATCACTAGCATTTTGGAATTCAGATGGAATGTGTTTTCTCCGATCTTCAGGTCATACCGGGTAGATTCGGTGGCAAAAACCTCGGATAAGGAGCTCTTTACATAGGCCAACATACCCCGGGATTCCCCTTCCTCAAATTTCTTGATCATATTGGCATTAAAACCCAGGTCTGCCAGATGAAAGGACAATTGGCCATTGATGGACACTGCATCCATCTGGATAAACTTTCCTGATTTTATCGCTTCAATGGCACTGTCCACTTTTTGGACTCCAAGACACGTCGCCAGCCCATTGGCAGATCCCAGCGGGATTATACCCAATGGAACTGAACTCCCTATCACGCTACAGGCCGCCTGCTTGACTGTACCATCACCTCCTGCTACCACTACAAATTCAGGACGAAGTTCAGCTAGCTTTGCTTTGATCTGGGCCGTATCATCATTTCCCGTGGTCTCGACCGTATCTATCTCCAGATCAGTGATTTCTTCTGACAAGCGTGCTATAATTTCGTCCTTGCCCATACTGTTTCTACCCGCATTGGGGTTGAAGACCAGTACACATCTCCGCTTAGCCACCGGAGGACACTGCGTTTAATTGATCGATTTCTTCCATTGCTTCTTCTACATTTTCTATGAAATGAAATTTGACATCCCCAGCCTGTTCTTCTATCAGCTGCTTTCTTGACGGGTCCATCTCCTTCACAAGCCTGATAAATACATCTTTGATACGGCCTGGGAACTTCTGGATGACCTGAAGGTAGATTTCGGGGTCATGCTGTCCGCTATCCCCCACCAAGACAAAGGACATCCCCGGATACATCGTCAGCAGAAAACTGATTTTATCAAATTTATGGGAATGGTCCCCTCCGCCTGATTTCCAGATGTTTCTCAGGTTGATATGTTTATCTTTGAGCAATAGCGGCCCAGATGGTATTTCCCTGAAACTGATGAAATCCTGGATCAGGTCAAACAATGACCAATCGCTACTCGACACATAAAACACGGGGTATTTTTGATCTTGGGTAAGCTGTCTATAAAATTTACTTACCCCTGGCAAAGGTCTTCGGGAGTATGCATTCTTGGAAATAGACAGCCAAAATTTTTTCATGATTGATATTGCATGGGATATGATAATCGTATCGTCAATATCTGAAATCACACCATGCTCCCCATAGAATCTCTCGACCGTCAATTTGACTTTCAGGTTTCCTTTCACCGAAGTAGGTTCTACGATCCTGAAGCGTACTCTTTCCTGACGTTCATTTACAGGAGGGACATTTTTTAAATGAAACTCAAACACCCCCTCCTCGTCCGTCTCCACTATGTAAATCATATCCTGAAACTTAATTTCAACCTTTGCATAGGCTACTTTGGAACCGGAATATCTTTTAATCGATGCTATGATATTTTCTATCCAACTCTTTCTGGATGACGGTCTGCGCTGCTTGTATGCTTTGATTACCCGCCCTTTGAAAAACAGCTCGTGTTCATTGCCTATAGCCAGAAAGGGCTCTACTCTCAATCTATCGGATCCTCTCATGATTTATTGTTTCATTCAACACCTGGGCCCTATCTAATAATTCACAAGGCTTATCCTATTCGGTGTATTCCAAAACAATCCCCTAACCAATCAGAAAAAATATCTGTCAAATCGGATAAAAACGGTCATGATAGCCTCTAAACCTGCATCCATCAACTTCTTTAACTGAATACCCTCCTTATACCGTTTCGAAAACCCAGTAGTACACTATGGAACAAAACCCCAAGAAGTGGAAACATTTACCCAGTATTCTATTGGCTCCCACGGATTGGACTATTATTGTCTTCTTAACGAAACCTAATGCATAATTCTGTTGAGGCAAGCTATACTTAACCCGGCATTTTTTTCCAATAGACATCCAACTGCTTCTGAAGGCGACAGCAAACGACTACTATCGGATACAAACGGTTAATCCCCGGATAATTTTCAACTTAAAATACAAATTGGGAAAATTTTAAGAGAAGAATAAGGATAATATAATCAGAAATAACTAATCCAAAATGCTATGGGTACTTTAAGAAACAGAGTTCAGTTAATCGGGCACCTCGGAGCCGAAATAGAATTGAAAACAGTGAAGCCGGGACTTTTCATGTGTCGGTTTTCCCTGGCCACGAATGAGTCTTTCAAGAATTCACAAGGCGAGAAAATCACGGAAACAAACTGGCATAAGCTGGTGGCTTGGGGAAAGCCTGCCGTCATCCTAGTAAAGTACACCGGGAAAGGATCGGAAATCGCCATTCAGGGTAAATTGATCAACCACAGCTTTATTGACAGGGAAGGCAATAAGCAGTTTGTGTCAGAAATCCAGGTAAATGAAGTCTTGCTGATCGGGGGAAAAACATCTAAAAATTAACTCCTTCCAACTGGATGTGCACTCAAGGACTGTAGCGCTTACATCAATCGGAATGTAAGACGGCATGCAAGAGTCGGTTGAAATCCCGTGGTTTTTCGATCATGGGATAATGGCCGGTGGAATCTATCGGTAGTATCTCATAATCCACGCCAGTATAATCCATACCTGCCACGTGCGTGGGAGTAGCATTGCTATTGATCAAATAGAGCTTCTGTTTCAATTTGGCCAACTGAAACGGTTGGAATCGTGCATATTCAGCCAGGGATTCCAATGTCCCGTAAGCAATTAATGAATCAGCTGATCGGATATCTGCAACCACTCTTGCGCGTACTTCATCCGGGGTAGAGGGATGAAACAGGGATTCTTCGGCCATGGCTGCCGCTACCTGTTTATAATTCTGTTTCAGGGCTTCCAGAAACCCGGCTATTTCAGCCTGTGAAGCTTCATCCAACCCTTCTCCGACATCTTTAAAATTATCCACACCGATCAGGGCTATAACCTCCTTATTCAGCAATGCTGCCTCCAGTACCACATCTCCACCCATCGAATGGCCTACCAGAATAACATTCTCCAGCCCCAACTGATCGATAAATGTATCAATATCCCTCCCATAAGTCTCCATTTCCCAACGTTGCCTATGCTTATCAGAAGCACCAAACCCCGGAAGATCAAGGGTTACAACCTGATAGTCCGTCTTAAACTCTTCGACTTGGGGAGCCCAATAATTCTGGTCAATACCCCATCCGTGCACAAAGATCAAGGTGGTGTCCCCCTTACCGTAAACATTATATGCTATCCGCAGACCGTCTTCTGTGCTCACCTCAATTGGCGTAGAAGACGGCGTTGAATCGTTTACCTCTATTCTGGACCTGGTCGAACAGGAAAGCAAAAAAAACATTAACGCAGGAATCAACTTAATTGCGCTGTTCATTTCTATTTAACTCAATTACGCTAGTTACTTTTATCCTTCAACTGCACCCATGAGACAGGGCAATGCCTGCCGAAAGAACGACAATAATTGGCTCCTGGCTTTGCAGGGTAGCTATAAATTGCCCCTAACTCTTCGCTATACCATCGGAATGGGTGCATACTTTTTTATAAATCAGAAATCCAACTGTTTATTAATTTACTGACTTGCTCTGGATTTTGCTTTGTCCTACCCATAAAGATAAGCACAGCCCTGTCGTTTGATTTCCATTCCAGAAGACCCAAATCATCTGCTATCCAGTGGCTATCCGGATTTTGCTTTGGCTTCGCCCCCAAATGAAATACAAGCATTATAGTATCCCTTCCAGGAGGAAAATTGAACGTAAGGAAATCATTTCCCTTGAATGAAAAGTTGGGTGCATTCCATTTTATACTTTCTTCAAACGTACTCCCTGTCTGGCGGATGATCGTAAGCAACTGCTGGATTTCAGCTTTCTTGGGATGGTTCAACTGGGCAATATAGCCATCAATCAATTCCCTGCTCATGCATGTGACCTCAGATCCACATTGAACATCCACTGAACCCCAAATTTATCTTTACAGCTTCCGTAATAAGCTCCCCAGAACATTTCCTGCATCGGCTGCTCTACCTCTCCCCCTGCTGACAATAATCCGAAAAGGCGATCTGCGTCCTCTTTGGTATCAGGCTCCAAGTTGATGTAGACGTTATTTCCCTGCTTTAGCTGGAAACCCATGGACTCAGGGGCGTCTGTACCCATAAGGACATGTCCTCCCAGAATCGGCAGGGACACATGCATGACTAACCTGCCGTCTTCTTCAGGTAAAGCAGGCATATTCTCCGAAGGAGGAATATCACTGAACCTGCTAATACCGCCATCAAAACTTCCTCCAAAAACTGTTTTGTAGAAGTTAAAAGCTTCTTCGGTGTTCCTTTTAAAATTAAGGTAAGTACTAACGCCTGCCATATGTGAAGTGGGTTTTAGTGATTCAAATATCCATCCCGGGCTTACCGGATTATAAATCTTGCAAATTATCCCCTTAATTCAAACAGGAAACTCTGTTTAGACACTTCCTCTAAGCAACTATTTTTCAGCACCATAGCCAACACGTCTCTCACCAGGAATACCTCATCCGGCTTACCACCAATTGGAAACTGGGAAACAGAAACTTACCCATAACTGTACTAAGGAAAGCTATCTTCCGTTTTAAGTTCAGTAACCCGATTTGAACACTAAACCACTGCAATCCCCCTGAAATTTCCAGGGGGATTTGTTTTAGGTCATGGGTATCCTAGTATGGATAAAGCCTGGATATTTTTCACAGCGGTTTCTTCCCATCTGGACTCACTCTTTGCCGATGTCAGTGTCCCACGACATCTTCCCTCTATTTCCTTATTCATCCGAGCAAATGCGTCTTTAAACTGTCTGATTCTTTACCTGTGACAGTTTGTAATTTTCAGGTAGTAGTCCGTGTATTTTCCGGATGTTGGTGTCCATAATATTGTCGAATACATACTTGAGTCACTGCTGTAGGTTTACCTCTTCGATTTTGCACTGCATGTCCCGAACATCAGGATGGCGAAGAATGAAGAGATCACTGCCGCCTGCTGTGCCGCGTCGTGTAACCCTGCGAACAGGTAGTTTTCGCCTCCCAAGACTACCGGCCTGATCCTATTTCCTATGGCATTGTTGCCGGTTTCTACCATCACAAAAGTTTCATTATAACGAAACTTTCTAGTATCTTTATACTGTTCAACAAGTTAACGAATGGACAAACGTTTTGAAATAATATTTTTAGACGAAGCATTTGAATTTTTGAAAGGATTGGATAGAAGGCACTATGAGAAAATTCTTTATAACATTCGTAAAGCTCAAACTGGACACGACCCTGAACTATTCAAAAAACTTACTAATGAAATTTGGGAATTCAGAACTTTATATCAAGGACTTCAATTCAGACTGCTGGCGTTTTGGGACAAAACATCCACAGCCGAAACTTTGGTTATCTCAACTCACGGATTTGTAAAAAAACGAAGTAAAGTCCCGGACAATGAAATTCAAAAAGCCATCGGACAACGAACAAAATATTTTGAAGAACAACAATTAAAAAAATAAGAAAAATGAAGACATACACATTAGACCAAGTGCAGGACGAACTTATCGGGAAAATAGGAACTGCAGAAAGAGACCTTTTCGAATATGAACTTCAAATGGACTTAATCGGAAAAGCAATCAAGCAAACCCGACAAGAACGTAATTTGACACAAGAAGAATTAGGAAAGCTTATTGGGGTTCAAAAAGCTCAAATCTCACGCCTTGAAAACAATGCAAGTAACGTGACAATGGACACATTATTAAGAGTGTTTACAGCATTGAACGCGAAAGTGAAACTACAAGTAGAATTAGCGAACCTAAACATACATGTTGGACAATAATACGGGACACTATCCCGAAAAGTGTGTAAATGAATTTTGGGTTAGTTAGAATTTTAGACGGTTTTCAAACATAATCATAAATTGGTTTAGGATCATGCCCCAATCGCGGATGGGCATGGTCCATTTTTTTGTGGCCTCCATGACT
>JBMDXP010000057.1:0-19869 GCA_048819475.1 Algoriphagus sp.
ATAGCACGCGCTCCGGGCTTAAATCCGGAAATCCACTTTATTCTGAATCAGATAATAAAATGATAGCAGAGCCGATCGTTCCCGATAGCGCAACGTATCTGGAGAGGGGTAAGGTAAGAAAGCCAATTGCAAATTGGTAAGGATATGAGGGTAGGACAAGGTGTTAATAAATTATTCTGAGAATGATTTTAGCCTTGGGCCAGGTTGTAGGGCAGGCAAATCCCATCCACTAGACACGAACAATATGACTACACCCAGACGGGGAAGGGTGCCATCAAGATGAAAAAGATACTTGTTTTTTTGACCTTAGTTTTATTGATAATACCTAGTGAAAGTTATTCATGTGAATGTGTTCATATTGCTTCATCATTTACAAAGCGAATAAAACACGCAGAAGAAATAGTTTTAGGTCAAATAGTAAATGAACTTTCCAGTGGCTATTAGGAGATTGAGATAATTAGAGATTATTCCAATAGAATCAATATTGGGTCTATTTTGCTATTTAATGGCGGTGGAATTGACTGCTTAAGGAATTTCAGTGATGATATTGGGAAAAACATGGTTTTTGCCTTAAATAGACACCCAGACTCAACGGAAAAGCAGATTATTTATGAAGTGCCAGATTGTATAGAATCAGCTTTATATCTTGATGAAGAGTCAAAATATGTCAAAGGAAATATTACAAGATTCAACACTTTTAAAATGAGGGTTAAGTACTTCTTCAAGAGTTACGACTATCCAAAAAATAGATGGAAAATAGAACGAATTGAAAGAAAAATCAAAAAGAAATAAAATAAACACAGCATATCACCTTCGATCCAGCAGACTGTACCGAGTAAATATAAGACCCAGTATCTTTAAAAAGTTAGGAGTAGGTTGGAGGGGGTTGAATTACAAATTCAACCCAGCACCACGAGTTATGTGACTACACCGAGCGGGGGAATCGGCTATTTTACGCGTTTTTTCCATCTTCTGGGATGCTGGTTTGTGTTGAACACCGATATCACATCAATATTGTTTCGATTGATCAAATACAAAACCAAGTAAGGAAAACGGACTACAACAAAAGCCCTGACTTTCTTTTTATAACGGATTCGATAAGTTGTCGGATTGCCGGTTATGGCTTGCCCAGCCGCATCAAGTGCATCCAAAAATTCTTCACCCAGGCCTTCCCTTTGCTTTTCATACCAAAGATAGGAGTCATAAACATCCGATTCCGCGTCTTCGGATAGCCGGTAGTTATAGGGCATCTTTTGCACGGTTTCTTACCCTGTTCTTTACAGTGTCCCATGGAGAAAACTCCATTTCCCCGTTTTCATATTTCTCAAGCCTGCCGTCCAATTCCCTCTGCTGTTCCGCACTCAATTCAAAAGAACTTTCCTGTTGCTCTTTCAGTCCCTGAAGTTTTTTAAGGATAGATTTGTCCTGAAGCTCGGTAAGCCAGTGGATAAGGTCGATTTTAACGGATTGTACGTCCATACCTCTCATTATTTTGAGCTTTAAAGTTAACGATTTATTTACGGAATTGATTCACCCCAGCGGATGGCGTTTCTGTACCGCCGCTTTCAGTTCCTCCAATCCCGTCTGCCTATGCCGCTCCGTCGAACCCGGTTTTTTATTCCCGGCCAACACTTGGACTACGCGCAGGTCTTTACCCTCTTTCAAACAGCGAATTTTCTGCGTTTTGCCACGACCGTACAAATGACGATGTTTGAAATTAGGAAACTGACTTTGAAAAGCAGTTTGCATTAGTTCATTTAACTTGGACGGGTAAAGAAGGAAAAGAAGGTTATCCTAAGACAACTTTTTATTCAGACTTTGACGACTTTAAATAGTCAAGAATGTATGCTGACAAAGCAGATTGTGAATAATAGTGTGGTGAAAGAAGCAACAGCCCTTGCCCATAACCGTTTGGGAAAAAACAAGTTTAGTGCTTAAATCAAGTTTCGTATCAAATTCAGCACTGTCAGACAGTTTAGTGCCAAAATCCCCGCCTTCGACAATTGGATATTCCGGAGTGTGCTGACCCCTCTAATCAATGATTTTGGTTCTTGGGCAGACATTTTCAATACCCGTTTCTAAACCCCATGGCTGGAATACCTAAATCGCTGAGCCAAATAAACCAATCAAATCACTTAAATGATAGGGAAAAGTAGCCAAGCCCATCATCCGCATTCCAGTTCTGGAACAGGGTCACCATCTTCACTTTCTGCCTTTGTCTGAAAAAGGATGCCTTGGGATTCGAAAAATTCTGCTCATCCACCAAAAGCCACTGCAATTCCTTCCTATTCCACCTGCAATCATCCCATTCCTCGCTATTCCCCCTAAAATGTGGATAACTTCCCGTTTCTCACCAAAAAAATACCCTATACTGGGTGTGGATTTTTAAATCTAAATTCCTTTCCTTGCAATAACCTTTTAGTAGAAGACGAACAGCCAACTTTTAGCACACCCATCCGGGCTTAAATCCGGAAACCACTTTATTCTGATCAGATAGTAAAATGATAGCAGAGCCGATCGCTCCCGATAGCGCAGCGTATCGGGAGAGGGGTGAGGTAAGAAAGCCAATTACAAATTTGTAATGATATGAGGGTGGAATTACAAATCCCACCCAGCACCGACTAATTATGTGACTACGCCGAGGGGGGGAGGTAGGTAGACTACACCAACTTTTATCACCCATCCGGGCTTAAATCCGGAAACCATTTAATTCTAAATCAGATAGTAAAATGATAGCAGAGCCGATCGGTCCGGATAGTTCTATCACGAGATTTAAATCCCGAGAGCAAAGCGATTTGGGAGTGAAGTTGATTCTGGGAAGCAACTTGATATTCCCAGAAAGGTGAGGTAGAGCAGGCAATTACAAATTGTCAAGAATATTCGGGTTGAAATACAAATTCAACCCAGTGCGAGGAGCTATATGACTACACCGAGCGGGGGTAGGACAGGACGTCAAGAAATCTTCCAGAGGAAGATTTTAGTCATGGGCCAGATTGCAGGGTAGGCAAATCCCACCCAGTCCCGACTGCCGATTTGAATACGACCAGACAGGGATGACAGTAATGTTTTTCAAAAAAAATGTGATTTGAATGTTATTTATTAAAAAGTTTTTAGGTAAATTTATTTGCCTTATGACACTGTTAATGAGACATTAACCCAAATTAAAACTGCCATGAATAAGTGTTTACTTATTTTCTTAATGCTGGTCTATTCATCTTTGTAACTGGACAAGAAATTCCAGCAGATCCCTATGATTTTCCCATAAAAAGAGGAGATGATAATTGGAATAAATTGGAAGATTATCAGGCTAAAAGAGACGCCTGTCAAATCCCTTTAGGAAGACTTTCCAGTATCTCTACTGAAGCCTTGATTGAGACCTACTTAAATTACCCGATTTTAGGAGATTTAATGGTTTTTCCCACACCACAGATGGGGGTTGAAAAGTTAAAGGAGAATTTCAATGGTGCAAATGAGTTAATGAAACGACAGGATTTAGGGAAAAAACTTATTGAAAAGTACCAATCAATGAGCCCTAAGTTTTTAAATCCTAACTGGTCGCTAATTGAAAAAGGAGATTATTCATTTAAAATGATGGCTATTGAGAGTCTACTTGCTCAAGAAAGTGTGCTTTCTTCATTAGACCCATCGGATAGAAACCAACTTTTGAATTTGGCCTATGAGAACCTAGACGAAAAAATGAAAAATCAAGAGGTATTTGGCTATTTATCCTATAGTTCCATTGCTTGGATTATCGTTAGGACACTAGAAAAAGAAAATTTTAAATTCAGTATTCAGGATACTGAGCAAAAAGCTCAATATCAGTCACTGGTAGATGAGGGAATTGCTCCCTCTCAAGAGTTATTTAATAAAATAATTAGCCAATCAAAAAATAATAGATCAAAATGAAATATAATTTTGTAAAAATACTGATTTATTCATCTTTCCTGATTTTGCTTTTTCAGGGATGCAGAGAGGATGTTTCACCTTTGGAGGAGGAAGTCATTTCACAGGAAATTTTGGAAAAATTGAAAAATAGCTGCGGAACAAGCGAATTTTCTTGGCTCCGAGAGATAATAATTAAAGCTGAGGAAGATTACAAGAGTCGAAAATACCAAGGTAATTTTATAGGTACCATCTATCTTGAAGACCAGCAAAATGAGCCGGTCATTTTCGTGAATATGGCCATGGAAAGCGGAGGAATTTACGGGTATTTATATCATTGTAATGGCATCAGAGTTGATTTGGATCCTAGCCAAGTTGAAACTTTTTTTCCCAATTTAAAGAAAGACCAAATTATTTACTCCAATGTACCAGAGAATATTAGGGATTAGTTAAACCCCTTTGGTTGAGTAAAATATTTTTCACCTCTAACAACCATTTCATGAAAAATTCAAAAACCTTTTTGATATCTCTGACTATTTTATTTGGTAGCTACAGCTTTGCATATTCTCAAACCCAAAGCAATTTGGCAACGCCTAAAGGTAATCCTGTTGTTGCATATATTACCCCAGAATTATCGAATTCTGAACGTGCGTACTGGGATTCATACTATGCATCACCTAGTCGAACCCAAATACCTACCTCTGGCGGATATAGTTCCTCCGGAACTTTTAACTGTCATGGCTATGCATGGAGCATTTCAGAGGGAGGTTCTACTCGATGGATTGGTTACTAGGTACAAACAGATGAAGATATCTATATGACAGATGGAAGCTATATTCAGGTTTGCTCTGAAATGCATCCTGGCAAAATTTCTTGGGGCTCAGGAGATCATACAGCGATTACAACGGGAACAACGGGAAGATGGAAATCAAAATGGAATAGGTTTCCCCTTATTGAGCATAATTGGAATGACACTCCTTATGGGACGTCAAATCTAAAATATTATGTTTCTACTAAAATCACAGGTGATGTTAATAATCCATTATGCTCTGGAACTAGAAATTTTAGTGCAAGAAGTATTCCAGGTGCAACATATACTTGGACTACTAGCAGTACCCTCACCATAACATCTGGTGCTGGTACAAGTCAAATAACTGTTGCTCGTAACGGTTCTAGTGCAGGGACAGGTTGGGTTCAGGTACAGATTTCCACTCCCTGTTCTAGTGGCTCAGCAACACGTAGAACTAGTAACTTTGCGGTTGGGTCAACTGTTGCCTATCCAAATTATTGGTTGTTTGACGCATATTCAAGTATGTGGCAGTTATCTTACAATGCACAGCCAGGTGCATCATCCACTTACTCTTTGGTTTCTGGGTCAGCTACATTAACTCCATATATTAATGATTGTTATGTTACCACCCCTGGTGGAGCTGTAATATCACTAGTATCTACCGTTCCTGGTTGTGGCTCGTCTTCTCCTTACTACTTCTATCTTCCTTCAAGTGGGAGTATGCTTAAAGTTTATCCCAATCCTGTAAGTGAAATCCTGTCTGTAGAAGTAGGAGAGTTTGGAGATTTAGAAAACCTTCCCTATATGCTTGATTTATACTCCGAAAAATCCGGAAATAAAGTTCGTTCAATTTCAGTTGATGAAATCCATAAACTTGGCTCGTTAAAAGATGGCAAAATTGAAATGGATGTAAGGGGACTTCCGAAAGGATTGTATTTTTTACATATAGTGCCAAGAAAAGGTAAAGGAAATAAAACCGAAAAGATGCAAATCATTATTAATTAGACTACACACCTTTTTAACCGCAAGGAATGATGATAGATTTAAAAAAGAGGGAATTGGAGGAAAAGCCATTTAAGCCAAGTTCATCTCTGAAATGGTAAAATAAGATGGACTTCATGGAATTTACGCCTCACTCCACGTATCCCGAATCTCGAGACATAGGAAAGCATCGATTCGTACCCTTTTCGTCTCAGGCGTGACAAAGTGATAGTAGATCCAAGTTTGGAACTTTAATCCGCCGTGGCGGACCACCCTCCTTTTCTGGTTCTACTTCATGCAATCACCCCCATTCCAGATCCAGAACAGGACCACGAACCTCACTTTCTGTTTTTATCTGCAAAATGGCACAGAGCGATGCAGCTAATTCTACTGATCAACCAAAAGCCACTGCATTTCCTTCACATTTAACCAACAGTCAGCCTGTCTCCCCGCCACTCCCCCTAAAATGTGGATAACTTCCCGTTTTTCATCAAAAAATATACCCTGTACATGGTATGGATTTTTAAATCGAAATTACTTTTCTTGCAATAAGCCTTTAGTAGAAGACGATCAGCCAACTTTTATCACCCATCCGGGCTTAAATTCGGAAACCATCAAACACCTTTTGCAACTGACATCTGGATGATAGTAATAACTAGGGCTTTCTCTTTAAAAGAGAATGTGCCGCGATCAAAACGATTCTGAAACCAAAACAATCTGATCAAAACAAATTGAATTAAAAGTCGATAAAGAACAATTTAATTTGTTTCAGAATAGTTTTCATTATTTTGCAATAGCCTAACTGGAAACTTTTTTAATGAACAAGCGAGACCTCTCGGAATCAGATATAAGGGAAAAGTACATCACCCCTGCATTAATTAGAGCAGGATGGGATGAAATGTCTCAGATTCAGCGGGAAGAGTTCTTTACAGCCGGGAGAATTTATGTCAAGGGCAAGTTGACTGCCAGAGGCAAAGGCAAATTCACCGACTATTCTCTCTATCATCAATCCAAAGGACTGAACATCAGGCTCGCTATAATAGAAGCAAAGGACAACAAGCAGTCAATACGATCTGGAATACAACAGGCTTTAAGCTACGCCAATACCCTGGACGTTCCATTCGTTTTTAGCAGCAATGGAGATGGATTTTGGTTTCATGACAAGACTGCTGAAGAGGGTCAATTGGAAAAAGAGCTTTCTCTGGATGAATTCCCTAGCCCAAAAGAACTTTGGGAAAAGTACAAGCAATACAAGGGGATCAGTACACCCGAACAGGAAGCAGTAGTAACTCAGGAGTATTTTCAGGACACCACTGGCAGGGAGCCACGTTATTATCAGGCCATCGCCATCAACCGCACGATTGAAGTTGTGTCTAAAGGACAAAAAAGAATTCTATTGGTGATGGCAACGGGTACAGGTAAGACCTATACCGCGTTTCAAATTGCCTATCGCCTCTTTGCTTCTAAATCAAAACGAAAGATTCTCTTTTTGGCGGATCGAACTGCTTTGGTGGATCAAACATTACGGGGTGATTTTCGCCATTTCAAAGATGCCATGACTGTTATCAAAAAGAAATTGGTGACGGTGGATGGGAAGGATAAATTGGTTTCTACCAATAAGAGAGGTATAGATTCCACGGATAAGGCATTTGATATTTTTCTTGGCTTATATCAAGGGTTGAGTAATTCCGATCCTGAAGTTCCGGATGCTTTCAAGGACTTCAGCAGAGATTATTTTGACTTGATCATTGTGGATGAATGCCACCGGGGATCGGCCAAAGAAGACAGTAAGTGGAGGGAAATTCTCAATTACTTTCATACAGCTACGCATATTGGTTTAACTGCCACTCCAAAAGAGACTTCCGACACCTCAAATCAGGAATATTTCGGTGAACCTATCTATACCTATTCGCTGAAGCAGGGTATTGATGATGGTTTTCTGGCTCCATATAAAGTTATTCGGGTCACACTGAATGTGGATGCCGAAGGTTGGAGACCACCGAAAGGCTATTTAGACAAGTCAGGCAATCCTGTAGAGGACAGAATGTACAACCGGACTGACTTTGATAGGACAATTGTTTTGGAAGGTAGGCGTAAACAGGTTGCTGCAAGGATTACTGAATTTTTGAAGGGCAATGATCGGTATGCAAAAACCATTGTGTTTTGTGTAGATATAGAACACGCAGAGGCCATGCGTGCTGCGCTGGCAAATGCCAATGCAGATATGGTGAAGATCAGTGATAAGTACGTGATGCAAATCACGGGAGACAACAGAGAAGGAAAACTGGAGCTTGATAATTTTATTAATCCCAAGGAATTGTATCCTGTCATCGCCACCACTTCCAAGTTGATGACTACCGGTGTTGATGCACAGACATGCAAACTGATCGTACTGGATTCCAACATTGGCTCTATGACCGAGTTCAAGCAGATCATTGGCAGAGGCACCAGAATCAACGAGGAATATGGCAAGACCTACTTTACCATCATGGATTTCCGGAATGTAACCAATCATTTCTCTGATCCTGCGTTTGATGATGACCCTGTAATGATCAAGGAAGTAGGCGAGCTAGATCGCTTGGAAGGAATCGACGAAGTTTCAGAAGATGATAGGCCTGTTTTGGATCCGGTTAGTGGAGAAGAAGTTGAGTTTGATATGCCAAGTGAGGAAGAAGAGCCTACCGGACCGGGTCCCAATCCTGGGCCAAGACCAAAGGTGTATATAGACGGAGTGCCAGTGGAGGTAATCAGCCAACGGGTACAATACCTGGATGGAAATGGCAGGATTATTACCGAAAGCCTAACGGATTATACCCGAAAGAATGTATTGAAAAAATACCAATCGTTGGATAATTTTCTGGTGCAGTGGAATCAAGCGGAAAAGAAGAAAGTAATCATAGAAGAATTGGAGACTGAAGGGGTTTTCTTCGATTCATTGAAAGAGGAAGTAGGGAGCGAATGGGATCCTTTTGATCTGATTTGCCACGTCGCTTTTGATGCGAAGCCATTGACACGCAGAGAGCGGGCAGAGAATGTGAAGAAGCGGGATTATTTCACCAAATACAGTAAAAAGGCACAGGCAGTGTTGAGAAATTTGTTGGACAAATATGCAGACAGTGGATTGGTTAATGTAGAATCAACCGAAATCCTCCGCATGGATCCTTTCAATAAAATTGGAACCCCGCTGGAATTGATACGCGCTTTTGGCTCAAGGGAGGATTATGAAAGAGCAATTAAGGAACTGGAAGCAGAATTGTATAGGACTGGTGCATGATGGATTCTGGATTTCAATATCAAGGTGTATTAGAATTAATTGCTCGCCAAAAAGAATGTGAGTGGCTGGAGTTTAAGACAAACAACGCTGACCCTCAGGAAGTGGGCGAATACCTATCAGCCTTGTCGAATAGCGCCTGCCATCACAACGTTCCGTTTGGATATTTGATTTATGGGGTGGAAGACGAAAGTAGAAAGATAATCGGCACTACTTTTTTTCCTAAATCCACCAAAAAGGGAAATCAAGAATTAGAAAACTGGCTGGCTACTCAGCTCAATCCTAGAGTTGATTTCAGCATTATTGAATTTGAACATGAGGGGAAAGCGATCTCTGTTTTCCGGGTCGAAGCCACCCGCAACATGCCCGTTAGTTTTAGAGGCACACCTTACATCAGAATCGGAAGCTATAAAAAACCGCTAGATGACCATCCTGAAGTGGAGCGGAAGATCTGGAAGAAAGATGATCACTACATTTTTGAAAAGGAAACAGCCATCTTCGGAGTATCTGCAGAGCAGGTTATCCAGATCATTGATTTCGCTGCCTATTTTGAATTGATCAATTTGCCCTTGCCTGCCAATAGAGATGCTATCCTGGAAAGAATGATTCAGGACAAGGTGATAGTGGCTGAAGGGAAGAAATACAGTATTACTAACCTTGGAGCGTTGCTATTTGCCAAAGACATAGAGTCCTTTGAAAGACTAAGTCGCAAGGCCATCAGGGTTATAATTTACAATGGGAATAACCGGATAAAGACCCGAAAGGAACAGGTAGGTGCAAAAGGCGTTGCTGTTGGATTTCAGGGATTGATGAAATACCTGGAAGATCAGCTCCCCACCACCGAAGAGATCGGTACTGCGCTCAGGAAGACAGTGAGTGTTTATCCTATCCTCGCAGTTCGTGAATTGGTGGCCAATGCAATTATCCATCAGGACTTCAGCGTCACTGGGGTATCTCCCATGATTGAAATCTTTGATAATAGAATTGAGATCACCAATCCCGGCAAACCCCTGATCGATCCCCTCAGATTTGTGGATCATAGTCCGCAGAGTAGGAATGAAGTCCTGGCCAGATTTATGAGAAGACTGAATATCTGCGAAGAGCGGGGAAGCGGGATTGACAAGGTGGTGTTTGAATGTGAGTACCATCAGTTACCTGCGCCGGAATTCATCGTGGGAGACAGCTACACCCGTGTGATCCTTCACAGCCATAAAACGCTAAGACAGATGGACAAGTAGGACAAGGTCAGGGCTTGTTACCTGCATGCCTGCCTGAAGTATGTCTCTGGAGAGCACATGACCAATCAAAGTCTGAGGGATAGATTTGGCATTGATGAAAAGAACTATCCTATGGCATCGAGGATCATCAGTGATTCTATAGATTCCGGACTGATCAAAGATTACGACCCGGAGAGTAAGTCAAAAAAATATGCGAAGTACGTGCCTTTTTGGGTCTGATCTTATGTAACGGTTAAGTAACTGAGTACTTTTGAATCCTTACTGGCACGGTGTGATGGCGGGTTTTTGTGGGATCCCTTATGTAACGGCAGGGAGAATAAGTAAAGAAGAAAGAAATAACTATGGCAAATGTAGGTGCTGTCATCAGCAGCATACGGAATATTATGCGTCAGGATCGGGGGATTTCCGGTGATGCCCAGCGACTGGAACAATTGGGGTGGATGCTTTTCCTTAAAATCCTGGACGACAAGGACCAGGAGCTGGAATTGATTAAAGATAATTACCTCTCCGTAATCCCATATCGCTTCAGATGGCGCAACTGGGCGGCGGATCCCGAGGGAATATCCGGTGATGAGTTGCTGAAATTCATCGACAGCACCGAGGAAAACAACAAGGGGCTGTTTGCTTCCCTTAGAAATCTAAGCGATCCTGCACACCCCAAGCGTGCCGCTATCGTCAAGGAAGTCTTTGACGGTTCCAATAACTACATGAAGTCCGGCTACGAGATACGCAAAGTCATCAATAAGCTGAATGAGATCGATTTCAACAATTCGGACGACAAGCATATTTTTGGGAATATTTACGAGAGTATCTTGCAGGAACTACGGGATGCGGGCAATAAAGGAGAGTATTATACTCCTCGGGCGGTCACACAGCTGATGACCCAGCTCACCGACCCCAAGCTGGGAGAGCGGGTGCTGGATCCTGCGGCGGGCACCGGAGGATTCCTGACAGCCGCCATCGATCATGTGCGGGAGAATTACGTGAAAACAGTCGAAGATGAGCATGTGCTTCAGGGAAGCATTACAGGCTGGGAGCTCAAGCCGGTAGCCTATGTATTAGGACTTACCAATCTGATCTTGCATGAGATGGATGTACCTGACTATCACTACATCGATAGCCTCAAGAAGGAATACAATAGCATAAGCAGAAAGGATGAGGTGGATGTCATCCTTGCGAATCCGCCATTTGGGGCAAGCATAGCAGATGGCGTGGAGACTAACTTTCCGGCGACCTTGCGATGCAGGGAATCAGCAGATCTCTTTGTAGTGCTGATGTTGCAATTGTTGAAAAACAACGGGCGCTGTGCGATAGTACTCCCCGATGGCTCCATCACAGGAGAGGGGGTAAAAGCAAGAATCAGGGAAAGATTGCTCACCAAAGCCAACCTTCATACCATCATCCGTTTGCCGCAGAGCACCTTTTTTCCGGCTACGGTCAGTACCAATCTGCTGTTCTTTCAAAAGGGCACCCCAACGAAAGAAATCTGGTATTACGAGCACAGACTGCCGGAAGGACAAAAAAGCTATTCCAAGACCAAGCCGATACAGTTTGAAGAATTTGTGCCCTTGATTGAATGGTGGGGAAATAGGAAGGAAAATGAGCAGGCGTACAAAGTTAAGATTGAGGATTTGAAAGACTGGGATTTGGATATTAAGAATCCAAGAAATCAAGTTTCTGAAAAGGAATTAGAGTCCAGCTTATCAATCTTGAAAAAAATCTCATTTCAAGAAGATAGGATTAAATCACTGATTTCTGAGTTAGAAAAAGAGCTTTCATGAAAAAAGTAAAGCTTGGAACTGTCCTGAAAGAAGAAAAAGCCAAGATCGGATTGCCAGATGGTGGAGGATTGGATCTTATTGGAGTCAGCAATGAATATGGGTTGCATGTTTCAAGGGCTCAAAGAATTCCAAATTTAAGTAAGTATAAAATCATCAAAACCGGTTGGTTTGCCTACAATCCTATGAGAGTGAATGTAGGCTCTATTGGCATTGCCCAAGATGCGAATCATGAGGGGATTGTGAGTCCTGATTATGTGGTTTTTTCCTGTTCAGATAAGATTTTGCCTGATTATCTCCTGTTCTTTCTGAAAAGCGATATTGGTTTGGAAGCGATAAATAAAAATGCTTCAGGTGCAGTTAGGAAAAGACTGTATTATTCTGATTTGGCTAGGATAGAATTAAATGTCCCCTCTATAGAAAAACAAATTGAAATTTTGGCTTCAGTGAAAAAGATTGAATCCATGGTCACTCAATTGCGGGATCCCAATAGGAAAGAAAAAGTATTCCAGCTTAAGCAATCCATTCTCCAGGAGGCTATTCAGGGTAAATTAACTGCTGATTGGAGGGGCCAGAGACAAGCAGTAGGAATCGAAATCGAACCAGCCAGTGAACTCCTAAAACGCATCCAGGCCGAAAAAGCCCGATTGATCAAGGAGAAAAAGATCAAAAAAGAAAAGCCTTTGCCTCCCATCACCGAAGAAGAAAAACCCTTTCAACTGCCAAAGGGATGGGAGTGGTGTAGGTTGGGGGAAATGTATAGGTTTATTGACTACCGAGGAAAAACTCCTAATAAGCTAAAAAAAGGAGTAAGACTACTGACAGCTAAAAACGTTCGCTCAGGTTTCATAAAATTAGAACCAGAGGAATTTGTAAGTGATTCCGAGTTCAAAAAAAGAATGACAAGAGGATTCCCTAGAAATGGTGATATTATTTTCACAACGGAAGCTCCATTAGGAAATGCTGCAATAATAAATTTAAAAGAAGAAATGTTTTCTACAGGGCAAAGAGTAATTACTTTTCAATCCCTAATTTGTGGACAAGAAAACAGACTTTTTCTTTTTTTTATTCTTTCCCCTTTTTTTCAAGGCCTTCTTAATGATAATTCCTCAGGGGTAACAGCAACAGGAATAAAATCTAAGAGGTTAAGTAACTTAGTTTTGCCTTTTCCTCCTTTAGAAGATCAAAAAGCCATTGTATCGAAAGTAGAATCCCTGATGGAAAAATGCCAAGCATTGGAAGAGGAAATCAGCCAAAGTGAGCAGCACGCCCAGATGCTGATGCAGGCAGTGCTGAAGGAGTCTTTTGAAAATCGAACTCGTGAAAAAACGGAAGTCACAAGCCCTCCAGCTGCTAAACTCTCCATTTCACCTTCTAAGAAGGGCTTTGCCAAACTCGTTTTGGCAGGGAAGATCATCAGCGAATGCAAAGACAGCAGGGAGTTTACCAATATCAAGTTCCAGAAACTCCAGCATCTGGCAGAGCATCTCATGGAAGCAGATCTAAATCTGAATTATTACCACCTAGCTGCTGGGCCCTATGACCCTAAATTTATGCATACGGTTCATCGGAAGATGAAAGAGCAAAAATGGTTTGCTTCCTGGGGTTCTGGATTTTCTCCGCTGGATAAGTCCTCCGAAATTGACAGGTATTTTGATGCCTATTTCGGTGCTAGGGCAGCGCAGTTTTCAAAGCTTTGTACCCTTTTGGGTAATGCCAAAGAATCCCAGTGCGAGATCATTTCCACACTATATGCCGTTTGGAACGACCGGATCATCAAAGGAGAGCCCACAACCAGTGAATTGCTAATCGAAGATTTCTATAATTGGAGTGGTCGCAAGCATACCTATTCTACTAATCAACTTCAAGAGGCTATTCTGTGGATGAAGGATAATAAATTGGAGCCAAAGGGGTTTGGGGAATTGATCAAGCATGCTAAGAAGAAAAAGACATGATTAAAGTAGAACGAAATATTACGATACCAAAAATTGGTAATCTTTATGCTGAACTTGATTCAAGTAAGGACGAAGAGATTGACCTTTATCTTCCCAAAAAAATAGAAAAATTAGATTTTGGTGTACTTTTTTCCTATCTGCAATTTTTGGCTACATGGATAAGAAAAGAGAATTCTGGGAAGTTACATCTTCCGGTAAGTACTGTCGAAGAAGCAATAACCTACTTAGATGAAAATGAATTTGTCTATCCTTCACTTGTACTTGCATGGGAAAAGGACATTATTGATTCTGAAGGAGAGAATTTGAAAAGTGCTTTAAAAGAACCAAGTAAAAGGTACTTTGATAAAATGGATTTTTTTGAATTAAAAGGAAGATCAGTACCCATATTCTGCTTCGACCATGACAAATCAAAGAGAGGGCTATCAAAACATTTTTATAAAAGTAGCCGAGAACTCATTTCCGAAGACGGTTTAGGATTCAATCTTTTTAGGGCCTTTCAAAAAATAGGCTCACACAATCCATCTGTTTTTAGAAATAGCATAAAATCCAACTTTGATTCCTTCATTGCCATTATTCATGAATTATTTGCTAACACCCATGAACATGCTAAGACAAATGAATTAGGGCACAACTTATATCCTAATATCAGGGCAATTCAATTGAAGTTTCACACAAAGAAAATTGAGAACTATATTGAGCTATACCATGATTTTAAAGGCATGGTTGATTATTTCAATTCAGGATTCAAAGTAAATGTTTTAGGTGACTTATACCTAGTTGAAATATCAATATTAGACAGTGGTCCCGGTTTAGTGAAGCGATACAAAGGATTTTCGGAATACAACATCTCTATAAATGAAGAAATTGAAATAATAAAGAAGTGTTTGTATAGGCATAATACTTCTGCTGAAGGTTTGCAAGGTGAAGTAAAAGGAATAGGCTTAGATCGTGTTTTGCGAACCTTAGACGGCAAAGGCTTTGTACGAATTAAAAGTGGTCGTGCAGATGTTTTCAGGGACATGAAAAATCAACGCTATGTTGATCATAGCCAAGCATCCGATATACAATTGAACGATTGGAAAAAAAACAGTACAACTGATTTTTCTGTCTATCCACCTGCTGAGGGCACATTAATATCCATCTTTTATCCATTAGAATATACAGAATACCCACAGAAATGAAGAACTACTTTATATACCAGTATGAAGACATAGTTTCTTCAAAGGACAAATTGAGAATAACTGTCATTTTTATTCATCAGGCTAAAATTCAATCTCAAAATATGCTCGCTGAGGAAATCAGAATATTTTTTCAGGAGAGCAGTTTAACTGACAAGCTTGTTCTTGTCCTTCCCGAATACCTTGATGAAGCTTCATTGAAATTCTTTTTTGATGAACGTGATTTGACATTTTTGCGCATTCCAGGCCGTTCTTCCGAATATTTTGACCAGTCCTTGATCATCTATCAATTTAAATCAAATGGTGAATTAGAATTGATCTTTGGAGAAAAACCGAAAAACGAGAATAAATTCAAATCTCAGTTATTAAGAAGCGGAGCTACTATAATTTTTAAGAACAACGGAGGTTTAGTTGAATCCACTCCAGACCATCACTTTGTTTTCCCATCTAATAAACACTGCTCAAAGTTCCTCAGAACAGGAAATGTCCTTATACACCAAACCGAAATATTTTTCCTTGCTATTCAACTACTCAAGCATTTTGAAAATAGAAATGTCATTTATTGCGATACCTCATCCATAAATGTACTGCCTTACGCAGTTTTTGAAATCCTTAGAAGGTTCAGCATTTCTTTCGAATGCCCTACAGTAAACAGTTTTGAATCCTATGAAGTTTTCGAGTCTGATAAAGAAAGTTTTCCTCCAGATTCACTGCTTCTTATATCGTCTTCGACATCAGGAAATATTATTGACAGAATATTAAAGGAAAAGAGAGCTGAAAAATCTCAAATTCAAGTTATTTACTTTTTAGGACCAAATGATAAATACCTAAATCATAGTGCGAATATCATTTGCAATTTAACGAAAGAGGAATCTTTTCCGATAGGGGAAATTGAATTTGATACTTTTGATAATCCTGACAAATGCAAGTTATGTTTAGACCATTCACGCCCTATCAAAATTGGAAGTGACGTTTTTCTTACTGTTCAGCCAAAAATTGAAAAGCATCTACTGACTGTTCAGCCAGAGTACGCTCCAAGACACATCAGTCCATTTGTTCAACGTTTCCGGGCATACTCTTCAAAAGACAGCGTAATTAAAGTCTTTTATAAAGACAATAATGCCAACGCTGATTACGAAATATATTTTGACTTTGTTCATCTGATCGGAAATATAGAAAAGTTTAAAAAGTTTGAAGATTCACTGAATCGGCATATTGACAAATTTATTCCGGCAAATACAAAATATCTTCTTTACTTACCAGACATTGGATCTGAGAAACTGGTTGAATATATTCTGTCAAAAATTCCAAGTAGTATCAAACCAACTCCTATCAAATTAGAAACTGGCTTTACTGATAAAATCTCTGAAAATAATGGTTCTGTTGTGGTTGTCGCTTCTTGCATTACAACAGGTAAAAAGCTCTTGCAGATAAGTCGCTTAATGCGTAATCGTGAAAGTCAAAACCTAATTTACTTTGTTGGCATCTATCGCCCAATTAGCGATAGCTTTTCAAAAGACTTAATAAATGATTTAAAAAAGGGGAAAGACAAAAGCGATGAAAGACCTTTTGTTGCAGTAGAAACCATTAATTGTTCAATCCAGCAGAATGGAACATCATGGGATATTGAAAAGTCCTTTTTCGAAGAACTATTGGGTAATATTGACGAAGATCATAATAAGGAACTGAGTTCTTTCATTAATGAACGGTTGGATGTTCTGAGAGAAAACAAGAAGGAAAGAGGTCTTTCTGACAACGTGTTCTTAAAGAAATTTAATGGTGAAAAACTCTTGCTAAGAAAGAGCTTCGCATTCTGGAATTTCAATAATTACTCAGATGATGATGTGGCACAATCAGAGGTATATTTCACCATTTCTTCGATCATAACGAATTTAGAGAATAACGATATTAATTCGCACCCTTCCCTGAAACAAACTAACTATGTGAGAAACATTTTGAGTCCAAGAAACTTTCATCGTTTCAATGACGGGATAATTCAAGCAGCACTTTTAAGATGCGGTAAGACGGAATATTTTTCGTACGACTTAGACAGTGAATCTAGTTTGAAAATGAAAGAATTTTTGCTGAGCATTATTGAAAAATATGACTCGGAAGATGGTGAAGCTCTGTTGGAATTTATATTGGCCATTGGCCTTAAAAAATTAAAACTCAGAAAAGAGGATCTGAAGGAAGTTTTGGCCAAGGCAAAACAGTGTAAAGACAAAATAATATCAGGAGTATCAGAATATGTGTTCAACCAAATTAAGTAGCCTCCACACAGGTGTAAGCACATTTGCAATTCGTACAAGCCAACACACAGACCAAAAATTGAAAAAGAGTTTTAACCTTTGCCACCTTAAACAATTTTTTTTACTCTTAATTTGTATCCCCCCCGCCAAGTACATCTTCCAATGGTCCCATACCAGGTTTAGGTTTGTATCAAAAAGCAAATCTATGAAAAGAGCAAATCAGCAAGAAATGGAAGCGGCAGTAGCTTCCTTCAAATCCAGTGGTTTTACCCAGCGTGAATTCTGTCTCCGGGAAAACATCAAGCTCCCCACCTTTTCGTATTGGTACCGAAAGATCGACGGCAATCCAAAAACACCTGTTTCCGGGTTCACTGAAGTAACGGCAACGGCGGAGTCCGTTGGCCTGGAAGTGGTGTTTCCCAACGGGGTGACTGTCCGTGGTATCCGTGATCTTTCATTGGTCAGGCAACTGATCAGTTGGTAGGATGTTCACGCTGGGATCCTCACACCGGTTCTTCCTTTACGGCGGGGCAGTGGACATGAGGAAAGGCTTTGACGGACTGAGCGGCCTGGTCCGCAACTCACTGGACCGGGACCCGCTGTCGGGGGAAGTGTATATCTTCCTGAACCGCAGCCGTACCCTGGTCAAGCTGCTCCACTGGGAAGCCGGGGGACTGGTGATCTATTACAAACGTCTTGAAAAGGGTGTCTTTCAGCCACCCGATGGAATGGAGGAAGGCGGCAAACTTCCCTGGAGCTCGCTGGTGCTGATGGTCGAGGGCATCAAGGTGCTGGATTCCCGCCAGCTCCCCAGATATAAAGGCCCCTAAGATTTTTTTTGCTGTTCTGTACGCTTTTTTTATCGACCCCCGTTCAGGTTTTTTGCCGTGAAAGTCCCTTTTTGGATGATGGAGGCGGATTTTTGGGCGCTCAGATAAAAATCATCCGGGGTGCCCACTTGTCCACGGGCCATGTGGGAAACTAATGCTTTGACCGCTCCTTTTAGGCTGTTATTTTCGGTACATGAACAAACCCCTGGACCAGCTGAGCAAAGCCGAACTCATCGCATTATTGGGTGAGCGGGAGCAGCGCATCGAAAAGCTGGAGGGGATTCTGGCCAAGTTCCAGAAGATGCTCTTCGGCCAGAAGCGGGAGCGCTTCGAGTCTCCCGAACAGCTGTCTCTTCCTTTTGAAACGACTGCAGAACAACAGCAGGAAGCCCGGCAGGAACTGGACGAAAAAGTGGAGTATATCCGCAAGAAACCCCGCACGCCACATCCGGGCAGAACCAAGCTGCCCGAACATCTCCCCGTGGAAGAAATCGAGCTATATCCTGAAGGAAATCTGGAGGGGATGACCTGCATCGGCAAAGAAATCACCGAAGAGTTGGACTATATCCCCGGCAGCTACATTATCCGTCGATACATCCGTTATAAATACGCATCCAAAGTACAGGATGTCAAGTCTGCGATAGCCATTGCACCGCTTCCTTCCCGTCTGATTGACAAAAGCAGCGTAGGAAATGGCCTGCTTGCCTCGATCCTGACAGACAAATACGTGGATCATCTGCCACTTTATCGCCAGCTCCAGCGCTTCAAACGCGAAAACATCCCCATCGCCGCTTCCACACTTGATGGCTGGACCAGACAGGGAATGGAACGGCTGGAAATTCTCTATGCCTGGCTGGTGAAGGCTACCTGCGGGAAAGGATACCTCCAGGCCGATGAAACCACCGTCAAAGTACTCGACAGCACCAAGAAGAAAGATACACATCTGGGTTACTACTGGGTTTACCATAACCCCGTGGACGGCACGGTCTTGTTTGATTACCAAAAGGGCCGCGACCAGGCGGCTCCCAAGAAGATATTAAAAGGCTTCAAAGGCTACCTGCAGAGCGATGGGTACGCTTCATACGAATACTATGCAACCCAGCCGGGAGTTACCCACCTGGGATGCTGGGCACATGCACGTCGCAAGTTTTTTGAAGCCCTGGAAAATGATAAGACAAGAGCAACACTGGCACTGGCGTTTATAGGAAAACTCTATGAAGTGGAGACACACTGCCGGGACAAACAGCTCAGCACAAAAGACAAAAAGTCCTATCGACTCGACCATGCCCTGCCGGTGTTGGAAGCCTTCTCCGGCTGGCTAACCGAGAACTATGCCCAAGTACTTCCCAAAAGCATCATCGGAAAGGCTATGGCCTATAGCATGACCCGATGGGAACAACTCTCCAACTACTTGATGGACGGCATGCTGGAAATCGACAACAATAAGATCGAGAATGTAATCAGACCCGTAGCTCTGGGACGCAAAAACTACCTGTTCGCAGGATCACATGATGCCGCACAGCGAGCAGCGATGATCTACTCCTTTTTTGCAATGTGTAAAAAAGAAGAAGTCAACCCGCAGCAGTGGCTCAAGTATGTATTCGATCACATCATGGATACCAACATCCAAAAAATACAGGAGCTCCTACCCAAAAACTACAAACTGTCCCTAGTAAAAAACTAGCTTGAATATAGATGCAGTTGCTCGGGTGGATAC
>JBMDXP010000058.1:0-34899 GCA_048819475.1 Algoriphagus sp.
AATGATGATGTATGCTTATACTTCGAATGAGGGCAACGAAGAAGATGGTGGGGCTGAGGCTAGCTCAAAAAAATACTGTTTTTGGATTTTCCGGTGCATGGATAAGGGGCTATTGTGGTCAAAAAGCTTGCACTTGCTGAATAACAGCTTGCCTTAAAAATGGTCTGATAATTCAAAACTATGGCTTCCAATCTTTTTATTGGCGTTTTTCAGCAGACCCTAATTAACCATGCATCAGCTAATCCTAAGACCGGGATTTATATGCAAGCTACCTACTCAGTATACCTTTCAAGCCAGCAAGCGCTTAAAGTTATCACAAATGATAGCAGTTGCAATAGCCACATTAAGAGACTCTGCCTGTCCATAACCTGGAATCGTAAGCTTCTCTGAGACAAATTTCTCCATTTCCGGGGAAATCCCCTGTGACTCATTTCCCATTAGAATCACACCAGGTCTGGGAGCCGATAACTGATGAATATTCTGCCCTTCCAAAAAAGCCCCATATACGGGAGTCCTCCACTCCTGTAACACTTCATCCAGCTTGGCGTAAAAGAATTTCACTCTCGTAAATGATCCCATGCTCGACTGGATAACCTTGGGATTATAAAAATCCGCTGTATTCAGGGAAAGTAAAAGATGGCGGATACCATACCAGTCTGCAATCCGTATAATGGTACCCAAATTACCCGGATCCCTGACATCATCCAGGGCTATGACCAGTTCCCCTTTCGGAAAATCATATTCCAGGTTTGGCTTCATTTTCACAACTGCCAGGGCACTGTCATTGGTTTGGTATTGACCAAGCGACTCCAGCTGAGCCTGAGTCACTGAGATCAACTCGGCACCAGTGCTGCTTAGAGATCCGGCATGGGCATCAGCAAAGGCTTTTGTCACCAAGACGGTCTCTATATCAAAATCAGAATCCAATGCCTCCAGTACACTTTTCTCTCCTTCCACAAAGAACTTTTGTGCCTGGTTTCTGAATTTCTTCTGATGTAAGGATTTAATAAACTTAACCGTATTTTTGCTAAGCATTTGGATTGATTCTCCCATTTTGAAATTTCTCAAATATATAATTTTTATCTGTGTCTTAGGGGCTCTGCATGGGTGCTCTTTGACTAAAAACGTCCCAGAGGGATCATATGTGCTATATGAAAATGATTTTCAAGGGATTGAGATTTCTAAGGAGGAGGAAATGAACAAGCTGATTTCCCAGGAACCCAATACGAGAATCCCTTTGACCAACTCCTCTATCGGTGTGACAATCTACAATTTTGGAAAGAGATTCTACGATAGCACCAAAGTGGCAGAGAAGCTGGAGAGAAGGAAAAGGGAGCTTTCAGCGGTAGAGATTTTATTGGACTCAGTTCCATCACGAAAGCTGAGAAAAAAGAAAGACAAGCTGGAATCACAAATCGCCCGTTTGGGGGACATGAAGGAATTTGGGAACCTGCTGATGCGTACAGGTAACCCCGTCACTGTTCTTGACAGCTCAGAAGTGAAAAGATCAGTTCAGGAGATGGGCGGATATCTATACAACAAGGGCTTTTTTGATGCGAGCGTTGACTATGAGGTGGAAACCAAAACCAGGAAAAGAGCTTACGTCACCTATAAGATAACTGAGAATTCACCCTACGTGATAGATACCATTTACACCAGATCTGAAAATGCGGACATTTATCAGCAGCTTAAAAAAGCAGAGGAGAAATCATACCTTAAGGTTGGGGAAATCTATGACCAGAATAATTTTATAGCTGAACAACAACGGGTAGAAAACCTCTTGAAAAACAACGGTTTTTTTATGTTTTCCAAGTCTTTCGTAGAATACAACCTCTATTACGACACAGTTTCCAAAAAAATCAACGTGGAACAACGGATCCTCAAGCCCACCTATACGGATAAGCATGAAATCTATACTGTCGATTCGATAACGTTCAGGATCAACCCGCCATCCGATGAATATATTGATGAGCAGATTAAAAGACAGTATAGGGATATTGATTTTAATTTTTACCGGGACCGCTATTCGGAAAAAATCCTGTCATCCAGAATCTTTTTCAATGAGGGTCAGCCTTATAATAGATCAGATTTCGTAGAAACCCAGAAGCAGCTCAGCAATCTGGACCTTTTTAGGTTCATAAATATCTCATTTGATACCGTAGGCACATCGCTGAATGCCAAAATATTCACTCAACCCAATCAGAAGTATCAGCTGACCAATCAGCTTGGGCTAAGTATTACTGAGCAATTGCCGGGACCGTTTTTCAGCGCGGCATTGAGAAACAGAAACTTTTTCAGGGCAGGTGAGATCCTGGAGTTTAACTTCAGAGCAGGACTCGAAGGGGTGGCGTCAGCTACGGATCAAGGGGTATATCAGAGCAGGGAACTTGGAACTTCGGCATCTGTGATCTTTCCCAGATTCCTGATCCCTTTCTACCCCCGGGGACTCACTAAATATGGTAGGTATAACCCAAACACCCGTACACTTATCGGGTATAATTATACCAATAGGCCTGAATATACCCGCACGGGTATTAATGGGCTGCTATCCTATAGCTGGGCGACACGAAGTAACAGGCAGCAATTCACCATTAACCTTGCCGATGTAAACTACATCAGGACCCCAAACATTACGGAAGAGTTTCTCAACATCCTCAGTGACTTTGCTGACCAGGGAAATAATTTGATCTGGTCGTTCCTGCCTTCATTCGTAAGCAGTGTATCCGGTCAGTCTATCATTAACTTTAACCAGTATGGCGACTTTCAATCCCGAAAATCTGCTTTGCTGCGTCTCTTTGCAGAAAGTGGAGGAACCACACTAAACTTTTTTGATGTGCGGGATAACAGCCAGGCTACTGACTATGCAAACTTTCAATGGTTAAAGTTCCAGGCAGATTTCAGAAGATACTATCCCTTGGATACCAAACAGACTTTTGCTTACAGATTGAACTTCGGTATAGCCAGGCCCTATGGAATCAGTAATGGGATTTTACCTTATGAAAAATACTTCTTTGCAGGAGGTGGGACAAGTATACGGGCGTGGCAGGCCCGTCGGTTAGGTCCGGGAAGTTACACGCCCCCTACCCTGGAAAGCGGCATTTTTGATTACCGTTTTGAGCAACCCGCGGAGATGATCTTTGAAACCATGCTTGAGTATAGAAGGAAGCTTGTCGGATACTTTGATTTAGCCTTGTTCATTGATGCGGGAAACTCCTGGAGCATAGGGGTGGACAACACACGCCCAGGAGCAGATTTCAGGTATGATAGATTCTATAAAGAAATAGCTGTGGGATCGGGTATCGGACTAAGGATGGATTTTGATTTTCTGGTCATCCGCCTTGATTTGGCCACCAAAGCAATTGATCCTGCGCGTCCTGAAGGAGAACGCTGGATCTTGGATAAATTATCGTTAAGGAGACCCTTCGGAGAACGAGGGCAGACTGTCGTGAATTTTGGGATCGGGTATCCTTTCTAAAAAAAGTTAAAAATGTCAAGAAAAAGCAAAGAAGAAATCGCACATATTTATCAGGATATGCAGGATTACATCTGCAGCCGTATTGAAAAATCGGATGGCAGTGGTTTTTTTTCAGAGGATAAATGGGAGCGCAGAGAAGGAGGAGGAGGCAGGACACGGATTTTCCAGGGTGGTGATATTATAGAAAAAGGCGGCGTGGCCTTTTCTGCTGTCCATGGTTCTACGCCTGATAAAATCCTAAAAAAACTGAATCTTGAAAAAGCAGATTTCTTTGCTACCGGGGTTTCTATCGTACTCCATCCCAAAAGCCCCATGGTACCCATTATACATATGAAT
Source organism: Algoriphagus sp. (assembly GCA_048819475.1). Classification (GTDB taxonomy): domain Bacteria; phylum Bacteroidota; class Bacteroidia; order Cytophagales; family Cyclobacteriaceae; genus Algoriphagus. Next base: position 3,812 of record JBMDXP010000058.1, read on the forward strand.
ATCAGGTATTTTGAAATGGATAACGGAGTACATTGGTTTGGGGGTGGAATTGATCTTACTCCACACTACATAGACAAGGCTGATTCCAGCTATTTTCACAGCCGGGTAAAAGAGGTGTGCGACCAATTTGATCCCGGTTACTATACCAGGTTCAAAGCCTGGGCGGATGATTATTTCTATATCCGGCACCGGGATGAAACACGTGGAGTCGGTGGTATTTTTTACGATCAGTTGAAAGCCGACTCTGACACAGATTTCAATGAACTACTTGAATTCAGTTTGGCATTGGGGAGGCTGTTTCCCGATGTCTACGGTTATCTGATGAAAAAAAATGCCCAGACACCCTACGGGGATGCAGAAAAAGCCTGGCAGAATTTAAGAAGAGGGAGGTACGTCGAGTTCAACCTGGTCTGGGATGCGGGAACTAAGTTCGGCCTGGATACCGGTGGACGTACAGAGAGTATTCTTATGAGCATGCCCCCGGAAGCAGGGTGGACCTATATGCATCAGCCGACCATCGGAAGCAAGGAAGAATTTACACTAAACCACTTAAAAAAAGGCATAGACTGGTTAACTATTGAACAATGATTGAGCAGCTTAAACAATGGGATGAAGGGCTATTCATTTGGCTGAATTCGTTTCATGCAGACTGGTTGGATCCTGTAATGTTTCAATTGACCGAATCATATACTTGGATCCCATTCTATGCAGTGCTTATTTTCTTCATTTACAGGATAGATCCGAAAAACAGCTGGTGGGTATTCGGAGGCATCGCACTTACCATTCTCATATCAGATCAGGTAAGTTCAGGGATAATGAAACCTTATTTTGAAAGGTTGAGACCCTGCCACGATGACCGATGGAATGGGGTTGTCCATAATTATGGCCGATGTGGGGGATTGTATGGATTTGTCTCTTCTCATGCAGCCAATACCTTTGCCTTCGCAGTCTTTATGAACCTCAAGATGAAAGGCAAACTCAGGTTTCTTCCCTGGCTGTTTCTATGGGCTGCTCTGGTCAGCTATACACGAATCTATTTGGGAGTTCATTATCCCCTAGATATTATTCTGGGAGGGATTACCGGAGCTTTAGCCGGTTGGACCGCCTGGTTTTTGATAGTTTTTGTCAGACGTGAGGTGTTAAAATCCATCCTGAAGTAGTTGCCCACCAACGGACCCTAATGCCCCGGTTTTCATATATGCCCTATTATGTGAAACGAACGGGTAGAATGACCTCATTTTAAGGGATTATTAATATCTTTTGGCTACCGTATCATTAACCTCCGATCCCATGAAATCAATCATCACATTGGTTATAACCCTGCTTTTTTTCGGAGAGATCGGAGAGATCTATGCACAGGGGAAAGAATACCTGCCGAATAAAATCCAGGAGTTCAAATTAGTTCCCTTACCTGCCGTTGCCTCCAACCCTGCGAATGGATGGATGTTTGGTCTCGCTCCCGGAGCCACCTGGCGCATGGGATCCTCTGAGGATACCAAGCTTTCAAACCTGGTGGGCAATATGCTTTATACCACAAAGAAACAGTGGATTTTCAGTATACGCAGCAATGTATTTCTTTCCGAAAACGACTGGATCCTAGTTGGGGATTGGAGGTATTTAATTACTTCACAACCCACGTATGGCCTTGGAAGCAGTACACCAAATGAACCTATTCTTACAATCTCCCCTGTTCCCGTATGGGATGGCGAGCAGCAAATGGACTTCAGACTGATTCGCTTTTATGAGACCGTCTTAAGAAAAATAAGTGACAGCAAGTTTTATCTGGGAGTAGGTTATCATCTGGATATCCATTCCCGTATCGAAAACTTTGTAAACGGTGACAGTGGGGGTGAACCCAGTCCGTATAGCCATGATGTGTATAATAGCAAACAAGGTTTTGCTACCGATAAGTATACACTCTCAGGCATCACTTTCAATGCGATAATGGAAAACAGGGATGTTGCAGTATCTCCTTACGAAAAAAACTTCGCATTGATTTCTTATAAAGTCAATCCGGTTTTCCTTGGATCGGATCAAAGCTCCTCTACCCTGCTCCTTGATTACCGACACTATATTCCCCTAAATTCCAATAGAAAAAGACATCTATTAGCCTTATGGGGATATAGTAATTTTCTTGTTTCAGGTAAGCTCCCATATATGAATCTGCCTGCCATGACATGGGACATGTTTGGAAGGACAGGCAGAGGATATGCCCAAGGACGTTTTCGTGGAGAGAGTATGGTTTATTCTGAGGCAGAATACCGGTTTCCATTGCAACAAAACAAGGACACTTTCGGAGGACCTGTCTTTGTCAATGCGGCAAGTTTCAGCAGTAAAATCACAAATGAAAACCTGTTTGCCAAAATAAATCCGGGATATGGACTCGGGTTCAGAGTAATGATCAATAAAGAGAACCGTACCACCATCTCCGCTGATTACGGGTTTGGCCAAAAGGGAAACTCCGGATTTTATCTCAACATCAACGAGTCATTCTGACCCTTCCATGCTGTAACCAGGAAATCGAGGATGACACAAAACGTCGCAATTTGGGATTTCTATCAAACACGGGAGATTCTCCGATGAAATCCAGGACAGGTGCTACCGACTAAACAGTAATTGTATCAGATAAAACACTGATCCTCTCTGGCTACTTTACGTACAAATAAGGAGTTCAATTCCACATTGCATGAAGCACTTAACCTACACTGTAAAGCTTGTTTTACCCCTGCTGTATTGCTCGCTGATTTCCTGTAGCAGTACAGAAGTAATTGTAGAGAAAGACCTTTACGGCAAGTTCCATTTAAACAATTATGAAAGTTTCGGTTTCTTCGGGATAGATTCGGAAGAGTCTGCCAATCCTGAATTTGCCCAAACCGTTGCAATTTTGAAAGAAGAGATAACATCCCAGATGCAAAAGCGTGGGCTGATACATGATCAAACCAATCCAGACCTAAACATAAACTTAGGAGTTACTGTAGCTGACAAGGTTCAGACCCGAGAAACCAACTTGGTCTCTGATCCTTTCCTCTATATTGGGCAGCGAAACTATACCTGGAAAGTCAGGGAGGTCCCTGTTAATACCTATAAAGAAGGTAGTCTTACCATTCATTTGGTTGAATCTGGATCCAATGAAGCCGTATGGGTAGGCACTGCCAATAAGATTATCCCAAAGAAAGAAGCGAAACGTCACGAAGCTATTTCCACGGTGGTAGAGGACATTTTCCAAAAATTGGACCCGAATACATAAGTATCGTGTGATGTTCGGTCATGTCACCTTGCTATATGCAGTCTTGGGGATGCTACGGTCAGAAGACAGGCTGCGGCTAATAAAAGAGTGCTTCTCTTTCCAAATAAAAAAGCAGGCTACAGGTAAACCAATAGCCTGCCTGGTCTAATGTTGGTCAGTTATGCCGCGTTTCTTGCTGCATTGATGATTCCAAACATGCTTCTTAATATAAGCTTTTCCAGAACGTCCGATGATTTGCCTGTCTCCAGCATAGTCTGGATTGCATACTGCTGGATAGTGATGAGAGGAAGTACAATACGCTCCCGGATAGAAATTGATTTTTTTATCACCTGACTATCTCCCATCAATTCTTCCAACCCTGCAACCTCCTTGACTTTATCTATAGATTTAAGGTATTCTACGAACATCTGTTCCCAGAACTGGCCATAGGTTTCATTTTCCTTGAGGTAGGCAGTGGCAGGATAGAAGCATTTGCTCAATGACTGCATGGAATTTCCCAGCAACGTTCTAAAAAACAGGCTATTGGTGTACAGTTCCTTCAGTTGCTCCAGCTTGCCTTCATTTTCCAATGCCTGTATAGCCGTTCCTACCCCATAGAATCCCGGGATATTCTGCTTCATTTGGGCCCAGGAGCCTACGAAAGGAATCGCTCTCAAGTCCTCAAATTTAAGTCCTTCGTCTTTGCCTCTTTTCAGAGGTCTGGATCCTATATTGGTCATCCCAAAGAACTTCAACGGAGTGACGTGCTCCAGGTACGGTACAAATTTGGGGTGGTTTTTAAATTCCTTATAAGAATCGTAAGCCTGGTCAGCCAGTTCTTGGATAAGGTCCCGCTGTGAATCGGACAGGTTCTTCTCTGCATCCGAATACAGGTGGTTTTCCATTCCGGCACTCAGCAATTGCTCCAGATTATAGGTACAGGAAGCCTGTTTTCCATAATTTGCCGAAATAGTCTGCCCTTGGATCGTAACCTGTATTTCTGAATTCTCCACATACTCGCCCAGTGATGCATAGAAATTATGCATATTTCCTCCACCACGGGCTGGAGGTCCCCCTCTTCCGTCAAAGAACACTACTTCTATATCATTTTCCCTTGAGACCCGGGTTAATTCCTCCTTTGCTCTGAGAATAGACCAATTTGCTTTTAGATACCCCCCGTCTTTGGTTCCATCAGAGAAACCCAGCATTATCGTTTGCTTTTTACCCCGTGAAATCATGTGCTTTCTATAATCAGGCAGCTGATAGAGGTTAGTCATGATTTCGGGTGCTTCTGCAAGATCGTCTATGGTCTCGAAAAGCGGAACAATATCCAGCGGAAGTGTTTCCTTGCCCTCCCCAAGTGTCAGCCGGGCAAGTTGGAATACCTCCAATAAATGCTTGCCGGATTGACAGTTTGATATAATATATCTATTGAGCACTTCTTGTCCGTTCTCCCGTTGCACTTTATCTATAGCACCAAACGATTGAAGCATTTCCCTATGAAAGTTATCCTTGAAGTACAGGGGGTCCGGAAGACTGGTGGTAGCCAATAGCTGTGTTATATATTCTTCCGCTGTACTGCCTGGGACAATGCCCTTGATCTTAAATATTTCTTCCCAGAGTGAGTCATGCTTTCTGCTGTCCTGCCTCATATCCATGTAGGCAAAGTGGAACCCAAAAATCTTCACCTTTAAGATAAACTGGTCCAGTAACTCCAGAAACAGCCCGTCGTGATACTTGATCAATGCCTCCCTTGCCTCTAGCAAATCAGCAAGAAGTTCATCTTTGGACGCATAGGACGCCGTATCTTCAAAAAGTGTGGAATAAATGTTTTTTTCAGCTCTGAGAATAATTTCTTCTACATGTTTGAAAGTGAGTCTTTTCCTTAGCTTTCTCACATCACGGTAGTAGCAGCGCAATATCCATTTTTTGAGGCGTTCAGCTACTTGGCTGGTTGTCTCGTGGGTCACAAACGGGTTACCATCCCGATCTCCTCCCGGCCAGAACCCCACCTTAAGCAGTCCTGGATTTTCCCAGGTATGAAGCGGCACCTGAAGTGAACCCAGAAGACGGATCATAATATCTGAAATACTGTGGTAGAACACATTTTCCAGAAACCACCCCAAGCTAACGGCTTCTTCGTAGGGGCTGGGTTTTTCCCTGTTGATAAAGCCCGTCTTTCCCAGCTGTTGTAAGAGCAAGTTCATTCTGCCGATATCATCCGTCCTGATAGCATCCTCCAAATCTGTAATGATCCCGAGGACGTTACCGGGATAGAACTGGGTGGGATGGGCGGTAAGCGTAAGCCTTACGGAAAAAGTCTTGAGTTTTTCGATTAAAGCCTCCCGTTTACGGTCATTATCTGCACGGTTGACCAATGCTTTAACTGTTCCCTTTCCGTTTAAATCATTTATTTTCTCATAAGCAGCATCCTCGATAGAGTCAAACAGGACTACCTGTCTCTCTACATATTGAATCATTTGAAAAAGCAAATCTTCTTGCTGTTTCTCTGAGGAAGAAGGCATCATCTCATCAAAAAAGCCGGCAATTATTTCTTTTGGACTCAAACCTTTCTGGAAACCTTTTTGACAAGCTGTCCCCAAAATGGGCAACAATGTACCTGTTCGGTAGATATCATCAAAAGGCAGGTCTAAAAATAAGCTATTGTAGATCGTAAATCTTTTTGCTACTTCAATGTCGTAGGTCGTATACATCAGGGGTTATTCATTAATGTTATGGCAAATTAGTGAAATTTATAAAAAAGCAATCATAGTTTGTTAATATTATAATTTTTTATAGTTTACATTATCTTATTTGTAATCATTAGGTCTTTTGCCGGATAATTAATAAAAATGGCTTTGTCATAACTTTGTATATCTTCCCCTATGAGACAACTTATTCTTCTCCTAGCAGTACTTTATTTAAATATTGCCTGCTCTAATCCTAAAACCAAAGAAATGACTGCTACCCCTTCCTACTCTTTTCTAATCGGAACATATACGGACCACGAAACCCAAGGTATAAACCTGATGACTTTTAATCCGGGAGATAAATTGATAACCATCAAAACTCTTGCCCAAGGCGTAAATAACCCTTCCTTTGTGATTGCAGACAAAGAAGGTAAAGTGGTATATTCCATAGAGGAGTCAGGCGGTGTAACAGGTGGATCCGTATTAGTTTTAAGTCTATCTGAAACTCACGATGATATGAAGGGCATAGACACTGTACCCTCTTACGGAGATGATCCCTGTTATTTGGCACTCTCACCTCAAGAGGACTTTTTGGTGGCTGGAAACTATTCAGGAGGTAACTTGAGCATTTACCGTATTCATCCAGACCATACGTTGAAGCATCTCCAGACGATACAGCATCAAGGAAGCAGTATCAACAAGGACCGGCAGGAGAAGGCACACGTGCATAGCACCGTATTCAGTCCTGATGGCAAACACCTCTTGGTTGCTGATCTTGGGACGGATAGAATATATACGTATGCTTTTGACCCCTCGCTGCAAAAACCGCTAAGCCCTGTGACAGAATATCCCGTGACACCCGGAGACGGTCCCAGACATATTGTTTTTTCACCGGAAGGAGATGAAGTAGCAGTGATTCATGAGCTTACCGCGGTAGTAGAGCTGTTTGGCTTTAAAGAGGGGGAGCTGCTTTCAAAACAACGGTTATCAATGGTAGCCGAAGACTTTGAAGGGGAATTAGGTGCAGCTGAGATACGCTTTTCTCCCGATGGCCAAAATCTCTATGCCTCTAACCGTGGAGATGCAAATACACTTTCAGTTTTTTCGAAGACGGGTTCGGGAGAATGGATAATGGCCCAACAAATAAATTCGGGAGGAAAAACACCGCGAAATTTCAATTTAACTTCAGATGGGAACTATCTATTGGCTGCAAATCAAGCCAGTGATAACATTATTATTTTTGAAAGAGACAAAGAAACCGGTTTACTCACTCCTACCGATCTGAAAGTAGGTGTAAATAAGCCAGTATATATCCACCAGCTAATCAATTAAGCCGGTTGCTCCCAATCGGTCTTCTCATTATACCACAGTTCACCTCGCCCTATTTCCAAAGGTGAGTTGAGATTATTGTGATACAGCTTCCCTGTCCCCAATCCCTGTGGAATAGATGGCGCAAATGACGAGGTCAATTGTGCGATAGCATTGAGACCTATATTGCTTTCCAAGGCAGATGTAACCCACCAGCCTATTCCCCGCTGTTCTGCGGATTTCACCCACTCCCTGGTTTCCAAAACACCTCCCAAAAGCGTAGGTTTTAAAATAATATGTTGTGGCCTGATCCTGTCCAGTAGTTTGGACTTGTCCTGACCCCCTATCAGCTCCTCATCCAAGGCTATCGGGACCGGAGTGGATGCACAAAGCTCTTCCATCTGATCGTGCAAGCCTGCTCGGATCGGTTGTTCAATACTATGAATATCGAGTTCAGCAAGTCTCTCAAGCTTCTGCATCGCCTCCGAAGGCACAAAGGCGCCATTTGCATCTACCCTGAGCGTGATCTTATCCTTGTTATAGGCAGATCTTATATCCTCAAGTAGCTCTATTTCCTGGTCAAAATCAATTGAACCGATTTTCATCTTGATACACGTAAAGCCCTGATCCAGCTTCTCTCTGATTTGGCTGTGCATAAAGTCTCTGTCACCCATCCATATCAACCCATTGATGGGGATGGAAGTGTGCTGCGTATAGAAGGGATTGTCAACAATCTTCTTCTTACCTCCATGAAGAAGATCCAGTAATGCTGTTTCAAGCCCAAAGCGTACACTTGGAGCATCGAAAGGAACCAATGCTTTGACCTGCATCAAAATATCCTCCTCATTCTTAAGCCAAATAAGTTCTTCTGCCTTGTCCAGATAATGCCGCAGCTTTTCATCAAACCTTCCTTCATAATCTGGGCTGAGATTGATCAAAGGGGCTGCCTCACCCCATCCGTTTACTTCTGGGCGGTCTGCAGCAAACGCCTTTATCCAATAGACATCGCGAGTTTTCAGCACACCTCTGGAAGTCCCGGCGTCAAACCGAAATACTAAAGTCCTTTTAATAAAATCTAACCTGATCTTTGGAAACGGGCGCATGGATATAGAAACTGAGGGATTTGGAAGGAGTTAACCTATATTTGCATAGGAATCAACATTTCTTATGCTTATCCCAAAAATTGATTTATCAACCTACGAATATACACTCCCTGAAGATAGAATAGCTAAGTTTCCATTGGAAAAGCGCGACTTATCCAAGCTACTTCAATTCAAAAACGGGGAGATTTCCCACCATCATTTCTTTGATCTTCCGGATTTACTTTCAAGCGACTCCCTACTGGTATACAATGACACAAAGGTGATTCCTGCAAGATTGATCTTTCTGAGGGATTCCGGAGCCAGGATAGAAGTTTTTTTACTCCAGCCCCTCGCCCCTTCCACGGTAATTCCAGAAGTTATGCTCTCCCGTCATCCCGTCTTATGGGAAACCATAATAGGCAACTTAAAAAAATGGAAGGATGGAGAGGTTTTGAAAGGGAAAATCCCATTTAAGACCGGCGAATTGACAGTGGAAGCGAGATTAATGGACAGGGAGAAGAAACTGGTAGAACTATCATGGAGTGATTATGGGATTCCCTTTGTGGATGTGGTGGAAGCCAGCGGTGAAGTCCCCTTGCCACCTTACTTGAACAGAAAGCCTGATGCGATGGACAAATTCCGCTACCAGACGGTATATTCTTCCAAAGAAGGCGCAGTAGCAGCTCCTACCGCAGGGCTACATTTTACAGACCAAGTCTTTGACCGTCTTCGGAAAAAAGGAATTGAAGAAGCAACAGTCACCCTGCATGTAAGTGCAGGCACTTTTCAGCCCATAAAGGCAGAAGATGTCACAGAACATCCCATGCATCGCGAACAGCTGGTCATAGAGCCTGAAATGATTCAGAAGCTCCTGAAAGGCTCAAAAGATATAGTAGCCGTAGGAACTACTTCAGTACGGACATTGGAAAGCCTTTACTGGTACGGTGTCAAACTAATTGAAGGCAAAGGAGAGGATTTCCATATATCCAAGCTTTTCCCTTACGAGGACAGATCATATATTCCAGCGTTGGAAGAGTCTTTGGAAGCAATTCTAAACTATATCGGGAGAAAGGGAATACAAACATTATACGGAAGCACGGAAATATTTATTTTCCCTGGCTACTCCTTCCACATGATAAGAGGATTAATCACTAATTTCCACCAACCCGGATCCACTTTGATCCTGCTGATAGCAAGCATACTTGGTGACGATTGGAAAAAAATCTATAACGAAGCTTTGGAAAACCGGTATAGGTTCCTGAGCTATGGGGACAGCAGCCTGATTTGGATTGACTAATCTCCTCCGAGCTTTTGGATACCGCTGAGCAGGTTGTGATAAAAAGTTCTCCCCACGGGAACCATATCACCACCTACTTTTAACTCCTTTGTGTTTATTGAGTTGATCTCATCCAATCGGACTATATAACTCTTATGGATCCTCAAAAATTCACTCATAGGCAAAACCTGCTCAAAATCCTTAAGAATATTCCTCACGGAAAAAACAGACGTTTTAGATACCAATGTGGTGTAATTTCCATCCCCTTTTAGCCAAAGAATATCTTCAAACTTCACCTTAATCAATGATCCTTCATGCCTTACAAAAATTGCATCTTTGATCAACAGCCCTTGCCGTTCCTTTTCTTCACCGACACCGTTTCCATTGCTGCTTTTTTTGAAACTAGTCAATAGTTCTTTCATACCATTTAAGTTTTTTTATAAACAGATCGCATATCATCATTGTTTATTGCTGCAATACGACAATTCCGATTAAACCATCTACTATTCCATAATTTACGATATTCAAATTAATTTAGATTTCATTGACCGTCATATCTCTGTAAATTCATGTTGAATGACCCCCTACTCCTCACATTTGAAGAGAACAGCAACATTTTCAATGGCCCGGAGTGACTGATAATGACTTGGCAAATCGCTGGATAGTTCTAGGTATTGCTCAATGCCAAACATGCATTAAAATCAGGATTGAAAAAAAATCATTTGAATCAGCATGAAGTGGTTGGAGCATCGCAGCTATTCTTTCGGTTTCCAAAAGAGAAAACATTCTCTGGAAACACTCATAATCTATTGATTTTCAGTATACTTAAACCTGAAATAGGGATCAGTAATTCTATTATTGTACTGTTTTCAACTCCATCATATAGGTGCTAAGCCTCAGTTTCAAATCAGCCTGATTTTCTTGCAATTAATACCTGCCCCGACTAAAATCGGGATAGGCTATAACGAAACCTAATACATAACCCGGATTAAAAAGTCAGCAAGGCAGTAATGCAACCTAGAGGATAGTCTCCGACTGACCTTATGACAACATGCAGAAATAGATTAACACCTATTTCATCTGTTTATAATTTGTTTTTTCAGTGGTCAGATGGAATGCCCCGGATAATCATTCCCTTGTGTGAGAACCTTTTCTCATGGGCATTTCTAATCAAAGGTTGACATTTTTCTGGCGTTTGCCCTGATCACTTCATCCATCTTCTTGGCGAGAGGTTTCAGGTATGAAAAATACTTTTGGTTTTCCGAATCCAGCTGTCTGAAATTAATAAGATCCAATAAACCAAGCATGGATGACAGCGGTGATCTTAGAATATGTGAAGGTTTTATAGCCAGCTCTCTCAGCCGGGAATTTTGGGATTCAAGTTCAGCCAAGTTCCTCTTGTAGTCCGTGATATCCATAGCATGGATCAAAACAGCTTCACCCTCCCCATTTTTATCCATAACCGGGCTTATTTTCAAACTCCAGGAGCCTAAAAGGCGGCCATTCTCTTCCAACTGGATTTCCTGGAAAAAAGTTTTTCCATCCAGTGCCTCCACGCATTGCTTTGATACACCGGCCAAATGCCTGTTTCCCTTGAAAGAAAACTTTGAGCCTTCACCAAATCCTTTTCCGGCCCACAACCTTCCTACTTTTACTGCCTCGTTGTTCAGCCCGATCACTACCTGATCCCTATCAATCATCCATACCGCACCGGAAAAAACATCAAAATAGTTTTGGTCAAATTTCCTGGCCATTTCCTTTTCTACCACCTGGGGCATCCGTGGCAGCACAAACAACTGATAGCCGAAAGAGGTTGCCGAAAGCAAAGCAAAGTAATGCTTAGCAGAATCCCTACTGGGCAGAATAAACGGAGCAGGTTTACCTGCTCCTTTTACTATGTCACGTGCCTTGTCCAGCTCCTGTGAAAAATCGAAATGTTCAAGTTCCGAAATTGATGATCCACTATATTCCTCAGAAGAAGAACCTATCCATCCTGTCACCTTCTCGTCCCAATCCTCTACCAAGAATTCTGCACTTAATCTTATCCTGCCAAACTGTAATACATCCACAAGATTAGCCCAAGGCATCTCTTGAGATAGGAAATTGATTTCAACACCGGCACCGATGAGCCCGAGAATATCCATCTCCGAATCAGTCACTACCGAAAATTCCCACCAGATCGGTGTAGCTTCAAGATCACCACTCCCACTGTGATTTAAAATCATGTGCTTTTTCTCTTTGGGAGAGTTAAGCAGCTCATCAATCGTCACTTCGAGTTCGGCAGCAGAAGCTTCATCTATCTGTTCAAAAAAATCCTTGCCGCTTTTCTCACCGTTTGATTTTTCGAAAGCAAAGTTAGCGTCCATCACCCTACCCTCCACGTTCATCACAACCAGGTAGAAATGATCCGATTCCATCAAGAAATCAGGTATGAGATGCTCTATGCTATTTGCCGTAATCATTTAAAGTATAAAGCTTTGTGTGATACTTCTGTAGTTTTGTATACTTAAAGATTAAAAAAATTAATGGAAAGATTCAGATAAAACGGATTTTTATCAAAGCATGGAGGTGGTGTAGCCGCCGGGATTCGAGTTGAAATCCATAGGCAGAATTAGTCTAAGAGGCGGAATATTTTCACGGACATGGGCTCCTCAAGAATCAAGCAAAGAGTCAATTTTATGGGGAAAATCCGAATAATCAATTTCTTTAACCATTAAAATCAGGGCATTGACAAATTCCTGCTTGGCAGCGGATACATAGAAATTGAAAGAATCTTTAGGCTCACTGTTGATTACCAAGGAGCCAAAGAACCTATGGAGTTCTTCGCTCGAATTGGATCTCACAAAGATACATCCTGGCTTAGAACTATTCTCTTCAATTAAAAAACTGGCTGCATACGTCTTGATAATCATATTTATTTAGACGATTAAAAGTTTCGCGTAAAAATAAGGGATGATATTTTCAGTTTCATATCTTATATGGGGTATTTTTTCCAAAAAGGTGCGCTAAGCCCTAAATTATTTTATTTGATTTCCAGCTCTTTAGCCAAAATTCCAATTTAGTCGATATGCAATAGGGCTACGATTTGCTAAAATCTTACCAATTAACTTATATTTGCATCGCTTTCGGATAGAACGAACCAATAGTTTATCGGTACGTATTTCTACCCAGGAAGTGATTTGATTTTCAGCAGAAAATATCCAGAGAGTTGGGTGAGTGGCTGAAACCAACAGTTTGCTAAACTGTCGTACGGGTTAAACTGTACCGGGGGTTCGAATCCCCCACTCTCTGCAAGCCAAAACCCTAACTATCCGAAATATTGATAGTTAGGGTTTTTAATTTTTAGCCCGGTGCAATTAATGGATCAGTCTTATTATCTACCCAAAGATTTTGGATAATCTAAAAAGGAAGAATCTATCTGTTTCTCCAGTGAAACACCTCTGGATTAATTGCTTCATCAAGAAGACAGGGGGCAACTAAATACCATTACTTTAAATGGGTAAATCTAAATTGAAAAAATTCAAAGAGACATATTTGTCTGGATCATATCTCTATGATTTACAGAAACATGAACTTTATATAGAAAATTAATAAGGCCTTTGTTCTCTCAAACTTCCTGAATAAAACCCGAATTCATCCGCAGACATTAATCCGCAATACTACCGGTCAGCTTTTCGTAAAATTTCAACTCACTCGCTTCGCAAAGATTTGGTGGGATCAGTGGCGATGATTTTCTGGCTTTGGATCCAGATGATGCCCAGTATCACTAGAACTGCTGCAACAACAATAAGTATAAAGAAAACCCAGGGGATTTCAGTTCTGTAGGCATAGGACTGTAGCCATTGCCGGGACACTAACCATACGACTGGAACAGCCACTACCAATGCCATCATCATTACCCAAACAAATTCTCTTACCAACACCAGCAGGGATTCAAACGGAGTAGCTCCAAAAACCCGGCGAACTCCAATTTCCTTTGTTTTCCGCAAGGAATTGAATGTAGCCAGTCCCACTATTCCAATAATCGCAATGATTATCGATACCAGGGAAAATGCCAAAACCAGATTGGAAGCCGTTGATTCAGTCTTGTACAAATTATCGAAGGTCTCATCCTGAAACCAGAATTTGAGGAGCAAGTCGGGTTCGATTAGCTTATAAGAGCTACTGATCGCCTCAAGCGCCTTCTGTGCCTCTCCAGGCTTGTACTTAATATATATACCGGGAAGCTGTTCGATTGGGCTTCTATAGATAATCAGAGGCTGAATAGTTTCTCTCAGGGAGCCGGTATGCAAATCATTTACCACCCCCACGATTTCACAGTCCAGATAATCATGGATTCTTATTTTTTCACCAATGGGATTTTCAAAACCAAAATAGGCTGCCGCTGTCTCTGTGATCAAAGCCTCCGTAGCAAGCGAATCTTTTGTCTGTTTTTGGGTCAAAAAAGGTCTTCCTTCCAGCACTTGCAGGCCAAATAATTCACTGAAATTTTCTAAGGCCCCAATAGTCTGAAAACTTGTTTGGGAATCGGGTGATTTGCCTGCCCAGTCCACGGCGATTGTATTATTGCCTATAATCATAGGATTTGCATTTGCAGCGACCATGTCTATGACCGCGTCGCTTTTAAGCGCTTCACTTTTGAAGGCATCATAGCTTTTGAGCAGTCTGTAGCTAGGCTCTAACCGGATCATATTCTCCCTGTCAAAACCCAGATTCTTATGGCGGATAAAGTCCAACTGAAAATAAATCACCGTGCTGAATAAGGTGATGCCGATGGAGAGAAACAGCTGAACCGTCATCAGCACTTTACGGATATTCATAGAGCCGTTCAACTTACCGGATCCAGATCCTTTCAGAATTCTGGCAGACTGGAAGGAAGACATCACGAAGGACGGATATAGTCCTGCAAGAAGTGCAATCAAAATCAGAAAGGCCAGCATGTAAAGTAGGTTCGAACCTCCTATCAGAGACAGGGAAAGGGATTCGCCGATCATTTGGTTAAACTGGGGAAGGGCAAGTACCGTCCAGGCAATCCCCAGCAGGAATGCACTAAAAACCAGCAGAAATGATTCACTCATAAACTGAGTGACCAAACTGCTTCTTACTGCTCCAATTGCCTTTCTTACACCGATTTCTTTTGCTCTCAAAGTAGCTTTGGCGGTGGATAGATTCACAAAATTGATGACCGCCATTGTCAACACCAGCAACGCGATAAGGATAAAGAGCCTCACATAATCAATTCGGCCACCGGCATTCTTTCCATTTTCATAGGCATTGTTCAAATGCCATTCAGCAAATGGAACCGCTTCATACGAGGTTCTTTTAGACAAATAATCTTCCCCTATCACTGCGGGATTATTAAGTTTATCTGTAAGTTGTCCAGCAGGCACTTTAGACCCTGTTTTTAGGTACACATCAAAAAACCAGGACTGCAGGGTTGCATCACTGATTCCTGTCTGCCTTTGATAGATCGAAAATGGAAGCGCAAAATCAAATTGGATGGAAGACTGTGAGGGAATATCCTGAAAGACAGCCGCTATAACCACTTCCTTGGAGCCGTCGATCTTAATGATTTTTCCTACGGGGATTTCTTCACCATACAGTGTCTTAGCCATTTTCTCTGAGATGGCAATCTGTGCAACATCATTCAGGGGATCTGGATCACCGCTCAGAATAGGGAAAGAGAAGGTGGAAAAAAGACTTGGACTTGCATAAACCCCGTTAAAATAAATACATTCCCCACCTCCGTTTTCTGGCCAGAAACACAGTTCATGTGGCCATCTGGACCCTGTAGATACATGTGTGATCTCTTCCACTTCGGGTATGCTCTCAGCATTCATATTGAAGCCTGCTGTAAATTCAGTCCGGAATGAGCCATTCGTTTCTACGTGGTTGATTACCTTATAGAGGTTTCCCGAATCCTTGTGGAATTTATCAAAGGAAAACTCATTGATCACCCAGAGGCTAATCAGTAAGACACAACTAAAGGCAATGGACAAGCCGAAAATTGACAGTAAAGAATGGCTGGGATTTCTTCGGAAATTCCTTACAAACACGGTGAGGTTATTTTTCAGCATAGCGGCTGTGATGATATTTGAGTACGTTTCTGAACTTTTCTTCTTGATATTTTTTATCCTAAAAAAACGGATGACATTCCACACAAACTGCCAATTCGCAGCCCTTTTATTCTTATTCCTATCGTATAATTCGTAGATATCACCCTGTATCTCATCAAGAAGATCTTCCCTACAATACCATACAAGAAATCTATCTGCCCATCTTGGAGGTTTTTGTTTCATGGTGGTCAGGGCAGCCTAGGAAAGTTTGAATTCGAATGCCGACTTGGGAATCATCGCATAAAGTTGATTCCTTAGGGCCTGGCTTTCTTCGAGCACATTTTTGCCCGCAGCAGTAATCGTAAAAATCCGCTTCCTCCTTCCTCCCCGCTCCACCGTGGGTTCCCCCATATGTGATCTCAAATACCCTTTATCCTCCAGACGGGTCATCACAGAATGCACTGCGCTTATATTCAAAGACCGACCCGCTTGGTTTTTGAGCTCATCCATCACAGAAACACCATAAGCCTCGGGATATAACACCCCCACTGTCAACAGAATGAGCTCTTCCAATTCTCCTAAATATGATCCTTTCATCCGTACTTTAATTTGTCCTACGAAAGTAAAAGTAATATATATCTTCTATTTTTGTAGAATAAATAAGAATTTATTTTCAATCATCCCAAAATGGGATATACACCCTCCTCTTTACTGATCGCATTTTCTAGGTTTTAATTTATTTCAGCAGGATATTATCCCTACTGATCCCAGACTACAGGATTGCTGATCCCGAAAATTCCGGTATTTTTTAGGTTCAATTCCATAGACTTTATGCCCAATCCTATGACACCTACTCCTAGCTACAATAAAAAATACATTTGGCTGATCACTCTGACAGCCGCTCTGGGAGGTTTTCTTTTCGGCTACGACTGGGTAGTCATCGGCGGGGCCAAACCTTTTTATGAACCTTACTTTGCTATTACTTCTGCGGCAGATCAAGGCTGGGGAACCAGTTCTGCCTTAGTTGGATGTATGGCCGGAGCGTCCCTTTGTATCCTCTTGAGTGACCGGCTGGGGAGAAAACGCCTGCTGATTTTCTCAGGCTTCCTCTTTTCCCTTTCAGCTATCGGAACAGCCCTTGCAGAGAGTTTTGCAGCTTTTAATTTTTACCGTATCGTAGGAGGCGTGGCCATGGGCATTGCCCTGAATCTATCACCGCTGTACATAGCTGAGCTTTCCCCTCCGGAAAAACGCGGAAAAATGGTCACCATCAACCAGCTCCTGATTATGATCGGAGTACTTCTGGCTCAAGTTATCAACTGGCAGATCTCCATACTCGATGTGGATTTACCGGATAATGCCACCTTTGCCATGATTGCAGAGAGCTGGAGCGGGCTTTATGGATGGCGCTGGATGTTTGGACTGGAAGTGATTCCGGCCATGTTGTTCTTCGTGCTGATGTTTCTGGCTCCGGAAAGTGCGCCGTGGCTGATCAAAAACAAAGAGGAAAAAAAAGCCAGAAAAATCCTGGAGCGAATAGGTGGCCCAGACTACGCTGCAAAAGCCATCATTGATGCAAAGGCAAGTCTTAAAGAAGAGCAATCGATGGTAAATTTCCGGGAACTTCTGCATGGAAGAGTAATCAAGCTTCTCGGTATCGGAATATTTCTCGCGTTTCTCCAGCAGTGGAGCGGCATCAATGTGGTGATTTACTATGCATCGGATATTTTCCAGGCAGCTGGATATAACCTGAAGCAGATGATGCTCAATATAGTCGTGATCGGCTCGGTGATGGTTCTATCGGTATTTATCACCTTACTCACTGTAGATAAATTCGGAAGAAAGAAACTCCTGCTTATCGGTACTTCCGCTATGTCTCTTCTATACCTGCTTATCGGTTATTCGTTTTATATTGAGCAGGGAGGAACATGGGTAGTGCTTCTCGTTTTGGCTAATGTCATGTTCTACTCCTTCACCCTGGCCCCATTACTTTGGGTGGTATTATCGGAGATTTTTCCAGCCCGGATAAGAGGTGCAGCCATATCCATCGGAGCCTTGGCACACTGGGTTGGCAATTTTTCCCTTACCTACTTCTTTCCCGCAATCCGGGAGAATTTGGGGTGGGCTACTAATTTTTGGCTGTATGGAGGCATCTGTGCATTTGGTTTCATCGTGATCTACTTTGTTCTCCCTGAGACCAAAGGCAAATCCCTCGACAATCTCGAGAAGGAATTGATGGGAGAGTAAGCAACAGCTGACAACATTCCCTAACACGGGGGATTAAACCCTCAATACCTGCGGGGAACTGGAGGTGGGTTTGTACCCTACAGTCCCGTCTGTTATGGATACCTGACAAACACCATGAGCTGGTAACCGGTTTTTTGCCGACAAGGACAGAGCCTGATTGCCACGATATACCTCAGAGGCTATGATAGCCAACTGGTCCCTAATCAAAGTCCTGCTTGACTTGGCCATCAGCATGGCTTGGCACCGACACAGGTTTTTTTGGCTTTACTGCTACCAGAAGCCCTGGAAATTCCTTCATTTCAAAAAAAACCTTCCTTTCTACCGGAAGTTTTTTTCGAAGAACTCCCTCAGACCTGCCAACGGAAGTACGTCTTCCGGGGAACCTTCTTTGTCAATTTTACCATCTTTCAATACGATGACACGCCGCGACATTTTGACGACCTCGAGGATATCGTGGCTGATTAATAGCGTGGTAAGTCCAAATTCCCTGTGTGCCTGTAAGATATAGTCCTGCAATTTGGATTGCATTTCCACATCCAACGCTGAAAAAGGCTCGTCCAACAGCAGGAGTTTAGGCTTTCTTACCAAAGCCCGGGCCAGTGCTACTCTTTGCTTTTGGCCACCCGAAAGAACAGATGGTCTTCTCCCTGACAGCCCTGTAAGCTCTGTCAGGAGTAAGAGTTCATCTACGACACCCTTATCCTGGGTCTTGTCCAATGCAAATTCAAGATTTTCCCGCACCGTCATATTCGGAAAAAGAGAGTAATCCTGAAAAACCATCCCAATACCTCTAGCCTGGGGTTTTACATTTATCTTCCTGTCCTTATCAAACCAGACAAGACCTTTACACCTGATCACACCTGTGTCAGGATTCAGCAATCCGGCAAGCATTCTCAATATGCTGGTTTTTCCTGCTCCGGAACTTCCATAAATTGTCACTAATTCCCCCGGTTGGATACTGGTTTCAAAATGCAGATTAATAGCTCCGTCTGCCCCATGAAGTTCCTTTTTGACAGCTATTTCAATCATGATGGGAATGCGTTTTCAGCATACGGTGGTTTAGGATATAAACACAAGTAAGCACAAGAAATGAAAAGCCCAACAGAATGGCTGAGTAAATATTGGCCTGGAGATAGTTCATGGATTCGACCTCATTGTATATAGCCAGTGAGACCACACGGGTTTCCCCGGGTATATTGCCTCCTATCATGAGAATCACCCCAAATTCCCCCATGGTATGGGCAAAGGACAGGATACAGCCGGTAAGTAATGCATTCTTGATATTAGGCATCAATACGCTGAACAGTGTGGTCAGCCTGTCTTTACCCAAGAGGTAGGACGATTCAATCAGACTCTTCGGAAGCATGGAGAAACCGGACTGTACTGGCTGCACCATAAATGGCAGGCTGTAGATCACAGACGCCAGAACCAGTCCCGGAAATGTAAACACCAGACGTACATCGAAATACGTCTCAAGAAAACGGCCGAATACATTTTCCGGACTGAAAGCAAGTAACAGGTAAAAACCAAGCACGGAGGGAGGAAGTACCAATGGCAATCCTACCAATGCCTCCAGAATCACTTTAAACCGTGATTGGCTGAAAGCCAACCAATAAGCCAAAGGAACTCCGATAGCAAAAAGTATGACGGTAGTAGTGACAGCTAACTTGACAGTAAGATAAAAAGGCTCAAAGTCCAGCATCCCGATCAGGGTTTGGTGAATCCATAATAAATCAGAATATCATCAGCGGTCTTACTTTTTACAAAATCCATAAACTTGACAGCCAATAACTTATCTCCCCCATACCGGGTGATTACCATGCCCTGCTCCAAAGGCTGGTGACTCTGCTCTGGGATGAGGTAATAAGTTCCTCCCTCTTTCTTCATATTGGGAGACACTGCCAATGAAAGTGCCACAATTCCTATATCTGCCGCACCGGAAGTGATGAACTGGGCAGCTTGGGAAATATTCTCGCCAAATACAAGCTTGTCTCTTACTTTGGTCATCAGTCCAAAATAGTTGAGTGCTTCCTCAGCGCGCTTTCCATAGGGTGCATGCGCTGGATTTGCAATTGAGATTTTTTTCACGCCAGGCGATAGCAAAGCATTCATCCCCTGAGAAACATCCACCTTTTTACTCCATAGTACAATTCTCCCGATACCATATTCATAAATTTCTGAGGCAGTATGTCCATTTTGCTGTAGCATTTTTGGATAATTGATATCCGCCGAAAAGAAGATATCGAAGGGGGCTCCATGGGATAGTTGCTCATATAATTTACCGGAAGAACCATAGGTCACTTGAACAGACCTATTATCCTGCTTACCAAACACGGTAATAATAGAATCCAGTGCAAACTTCAGGTCAGCTGCCGCCGCGATCACTATCTTTTCAGAATTTTGTGCGCCGGCATGTGTCCCCACACACATGAGTATTATTACCACGGCAAGTCTCTTACATTTCATCATAGAGCATGTGCGTTTACCAGTCATTCTTTGGTGAATACAATTTTAATCCTAGTTACTTCCCTGACCCATCGTGCAGCCCTTTTATCTCCGGAAGCGATTATCCTGAACGGACCTTCTCCGGGAGCTAAAGGTTTTCCATTCACCTGATAGGCAAGGATGACCGATTCATCAGTGAATTCAGGGTCTATTTCAGGGAGGGAAAAAATCACCTCATAGCCATCTGCTGCGCTGACCAGGATGTATTTCACCAGATTTTCCCCTCTCAAGTCACGCCCCAGAGTCACGCCTGCCGAGTCAAGAATAGCAGCTAGCAGCACTCCTTTGAAAGTAAGCTCCTGACTATCCATGCCTTTGGTTTTCAAGATTATTTCGTCAAAACTCATTGCTAAATCCTCCTCCGTCAATTTCAAAGGCCTCAAGACTTCTCCCTCCACAGTAAAGAAAGGTTTGTCTGTCACCTGAGCCAGTGATGATAAAGAACCCGCAAAAAACACCAAAATAAGAACAGGAGTATGAATTATGCTATTCATCGCACGAAGATTAGGGTTTAGCATTGCTGATATGAGGGTTTGAGAGTTCAGGATTGGTTATAAAAACAGAATCGGTAAGCAGCTGGAGAAAGACGATAATGTCCCTTTTTTCACTCTCGGTAAGTGCAAGAGTTTTTCCGTCCATATCATTCGATACGGTAGAAATAAACGGACTCAAGGTCCTACTGGGCTGAATATGCTCGTTGTAGTGGTCAAGGACTTCTTCTAGTGTCTGGAATCTCCCATCATGCATATAAGGTGAGGTGAGGGCAATATTCCGTAAAGTTGGAACACGGAAACGGCCAAGATCCATTTGCTGACCGGTAAACGACATCCTTCCTACATCCTTTGCCAATGTATCCAGCCCATTGTTATGAAACAACTCTTTAAACAGCTTAGGCGTGCCATGGCAATGACCACAATTAGCTCCACGGATACCGGATTGGGGAGAGGGACCATTCATAAATAACGCCATTCCTCTCAATTCCTGGTCAGAAGGCAAGTAGGTGCCATTGATGTAGCGGTCGTAAGCTGAATTGGAGGAAATAAGGGTTCTCTCAAACTGTGCGATAGCCTTCACTATTGCCGTTGCATTAATTTCTGATGAACCAAACGCCTTTTTGAAAAGGAGCGGATATACATCTGATTCCTGGAGCTTTTTGACCGACTCTTCCATCGATTGTCCCATCTCATGGGGATCGGTAAGGGGGAATACTGCCTGGGATTCCAGACTGTTTGAGCGTCCATCCCAGAAAAAATTCCTTACCCATAACAGATTGGTGAGTGACATGGAGTTTCGCTTGGTAAGAGATCCCCCGACCCCCTCGCTTAATTGCTTTCCATCTGTAAAGGCAAGGTTTTGCTGGTGACAGTTTGCGCAGGAAATCTGATTACCTTTTGATAGTCGGGGTTCATAAAACAACATCCTTCCCAGATAAACGCCCTGCTTAGTCAATGGATTATCCTCAGGAATGGGAAAACGACCTCCAAAATATACAGGATAGTCAAGTTTGTAAGGCTCGGGCTCCGATGCGTCAGAAAGCACAAACGAGAATAATACTGTGGCCAAAAACAGGGATATTACTATCACTCCCATCCGATATATCTGTACATCAGCCCCACCCATTTTAATCCTTGCTAGAGTGATGGGAGCATATCCAGAACTCCATTTTCAATCCAACGAAATACCGGAAGTCAGCAGCGCAATACAGAGAAGCACATGCAGAAAAACTAAGTGAAACTATTCTCATATCCACCGTTATATATACAAATATATATCGAATCAGCAAAAAACATTTTAATTGCCCAACAAATCATCCCCCCGTCGCTGTTGCCTGCTTCTTCATCCACTAAAGGGAACCATTTATGAAAGTTGGCTTCCATCTTCCGGGATACGGCTAATTAAGAGGTCTACGTTGCTCCGGAATTCATTCTTTTTTCCATACCGGAATTAGAAAACAACCGTTCGTAAAACCCCTCTGCTGTTTACTACCTGGATAGAGTCTACATCCCGATCGAGTATCACTTTTCTGGAGGACTGTGACAAATAGCCAGTACCATAATACAGTTCTCTTTTCAAAGGCGGACCGGATCGCCTATAGATAAGAATTTCTTGGTCATCAGCTGAGACACTTATTGTTCTTCTATCACCCAGCCCTATTCTGAAGGCTAGTAATGGGCCATTATACCTGCTTACCAGAAGGATGGGATCTCCACCCGCTCCTATCAACCATGCCATGGCTCTTCCTTCACCGGGAACAGGTAAGACTGGGGAATGCTGCATAGTATTCCCATGTTCTGTAAAAGTGATCAAACCTCCTCTCCCGGCATCATTTCTTCCCGTCACAGTCTCGTTCCCATAAAAATTACCGGCATACAGCAAGCCATCGGGCAATTCAACCATTCCAAATATCCTGGAAAACTGGGCTTCTTTGGGTAACGGGCTGAACGAGACAGAATCCCCTGCATAAAGTATTCCTGACCGGAATTCCTTTGCTTGCAGGATTTCCGCTAGCTCTTTCTCTTCCTCATCAAAAAACCGGTCCCGGGATATCCTGGCAAATTCCCCATAAGCCAGGAACCTGTTTCTCCACCTGGGAACCTGTCCCACTAGTTGATTCCTTGAAGCCAAAGGAAACATTGTATCCCCAGCATAATGAAACAAAACAGGATCCACACTTCCATTTTTATCAAAATCCCCAAAATGTAACTCCAAGGCTTTCTCCTGTGAGGCTTTCCATCTGGAGTTTTCCCCCAGATTACCCAGAGCATAGGTAGGACCTTTTCCATCAATGAATGCCAAAGGCGTAATACTGTTCCACCATCCAGAAGAATTCCAGTCACGACCTTGTATAACCACAGATTCAAACCTCACCCCCGAAGCATCCTTTTTGTTTTGAAATACTGTAATGGGCATCCATTCACCCACTACCAGCAAATCCACATTTCCATCCTGATCCACATCAGTCCACAAGGCATCGCTGACCATCCCTGCCTGTAGAAGCTCCGGGGCCTTATCTGCCGTTACATCGATAAATATCCCTTCTTTATTCTCAAGTAAATAAGACCTCGGTGATTCTGGATAGCGTCCTGGCTGTATCCTTCCACCTACAAACAAATCCAAATCTCCATCCCGGTCAAAATCTACTGCCCTCACCACTGATCCAGAACCTGTCATTTCTGGAATCCTATCGGAAGCCAGACTGAAGCGACCCATCCCGTCATTGATATAAAGCCTGTCCTGATAAGACGTATGACCGATTTCAAACCGGCTTCCTCCGGCCACCACATAGAGATCCAGGTCCCCGTCCCCATCTGCGTCAAACAGCAGCGCACCCATCTCATCGGAGGTGCCTGATCCTTCCAAGGCTGACTGGGCAAATTGCCCATTGGGTTTTTGAATAAACAGTTGCCCGGGTGATCCGGCGCTTCCAGCAAGGTAAAAATCCTCCAGATTATCCCCATTAATATCACCCACAGCCACCCCTGGCCCCAGCGTACTGTGTTTCATCGGCAAAAGAATCTGCCTATTGAAATCCTCATGTGGAATCAGCTGAGGTTCATAGTGAATTCCTAGCTGCTCAGAAACTTCCTCATATTTGAGATGAGCATGTAATTCAGCTGGAGGTGCTTCTTCTAAGCCAGCGGAATAGGCAATTTCAACCAATTGATTCGGTGTTGTTCCAGGCAGTTTTGTCAATTTACCATCAGGCCAGATAACGCGGATAGAATCTACCTCTCCGGATTTTCCCAGACCGAATAGGGTATCATCCAGCATGGCCGATTTATACCCCCTGCTGGGCTGGTGCTCATGGGTAAGTATTTTCCCGCGGTCATTTTCGGTCAGAAACAGCTGTATTTTGGCACCGATTGCAAACAAATTCTTCGAATCGCCTTTTAGTTTGATCTTCAGCCAATTATTCTGCCCTGTCCTTTGACCTTCCAGTAAATTATTCCGGAAAACTCCAGCCTTACTGTTAAGCTCGTTGGTCACCAGGTCAAGATCCCCGTCCCCATCCAAATCCGCGTAGGCCATTCCGTTTGTGATAGCCGGGTCATCGATCCCCCAGGCCTCAGACACATCTTCAAAGGTCAAATCCCCGGTGTTTCTAAAGGCGTAATTTTTAAGTTTTACTTCCTTCAATTTACCGAGTCCTTCCAGAAGAATCTGCTTCCGGTCCTCAGGGGTCATGAAAGGCCCCATGTTGTTTGAGAAATTTATAAAATCCAGATCGGTAATATCCTTTCCATACCCATTGGAGACAAGAAGATCCGGGTTTCCATCCAAGTCAAAATCAGCAAGTAAAGGCGACCAACTCCAGTCCGTCTGTGATACCCCTGCCATTTCCCCTATCTCCGCAAATGTCCCGTCACCGCGGTTCAGCTGAAGGGTATTCCGGACATACTGCGGTTCGTATCCCCTATCCAGATTGGCCCGGTACTGATTATAGTTTTCTGTAGGGCTGAACATGGTCTTCTGCCGGTAATTATCAGGAGGATACATATCCAACACCACCAAATCCACCCACCCATCGCCATTGATATCACCAGCATCAACTCCCATCGCATTGAAGCTCTGATGATCGATACGTTGTGGTATTTCATTTCGGAACGTACCGTCCTGCTGGTTGATATAGAGGACATCGTTTGAGAGAAAGTCATTTGCCACATAGATATCCGGCCAATGATCGCCATTGACGTCCGTGATTACAAGACCAAGTCCATATCCTTCAAAGAGGACTCCGCTTTCGTGGGTCACATCTATAAATCTGCCCAGCCCATTGTTCCGGAGAAGGAAATCGTTACTGGCACCACTTCCATCCGTGATTCTGGGTCTGCTGGTATTTCTCTGAAAAGATTCCAATGCATTTGAGAGCAGGTAGCAATCTAAGTTTCCATCGCGGTCAAAATCAAAGAAAGCAGCTTGGGTGAAGTACCCAACCAAATCGAGTCCATAGCGCTTGGCCTGTTCTTCAAACAATGGAACTCCATTCTGATCGGTTCCTTTGTTTACAAATAAAAGATTGGGGTTTTCAGACCCAGAATGGTTGGATACGGAAAGGTAAATATCGAGCAACCCATCACTGTTGATATCCACGAAAGTAACCCCCTCTACCCACGACTCTGTCCCTACCATGGACTCGACCGTTACATCCTTAAAGTTGAAATTCCCCAGGTTCAGATATAGCCTACTACTGACTTGATTCCCCCCAAAAAAAATATCCGGCAATCCATCCCCATTCAGATCTGCTACGCCTACTCCCGCACCATTGTAGATATAGTCAAAATCTATTACGTTGAACGTGTCTGATTCTATTAGTTGATTTGAAAAATCTATGCCAGTTTGATTGTGTTTAAGCCGATCAAAAAGGGTATTGTGGGCAGACCTAAAATCACACCCTGTGAGCAAGAGTAGTACGATCAGGAATCTGGATTTTACAAAAAAATTCAAATAAATCAGCATCGCTTTTTGTTTTGAGTCGCCTTTCTGACAGCATTTGATTCCTTCTTGGGAGATCGGATCAAAAAACGCCGGGCTCTTGTGATGACACATTGAAAGTAGCGGGTAAATATAATCAACTAACAAAAACTTACATCATACAATGATACTTAGTTAAAATTAATCGGATTTACGGTAGTACTTATTAAATTTAACGGTAGTACTTATTAAATTTATCAGCCATTTTCAGATTTAAATTTTTGATTACCAACTATTACTTATTAGTTTAGGTACTTTATTCAGTCTAATTGCAAAAACCTAATCTCAAACCATACTGATCGAAGGTATCAGTATCAACCCAAACTATTATGGTTAAAACTAATTACCCTAAACCACAGGCAGTGGTACGGTGGCACTTCCCCTCCCGTATCCTGATCCTATCCATGCTGTTTCTCTTTATTGCAGGAGCCGTTCATGCACAAGGAATCGAAATAAGGGGACAGGTGAAGTCAACGACAGATGAAACAATGCCGGGTGTCAATGTGCTGGTCAAGGGCACAACAATCGGTGTAGCAACAGATCTGGATGGAAACTTCACCCTTACAGTTCCCTCCCAGGAATCCATTCTGGTATTTTCATTTATCGGATATGACAGCAAAGAAGTAAGAGTAGGAAATACCACAACATTCAACGTCGTGCTTGAAGAAGATTTATCCTCCTTATCTGAAGTAGTGGTAGTAGGCTATGGTACCCAGGAGCGGGCCACTGTAACAGGGGCAATTTCCTCGGTCGGATCCGAGGAGATCAGAGCTTTACCTGTTCCCAGTCTAGCTTCCACACTGCAGGGAAGGGCAGCGGGAGTTAGCGTCACGAATTCGGGATCTCCGGGTACTGAGCCTTTGGTAAGAATAAGGGGGATAGGTACTGTGGGTAACAATGAACCTCTGTATGTCATAGATGGAATGCCTGCCGGAGGGCTTAACCAGATTAATCCGGCGGACATCGAATCCATAGAGATACTCAAAGACGCCTCTACTGCAGCCATTTATGGATCAAGAGGTGCAAATGGGGTAGTCTTGGTAACTACCAAAAAGGGGAAAATAGGCAGACCTGTAGTGACTCTTGATTCTTACCGCGGTACGCAAAGTGCCTGGAAAACCTTGGATCTTCTTAACAGGGACCAATACATCGCATTTGGCAGAGAACTGCTCGGAAATGCTGGTGAGCCGGTGCCAGGCAGATTTGACAACCTGGGTGAGTTTGCAAATGTAGATACAGACTGGCAGGGAGAAATGTTCCGTACAGCCCCTATTCAGGATCATAACCTATCCATTTCAGGAGGTACAGACAATGTACTCTATAATTTTTCTGTGGGGTATTTTGGCCAGGAAGGGATAATGAGGGGTACAGATTTCGAACGTGTGTCACTTCGCTCCAATACAGAATTCAAAGTGCACGAAAGGGTGAAAATCGGTCAGACACTGACCATAGCCCATTCCAACCGAAACAATGAACCATTCACAGGCGGAAGAAGCCAGATCGAACATATCGTGAAGCAGGTTCCTTATATTCCCGTACGGGATGCTTCCCGCCCAGGTGGGTTCAGAGCTCCGGACCGTATAGACGGATCCGATCCGGAAAACCCCGTGCTCAATGCAGAATTGAGGAGAAACAACACCCAGGATTACAAAATACTCGGATCCGCCTATGTAAACGTCAACCTGTTGAAAGGGCTGGACTATAAATTCATGGTGGGGCTGGATGTCGGAATGGGGAATTCATTCGAATACTCTCCGAGTTTTGATGCAGGGGATTTCAGCTTACAGCCGTTTGCCTCCATTTCACAGACAAGGTCTACTTTTGTATCCCCGCTGATCAGTAATCAGCTTACCTATTCCCTGGATATAGACAGACATCATTTTGACGTACTCGGAGTAGTGGAAAGACAGACATCCACCTTCTCCAGCCTTACTGGAAACGGGCAAAATTTCCTTACCAATGATGTGCGGGAACTCCAGGGAGTAGAGAACCAGACCACTTCCAGTAGCAGGACAGAATATGCACTGATTTCCTACATAGGCCGTATTAACTATGACTTTGATCAGAAATACCTGGTCAGTGCCAGCATCCGTAGAGATGGAGGCTCGAGATTTGGTCCGAATAACAAGTGGGGGACTTTCCCATCACTGTCTGTAGGATGGAGAATCAGTCAGGAGAATTTTATGCAAAACCTGACAGCTATCAGCGATCTGAAAATTCGAGGTAGCTATGGGGAAACCGGAAATGACCGGATCGGGGATTATGTATACCAAGGCACCCTCAACTCCAATATGTTCTATAATTTCGATGGAAGTCTACAGTCGGCCAGTACCATTTCTGCGTTGGCCAATGCGGACTTAAAATGGGAAACAACCAAAATGAAGAATATCGGATTGGATCTGGGCTTATTCTCTGACAAATTAAGTTTATCTGTAGAGTGGTTTCAAAATACCACAGAAGATATGATTCTCGGAGTACCGATCCCCCCTTCTTTGGGATATGACGGTGCACCGGTGGCCAATGTGGGTACCGTAAGGAATGATGGGGTAGAACTCACGTTGGGTTACCGCTATGAGACAAGTGATTTCAGGCTGGCCCTAGATGGAAATATGGGATTTATCAACAATGAGCTTGTTTCCCTGGGAAGTGGCAACACGATTTTCGGTCCTGGGTTCCAGGGTGATGCGATGACATTGACCGAAGAGGGAAGACCCATTGCCTACTTCTACGGATGGATAGCAGATGGCATATTCCAGAACGGTGAAGACACCAGTATCCAGCCTGATGCAGCTCCGGGGGACATTAAGTTCCGTGACATTAACAATGACGGAGTTATTGATGCCAATGACAGAACCTATCTGGGACATTACCTTCCTGATTTCACGTATGGATTAAATGTCAATGCCTCCTACAAAGGATTTGATTTTACCATGTTCTGGCAGGGAGTTTACGGTAATGAGATTTTCAGCAATATCAGATACCATACCGAAGGCATGACCCGGCTATTCAATGCAAGCACAGCGGTTCTGGACCG
The DNA here is from genome assembly GCA_048819475.1 of Algoriphagus sp. Taxonomy (GTDB): domain Bacteria; phylum Bacteroidota; class Bacteroidia; order Cytophagales; family Cyclobacteriaceae; genus Algoriphagus. Next base: position 32,708 of record JBMDXP010000058.1, read on the forward strand.
TTGGACACCGACAAACACCAATACCGATATACCGCGTGCCATTTCCGGGGATCCTAACAGAAATGCCCGGGCAAGTTCAAGATTTATTGAGGATGGATCTTACTTGAGACTTAAGAATATCTCAATTGGATACAGTATCCCAACTGCAGCTCTGGAGTCATTCAGCCGGGGAGCGATCTCAAGACTGCGTGTATATGTTTCAGCCCAAAATCTGCTGACATTCACCAATTATTCCGGATATGATCCCGAAATTTCAGTGCGTACAGATATCAACGCCTCTTTGGGTACAGGGATAGATTACGGACAGTTTCCTTCAGCGAGGACTGTGATGGGCGGAATCCAGGTAACTTTTTAAACCCTACTTATCATGAAAAAATCTAACCTGACCTCTTCCGTATCCGCTCACCAGGAATCTCCAGTGGCTTCTGGCCAAGGAGCAGTTGCGCAGAATGCGAAAACAAGAAAAAAACAAATCCACATGAAATCGAGCATGACGCATATGAAAGCAAGATTTATACTTCTGGCACTTACACTGTCTTGGTGTCTGGTGGCCTGCGATGAAGAAATATTGAATCCGATAAATCCAAACCAACTCGGAACAGAGACATTTTACCGTACGGGACCACAACTGGTGGCAGCTGTAAACTCAGTGTATGCCGGCTTACAGGCCAACAATCTGTATAACAGGGAATACTTCTTTCTACATGACCTCCTATCAGATGATGTGGAAAGTGGCGGCGCACAGTTGGAAGCACCCAGAGCGCAACTGCTTAACCATGTGTTTGATGCCTCTAATCCCCAGATAGAAGCGAACTGGATAGGATGGTATCGGATTATACACCGAGCCAATCTGGTGCTGGAGAATGCCGGAACTGCCACCGAAAATATTACCGAAGAGCTCCGTAGCAGAGTAATCGGAGAAGCATATTTCCTGAGAGGTTTGGCCTTCTATGAGCTCTCCACCATGTGGGGAGGGGTACCTTTGATGACTGCGACAGTTACTTCCCCCGAAGGACTCCCCAGGTCTTCCCAGGAAGAGTCTTTCAATCAGGCGCTGAGCGATCTCAATGAAGCAATCTCCCTCCTTCCTCTTCGCAGTGCCTATTCCAATGCAGATGTCGGAAGAGCCAGTAAGGGTGCCGCACAAGCCCTGGCTGCAAAACTGCTCCTTTTCATGGGGGATTTTGCCGGAGCCAAACCTTATCTGACAGAAATAATCAACTCCAACCAATATCAGTTGACAAACAGATACCTGGATAATTTCGAGGAAGAAACAGAAAACAACAGTGAATCAATTTGGGAAATCCAGTTTTCTGTCGAATTCGGTGATGCGGGCGCATGGAATGCGGATGGTACCGATATCGCAGAAGTCACATTCCGGGGTCAGGAATACGGACCCAATGCATGGAGAAATGTGATCCCGGGAAGCAATCTGGTCGCTGCATTTGAAACTACGCCCAAAGAAGACCCACGAAAAAGCTATAATTTCTATAGAATAGGGGATCGGTTTAACAACGGGTCCAGTGTGCTTTCCTCATCTGATGTACAGGGAGATAATTCGAAACCCAGCTGGAGAAAGTATCAGATGATCTATAAGCAACAAAACGAAAACAATCAATCAGGTATAAACTTCAGGTCTATCCGTTATGCAGATGTATTGCTGATGATGGCAGAAGTTGAAAATGAGACCTCAGGTCCTGCGGCAGCACTTCCATACCTCAATGCTACACGGAACAGGGCAGATGTCCAGATGCCGGAATACCCCACTGCACAATACCCCACTGGCACCCGTGAGCAGACGAGAATAGCCATCCAGCATGAACGACAAGTGGAGATGCCCGGTGAGCAGGTACGCAACAGGGATATCAGAAGATGGAGAAGGCTGGGTTTTTTACAGTCCGAACCTATAGCTGGATTCTCCTCACGGAACGACCTGCTTCCCATACCTACTGTAGAGTTGGACAACAACTCCTCTCTTTCCAATGCGGATCAGAATCCTGGATACTGATAAGAAAAGCTAAAATCCACTGAAAAACCTGCCAAAGGGATACTTAGGGCTTGCTGAAAAAGTCTCAGCTGTACCAGCTTCAAGGCGTCCGAATGATGATGTATGCTTATACTTCGAATGAGGGCAACGTAGAAGATGGTGGGGCTGAGGCTAGCTCAAAAATACTGTTTTTGGATTTTCCAGT
>JBMDXP010000059.1:0-31407 GCA_048819475.1 Algoriphagus sp.
TATCGGTAGATAGAGTCATGGAATATCAGTTAAATATTTGAATTTCAGATACTTAAATATAACTATAATTCGTGGCTTTATCTACTTTTTTCATGCAAAAACCTTCCTCTTTTTACATTAATTATTAATCGAACTCAGGTCTATACTAAAAATACTATATTGATTTTACAAAAAAACCTCCGAATTACGTTATGAAAATGCAACTGACTAATATGACGGAATTGCTACCCCACAGGGATCCTTTTCTTTTTGTTGATAAAATATTGTCATCTACGGAAACCGGGATTATTGCAACTAAAATCTTTTCGCAAAAAGATGAGTGGCTTAAAGGAAGTTTTCCTGAAGCAGGAATTATTCCAGGTATGATACTGGTTGAATCCATGGCTCAATGCGGAGGAGCTGGAATCAAGCTTCTAGGCATAGCAGATGGTATTTTTGCGTTGACTAGTATTGATCACGTTCAGTTCTATGCTGCTGGGCTGTATAATTATGAAATAAAATATACCATTGTAAACCATAGAATCAGCACTAGCATTATAAAACAGTCGGGAACAGCGATGATGGGAAAATCAAAACTGATGAAAGCGTCTTGGATGAGTGTAAAAGTGAGATAAGTTCCTTTCAGATCGTTTCCGGTTCGTTCCACATCCCGTCTTCCTTTATAATCCCAATCAGCTCATCCACCGCCCGCTCTGAGGGTACTGATTTCTTTACCACTTCCTTTCCTTTATAAAGGGTGATTTTCCCTTTTCCTGAGCCCACGTAACCATAGTCTGCATCAGCCATTTCTCCCGGCCCGTTCACTATACAGCCCATAATACCTATTTTCACACCCTTCAGATGATCGGTCCGCTTACGTATCATGGCTGTGGTTTCCTGCAGATCAAACAGCGTCCTTCCACACGATGGACATGAAATATACTCCGTTTTGGACATTCTGGTTCTCGCCGCCTGCAATACACCGAAACCTACTGAATTGTGTAGCTTTACCTGCTCCAAAACCCCGTCTCTATCCGACTGGTTTTCCTTCTCCAGAGAGATGAAAATTCCGTCCCCAAGGCCGTCGATCAACAATCCCCCCACGTCAGTAGCCGAATACAGCATGGTGGAATCCTGGGATTGGTCAGGATAAGCGATCTTCACGATCACCGGAACCAGTACATCGGCCTCTATCAGACTTACAAATGCACGTCTGAGTGCTGGCATCGCATGGGAATTGCCGGTCTTTAGTACCAAGACTGTGTCTGATCTACCCGTCAGCAGCCTTAATGCTTCATCAATTTCCGTATCAGCGGCTTCGAGAAAATTCAGCTCTCTATGGAAGAGGGAAGCTTTGGAATAGGCCTGTAATCCAAACAAGGGGAATTTGTTCATTTGATCGGGGGCCTGGATCCAGACTGGGTAATCCTGGATTTCCTTCATTCCGTTTGGCAGCATAAAAGGAATCGGGTTAATTCCGGAATACACAAAATCACAACCCTGGTCATTCATCTTCCATTTATCCAGCTCAGGCAGGTAAAAATGGCCGACTTGTTTCATCTCTTTAGGGAGAATATCCGCTATCTTGGAGATATCTGTGATCACCCGTGGCACATTGTGCCCGCCTATGTTGTAAACCTCAGCAGTGGCGCGCCTGGTGTATTCAAATGGTGTAACCGGATAATTGCTTATACCCCGTATGGGAGCATGCTTACCCCTGTGAATATACCGGTCAATCAGCGCTTTAGCAACAGGTGCTTCGAACTCCGGGTCTTCGGTAAGTGAAACCCTTACTGTATCTCCTAATCCGTCCTCAAGCAGTGTCCCTATGCCAACAGCAGACTTGATCCTACCGTCTTCGGCTTCCCCTGCCTCTGTTACGCCCAGATGTAAAGGGTAAGGTTTGAACCCACCTTCTTTGAGTTTCTGGACCAGCATCCGGTAAGCCTGTACCATCACCTGGGTATTGGAGGACTTCATTGAAATCACTATGTCAAAATAGTTTTCGTCTTCACATATTCTCAAAAACTCCAATGCGGATTCCACCATGCCCAGTGGGGTATCCCCATAGCGGCTCATTATCCGGTCAGAAAGTGATCCATGATTGGTACCGATACGCATAGCGGTGCCGTTTTCCTTGCATAGCTTTACCAGAGGCAGAAAGCGCTCACGGATTCTGTCCAGCTCTTCCTGATAGCTGGCATCGGTGTAGTCTATTACTTCAAACTTCTTTTTGTCCGCATAATTACCCGGATTAATCCGGACTTTTTCCACTATTCTGGCGGCAACCTCGGCAGCATTCGGTGTGAAATGGATATCTGCCACCAAGGGGGTACGATACCCTCTTTTCCGTAATTCATCCTTGATGTGTCTCAGATTCTCCGCTTCCTTTATACTGGGAGCGGTGATCCTGATCAGCTCGCATCCAGCTTCAATCATCCGGATGCTTTGCTCTACCGACCCCAGGGTATCCATGGTGTCCACAGTGGTCATGGACTGTACCACTATCGGATTGTCTCCCCCTATCCACACATCCCCTACCCGCACCGGAATGGTTTCCCTCCTCGAATAGGCAGTGAGGCTATCACAGTACAACTGATCTGAATTCTTTATTATTGGCTCCATTGGATTATAAATCACCTAATTGGGGTCTGATTACTAGTTCTTCAACAACAGTTTGGGCAGAAAGGTTATAGGCTGCCCACACACTTTCTGCCACATCCTCAGCCTTCATAAACCGCTCTACCGGAATATCCACTCCTTCCCAGCTGGCGGTGTAGGTCGCTCCTGCAAGTATGGAGGTAACTTTGATATGATGAGGCTTAAGCTCTTCCCGTAAGCATTTTGTCATACCCAGCATAGCCCATTTGGATACCGCGTAACTCCCGCCATTTGGATAAGCGGTGAGTCCTGCAATGGACCCCATGCTGAAAATATATCCCGATTTACGCGCGATCATCTCCTTCACAAAAGCACGGGTAAGGTGGTATGCCGAAAATAAATTTGTCTGCATCATCAGCTCAAAATTGCCCTCGGGCTCATTGTAAATCGCACCAGGAAGAAATACTCCTGTGTTATTCATCAACACATCCGGAACACCTACGGACTTCACCGCTGAAGCGAACCGCTCTACTTCTTCCCTTATGGAAAGATCTGCGGGAATTGCCGTCACACGGATTCCATCGAACTTGCTTTCAAGATACGCCTGCAGAGACAGGAGATCAGCCTCATTTCTCGCGCAGGTGAATATATCAAATCCTTCCGACGCAAAACGTTCGATTACTGCCCTTCCTATTCCTTTTGTGCCGCCGGTGACAAGGATACTTTTCCGCATTATAGTTAGTAGTTTAATAGTTAGTATGACAACTATCCAGCTCGAGGCAAAGTTACATTTTTTTATCAAAACAGCGCGGAAACTTGCATTCTCCCCACGTGGATCAAACGATCCAGCCCTTGGGAATTCCGGCCTTCGTATACCAGGTTCATCTGTAACCCTTCCCCGATCTTTTGTAGCCAGTTTAAGGTCCATGTCACATTGGTACCAGGAGTCAATGCCTGTAACATTTCATAACCTACCGGGGAATTGGCGACTCCGTTGTAGTCAATCTGGATCAGGTTTAGGTTTCCGGTCAGAGTGGTGCGGATGGCTTTGGCATACCGAAGATCCAGTCCTACCTGGTGGAGCTTGGCCTTCTCATCAATTTCAGGATTTGCTCTATTCTCTTTTCCCGTAAAAGAATACCTGGCTGTAGTCCTGAAAAAGGGACTGGGCTGCCATGCGAATTCCGGTCCGACCTGACCTTGGGCGATCCTGTAATTTCTGTTTTCTAGAAAGTCCGAAGCAGCTATGCGGTCCCCGGTACCAGCCAGTATCCTTAAGGTAGTAGTCGGGCTAAAATTGTATCTCGTATTCAATTTCCAGTCCTTTTGGATCAAATCTTCAAACCCTCCGGAGAGTAACTGCTTAAACTGTGAATCAAAAAGAGAAAGATCAAATCCATAGGCCGCTGACGCGCGGTTAAAGAAAAAGCTGGTCCGCAACACTTGCCTCAAAGAAAGGATCGCATCTCTGGAAATGCCTCCTATAAAAGGATTGACCCTGTCTCCAAAATCTTCAGAAGTTACTTTCTTCTCCACGCTGACACTGGTGGTATTGGAAAATTTAAGAAGAAACGACCTTATTCCTGGGTAATTTTTCCAGGCTTCAGGAAATTTCGCCTGAAGCCGATAATTTAAAATGCTGGTATAAGCCTGGATATAAGTGTCTGTAGGCACAAATATTTTGATGTATTGCTTTTCTTCTGGGTTTATGGCCAGGTAAAACTCGTTGAGCTGCTGTACACCATCCCCGTTGTCATCTCTCCAAGTATGCGTACCGTCTCCATTGGGCGCGGGAAGAAACACGAACTCCCGCTGCAATTCACGTCCGTTTCCTATCGCATAGCTGATTTCGTTTCGGACCAGGTCCTTGCCCAAATTTCCCTGATAGTCCAATTTACCCATGACAGTAAGCTCTGAGGGAAGATCACGCTGTAGATACTCCAGTTCCCTGTAGGTGAATGTACCCGTCATGCGGTGATGATTCCATTGCTTCTGAAAGATGAAATTGGAAGTAAACGCCCGGGTGTCTTTAAGCAGTTCTCCTCCAAAGGGAGACTTATCCTCTCTCCAAGCTGCATCTGCCCGAAACGAATACCGCAGTGAGTCATTACTCTTCAGGAAAAACAAGTGCTCCCTGAAATTCATCGCCGTACTTATTACAGAGTCAGTCTCTATATTTTTCAATGCATTCCGGTCAAGGGAAAATTGATAACCAGGCACAATTGTTTTTGAGTTAAAGCTTAGATTTCCCAGATACCTTGTCCAATCAGAGTTTAGGCTATCCAGGTCACTGTGAAGCCGGAAGAACTCCTGCCTTAAACGGAATTTTGGCCCTAGCTGTGCGTTCCAATTGGCTTTATGCTGTGTCCCACTCAGCATATTCCCGCGCTTTCTTGCATAGAACAGGTAGTCAAAACCATTCAAGGCATCCTTCTCCACACCCAGACCTGCCCTGAAAATTTGCTCTGACGCATTTACTTCCAGGTTTCTTTCTGTCAATCCCCAATCCCTGTCAAATTCAATATACCTGAATCTGTCTATAAAACTAAAGTCCGTGGAATTGTATTCATATTCTGTTTGCCCCTGCAATACATAGCCCTTCAAGAAGGGCAACTTCCTTCCTTCAGACTGCATACCTACTTTCCAGCCCAGCCCTTGGTTATCCTGGTCATCGAGCTCTGAAAAAAGATTCTGATCTACAGATGACAGAGCAAGCTCCGTATATACTTTTTCATGGCTACCTAACTTGGCCCTGCTTCCAGCAGTAACCATCCGCTTACTATCCGGAGCTGGGAGCTGGGTGAGAATCGAATAATCTCCCTGCCGCTGTCCGTTCAGCCTGGGTACATATTCGAAAACCGTCCCGTTTGCCAGTTGGTTTGCTCTTCTGTAATCTCCCAGCCCCTGCCCTACCTGCGAGAATGACAAAGCAAAATGCGACACCTCAGGGTCAGTGGAATACTTATAATATACCCAAGACTGTCCACTTTCATCAAATTCCGTAATTCTCTCGTACAGGATTCTGTTTTCATCAAAAGCCACACTGTCTATACGGGGAATTCTCGCCAGGTCAGTCTGATCCCCCACCGCAGCCAGCAGCGACAGTTCCTGCTCTGAAAATTCCGTGAAAAGCGGTCGGTTCCTATTATCCTTTTCTTGGTAGTAATTCAGGTAAAAGTCCAGTTTCCCATTACTCTGACTATGGTTTATACCAGTGATGGACCGGGTGTAATTCCGTTCCGCATATTCAAAATCCACCCTGATCCTCGAATATTGGGTGATTAGGATATTCGGTGTAAACGTTATTTCTGCCTGATTATAGTCGATCACATAATCCGCATTAAATCCCCGCTGGAGTTGTCTACCATCGAGAAACACCCGCTCAGAATTGGCCATAATGATCACAAACCGTTCATTGTTTGGGCCACTGATCCGGTATGGACCGAGAACCCCCTCCAGCACCGGTAGTTGGATGGAGGCAAATTTCCCCTTGGCTATCGATGCAAACCCCTGTGAAGTTGCTTTCCATTTTCCAGAAAGGTTATAAGCTGAAGTGAACTGCAGCCCCTGCACGTTCTTATAATAGCGCAGAAATTCCGACTGACGGTGCTGCAGGACCACATCTCCAGCGGCAAGACTGAAGTTGTCATTGTACAGTTCGATGAGAACATTGTCAAAATCCTGGATCTGCTGGGTATTTCCTTCAGGCTGGAAGGGCACATTCTGGTCCGTTATACTTGCCCGTATCTTTAAGTTATCGGCTATATCTCCTTCCAACTGAAGGTTGAGTGCGGAATTGACAAATACATTCTGTGTATTGCCAAAAGATATCCCTCTGGTCAAGCTTCCAGATTTATATAGGTTGGTTGAAGGAAAAAGCTCTTCCCGGAAATCGAATGCAGGAAGATTCTCCATGCTCATCCCACCGAATTTGGCAGTTGAATCATAATCGGCAAGAAGCGTACGACGGGCTATAGGTTGGTCAAAGCGTACCGCAAACGTCCGAAAACAAACCTGGATAGAATCCGGAATACTCCTCTCCCCAAAAATGATCTGCAGGGTATTTGAGGACAAATCAAAAATAAAACCATAGTCCTCACCCGACTTATCCCTGATCAGAATGCTTTCCTCTATCAAGGATAGGGAGTCAGCTACCTTAGGGGTTATAAAAAAATCACCGGCAACCCACCTGCATTTTTCCTGTGCCTGTACCGGGGTAAGGACACCTAGTATCAACAAGAAAAAAAGCCAAATTCGCATGGTCGGACTAAATCACCTTTTGTTTTCAAGGTACTAAAAAGGCGAATTATCCGATCAAAGGAAAGGTCAGATAAAAAGTGGTGCCCTTTCCCAGTTCCGTATCAAACCATATTTTACCTCCCGCTGTCTCCACACCGCTTTTTGCAATGGCAAGTCCGAGACCCGACCCCTGTGATTTGGTGGAAAAATTAGGGATAAAAATCTTGTCCTTAAGCTCAGGAGGTATTCCTTTCCCATTATCCATAATCTCCAGGAAAACGGCTTGGTCTGTAAGCCAAAGCCAAACCCGGATTACAGGTTTCACCCCGGGTTCAACCGCTTGCATGCCATTTATCACCAGATTCGATATCACCCTTCCAAAAAGTTTGTCATCTCCCATTATCTGTATCACACTAGAATACGAGTCGTCCTGGAATATCAGCTCAAGCCGTTCATCAGTTGTGAATAGATCCAAGACTTTGTTAAGCACTTCTTTGAAGTTCATCTGCTCATTCTTTGGCAGCGGCATTTTGGCAAAAGTGGAAAAAGAAGAAGCAATTCCGCTTAGCGCATCTACCTGATGGATCAAGGTCTCGAGTGATTTCCTGAGTTTTGCCTGATCATCCAGCTTCCCCGCCTCTTCCAATCTCAAAAGGTGCTGTAGGGTGAGCTTCATCGGAGTAAGTGGATTCTTGATTTCATGCGCTACCTGCTTGGCCATTTCCCTCCACGCAGACTCCTTTTCTGTAGATGCCAAGACCTTCTTGCTTGCCTCCAGCTTGAAGAGCATGTTGTTATATTCATTTACCAATAGGCCTATTTCATCTTTCGAACTCCAGTACATGGGTTCGTTATTTTCAAGATTGGTGGTTTTCAGCTTTTGGGTCAGCAGCTTGAAAGGAAATGTAAGGTTAGTGGATACAAAATAGGAAACGACCAGAAACAAAATGAAAATCACCACAAAGGCATTGAAGATATTACTCAGGACGTCTGCTATCAGCGTGTTCAGCTCTGTTTCGGACTCAAAAAATGGAACAGCCAAAATCCCCAAGTTTTCTTGCGTATCCGAGGATGAGATGGATAGGTATACCGACTTGTACCTTAACCTTCCGATCTGCTCGTCAGCAAGAAACTGATTCTGATTCTTCTCTAAAATTTCCGCTACTGCCCTAGGATTGATCAGCGGGGAAAGAATTTTCTTGTCAAAAATATTCGGTCGGTTAGTCGATTCAAGTTTCCCTCCCACATTGTAAAGGTGAAGATCACTTGCGATGGTGCTCGCCAACGCGCTTACTTCTTCATTCAGCAAATCGGTATCTACCCGTTCCGGTTTTTGGTTGTTCAGAAAGCTGCCCAAGTTGCCGCGGATCAAAGTAGCCTTCTGGATGTACTGCCTGTCCAAGTCTTCCCGGTAGCTATTGGCCAGTAGGCCAATAGTGATGATGCTGATAATAATGATGGGAAAAAAGAATGCAAAATTTAGATACAGCTGGAGCTTGGTGGAATAATTGAATTCAAAATTCCTGTACCCTTTTAAAATGGTATGGATCAGGATAGTGAGAAAAGTCAGAAAAACGAAGGCGACGAAAAACAGGGAGATGTTTCCAAAGAAATGGGATAAAGAACTATTCGGGGATGAAATGACGATTACATCTCCGCCCCCACTCCGTAATCCCAGATGGTGGTAATTTCCCTTGTGGACTCCGCCATGGAAAAGGGATTCCTCTTCTAATACCGCTGTAAGCCCGGACGCGGGATAATTAAATGTACCGGAACTTCTGATCAGTTCACCATCTCTGAACACGGCATAATCATACCGTATCGGATCTAGTTTATCACTGTACTTCCTATCCAGCAATAATTTAGGATAAACACTGCTGGGTTGAACCCTAAGCTGGCGCAATTCCAAAAAAATAGTACCTAAGGGTGATTCCTCCCTGGCCAACGGAATAAATGCAACAAATCTATTGCCTGAATTGGACTCGTTGCCTCTGATAAAGTATAAATCCTTAACGCTGGTAGCATAATCACTTTTCACAAATTCCAATCTTAAACCACTCAGTCCTTTGGAATCAGAAGGGCCCAAAACCTGCTGTCCGGATGCCGAAAATATCCTCACATCCACTTCAAACTGGTCAAAGTAGTTATCAAGATAGATCCGTCTGATTTTTGTTTCAATCAGATCTTTGGTAAAAAGCGGATCCGAGATTCGGTTCTGTATGAACAGGTCACTTTTAATGCGTGTGAATATCTCTCCCAGAAAAAATTCTGTCATCACATCATTTTCAATAAGGTTTTGATTAGCAAACCTCGTCTTGGATTGGATCAACTGTGCCTTCTCTGTTTGGAATGTACTGATCCCGGCATAGATGGCTGTGATAAGACAGGCAAAAAAGAAGGTGAGAAAGGTGTCCAATCCCAGACGGAAGGTATTCTTAAACAGCTCAAACCGGATAATTGTAGCCAAAAACAGGAGATGAATCAGCCACACTACGCCTACCCATATTGAGATGATAAACAAGGGAACTGCCACTGGCAATCCTATAATCATTAGCCACTTATAAAATGCACGCTTGCCCGGATGGACTTCCAAGAGCAAACTGAACAGGGTAAGGGATACCAACGCATATACAGCTCCCCACAGAAACAAAATCAGAAAACTCAATCCTTTGAACCAATCAAACGTGGGAATGGAGCTGATGTCCATTGCCCATTGTGAGTTTAAAATCAAGTCTCTGGGAAAGAACCAGACCAGAAACAAAAATCCCGAGCTGATGATCATGGTAACCCCAAAGAACACTTTAATATCGGTGGGTTGGTTCAGTACCTTGATTTTTTGGTGGGTCGGCCGGGAGGCCAGCTGGAAAATAACCATACCTAGAATAAATACTGCACAACAGGTATTGATCAGCAAGTCTCCCAAGCTTTGATTGAGCCACGAAGAAGCATAATTACTAGGATCAAAAAGTGGAATATTCAGGTAATTCCCTGGAAAATCCAGTAGAAGCATGGTGAGCCTGAATGCAATCAAAACAAAGATGGCATATGATATGGCTTGCCATCTTCTTCCTTTCTTCCATTTTTTCAGCACAAAATCTGAACTCAACAAAAAGTAAAGAAGAAGGATAGAACTGAAAAAAATCAGAATAGCTGGATTGGCTACCCTTCCGGAAGGCAAATAGCCGAAGTTGAAATTAACTCCAAAAATGGGGACTCCCCCCACGTTTGTGATCTGGTGTTGGCCCTCATCGGGATTGACAAAAAGCTGGAATTTATCGTTCCCGAATATGGAAGGATTTGGCCCGGTGATCAGGTAGTCGTTCTCTATATTACCGGGCCAGATCAGGCGGAGCACCTGCACCATGTAAAAATCGGCATCGTTTCGGGTTACCTTTCGTGATTTCAAAAGCAAGGTCCCGTAGGGATCTTCCAGCAGCTGGTACTCCCCTTTCAGGTTCACCTTGGAAAAATCCATCGTCAGGGTGAAATCAGACCAATATAGCAAAGCCCCTTTGGAGTCAAGAATAAAAAAAGGGTGGCGGTGTTGGGGCCTGCTAAGCTCGTCGAACGAAATGGAGTCTAAAGACTTCACATCCATCAGAATCTGGATGAAATCATCATCAAATTGCCTGTCCACCGTCTGAATCCGCTCCTGAAGAGCTTGGAAATAAGTTTCCTCATCACTTTTTTGAAAAAAAAAGAAATTGAGGATCAATACTGCCAGCAGGGAGAAAACGCTGATCAACAAGACCAGGCGGCGAATTTGTTGGTTCATCAAGTCTAAAAATAAAGAAAGCAAAGCCTTGTTCAAACTTTGCTCCCTTTTTGTCTTAGCGCATGGCCAGTTTGGCTTTCTTTTTCTTTGCCGCGCGGTACCACATCACACCTATTACCAGCGCTATAAGATAGGGCATCACAAAAAGGTAAAGAATACCATTGTTCAGTCCCGCACCTATACTGGTGTCCCCGTTACTCACATTGTTTTCCACTGACGCTCTGCACATGGCACACTGGGCCCAGGTGAACCCCTGAACCCCCAGAAAAAAGACCGTTGCAAGAATACTTATTCGTTTTACTTTCATACTTTTCAAAGGTTGGGAAAGCCCTGCATCATCTACGCGCTTTCAGATCTATACTCCATACCGGGTATCCCCTTAGTGGGCATAATAGGGGCTGATCATCAGATAGACAATTACCCCAGTCACTGTTACATACAACCAGATCGGATAGGCAAATCTAACCACTTTTCGGTGCTTTTCACGCTGATCCGTATATCCATAATAGTAAGCGAAAAGAATAGGAAAAAGTGCGACAGCGGCTAAAATAATGTGGGTAACCAGCAGGATATAGTAGACAGAGCGGATTCCCCCTACTCCTCCAAAAGAAGTGCTTTCTGCTGCTCCATGGTAAATGACATAGGAAACAAGGAAAATAGCACCTAACCCAAAGGCTACCGTCATGCAGGCCTTGTGATATGCGATATTCTTCTGCTTGATAAACACCAGGCCAGCAATCAGAGCCAACGTGGCGGCAGTATTGATGATAGCATTTAGATGAGGAAGAAAGTAAACCCATTCCGCACCCAAATCCACCTTACTGGGCATAAACAAGAGTACAGCCACCGCTACGGGAATAAGGATGGATATAGCAATAATCCAACCCCTCACTTTACCCTCATCCTCCAGGATACCAACTTTAGTTCTTTCCATAAAGCAACACTTTAGTTTCTAACATAAGCAGATCAACATCCTCTCGGGATGTCCCACTGTAATAGCCACGCACACGTCCCAGTTCATCTATCAGCACAAATTTATCACTGTGGACAAAATCATCGGGAACCCCCATTCCATCCAAAGTAGGCAATACAAAACCGCACTTAGCCAGCTGATAAGTAATGTCTTTGGGCCCTGTCAGGAAATCCCATTTCCCCGCCTCTCCATTGTGCTCCTCAGCATAAGCCTTGAGTATTTCCGGAGTATCATATTCCGGGTCAATACTGATAGACATGATCCTCACCATGGGTTCATCTCTGAACATGTCATTTACACGCTCCATCTCTGCGGACATCTTCGGACAGATACTGGGGCAGCTCGTAAAGAAAAAATCCACTATTGTTATTTTCCCTTCCATTTCTGCCTTGCCTACAGGCTTGTCTTCCTGGTTGGTAAATGTGAAATCAGGGATATAATGTTGGCTGTTTGTGGTAGGTGGGCATTCGGTAAAAGGACTATCCACACCGTTTTCAAAAAAGACCGGCAAATCATAGGAATTCTTACCAAATCCTTTCAGGAATAGAAATATAAGAACAGGGATCAGGAGTATACATACCAAAACCATTCCCTGCAGTATCCTTAAACCTTTCATGTAATTGTATTTTTTACGTAGAGACTTCCCCGGCAAATGGAGGTAAGCTATGAAATGCACTGAATAAGCAATTCCTGTGTCCGAATTTCTCTCTTAGGGGCTTTATAATAACAGTTTTACAAAAAAGAAGGTTGAAGTAGTACACCTCAACCTGTCTTTCTCTAATTCTTTTTCAAGTATTACCAGCGCATCAGGTAGATATCTGACCCTTCTTTGATCAGTGCGATTACCAGCCATACCAAGAAAATCAAAGGCACAATAATGGAGTAGAACAAAGGTTTTACCTCATCTCCCAAGTGCATGAAATCCATCATGATGTACTTCGCTTTCCAGATAGTCAATGCGATAAATAGGAAATAGAGAAGGAAACCCCTTTCCATAGTAAAGGCCATCACAAATTCCCCTGCTGTGATCAACAGCATAATCAGTGCAGTCTTCCAGATTTTCTTTATCTTCTCCTCGTTTCGGGGATAAACCTGGAGTGTGGACTTATTTTCTTGAATATCCATAATTAATGAGTTTAGCTACTTAGATCAAATAGAACAAGGTAAATACAAACACCCAGACCAAATCTACAAAGTGCCAGTAAAGGCCTATTTTTTCAACCATTTCATAATGCCCTCTTCTGTCATAAACACCGACAGCCGCCTGGTAAAACACCATAAAAAGTAGGATTACCCCAATGGTAACGTGAAAACCATGGAAACCTGTGATGAAGAAGAAAAGCTGTGCAAAAGCCGCAGGACCATATTCGTTGACAACCAGATTTGCTCCGAAAACAGTTTCAGTAACCAGTCTGCTCAGTTCATTTACATAAGTTAAGACAGAGCCTCCATCTGTTCCATGGATAAAGTGGTTCCACTCCCACGCCTGACAGCTTAAAAAGGTCACCCCTCCTAGAATGGTCCACAGCATCCACTTCACTACGTCATTTCTGTCATTTCTATGACCTGCTTCCACTGCCAATACCATGGTCACCGAGCTTGAAATCAGAATGAACGTCATGATACCCACAAAGACCAGTGGTGCATGAAAACCATGCATAAAAGGGACTGCCTCAAAAACCAGCTCAGGAACCGGCCAGTATTCATTGGAACCTACAAATGTCGATTCAGGTCCTGCATATGCAGGGTAGCCAACTCTGATCGACAGGTATGTGATCAAAAATGCGGCAAAAGTGAAAATATCGGAAAGCAGGAAAAACCACATCATGAGTTTTCCATAGCTGGCTTTGAAAGGTTCGTTTCCTCCTCCCCAAATGCCTCTTTTCGAGCTTACCCCTATAGCAGTAGAATGCGCAGACATAAAATTAGTTATTTGTACTAGGTTTTATTTTAATGATTCAAAAGCAAAAACATAAACAGATATAGCCAAAGTCCCCCAAGAAAATGCCAATAGGTAGTGGCCATCTCCATGGTATCAAGTGACTTGGAATGCACCTTATATCTGAAAGTCGAAATTAATACAATAATCAGAAATATCACACCACTGATCAAGTGAGCGGCATGAAGACCTGTGAAAACATAGAGAAATGATCCTGCAGGATTTCCCACAAAGAAAACCTGCCTGTCCACCAAAGCTACCCAACTGTACCACTGCCCCACGAGGAAAGCTATTCCGAATACCAGTGCCAAGCCCAATCCTATCCTGAGATTCAGTAAATTATCCCGCTTGGCCGAAAAATAGGCAAACTGCAGACAGAGACTGCTTACGATTACAAGAGCAGAGGTATAATAAAATATCCCCGGCAGATCATATTCAAGCCAGTTACCTTCAGCTTGTCTTACAATATAGGCACTGGTCAACGCTGCAAAGACCATCACTACAGTAACCAGGAAGAGCCATAGGGCAAACTTCTTGGGATGCATAGCGATCGGTTGCTCTACCAAATCTACGTATTTCAGCTCCTTCTCCATAATCAGGGCATTTTATCCAGTAGATAAGCTATCTGGACGATTGGTAAATATAAGAAAGAGCCAAACATAATTTTCAATGCCGATTTGCGGGAGCAGTCCCTCATAAGGGAAAATGTCTGGGCTAGAAACAAAGCACCGCATACCGTGGCTACAATCCCCGAGTTCAAACCCGTCAAACCAAAATAACTTGGAAGTAAGCCCAAAGGCAGGAGAAACAGGGTGTAGATCATGATCTGGATAGCCGTATTGAGATCTTTGCCCCCACCACTGGGAAGCAATTTGAAGCCTGCGGCTTTATAGTCCTCATCACTTACCCAGGCTATTGCCCAGAAATGCGGAAACTGCCAGATAAACTGTATCCCGAATATGATCAGTGCCTCGTAAGTGATCGATCCGGTGGCTGCAGTCCAGCCTAACAAGGGAGGCATAGCACCGGGGATTGCACCCACAAATACAGCTATTGGCCCTACTTTCTTCAACGGTGTATAGACAAATACGTATAGCACCATGCTCAAAATTCCCAACCAGGTGGTTAGCGGATTGGTGAAAATCCAGAGCAACGAGACTCCTGCTATCGCTACTAGGGAAGTAAACCAATACGCTTCCTGTAAAGAAATTATCTGAAGTGGTAAGGGACGGTTCTGCGTGCGTTTCATCAACTTGTCGAGATCTCTTTCCATGATCTCATTGGCTGCACCGGAAGCACCACTGATAAGAAAGCCACCCAATGCCAAACCAACAAAGCCTGTCCATCCAAAGGCTGCTCCTCTGTCTCCAAGGATGTACCCGAATACCGCCGAGAATGTAACCAAGGAAGAAAGTCTGAATTTTATCAATTCAGAATATGCCTTGATTCTGGTAAGAACCAGATTCGAATAATGGTCAGTTACGTCAACTGTCCTCATGCTCAATTTTTATTTAATCGAAACTGAATATGTTCTCTGATCTCAAGCAACAAAAGAACCTGTACGCCTATAATCAGTGAACCTAATAATAAATGTATGGGCTGAAGGAACGCCGGTATACCGAAGTATGCCATTCCGATTCCTGTAGCAATTTCCAATAGAATCAGGAAAACCAACACTTGAGACCAGATATTCATCTGTGATTTTCTCCAGGTGTAGTTAAATATCCAGAAGAAATACACCAGATGCACCCCTAGCAACACCAGCGAAAATGATCGGTGCAACACAAAGTCCATCCCCAATCTTTCCACCCATTCTTCCCTTAGCATATTTCCCAGAGCAAATGAGATCTGATCTATCTGCTCCCTTACCTGCGTGCCCAATACGATCTGGACAAACATCAGCACAGTCCCCAATACCAAGATGAATTCTATCTTTCTTGGTACTTCAACTTTGAATTCATGATTAGGCAGTAGTTTTCTTGATCTGAAATTGATATAAATCAAAAGCGCTACAAGAGCCAACGCCAGAACCATATGTACTGTGATGATCCAGGTAAGTAGGTTAGTCGATACTACGAGCGATCCGATCCATCCTATGAACAGGACTAGGATCAAAGAAGCTATCGATAAGAGAGGTATAGTCCTATCTACCTTCCATAGCGGAAAGGATCTCCAGACTGTGAGAATGATCAATAAGCCGATCACTACTCCCACAAGCCGGTTGATGTACTCAATCCAGGTTTTCACCGCATTGAATTCACCCTCTATAAGAATAGTCTTATCCTCTTCTATAGCCCGGGCAGTCTCCGAAAAGCCCAGTTTATCAAGTGTCGCTGTAAACCTTCTGTTCTTAGCTAGTCTTTTCTCCAGGTATACCTCCTGATAATCTTCGGGAAGCTGCGCTATACTGGTAGGCGGAATCACACTTCCAAAGCACATCGGCCAGTCCGGACATCCCATTCCTGAACCTGTGCTTCTGACTATGCTACCTACGAGTATGAGAAAATAGACAGCTATCACCGTGATCAGACTCACACGGCGAAAACTGTCTATAGCGATTTTAGTGTTTGGATTCATTAGGAACCAAAACCTCTGACTCTTCTTTCATGATTTCCATTTCAAGTTTCACCAGTTCCTGCTCATGCGGAAGGTTGGATTCAGGAGTAGCAGAAAGTGGTACCGTCTGCGAAATAAAATCCTCCGCAGCGCCTGGTTTGGAATAATCATAGGGCCATCGGTACACCGCTGGGATTTCTCCCGGCCAGTTACCATGACCTGGATTAATAGGAGTAGTCCACTCCAATGTAGTCGATCTCCATGGGTTCAACGGGGATTTTCTACCTCTGTACATGCTGTAGAAGAAGTTGAAAATGAAGATGAACTGTGCAGCAAATGTGATGATCGCTGCTGCTGATACGAACATGTTCAAGTCCGTATACATATCCGTAAAGGAATAGTTTGTCCAGTTATAATACCTTCTTGGGAAACCGGCTATACCGATGTAGTGCATAGGGAAGAATACCATATAGACACCTACAAACGTAAGCCAGAAGTGGATATAACCCAATTTGGCGTCCATCATTCTCCCGAACATCTTAGGGAACCAATGGTAAACCCCTGCCATCAGACCAAAGAAAGACGCAGATCCCATAACCAGGTGGAAGTGTGCGACTACGAAATAGGTATCGTGTAGCTGGATATCTATAGCAGAATTACCTAGGAATATCCCTGTCAAACCTCCCGATATAAAGAAGGACACCAGACCGATCGAGAACAACATGCCCGGCGTAAAGATCAGGTTACCTCTCCACAAAGTAGTCAGGTAGTTGAATACTTTTACAGCAGAAGGCACGGCGATGATCAATGTAAGGAACATGAATATCGAACCCAGGAATGGGTTCATCCCTGACACAAACATGTGGTGGGCCCACACAATGAATGAAAGGATTGTAATGCCCAGCATGGAGATAATCATAGCCTTGTAGCCGAAAATGGGCTTCCTGGAATTTGTTGCTATCACCTCAGATGTAATCCCCAAGGCAGGAAGTAGTACGATGTAAACTTCAGGGTGTCCCAGGAACCAGAACAAATGCTGGTACAACACCGGGCTCCCCCCTGTATTGGGCAATGCTTCCCCGCCTATATAAATGTCAGACAGGTAGAAAGAGGTACCGAAACTTCTGTCAAAAACCAATAACAATGCCGCTGCAAACAAGACCGGGAACGAAAGCAATCCGATTACCGCAGTCAGGAAAAACGCCCAGATAGTCAATGGAAGTCTAGAGAATGACATCCCTTTAGTCCTGAGGTTAATCACGGTAGTGATATAGTTGATTCCTCCCAGAAGGGATGATGCAATGAAAAATGTCATGGCTATCAACCAGAGTGTCATCCCCATACCAGATCCAGGTATGGCTTGCTCTAGCGCAGAAAGCGGCGGATATACTACCCAGCCACCACCTGCAGGTCCGGTCGGTATAAACAGGGATACAAACATGATCGCACCGGAAATAAAGAAGAACCAGTAGGACAGCATATTCATAAAACCGGAGGCCATATCCCGGGCCCCGATCTGAAGAGGAATCAGGAAATTGGAGAAAGTTCCACTCAAACCCGCAGTCAACACAAAGAATACCATGATGGTACCGTGCATGGTGACAAGGGCCAGATAGAAATTCTGATCAAGCTTGCCGGACTCATCCAACCATCCGCCCAGTAACGGACGGAGGAACTCAAGACTCAAATCCGGAAACCCCAACTGCAACCTGAACAGGATAGAAAGGAACCCTCCGATAAGAGCCCAAAACATACCGGTAACCAAGTATTGCTTAGCGATCATTTTATGATCGGTGCTGAATATATACTTTGTTACAAAATTATCATGATGCTCATGATCGTGGTGATCGTGGGCCGCTGAATCATGAGTTGCGCCAGTCGCTGTAGCCATAATCTATAATTTTGTTTTTTACTTTCCGCTTAGTTGAATTTCTGCCAGTTCTTTCACATCCGAAGGCAGACCATCCGCCAAAGAAGGATTGTTCTGGATAAAGGATTTCTGCTCTGACAACCACTTTTGATAAGCCTCAGGCTCCACCACATCTATCACCTTTCTCATTGAAAAGTGACCACGGCCACATATTTCAGTACAGGCAATTTCGTATTCAAACTCAGGATCGTTCAATTCTTCCCTCATCTCCGCTGTGGTCTTTGTAGGTACAAACCAGAATCTGGTGGGCATACCTGGGACAGCATCCATTTTCAGTCTCATATGAGGAGAAAAAACAGAATGCAATACATCCCTTGCCCTGATTTTGAAAAGGACAGGTTCTCCTTTGGGAATGACCACCACCGGTGAGGCAAAATCATCGAGGGCATTCTTATCCGTAAAATCCACTCCGTGGGAATTACTTGCCGTGATAAGCCTATAGTCATAATCGCCAAGAACGTTATCCTTACCTGGATATCTTATATCCCAGGCAAACTGATAACCCATGATCTCTACAACGTGTGCATTTTCAGGAGCAGGAGCAGTGATATCAGACCATGCCATCCAGCCTGAAATAACCAAACCTGCCAATACGACACCCGGAACAATCGTCCAAATGATCTCCAGCTTGTTGTTATCTGGGTAGAATGAAGCCTTTCGGTTCTCCTTATATTGATACTTGTAGGGGAAGATGAAGAGCAGGATGTGGGTAATCAGGAAAACTACCCCAGTTACAGCCATAGTCACCCAAAACAGTTTATCGGTGATCATACCATGCTCAGATGCTATGGGCAACTGATAATTGTCAAATTCTTTGACAGAATACCAGAACATCAGTATTCCTGATCCCACCAGAAACAAAATAAACAAAATCGCATTCACCTTATTGCTACCGGAGGCCACCTTTTTATCGGAGCCTTTTACCACTGAGACCAAGGTTTGGATTCTATATACCATCCATATAATGGACAATAACAAAAGAACTCCTACTCCAATCAGAAATCCGTACATATCTTAATTTTTTCCGTTGTTACTTTTAAATATGATGATGATAGCTTTCCTCAAGCATCGGGTGGTTCTTAGGTACCAGGTTACCCTTTGCCAGTCCTCCCAATACTACCAACGTAACTGCCGAGCCATACACCAGGAACATCCCTATTTCCATGAAACCTAAACCTCCGTTATGTCCCAATGTTCCGGGCTGCACCATCAGGAAGAAATCCACCCAGTGCCCCACCAGAATAAGTGAACAGACTAATTTCAAAAATACACCATGTCTTTTGGAATCTCTGGTCATTAGAACTAGGAAGGGTAATACAAAGTTCATCCCTAAATTCACGAATATGAACGGTCCATAGACATCACTGTCCAACCTCTCCAGGAAGTAAACTGTCTCTTCCGGTATATTGGCATAATAGATCAAAAGAAACTGTGAGAACCATAAGTAAGTCCAGAAAATGGTAAACCCGAATACAAATTTACCAAGGTCATGGATATGGTTTTCATTGACCATTTCCAAGTAACCCAGTCCTCTGAGGAAGATAGTGAGCAAGGTGATGGCGGAAAGTCCCGCTACAAACCAGGAAGCAAACACGTACCATCCAAACAAGGTAGAAAACCAGTGAGTATCGATGGACATCACCCAATCCCAGGCACTGATAGAAGATGAGACAGCGAAGAAAATCAGGAAATAAGCTGACCAGCTTCTCAACTTGTGCCAATATGCATTTCCGCCGTTAATGTCTTCCGCGTAAGAAATAGACTTCAGCTTGTTGAAGAAAAACACCCAGAAACCAAAGAACAGCACCATTCTGGCAATATAGAAGATCGGGAAGGTACCCTTTTCCATAGGC
Source organism: Algoriphagus sp. (assembly GCA_048819475.1). Lineage (GTDB taxonomy): Bacteria > Bacteroidota > Bacteroidia > Cytophagales > Cyclobacteriaceae > Algoriphagus. The sequence goes on from JBMDXP010000059.1 coordinate 19,846, forward strand.
CAATAGAAGAATGCACCTTTTCCGTCGATTATCTTATCGTAATCGGGAGAACTCTTGTCAAAGAGGTAACTATGTGTCCAATGGAACAGATCGTGATTGGCAACGAAGAAAGTAACCAGCATAAGAACTGCGGCATATGGCAGCCAATTTCCAAAGGAAAGCATTACCCGTATGATCGGGGCAGACCAGCCAGCCTGTGCCGCATACTGGATCGCGAAAAAGAATACGCCTACTATGGCTATACCGGTGAAATAGACATTGTTGATCCACAGGTTGGCATACAGGCGCTCATACCAGTGAAACGCATGTCCTCCAGCCTCTCCGGCTTCATCGTGGTGCCCTCCAAAAATGGCCATTAAAATCCCGATGACAAGCAAAGCTGCACCTATGATCAGCACCGTCATCACCGATTTCTTGATCGGCGCGGTCAAATCAAATTTCTGATCCAAATTATAGTGTTGTACGTCGTGAGCCATAATTAATTAGCTGGGGTTTCTTCTTGTGTACTGGTTGTATCAGCAGGAGCTGTAGCAGCCGCGGCAGCTGGAGCATTAGTCTGTCCACCTTGGATATTCTGTTTCACGTAGTGAACAATTTTCCATCTGCTTTCCGCAGGGATCTGGGATCCATGGGCTCCCATTCTTCCTTTTCCTTTGGTGATGACGTGGAAAATATGGCCTTCCGGCAATCCCACATAAGCTCCACCGGTAAGGTTGGCTACACCGCCGATCACCTCTCCCACTTTTCCATCTCCCTGACCAGCTCCACCGTGGCAAGACGAGCAATATTGTGAATACAATTGCTGGCCTTCCGCAATTGACTGTTCATTTCGCTCTACCGGATTCTGCAGCTTTGCGGCCTCTTCCAATTCAAATGCTTTTAGCCTATAGGGCAGATAACCTGCCTGGTTTCTTGGAACGGTATTTTCCACCGGCTCCCGCATGTTCATGCGGTGGGGATTATGGATATTACTGTTGAAAAATTCTCCTTTCTCATCCTCTCGTGAGGACAGCCATGATCCTTCCGATTCTTCTGTAATCTGGCTCAATGGCTCATAAGCCACCGAGTGATACATCTGTGGGGCATATTCCAGGCCTTGGTTATCACCTCCAGCCCGGCAGCCTGCAAGTGAGATACCAGCAACTGCCAACCCCAGAACACTTATTGTCTTAGCAATCTTCATCATAACCAGATTTACTATTCGAAACTTTTTTTATTCACCTCTGTGGCCCCGGAGGACTTAAGGATCTCCTCAATTTTCACAATATCAATCGCCGCGTTATTAGCGATATCAATTGCCATTATATGCTTGTCATCTGTTATTCTCAGATCAAAAATCCTAGGCTGGGCCCAAGGCTTTAAATTCGAACTGATCATAAACACACCCACCATGCCGAATGCGGCCAGAAGTACAGTCATCTCAAAAGAGACTGGAATAAAGTCAGGGAAAGCGGCAAAGTCCTTACCCCCTATAATCATGGGCCAGTCAAACCGCATCATATAGAACTGCATGGTCAGTGCGAGTGAAGTACCCAGTAGACCAAACATAAATGCAGCTATAGGCAGGCGGCTTCTTTTGTATCCCAGCACATCATCCAATCCGTGTACAGGGTAAGGGGAATAAACCTCCTGGATCTTTACACCACTGGATCTGACCTCTTTCACAGCATGGAGCAATACATCCTCATCGTCGTATACTCCCAAAACAAAATGTGTATCTTTTTCCATGATTATTTGACCACTTTTTCAGATGAAGACTTCAAGACAGATTTTACTTCAGCCATATTGATTACCGGGAAAAACTTGGCGAACAGGAAGAAGAGTGTAAAGAACAACCCAAACGTAAATAGGTAGATCCCTACATCCGCCCAGGTAGGATAAAACATCGCCCAAGATGAGGGCAGATAATCCCTGTGCAATGATGTAACGATAATCACAAACCGCTCAAACCACATCCCGATGTTCACCACGATAGACAATGCAAACGTAGCTACTATAGAAGTTCTGATTTTCTTGATCCAGAACAGTTGCGGGGAAATCACATTACAAGTCATCATAGACCAATAGGCCCACCAGTATGGTCCAGTGGCACGGTTTATAAATGCATATTGCTCTGCGTCTACTCCGGAATACCAGGCGATGAAAAATTCTGTGATATAAGCTATACCCACTATGGAGCCCGTAATGATGATTACAATGTTCATCAGCTCAATATGCCCCATGGTGATGTAATCCTCCAGCTTGAAAGCCTTTCTGGTGATGATCATCAGGGTCAACACCATGGCGAATCCTGAGAAAATCGCACCTGCCACAAAGTAGGGAGGGAATATCGTCGTGTGCCATCCAGGAATCACAGAAGTTGCAAAGTCAAAGGATACAATCGTATGCACCGAAAGTACAAGTGGTGTAGCCAGACCTGCAAGGATCAAGGAAACAGACTCATACCTGCTCCAGGTTTTCGCAGCCCCATCCCATCCAAAGGAAAGTGCACCATAGATGGTTTTTCTCAAACCTGTGGCCCTGTCACGGATAGTGGCAAAATCAGGGATCAAGCCGATATACCAGAAGACCAGGGACACGGAGAAATAGGTGGAGATGGCAAACACGTCCCAGAGAAGCGGTGAGTTGAAGTTAACCCAGAGCGAACCGAAGGTATTGGGAAGGGGAAGAGCCCAATAGGCTCCCAACCAAGGACGGCCCATGTGGATCACGGGAAACATCGCCGCGCAGATTACGGCAAATATGGTCATCGCCTCTGCTGCCCTGTTGATGGATGTTCTCCATTTTTGTCTGAAAAGTAAAAGTACCGCTGAGATCAACGTTCCCGCGTGACCGATACCTACCCACCATACGAAGTTGGTGATATCCCAGGCCCAGCCTATGGTTTTATTAAGACCCCACATACCTATCCCTTCCCAGAGGGTGGCAATAAGGGCAATTGATCCTAAAGCCAATACACCGACAGCGGTAAGAAAAGCAAGGAACCAAGTCAATGTTGGTTTCCCTTCTACCTGACGGGACACATCATGTGTCACATCATGGTAGGTTTTACCCCCGGTAACTAACGGCTCGCGTACGGATGAAGTAACCTGCATAGTTTATTGAAATTATGATTACGCTTCGTTTTTATCTTTATTTCTGATTTTGGTGAAGTACCATACGTTAGGGCTAACGTTGATCTCCTCCAGTACGTGATAGGCTCTTTCCTCTCCTACTTCTTTCAAGGCAGAGATATTCTCCTCTATCTTCAGTAGTTTGGAAACATTGCTGTTCGGGTCATTCATATCCCCAAACACCAACGCATCAGTAGGACAGGCTACCGCACAGGCCACATTGATCTCTCCATCCTCTATCTTTCTTCTCTCACGCTTGGCAGTCAGTTTACCCGCCTGGATACGCTGCACACACATGGAGCATTTCTCCATGACACCACGTACCCTTACAGTCACATCCGGGTTCAATACCATCTTGCCTAAGTCATCGTTCTGGGCGATGTTCACTCCAGCAAAATCCTTGTTGTCATGATACTTGAACCAGTTGAATCTACGCACTTTATACGGACAGTTGTTGGCACAATACCTTGTGCCGATACATCTGTTGTAAGTCATTTGGTTAAGCCCCTCTGAAGAGTGGGTAGTCGCTGCTACAGGACATACCGTCTCGCACGGAGCATTGTTACACTGCTGGCACATCATCGGCTGGAAGGTCACCTCAGGGTTATGGGATGCTACCTCCATTCCACTCAGATCATCTGCCGGGGCATCAGAAGAATAATACCTGTCTATTCTGATCCACGCCATTTCCCTTCTGTTCAGCACTTCCTGCTTGCCCACCACTGCCACATTGTTTTCAACCTGACACGCCACGGAGCATGCGCTACAACCGATACAGGAGTTCATATCGATGGCAAGACCCCAATGGTGCTGGCTGTATTGGTGGCCTTTCCACAGAGATATTTTGGATGGCTTCACAAACTCCCCGTCCTTGTAAATCTCAGGGTGATACCTTCCGGCGGAAGCGTCTTTCTTGTACTCACTCAAAATAGACTCCTGGATGACGTTTTCACGTCCCATGAAAGTCTGGTGAGTCTGTGTGCGGGCAATTTTATAGGAATCACCTGTCGCGGAAACTTCCACGCCAGAGACAATATCAAAATTCACAAACCCCTTGCTGGAATCCAGCAGCGCGTAGGCATTCACCCCTACTCCATCTGCTACTCTTCCTGCCTTCGTCCGGCCATAGCCTAGCGCCAGACCGAAAGTACCCTCTGCCTGACCTGGCTGGACCAGAACAGGAACGATGATGGATTTACCGTTTACCGTAATGGAAGCCTTCTTGGTGTTTTCTTCCACCATGGAGATCTTGTTGTCTGTCGCCCATTTCTGGGATACAGTCAGGTAATTGTCCCAGGTAGCTTTTGTAATAGGATCCGGCATTTCCTGAAGCCAAGGGTTGTTGGCATAAATTCCGTTACCGATACCTACTTTAGAGTAAATAACCAGTTCAGCTCCAGCGTTGTCGGCAGTATAGGTTCTGGCCACAGCAGCAGCTGCAGCAGACACATCTGCTATGGGTGAAACCGGTGAAGAGGTCGTTTCGACCGCCACTACCCCATTATATAAGGACTGGTCCCAAAATTCCTGAAATGACGCCCCTTTGCCAGCTACCGGAAATAATGTCGCGTTCCAGTTGGCCTGAAGGAAATCATAATACTTGCTGGACGAACCTGCCCATACCAAAAACGATTCCTGTGCCTGGCGAGTATCAAAAAGCGGTGAGATGGTCGGCTGAGAAAGAGAAAAATGACCTTGTTTAGGCTGGAAATCATTCCAAGATTCCAGGAAATGGTGGTCAGGTGCTACTACCTGTACCAGAGAAGCCGTCTCATCAAGCGTTCCGTTGGTAGAGATGGATACGCGGGCTTTGGCTATTCCCTCTGCCAATTCGGCACCCCGCGCAAAATCGTACACCGGGTTACAATTATAGAATATTACTCCTCCCACTTGTCCAGCGTTCAGTTCTGTAACAAACTGGTTCATTCTGGCATCATTGCCTTTTCTGAAGAAAACAGGAGTTCCGAAGTCCACTGTGGTACCGTTGTTACCCAACAGTTCGTTGATCGCATTGATCACCAGCTGCACATTCGGATCATTGGAGCCTGATACCACAAGAGAGGCACCTCTGCTGGCCCAAAGATCTGCAGCAGCCTTTTCTAAATGCGCAATCTCCAATGCCGGAGATGTAACTGTCGCTGCCCCTGCCTTTTTGGCAAGAGAATTATAAAGGGCAAGTACAGCAAGACCGCTTTGGGAAGCTTTGACAGGAGTTCTATAATCAGCATTTGCCCCTGTCATGGACAGGTTGGATTCAAACTGATAATGCCTGGACATTTCAGGTCTCTCCTTACTGATCTTTCTGGTCTTCGCATATTGCCCCGCAAATTCAATCGGGGATATCCATGTACCGAGGAAATCAGCTCCGAAGGAAACTATTGTCTTTGCTTTATCGAAAGAATAACTTGGTATTACGGCAGAACCATAATAGGTCTCTGCTGCTTTTGAAATCCCATAATTGGAAATAGGATCGTACTGGATCAATTCAGCCCCACCAAATGACTCGGCAAGCTGCTGGATTGCTTTGCCGGTAGTAGGGGAAAGAATGGTATTGGAAACAATCTTGATACTGCCGGCAGATGCCAGTTGTGATTTCACCTGTGCGTCAAGTGTTGCCCAATCGGTTTTTTCACCACCGATATGTGGTCCGGCAAGCCGCTGCTTATCATACAGTGATAATACCGATGCTTCAACTATAGCATTTACTTTTCCCTTGTTGATAGGGGAAAGCGTATTTCCGTCAATTTTGATCGGACGCCCCTCCCGTGTTTTTACTACAATAGAAGCATAATCACCCCCTGTAGCATAGGTGGATGCATAGTAGTTGGGAATCGAAGGGTTGATATCTACCGGCTTATTCACATAAGGAATAGCTTTTCTTACTGGTGCCTCACAGGCTGCCAAAGAGGCTGCTGCCAAGCTGAATCCCATCAATTTGAGAAAATCCCTTCTTGAAGCACTACCCTCTTCATTGATAGCGGAAGGAAGCTCGGGGAATTCCCTATCGGCGTTCTTTACAAACTCTGGATCGTTATTGAGCTGCTCAAGCCCTTTCCAGTACGTTTTTTTATTTTCCTTCATTTTATGATCTAGGAATGAATTTGCGAAAAGAATGATGAATTAATAGTGGCACTTGGCACACTCCAAACCTCCGATGTCTTTCACTTTCAAAGCATCTTTAGAATCCGCATGGATCTGTACCAGCTTATCGTAATAAGCGTTGCCCTGAGTGGTGATCTCAGTCTGTCTGTGACAATCAATACACCAGCCCATAGTCAGACTGCTATGCTGTGCCACTACTTCCATTTCCTGTATCGGTCCATGGCAAGTCTGGCATTCGACTCCTCCGACTTTCACGTGTTGGGAGTGGTTGAAGTAAGCCAGATCAGGAAGGTTATGTACTCTTACCCACTCGATGGGTTGGTTATTGTCTATTGCATTATAGATCTTCTGTATTTCCGGGGAAACCCCTTCCTGACCACCTACATTCTGGATATGCGTATGGCAGTTCATACAGATATTGGCTGAAGGAATATTGGCAGATTTACCGATTTCTACCCCAGTATGGCAATATTGACATGCAATCTCATTGGTACCTGCATGCAGTGCATGCGAGAAAGCAATCGGCTGGGCAGGTGCATACCCTTGCTGTACACCTACTGAATAAAGTCCGTCAATGGCTGTCTTCGCCACCAAAGCCACGACCAGTGCCGTTACGATGATAACGAAACCGTCACTTCGCAACACCTTGCCAAGGTTAAATTTCTGGGAGATAAATTCTTTGTCGTCTTCTTCGAGATCCTGCTTGTTCAGGTATTTGGTGAGCACGGAGACGATCAGGCCCAGCACCACAAGTATAAGCAGCAGTACGACCACCAATACACCCAGAATTATAGATAGGTACTCGTTGGGAATTCCTCCACCGGTACCGGCACCCGAAGTGCCCTCCCCGGCATCCGCTACGGCAGCCGAAGCATCTTCCTTACCCCCGTATTCTATATAAGAGAGCAGGCTTTCCATGTCGGCATCCGACAGGAACTCATGCGATGGCATCATCGTGTTGCCAAACTCTTTATACAATGCAGCTGCGTAAGAATCCCCTGATGCAATGACAGCCTGGGAGTTTCGGATAAAGCTTTTTGCCCACTCCGCAGATTTCCTATCTGTAACACCTCTCAATGCAGGACCTACAGATTTCTGGTCAAGCTTATGACATTGTCTACAGTTGGCATTAAATACAGTCTTACCTGCTGCGACGGATTCGTCACTTTCTACCACTGCCGGATCGGCTGCAAAAGCCTGTGTCCCGATCAGCATGAAAAACAGCACTGCCAGCGTGTGGAAATTCAAGCGAACCCCTACTAACGAGCGTTTGGATAACATATTATAGCTAATTAAATAGTTTATGCGGTTTTCAATAACCCCTGCAAAGGTACTACCGGACGCCAATTTTTCAAACTTGACCCCCAATGACAAAATTAGACTCTTTATCTCACTTTTAAATTTATATAAACCTCAATTTCAACAAGTTAAATAATGTAAATCCGGGAATAAATAATTTAGAATCTTTATAAATAGAGGTTATTTTATTCTAAATCCGTACACTTCTGATTATCAATCTCAAAGGATAAAAACCCTTTCCCTATTAATTGTAAAATAAGACCGAAACCACTGTTGAAAAATAAAATAAATAGGGGCTTTTTTGTTAAAAATCATAATATATCTACATTTGCATTCCCATTCTGAATGGTCGAGTGGCCGAGTGGCTAGGCAGAGGTCTGCAAAACCTTGTACAGCGGTTCGAATCCGCTCTCGACCTCATCAAAAAAGCATCCACTATCCCGGATGCTTTTTCTTTTTTTCCTCACTTCCCAGTTTTTTAAAAAATCTTAAAATCCAGGTATAACACCATCTTACCCATCACCTGGATAAACTCATTATTGGTTTTTCCAGGATAAATATCTAGTTTATAGATTGAACCGTAGCCTAACGCCATGAATGCCGATATCACCCTAAAAGTAAATGGAAAATCCCAGACGCTATCACTGGATCCGCAAGAGCCCTTACTTTATGCTTTGCGGGAAGAATTCGGATTAAACGGACCGAAGTTTGGCTGTGGACTCCAGCAGTGTGGGGCATGTATGGTCTTGGTGGATGGGGAGGCGACGCCCACATGCATGCAACCCTGTTCGGAATTTCAAGACAGGGATATCCAGACTATCGAAAACCTCCATACAAAGGATAAGCTTCACCCCGTCCAACAAAGTTTCGTAACCCACCAGGCTGCCCAGTGCGGCTATTGTCTCAATGGCATGCTTATTTCTTCGGTGGCATTGCTTCGCAAAAACCCATCCCCCTCTGATTCTGAAATCAGGGAGGCACTGAATCAGGTCATTTGCAGATGCGGCACCCACTCCAGATTTATCCGGGCTGTTAAATCAGCTGCAGATTCTACCCAAAAATTTTAGGCCATGACGGAAAATACATTCCCAAAAACCAGCAGAAGATCTTTTCTCAAGGCATCGGGCCATCTACTCATCGGGTTTCAGCTGCTCCCATTCTCCTCTTGCAGTACCAAAGAGGAGAACGGAGAAGGCAGTACGTACGTCGGAATCCCCACCAGGCCGACAGGAGACAAGGAGGCCATAGACTCCTGGATAAGAATGGACAGTGAGGGGCATGTGACCATTCTCACCGGAAAGCAGGAACTGGGCCAGGGAATCCGGGTAGCGCTTCTCCAGATGGCTGCCGAAGAGCTGGATGTGGAGCTCAGACGATGCCATATCATCAATGGAGACACCGGCCAGACACCCAATGAAGGGTATACTGCCGGGAGCAACTCGGTCGAAGGCAGCGGAAAAGCCATCCGGCAGGCTGCAGCCGAAGCACGTCTTTACCTTTTGGAAAAGGCTGCCGAAAACCTGGGCGCCAATAGGAATGTGCTCACAGTAGAAAACGGGCTCATCAAAGCCCCTTCCGGTAAAAGCATCACATATTGGGAGCTGCTACAGGGAAAATTCATCGAAGGCAGGGTGACCGGCGAGGCACGTCCCAAATCGCATGAACAATTCAAAATCGTCGGCAAGCCTGTTCCCCGGGAAGATATATCCAAACTCGTAAGGGGGGAGCAGCACTTTGTCCATGATGTCCGGCTTCCTGGGATGGTCCATGCAAGAGTATTGCATCCACCATCCTATTCGGCCCGCTTAAAATCCTTTGATCAAACAGCTATTACGGGACTTCCCGGTGTACTGAAGGTAGTCAGAGATGGCAGTTTCCTGGCCGTGATAGCCACCCGTGAGTATCAGGCCGTAAAGGCATGGCAGCAGATGAAAGCGTCTGCTGAATGGGAAAACCCGGGCATAAAAGTGCTGCAAAAGACACTTTTCGAAGACATGAAAACCCGTGCCCAAAAGCCCGAAATGATCGAGGACAGTGAAGATATAGCCGCCAAAACCAACGCATCGGACCGCAAACTGAAAGCGGAGTATCACCGTCCCTACCATATGCATGCTTCCACCGGACCATCCTGTGCAGTGGCAGAATGGAAAAATGACCAACTCACCGTATGGTCACCCACACAAGGTGTATATCCCCTGCAGAATTCACTGGCTGATTTAGTCGGCTTGCCCACTGACCGGATCAGGTGCATAGGCATGCCCGGCTCCGGATGCTATGGGCATAACGGCGCCGATGACGTTTCAGCTGAAGCGGCACTTATCGCACGTCAATTCCCTGATCAACCTGTCCGGCTTCAATGGATGCGTGAGGATGAGCACCAATGGGAGCCTTATGGGTCAGCCATGGTGCTGCAGCTGGAAGCTGGTCTTGGGAACGACGGTAAAATCACTACCTGGGACACCCGGATTTTCTCCGATACACATAGTACCAGACCCGGGGGAAAGGCAGGACATTACGTGTCAGCAAGGCACCTGGAAAATCCTTTTCAGTTCCAAAAAGGAGGATTTTCCGGAGGATCCTACAGAAACGCAAGTCCGCTGTACCATATCCCCTCCCATAGGTTACAGCTTTACAATTACGATGGGCCTTTACGCACTTCCGCTCTAAGGGGGCTTGGGGCCTACGGAAATATATTCGCCCTGGAATCTTTTATCGATGAACTGGCCCATCTGGCAGCGTTGGACCCCATTGATTTCCGTCTTAAAAACCTCACCGATGAGAGAGCCTCAGCCGTACTGGAAATGGTTGCTGAAAAAACCCGCTGGAAAACGTCAGAAAAGCGGGCTGACGGTGGGTTGGGTGTCGCCTTTGCCAAGTATAAGAACTCAGCTTCTTATTTTGCAGTGGTGGCTGAAATCACACTGGACAAGACGAACAAAACCTTCAAACTGGACAAACTCACCGGTGTCATAGATTCAGGACAATGCATCAATCCTGATGGACTAAAAAACCAAACCGAAGGAGGCATGATCCAATCTGCCAGCTGGACATTGCTGGAGGAGGTAAACTACGATGAGAAGGGCGTACTGGCGACCGACTGGAACTCCTATCCTATTCTGCGGACAACTGAGGTCCCCGAGATAGAAGTTCATATCATAGACAGACCAGAGCTGCAGCCTATGGGAGCAGGTGAGGCCGCCCAGGGTCCTGTTGGTGCTGCTATAGCCAATGCGGTCTATAACGCCACCGGTACACGGGTCAGGGAATTGCCGATTAGAGCGGAGAAGATTGACTGGTCCAAAATCCAATAGGGCCCAGTATGACACTAGTACTCGCCGAAAAGTGACGTGATGCCTATCCGCAATAGGGAGGGCACCCCTCCGGCACTTACAATGCTGACCACCAATGCCCCTCCCTCATCAGCCCAGCTCGATCCTGCGGTGTGGTGGATGTACGTTTCACCTTGGAAGTTCGTAATCTGGACCAATTGCTGTGAAGCGGTATGTTTTATCCACACCTGATTGCTTCCTGACCGGTCCGAGACAAAGGCCAACAGGTTTTCACTGAAAGGGGAAAATGAAGGCTTTGTATCGTTTCACCCAGAATTCGCCCACGCTACCTGGTGACATGCTCCTGGTGAATTAAACCGTATAATAGCGGAATGAGGTCCAAGGTCAGTAGTAGCTAAAGGAACACTATAGGCCAAATAATCCTGAGATACACTGTAGTTCATTCCTGCAAAAGGCACCATTCCATCATCCGTGGATTAGAATTCCGGCTGGAGCACTGAACGTATATTGTTACAAGCCATACTTCGATAAAACACTGTGGATACTCCTTATTAAGTCGGCTTCTTTGGCCGATGCTCCCGCTTTACAAAATCCGGAACAACCCAGATCTGACACCTAGGTAGGGCTTGCTGAAAAAGTCTCAGCTGTACCAGCTTCAAGGCGTCCGAATGATGATGTATGCTTATACTTCGAATGAGGGCAACGTAGAAGATGGTGGGGCTGAGGCTAGCTCAAAAAAATACTGTTTTTGGATTTTC
>JBMDXP010000060.1:0-226327 GCA_048819475.1 Algoriphagus sp.
AGACTATCCTGACAGGCTACTGGATCAAAAAGAAGCCGTGATAGAATCTCTCCACCAAGTGATAAGAGCCCAGGAGGGGCAGTTAAAGGATAAAGAGAGACTGATGGCAATGAAAGACAGGATCATCGAAGAGCTGGAAGAGAGGTTCGGAAAGTAATAAAGCCGGATCGCATATACCCCTGATGCAGCCCCGGCATCACATATGGAAATTTCCTGAACTTTCAAGATCAGAGTGGGAACTATAAGACCCGATAAAGCAAAAAAAGGCTGTCTCAAAAGTAGCTAGTTTAAAAGGCTAGTCGATTTCTCGGCTGGCCTTACCTGTTTTACTCAGAATGTGTATTTTGAGGGGGTGCGGTCAATCAGATCATGGAGCGGATAGATCCCAGTGCTGTATACAGGCTGTACCCTGGCAATGGATCAGGCAGCTACCACTCCTGTTCCTGGTTTACGGCTACCTTGAAAACTGCTTTTCCTCCTGTAAGCTGGAGAAGGCCATCCGGGAAAACATTGTTTATATGTGCTATCGGGGATGCGGCGTCCGGATCATCAAACCATCAACCGCTTCCGCTCCGAGTGCTCAGGGACGTGATCGGCGATTTTCGCCCAGGTGGTGGTGTTGCTTCATGGGGAAGGCCTGCTGGATACCAAGGAGGTGTATACCGATGGCACCAAGATCGAGGCCAATGCCAACCGGTATACCTTTGTCTGGGGCAAAGCCATTAAGAAGAGCAAAGAACGGATCAGTGCCCAGCTCAAAGAACTCTGTGACTATGCAGGATCGGTGGCTTCGGCCGAAATGGGCAGCGAAGAGCCCTGCTTTGTCAACCCCACTCCGGAGAAAGTATCGCGGATGGTGGAAAAGATCAACCGGGCACTGGAAGGCAAAGCCGTAGACAGGAAAGTAAAACAGAAGCTGGGCTATGCCAAAAAGAACTGGCCGGCCAAGCTGGGGGAATACACGCAGAAGGAACAGGTTCTGGGTGAACGCAACAGCTATTCGAAAACCGATCCTGACTCCACCTTCATGCGGATGAAGGAAGACCACATGAAGAACGGCCAGCTCAAACCCGCCTATAATCTCCAGCTCAGTACCCACGGGCAGTTTGTGGTCAATTACTCCATCCATCCCAACCCCAACGATACCCTGACACTCAAGCCCCATCTGGAACTATACCGGAGCCGTTACGGCTTTTACCCCAGTGTCTGTACAGCCGATGCGGGATACGGCAGCGGGGAGAACTATTCCTACCTGGAAGACAACAGCATCAGGCCCTTGGTCAAGTACAGCCTGTTCCACAGAGAGCTCAGGCAGGAGAGCAAAAGAAACAGGGCCTATGGACTGTTGGAGAACCTCTACTATGACCCCGGAAAAGACCGCTATATCTGTCCCATGGGGCAGGCCATGGAAGCAGGCGGGGAAAGCACCCGGAAAACTTCGACCTGATTCGTGCAGCACTTCCGGCATTACCGGGCCAAGAACTGTGCCGGCTGCCCGCTGGCTGCTTCCTGCAAACCGGGTAAAGAGGGCAAAGTCCTCAAGGTAAACCGGAACCTTCAGGGCTATAAAGCCAGGGCAAAAACCCTACTCACTTCAGCCGAAGGAATAGAAAGAAGAAAACAGCGGGCAACAGATGTAGAACCTGTTTTCGGACAGCTCAAATACAACAAGGGAAGGGGCAGATACATGCTCAGAGGCAAAGAAAAAGTCGAAATCGAAACCGGCCTGCTGGTCATTGCCCACAACCTTGATAAAACGGCAGGGTGAACAGGGTAATCTCATTCTTTTTTATCCATTCCGCTCCATAAGTCTGTAATATCCACCCAATCCACAGAGCAATTAAAGAAACAAGGAACCCCTGGAATTAAACGGGATTCAAAAAAAAATAGAGGCCGAAATCAGGGAATCGGTATCTGTTGAATAAAAAAGGCTGTCTTCAATTATCAAACTTCAATATGAGACAGCCTCATCCTGTATTAATAATACAAGCTTTTAAGCTCTTTGGAAGAGCTGTGGTTTGAAAATTCAGGCGTCGAACAAATCTTTGGATTCATTACTTCCTCTTCAACTTCAACACCGTAATCTCAGGCCAGATACCCACCCGGCCGGGAAAGGCCAGAAATCCAAAACCGCGGTTCACATGTAAGTAGCGGCCTAGCTCTTCGTATAGACCAGCCCATTTAGGATAGCGGAGGGAGGCAGGGCTCCATTTAATAAATCCTGGGATTTCTATCCCAAACTGCATCCCATGGGTATGTCCACTTAACGTGAGATGGATAAACTGGGAGAAATTTTTAACCTGTTCATCAAAGTGGGACGGGTCATGACTCATCAATATTTTGAAGCTTTTATCGCTCAGGTTTGCTACAGCTTTTGGTAAATCTCCATGTTGGGCAAATCCCTTTCCCCAGTTCTCTACGCCGATTAGGTCTATACTTGCTCCGGCTCTGTGAAGTTTTACATTTTCATTTCGTAAGAGCGTAAATCCAAGCTCTTTTTGGATGGCGTATAGACGCTGCATATTGGCTGCTTTCGCCTCCTGACTTGGCCAGGCCACATAATCCCCGTAGTCATGATTGCCCAGGATGGAGTACTTGCCCATGGGAGCCTTCAGCTTTTTGAACGTGCCTATCCAGGGTTCCATTTCTTCCGCTTGGTTGTTGACCAGATCTCCTGTAAATAGGATGACATCGGATGCTTGCCGGTTGATCAGTTCAATGCCATATTCCAGCTTCTTTTTATTGTCAAAACTTCCTGAATGAATATCTGAGATCTGTGTGATGGTAAAGCCGTCAAACTCCTGGGGTAGGTCATCAAACTCCAGCGTAAGGTTTATTACCCGGTAGCGGTATTTACCGACTAATACACCATGAAGTATACCCAAAAACGGGATGGAGGATAATATCAAGGCCGTTTGACTTATAAATTTTCTACGATCCGGTAGAAAACCGCCTTCCTGATGGCCAGCGACTGAATAAAATATCCCGGTAAAAAACCGTAAGATATCTTCCCCGAACATAAAGCCCAAGACCATTAGTTTTGGGACCAACGACAAAATCAACAGGGAGATCATTCTCCCAAAGGTCAGGCTGAGATTGCCCCGGCTAAAGGTCAGAAAACCATAGGCCACAAAAAGATAGACGAACACAGAAAATACCCAAAATCCGATCTTAATCCAGCTTTGCTCGGGAAAAGCAGTTTTGAAAGCTTGATAAGAGTACCAATCGATAAGGAAAATGAAGAGTAGGAAGAGAAGAATGCGGATCACTTGGGAAGTTTTTTAGGGTATTTACAGTTCATTTGAAACTTAAAGTTATTCTATAAACTACCTGGAAATGGGTAGGTAGCTGCATTAAATTTTATAGGCTTGTAATCTGACAAGTCACATCAGGCTCACACTTTACAACGGACTTTAATGAAGCAATTGGATCTTTTTCCGGTTCAAGGTTGGCCTTGGCATAATCCATATAGGGCAATGCCATTTATGCTTATTTGCAAAGGAATAGAAAATGCTCTTGATTTTAAAGAGGCAGTCTTCTGACACATCTAGAAGCTTTGTTGAATAAACCAATCCAAATATTCTTTGATTCTAGTCCCAAGATAATAAGGTAGATTCAGTAATTTATAAGCTTTGCCTGAGGGAGTGGATGTCTCTTCCATTTTCAATTCTCCTCCATAGATTCTTATTGCAAAACCATGATCACAGGCATCAACAAACTGATGCAGCGAGCGAAGAGAACCTGTTGCTCCGGATTTGATTTCAATGGGTATAGCTAACCCATTCGAAGGAATTACCAAGTCCACTTCTGCAGTGGATTGCCTTTTCTCACGTACCCAAAAATTAGGTTTGTGATCTGTCAGGTGTGTGGTCGAAATAAATTCCTGCGTAATCATGTGAGGGATCAGTGCACCTTTATAGGCTTGGCTCAAGTCTTCCATCCGCAGCATTTGTCCCTGGATTCCCAAGGAATAGTTAAGCAACCCCGTATCCAGATACTGAATTCTTGGAGATTTTTTCAAGTCAGGTTGGAGTGGGGGGGCTAAATCTGTAGTCGGGTAAATCAAACGCATGACCTTGGCGTCTTCTAGAATGCGGAAAGATTCTCCGATCTCTCTGGACTTATAGTTGGAATTGCCGAATCCTTGGAATTTGACACGTTGATCTAAGGCCAAATGTGCTGAATTCATCAAATGTCTGATGATTTTACGCTCATTATCATTGTTACTGTACTTTTCAATGTCAGATTTGTAAGTGCTCCAAATACTTTCATATATGGGGGGTAAGTCGGCAAGATTTTGCTTTTCTAAATCTATTTTGATGATTTCGGGCATCCCGCCTATGATGGCATAACGATGAAATAAATTCATCAATGTCTTATGGGCAAAGGGTTTTAATGGTACTTGTGTGAATTGTTCCAATGCAGCTTTTTGGCCAATGGCCTCCAGGTACTCATGGAAGTTCATTGGGTAGAGACACAGGAATTCAACCCTTCCAACGGGAAAACTCTTAACCTCTTTTAAAGCGAATTCTAAAAGTGATCCGGCTGCGATGATGGGCATTTCGGGCATTTCCTCGTAGAAATAACGAAGCAATTGTATAGCTTTTGGAGATTCCTGAATTTCATCCAAGAAAAGTAGCGTATTAGAAAGAGTGCTTGACGGTAAATTCTTGCTGACTAAGATTGCCTCAACGATTGTTTTGACATCTTCGAAGTCTTCGAAGAAAGACCGATCACTCGTTTTTTCCAAGTTTAGCAAGATAGCATTAGGGAAGGTTTTTGCGAATTGCTTTACTAAAGTTGTCTTTCCAACCTGCCTAGCACCCCGAATGATGAGTGGCTTTCTTTCTGATTTTGATTTCCAGAATGTTAATATATTCAAAACCTGTCTATTAAAGCTCATATGCGATTCCATTTGTTACAAAGTAAGGGCATTTTTTCAAATATTTTGTAACAAAGTAAGGGTAAATTGTATATATATTGTATCAAAGTAAGGGTATTTTTAATCAAATCTTGTAACAAAGTAAAGGCAAATTATATTTGGTTCTTTTTATTCAAGGTAGAAAAATTCAGTATTTCGATCAAGGGAGATACTTTCATTTCTCTTTTTTGTTTCTTTACGCCCGAATTATTCTGCATTCAGCCTAACATGCCTATGAGACAGCTACTCCTCCGCCCAGGGGCCGAAGAGCTCAATTATGAGATTCGTGGAATCGTGAAAAAAGCCCGTCAGATTGAAGCCTTGGGCTATTCCATGACCTGGGAGAATATCGGTGATCCCATCCAGAAAAGTAACCATGTGCCGGCGTGGATGAAAGAGATCATAGCCGATCTGCTGAAGGAGGACAAAACGTACGGTTATGCCGACTCTAAAGGAATGCTGGAGACCAGAAGGTTCCTGGCCAACCTGAATAACCAGAAAAAGGGAACCCAGATCTCCCCTGAAGACATTCTTTTTTTCAATGGATTAGGAGATGCGATCGCCAAACTCTATCAGTTCCTCATCCCTACCGCCCGAATCATCGGGCCATCTCCGGCCTATAGTACACACAGTTCTGCTGAAGCTGCCCATGCAAATACGGCTCCTATCACTTACAAGCTGGATCCGGATAACCAATGGCTGCCGGATATGGAAGACTTGTATCTCAAAGTAAGGTATAACCCTTCCATCGTCGGTATTCTTATCATCAATCCGGATAATCCCACTGGGATGGTGTATCCGCGGGAGGTTTTGGAGGATTTTGTTCGGATTGCAGAAGAATTCAACCTACTCCTTATTGCTGATGAAATCTATCAGAACATCACTTATAACGGAGTAAAAGCAGTGGCCCTGGCAGAGGTAATAGGAAGCAGACCGGCGATTTCACTGAAAGGTATTTCCAAGGAATTTCCCTGGCCAGGTGCGCGTTGCGGCTGGATGGAGTTTTACAACCGGTACGATTCCGTTGAATTCTCAAAACTTTGCCAAACCTTGGAAAATGCCAAAATGATCGAGGTGTGTTCTACTATTCTCCCCCAGCTTGCCATACCTAAGATCATGAGCCACCCTGCATACGAAAACTATAGGCATGAGGCCAACAGTCAGATCGGTAGGAGGAGCGACTGGATGAGAGAGATTCTGGGCAATATTCCGGGAATCAAGTTCAATCCCACCCAGGGCGCATTTTACAATACCATCGTCTTCGATGAGAACCTGCTTAGGGAAGATCAGTATCTTCCTATTGGGGACGATCGCCTCCAATCGCTTCTCGATCTTTGGCTGTCCGAAAAGAACATGCCGCTGGATAAGCGGTTTGTCTATTATCTGCTGGCTGCGGAGCAGATTTGTGTCGTGCCGATATCCTCCTTCTGCTCTGAGCTGAGAGGATTCAGGGTTACTTTACTGGAAGAGGATGAGGACGTGTTTAAGGATACCTTCAGCAGGTTGGGGAAGGCGATTTCACGGTATTTGAAGTCGGAAGTGGTAGTGTAGTTTTCAGTCGCAGTGGACAGCTTGTCAAAGTGATCAGTTGAAGTTGCTAGTCTCTGTCTTCGAATTTGCAGTCATTTGTGGGCAGTCGCAGTCCGGGACTATAAATCTATTTTGCAGAGACACCGAATCTTGAAGGGTTCAACATCATGTAGTTTATCAATTTTCCTACCTCATACCCTTTTCGAGCGAGTTCCAAATGTGTTTCATCGTCAATATAGTTACATGCATTAGCGAAATCCAACCAAACGCTGGTTTCACTATTTTCCATATCAGCATCGCTTAGCTTAGATTTAAAATGAGCTGGGTATAATCGTTTTCTATAGGATTCAGCTATGCACGCACATACAGACCTGCTTGATTTTCTAATTTGATTAGTCAATGAATATTTTTCTTCTTCTGGAAACTGTTTCGAAATATGGAAAATGCTCATTGCCAATTCGAATCCTTTTTTGAATGCTAATAGTTCTTTGTAATCCATGTGTTTCTTTGTTTTAGGAATGAAACGCCATATTCTTTTTAAGCTGACAACTTAGAAATACTGTCCCTCACTATTGCCCCTTTGAGAGTGATCACTGTCAACTGTAACTGCCCACTAATTATCATGTTCCCTTACTTTGAGCTTTGAATCAGGAACAATGATTTCTTCTTCTGGAGGCTCTTTATCGAAAAATGACAAATCAGGCTGCCCTGCATTTACCCAGGCAGTATACCAGAAATCCGCTATCATTTTGATGGACCGTCTCATCTGCCGCTCTACCTGCTGATCCACCGCCTCATGGTAAGACTCGGTGAACTCCCGTGAATATACCCGGACGGTAATGCCATTGCGCTCTTCGTAACTGAATTTCTGATCCTGGGGAAACTTCCTGGTCAACTCCTGCTCCAGGTACAGCACACTGTCTACCAGCACGTGGGCTTGTGCGACAGCATCCCAGATGGCCTGCTGCGGTTTTTCGACATAGGCTGCTTTACCTACCCATAAACTGAAGCTGGCATGGAGCAGTTCGGGCACGCGGCTCTCCCAAAATCCATGGATGCCCAATTGGTCAGTATACTGGCCATTGTAATTCTTTGTCGTGTGGAGAGGCACATTCAGGTCAGCGAGGTAATGCCCCAGATCTGCCGACAGACGCAGGATAGCAGTCGTGTTTTTCTTCCGGAAAGCATCGGAGAGGTTCAGGAATGTATGATAGGTGCTCCAAGGGCCGATACCGTGTAATCGGAGTGAATCCTCAGGGAATTTATCCAGGGCTTCTGACCAGTAAAGGGGCAGTATATAAAGTGCGCTGTCGCCAAAATGGTCCAGGTCTATAAAATGTTTTTCGGCTTCTCCTAAGACAGCATATCTTCTCCGGTCCGGATTGACGGCTTTTTCGGTAATGTATTGGATTTGGGGTTTATAAAAGACCATCATTTCCTCTGGCAGGGAAAAAACTGCCATGCGGTTTATGAGAGAATGGGTAAAAAAGCCCCACGTTGATTCCCCATCGAAGCTTAAAACTAAAGGTATGATCCATGAAAGAAAAAATGTCATACCTGAAAATAATCAAAATATTTCTTAAGCTTGACTATGTCTATCGATATATTTGCGGCATAAAATGCCATAATCGGCAAATCATAATAGTGGAAGCATAAGGATATATTAAGGAATGTTATAATTTCCTTTGGCAGAATTAAATAATTCCAATAACTTTGCACTCCAATTCGGAATAGGGTAACGTAAAGAATTTAAGTTAAAAACGAGATATGGCAAATCACAAATCAGCTCTTAAGAGAATTCGTGCTAACGAATCCAAGCGTTTGAGAAACAGATATCAAGCCAAAACAACAAGAACTTTCATCAAAAGACTGAAAGCGGCTACCGACAAAGCGGAAGCTTCTGAGCTTTATAAGAAAGTATCTTCTATGTTGGATAAGCTGGCGAAGAAAAATGTGATTCACAAGAACAACGCTAACAACAAAAAATCAAGATTGGCCAAGTTTGTAAGCGCTTTAGGTTAATCCTTTAAGATTTTCTTTTGGAACCCTGCTTGTCAGGGTTTTTTTATTGCCTGAAAGTGGGTAAATTAAACTTGACTTTTTAGGGATTTGATTATGGAAGCGTATTCGTCCATCAAGATAGCTGAGCTTGCCGAAGAGGACCAGCCCAGGGAAAAACTTCTCCTCAAGGGAAAGTCCGTACTTTCAGATGCGGAGTTGATAGCTATTTTGATTGGATCAGGTACCCCATCGTTGAGTGCATTGGATCTTTCAAGGCATATTCTTTCTTCGGTGAATTACGATTTGGATGCTCTTGCCAAAATGACTATCCAGGACTTGAAAAAATTCAAAGGGATCGGAGATGCAAAGGCTGTGACAATCGTAAGTTCCATGGAGCTCGCAAGAAGGAGAATCTTTTCAGAGCCTTCCGTACGTCCGAAAATCACTTGCTCACGGCATATTTACGAGTTGATGCGGCCAGTGTTGCTGGATGAGCAGGTGGAGCATTTTTACCTTATCCTACTTAACAGGTCCAATCAGGTTATCAAAAAACAGCTGATATCCCATGGGGGTACGGCGGGGACTATTGTCGATTCGAAAATAGTCTTCAAGACCGCCTTGGAATATCTGGCGCAATCCCTGATTCTGGTACATAATCATCCCAGTGGAAACAAAAATCCTTCCCCCCAAGACCTGAGTCTTACCCAGAAATTGGTTAAAATCGGAAAAGAACTGGATTTGCCGATACTGGATCATATAATATTTGCCGAACGTGAGTATTTTAGCTTCGCAGATGAAGGAATACTCTGAGCTGTGGTTTTTTTCCGGTAACAGTCAGACTGGAAACAACAGAATGACTCTTCAGCTTTTCGGAAGAGGGCCCAGGCTTGGGGAAAAATAAGTGGAATGAAAGCTAAAAACATATTTTATCTGGTGGCGGCGGCGGTGGTGATCGTCGCGGTTGCCTATACCTTGACAGCCACAGAGAGTCCGGAGGCATATGTGGAGAAGATTGAAGCGGAGCGCGAACGCCAATTTAAATTTATCCGGTTCAACATCGATTCTCCCCTGACTGACGAGCAGAAGAGGTCGTTCCGGGAACTCTCTTTCTACCCCATAGATCCCAGCTATAAAGTGAAGGCGAGAATGGTGCCCACAGAAAACAGAAAGGTCAGGGAGGTGCCGCTGACAGACGGATCCAAAGAACGTTACATCGAGCACTCGTTCGTGGATTTTGAGCTTGGAGGAAAGCCAAACCGGTTACTTCTCCTTCAGGCGATGAATGAGCCGGATAAGCGGAATTTCTTCCTGGCTTTTGCAGATGCTACAAGTGGGGAAGAGACGTATGGCGGAGGCCGCTACCTCAATGTGAGACAGGACGGGAAAAATAGTATAACCCTTGATTTCAACCTCGCCTATAACCCATATTGCGCCTATAATCCGGATTATGCCTGCCCGCTTCCTCCCAAAGAAAATCTCTTGGATCTTTCCATTGCCGCCGGGGAGAAAAATTACGCGAAATAGCGGTTGAGCCTAATCCAATTCTCTTAAATTTGTGACTTGTTCTGATTAAACAGGGGTTTTCGGACCCCTTTTGTTTATCCGATGAATCGAAAGATTTATCTATTAATTAAGACCGATGAAAATCTCAATAAACCGCCTGAAGAATTACATAGCCCTGACAGAGAGCCCCGAAAAAATAGGAGAGCTCCTGACGCAGTCCGGGCTGGAAGTAGAGGGGGTGGAAGAGTTTGAGTCAATCCAAGGTGGACTAAAGGGGATTGTCATAGGTGAGGTGCTCACCTGCGCAAAGCATCCCGATGCAGATAAGTTAAGCCTGACGACCGTGGATATAGGTGAGGAGACTCCCTCCCAGATCGTTTGTGGTGCCCCTAATGTAGCACAAGGCCAAAAAGTACTGGTGGCCACGGTGGGAGCGAAGCTTTACCCTACGGGAGGAGAGCCTTTTGAGATAAAAAAGGCTAAGATAAGAGGTCAGGTATCAGAGGGTATGATCTGTGCAGAAGATGAGATAGGACTGGGGACCAGCCATGACGGGATTATGGTGTTGGATACCGCGCTTCCCAACGGCACTCCTGCCTCAGCACTCATAGCGGTTTCTCATGACCATATCCTGGAAATAGGACTTACTCCTAACCGTGCGGATGCGGCCTCCCATCTCGGTGTGGCCAGGGACTTGAAAGCCCTGCTGGGAAAAGAGATCCACCTGAATGCCGGCCCGGAGTTGGTAGTAACGGCAGAGGGTCCAAGCATTCAGGTGGAGGTCCAGGATAGCAGGGATTGTCCCCGTTATGCCGGGATAGTACTCACTGGGTTGCAGGTAGCCCCTTCTCCACAGTGGCTGCAGGATTTTCTCAGGTCCTTGGGGCTGGAGCCGGTGAATAATGTGGTCGATGTCACGAATTTCGTGCTGCATGATCTAGGACAACCGCTTCATGCATTTGACGCCGCCAAGATCACAGAAGGGAAGATTAGGGTTGGAAAGCAGCCAAAGGGAACTCCGTTTGTGACCTTGGATGGAAAAGAGCGGAAGCTTTCAGGAGAGGAACTGATGATTTCCGACAGTAAGGAAGGGCTTTGCATCGCAGGTATTTTTGGAGGGAAGGGCTCGGGAGTTACAGATTCCACTACTGCAGTATTTCTGGAAAGCGCCTGTTTTTCTCCCGATATTATCCGCAAAGGAAGTCAGTATCACGGCCTCAAAACGGATGCATCGTTCCGTTTTGAGCGGGGTACAGATCCCAATATGCCGGTTTTTGCCCTGAAGGTGGCAGTAGGCCTTCTTCAGGAGATCGCGGGGGCAAAGATTTGCGCTGAGCTGATCGATCTATATCCAGACCCGGTAGAGGATTTTGTGGTGGAGGTCTCTTATGGGCATATTGATAGGCTGATAGGCAAGAAGATAGCGCCTGAAGAAGTGAAGTCTATTTTGGAGAGTCTGGATATCCGTGTAAAAAATGAAACTACGGATGGGTTTACCGCGATCGTAAAGCCATACCGGGTGGATGTGACCCGGGAAGCTGATATAATAGAGGAGGTGCTGCGGATTCATGGTTTTCATCAGGTTCATCTCTCGGAAACCTTGAGTACAGGTTACCTTGCTGAGCATCCTGTAAAGGATCTCAATAAGCTTCAGTACAGGCTTACGGGGATGCTGGCTGGCCAGGGGTATTTCGAGATGATTACCAACAGCCTGACCAAGCCCAGCTATGTGGAAAAATCAGGCTTTCTGGATCCAAAAGACAACGTGGAGATCTATAACAAGCTGAGTGAAGACCTGGGGGTGATGAGACAGACTCTGCTTTTCACCGGCTTGGAAGTGCTTTCCCATAATATCAACCGCCGGCAGACAGATCTGAGGTATTTTGAGTTTGGAACTGTGTACTCCAAAATGGATAAGGGTTATCAGGAGGAGCGCCGTCTGGCGATTTTCCATTCTGGGAACAAGAGCATGGAAAGCTGGCTGGAGCCGGCAAGGCCTTTTGGTTTTGCGGATTTGTATGCCACAGTGGAAAGCGTCCTGCACTTACTCAATATTCTCCCTGAAGCTATTTCCATCGCGGAAACATCCCCGTACAGCTACGGATTGAAAATCAATAAGGGCGAAAAGGAAATAGGGACAGTGGGTCTGGTGGACCAGAAACTCCTGAAGCTGGCAGAAGTCCGTCAGGAAGTATGGTTTGCTGAGCTCAATTGGGATCTGTTGGGGAAAATGGCCGGAGGTCTTAAGAAGTATCAGGAGATTTCCAGGTTTCCTGAAGTGCGCAGGGATCTTTCGTTGGTGATTGACAGGAATATTGACTACGCTCAAATAAAATCAGTCGCTTTGAAGTCCGGAGGAAAATTATTGAAGAGAATTGGCGTTTTTGATGTGTACCAAGGTGACAAGATAGATGCGGGAAAAAAGGCCTATGCACTAAGTTTTCATCTGCAGGATCAGGAAAATACCCTGACCGATAAGGTAATTGACAAAACAATGAGTAAATTGATTCAGGCCTTTGAAAAAGAGGTCGGAGCCTTGATCCGTACATAGAAATGATCCACGAGGAACTGCAGAAACTGGAGAAGCTGGCGCAACAAGCCAGCAAGCGATTGCTTGAGATGACAGAGGAAAATGAGCAATTGAAACAAAAAATCAATGAAGTCTCAGCAACCTTGGGACTTAGGGAGCAGGAAATCGAACATTTTAAAAATAAGATTAAAATTAGTAACATTGTGGACAACCGACCGGTGAATCCAGAGGATTCGACCGAAATGAGTGACTTAATCAATAATTATATAAAAGAAATCGATCATTTGATCACCTACTTATCCGAGTGATATGGAGACACTTGCCATCAGAGTTAAAATAGGCGATAGAGAATATCCTATGCGCGTGAAGGTGGAGGACGAGTCCAAGATCAGACACGCGGGCAAGCTGATTAATGAAAAATGGAGAAAGTATAAGGAGGAATTTGGGCTGGATGATAACCAGGATTTGTTGGCGATGGTGGCATTTGACTGTATGGTCGAGTCATTGGAAACCAATCAGTTGAATGCGGAAGACAGTGAGCATGTCAAAGCCAGTATTTCCCATATCAGTGCCTTACTTTCCAAAGCTTTATAATTAGTTGTAATCACTTCTTTCAGGAGATTTTTCCGGATTCCATCAGGTTTAATTTATATCCAAAATACCTATGGGAGACATATTATACATTATACTCGCGGCCCTTGGAGGGCTCGTTGCAGGAGGTGCCCTTGCAGGGGTGCTGATTAGAAATAAGAACCAGAAGCTGGAGGAGGAGACGAGGGAGAAAGCGAAATCGATCATGCGTGAAGCAGAGATCAATGCTGAGGCGATAAAGAAGGACAGGATTCTCGAAGCCAAGGAAAAATATCTTAAGCTGAAAGCCGAGTTTGATGAGGAGATGAACAACAAAAAGAGCATCATCATCACCAACGAGACTAAAGTAAAGCAGCGGGAACAGCAAGTAGCCAAAGAGCTGGAGCAGGTGAAGCGGAAAGAAGCCGAACTGGACAGTAAGAAGGAAAATCTCAACGCCCAGCTGCATTCCGTGCAGGTGAAAAAAGACGAGCTTGAGAAAGTCACAAACCAGCGGATAGCTGATCTGGAAAAAATAGCCGGATTGACCAGGGAGGAGGCCAGGGAGGAACTGGTGACCATGCTCACGGAAGAAGCGCAGTCCAAAGCATCCTCCCACATAAAGGATATTCTGGACGAGGCAAAGCTTACCGCCACAAAACAGGCAAAGAAAATAGTGCTGGACACCATCCAGCGGACGGCTACAGAGCATGCGGTTGAAAACTGTGTGTCTGTGTTCAACATTGAAAGCGATGACATTAAGGGTAAGATCATAG
Source organism: Algoriphagus sp. (assembly GCA_048819475.1). Lineage (GTDB taxonomy): Bacteria > Bacteroidota > Bacteroidia > Cytophagales > Cyclobacteriaceae > Algoriphagus. The sequence continues at coordinate 13,832 of JBMDXP010000060.1, forward strand.
GAAGAGAGGGTAGGAATATCCGGGCACTGGAGGCAGCTACAGGAGTGGAAATCGTGGTAGACGACACCCCTGAAGCAATCATCATTTCTGGGTTTGATCCTGTGCGAAGGGAGATTGCCAGGCTTTCATTGCACCGGTTGGTTCAGGATGGCAGGATCCACCCTGCAAGAATCGAAGAGGTGGTGGCTAAGACGGAGAAGAATATCGAGGAGGAAATCGTGGAGATCGGTGAGCGTACCGCTATCGACTTGGGGATTCATGGACTACACCCCGAACTGATCAGGTTGGTGGGCCGTATGAGATACCGATCCTCCTATGGGCAGAACTTACTCCAGCATTCGAGAGAGGCGGCTAAGCTTTCGGCTACCATGGCAGCTGAGATGGGGCTGAACGCCAAGTTGGCCAAGCGCGCAGGATTATTGCACGACATAGGGAAAGTCTGGCACGAAGAGCAGGAGCTCCCCCATGCTATATTGGGAATGGAGCTAGCCAAGCGCTATAAGGAACATCCAGAGGTGTGCAACGCTATCGGAGCCCACCATGACGAAATAGAAATGACTTCCATGATTTCGCCGATTGTGCAGGCAGCAGATGCGATCTCAGGCTCCAGGCCAGGAGCGCGACGCGAAATAATGGACAGCTATATCAAGCGGTTGAAGGACTTGGAAGAACTGGCACTGGCCTTTGACGGGGTGAACAAGTGCTTTGCCATGCAGGCAGGCCGGGAATTGAGAGTGCTGGTAGATGCGGACAATGTGGATGATCAGACGGCAGGCAAGCTTTCATTCGATATTTCACAGAAAATAGAAAAAGAGATGCAGTATCCCGGACAGATCAAAATTACGGTGATCAGGGAAATGAGGGCTGTTAATTACGCCCGTTGACAGAATAATTTGTTACCTATATAGATGGCAGTTACCTTTGGGTTTCTGCCATTTTTTCTTAAATGACGTATAGGTACTATTATTTTAGGCGGTTAGGTTGGTGGATCCGTGACCTGAGGGTCAGGTTTTATCGACGGGTACTCACAAAAGCTGAGATTGAAATCCTTGACAGGTACTTTTGGTATTATAAAAAACTACCGGAGCGCTACAAGATCGAATTCAGGAGGAAACTTGAGATGATATTGACCAACAAGACCTTTGTGGGTAGAGGCGGAATCGCAGATGTTACCCCAGAGATGGAAGTCTTGATCTCTGCTACCATCGTGATGGTGACTTTTGGGTGGAAGAGAATCCGGTTGCCCCATTTCAAAAAAATACTCATCTATCCCAATACATACTATTCCACGATATCAAAAACCTACCATAGGGGAGAAGTAAACCCTCAGTATGGTCTTATTGTCGTGTCGTGGTCTTGCTTTCTGGAAGGACTGCTGAATGTAAGTGATGGGGTCAACTTGGGAATTCACGAAATCGCACATGCCTTGAAGCTGGAGAACCAGATCTATTACAACGGAGAAAGTGAGTTTTTTGAACCGCAAGCCTTGAAAAGATTTCAGATACTTGCATTCCCGGAAATGAACAAAGTCAAAATAGGGATCCCTTCCGTACTCAGGCCCGCTGCCGGAATCAATGAGCATGAGTTTTTTGCCGTAGCAGTGGAAACCTTCTTTGAGAAATCAGCTGAGTTCAAATCCCGTTTGCCTGAGATGTATCAGGTAATGGTACAGTTAATGAGGCAGGACCCTTTAGCCTGGACGGTGCCTAACCCTGCTACGGCAGGGGAAGAATATCCTGTATAGCAAAGACAAGCTCTGCTCTTAACCCCTCTTCGATGTCTAGGTTTTTGCCCCACAGCGCTTCATTGCCCAGTATGGTCTTCACTTTTGAGTCCAGCGAATTGTCCTGCTCCCATACTTTTTTGAAAAACTCCAGAATGGCCAATTCATCATTTAAAGGCATGATTTCCCCTTTGTATTCTCCTTTATAGAACACCAGTAAGGCAGCAAAGGATTGGATAAGCCCAGGGGGCCAGGTTCCTTTTTTATCCCTATAGCCTACTATGGAGGGCAATACCCGTACCCTGAACTTGGAGATACTGTTCAATGCGATCGACTTCAGTTCATGGATGATGAATGGGTTTGCAAATCTTTCCAGAACAGCCTCAGCGAATTCTTCCAATTCTTCTTTCGGCATATCCAATGAAGGTATGATTTCATGGAAGATGACCTTCCGCAGAAACCCTGAGATATGTGGATCCTCCACGGATTCCCTTACTGTTCTTAGACCGTTCAGGTAGGCCCAAGGGACCAATGCGGTATGTCCACCGTTCAGAATCCTGACTTTTCGGGTGCGGTATGGGGAAAGGTCTTTTACAAATTTCACATCCAGTCCGGCAAGGTCCAGCGGAAACTCCTGCTTTACCGAATCCGGGCCTTCAATGACCCAAAGGTGAAATGGCTCGGACATTACGGCCAGCGTGTCTTCGTAACCCAATTGTGTCTGAACCTCATCTATGGTGTCCTTTGGGAAGCCGGGAACGATCCTGTCCACAAGCGTATCGCAGAATATACAGGCTATGTCTATCCATTCTGAAAATGCTGCCGGAAGTCTCCAAAATGAAGCGTACTGCTGGATACAGGTTTTTAGATGGAGTCCATTCTGCTCGATCAGTTCACATGGAATCATAATCACGCCCTTTGCGAAGTCTCCGGAAAAATGGACAAATCTATGAAAGAGAAGTGCCGTAAGTTTTCCCGGAAAAGAACTGGCTATTTCATTTATTTCCAAATCAGAAGGGTCAAACTGGATGCCTGCCTCTGTTGTGTTGGAAATGATGAATCTTAAGTCTGGATTTTCTCCTAATTTCAGATATTCTTCGTATCCGTCATAAGGGTTGGAAATGGCCGAGACACTGGTGATCAGACGGGAAGACTGGAAAAGGGCACCGTCTTTCATCCCCTTTTCCAGGACATGATAAAGACAGTCCTGGTTTTTCATGTCATCGAAACCGGTTCTGCTGTGTGTCTGGACGGTATGGATGCTTCCGTTGAAGACTCCTTTTTCATTCGCTATGTCCACCATCCAGTCTGCAAATCCCCTTAAGAAATTACCATTGCCAAATTGGAGGATTCTGACTGGTTTGGATGAAGTTTTAAAGGAGTTTCGGGAGAGTGGTTTCATAATTTGGGTAAGGTTTGGACTAAGAGGTGGAATTGTCAGTTTTTTGGGTGTTGTAGGGAAGAGTTCCGGATTATCAGTTCAGGCTTCAGGATGGTTTTCTTGGAAGGTGCGGTCTTGTCCTCAGCGTTCAGCAACTCAAAAAAAGTTTCTGCTGCTATTTTGCCCATTGGAATGCTCCTTTGATCCACAGTGGTAATGGAAGGATCTGTGAAGGAGGTGAAGGGTTCATTTCCAAAACCGGCAAGTTTTACTTGGTCTGGGATTTTATAGCCGTTTTCTTTTAGTACCTGCATGGCTCCCATAATTGAATAGTCGGAAGCAGAGAAGACCCCGTCAAACACCAACTTTTTATCGATAACTTCCTGCATTACACTGCGCCCGTCTTCAAGCTGTAGGTTGCTGGAGACAATCAGACTGGGGTCGATTTCCATCCCGTGATCCTTGAGTGCATCTTCATATCCTCTTCTACGTTCCTTGTAGATATTGATCTTCGGCGAAGAAGTAAGATGGACAATATTTTTACACCCTTGCATAATCAGATGGTTGACCGATTGGTAAGCGCCATAGTAATCATCTATCACCACCTGGCTTACGTCCAGTTCATTGGTGACTCTGTCAAAAAGTACAAGAGGGATGCCCTTCTCCAGGACTTTTTTAAAATGCCCTGTATCTTCGGAGCCTTTTCCGATGGAGGCAATTATGCCGTCTACCCGCGCATTCAATAAGGCTTCAATCGTCTGGATTTCTTTTTCAAAATCATCATAAGACTGGGAGATGACCACTTTGTAAGCAAAGTTATTGGCGATCTCCTCTATTCCCCTGATCACAGAAGAAAAGAAATTTCTGTTGGCAGTGGGTACCACTACGCCTATTAATTTGCTTCTTCCACTTCTGAGTGCGGAGGCGATGTGATTGGGCTGGTAGTTGAGCTGCTTGGCTAGTTTCAACACTTTTTTCTTGGTGGCCTCAGAGATTCTGGGGTGGTTGTTCAATGCCCTAGAAACTGTGGATGCCGTGATGTTCAGCTTCTCAGCGATATCATGAATCGTTGTCTTCCCGTTTTTCATTGCCATGTGGTTGTTATACGGATGGATTTGCCATAGATATGATCAATAAAACTTGGGTTACTCTCCCATAGGTTTTCCAATGGTAGCCAAAATTCCCCCATCCACATAGATGATCTGTCCACTGATGAAATCGCTGGCCGAACTGGCCAGAAAAACGACTGTGCCACCAAGATCCTCGGGGTTTCCCCATCTTCCCGCAGGAGTTCTGTTGAGAATGAAGTCGTTGAAGGGGTGCCCATCAATCCTGATAGGAGCTGTCTGATCCGTGGCAAAGTATCCGGGTCCTATCCCGTTTACCTGGATGTTATACCTGGCCCATTCGGTCGCGAGGTTACGTGTGAGCATTTTTAAGCCTCCTTTGGCAGCTGCATATGCACTTACGGTGTCGCGGCCAAGTTCACTCATCATAGAGCAGATGTTGATGATTTTCCCATACTTTTTACGAATCATGCTTTTTGCCACCCGTTGGGAAAGTATAAAGGGCGACACCAAGTCCATCTCCACCACTTTTCTGAATTCCTGTGGGTGCATGTCCAGTGCAGGTATACGGCTGATCATCCCTGCGTTATTCACCAGAATGTCGATTGTCCCGACTTCCCGTTCGATTCTGGAAATGGCTTCATCCACAGCCAATTCATCACAGACATTGAACAGGTAGGGATAGGCTGAGATGCCATGCTCTCGGTAAGCTGCCATTGCTGCTTCCATCCTGGAAGGAGTGTGTCCATTTACCACCAATGTCGCGCCCTGTAGCGCAAGTGCCTTTGCCATGGCCATTCCAAGGCCGTGTGTGGCCCCGGTGACCAAGGCGATTCTTCCGGTAAGATCAAAACTGGGCTTCATCCTATTTAAGCTCAATAGGTTTTACCATGTCCATATCCCCGTAGTCGATATTCTCACCTGCCATGCCCCATATGAAAGTGTAGTTGGATGTGCCGGCACCGCTATGGATAGACCAAGGTGGTGAGATCACCGCTTGATGCTTTTTAAGCCATATATGCCGCGTTTCCGCAGGTGTTCCCATGAAGTGCGAGACAATATCCGTATCATCCAAATCAAGGTAAAAATAGGCTTCCATCCTCCTGTCATGGGTGTGGGCAGGCATTGTGTTCCATACAGACCCCGGCATTAGTTCGGTCATCCCCATCTGCAGCTGGCATGTGTCGATCACAGGATGGACCAACAGCTTATAGATGGTCCTGTGGTTTGAGTTTTCCAGAGAGCCTAGCCTGACCACCTCTGCTTCAGACTGTGTGATTTTTCTTGTTGGGAAAGTGGAGTGGGCTGGCGCTGAATTGAAATATAGAAATGTGTCTCCTGATGTGCTGGGGTGGAAGAGGACGTCACGCTTTCCCTTGCCTATGTATAACGCCTCTTTATGGCCAAGCGTCATGCTTTCTCCATCTATGTCGATTTGGGTTGCTGCGCCCACATTGATGATCCCGATCTCCCTTCTCTCCAGGAAATACCCGGCTTTGAGCTGGTCTATAGATTCAAGTGGAAGTGGCTTGGATACCGGATTTATTCCCCCGACTATAAGACGGTCTTCCATCGAGTATACACCGCTGATTTGATCAGGAACGAACAAGTCCTCAATGAGGAACCTCGAGCGGATTTCCGCTGTCCCATAAGTTTTAAAATCTTCAGGGTGAGTAGAATACCGGGTTTGGATAATAGTGCTCATGGATATAAATGTAATCGTTTGCGCAATATATCATTTAAATTTGAGATTTACAGCTGATTCGGTTTCGGTATAATAGCTGATTTCAAATGATTGTTTGTCCTATATGGCTAATTATTTGCGATTTAGCTTGCTTTAATCAAAATAGTAGAGATGAAATTTTTTATCTCAAATTTTCTTTTTAATATGCAATCGATTGTTCAAAACTATTCTTCTGAATTTATTGAAATGGAGCTAATGGCATGATCTGTTTTTCTCCTGAATTCTTGAAGCTAGTCTAAAGACCCAAAATATGCCTAGGTTTCACATCAGGTTTTCCTTTTTGATAGCTGCATCTGCATGTGTTTTTTTTGCCTGCTCGACCAGTAGAGGTAGGAGAGGGGTAAGCGATGGTACAACCGTGTTCTCCACTACCATCTCCAACCCCCTCAATCAATCCCGAAAAGATGTTTTTTTCTTGATCGATAAAAATGAATTGCCAGCTCTGGATTCACCCACATACAGTGCATTTATAAATAGTGAGGAAGCTCCCTCCCAATATATTAGCGATGGTTTTTCCGAGGGCTTGGGGATACTGCTGCCCATAATTGGAGCCTATGAAGAATCAGTGCTTTCCCTACGGATATCCGACTCTCCTAAAAAATATACAAAGCGTACGCAGGCAGAACTTTCGCACAAGGTCGGAGGGTATTTCAGAGATAGAAAATACATAGGGGGAACGTTTGAAAATGTAGTACAGCTCCAGGTACCTCCAGCGCATACCGATCATTCCTGGTTTATCCGTTATGAAGGACCTGGATGGGAATCCGATCTGGTCGGTTATCGCTTTTATCTAGACTGGAGAAATGGCATTGATGTATTTGGCAAAAAGGTGAGTGAGCCTATTTTGCAGCACATAGGCCTGGATGGATTTGACTCCTATCATGAGATGCAGCCATGGGGAATGGATGTACTGAAAGTAGGAAAGACATTGGGAGTGGGAAGTATTGCCGCATGGAGTGATGGCCGAGCAGTAAGGGTGGAAAAGACAGACAGCATACAGGTGGAGATCTCCAATAATGGGAATATCTATTCTTCAGTGAATACCAGGTATTTCGGTTGGCAGATTGGGGACATCAAGACAGACTTGGAATCAGAAATAGGCATCCATGCTGGTTCACGTCTTTCCAGGATACAGCTTAGATCCAGCGAAGAATTGGACAATATGGCCACAGGGTTGATCAAGGACCCTAAAGCGAGGTTGATCATAAGTGGGGGTGAATTGGCATACAGCTATATCGCGACATATGGAGAGCAAAGCTTGGCAGGTGATAAACTAGGTATAGCGGTGATCTATCCTACTGAAACGCTCTTGGAGATTACAGAGGATGTGTATAGCCATGTTGTGGTAATGAGGCCTGAGGGAGGTACCTCACTTACCTATTATTTTCTGGGGGCATGGGAGCAGGAGCAGCATGGGATAAAAAATGAGGAGGAGTTTGAAATGTATATGGATCAGACCATAAAAGAGCTTTCAGAACCTCTCCGCTTGAATTGACCAAATTTGAGAATAGAATGAAATCTAAAAGTGATGGTCTGGGCAAGAGAGAGAGCTATTCCAGACCATATGCGAAATAAGAAATAGTAAAAAAATAACCAAAGCCCAATTTAACATGATAGCAAAACTACAAGTAAGGTGGATATCTACCCCTGTTCGCCTTATCCCCCTCCAATGTTTTTCCCGGATACTGGTTCTTGGGATTTTATTGTTTTCATGGTCTGTGCAATCGATTGCTCAGAGCTCAGCTAGAAGAATTTCTGGCACAGTGACTTCCTCCGACGACATGCAGCCCATACCTGGGGTGACCATTCTCTTGAAAGGATCATCTGTCGGTGCTACCACTGACCTGGATGGTTCCTATGAAATAGAGGTCCCCAATGGAGAAGGGACATTGGTCTTTTCATTTATCGGTTTCGCCACGCAGGAAATAGAAGTGGGAAATACATCTGTCATAGATGTGGAGCTTTCGTATGACCTGCAGGATCTGGGAGAAGTGGTCGTAGTGGGGTATGGTACGGTCAAGAAATCTGATCTTACCGGGTCTGTAGTCTCTGTTCGGGATAAAGATCTGACTGCCATTCCTGTTACCAATGCCCTGGAAGTAATGCAGGGGAAAGTGCCGGGGCTGGATCTTACTAAATCAAGTGGTCAGGCGGGAGCAGGGCTCAATTTTACAATCCGGGGAAACAGGTCTCTGAATGCAGGAAACCAACCCCTAATTCTGGTGGATGGTGTAATTTATGGATCTACTATGGACGTCAATCCCAATGATATCGCTTCAGTGGAAGTGCTCAAGGACGCCGCATCCACGGCAATTTATGGTACGCTGGGGGCTAACGGAGTGATCCTGATCACTACGAAGCGGGGAGCCCAAGGTAAGCCAAGGATTTCGGTGAACAGCTATTATGGAACCCAGTCGCTGGGTGGATATGCAGACATTATGTCGGGACCGGAGTGGGTAACTCTCCGGAGGGAAGCGCGGCGCACCGTAGGTGAATGGAGTGGCCCAGATGACGATGCCAATATTTTCAACCCTGCGCAACTCGAAAATTTCCGGAATGGAATTTTTACAGATTGGGCCCAGGAGCTCCTGGGGACAGGAAGTCAGCAAAACCATCAGGTGAGTGTAGCAGGTGGAGACACGAAACTCACCTACTATTTTTCTATGGAGTATTTCAATGAAAAAGGGCTGCTGATAAATGATGAATTGGACCGCTACAGTGGCAGGTTCAGTGCCGATTACCAGATGAGTGACCGTCTGAAGCTTTCTACCAATATTATGTATACGGTCAGGGATCACGACCGGCGTAGAGACCCGCTTAACCAGGCCAATAAAATGAGTCCCTTGGGCGGGCCTTATGACGGGGAGGGAAACGTCAATACCTTTCCTGTTGGAGATGCATCCACGCTGAATCCACTGATGGACCAGGTTCCCGGCAATTACGTTGACAATGAATTGAATAGGAGACTTTTTGGGAATGTAAGCCTTGACTGGAAGATTCTGCCTGATATGGTATTTACCTCCAGACTTGGCATAGACAATACCAATTCCAGGAGGGGGCTCTTTGCCGCCACCAATACAATTGAAGTAGGCCCGAATGGCCTCTCTTTAGCCAGGATTGATAATGGATTGTTCTCACGGACTACCTGGGAGAACTTTTTCAACTATAACCTCGCGGTCCAGCAAGACCATGAGTTCACATTCCTACTTGGATCGAGTATATGGACTACCAACAATGAGAATAGTTTTCTCGAAGGAAGAGACCTGTTGTCATCTACTATGCTGTATCACAATCTGGGAGCTACCCAAAATGCAATCCGTGTAGGAAGTGATCTTACCCAAACTTCATTGGCCTCGTTTTTCGGGAGAGTAAACTATAAGTTCAAAAACAGGTATTTGTTTACCGGAGTACTGCGCACAGACGGATCTTCCGTATTGGCAAAGGGTAATCAATGGGGCTTTTTCCCTTCGGCAGCACTGTCATGGATAGCCAAAGAAGAACAGTTCCTACAGAGTCTAGATGCACTTTCGGAGCTAAAATTCAGGCTGAGCTACGGTGTATCAGGCAACAGTGCGGTCTCTGCGTATCAGACGCTGGGGGGCTTGTCCAAAAGTACCTACGCATTTGACAGAGGGGCTTCAGAAGAAGCTGCTTTTGGCTTTTATCCTTCCTTGATAGCCGCTCCTGGACTTAGTTGGGAAACTACCGCGTCGGTCAATTTTGGCGTTGACTTCGGACTTTTCAATAACCGGGTCACAGGCTCAGTGGATGTGTATCAGCAAGATACCAGGGATTTGCTGATGCAGCGTGCTTTGCCTACAACTTCGGGTTTTACCTCTTCTTGGGACAATGTGGGAAAAACAAGGAACCGGGGAGTGGAAGTGCTGGTGAGCACGGTAAACCTGGATGGCCCCAATGGGTTGGCATGGAACACGGATTTCACTTTTGGAGCCAATAAGGAAGAAATCATGGAGCTCGTGGAAGGGGACAGGGACTTGGCCAATGGTTGGTTTGTAGGGCACCCTATAAATTCCTTTTACGATTATCAAAAAATCGGCATCTGGCAACTGGGAGAAGAGGATCTAGCAGCCGAGAATCAGCAACTACCAGGCGAAATACGGGTTCGTGATCAGGATGGCAATGGGGTAATCACCCCTGAAGACAGGATTGTATTGGGCAGCACAGTCCCCCGGTTCAATCTTGGTATCAATAACAGGGTGAGTTACAGAAATATTGAACTTTCATTTTTTGTGTTTGCAAGGGTAGGACAGACGATTACCAGTGAGGCAGCAGGCTCTTATAAGATTGATGGGCTCGAGAATGGTCCCAGGGTCGACTACTGGACCCCGGAGAATCCGACTAACGCTTACCCACGCCCCAATGCGGCAAACAGCAGGGCCAGTACACGGTATTATTCCACCCTCCAGTATGTAGACGGTTCTTTCGTGAAAATAAGGGACGTTACGCTTGCGTACTCCTTACCTGGACCGCTTGCAGAGAGACTTTCTGTATCCAATCTCAGGGTATATGCTACTGCCAAAAATTATTTCGTGTGGAGTAACATGGGGCCTTATGACCCTGAGCGGGGAGGAAATTTGAGTTATCCGATGACCAGACAGCTGGTATTTGGGTTGAACATTGGCTTTTAACTATCGCTCTTGAACATGCATTGATTGAAATCGGGCATGGCACAGAAGTTACACACTGCAATGATGATGATCAGCCATGCAGGCTAAAAAACAAATTATAAACAGATGAAAAACATACTCAATAAATACAGATTATCGGCCATTATACTAGTGGTCGGTTTGGCTTCCTGTCAGGATTTTCTTGAGGAAGAAAACAAAACGGGATTGACTGCAGATGGCTACTATGCCACAGTAGAAGGAATAGAGGCACTGGTGAATTCCTGCTACACTCCCATGCGCTTTTGGTACGGCAAAGAGAATGGGATCGCATTGACAGAGACGGGCACGGATATTTTCACCAGAGGAAATGGTATGGAAAATCCTCCCGTAGCTTTGTACAACTCAGATTTATCAGGTGCCAATGATCCACTTAATTTTTACTGGACGAGGTTTTACTCTGCACTTAACTCAACCAATGCTGCAATAATCCGGATTCCTGACTCGCCTCTGTCGCAGGAGCTGAAAAGCATACGTGAGGGGGAAGCCCGTTTTCTTAGGGCATTTTATCTCTGGCATATTGTCGAAACCTGGGGGGGAGTCCATTTATCCACCGAGGAGGTGACAGGAATAATGACCACTGCGACCAAGTCATCTGTGGAGGCATTTTATGGTCAGATAGTTGAGGATCTGCAGTTTGCTATAGATAATCTGCCTTCCAGCTCAACTGATTATGGGCGGGTAATCAGACCAGCCGCAGAAGCTTTTATGGCTAGAATGCAGCTGACGAGAGGTAATTATGCTGAGGCTTCCAGGCTTGCAAAGCAAGTGATCAATAATTACGATTACAGACTCATGGATAATTATGCTGATCTGTGGAACATCAATAATATCCGAAACCCGGAAGTAGTATGGCTGGTCAACTTTACGGCAGACTTGATTTTAAACAGAGAGCTTGAAAGTCCGGTAGGGGATATCCTCCTCCGGGATGGGGGCAATAACAGCCACATGCTTTTCTTGATGACATACGATCAACTTCCGGGAATGTTAAGGGACATCGAGAACGGTAGGCCATTTGCTAGATTCATGCCGACAGCCTACCTACTGGACCTGTTTGATGAGCAGATGGACAGCCGGTTTGAAGCGACTTTCCAAACGGTCTGGTATGCAAATAATGCAGGTACCTTTAACCTCCCCATGACTGATGGCAGTACCAAGAGTGTTTCATTCAGTGAAGGGGATACCGCTATCCTTGCAAGCAAATATGTGATATCAAATGAAGACAAAGATTCAAGGCCCTATACCGTAATCGACAGGAGCAGAACCTATGACGCCAACGGAGCACCCCGTGTACGGGACAGGTATATGTCGCTAAAGAAATTCCTTGACCCATCAAGACCTACCATTTCACAGCAGCAGGGACAGCGGGATGCCTTCGTGATCCGGCTCGCAGAAATGTACCTGATAGTGGCCGAGTCTGAAATGAACCTGGGTAATATGGGTGAGGCTGTATCCCACTTCAATGCCATCAGGAGTAGGGCGGCGATTGCAGGCCATGAAGCTGAAATGGCCATCTCAGCAGCTGAGCTGGATCTGGATATGATCCTGGATGAGCGTGCTCGGGAATTTGCCGGTGAGCAGCTCCGCTGGTTTGACCTTAAGAGAACAGGTAAACTTCTGGAACGCGTTCAGGCGCATAACCTGGATGCTGCACCGAATATCCGGATGTTTCATGTGGTACGTCCTATTCCACAGGCTCAGCTGGATGCGATTACCAACAAAAATGAATTCACTCAAAATGAGGGCTATCAATAATCCACAGTCCCGGGGGGGATTAATACTCCGGGACCATTTCGACTCCTACTATGCCTAAAGATTTTATCCTAAACATATTTTACCGCCTCTTCTTGCCCTTTTGGTTGTGTATGGGCTGCGATAGCCCAGGTGCCAAGACAGGTGAGGAAGAAGCCGTGACATCAGAAAAAAGACCATTGGAATATTCTGTATGGATGGCGGATTCGGAAATCCAAAGAAATCCAGAAGGCTGGACGATCGATTTCAATGAAAAACCCAAGTGGGAATATACCCATGGGCTGGTCATGTCATCGATGCTGGCAGTCTGGAAAGAGAAAGGTGAGCCACGCTTCTTCGGCTATACTAAAAGATTTGCCGACTACATGATTGATAGTGTAGGCACGATTCTTACTTATAAGCAGGCCGATTATAATATTGACCGGGTAAACGGAGGAAAGTTTCTGATCTCTTTATATAAAGAATCGGGGGAAGAAAAGTATAAGCTCGCTTTGGATCAACTGTGTGCCCAGATGGCAGGTCATCCTAGAAATTCAGAGGGAGGTTTTTGGCATAAAAAGATTTATCCCCATCAGATGTGGCTCGATGGGATTTATATGGGGTCTCCATTTTTGGCACAATATGCCTCTGAATTCGACGAGCCTACGCTGTTTGACGATGTAGCCAATCAGATTCTTCTGATGGATAAGTATGCATACAGTAGTGAGACCGGTCTTTATCACCATGCATATGATGAAAAAAAGCTACAAAAATGGGCGGATCCTGCCACCGGGCTGTCCTCTAATTACTGGGGTAGAAGTATCGGCTGGTATGCTATGGCGATAGTGGATGTGCTTGATTTTTTACCGCATAACCATCCCAAAAGAACAGAAATCATCGCAGTTGCACAAAAACTTGCAAAGGGTATCGCACGCTATCAGACTCCGGAAGGAGTATGGTACCAGGTGGTGGATCAGGGAGGACGCAAGGGGAATTACCTGGAGTCATCCGCATCAGGTATGTTTACCTATTTTCTTTTAAAAGGGGCTTCCAAAGGATATCTGTCAGGGGAAGAACTACGACTTGGGAGGAAGGCCTATGAAGGAATGCTGAAGGAGTTTATCCGGGAAGAGGAAGATGGTACCATCACCATTACCCGGGTCTGTGGGGTGGCGGGGTTGGGAGGCACCCCTTACCGCGATGGATCTTACGAGTATTACATCAATGAGGTGATCCGGGAGAATGACCCGAAAGGTGTAGGGCCATTTATCCTAGCTTCTTTGGAGTATGAAAAATTGGTGGAAAAGTGATGGTTAAACCTGGTTTTTTCTTTTTACTTCTGCTATTATGGAGACTTCCACTTTTGGCGCAGGAATTCGACTTTGTTGTCGCAAAGGATGGTTCAGGGGATTTTACCAGCATTCAGGAGGCTTTTATGGCAGTTCCCGACTTCCGTCAAGTCCCAACTTATATCTTGGTAAAGCCTGGCATCTACCAGGAGAAGTTACTACTCCCGTCCTCGAAAATCAATGTGGGGCTATTCGGCGAAAGTGCCGAAAACACGAAAGTTACCTTCGGTGATTTTGCAAAGAAGAAGAATAGATTTGGAGAGGAAATGGGAACAACCGGTTCCTCTTCATTCTTTGTCTTTGGGGATGGTTTTTATGCAAGGAATATCACATTTGAGAACTCAGCTGGCCCGGTAGGTCAGGCTGTGGCGGTAAGGGTGGATGGAGATCGGGTCATGTTTGAGAAATGCAGGTTTCTGGGTTTTCAGGATACCTTGTATCTCTATGGGAAGGATAGCAGGCAATATTACAAAGCATGCTACATCGAGGGAACAGTCGACTTTATATTTGGGTGGTCCACAGTAGTCTTCGAGAACTGTGAGATTTTTTCAAAGAAGGGTGGAAAATATATCACCGCGGCCTCCACTGACCCTGATACCACTCATGGATTTATATTTATTGATTGCAAACTCACCGGGGACGCAACCGAAGGCTCCGTCTATCTCGGTAGGCCATGGCGCGATCATGCCCAAACTGTCTTCATCAATACGGAGATGGGCGTGCATATTGCCCCGGAAGGCTGGCATAATTGGGGGAAAACCAATGCAGAGCAAACGGCTTTTTACGGGGAGTTTGGATCTGTGGGCCCAGGAGGAGATACTGCGCGGCGTGTGAACTGGGCACATATACTTAATGAAGACCAGGCTTCCGTTTATTCTGTGAAATCTGTGCTTGCAGGCGAAGACGGATGGAGTCCAGGCGTTCCCTGGGGAAATTGAAAGGCTTATGACAATATTCTATAATTAGTTTAATAAAAGAGAGATGGATACTCAACTTATGCAACATTTATTACTAAAGTCTGTCGGTGCGATCGTGCTGTTGATTTTGACTCATGGCAGTTTAAAGGCCCAGGAAACACTGGAGGGGATGTATGAAGGCATCGAGTTTGATATGCCGCGGGTGAAAGAAACTTCTTTTCCTGATTTTGAACGAAGTGTGCTGGAATATGGAGCAGTGGGAGACGGGATTACCAAAAACTCGGAAGCTTTCAAAGCTGCCATAGAGGAAGTTTCAGAGAAGGGGGGAGGAAAGGTGATTGTCCCACGTGGCCTTTGGCTAACCGGTCCTATCACGCTGCTAAGCAATGTAAATCTGCATTTGGAAGATGGGGCACTTATTCTTTTTAGCAGGGACAAGAATGACTATCCTTTGGTGGAAACCAGTTTCGAAGGGCTCACTACGGTCCGCTGTATTTCACCTATCAATGCCTTCCAGGTAGAGAATATTGCGATTACCGGTACAGGTACCATCGATGGCAATGGAGATGCCTGGAGAAGTGTGAAGAAAAGTAAGATGACGGAAAACCAGTGGAAAAATCTTGTCAATTCAGGTGGAATAGTGGAAGGGACCAATTGGTTTCCATCCCAGTCTTTTCTAGATGGTTATAATGCGAGCTCAAGTTTTAATGTCCCGGATATAACAGACCGAAAAGAGCTGGAAAAAATGAAAGACTTTCTTCGTCCGGTGATGGTAAGCATCCGGGAAAGCAAGCGGGTACTGTTGGATGGCCCTACCTTTCAGAATTCACCGGCCTGGAATATCCATCCCCTGATGAGTGAGGATGTAATTATACGTAACCTGAATGTAAGAAATCCCTGGTATTCCCAGAATGGAGACGGTCTGGATCTCGAATCCTGCAAGAATGTGTTGATCTATAACAATACTTTTGATGTGGGTGATGATGCGATCTGCTTCAAATCAGGAAAAGATAAGGATGGCCGGGACCGTGGGATTCCTACGGAGAATGTGGTGGTAAAAAACAATATCGTGTATCATGGACATGGAGGGTTTGTGGTAGGCAGTGAGATGTCTGGAGGCGTAAGAAATGTACATGTGTCTGATTGTACGTTTATCGGGACGGACATAGGTCTTCGGTTCAAAAGCACACGTGGGAGGGGAGGACTGGTGGAGAACATCTGGATTTCAGCTATCAACATGGTCAATATCCCCGCAGAAGCGATTGGCTTTAACCTGTTTTATACCGGAAACAGCCCGGTGGTTGAAGATGACCAGGATGCAGCGGCTGAAGCCCATAAAGAGGACCTGTTTCCGGTGACAGAAGAAACTCCTTCCTTCCGTAATATTTACATGAAAAATATCCAGGTGACAGGTTCGGAGATATCTGCCTCCTTCGTGGGACTTCCGGAGATGAAGCTGGAGAATATACGGCTTGAAAATGCTATTCTGGGAGCTAAAAAAGGCA
Source organism: Algoriphagus sp. (assembly GCA_048819475.1). Lineage (GTDB taxonomy): Bacteria > Bacteroidota > Bacteroidia > Cytophagales > Cyclobacteriaceae > Algoriphagus. Next base: position 29,934 of record JBMDXP010000060.1, read on the forward strand.
TTACGGTTATAGACGCAGATGGGCTGGAATTGATCAATGTACGGGTGTTTGGAACAGAGGATGCAGCGCTGACTATCTACAACAGTCAAAATATGAAGGTGAGTAGTTTTTCGTTTGATGACATTGGTACGGTGCCAGTCAGGATTTTGGGAATCCACTCGGATAATATCCAATTGGATTCTTCGGATTTCAATATCGAAAAAGAGATTTTCAAGAGTAATAGCGTCCCGCCAAACGCCGTGAAGTTAAACTGATAGCCAGGGTTGGTTGGTGTGGTCCATGTTTTCTGGAAGGATTGTTTCCCGCAAGCTATTTACATTGTGTGAAATCACCTTCTTTAGAGTCAGTATCAATGTGTAGAAATTTTAATTGAATGCCTGGAATATGAAATTAGAACACGTTGCAATCAATGTGAAAGAGCCTCTGAAGATGGCAGAGTGGTATGAAAAGCACCTTGGGCTTGTCCCTGTGAAGAAAATGGCAGAACCACCCTTTATGGTTTTTCTGGCTGATGACAGTGGTGCAGTGATGCTGGAGATTTATGCCAATCCAAAGGGAGAGACACTGGCTTTCCGGGAGCTTCATCCGCTGACAGTTCATCTGGCTTTCGTTTCAGAAAACCCGGGGGAAGACAAAAGAAGAATTGTACAGGCAGGTGCAGAAGTGGTCAGCGATGATGTATTGGAAGATGGTTCTCGTGTAGTGATGTTAAGGGATCCCTGGGGTGTGGCCATCCAGCTTTGCAAAAGAACCCATCCCATGCTGCGATCCCTGCCGTGATTGGAATTGGTCGCGGGTGTAATCATTGGCCTCCCACTTTTTTGCTTAAGCCGCAAAGGGTAGCATTCGTCTTGCGAATACTTTCATTACGGTAGGGAATGAAAGGTTCCCGGTCCAAAGTAGGCCTTTTCTAGAAAGTAGGTCTCGAAATTACTATGGACAAGGCGCATGGTTTTTGGAATGTACCTGTTAAATTGGACAGAGCCAAGTATGGCATCCCAATCCAATGATCTTATGAGTGATATTCTTTTGCCTTTCAATGAGGTTACGGCGCAACTTTCCAGTATTCTTTCCGCGAGAGGATTCAAAGCAGAAAAAGCGCAGCGATGCGCCTATCTTTTTGCACGGGCTGACTTAGATGGTGTCAGGTCCCATGGGTTGAACAGGTTCCTTCTTTTTCTTGAGTTTATAAGAAGGGGTTATGTAAAACCAGATGCCGAACCGATCCGGTTGGATAAAAGAGCCATGTTTGAGCGCTGGGACGGCCAGTTAGGCCCGGGGAACCTCAATGCGGAATTTGCAATGGGGAGAGCAATCCGGCTTTCGGCAGAATTCGGTATGGGATGTGTGGCACTGAGCCGGACCAATCACTGGATGCGGGGCGGAAATTTTGGCTGGCAGGCAGCAGAATCAGGCTGTATTGGAATCTGCTTTACCAATACTAAACCTAATATGCCGGCATGGGGAGGCAGTGAGCCTAAGCTTGGCAATAATCCTTTGGTAATGGCTATTCCAAGAAAAAAAGGACATGTGGTTCTTGACATGGCTCTTTCGCAGTTCGCGTATGGTAAACTCACACTGTATAAGGAGAAGGGAGAGTCCGCCCCTTTTGATGCCGGGTTTGATAAAGATGGGGAGTTGACGAAGTCCCCTGAAATGATCCTGAAAAACCACCTTTCTTTGCCAATAGGACTTTGGAAGGGATCGGGCCTTTCCCTGATGCTGGATATGCTGGCGTCATTGCTGTCAGGAGGGGATGCCGCATATCAGGTAGCCAGAAGTGGAGATGAAATAGGCCTTTCCCAGGTGTTTCTATGCCTTGATCCGGAAAAGCTGGGGCTGAATGAATGGATGGAAACCAAAGCGGATGCAATCCTGGATGACTTAAAAGCCTCCACGGTATTTGAGGGGAAGACCGTGCGCTATCCTGGGGAGAACACCCAAGAGATAAGGATGAGGAATTCAGAGCATGGAATTCCTGTGGGTAAAGCGCTCTGGGAAAAGATCCTTAAAGAATCACAAAAATGAAAAAGACAGGTATTGGTATCATTGGCACTGGTTCGATTGCACTTAGACATATCCAGGCCATCGATGACTTGGCAGATGCGGAAGTAATCGCGCTGTACAATCCCAATCCCAAAAGTGCCGCGGAGGCCCGTGAAGCTTTTGGCCTTCCGGTGTTTACAGAGATAGGACAGTTTCTCAATCAGGAAGACATGGACGTGGTATGCATCTGCACACCCAGCGGTGCCCACTTGGAACCAGCCTTGGAAGCAGCAGCAGCTGGAAAGCATATCCTGCTTGAGAAACCCATCGAAATTAGCCTGGACCGGGCAGATAAGTTGATTGCATGCTGCGAAAGAAATCAGGTGAAGCTAGGTGTCATCTTTCAAAACAGATTTTCGGAGGATTACCAGAAGCTCAAACGGAAGGTGTCCGAAGGTGGATTTGGTAGATTGCTGATGGGCAATGCATATATCAATTGGTTCAGGGAGGAGTCATACTACACTACCAGTACCTGGAAAGGCACATTCAAGGGGGATGGAGGAGGAGCTTTCATCAATCAGGGAGTGCACACGATTGATCTATTACTTGACGTGATGGGAGAGGCGGAGTCGGTTTTTGGCCAGGTCCGTACCAGTCTCTATCCTATTGAGGGAGAAGATCTTGGTGCTGCTATTCTTAACTTCAGAAATGGAGCTTTGGGAAATATCACGGCTTCTACCGCATTGTATCCTGGATACCCTGAGCGGCTGGAGGTTTACGGGACGGAAGGAAGCGCGGTTTTGGAGGCGGGTAAACTCATCGCATGGAACTTCCGCGGAAAAGAAAGGGGGCCGGAAATGTCCGCTAACTTACACCATTCAGGCTCTTCAGATCCTTTGGCGATAGACCATCAGCTTCATCGGGAGCAATGGCGTTTGTTTTTGAGAGCAATCAAGGAAGACTCTCCCTGCAGCGTGGAGGGACATGTCGCGCGTCGATCCCTGGAGCTGATCCGCGCTATTTATGCTTCTTCTGCCAGCAATCAGACCATTGGGCTTCCTTACCTTGAAAGCACAGACTGATTCCGGTTAGGAAACCCATTGGTTTTTAAGGGATTATAGGGAGACGCCTCTTTTCCAAGGGATGAAATCATCCTGTCCGAGCTCCATGGCTTTCGTCTTTTCTTTACCACTTGCTACAGCGATGATTTTCTTTAGAATTTCCTCTCCCATTTCTTTTATACCACGTTCTCCGGAGATTACATAACCCGTGTTGATATCGATTATGTCCGGCATGCGCTCAGCGAGCTTATGGTTGGATGAGATTTTGATCACTGGGGTCACTGGGTTCCCGGTAGGAGTTCCTAGTCCTGTGGTAAAAAGGATCATGTTGGCTCCGGAACCTGCCATGGCTGTTGTGCTTTCCACATCATTGCCAGGGGTACACAGGAGATTCAGCCCAGGAGTCTTCACATATTCACCGTAATCCAAAACATCCGTCACCGGAGAGGTGCCGCCTTTTTTGGAAGCTCCGGAAGATTTCATGGCATCAGTGATCAACCCATCCTTAATGTTGCCCGGCGAAGGGTTCATGTCAAACCCCGACCCGACAGCCTCTGCTGAAGCAGCGTATGAACGCATCAGTCCGGAAAATTTGGAAGCAACCTCATGACTTACCGATCTGTTGATCAGCTCTTGCTCTACCCCACATAATTCCGGGAATTCTGAGAGAATGGCCTTTCCTCCCAAAGCCACAATAAGATCAGCGGCATAGCCCACTGCAGGGTTTGCCGATATTCCTGAAAAACCGTCCGAACCACCACATTCCAGACCGACTGTCAACTTGCTGAGAGGTGCCGGTCGACGTACTGCACCATTCGCCTCTGCCATACCCACAAAGGTCTCTTTAATTGCCTGGGTTAAAAGTTGCTGCTCCGTCCCTTCTTTTTGTTGCTCCAGAATAAACAGGGGCTTGTCAAAAGCTGGATTGATTTGCTGTAGTTTTTCCTGGAGGATAGAGGCTTGTGCATTCTGACAACCCAGGCTAAGCACAGTGGCTCCAGCCACATTCGGATTGTTGATATAGCCAGCAAACAAGGTGCAGAGCGCTTCTGAATCTTTTCGGGTACCCCCACAGCCTCCATGGTGATTCAGAAACTTGATCCCATCAATATTCTCAAATAATCTATGCTGGGGTTTTTCTGCTAACGTAGCAACTGAAAGATTGCCGATCGCATTTTTCTGTCCGGATTTGTAGAGACTGGCCATTTCCTTCACCAGCCCTTTGAATGGGTTGGGTTTCCCAAAACCGAGTTCTTCCAGAAAAGCGTCTTTTATAATATCCACATTTCTATTCTCACAAAAAACCAATGGAATCACCAGCCAGTAATTGCCTGTACCTACCTGGCCGTCATTTCTGTGGAAACCCATAAATTCAAGACCCTTGAACTGACTTATGTCTGGGGCGTCCCATTGATAGGTTCCTGATTTTTCACCAAAATCCTCAGCATCATGCTTCACGTTCTCCGTATGGAGAGCTCCCCCGGACGGTATCCCGTAAACCGCCTTGCCCACTACACCCCCATACATAATTATTCGATCTCCAGGATGCAGGTCATCAATAGCAAATTTGTGCTTTGCATTCACATCGTCTTTTAGCTGAATGGATCTATCCTGAAAAGGCACTGTTTCTCCAGCCTTTAAGTCCTGAAGAGCCACCAAAACATTGTCTTTTGGATGTATTTGTAATGTTTTCTGATTCATTGGGATTGAGTTTGCGCAATCGATTGTACAAGATACGCGTTTCTTTTCGTTTGGGAAATTGTCAGAGAAAATCCGTGAAGCTTGCGGTCTCAAATCTAAAGATAAAGACTTTCTGATATTCTTCCTGTTCGGTCATATATGAAAGAATTTTTTTGCAGAATCCCATCACCCACTTTCTGTAAGCGGTGCCCATTCCTTTCCGTTGGTCTAATCAGGCAGATTATACCTGCCCCTACGGGAGATGTAGGTAGTAGCTTTTTCAAAATTTCCAGGTTACACTTGATGGGGAATTGGGGAGTAAATATGGGGATAATGAACGCATCTATCCTCACATAAAACGGTGTATATGTGCTCATAAACGGATGGAACGGAGTTTGGGTAGGTTCGTAGACACTATGAAATAGAAACCAACTAAACACAACTATCATGAGAGACGAGAGAAGACATCTGATCCTATCAGCGAGTTCTATTATAGGTACCAAAGTGAAAACTCCGAGAGATGAAAACATTGGCGAAATCAAGGAAATTATGCTTGATACGGCTACGGGCGAGGTTTCCTATGCAGTACTATCTGTAAGCACCGGATTCCTTAATATGGGCAGCAAATATTTTGCAGTGGCCTGGAAGGCCTTCTACTTTGATACTGCCCAGGATGATGTAATCATCCTTGATGTGTCCAAAGAGAGACTTGAAAAATCACCGGGGTTTGACAAAGATAACTGGCCTGCCCACGCGGACTATGAATTCATTGATTCGGTTTATTCTTATTATGGATTTGAAAGACAAATCCATCAAACGTTCTAAGCCTCTATCCATCAAATTCAAACCGGCTGGGAAGAGAAATTCCCAGCCGGTTTTTTTGCGCTTAAGAGATAATGTTTCTCAAATGTGATAGATTCTGAACCTCCCAGTCTCTTTGTGCAATGTATGAAACCATTAGTAGGATAAACTATTCGATGTTTTCATCCCAAGGGAGATAGTATAGATTTTCATCGATGTCCCTGATGATATCATAAGAGAGATACGAGCCAAGCTTCTCAAATCCTTCCAAGTTAATGAGCAAAGAATCTCCCGGGCTGAGAAACGGATCGATAAAGACATGTCTGTCTTTTTTTTCAAGAGGATCAGAATTCACAGGAGCCGTGAGGTTGCTGAACAAAAAACCTGTAATACCCTCGGGAGTCCTTACTTGATACCAGTCAGAACTCACAGCCTCTACCATAACTGGGGTATTCTGATTCAGGCTGGTCACTATGTCAAATGAAGTACCCGGTCCATTTCTGAGGTTGGCTGGATTTGCCGTTACGCGCAGGAATTGTCTGTCAGCCACTAGCGCGCTTGCAACGGGTGATTTATGGTTATCATTAATTACCGGAAAAGGATCCATCGCCCCCCTTTGATAAATCCCAAAATGCAAATGGGGTGGGGTGGTACGGGCATTCCCGGTATTGCCGACAAATCCGAGTGTGTCACCTGGGTTCACACCCTGCAGCGCACTGACCGCCTGGCTATCTAGGTGGGCAAAATACAGGTTCCATCCTCTTTTCGAATCACGGACCCATACCTGCTTTCCTCCGATTCCTGTTTCCTTGACAGAAGTGACCCGGCCGGCCACAGGAGCCAATACAGGAGTACCCCGTGCCGCAAATATGTCCACGCCCTCGTGGGATCTCCTTCCTCCATCCCGGTTTGCTCCCCAAAAGCTCTGAATGGCCTTACTGTCTTTTCCCATTACAGGAAACAGGGCATAGGTAGCTTTACCACTTACGTTGACCTGGAAATTGCCTTCACCCAGCAATTCAGGTTGCAGGCGTAAGAAATATACTCCCGCTTCATCTGCTTCATAAGACAGCTTCTTCTCATTCTTTACTTCAAAGCTTTCCATACGCAGGTCACTACCCCGGATCAGATCCACAAAAAGTACGGTGCTATCTCCCGTATTCCAGTCGACTGCTAAGTCCAGCGATGCTCCGCGTTGCAAATCCAGTTTCCACGCTTTGGCCTCAACGGTTTTTGCCTTAAATACGCCGGAGACACTTGCAGGGATTTCGAGGTCTGGAGTGGCTTCCAAGGATTGTGTTCCTGCCTCCACCCAGGCTCTACCTGCTTTGGTGCCGCTTAATCCAGCCTGTTCAAGGCTATGGATATAGTGCTCTCTTTCCGAGGTGGGCTTAAACAGGGAGATAGACTGATTCTTACAGGAGAATGCCCCAATCGCTACGCCCAATAGTAAGACTATTGTTCGGGTTATAGTGGAGGAAGCGGTTTTACTCATCAGGTCAGTGGACATTATACAGCTGGTTTTTAGCATGGTATTAAAAGTAAAAACTGACTCTGGAAGCACCAGAGTCAGTGGGAGTGGTCATTTTAGGGTTGTTTAGGTTGCAGTCTGCCGAGTAGCCTGGTTTCTTAAGAGTATCCGGGTCTTCAGGGAAAATCTTTTGGTTTACAGTTGTTTCCTGACCTAAACCGTTTCGTCCCTCTCCAAATCCTCATTGTCGTCTCCTCCCAGACTATAATGGTTATTCTCTTCATCCTCGGCTCCTGTCTCTTCTTCCTTGTCATCCAGTTCCCGTCCCGGAATATCCAGATCTTCTCCCCCGAAGTCGACCTTTTCCTTTCTGTCCAGGAGTTGTTCATCATCTCCGCCATCCAGACTGAGGTCTTTTGGGCCTAAGGCCTGCAGGTCTTCTTTGGTTACCCGGGCTTCTTTCGCCAGTTTTTCTGGGGATTTCAGGTTGTCGTGATCTTGATCATGTTTACGTGAGTTAGTCATATATAGGTTGGTTTTAGGGTTAATGGAATTAGTTTGTTGCAGTCTCCTCCTCTGCATGCGGGTTTGAAGTGATTCTCCAGAGTGTATTGCCGCTGTCGTCGTTCACTAGGAGTGAGCCGTCCGCAAGCACGGTTACTCCTACGGGCCGTCCCCATACCTCAGCATTGTCCCGGTCAGCGATGAACCCGGTCAGAAAGTCCTCAGGTACTCCGGAGGGCTTGCCATTCTTAAAAGGGACAAATAGAACCTTATACCCGCTGATCTCTTTTTTGTTCCAAGATCCATGTTGACCGATAAATGCTCCTTCCCTGTATTTTTCCGGGAAGGCATCATGGGTATAAAATGTAAGTCCAAGTGAAGCGGTGTGGTTTCCTACGGGAACATCCGGTACGATGGATTTTTGGACCAGATCAGGTCTTTCCCCTTTCATCCGGGGGTCTTCGATCTGGCCAAAGTAAGCATAAGGCCAACCGTAGAAACCGCCTTTCTTTACACTGGTGATGTAGTCAGGGACTAAGTCATCGCCGAGTTCATCCCGCTCATTCACGGCAGTCCAGAGTTCACCGGTGACTGGATTCCAGTCCATTCCTACCGGATTTCTTAATCCGTCTGCATAGATGATTTCGCCGGAACCGTCAGGGTTTACTTCCAGGATTCCTGCACGGCGCACCTCCTCATCCATTCCATACTCTCCCACATTACTGGCAGATCCCACAGAGATGTATAGTTTAGAGCCATCTTTGTTGGCTATCAGGTTCCTTGTCCAGTGGTTATTATAGCCACCTGCTGGCAATTCCACTATTTTTTCCCCTTCCCCTTCAAGTTTCTTAGCACCGGCGGTATAAGGGAATCTGTACAGTCCATCAGTATTGGCTATATAAAAATAATTGCCAAGTACCAGCATGCCGTAGGGTTGGTTTAAGTTTTCTTTGAATACCTCCCTTACCTCGTATGTTCCATCCTTGTTGAGGTCTTGGAATAGGGTGATTCTGTCGGCACTGCTTTTAGTGTTGCTTTCCACCACAAAGATGTCATTGTTAGGAGCCAAATAGGAGATACGTGGATTGTCCAGCTTATCTGCAAACTTGGTCACAGTAAATCCCTCCGGGGCGACTGGGGTCTGATTTTCAGGCCAGTCCAGGATTTTACTTGTGTTGCGCACAGACTCTGTGGAAAATGGCGAGGGAAGTGTAAGAGGACCGATTTTGGTTTCTACATTTACAGGCCCTTGCTGTGCATATTTTTCTTTTTCCTTCTTGGAAACACTGTTCGAGCAAGCCGCTGAAATAATCAGAAGTAGCGGTAAATAATAAGAGTGGGGTATACGTTTCATAGTTGAAATAATAGCAGTAGAAATAAGGCTGGTCCAGTTTGGCGGAGAGACTTATTCTCCTCCTGAACCCATTACAACTTCTGCAACAAGCTTTCCACATTGGTTTTTGTACCAGTGATATGTTGGAAATGTATCAGGATAAAGATTATTTTCAATAGTATAATTTAATTTTCATCTCCTATTTAGTTTTTAATTTGGATTACAGAAGAAAATCGGATTTTAATATGGATTGTTAAAATCAGTATAGATAAGTGATAGGAGTACGGGATAGCCATTCCAAAGCACCTCAAATTCAGGTTTTTATTACCCAATTCTATGTGGTTTACTGATCCCATAGCGCGATAAATCAGTTGTATACTATACGGGAATCTGTCTTAAAATTATGACTTCAAATCCACCAACGGTGCGGATTTGAGCATGCTTTCCGATATTTTTATCGCTTAAACTAATTCTATGTAATTGAATGTCCAAAGAACCGGTTTATTTCACTTGAAATGAATGAGTTGCCGGAATGTAGCCAATGGGCTAGGTCGGCATCCGAACTACTTCACAGGTAAGTGATCCGGATTGATCGATGGGCTTCAACAACAAAAACAAGCTACCTATGAAAAAACGTTACATTTTCGGTTTGGGCTTGATGCTGCTGTTTGGCAGTAAAGTTCAAGCCCAAAACGAGGTCATTGAAAAGATCATCAAAGAAGCAACAGAGAACTCCCAGCTAGAGGTGCTGGGCCACGAGCTTTTGGACGGGATAGGGCCTCGACTGGTGGGTTCACCGCAGATGCAGCAGGCACACGATTGGGCAGTGGCACAATATAAATCCTGGGGAATCGAAGCAAGAAATGAGAAGTGGGGAGAATGGAGAGGTTGGGAGCGTGGAATCACCCATATCGATATGGTAGCACCTTGGACGAGGTCTCTTTCGGGGATGCAACTGGCATGGAGCCCAGCTTCTCCAAAAGGCGGAGCGCAGGGTGAAGTGGTCGTAGTTCCGGATCTAGCCGATTCTGTGGCGTTTCAAAAATGGCTTCCCTCTGTGAAGGGCAAGTATGTCATGATTTCGGCTCCTCAGCTCACAGGCAGGCCTGACTATAACTGGGAAGAGTGGGCTACCAAAGAGTCGTTTGAAAAAATGAAAGAAGACCGGGCTGCCTTCGAGCGTGCTTGGGGGGAGAGGTTACAGAAAACCGGAAAAGGGAGGCAGGAGCTTCCCCGTTCATTGGAAGATGCCGGAGCTTTGGGTGTAATCACCTCCTATTGGTCAAGAGGATTTGGAGCCAATAAAATCTTCTCAGCCTCTACCAAGAAGGTTCCTACTGTGGATTTGTCCTTGGAGGATTATGGCATGCTTTACAGACTCGTGGAGAGCGGAAAGAAGCCGCTGATCAATCTCAATGCCCAATCCAAAGAGAATGGTGTAGTCCCTACTTTCAATACCATCGCCGAGATCAAAGGGTCTGAGAAGCCAGAGGAATATGTGATGCTATCAGCACATTTTGACTCATGGGACGGAGGAACCGGAGCTACGGACAACGGTACTGGAACCATCCTGATGATGGAAGTAATGCGGATTCTAAAAGAAGTATACCCCAATCCAAAGCGGACGATTCTAGTAGGACATTGGGGTTCGGAAGAGCAGGGGCTGAACGGTTCCAGGGCTTTTGTGGAAGATCATCCGGATATGATGGACAAGATCCAGGTGCTTTTCAACCAGGACAACGGTACCGGACGTGTAGCAAATCTTTCGGGTCAGGGTTTTGTAAACAGTTATGAATACCTGGGCAGATGGCTTACAAAAGTACCAAGGGAAATTACCTCAGAAATCGAGACTACATTTCCAGGGAACCCGGGTGGTGGTGGATCGGATTATGCTTCTTTCCTGCCTGCAGGAGTGCCTGCATTTAATCTGAGCTCACTTAGCTGGTCCTATGGCAATTATACCTGGCATACCAATTTGGATACGTATGACAAAGTCGTATTTGACGATGTGAGAAGCAATGCCATTTTAGCGGCAATCATGGTGTATATGGCCTGCGAAGAGCCTGAAATGGTGTCCAAAGAAAGAAGAATCCCGATCAACGGTAGAACCGGTGAGCCGACCGAATGGCCGGAGAAAAGGTCGCCTACCAGAAAAGGTGGATTGGATTAATGAATAGTTACCAAAGCCGGTTGTTTTCACCGGCTTTGGTGTTTTTTCACCCCTTGGTCTGTTATTTGCAACACCTAATATGCCTATAGCCATCCTTCCCATGAAAAATCGCTTGCTGTCTCTTTGCCTGCTTAATGTGTTGTTCTTTGCAGGAATAGCTACTGGAACAGCCCAGAGTAGATTTCTGGAAGATGCAGTGGCCAAAGCCGAAAAAGAAGGATTCTCCGGCGTGATATTGGTGGCAGAGGGAGGCAAAATCCTGATGGAAAAACCCATGGGTATGCGGTCCTATGAGAACCGGGTGGCCTTGGCTACAGGGGATATTTTTGAAATGGCCTCGGTATCAAAACAGTTTACAGCCATGCTCGTCATGCTTTGCAAGGAAAAGGGCATGCTGGATTTTGACGATCCTGTAGAAAAGTATCTAAAAATACCCTACTCAGGGATAACTATCAGGCATTTATTGACACACACCAGCGGGCTTCCTGACTATCAGGCTGTCATGGATACCCATTGGGACAAAAGCAAGGTGGCCGGTAATCCCGAGATCTTGGAGTATCTCAATAGGTATGCGCCTCCCGTGGAGTTCCTCCCCGGAAACCAATACAGCTATAGCAACACCGGCTACGTACTGCTGGCGAGCATAGTCGAAAGTGCCTCAGGAAGGGATTTTGTAGACCTGGCTAAGGAGTGGATTTTCACCCCGTTGGGAATGAAGGACACGGCTATCCGTACACAGGAGGAAAAGTCTAAAGTGACCGCGTTTGCGGTAGGGCATTTGAAGAATGAAAAGGGAGAGTTGGTCAATGCCAATACGTTTCATGCTTCGGACTATACCGTCTGGCTGGGGAACCGCAAGGGACCCGGTAGGGTGAGTAGTACTGCGCGTGATTTATTTAGCTGGGATCAGGCGCTGTATTCCGGAAAACTGGTTTCGGAAGAGACGCTGGAAGAAGCATTTGCTCCCTATCGTCTGACTGATGGCACACGCAGCTACTATGGATTTGGATGGGAGTTGGAGCCGAAAAGCCCGTTCGGTAAAATGGTGAGCCACACCGGTGACAATCCGGGTTACCGTACGATAATAGTGAGATTTATTGAAGAAAATAAGACGATAATAATCCTGAACAACAATGCCCGCGCAGATATGATGAAACTGGTAGAGGCGGCCACATTGTCGTTGAGAAAATGGTGAGCTCACTGTCGGTTGATGAATTCCAGTGATTTCCGTAGTCTTTCTTTCCGGGGTCCGCTGACCAGCCTATAAGGGAAGCCACTTTCTTTGGCCAGCTGGATGTATTTTTCCAGGAAGTATTCCCTCATCCCGAGATCGGGATATTCCCTGAGAGGATCAGGTTGCCAGGGCAGGTCTACATCCGTGAGGATAAGCTTGAAGTAGTACCGATTTTCGATTTCTTCTGTCACCCAGGGATCCACTTTACCAAAGCGGTGCAGGCTCCAGATTTTGATTACTCTTAAATCTGTATCACAGAAAAGGTATTCCGAAGCAATTGTTGCCAGGTTATCCTCCAGAGCCATCTGGCCTTTGGCGATTTTCAGCAGATCTTCATACCTATAATCCCTGTCAAGTTTTTCCAGGTATTCCCTGGCATATTCAGGTACCCAAGGCTCTCCGAAATGCATGGACAGATCAGCAGCCAAGGTACTTTTTCCGGTGGATTCCGGTCCCAATATCAGGATTCGTTTAGGAGGCATGCGTTCTTTTGGCTGATTTTATCCAGGCAAGCAATCCGAGTGTCGCCAGGATTGTGAAAAACATGAACTGAAAAGAAGTGAGGATCAGTCCTTTGTAAAAATAGAGCGGGACAGAGACCAAATCTGTGATGATCCAGAATATCCAGTTCTCTACTTTTTTTTTGGCCATCAGCCACATGCCTACAAATGCCGAAGCGGTAGTGAAGGAATCCCAGAGAGGTACATCACTATCGGTGAACTGTATGAGTGTAAAGGAAAGGATGGCATAGGACACAAGGAATATAAGCCCCGAAACCAACCACCCGCTGGGCTTCAGCCAAGTGACGGGCAGGGTATGCTGGTTCCCGTCAGAATGTGTCCATACATACCAGCCATAGATGGACATACTGAAGTAATAGGCATTGATTCCCATGTCTGCGTAGAGCTTATACTCATAGCAGATCCAGACATATACCAGAGTGGATATAATACCGGTGGGATAGACCCAGATATGCTCACGCATGGAGTAGAACACCGAGGCTATCCCAAAGAACACCGCAAAGGCTTCCAGCCACGTCATAGTGGACAACCCGTCTGCCAATCCGTCCAGGAGGTATTGTAAATCCATGTGCGAAGAAAATTAAAAATATTGTTATTGCTGTTATTTCCTGATCACTTATCCCGAATCGGCAGGGTGTAAGGAAGGGTATTGTTGGTTAATGGGTGCCAAGCGTGACAACTACCGACTGAATTCACAACTTTTTCCCTATTTTCCTTGTTCCCTTCGTATCTTTGCCCCCTATGACTTTGAGCACTTTACCCGCTAAAATCGACATCGATTCACTCGATCCAAAAGAATATATCATCATCAAAAACGCCCGGGTTAACAACCTGAAAAGCCTGAGTGTGGCTATTCCCCGGAACAAATTTGTGGTGATTACCGGATTGTCCGGGTCCGGAAAATCCTCTCTGGCTTTCGATACACTTTTTGCAGAGGGACAGCGGATGTATGTGGAAAGCCTCAGTTCCTATGCCCGCCAGTTTCTGGGAAGGATGGAGAAACCCGATGTGGAGTATATCAAAGGTGTGGCGCCTGCCATTGCCATCCAGCAGAAGGTGAATACCAAGAACCCACGCTCCACTGTGGGGACTACCACAGAGATCTACGATTACCTTAAGCTTCTTTTTTCAAGGATTGGAAGGACATTTTCGCCCGTTTCGGGCAAAGAAGTGAAGCATCATACCGTTACCGATATTGTGGATTATATCCTTTCCTTTGAGCAAAGGACCAAAGTGATGATCTCCTGTCCCCTGCAGATAGAGCGAGGCCGGAAGATAGAGGGGGAGTTGGAGCTTTTGCTCCAAAAGGGCTATACCCGTATCCTGATTGACGGAGAGGTCTATTTTGTGGAGGATCTTTTGGGGGAGAAGAAGGTGCCTAAGGGTGACTATGAGATCCTGATCGACCGGGTGAGCGTATTGAAGGGGGATGAGGATAACCAGTTCCGCATTGCGGACTCCGTACAGACGGCATTGTATGAAGGACATGGCGACTGTAAGATCACGGTTCCCGGCAAAGAGATCCGGACTTTTTCTGACCGGTTTGAACTGGATGGGATAGGGTTTGAGTTGCCGACGGTCAACTTCTTCAGCTTCAATAATCCCTATGGGGCATGCAAGACCTGCGAAGGGTTTGGCAATGTATTGGGGATAGACCCAGACTTGGTGATTCCGGACAAGGAGCTTTCAGTGTATGAAGGGGCTATCGCTCCGTGGAGGGGGGAGTCGAGCAGGCAATGGCTGGAACCTTTACTGAAAAAGGGGATCGAATTTGACTTTCCTATCCACCGCTCATTCAATGAACTGACCGCAAAGGAGCAACAGGTTATCTGGTCTGGAAATAAATATTTCAAGGGGCTGGATGATTTTTTTGCTGACCTGGAGACCAAAACCCATAAGATCCAATACCGTGTGATGCTGTCCCGGTTCAGAGGTAGGACCACTTGTCCTGACTGTAGGGGGACACGGCTCCGCAAGGATGCTTCGTACGTGAAAATCAATGGAAAATCCATCACGGATTTGGTGCTGATGCCTATAGACGAAGCGCTGCCGTTTTTTCAGGGGCTTCCATTGGAGGATTACGAGGCAAAGGTCGCTAACCGGTTGCTGAAAGAAATAATCAGCCGGCTGGAATACATGGACCAGGTAGGATTGGGATACCTGACACTGAACAGGCTGACATCAAGTCTGTCAGGAGGGGAGTTCCAGCGTATCAAGCTGGCGACTTCACTGGGCTCGGCGCTGGTGGGCTCGATGTACATTCTGGATGAGCCCAGCATAGGTCTCCATCCCAGGGATACGGACAGGTTGATCGGTGTCCTGAAATCACTCAGGGATATGGGAAATACGGTAATCGTGGTGGAGCACGAAGAAAAAGTGATGAAAGCTGCGGATCAGGTCATCGATATCGGCCCTGATGCGGGGGTGAACGGGGGTGAATTGCTTTTTCAGGGAACGATCAGTGAGTTGTTGACCTCCGCACAGACCTATACTGCCAAATACCTGAGAGGGGAGGAGGCTATATTCAGGAAACAAGGAAACCGCAAGTGGAAAGATGCGATTCTCGTCAAAGGGGCGCGGGAGAATAACCTGAAAAACCTGACGGTCAAGTTCCCACTCAACACGCTGACAGTAGTGACGGGAGTTTCCGGGTCTGGGAAATCCACCCTGATCAAGAAGGTACTATACCCAGCCTTAGGTAAGATCCTGGGTACTGTGATCGATGAAAGCGGAAAATACGACAAGATAGAGGGTGACTATAAGCGGATCACGCAGGTGGAGTTTGTCGATCAAAACCCCATAGGGAAATCCTCACGGTCCAACCCTGTCACGTATGTGAAGGCCTATGACGCCATCCGTACACTGTTTTCCGATCAGCCCGTTTCCAAACAGAGGGGATATAAACCGGCCTTTTTCTCATTCAACGTGGATGGGGGAAGATGTGAGGCCTGTGCAGGAGAGGGGATTACCACAGTGGAAATGCAGTTTATGGCAGATATCCACCTGACCTGCGAATCCTGCAAGGGGAAGCGGTTCAAAAATGAGATTCTGGACGTGAAGTATAAGGATAAAGATATCTCCGAGGTGTTGGACATGACAATCGATGAAGCGATGGGTTTTTTCCAGGGAAAGGCCCAGATTATCAATAAGCTACAGCCGCTCCAGGAAGTAGGTCTCGGCTATATAGGAATGGGGCAAAGCTCCAATACGCTTTCGGGGGGGGAGGCACAACGGGTGAAGCTGGCTTCTTTTCTGGGAAAAGGAGGGATTAAGGCGAGTGATCAGATCCTGTTTATTTTCGATGAGCCCACCACAGGACTTCATTTCCATGATATCAAAAAACTGCTCCATTCCATCAATGCACTGATAGATCAGGGACATTCAGTGATTATCATCGAGCACAATACCGAGGTGATCAAATCGGCGGACTGGGTGATAGACCTGGGACCGGAGGGAGGGAATAAAGGCGGGCACCTGACTTTCACAGGTACTCCCGAGGAGATGATGAAAGAGAAAAACAACTACACAGCAAAGTATCTTAGGGAGTCTTTTGTGTAGGTTTTAGGCGAACCCAAACCGGTTTGGTTTTTCTAACGCAAGCAGTCTATTTTTCTCTTCTGCAATAGGATAGAATAACTATATTTGGGGACCAAAATGGAATCTTAGCTCAGTTGGTTTAGAGCGCTGCTTTGACAGAGCAGAGGTCATGGGTTCGAATCCCTTAGGTTCCACAATTAAAGTCATACTGGATTTTTTTGAAACTCAGGGATGACATATACAAGCAGGAGTTGTTCTGAAGCTTTTTCAATATCTACACTTTCCTTGCCGGGTTTCAAGTTTTTGGCAAGCGTGTTTTTTCCCACCTGCCTCGGTCCCTAAAGTCCAATAGTCGGGAAAACGGAAAGATATTCTTGGGATAGAGACAAAATTAAGCGGGATTTTACCATGAAAATTGGAGTTTTTATCTACGGTTTTCATGGTTATTGAAACGTTGTATAAAATATCGGGTTTTTCAGGTGAATAGGTCAGGCAAGGATTTCATAAGCTGTCCATCTGTCATTTCTGCATCACACGATGAATGTAATCCTTCCATATGCAAACCTAAAAGAATAATTCTCTACTATTGGCTAATTTCCCTCCCAATCTTCACTGGATTCTTCGATGAAGTGATTGCAAGAGCCAAAAGTATGTAGCTGTACTCCCATTCCCCGCACCTTGGGACTATTCCGCTCCCATTCCTTCTTTTCAATCAAAATAAGTGTCATGTCCGAAAGTCCGTTGCGCCCGTCAAACCAATAAAGGAAATCCCTTTCCGATTCCCTGACCAGGTTTTCCGGTTTTATTTCCGTTTTGGTTACCCTATATTCTTCGTGCCCTAACGGCGGACCTGCATTGTGATAAAAAACCAGCTTTACACATGAATCCGTTGGCGGGGGATAGGTTTTTTCATACCGTTTGTATTGAAACTTATACTCACCCACATTCAGAACGGAGTCGACGATGCGTAAATGGTCCTGTTGGGTATCAAATATGACGTAGAGCGTATCAGCGGCCCGCTCTTTTGGGAAGTAGTTCCTGGCGTATTCCGACTTTCTGTTGGAGGTCACTTTTTCAGATTGGGCGAGCCCGTAGTGGCCGATTGATAGGAAAAAAACAAGAAGCAGTAAGTGTCGGGTTAATTGCATGGTTTTCTGCCTGTCATAGCGCTATTAAAATGAAAGTCTACTGAATTTTTCTCATTCGGGACTTCGTTTTCACATCCTTTAACCAGATTATTAGTATCCATCCAAAGTGCTACTTTTCTTATCAGGCCTCAGTACCCTGGATTTGCTTATGAGTAGGTGTTAATCTCGGTTAATGCCGATAATCCTGACCCCCGGCATATCGCAGTTCTATTGAATGCGAGTCTGTTTTTTACCTGATTAAGCAGATTACTTTTTGCGTGTAAATAAAAAATCCCCACATTTCTGTGGGGATTTTTCGATAGCTATACAGGTTTTTGAAGAGATTACATCAGCTCCACACTTCGCTTTACAAATGCGGTGAGATCTTTGCCGGTAAGCAGTCCTTGGGAGAGTAAGGCCAAATCGAATGCCTGCTTGGCAATCCTGGTCTTTTCTTCTTCAGATTCCGCTTTCAATACCTTATCGACCACAGGGTGGTTGCCATTGATGGCGACTTTGTAATGGTCAGGAAGCGATACGTAGAATCCCATACCCCCACCTGTCTGGGCCATGTCTTTCATTCTGCGCATAAACTCTTCCATGGTAATGGTCACAGGGAGCTCCTCCGGGCTCAACCCCTCTACCTCTACAGTATAATTGGTATTGGCGATCGCTTTTTCGAAAACTTCTTTCACTGATTTGGACTGTTCCTCAGTGAGCAGGTTGGCATAGGTCTCATCCTTTTGGATCAGCTTTTCAGCCACATCTGCATCCACACGCTTGAGCTGGGTCTTCTCCAGCTTTGATTCCAGGTTTTGGATGAAGTGGCTGTCAATCGGAGAATCCATTACCAACACATCGTAACCCTTCTTATTGGCAGACTGGATAAAGCCATCCTGCTTATTCAGGTCTGTCGCATAGAGGAACACCGTCTGCTCGTTCTTGTCCGTCTGCACCGGTTTTACTTTAGCCTGATATTCATCGAGCGTGAAGTACTCATTGCCGGTGTTCTTCAGCAAGGCAAAATCCTTTCCTTTTTCATAGAACTTCTCCTCTGAGATCATTCCGTATTTTACAAAGAGGCCAATGTCATTCCATTTTTCCTCGTACGCTTTACGGTCTTTCTTATACAGTTCTCCCAGTTTATCGGCTACTTTCTTGGTGATGTAGCTGTTGATCTTCTTCACATTGCTGTCTGCCTGAAGGAAGCTTCGGGACACGTTCAGCGGGATGTCAGGAGAGTCGATCACCCCATGAAGCAGCATCAGAAACTCAGGGACTATATCCTTTACTTCATCTGTGATAAATACCTGGCGGCTGAACAGCTTGATTTTGTTGCGCTGCAGTTCAAACTCATTTTTTACCTTAGGGAAGTAAAGAACCCCGGTAAGGTTAAACGGATAATCGACATTCAGGTGGATCCAGAACAAGGGGTCTTCGCTCATTGGATAGAGGTCCTTATAGAATTTCAGGTAATCCTCATCCTTCAGGTCATTGGGTGATTTGGTCCAGATAGGGGCGGTAGTGTTGACGATATTGTCCACGTCCACCGACTTCCATTTTTTCTCCCCTTTCTCATCCACCCCATCTTCCACGCTCTCACTCTTGGTTCCAAACTTGATAGGTACAGGAAGGAATTTGCAGTACTTATCCAGGATTCCCTGAAGCTTCCATTTATCGAGAAACTCTTCCGAATCCTTGTTGATATGGAGGATTACGTCCGTTCCGCGTGTCTTGCGTTTGCCTTTGGTGATTTCAAATTCGGTCGAGCCGTCGCATGTCCATTTTGCAGGCTCAGCACCCTCCTGATAAGATAGTGTATTGATCTCCACTTTATCAGCCACCATAAAGGCAGAATAGAATCCAAGCCCAAATTTCCCGATGATCTCGTTGGCGTCTTTGGCATCTTTGAACTTCTCCACAAACTCTTCAGCACCGGAGAAGGCCACTTGGTTGATGTACTTTTTGATCTCTTCTGCAGTCATTCCCAGTCCTTTGTCGGAGATGGTAATGGTCTTCTTTTTCTCGTCAAAGCTTACTTCGACCGTAATGTCACCCAGTTCACCGGAATACTGACCTAATGTCGCAAGCCGCTTGATTTTCTGCGTCGCATCCACTGCATTTGAGACTAATTCCCGAAGGAAAATCTCATTGTCTGAATAGAGGAATTTCTTGATAATCGGGAAAATGTTCTCGGTATGTATCGAGATCGTACCTTTTTCCTGCATGGTTATAAATCGGTTAGGTTAAAAACATTGTTTGCTGGAAGGACAGTTACAAGTGTTGTTCCATTATAAAAAAAATGACAAGATGGCAGAATGGTGTGAGGTGTATACGGCTCTCCAGGACATAGCTGTCCAGGGCTTAAGCTGGTAGCTGTCTCCTGGCCAAATCGGCTAGCCCCAAAGTGAATGTAGAAGCGCTTAGATGGGGTCACCGGTACTGTTGCCGGTTATCCGAGCATTTCCTCGATCAGTTCTGTGTAGAAATCCTTGACATCCATGCCCAGCGCCTTGACCTGTTGGGAAATCAGACTGGTTTCTGTCTGGCCAGGGACTGTGTTGATTTCTATGAAAAAGAATTTCCCGGTCTCCTGCTCGAGGAAGTAATCAATCCGTACTGCCCCCTTACAATTGAGCTTTTCATAGATTTTGGCAGTGATCCTTCTTACTCTTTCCACTTCCTCTGCAGTCATTCTTCCCGGGGTGATCTCTTCTGTGACACCTGCGGTATACTTGGCTTCATAGTCAAAAAACTCCTTGCTGCTTACGATCTCAGTGGCCGGTAGGACATTGATTTCCCCTTTGCCCTTATACACACCTATTGAAAATTCCCTGCCCGAAACAAACTCTTCCACGAGTACCTGCTTGTCTTCCGCAAAAGCTTTGTCCAAGGCTTCCTGCAGTCCTTCCCAGGACTTGACCTTACTCATTCCGATGGAGCTCCCTCCGTTGTTGGGTTTGATAAAGAGGGGCAAGGTGAGTTCTTGCCGGATCCTGCTTCGGTTGGGTTCTGTATTTTCGAAAAGCTGAATGGACTTGGCCACATGCAGTTCTTCAATGTCCTGGACAATGGCCTTGGTGTACCCTTTGTTCATGGTAATGGCGGAAGTCAGTTGATCACAGGTGGTGTAAGGGATCCCCAGCATGTCAAAATACCCGGCGAGCTTCCCGTCCTCCCCAGGCGAACCGTGAAGAATATTGAAGATTCCATCGAAGGTTATTTTTCCTCCATCCGTTTCAATGCTGAAATCGTTTAGGTTCACCGGAAGTTTGATTCCTGCATCGGTGAGGTAATACCAGTCTTTGGGATAGATCAGAATCGTATAGATATCATAAAGGTCGCGGTCAATGGTTTGTTCGACTACTGCGGCGCTTTTAAGTGAAATCACAGATTCTCCGGTATATCCTCCGGTCACAAGGGCTATTTTCTTCTTCATCGGTGAACTTGCTTAGGTTTGCGAATTACCTGAATTTTTGGAGAATGAAACAGAGGAACACGGGATATTTTTTAAGCAGGAAAGCCCTGGACTTATTTAGGACTTTCCGGAATGCCTTCAGGAAGAGGTTGACAGGACAAATAGTTATATTCGCAACTCGTATTCACATGTATTTTGCCAAAAGAAACAAAACAATGATCAGAAGCTGGAAGATAGTGACCCTCTTTTTGAGCCTATGTATAAGTGGTGTGGTGAGTGTCGAAGGACAGGCTTTGAAAAAAGTGACCATGGAAGACGTCTTCAAGAATGGGACCTTCACACAAAAATCTGTGTATGGTATCAACTGGATGCTGGATGGGAAATATTATAGCTCCCAGCTGGAAAGAGACGGATTCCCTGTCGTAGTGAAAGTCAATGTGGTCACTGGAGAAGAGGCGGGCGTTTTACTGGATGGGAAAGCCCTTGGTGTGAAGTTTACTTCCTATTCCTTTAATGCGGACGAGTCCAAAGCGTTGATCGCCTCAGATGTGGAATCCATTTACCGCCGTTCCTCCAAAGGGATCTTCTATGTGGTGGATATGGCTACAGGGCAAAAGCAACAAGTAATGAACGGTGAAAAAATAGCCTATGCCACGCTCTCTCCCGATAATGACCAGGTGGCTTTTGTAAAGGACAATAACCTGTATATGGCATCATTAACTGATAATAAGGTGACTCAAATCACACAGGATGGCGCATGGAATAAGGTAATAAACGGGGCTGCAGATTGGGTTTATGAGGAAGAGTTTTCCATGGCCAAAGCGTTTGACTGGTCGCCGGATGGCAAGAAAATAGCTTTTATCCGGTTTGATGAGACCGAGGTGCCGGAATTTAATATGCAGCTCTGGGGGGACCTGTACCCACAGGATTATAAATTCAAGTATCCCAAAGCCGGGGAGGAAAATGCCAAGGTAAGTGTCCATGTGTATGAACTCGGTACAGGCAAGATACAGAAGATGGACACTGGTGCAGAACCGGATAGTTATCTCCCCAGAATCTATTGGACAAAAGACCCCAATACACTTGCCATTATCCGGCTCAACAGATTGCAGAACCAGCTGGATCTCCTACACGCGGATGCTAAGAATGGGGCTTCCCAAGTGATTGTTTCAGAGACCTCCGAAACGTATGTGGACCTGAATTACAATGACAACCTACAATACCTGGCAGATGGCAAAAGCTTTATCAGAACCTCAGAAAAGGATGGCTATAAACACATCTACCAGCATGCGATGGACGGAAGCTTGATCCGGCAGATCACTTCCGGTGACTGGGAAGTGAGTACCCTGGTGGGAGTGGATGAAAAGAATCAAAAGATCTATTATGTGTCCACAGAAAACTCTCCGCTGGAGCGGAATTTTTATGCTATCGGGATGAACGGTAAGGGTAAAAAGCTGCTCACTCCGGCCAAGGGGACCCATACGGTCAATATGAGTCCCGATCACAACTATTTCATAGACTATTACTCTACTGCGCAGGATCCGGTAGTAGTGAGCTTAAATGAGGCATCAGGAAAACAGATGAAAGTGTTGGAAGATAACAGTGTGCTCAGGAAAAGGCTGGCTGGTTATGCGCTGGCCAAGAAGGAGTTTTTTACTTTTCCTACGGTGGACGGTACAGAGCTGAACGGTTATGTGATCAAGCCTTCTGATTTTGATCCCAATAGGAAGTATCCCGTGCTGATGTACGTCTATGGAGGGCCGGGTTCACAGAATGTCCTTAATGCCTGGGGTGGCCTCAGGGATTTTTGGCATTTGCAGCTGGCTTCAGAAGGGATTGTGGTGGCTTGTATAGATAATAGGGGGACAGGGGGAAGAGGCAGGGACTTCAAGCACGCCACCTATGCAAACCTGGGAAAGCTGGAGACCATAGACCAGATGGAAGGTGCTAAGCATTTGGCCAAGATGCCGTATGTGGATCCCGGCCGGATCGGGATATGGGGATGGTCTTACGGAGGTTACATGTCTTCGCTTTCACTGATGATTGGTGGCGAGGTGTTCAAGACCGCGATAGCAGTGGCTCCTGTCACCACCTGGAGATACTATGATACCATCTATACAGAGCGCTATCTCCAGACTCCGCAGAAGAATGCTGCGGGATATGATAACAATAGTCCCATCACCCATGTAGGGAAACTGAAGGGCAACTTTCTGCTGATTCATGGTACAGGGGACGACAATGTGCATTTTCAAAATGCCGTGGATCTGGTCAACGCCTTGATTTCCGCAGATAAGCAATTTGAAACGTTTTATTATCCAAATAGAAACCATGGGATATCCGGGGGAAACACGTCATGGCATTTGTACAATCTGATGACAGATTTTCTGAAGAGAAAGCTTTGAGCTGCCTTGTCTGGCTACCAACCCGTTGAAGCAGCAGGGAAATTGGTTTGGGCCTAAAGGCAGGTTCATTCCAGATGTAATACGGCTTGTAGGGGGAGAGGTGGCTTTCCCCTGTGTCCATTATGCGGAATGCTTTTAATCGATCCGTATCTGGTCCAGGTAAAACTTCATCCGGGTATGGTCTCGTGGCAGGAAGTCAATTTTTTCTATTTTATCCAGCTTATGGTTATAAAAGACCTCGATGTATTCGTCCCCGAGAAGGTAAAGGTTGATTTTGTGTCCATAATAGCGGATGGCCACCACAAAGGAGCCCTCCATGTAGAGTGTTTTGATTTTTTGGTGTAGAGGTAGTTTTAAGAATTCTTCCCTGCTCATAAGTTTAGCTCAGCGTATCTTTACATCAATACAAGTTAAAAGATTCCCGATTTGTCTGTATATAAATAACCGAAACATTAAACAGGGATAATCTTCTATTGTTCAAATTGACTGACCTCATCGCTTAGGTCGAAAATTTTGCTTTTTGAAAGCTTAGCTCTCAGCATACTTGCCCCTATGGCGGATCTATATCCACCTGCACAGTGTACCACCACCGGTTTGTCCACGGGAATTTCACCGATGCGTTCCCTGAGCTCCTGCAAGGGGATGTTCAGTGCCTTGCTGAATATAGGATTGCCCCTATGTTCATCGACACTGCGGATATCCAGGATAGTATAGCGGTCCGGATTACTGGCAAAGTGACTAAGGTCAAAGTGGTCTGCGCTGCAGTCTTGTCCTGCGGGATTGACAACAGCGCCCACGATCAGCTTCTCATATCCGATTTTGGCCAGTTTGGCCAGGGAGGAATCCAATTCTCCGCGGGAGGCAGCAACCAAGTAGAACTTTTCTTCCGGTGCCACCAGTGATCCTACCCAGGTTTCAAATTTCGTACCGTTCATAATGTTCAACGCAGCTGGAACATGGCCTTGTATATGGTCTTTTTGCTTTCGGGTGTCTATCACAAGTGTATTCCCGGGTAAGTGTGATCCTTCTGACAGTATAGGAACTTCGGCTATAGAGCCGGCATAGGAGGGAGCTCCTTTTCTGTTCAGTTCAACTGCGTAACTGAAGTATTTAGGAATATAGGGTTGCCCTTCAAGTAGGGTTTCCACAAACTCCTTTTCATCTAATTCGTCAAACGCCCAGTTGCTCTTCCGCTGTTCGCCAATGGTGCTTTGCCGGGCATCGCTGAGGTTTTTTCCGCAAAGAGACCCGGCACCATGAGCAGGATAAACAAGGATATCGTCAGAAAGGGGCTTTAGCTTGGTCTGCACAGTCCGGTACATCAACCTGGCCAATTCTGATTTTTGTGCACTTAGATCGCCGTCTTTTTCCCGTAGATCTGGCCTTCCTATATCTCCCACAAACAGCGTATCTCCCGTAAACAGCGCATGGTCTCTTCCGTTTTCGTCCTTAAGGAGGATGCTTATGCTATCCGGGGAATGACCGGGAGTATGGATGGCTGTTAAGCTCACTTGCCCAAGTTTGATCACACTTCCTTCGTCAAAAGATTGATGGGGATATGTAGCACCTGCAATTTTACTCACATACAGGGTGATGCCGTTGTGGTTATAAAATTCCAGATGGGAACTGATGAAATCGGCATGCAGGTGTGTTTCAATCACCGCCACAATTTTTGCTGAATTGGTGTCGGCAAACCGATAGTAAGGCTTGGGGTCTCTTCCGGGATCAATCAGGGCTACATCCCCTCCGCTGATTACAGCATAACTGGCATGGGCCAGGCCTTCGTCATAGAATTGTTCGACATGCATGATTTAAATCTATTCAGGATGATGGATTAAGTGAAGATGGTATTCGGACAGGGTTACAGGTGGCTCCCCATTCTATACGTATGATAAATTTTCAGGTTAAAATTATTGTTTTACTAAGCGGGAGAGACTAAACTTGAAGAAACGTTGAAAAAGACCAAGATTGAGCTCCGCAGCAAAGTATTCCCACCTGTTAAGATTAGTACTGATTTTTTCTTTTCTTTTTGCAGTTGGCTGTAAGTCCAAAAGGATTTCCAAAGATGATCCCGTGTTCAAGGTGATCAGTACGGCTAAATCCTATCAGGGTACTCCGTATAAATACGGCGGCACCACCAGGGCTGGCATGGATTGTTCCGCATTGATCTACCATTCCTATCATGCTGTAGGGATTACCATGCCCCGGATATCGGCTGATCAGGGTAAAATGGGTAAAAAGGTTAACTCCAGGGATTTGAGGGTAGGTGATTTGTTGTTCTTTGCGACTGGAAGAAGAAGAAATCAGGTAACGCATGCAGGGATAGTCACAGAAGTCCACCGGGGTGATGTGCGGTTTATCCACTCTTCTACCTCCCTAGGTGTCTCAGAGGACTATTTGAGTAACCGCTATTGGTCAGGCGCTTTTTTGTTTGGTAGGAGAATTTTGGATTGAAGCCGTAGGCTTTTCAGGGAGTCTGGCGTAATTATGATGCTGATAGGAGCTTTCTGGCTTTATGGATCAGAGAATACATAAATTTTATACCGCCTAAACAACGATCTCCAGCTTACTACTGAAAAATGGTAGGACTGAACAGCGCGAATATCATAAAGCGGCTTGTTCAACCTTTCGACGAAAAAAAGCCTGTGCCTCGCTAGAAAAACGGGGCTAAATCCATTACAGCTTTATCAGAGCAGATCAGTGAGTGTCCAAAAAACCTATGGATGGGTGGCTGCAGCACTGTTTTCCTTTGTTTCTTCCAGGAAGTGGTAGCGCCTCGTTGGCCAGAGTGTAGTATGTTGAGGCAAGATTGATACTTTTTGAAATACAGGGTTAAAAAAGTACATATTCAATACAAAAAAATGTATTTGTGTTGATATATGGTTTTTTTTGAAAAAATTTATCTGTTAGTTATTATTCTGTATTTAGCACTATTATTCTATTTATATGGGATATGAGTGCTATTAATAATATTAAAATTTTTAGTTTAAGTTTTTTATTGATTTTTTATTTTGTTTCTATGGGTCTGGCAGTTTTTGTAATTTTTTGTTTAAATGGTCTATTTTTTAACTAGTCCATTCCTTACCTTTCCAAGGTTAATTTGAAAGAATGGTACAAGCTTCAGGCTGTACTGCTTGGACGGATTACACTTATTCACCCCTCCCAGATAACCTTTTTGCAGTACCAGAGTGCTGATCTGACAGATCACTAGTAGAAAAACCCTTTACTAATTAATACAGCTAAACACCCTTTTGCTTATGAAAAACATCTTTACTTCATGTAAAACTTCACCGCCATGGCAGAAAATGGCCCTCCTCACCCTGGGGTTGTTTTTTCTGTCATTCTCCTTTCTAATCGCCCAGGTAAGGACTGTCTCGGGTGTTGTACTTGACGAAACGGACCTGGCTATCCCTGGAGCCAACATTCTGGTGAAAGGGACTACGAAAGGCGTCATCTCAGATATAGACGGGAAGTTCTCCCTGGAATTGGCCCCCGGTGAAACCGTGTTGGTGGTCTCTTTCATCGGGTACGAAACCAAAGAGGTTGTCGTGGGGAATAGCTCCGAGTTGGTGATAAAACTGGGTGGAGACATCCAATTGAGTGAAATTATAGTGACTGCAGCAGGTATCGAGCGTAATGCGAATAACCTGGGTTATGCAGTGAGTACCTTGGGGTCGGATAAAGTAGGCCAGCGCAATGAACCGGATCCTATCCGCTCCTTGACCGGGAAAATCGCCGGCGTGAACGTGTCGGGTACTGGCGGTGTGGCCGGTGGAGCTACCAATATCACCATCAGGGGTAATTCATCCTTGGGAAACAACAACCAGCCCTTGTTTGTGGTGGACGGTATTCCTTTTGACAATTCCACTTTTGGCGCTACAGGGAACAACCAGACCCAGACGGCCCAATCTACATCAAGTAGGGCTTTCGACATGGATCCTAACAATATCGAAAGCATGACCGTGCTTAAAGGCGCAGCGGCTTCCGCACTTTACGGCTCGCGCGCAGCAAACGGAGCCATCATCATCACCACCAAAGCCGGTTCGAAAAAAGGTAGAAAAGGCACTGAAATCGTAATCAGCTCCTCTTATTCCATGGAGGATGTCTCAGGTCTGCCGGAATACCAGCAGCTGTATGGGCAGGGAACCAACGGTGATTATAGGGCTGGTGTCTATGGATCCTACGGTACACCTTACTCATCACGGGCCACTATACCTCACCCGCTAGCTTCCAGTGCTTACCCTTCCAGTGTATTTCCGGAGTTCTATGAAAGCGACGGGGTGACTCCAAGGGAGGTGCCTTATCAGTCTTACGCCGGGAAAAACCAGAAGGATTTCTTTAGAATGGGACACTTGGTAGAAAACGGTGTGTCTGTAAATACAGGTAATGAAAAAACAGGTCTGAACATCGGTGTGAGCCGGATGGATAATGAAGGTGTCGTGCCGGGAAACAGCATATCCCGGACTTCATTTTCAGCAGGTGGAAATGCCAAATTGGATAACGGTTTTTTTGTAAGAGGTACATTGAATTATGTGAAAACGGATCAGGAAACTCCTCCAATCGGAGGATCCGGTTCTGTCATGGGTAACCTGCTCTTTCTGCCGACAAGCTATGACTTGACCGGCTATCCGTTTGAGCACCCGGAAACAGGCGCGAATATCTTCTACCGGGCCTTGGACAATCCTTATTGGTCTGTGAAGAACAGTCCTTCCACAAGCAGTGTGGACCGCTACTATGGGAGTTTTGTCCTGGGTAAGGAAATAGCCCCCTGGATTACCGTACAGAATACATTTGGGTTGAATGGCTATACGGATGCCCGTGTAAGTGTATTGGGTAAAGGTTCCAGTGTCTATGCAAACGGTACCATAAATACGGATAACATCTACCGCCAAGAACTGGATAATACCTTGCTCGTTACGACAAACTTTAAACTGACCGAGGACTTAACCCTCAGAGGCATCTTAGGCAACAACATCAACCAGCGGATGACCAAGAGGTCCGCATTTTCAGGGGATGGAATCATCGTACAGGGGTTAAACGATATCAGAAACACAACTACGATCACACTTTCGGATATCCCTAACAATCAGGCATTGATCAAACAGCGGTTCTACGCGTTTTTCGCGGATCTGACTTTTGATTACAAGAATTATGCTTCCCTGAACTTCGTCGGAAGAAATGATGTCTCATCCACGCTTCCGGCTGAAAACCGCAGCTACCTGTACGGCGGTGTGAATGCTTCCCTGGCCTTTACCGAGGCCATGAAGCTAAACAGTAAAGTGCTGAACCACGGGACTATCCGTGCGGGCTATACGCGTGTGGGTAATGAGGCAAGACCTTATCAGACGATCAATGTGTTCAATGCCAATGCTTCCTTTGGTGGGATAGATTCACCGTTCTCCAACGGTACCAATACCAATGTGAGCACGCAGACCTTATCCAACAGTCTGACCAACAGTTCGCTGAGACCGGAGTTCATCACTGAGTTTGAGGTCGGTACAGAACTCAGGTTTTTGCAGAACCTCTTTTCGCTCGACATTACCTATTACGATAAGCGGAGTACCTCACAGATTTTCGTGGTCGACTCACCACCATCCTCGGGATTTCTTACCCGCATTATTAATCTCGGGGAGACATCCAACAAGGGCTTTGAGCTGGGGTTGACAGCAAACCCGCTGATGTCGGATACCGGGCTGAACTGGAGTATATCCGGTAATTTCACGAGAAACAGAAATACCGTTGAAGACATCGGAGAAAATACCCAGCTGGTATATGGTGGCAATGTACATATTGCCGGACAGCCTTACGGGCTGATATTCGGGACAAGGTATGCCAGGGATGACGAGGGGAATATTCTCGTCAATCCACAGACGGCCAAACCTATCGTGGCGGCTACTAACGGACCTATCGGGGATCCAAACCCGGATTTTATTGTGGGATTGACCAACACATTCACTTGGAAAGGAATCACGCTGGATGTTCTTTTTGACTGGAAACAGGGTGGGGATATTCTCTCCACCACCATCGGGGAGACTTACGCCAGAGGAACCCTGCGTGATACGGAAGACCGTGATTCATTCAGGATTGGTGCGGGTGTTTTGGGAGATGTCAATACACGGACTCCACTGCTCGATGAGAATGGCAACAAGATTCCGAACAATACTGCGCTCAATTACAATGACTATTACTTCGGAAGTGGATTCGGCCCCAGCGGTACCACCGCAGGCTACATCGGTGAGGCCACGGTCTTCGATGGGACGGTATTCAGACTGAGAGAGATCTCTCTGGGATATAATCTCCCGGCCAATCTCCTGGGTAAAACTCCTTTTGGAAATGCTTACATCTCCATAAGCGGGCGTAACCTTTGGTATAAAGCCCCAAATACGCCTGATGCCATGAATTATGATCCTGAGATAAGTACCTCCGGAGCAAACAACCTGGGAAGAGATGTTTTGGGGGTTCCAGCGACCAAGCGCTATGGTGTCAACCTAAGGTTCAGTTTCTAATCACATGCTAAAAATGCCAAAAATGAAAAACTTAAGATATATACTCAGAGGATTGCTTCCCGCACTGCTCCTTGTGTTGAGTGCCTGTGAGAATTTTATAGCCATCAATCAGGACCCCAACAACCCTACAGTGCCCCAGCTGAACTTGCTGTTACCGGCTACCCAGCTGTCTATTGTTGGTAATTTCAACGGACTGAACAGGGGGGCTTCCAATGTGATTCAGCACCGTGCATCCGGGAGTTTAAACAGGTATGACCAAAGTGGCACGACATTCCAGAGCTCCTGGTTAGGTTATTATACACAAGCCATCCCGGATCTGGAGACCATTATTTCCGCCGGCACTGAGCAGCAGGAATGGGGTTATGTATCCATAGCTAAAATTCAAAAGGCGTACCTCTTTAGTGTGATGGTGGATGTCTGGGGCAATGTGCCCTATTTCGGAGCAGCCAAAGAAGCCAACCCTGCCTTCGATGATGGTGCTGTGATCTATGATGAGCTGTTCAGGCTGATAGATGAGGCTTTGGTGGATATGGACAAGAGCTTTAATGTGTCAGCTGCTGCGGATCTTTTTTATCAGGGATCAAAGCTAAGCTGGCAGAAAATGGCGAATTCACTTAAACTGAAGATGCTGCTGACTATCCGGAATGTGGACCCGGAAAGGGCCAGACAGGGGATTTCTTCCATCCTGCAATCAGGCGTTTACATCGATGACAATTCAGATGATTTCACGTTCCACTTCGGCACCAACACTGCCCCGGATGTGCGTCACCCCTGGTACTCCAATGGTTATTCACCGGGAAGAGATGGCTATGTAAGCATGGTGGTTGTGGACAGGTTAAAGCTACAGGACGATCCGAGATTGAGGTACTATATCTTTAGGCTTAATGAGCGTGCTGGATTAGCCAATTCCCAGACTGGAGAGGGATACTACGGCCGCTACCCAGGTGACGGAGCAGCATCTCCGGCAGATCAGAATACGCGGGCCATCGTGGGTATATACCCTGCCGCTGGCCTGTATGACAATGGCATGATGCCGTCGCTGGGTGAGGAAAATGTCTTTCTCAACAACACGGGTGCGGTAACGGGTGAATCCAGTAACTCATTCAAAATAGCGTTATTCGCCAATGGCGACGGAACAGGCGCGGGAATTCAGCCATTGATCACCAATTCAATGATCCTGTTTTCACGTGCAGAAGCTGCATTGAAACTGAATACAGGAGAGGATGCCGAAGCACTGCTGCGGGAGGCTGTTCTTGCCCATTTCGGAGCGGTCAATTCTCTCTCGCCGTCTTTCCCGATCAGCATGGCTAGCCAGACAGGATTTGTGGACCGGTTGATTGCACAATATCAGGCAGCCTCTGAGGAGGGCAAGTTTGAGCTGCTGATGATGCAAAAATGGATCGCACTATATGGCAATGGCGTAGAAGCTTACAACGACTACAGGAGAACCGGGCTACCGGTATTGGAGGACCTCATCGCTCCATTGGATGTTTTTCCTGAGCGGTTTTTCTACTCAGAAACAGAGCTGACCTCTAACACCACCATCATAGACACCCGTGATCAGTTGCAGCGAAACCAACAGATTGTGCCTGTTTTCTGGAAGCAATGATCAGAAAAGACTAATTAATCCTTCAAAAAAGAACTTATGAAAATCCATAACTTTATACTCTTTGCGGGCATTCTGGCAGTTTCGGCCTGCAAGACCGTCGATTACGATCACGAAAATTTCATGTATGCTGCCGCACCCAAGGTGACTCTGAATACGGAGGTCTCTGCGCTTCCCACGTTCCAGACTGCCAAAGTGTCTTTTTTCAATCTGGCTGATCCCGATTTTGCAGAAAACCAGCGGTTTGAGTGGGAGCTTTCGTACTATGATGCAGATGGGAGGGCTGAAGTGTCCGAAATCGAGGTGTACGTCAGCTTTAATAGGAGGGAAAGCAATGTACCCGTGTACCCTATCGCTTTGTCATTGGCTAATGTTCAGCCCAACGAAAGGCAGTTCCCACTCCCCAGTTCGATACGGGCTTCTGATATCCTTTTTGAACGGGTAAGAAGCTTTCCGAAAAGCTACAGTTTCACTCCCCAGGAGCTTGCGGATCTTACGGGGATAGATTTATCAACGGTAGGGATCAATGATTATTTCTTGTTTAAGTTCGTCGTCGTAATGACTAACGGTACCCGTATCGTGCAGTACAATGAGAATTCCTGTGATGAATCCAGGGGAGAGCTCTGTGACTGTAGGGTAGGAGTACGGTTTAAGAACATCTAAAATCCATAGCGTGAGGGGGATTTACCCCTCCGCTTTTCTTTCCTTTATTATATATAGCATGCATAAAAGAATCTTTTCGACAGTTCTCCTTTTGTTACTGGGAGTGTCTGCAGCAGTGTCCCAAGGGATTACTTCACCCAAAACCCACTTTGGCTTTGATATCGGCACGGATTATCACCTTGCCACCTTCACCCAGACTGAAGCGTATTTCAAAAAGATCTCAGAGGAATCGGATCTGATCCGTCTGGAATCTATAGGGAAGACAGCAGAAGGGAAGGAGCAGTATATGCTTATCGTCACCTCACCAGAAAACCATACTAAGCTGGATAGGTATAAGGAGATCTCCACTAAAATGGCAAGGGCCGAAGGGGTCACCGAGGAAGAGGCACGGGCAATGTCAAAAGAAGGCAAGGCCGTAGTCTGGATTGATGGGGGCTTGCATGCCACTGAGACCGTAGGTATTCACCAGCTTATAGAGACTATCTATCAGATGGTGACCAGAAAAGACGAGGAGACTCTACGGATCCTGGATGATGTGGTTATTCTCTTTGTCCATGCCAATCCTGATGGACAGGAGATTGTGTCCAACTGGTATATGAGAGAAGCAGATCCTGAAAAAAGAAGCCTCAGCAACCTGCCTGTCCTGTATCAGAAGTACATTGGGCATGATAACAACCGGGATTTTTATATTCAGAACATGAATGAATCCCGCAATATGGGGTACCAGCTGTTTGTGGAGTGGATCCCCCAGATTATGTACAACCACCATCAGCGTGGACCTGCAGGATCTGTACTGGCAGGACCTCCCTACAGGGATCCGTTCAATTACCTTTTTGAACCACTGATGGTTACCGGTATAGATGCAGTGGGAGCAGCTATGTATAACAGGCTGATCACCGAAGGGAAACCAGGCTTTACCCGGATGACCGGCTCTACCTTTTCCACCTGGTATAACGGGGGACTAAGGACCACTACACATTATCACAATATGATCGGTATACTCACAGAGATAATCGGGGGGCCAAACCCTGAAGAGGTACCGCTGGTACCGGAGAGACTGCTGCCGACAGGTGCCACTCCCTATCCGGTCACGCCACAGAAAGACTGGAGGTTCAGACAGTCCATAGACTATTCCGTGTCGCTTAACTATGCGCTATTGGATTATGCGGCGCGAAACAAGGATCACCTCTTGTACAATATCTATTCGATGGGAGTGAGTGCTATTGAGAAAGGCAAAAGTGATTACTGGTCACCCTTTCCCAAGAAAATAGAGGAAATCAACGCGGCCTACAAGGCAGACCAGACGAAGAGCAACAGCCGCCAGAACAGTAGTGCCGGCGGGTTTGGCCGTGGTGGTATACCTGTAAAATACTACGACAGTGTCTATCAGGCTCCTGCTAAGAGAGATCCCAAAGGTTATATCATCCCCGCAGACCAGGCAGATTTCAATACAGCCGTAAAATACGTCAACGCTTTGATCCGCACCGGTATCCGGATAGAAAAGGCCACAGGGGAATTTACTGTCGAAGGGAAGAAATATCCAGCAGGATCTTACATTGTGAAATCAGACCAGGCGTTCAGGGCCCATGTATTGGATATGTTTGATCCTCAGGATTACCCCAATGATTTTCAATATCCGGGAGGCCCCCCGATCAGACCGTATGATGCGGCAGGATGGACGTTGGCGTACCAGATGGGAGTCGGTTTTGACAGGATTTTGGATGAGTTCAGCGGACCGTTTGAGACGTTGGCTTATGGAGAGCTGGAGGATATGCCTGCAGTGAAGGTGCCGTCTTCACGAAACGGGTATTTCATCAGTGCTTATCAGAATGATGCATTTCCTACCGTGAATGCATTACTGAAGGATGGCGTGGATGTCTTTAGAGTGAAATCAGCAACAGACGGAGTTCCTGCTGGTTCATTTTATATCCCTTCCGGCGGAAGCTCAAAACTTGAGGCACTGCTTAGTACCAACCCAGTGCCTGTAGTCAGTGCAAAGGGAAAACCTGCTGATCTTCTCCCTGTCAAAAAGCAACGTATAGCACTTTTTGACACATATGGGGGATCCATGCCATCCGGCTGGGTGAGATGGCTGCTGGAGCAGAACCAGTTTGATTTTGAGGTAGTGTTTGCCAAAGAGATTGATGCAGGTGATCTGAACAAGAAGTATGACATCATCCTTTTTATCAGTGGAGGTATACCGGCATATAGGGAAGGTGGTGACAGTTTCAATTTCAACCGCAGATTACCTGAGGAAAGTGAGATTCCTGCGGAGTACCACTCCATGATGGGCTCTATAACTCCGGAAAAATCAATCCCCCAGCTAAGAACCTTTATGGAAAATGGAGGAAAGGTGTTTACCGTAGGAAGCAGTACTGCATTGGCTTACCATCTAGGCCTTCCGGTGAAGGATGCGCTGGTGGAGATGACCCGTGAAGGGAAAGAAGTACGGCTTGGAGGAGAGAAATATTATGTGCCAGGCAGTGTGTTGAAGTCGAAGTTGGATCTGGGGAATACCACCAACTGGGGAATGCACGAGTACGCAGATGTGCTGTTTAACAACAGCATGGTGTTCAAGTTCAGACCTGAAGCAAAACTGGAAGGGCTTGAAGCGATTGCCTGGTTTGACAGGCCAGACCCGCTGAAAAGTGGCTGGGCATGGGGACAATCCTATCTGGAAGACGGGATTATCGCATTCAAGGCGCCAATAGGCAAAGGGAAAGTATATGTATTTGGTCCTGAGATTACGTTCAGGGCGCAGTCTCACGGAACCTTCAAATGGCTGTTTAACAGCCTCTATCAAGCGGATTAAATCCTGCTAGGGAATGAAGGTCACCAGCTGCCCACCGACTTATCGGTGGGCAGCTTTTTTTTGAGGGCGCCGGTATGGGGAGCTAAGCTAGTGGGCATGTGCGATAGGTATGGAAACGGAATATAATCCCGGGTTTTTGGGTGTGGGGATGCTGAGGACAGAGCTACTTTAAAAATGTGACCTGTAAGGTATTAAATTTCCAAATATCCTTTGGGTTTAGGGTTTATTGCTTAATTTTGCGCTCGAATTAAAAAAGCACATCCTTTTTACATTTCATTTTATCAAATGGCAAATATTGGAAAGATAACTCAGGTAATCGGCCCGGTGGTGGACGTTTCCTTTGAAGGCAGTAAGCTGCCAAACATCCTCGACGCGCTGGAAGTGACCAAAGAAGGTGGTCAGGTAGTCGTGATGGAAGTTCAACAACACCTGGGTGAGGACCGAGTAAGAACTATCGCAATGGATTCATCTGAAGGGATGGTCCGTGGTATGGAAGTACGTGATATGGGCCAGCCTATATCTGTTCCTACCGGAGATGCCATCAAAGGTCGTCTTTTCAATGTGGTCGGTGAAGCTATCGATGGTCTTCCTCAGGTACCTGCGGGAAAGAGATTGCCGATCCACCGTGCAGCGCCTAAGTTTGAAGACTTATCTACTTCTACCGAAGTATTGTATACCGGAATCAAGGTAATCGACCTGATCGAGCCTTATGCAAAAGGCGGTAAAATTGGCCTGTTTGGTGGTGCCGGTGTAGGCAAGACGGTTTTGATCCAGGAGTTGATCAATAATATCGCAAAAGCCTATGCGGGTCTGTCTGTTTTTGCCGGTGTAGGTGAAAGAACCAGGGAAGGAAATGACCTTCTGCGTGAAATGATCGAGTCAGGTATCGTGACCTACGGTGAAGATTTTATCCATAGCCTTGAAGAAGAAGGCGGATGGGACCTTTCCAAAGTGGATCTGAAGAAACTGGAAGATTCCAAAGCAACTTTCGTGTTTGGACAGATGAACGAGCCTCCTGGGGCACGTGCCCGTGTGGCGCTGACAGGACTGACTTTGGCCGAATATTACAGAGACGGTGACGGGGAAGGTGCCGGAAAAGACATCCTGTTCTTTATCGACAATATCTTCCGTTTTACCCAGGCAGGATCAGAAGTGTCCGCACTTTTGGGGCGTATGCCTTCTGCGGTAGGGTACCAGCCTACCCTGGCCACAGAGATGGGTGCAATGCAAGAGCGGATTACCTCTACCAAGCGGGGCTCAATTACGTCTGTTCAGGCAGTATATGTGCCTGCGGATGATTTGACTGACCCGGCTCCGGCGACTACGTTTGCCCACTTGGATGCGACTACCTCGCTTTCCCGTAAAATTGCCGAACTCGGAATCTATCCGGCGGTGGATCCTTTGGAATCCACTTCAAGGATTATGTCCGCGGATATATTGGGAGATGACCATTATAACTGTGCCCAGCGTGTCAAAGAAATCCTCCAGCGCTACAAAGAACTGCAGGATATCATTGCGATCCTTGGTATGGAAGAGCTTTCTGAGGAAGATAAGCAGGTCGTTCACAGAGCGCGACGTGTACAGCGTTTCTTATCCCAGCCATTCCACGTAGCAGAGCAGTTTACCGGCCTGAAAGGTGTGCTGGTGGATATCAAAGAAACCATCAAAGGCTTCAATATGATCATGGATGGCAAGCTGGACCATCTTCCGGAAGCTGCATTTAACCTGGTAGGAAGCATCGAGGATGCCATTGCCAAGGGAGAGAAAATGCTTGCTGAAGTCAAGTAATCAAGAAATAGCTTAGATAAGTACTGGCTGTAGGGTTACCTTGGTAAGCGGCAGCCAGTACTTCAGAAATATACCGAGACCTGCACTGCCTGAGTTTATAGCGTGCTCTCATCACGATACGTAATAATTCCATGTATTTAGAAATCGTCACACCAGAAAAAAAAGTTTTTCAGGGAGAAGTATCCGAAGCCAGTTTCCCGGGTTCTGATGGATCTTTTCAGGTACTGAACAATCACGCTCCTATTGTATCGGCCTTGGCTAAAGGTACTGTTTCTTTTACCACTCCTGAGGGAAAGCAATCCATGGTAGTGGATGGCGGTGTGGTGGAAGTAAAAGACAATGTGATCGTGGTATTGGCTGAAAAAATAGTCGAATAAGCAATTTATTTTAGCATATCAAAAAGGTCTCCTGCGTGAATGGGAGACCTTTTTTGGTTTATTCTTCGATGGGGCTGAGGACTGCCCGTTTGATGTATTTTTCGTTACTGTTCATCAGGCTCCCTTCGTAGAAGTAGAGCGTGTCGTTAACCACTCCGGCAAGCATACCGATGTCAAGAATATTTCTGGGATTGGAAGTTTCCGACCATTCTTCCTTTTCTTTATCATATATCATCAGATGGGAGGTGCGGTTCAGCCCTTCACTTTCATCTCCGATAAGCCAAGTTTGAATGTATATATGGGCTTTGGTGTCCTGCATAGACACAAAATAGTGACTAGTAGGAAATACACATTATCCATATTCTGAATATCATCAAAAGAAATCACCTTATCAAAGCCTTTTATTCCGTAATCAAAGTATCGACTAGGAGGAAGATCTATTTCAGCTAGGACATTGAAGGGAGCTTTACCTTCAATGGTTTTTATTTTTTTTTCTTGGGGAAATGAGTAAATAAAAGAATTTTCGGAAAATGTTGATTCCATAAATGCCTCTAAATTTATTGTTCTTTCTAGGGCTTTTAAAACTTCCGGAAACTCGAGGAAGGAAGCTATACTGTCTCCATTTGTATCAAATAAATAAATAAGATTTCCCGACTTCTGATAATAATCAGGATGGAACATGTCAACCTTGCTGGTAGTTAATTCTACAAGAAAACCACCATTTGTTTTATGAAATTCCCCTAACGCTAATTTGATTACTTTTTCATTTGGAACTTGTAATTTAATTTTCCTGATAAACTTTCTTTCAGTTACATTAAATTCAAGAATAGAGTTTGTATACCGGTCTGCTATATACAACGTCGGGAATTCTGAAACATCAAATGCAGACGGGAAGAATGGTGCTTCCGGAAAATCCGAAGAACTTATCTGGCCAGTTTGAATCCCCGTGTGTAAATTGATGAAGCCAACTGCATAGTTTTTTACGGAAGACACACCTACGATACTGTCACCAAAGGACTTTACCTGAGCTTGGCCATTTAAAAAGAACCCATTTTCCAGAACGTGTACCGAATCAATAAATACCAGGTCGAGCAGATCAGGAAGATCCTTGTTTTTAGAGGATGGGGAGCAAGCTATTGCTATGCTCCCGAGAATTAGTAGGAAATAGTTTCTCACTCTGCTGTTAAGTTATAGCCGTCCACAAAATACCATGGCAGGGTGACAGCATGCAATGTGCTTCTTAATACCCATGTCTAGTGTCAAGAGTATAAAATCTGTCATTTTTTGAATGAAGCTATTTAAAGAGCCAATTTAGTTAAAACTATAAAGAAAGGAGTATGGGTTTTGAAAAATCGAAAAGAAAATAGTTTGTTCTGTGATACTTGGTTTAAATAGGCTCGACTCGGTTGAGGAAACTTGCTTTGTAGGATTCTTGAAGTCTTTTGGCATTTGGTTGCTGATTTACCTTTATCCCTATCAAGAGTACCACACCATGTCAGATACTTACTTTAAGGCTTATCGAGGAAATCCCCCAGGTCTTCCGCGTTAAACCAAGGCTGCTTGTGCAGGACTTCCCCTTCGGGAGAAACTACCAATACCATATTGGGGGCCTGTCCCGCTTCCGTCCAGAACTGGTTGTCTGGTCCATCCAAAAGGACTGGGGTCTGGATCTGCTGCTCTTCTACCCATTTATCGGCAAGCTCCATCCTATCCCGCATAGTCTGCGGCTGATCGGCCTCGATGCCCGCCTTTAGGTTCTCTTCGGCCAGCCAAGGTTGCGGTTCTACAGAATAGGGACTGGCGGAATTGACTGGATGTGCCTCTACGGTGTTGATCAGGTAGAAATTGAAGTGGTCTTTGAATAGTTCAGACATGCTGTCAATAGTCGATAGCTGAGACCGGGTTACGTCACAGGTATAGCTGCCTGTGATGAAAACTGTCGCATTCTTGTCCCGTGTCAAGCCCGTGGAGATTTTTGACTGGCCACCCTTCGTCCATAACTCAACATCCGGAAGATGATCCCCCTTTTTCAGGCCGATCTCATTGAAATTGAAGTTGTTCAGGATGGCATCGGAAGTTGCCGGTCTTATGGCCTTTCCCGCAGGATTAGAGCAGGAGACAGCTGCAAGCACTAAAAGTATACAGCAGACATGCCTCGCGTAACAAAATGTGCGCTGAATCAAGGAAGGGTGTTCCATGCTTTCCGATGAAAATTGAACTGTAATAAATGTCGGCTAGGTGATTGATGAAAGAGATAGTTAGGCAAGCGGGATAAATCGTGTTTAAGTCAGCCATACTCTTGGATAAGGATGGGTATGCGAGTTGTTTGAATCTAGCTTGTTGTTTTTAGGAGAAAAGTTTTTACCTTTGCACTCACGAAAGGGGGTGTATACATATGATCATAGTTAACGTTAAAGAAAACGAATCCATTGAGAAAGCGCTGAAGCGTTTCAAAAAGAAGTTTGACAAGACCGGAGCGGTCAGGGAACTTAGAGCGAGACAAGCTTTCACCAAACCTTCCGTAAAGAGAAGAGCTGAGGTCATCAAGGCGGCTTACAAGCAGCATCTTCAAGAAGAAGCGGCAAAGTAATACTTGATTGATAATAATAAGGCGCACTTGTTAAAGCAAGTGCGTTTTTTTTTGTCCATTTCTGGTTTTTTCGAGGCTTCTTCTAGTGATTTTCCGTTAACTTATCCTACTAGCACCTGCTGCCACGATGATAGAATCTTTTATTAATTACCTCGAATACGAAAAGAAGGCCAGTGCCCATACCGTAATAGCCTACAGACATGATCTCGGGCAATTTTTGGAATTTTCTTCCCTCTCATTTTCACTCGATGACCTATCCAAGGCAGGACATGCGGAGATCCGTGCCTGGGTGATTGACTTGGTAGAGCAAGGACTGGGCTCTACATCAGTAAACCGGAAAATAGCGACGCTGAGGTCATTTTACAAGTTTCTTATGAGATCTGGTCTAGTGCAGAAGGACCCTACCTATAAGTTAAAATCCCTTAAAAACCCCAAAAAACTCCCCGAGTTTGTACAGGAACTCACCATCGAATCCGTTTTAGAAGAGCGTGTTTATGAGCCGGGTTTTGAAGGGCAGCGGGATAAGATGGTGATTGAGTTTCTTTACCTCACCGGCATCCGGCTCTCCGAGCTTATCGGACTGAAATGGGCAGATATAAATATAATTGAAGATACCGTAAAAGTTTTGGGAAAAAGGAGAAAAGAAAGAATAATACCTCTTACAAATACCTTAGAAAAGAATATTTTATCGTATAAGAAAGTATTTGAAGAAAGATTTTCGAAACTAGATCAAAGTGACTATTTTATTGTCAGCAATCAGAAAAAGCAGAGTTATCCTATGATGATCTACCGGATTGTAAAACATTATCTAGATATTTTCGCTCAGACATCCAAGCGTAGCCCCCACGTGCTCAGGCATACTTTTGCTACCCACCTACTCAATAAAGGAGCTGATCTCAATGCCGTTAAGGACTTATTGGGCCATGCAAACCTGGCTGCCACACAAGTCTACACGCATAACTCCCTTGAAAAACTTAAGGCTGTGTTTGAACAGGCACATCCTAAAGCGTAAATAAATCAATTGTTCAACTACTAAATGCAAATCACTATGAAACTGCAGATGCACTCCATCCACTTCGACGCTGATCGTAAACTGATCGATTTTATTCAGAAGAAAGCCGATAAGCTGGATACTTACTATGATCAGATCATAGATGGAGAGGTTTTTATGAGGCTTGATAACCATGAAAAAAATGCAAATAAAATTGTTGAGATCAAGTTGAATGTGCCCGGGAAACAGTTTTTTGCAAAACATCAGACAGATTCGTTTGAAGGTGCTACAGATGAGGCCGTTGAGGGCCTGAGGAGGCAGATCAAAAAGCACAAAGAGAAATTAGTATTGGCAAGACAATAGCTTTCCTTCGTTTTTATGTAGGACCCTCAGTTTATTCTGAGGGTTTTTTTTTTGGCCATTTTTCCCCTTTGATACAACAAGTCCAAGGATAGGGCGAACAGAATGTGATTAAATTGATTGCTGTTATCCCTGTTCAATTTATATTTTTGTGGCCGTTAAAAGCATGTTGCCAGTAGATAATGAAAACTAAAACCAACTATTTGATGGGCTTCTGGCTTATCAACATTGCCCTGGCAATAAGTAAAATTGCTTTCACGCTTAGGCCTGATATTAACCTGTTTACTGAAGAGGCGCAATATTGGCTTTGGTCTCAAAATCTTGCATGGCATTATTATTCAAAGCCACCTCTTATTGCCCTATTCAACCTGGTCAGTACCTCCATATTTGGAATTAATGAGCTCGGGGTGCGGATTAACGCCATTGTATTGGGGATGGGGACCTCCTGGGTGGTGTATCTGTTTGCGCTTTATAGCTATAAGTCCCATAAGACTGCGTTTTGGTCCGGTATCCTGGTTATGGCTATGCCCTTTTGGATGCTTTTTTCCACCTTTCACCTGACTGATTCGGAGCTTACATTCTTTTGGGTATTGAGCATCTTCTGGGTATATAAAGGAATCGATCAAAATGCCACCAAGTGGTGGGTGGCTGCTGGAATCGCAGCTGGTATGGGAGTGATGTCCAAGAGTACGATGGTCCTGATTGGCCCGTTTATTATCACCTATCTGCTACTTACAGGACAATGGAAGACCAACTCGCGAAATTTCTTTGTCTTTCTGGGTTCGGGAGCCATCGGCTTTATACCCGGTTTTATCTGGAACTGGCAAAATGGGTTCAGCACCTACCGGCATTTGGCTGCTTTGGGAGGGGTGTCAGGATCGGGGCCTGGATTTGAGATCATCCCCTGGCTGACACGGTTTCTGGAGTATTTGGGAGGGCAGGCTGGTATGGTATCGGTTTTTCTTTTTCCCGTAATCGTCTATTCGATTGGGGGCTTCCGTAAATCCCCTGATAAATTAGCTGCATTTCTGATTTTGCCGGCCATATTATCCTGGCTGTGTTTTGCTGGAATCACCCTGTTTACCTCAGTAGAGGCCAATTGGCCTGTTTTTGCGTATGTCACCCTCCCTGTCTATTTGAGTAACTGGCTTGCACAGCAGTCCGCACGGTGGGTGAGAATCCGTAATTGGGGGGTCAGTTTCAGTATGGCCATCCCTCTGGTGATGATACTTCCAAAGTTGGTACCCGATAGAAATTGTGGACCGGTCAGTTCAATGGAAGTGAAATCGTTTAAAAGACTGGTTGGATACAGACCTCTGGCACAGCGTGTAAAGTTTCTTCAAGACAGTCTTCAGATAAAAGATGCTGTGGTCTTTTCAGAAAGTTACCATATGGCATCAGAGCTTGCCTTTTACCTGCCGGACCACCCCCAAACGTATACAGTCAATCTAGGAGCAAGAAAAAACCAGTTTGATCTCTGGAGTGGGTTGGAGG
This sequence comes from Algoriphagus sp., assembly GCA_048819475.1. Lineage (GTDB taxonomy): Bacteria > Bacteroidota > Bacteroidia > Cytophagales > Cyclobacteriaceae > Algoriphagus. Next base: position 72,366 of record JBMDXP010000060.1, read on the forward strand.
AGCACGTAGGATTGGGTAAAGATGGGATATTTGTAAGCTGGAACTCTGAATCCCCAGGTTTGGCTACCACTTTCAAAGGGCTACTGTATGAGGAGAAATTTTTGGTGTCCTTCAAAGGAGATTCACTCAGATATGCGAAGATTCAGATCTGGGATGATCTCCTGGAATTTAATCCCTCTACTCCGGATACTTATTGAGTTTACTTCTTCTGGAGCCAGTAATACTTTCTCCCTGTTGAGGTCAGCAGTGAGTCAAACCTGTGACTCCCTGCAGCCATTATTAAATCCGGGATTTTACGGGAGTTCCAGTTCTGTGCGGCCAACTGGACATAGTAGGCGGAAGTGTCCACTTTTTCCAGCAGTCTATCCTCCAGAATCAGTGCAGAAAACTCCGCTCCTGATTGCCCAAGATTCTCTTCCGCCAGATCTATCAGGGTAAACCTTGGTCCCAGCCCGATTCTTATCTTACTGCTGGTATGCAGATTGCCGGCATAACCAATAATTGTGTCCGGTTTTTTGGAATGCTCTGAAACGAATGAGCTGAGCTGACTTCCCTGATCGGGCAGAGAAATCTGGTAAGTTCCGCTAGAGATAAGGAAGAAGAGCAGAAGGATGCTATAGGAGATAATGGATGGGAGCTTTTGGCCAAGAGAGAATATCCGGACTAGATACAAGAGTAGTAATGCCCCTAAAAACAGCTGTAGATAGACCATCGGATGGCTTCCAAGTCTCAGGTTCAGCCAAAGGCTGAAAATGAGTAGGATAAAATTGAGGAGGAGAAAAAAAGCCGCAGCTGCGCGTAATCCTCTCAGTTTTACCTCAAAATTTGCCCGCATCAAAAGCCAACCCAGGCCGACTGCCAGTACAGGGGCCACGGGCAAAAGATAGCGCTCGTAGAACCTGCTTGTCATGGCACCCATGACTAAAATTGCCACTGTCCAAAGGATGATAAACCCAAAGAAAGCGGGGTTTTCATTCCAAATTTTTTTAACGGTAAGTACAATCCCAGCTCTGGGTATTGCGAAAAATACCCAAGGGATAAACATGGCGATCAGCAACAAAATGGCTGTCAGGCCATTTTGGAAAATCAAAGCTATCCGGGAAGCGACGCGTACGCCGACCTGGTCTTCAATAAAGCTATTCAAATAAGTAGGGCCATGGATGTCCCACATGGCAACAAACCAGAACAAGGCAATAAAAGTACCGACGAGCAGGGAGGGTAAATGGATAAGGGTTCTCACTGGGATTCGGTTCCAGGGATTTAGGGCTAAATATAGCAGCCCCAATAGACCCAATGCAGCTGCAGGAAGTCCTTTGATCTCAAATGCGAGAGCCAGGCTGAGGTATAAAAGCCAAAGGAAAATGTCTGGCGCGCGATTCCCGAATTTGATCATGCCTGCAAAACCGATGGCACTGGCAGTCAATGTCATCACCAGAAGCACATCAGGAATGGATCTTGTGGCAGAGAATATCAATACAGGATTGGATGCCATGATCAGGCAGGACAGGCTGGCGATTCGCTTGTCTTCAAAAATTACGCGGCTTAAGCAGTAGGTCAGCCCAACAGTGGCCACCCCTGCTATCAGGAAGAAAAAACGGGAGGCGAATGCTGTGACCCCGAAGAGTTTAAATCCTGCCAACACGGCCCAGTAGGTACCGATGGGTTTTTTAAATCTCAATTCCCCGCTTCCGAGATAAGTAGTGAGGTAATCCCCGTTTTGAAGCATTTTCACTGCCGCATCGGTATAATACATCTCGTCTGGATAGTGCATGTGAAAGCTGAGCGCAAAAGGGCCCACTAGCATAGCAAAAGCAGCCATTATAATCCAGGGATTGATTAGGGATTCTTTGGCAGATGATAAGGTCATGGATGCAAAGATAGTGCGATTGGGTTTTTAACCGCTTAAATTCTTCATAGACTCAGGGTAGTTGGGCTCTTTTTTGCCCCAGGAAGTATTTTACTGTATTTTTGGCCAAATTTCGACTCATGATCAAGCCTCTTTTGTCCGTTGTCATTACCGTATACAACGAAGAAGAAAATATCAAACCCTTACTGGAATCCACTTATTCTGCGCTGGCGGATATTGACTATGAGGTGATATTGATCGAAGATGGGTCTACGGATGGGACAGTGGAGGAGGTGAAGAAGTATGCTAACGGAAGGACTAAACTGATCATCTTTACCAAGAACAACGGTCAGACCACGGCTCTGGCAGCAGGGATTGACATGGCGAATGGGGAATACATCGCCACGATGGATGGCGATTTGCAGAATGACCCGACCGATATTCCTGTGATGCTTCAGAAAGCTATCGATGAGGACTGGGATGTAGTTGCAGGAAGACGTGCAAAAAGAAAGGATGGGTTTGTGCTGCGTAAATTACCCAGTAAGACTGCCAATTGGGTGATACGGAACACCACAAAAGTTTATCTGAATGATTATGGCTGTACCCTCAGGGTCTATAAAGCCAGGATAGCCCAAAACATGGGGCTGTATGGAGAACTCCATAGGTTTATTCCCGTACTTGCCAAGCAGCAAGGGGCCAAAATGACAGAGGTGGATGTAAAGCATCATCCGAGAATACACGGTGTTTCCAAGTATGGGCTGAGCCGAACGTTCAAAGTGATGGCAGATCTCATCCTGATGCTGTTTTTCCAGAAGTATTTTCAGCGTCCGATCCACCTATTTGGAGGATTTGGGCTTCTATCGCTGCTGGTAGGGGTCGTTATCAATCTGTACCTGCTGGTGATCAAAATTTTGGGAGAGGACATATGGGGACGCCCTATTATGATCGTGGGATTTATAATGCTTTTAGGAGGGATTCAGCTGATTACTACAGGGATCATCGCTGAAATAATAGTAAGGACATACTTCGAGTCCCAGAATAAAAAGACTTATACGATAAAATCCATTTATCAGGGTGAATAGTCCTTTGCTGAAAACCATGCTGAAGCTAGTCCTCACTGGGCTCGCTGTTTACCTGGTGTTTCATAAGGTTGATGTCGGACAGTTAGGGAGGATAGCCCAGTCCATCGAGTGGTACTGGTTAGTGCCTGCTATAGCTCTGTTCGTATTGAGTAAGGTGCTGACAGCTTTCCGGTTAAATCTGTACTTCAGAGATGTGGGCTTGTACGTAAGTGAACGGTTGAATATAAAACTCTACGCTGTGGGAATGTTCTATAATCTGTTTCTTCCTGGTGGGATAGGTGGGGATGGGTATAAAGTCTACCTGCTGAATAAGCATTTCAAGACTCCGGTGAAGGGTCTGTTACAAGCGGTTTTACTTGACAGGATTGGAGGACTTGTCGCCATAGTTTTTTTGCTGTTCGTATTGGTTCTTCCTGTAAATCTGACATTGCCATTTGACTCAGCATTCCCGTGGGAATGGCCGATAGCTGCAGGAATACTGTTGATATTCCCTGTTTTCCGGTTGGCGCAGAAGCTCTTTTTCCATAAATTCCTGCCGTCTTTTTGGAGGGCAAACAGCTATTCAGTCCTTGGGCAGATTTCCCAATTGGGTTGTGCCTGGATGATCCTGTGTTCGCTTGATGTGACTGACGGTATCCTAGCGTATCAATTGGTGTTTTTGCTTTCCTCCATCGTGGCAGTCTTGCCGTTGACGATTGGTGGTATTGGAGCGCGTGAGTTGGTTTTTATTTATGCCCATACCTATGTAGGTATAGACGAGGCCACAGCAGTAGCCTTTAGCCTGATCTTCTTTTTGATTTCAGCAGGAGTATCGTTGGTTGGATCCGGTGTGTCGGTTAATTTTGATAAAAGCAGTTAATATTTAGCTTTCAGGCCAACTATACCCGTTTTTGACTGATAGACACCAATACGGATATTTGACTTTCGGTAAGAGCTGTTCTTAGAAGATGCCATGTAGGGTAAGGTGCCAATTCAGGGAAATAAAGAAGGCTTATTATTCTTGCCTACTGTTTATGGATGGGACGTTTTTTCCAGAATGGCATCATGGGGAAAATAAAACTGGCCACTCCCTTTGATCACCTGCCAATTGATTTGGTCTGTTTTCGGTGTGTACAGTATAAGTATTTCAGCTATTCCGTCGGAATAAGCACTTTTGACCGTTCCAGTGTAGGTATTATTCCTTTCTCTTTTCAGAAGAATGGATATGTCCCCGGTACAATCTACTCTCCCTCCATGGTAGTACAGTCCGCAATGCTTACCGATAAAATCGTAGGAGATTGATTCCCTGTCTTTTGGATTGGGTTTGGAAATAGTGATCTCGAACGTTTTATCTTCGGGGCTGTCCTTCCATTTCCATGATCCTGAGATATTTTGGCTAGACGCTACAGTGTTGAGTATGAACAGCAATGACAGCGTGAGGGTGATTTTACCAAGTGTTTGATTCATTTGCACATACAGTCTGTAAACCTTTGTCCTGAAAAGCTACAGAAAAACAAAGGATTTTGGGATGCATAGAATGGAGTTTTACGAACTAGTAAGTAATCCGTACCTTTGTCCAAACCTTTGATTCCATGACCCGAGCCGAGCTTTTTGCCCAGATCCAGAAGAAATCCTCTTTTTTGTGTGTTGGGTTAGATGCAGACATCACGAGAATCCCCGCCCATCTCCAGAGAGAGCCTGATCCGGTCTTCAGTTTTTGCAAGACAATCATTGAAGAGACATCGGATGTTGCAGTAGCCTATAAGCCTAATATTGCTTTTTTTGAGGCACTTGGGCCGAAGGGATGGGAGTCCCTGCAAAAAGTGCTGGAAATCATTCCCCGTGATATTTTTACAATTGCCGACGCTAAACGCGGAGATATAGGGAATACCTCCAGTCTTTATGCCAAGACCTTTTTCGAAACGATGGATTTCGATTCTGTCACGGTGGCGCCGTATATGGGAAGAGATTCAGTTACTCCTTTCCTTGAGTTTGATGGTAAATGGGTGATTCTTCTTGCGCTCACGTCCAATATAGGTTCGATGGACTTTCAGCTGATCAAGGATGAGGCAGGAAAACCACTTTACCAATCAGTACTGGAAAAGAGTCAAACCTGGGGCAGTGTGGAGAATATGATGTATGTGGTAGGAGCTACCAGAGGTGAGCTGATCGGAGAAGTGCGAAAATCAGTGCCTGACCACTTTTTCCTTGTGCCGGGAGTAGGAGCACAAGGAGGGAGTCTGGAGGAGGTAGCCAGATTCGGAATGAACTCTTCCTGTGGGCTGCTGGTCAACTCCAGTAGGGGGATAATCTATGCTTCCTCTGGCGTGGATTTTGGCAAGGCAGCGAGGCAAGAAGCTGAGAAGCTGCAGAAAGAAATGAAAATGTTACTGGAAAGGTATTTGTGAACCCTGTCAGAGGCGATGGTCTCCTAAAAAAAGTAAAATTAGTTGTGATTCCCTGGTTTTTTTAATAGATTCATAATCTATTAAATATCAAATTTTTATGAATTTCAGGGAAGATTTTTTACAGCTGGTCTGGAAGTATCAATATTTTGATAGGAAAGATCTCTTGACTACTTCAGGTGAGAAGCTGGAGATAGTGAAAGTAGGGTTTCATAATCCGGTTGAGGGGCCTGATTTCCGGGATGCAGGGATAGTCATCAACGGAATCGGCTTATTTGGCCATGTAGAAGTGCACCGGTCTGCCAGTGAATGGAAGCAGCATGCCCATGAAAGAGATGCTGCCTACGACTCTGTCGTGTTGCATGTGGTGTGGGAAGAAGATAAGCAAGTGTATAGAAGTGACGGAACGACCATACCTACTTTGGAACTCAAAGGTAGAATCTACCTGGAGGTATGGAGAAAGTATGAACAATTGTTGGATTACAAATCTGATTTGCCCTGTGCGCATGCCCTCAGCGGTGTGCCTTCGATTGTCCGGTTTTCAGCGTTGGAAAAAGCACTGGTAAGCCGTCTTCAGGAGAAAACGGAGTCCGTGCTGGAGATGCTGCAAGAGGCCCAGGGAGACTGGGAAGAAACAGCCTACCAATGGCTTTTTTGGAGCTTTGGGTTCAAGTCAAACAGCCTTCCGATGCTGGAACTGGCCCGAAAGGTTCCCTATAAGACACTGCAGCGATACAGAGAGAGGCCAAATGCTTTAGAGGCTATACTTTTTGGGCAGGCGGGTTTACTTCCTTCTGAATCTGATGATCAGTATGTAAAGCTTTTGATCCAGGAATATGGTTTTTACAGTAAAAAGCATGACTGGGGAGCTACTCTGCTTAGACAGCATTGGACGTTTATGGGGGTCAGACCCAATAATTTCCCGACCTTGAGAATAGCTCAGCTTGCAGCAATGCTGTCTAGTGCTCCCAGTCTGCTGGAAGCAGTAATTGAGAACCCGAAGGGACTGTCTTCATTTAAGAGACTTCTTCGGGTAAAGCCGGGGCTATATTGGCAGGATCATTATAGTTTTGCGCAGAGGAGTTCGAAGCGGGTGTCAAAAGGGATATCCCAGTCTGCTCTGGAATTAATATTGCTTAATTATGTCATCCCGCTCTGGTTTGCCTACGGCAAATACTTTCAGGAGGAGTCGTGGCAAGAGCGCTGCTTCGAGTTGCTCCAGGAGATTCCCGGGGAAAATAATTTTATAATCCGGAAATTTCACTCATCGGGATGGACTGCCTCAAGCGCTTTTGATTCCCAAGGCATGATCGGTCTTTTCAAAAACTTCTGTAAGCCCAAGAATTGTCTACGGTGCAAGATTGCGCAAAATCTTATAAAGTCTTAAGAGGGTGTTTTTGTGTAAGCCCGTGAATTCCCGTACTTTTGCACTCCAATTCACAAAAAAGACTATGGAAAAACCTGTGATCATTCTTGGTGCAAAAGGAATCGCCCATCCTGCATTGGAGATATTTAATAGCAACCAAGTAATTGTTTATGGCTTCCTGGATGAGGATGAAAAGACCCACGGAACGGAAATAAATACAGTGTCAGTGCTGGGGCATACGGAAGATGATGGTTTTCTGAAACTTATAGGCAAAAAAACAGAATCCTTTGTAGCTGTCGATGATAACAAGTACCGGAAATTTTTGGTGGAACTACTAAATGAACGAAGGAAAGTACAGCCCGTAAATGCCATTCATCGGCGTTCGTACATCGCCACAGATGCAGTACTGGGCCATGGTAATTTTATCAACGCAAATGTCACAGTAGGTGCAGGTGCGGAATTGGGAAGCCATTGCATTATCCACACAGGGGCTATTATAGACCATAAGGCAAAACTTGGAGATTTTGTGCAGATCGGGGCGGGAACAATTGTGAATGCTGAGGTTGTCATCGAAGAGGGCGCCTTTATCGGATCTGGCGTCACCGTCGTTTCAGGCGTGACCATAGGGAAGAATGCAAGAGTCGGCGCGGGTTCAGTGGTCATCTCTTCTGTAGGAAATAATGAAACGGTCTTTGGAAACCCTGCATCTAAAGTGAAGTAAAGATCCTGCCCGGATCATACGTATACATATATCTATGATCTTGTATTAAATTTGGGTTTCATTCTTCAAATTTGAGGGCTTAGGAGGCTTGTCGCGAGCCTAATGAATGAAGAGGAAAGACAGAAAAAAGCACACCAAAACACCCTGCCGAAACAGGGCCTGAGTTATGGAAAACAACAACAAAGAATACCAAATTCTTCTTTACTATTGCTATGCGAGCATAGCCAACCCTGAAGAATATAGAGAGGAACATCACCTGTTCTGCGTAGAGAACAATATCCGTGGAAGAATCATTATTTCTGATGAAGGGCTGAATGGAACCGTTTCAGGTCTGGTGGAAGATTGTAAGAACTATATGGCCTATATTCATTCAGACCCCCGATTTGCGAAAACTGAGTTTAAAATCGATCAGTTTGATAAACACGCATTCACCAAAATCCATGTTCGCTATAAGCCTGAGATTGTCCACAGCTCACTCCGTCACCTAGATCCGAATGTGAAGACGGGGATACATCTTGAACCGGAAGAGTTTAAAAAGTTAAAGGATCAGGATGATGTAGTTGTATTGGATGTCCGGTCCAATTACGAACATGAATTGGGTAGGTTCAAGAATGCCATCACATTGGATATCGACAACTTCCGGGACTTCCCTGAAAAAGTCAAGGAGCTACAGCACCTCAAAAGCAAGAAGGTGCTTACCTATTGTACCGGAGGGATAAAATGTGAAAAAGCATCCGCATTTCTATTGGAACAAGGGTTTGAAGACGTCTATCAGCTACATGGTGGAATCATAAAATACGGAATGGAGGCAGGAGGAGAGGATTTTGAAGGGAAATGCTATGTGTTTGATAACCGTATCGCAGTGGAGGTCAATAAGGTGAATCCCAAGGTGATTTCCGTGTGTCATGTGTGTGGGACGGCCTCAGATAGGATGGTAAACTGTGCCAATTCGACATGTAATGCCCATGTGCCTATATGCGAAAATTGTGGATGGGAAATGGATGGAGCCTGCTCACTGGAATGCAAAGAAAGTCCTGAAAAGAGGCAGTATGACGGTACAGGCTATTATCAGAAAAACACGAATGGGTACAATCCTTATAAAGGACTCCAGCGCTTCCCATCAAATAACACTAGCCACACTCCTACGTCTTGAATCAGCAAATCCCCGAATCGGAACTTATCCTTAACGGTGACGGCAGTGTCTATCACCTTCACCTGAAGCCAGAGAACCTGGCTTCGCTGATTTTCACCGTAGGGGATCCTGACCGGGTGGGTTTGGTATCCCGATATTTTGACCAGGTTGACTTTAAGACATCCAAAAGGGAATTTGTGACACATACCGGCAGAATCAATGGGAAAAGAGTGACTGTGATCAGTACTGGGATGGGGACGGACAATATAGAAATACTGATGACAGAGCTGGATGCTTTGGTAAATGTAGACTTGATCAAAAGATGTATAAAACCAGTCCACCATGCACTTGATATCATCAGACTGGGTACTTCAGGAAGTATGCAGCAGGATATTGCGGTTGGTTCACTTTTGGTTTCTGAATATGCCATCGGACTGGATACGCTGATGCAGTTTTATCCCGCGCTTTCAGGCTCACAGACGATAGGTACCGCAGTACAAGAGGCGTTGGGAATCCAGTTTCAGCCTTATCAGGCTAAAGCAAATAAAGAGTTACTTGGTAAACTGGGACAGGAAGTCCAACGGGGTGTCACGCTTACTTGTCCCGGATTCTATGGTCCCCAGGGCAGAAAGGTAAGGCTTGAACCAAAGATTAACCAAGTGATAGAAAGGCTTTCACAATTAGCTATAGCAGGATACAGATTGACTAATTTTGAGATGGAAACAGCCGGTTATTACGCAATGGGCAACTTACTTGGTCACCGGATGCTCAGCTTGAATGCAATAGTAGCCAATAGGATAACCGGGCAATTTGACACTGATGCTGAGCATACCATAGATCGTATGATTCAGCTTGCACTGAACACATACTCCTGAATTTTTAGACTTCCTTGTTTGTGATGAAGAATGGATCTTCTTTCGTATCGCCGGCATAATCGATTTCCTGGATGAGCTTGTTTAGAAACTCAGAGCACTCCTGCTTGCAGCTCAATACGCCATATAGCTCATTGCTGTTATCTTTATCGATAAGAAAGGTCCTTCTGCTGTCAAACACTTTGACCAAATCATGCCAGGAACCTGAGATAAGTAATTCATCTTTGTTTTTTACCGTTTGGACGATGGTAAAATCGCCCTTTTCACTAAGTAGCCTCATATAAAAAGTGATGGGTTGGTTTCAATAGGTTGGAATAGCTTACGCTTGTTATCTTTTTATATACGAATAAATACACTTATGCAGATTTGGAATATACAAAAAAGTGCTTTATGCTTAGGTTTATCGTTCTCCTATAATCTATGGTGTATTGTGCCCTTTTGAAAGCAGGTGTGGCTTGTGGCGTAAGGTTCACATATTGGGGTTAAGTCTATATATTTTCCCTCTTGATCAGTTATCCATGTTATTGTCCGCTCATACAGGTTAATCACGTCTCATCAGGATAATTGCCCTTAGGGCAAGTATTCGTAAACTAAAAAAACTCTAGCATGGTAATGGAGTTTAATACAGAGATGGAACTTCTTGATTATGAATTGTTTGGTAAAAAAATATCTTCTTGTCAAACAGTTCTGGTCCAATAGTTTTGACTTGTTGTGTGATCTAATTCAAAATGTAATTCTGTATTATGTTAAAAAAAATTGCCTTAATTGGCTCCCTACTTATTTTTTATGTTCTTAAAGTTGAAGCCCAAGATATCAATTTGAAGGGAAAAGTTGCGGATGCAGGAGATGGACAACCTCTTGAGTTTGCAAATATCGCCCTTTTAAATCCAGCGGATTCGTCCGTCGTGACAGGAGGGATGACCGATCTGGATGGTAGTTTTGAGTTTTCAGCCAAAGCAGGTAGTTATATTTTCAGGGTGGGGTTTATCGGCTACCTGCAATTTCATGAAAACATCAATCTGGGATCTAAAAACACAGTGAATTTTGGTACAATCCGGCTCCAGCCAGATGCCCAGAACCTGGATGAGGTCGTTGTGGAGGGTGTAACCTCGATGTTTGAGTCTGACATTGACAAGAGAATCTATAATGTGGAAAACAGCATAGTGGCAGAGGGTGCCACTGCAGCTGAACTCCTGAGCACGTTGCCTTCTATACAGGTGGATGATGAAGGTGGGATATCATTAAGAGGCAGTGGTAGTATTTTGATCTATATCAATGGGCGTCCTTCAAATTTGTCGGGGGATGATACGGAAAGTATCCTGGCCCAATTCCCTGCTAACAGTATTAAATCAGTAGAATTGATCACCAATCCTTCCTCCCGCTATGATGCTGCAGGTGTTGGGGGGATTATAAATATAATCCTGAAGAAAAATGAAGCCACAGGGTTTAACGGCCAGGTGAACGCTTCTATAGGGACCCGGGAAAAATACCAGGCAGGTTTGAATCTTAACTATGGCACAGAAAAGGCCAACTATTATCTTTCCTATAACTGGCAGAATAGAAGGAGGATCGAAAAAGGGGAGGTTCTCCGCAGGACCACTCTGGAAGGTTTTTCTCCTACTTTAGACCAGGACCAGAGGGGATTGGAGCTGGAAGAGACTCATCTGATACGCGCAGGGGTAGATTACTCCATAGGCAGCAGGGGATTGCTGGGGATATACCTTCAGGGGAATTTTGATGATGAAGAGGAATTTGAAGATATAAACCAGCGGAACCTGAATAGTGTGGGCGGGCTGGATTCTACCTTTGTCAGAAGGAATGAGCAGTTAGGCGATAGCAGAAATTATGAAGGTGGCATAAATTATACCTGGGACATTGACTCGGTGGGTCAGCGGCTTTACACCTCACTGTCCTACGCATATGATCAGCGGAACTCTTATGATTTCAATAACCAGCAGTTCTTCACCGCCACGGGGGAATCCGATCCTACTAAGCGGCTGACCCAGTCCAACGATCGGCCGCGGGAGAGTAATTTCTATGTCGCTCAGCTGGATTATGAGAAACCACTAAGTGGTGGTGGTAAAATCGAATCTGGTTTAAAGGGGACTTTCGGGAACTGGTCGGTGAGTCAGCGGTTTGCACAGGGAGATCAGTTCAGCGGTTTTAATCCTGTGGTGATAGATACGTTGAGTGATTCCTATGATTTCAAAGAGAATCTGTACGCTGCTTATTTTACCTATAGAAACAACGTAGGCAAGTTAGGATATCAGTTAGGTTTAAGAGGAGAGTATACCGAGACTTTAGGTGAAACTGTACGGAATAATGAGCGGATCCCTAACAACTACTTCAATGTATTTCCCAGTGCATACTTGAGTTATAATCTTGGAGTAGAAAATGAACTGACTCTGAATTATTCCCGACGAATCAGCAGACCACGAATTTGGACCCTTGCTCCTATCTACAGAGTACAGGATCAATACAACCTGAGTATCGGTAACCCGTTCTTACAGCCTGAGTTTACCGATAGCTATGAGGTAGGCTATATGAAGGGCTGGGACAAGTATTTGCTGAATGGAACCGTATACCATAGATACAGCACAGATGTGGAGACTAGGATTATCAGCCTGACTGATGAGAATGTCGCTATTCAGAGTCGGCAGAATGCCGATACCAGATCGAGTACAGGCTTTGAATTAGTCAATCAATTCCAGGTCTCCAATAGCATTGATGCGACGTTGACCGGAAACTTTTTTTACTCCAGGGTAAACGGTGAAAATATTGAGGGCGGTTTCAGCAATGAAAACTTCAGCTGGACGGTCAGTCTCTTAAGTAATATATTGATACCTAATTGGTTCAATGTTCAGCTACAGGGAAATTACAGAGGGCCGATTGTTTTGCCACAGGGACAGATTGAGCCTCAATACAGTCTAAACATAGGATTAAGAAAGGACCTGCTGAAAAATAAGGCTACGGTAAGTCTGAATGTGAGCGATATTTTCAATACCCGAAACTTCAGGATTACGACTGAGGATGCACGGTTTACCCAATACCGTATGTTCCAGCGGGAGACTAGGATAGGAACTCTTGCCTTTACCTACCGTTTCGGCGGGTTCAAAGATAAAAAGCAAGAAGGGGAAAGCAGCAGGGAAGGTGGTGATGATTTTGGAGGAAACGAATTTTGAGGATAGGGCTGATCAATTGATCAGCCTTTCTTATTTTTAACCATGAGTAGTTTAATCGAGCAGATCAAAGCCAGTTTGGAAGATAAGGCTATTCCAGAGAAGGCTGCTTTTTTTCCGAAGTTCTTCAAGGCGTTTCCAGGAGGCTATGGAGAGGGAGACTTCTTCATAGGCGTGACAGTACCCGAACAGCGAAGGATAGCCAAATTCTGCTTTCAGGAAATCAGCAAGCAAGAACTTGCCATGCTCATTCAGGATCCTTTTCACGAAGTGAGGTTGACTGGATTGATGATGCTGGTGTACAAGTATGAAAAGGCTAAAAGTGAAAAGGTTCAGAAGGAACTGGTAGATCTTTATTTGTCTCATCTGGATTATGTGAACAACTGGGATCTTGTAGACTGTTCCTGCCATTTTATCCTAGGACATTATTATCTGAACCGGGATAAGAGACTATTCTATGAACTGGCTGACTCGGGCCACCTGTGGAGACAAAGGATAGCAATGATCAGTTCTTTTTTCTGGATAAAGAGAGGTATATTTGAAGATGCCCTGGCTTTGGCGGAGAAGCTGCTTTATCATAGTCATGATCTGATTCACAAGGCAGTCGGCTGGATGCTGCGTGAGATAGGCAACCGTGATTTCGAGGTGGAATACCGCTTCCTGGAAAGTAGGTATTCAAGAATGCCCCGGACCACTCTGCGTTATGCTATTGAGAAATTTGATGAAGAGTTGCGGCAGGATTTTTTAAAGGGGCGTATTGCCTGAATTTGGTATGCCAGCCTAAACTAATTGAAATTATATCACCTGAGTAAAAATCACTAGTATGGAAAAACCCGATTTCAATATCGAAGAAGTAAACAGAATTATCCGTGGACGAAGGTCCATGTTCGTGGCCCAGTTCAAGGAGAATGATCCTGTGGATGATTCTGTAATAGAGGAACTGCTGGAAAATGCCAATTGGGCACCAACGCACAAGCTGACACAGCCTTGGAGGTTTATTGTTTATTCCGGCGCAGGATTGAAGAAATTTGCAGATTATCAGGCAAACCTATATAAAAAGAGAGCGGAAAAAAACGGGAACTATATTGAGGCGACATTTCAAAAATTCCAGGAAAACCCCTTGAGGGCTTCCCATGTGATTGCAATAATCATGAAGCGTACAGAGGGATCCGGTATTCCGGTGATGGAGGAGGTAGCAGCGGTGTCCATGGCAGTTCAGAATATGTATCTGACCGCATCCGCCCACGGACTTGCGGCATATTGGGGGACAGGAGGCCCTACATTCTGGCCAGAAGCGCGTGAAGATTTTGGATTGGAGGGAGAAGATATGCTGATGGGCTTTTTCTATGTGGCAAAACCAGCCACAGCTAACTGGCCAATAGGTAGAAGGACACCGATTGCCGAAAAAACGGCTTGGATCAGGGAATAGAAGTACTTAAAGTAAGAGAAAATGGCGGCAGGCTGATCCTGTCGCCATTTTGATTTCATTCCGGATCTTAAAAACCGACAAATGCAGGTGGCTCAACCCCGTTAGCTCGAAGATAAGCGATAGCTGCACCTCTATGATGCGTCGTGTGGTCTACAAGCAATGCCATTATTTGCCGTCTGGAAACGTTATTTCCAAAAACCTCAATCTGCTCTGCAGCCTTTTCAGCAGGGAGGGATTTAATCGTGGTAGCAGCATAATCAAAGCATTTTCCCACATATTCTGCTAATTCTGCCTTCGAGGCCGATTCCAGCTCAATAGTGAGCGCTGGATCTGTTCCCAGAAGAAAGCCTTGGGTGATTCCTGCAATAGATGATCCAATATGATGAATCTGTTCTTTGAAAGACATCGCAGCAGGGTCGGTTTTATAGTCCATTCCCGATTCCGGCATTTTGTCCAGGACGTCAAGCGTAAACTTCTTGCTGTTTTCCCATTTTACCATAAACTCCTCCATGGTGGTCTGGGCACTGATAATATTCGAAACAAGCATAAATGCCGCAAACCAGAGTGGGTAGGCAAGAACTGTAAATTTAATTTTCATGGTCTGATGGGTTTTGTTATTTGTTAAATTTCCATTATTACAAAGTCAAATCAAACTGATTGGCTAATTTTAAAGTATGAGGAAGAATCTTTGGGTTGTACTGCTTATGGCTATAAGTCTTGCCGGATGTCAGAGGACATATTTACCAAAACCTCCCGGGTATAATAGAATAGACCTGCCTTCACATGCCTATCAGAATATTTCTGCAGGCTACCCTTATAGGCTTGCGCATTCTAAGTATGCATTGGTAGAAGCGGACTCTTTCAATCTCAATGAAGGTGACTGGGTGAATTTGAATTACACCGATTTCGGGGCAAAAGTCCATCTTACTTATAAAAGGATAGACGGCAAGACCGTTAATTTCAAACAGCTTTCCTCGGATGCATTCAAACTGACTTCCAAGCATCAGATTAAAGCTTATGGGATCGAAGAAGCTGTCTTGATTACACCACAGGGATATGCAGGTGTGGTGGCGGAGCTAGAGGGCGAGGTACCTACCCAGTTCCAGTTTTTTGTGACGGATTCCACAGAACATTTCCTTCGTGGGGCGCTTTACTTTAATACTGCGATGAAGAATGACTCCCTAGCACCTGTCATCGAATACATCAAGGTGGACATGACCCACCTGATGAATTCAGTCCAGTTTGTCGATTAATTGAGGTTTTTCCATGACCTGAGGATTACTGCCCCACCTAGCAGGGCAATGACAGTGGCTATACTTCCACCGATAACATTTCCGTAGATCCAGAATCCAGCTGCAAACAAAGCCGAATAGACCATGATAGATCCTACCAGCATCAGTCCGATCTCTTTCGGAAGCTGACCTGTCACTTGTTTTTCACCAGGGTATCTATCCAATACTTTCTTCCAACCCAATGCAGCAGGGGTGACTTTCCTATAAAAACTCAGGAGAATTTCGTCTTTTTCGGGCTGGGTGATGAAAGTGACGATCAGCCACCCGACTGTCGTGATGGATACACTGTATATCAGCTTCAGGTAAGCCTGGTTTTCGGGAATTACTATCCAGTTTACTTTTGGGTTGATCACCTCAAAGAATATGGCTACCAAAAACGAGATGGCCATCGCAGAAATTTCGGTATAGGCATTGATCCTCCACCAGAACCACCTGAGAATAAAGATCAGCCCAGTTCCTGCTCCAATCTGCAACAGGATATTGAAAGCATTCAAAGCACTGGAAAGAGCCAGAGCCAAAACCGCCGACAGCACCATCAACATTACAGTGGAAATCCTCCCCACGGCCACCAGTTCCTTGTCACTGGCCTCGGGCTTTAAGAAGCGGAGGTAAAAATCATTGACAATATAAGAAGATCCCCAGTTGAGATGGGTCGAAAGCGTAGACATCACAGCGGCTATCAGTGAGGCAAGCACAATTCCTATCATCCCGGTGGGGAGATAGGTGAGCATGGCTGAGTAAGCAAGGTCATCCCCGAGTTTATCGGCAGGGATATTGGGAAAGGCAGCCTGTAAATCTGCTATTGAAGGAAAAATCACCAAGGAGGCAAGCGCAACGATAATCCAGGGCCATGGCCTTAAGGCATAATGTGCGATATTGAAGAAAAGTGTTGCTCCTATGGCATTTTTCTCATCTTTCGCGGAAAGCATTCGCTGGGCAATATAGCCCCCCCCGCCAGGTTCGGCTCCGGGATACCAAGTGGCCCACCATTGAATGGCTATAGGCATTAGGAATAAAGGAATGTAGGTATTTGGATCAGAGAAATCAGGTAAAAAATCCAATTTACCCGATACATTCTCATGGGTGAGTAGGCTGTTCAACGATCCGATTTCAGGTAGTCCCAGGATAAAATAGGCTGCACCGAAAGATCCGATGATGGCAATGAAAAACTGGAAGAAATCAGTAAGTAGCACACCTTTTAGACCTCCCAATGAACTATATACCACTGTTACTATTGAAGCAATGAGAAGGGTTTCTACCGGGCTAAGGCCCAGCATTACTCCGCCTATCTTGATGGCTGCCAATGATACCGTGGCCATGATCACCACATTGAAGAAGACCCCAAGGTATATAGCTCTAAAAGCCCTCAGAAATGAGGCTCCCCTTCCAGAATAACGCATCTCATAAAACTCCAGGTCCGTAGTGGCTTCAGATCTTCTCCACAGCTTGGCATATACAAATACAGTGAGCATTCCGGTTAGCAAAAAAGCCCACCATGCCCAGTTGCCCGCTACGCCGTTCTTTCTAACTATGTCCGTCACCAGGTTAGGGGTATCTGCGGAAAATGTGGTAGCTACCATCGAGACGCCCAATAGCCACCAGGGCATATTCCTGCCAGAGAGAAAAAACTCCTTGGCAGAAGACCCCGCCTGTTTGGAAGTCAGCAGCCCAATTAGAAGGGAAACAGCAAAGAAAATCGCAATGATTACCCAGTCAATACCGGTTACATTCATAAGGGTAAGTTTTTAGACTGGCTAATTAACAAAAAAAATATGCAAATGTGGAATAACTTTTTTAATAAATTTTGTAAACACAGCATAAGAGTAAGCATTGTTAGGTCAGCTTCTATAAAACAGAATTTTATTGAGTATTGATAGAATTAAGAGGGATAGGCTATTTTCGTGACATGAACAATGAGTTGTTGAAATTAATAGCTGAATCGTATTTACTGGGCAACCCTACACTTATTTCAGTAAGTCCTTTGGGGGAAGGGCTCATTCACCAGACTTTTCTCTTGGAGAATGAAACAGGTTCTTGGGTATTACAAGGGTTTAACGCCAAGGTTTTCCGCTTTCCTGAACGCATAGCGCATAACCTCGCTATTCTTTCAGGGCTTCATAAAACAAGTCCCCTCCCTTTTTCCCTGCCCCTTCCTCTATTGAACAAGGACGGGCTTAATTTAACCAATATCCGGAATAAGTATTACCGGCTTTTTGATTTTGTCAAGGGAAAGACCATCCAGCAGATTGAGGAGCCCCACCAGGCTTATGTAGCGGCAAAGGCATACGGTGTACTTGCGGCTTGGGCAAAAGACCAAAGTGCCGAAGAATTGCAGGAGACTATTCCAGGTTTTCACCGTTTGGACTTACGGTATGACAGGCTTGTAAAAGTGGCAGGTCAGGCCGATGCCCTTACTGACGAAGAAAAAACGATTCTTGACTTTTATTTGGGACAAAGTGAGTTGATTGAAGGATATAGAGAATTCCTACAACTCTTGCCTATGAGGTTAACTCACAATGATACCAAAATCAATAACCTGATATTCGACAATGAACTAAAGCAGGTAGAGGCCTTGATTGATCTGGACACCTTGATGGGGGGATATTTACTCTACGATTTTGGGGATCTGGTAAGAACAGTGGCCTGTACGGCACCAGAGACCAGTGAAGACTGGACAGGGGTAAAACTTGATGCGGGTGTTTTCAGGAGTCTGCTCCAGGGATATTGGGAGGCAGTTGCGGGTTTTTGTTCGGAGGAAGAAGCGTCATCCCTGCTTATGGGGGGGGAGGTGATGACCTGTCTCATGGGCATACGTTTTTTTACAGATCACTTGGAGGGGAATGTATATTACAAGGTGACCTATCCAGCACAGAATTTCCACCGTGCCAAAAACCAGATGCTTTTGCTGAAGAGTCAACAGGATTTACGGGAGCCTTTGGCAGAAATCTGGAAAGAAATCACTGGAAGTCTGCAATGATTTCTGACAATTCCTTCCAAACCCATTGTCAATTGATGGGAGTGGGTTTATTTTGCCAGAGTCCAAACCCTTTTCTCCTTGGCTGGTTTTTTTGATACCAAAATAGAATTTCTTAAAGGCATGGGGCCCCAGCGTGCCACATTGATCAACAAGGAGTTGAACATATTCACGTACGGGGAACTGCTCCAATACTACCCTTTTAGGTATGAAGACCGTACCAAGTTTTTTAAAATCAGGGAGCTCAGCGATGAACTGGATAGTGTACAGGTCATCGCCAGAATCCATAGGGTAGAACTGGTGGGGATGGGCAACCGAAGTAGATTGGTAGCCCATGTAACCGATGACACAGGGGAGATGGAAATGACCTGGTTTAAGGGAATCCAATGGGTGCAGAAAAAACTTCCTGTCGGGGCAATTTTCATTTTTCTGGGAAAGCCTGCCCAATTTGGTAGAAAGTGGAGTATGGCACATCCTGAAATGGAACCCGTCACCGCAGCCAATGAGCAGCGTAACAATTTCCAGCCTGTTTATTCGACTACGGAGAAATTAAGGGCAAGATTTTTGGATTCCCGGGGGATTTCCAAAGTAATGGAGCCACTTGTGCAGGCGTGTATTCCCCATATCCAGGAAACGCTGCCTTCGGCAATTCTCACCCGGTATAACCTTCTTGGAAAGCAGGAGTCGATCAGGCAGATCCACTTTCCCACCAAACCCGATTGGCTTCAGCAGGCAAGAAAACGGTTGAAATTTGAGGAGTTTTTCTTTCTCCAGCTCCGCCTGCTCAAAATGAAGGTAAGCCGTACGGAAAAATTTAAAGGGCAGGTATTGTCGACTACAGATCTACTCACCGAATTCTATCACGACCACATTCCTTTTGAGCTCACTCAAGCCCAAAAACGGGTGATCCGGGAGGCTTACGTGGATATGAAATCCGGAAAGCAAATGAATAGGCTTATCCAAGGGGATGTGGGAAGTGGGAAGACGATGGTGGCTTTCATCTGTACCCTGATTGCCATTGGCTCGGGTGCCCAGACATGTCTCATGGCACCCACGGAAATCCTGGCTAACCAGCATTATGAAGGGTTAAAGGAATATGCGGATATGATGGGGTTGGAAATTGCGCTTCTAACCGGCTCATCCAAAAAATCAGCACGAAAAAAAATCCATGGAGATCTGCTGTCGGGGGAGTTAAAAATCCTCATTGGGACACATGCAGTACTGGAGGATGTGGTGCAGTTTAAAAATCTTGGGCTGGCTATAGTGGATGAACAGCATCGGTTTGGTGTGGCCCAGCGGGCACGGTTATGGGCTAAAAACCCTGATTTCATCCCACATGTACTCGTGATGACGGCTACTCCGATTCCCCGTACACTGGCCATGACCCTGTATGGGGATCTGGATGTGTCCGTAATAGATGAGCTGCCCGCGGGACGAAAGCCTATCCAGACTGTGCATCGGTATGATAAAGACCGACTGAAAGTGTTTGGCTTCATCAATCAGGAGATCCTTAAGGGAAGGCAGGTCTACATCGTTTATCCGCTGATAGAAGAGTCTGAGAAACTGGACCTGAAAAATGTAATGGATGGGTTTGAAAGTATCTCCAGAGCTTTCCCCGACTATCCGGTAAGCATAGTCAATGGCTCCATGAAGGCAGATGCAAAAGAGTTTGAAATGCAGCGGTTTGTGAAGGGAGAGACCAAAATAATGGTGGCCACGACGGTGATCGAGGTAGGAGTGAATGTACCCAATGCCTCAGTCATGATCATTGAGAATGCAGAGCGGTTTGGCCTGTCGCAGCTTCACCAGCTTCGTGGTAGAGTGGGCAGAGGTGCCGAGCAGAGCTATTGCATCCTTATGACCAAGTATGAACTTTCCAAAGACTCCCGGATTAGGCTGGAAACAATGGTACGGACTAACGATGGATTTGAAATTGCTGATGTGGATCTGAGGCTCAGAGGGCCAGGTGATTTGATGGGAACCCAGCAAAGCGGAATTACTGACTTGCTGATTGCGGATTTGAGCAAGGATGCTGCAATTCTGACTGTGGCGCGGGATGCGGCACAGCAGCTCTTGGCATCCGACCCTGAACTGGCACATCCAGAAAATGCACCGGTTCTGAGGCAGATCAGACAACAGAAGAAAACTGCAGTGAATTGGAGCAGGATCTCATGAGGTAGCTTTGGGCAATCTGGAAATCCCTTAGGGATTTTGTCTCTCCGGGAAACACAGTTTCACTTCTCCATCTTGTCCGGATTCGAAGGTTTTTTCGGAACGTCCGGATTTTTTTTAGTGGGAAAATCAAGCCCATAGCGCTCAGACGGCCGGAACCAGGAATTGTTGATGTCTTACGCCTGAGGTAGTAAAGGCCCCCAAGGTCAATCCCTGTTCTTTTTTAATGTGGTGAACTTTTCTCCATTCAGAATAACATCCAGCCCCGTCACGTCTTGCTCGTCATTACGGAGGAATTGAAACTCCACATCGAATTCTCTCACAAAAAACTCCGTTGGAGATTTGGGATAGGCTGTTGCGTTCAGAAAATTCCGGCTTTCAAACACAAGCGAATAGCTGTCACTACTTACGGTAAGCCCAATACCCTCTGCTGAAGAATAGGTCCCGCTAAAAGCTTTCAGGTTTTCAGCGGATAGCTCAACCATGCGACTATCGAAACTGGGATCAGGAGAGATTTTAATGCCCTCCATGTTCTCCACTCTTGCTATAGCACCGGAGCCCCAGTATTGATTTGCTAAGCCAATCAGCAATTCGTTAGACCCTTTCTTTAAGGCCAATTCAAATGAAGTGTTTTCTACCGAGATTCTTCCATCCGGATTCTTGGCCATGAGGCGGCCTTCAAGGTTTTTGTCCAAGTAAGTGATTTGTCCATTCAGAAAAACCCAGACTTCCGTCAGAAATCCCAGATCAATCCGTTTCCGCTGGTCTGTTTCCGATTCAATATTCACCTTGAGCCAAACGAGCCTTTTCGCTTCAGTATTTCCAAATTTCCGGATTATATTCACCAATCCCCGCCGTTCTGTGTCGATCACAGCCCATTTAGTTACAGGAGTAGGTAGAAACTCATAGCTGAAATCAACTTTTTCCGGAACAGGAATGGGGTCGCTGATCGCCCATTTCCGGATATACCGGGGGTCATTTGCCGTTGGGTCTATACCTGACTTTGGAAGCAGTCCCTCTACAGACGAAGAGTCAACCATCAAATTGGAGATTTCTGCATTCCCTTCAAACCCGATAGTCCCCTCTCTGAAATTCCCTTCCAAATGATCCACCTCCAGAGTAGGGATGGTATCGCTATTTATGAAAATCTGCATTTGGGGGCCAGCTATGATAAACTTGAAATGATTCTCCTGGTCCACCAGGAAATTAGCATGGGATTGAAACTGGGGATAGCTATTCCACATCAAAACCCCATCTATGTAGGGTGCATATTGGATTGCATCCATGGCCGTGGAATCCCCGGATCTGGCTGTTCTTAAGTAAAAGTATTCGAGCTCTTTGTCATTATTCATTCTAAAGAAAAAAGACAAGGCTTTTGGCTTGGCGTCAAATTCAATGATGCCGTCACTGAAAATAATATTTTTTGCGATGACTTTCCCCGAAGAAGGAGTAATGAGCATTTTTTGGTTTCCATTGACGGTTTTGAATTCAACAGCTTTTCCAGTGTAATTCCAGGTCTGGGAATCTAGGGGAATGGTTTGGCCATACAAGCAGGAGAACAGCATGGTTACGGTACTGAATAGAAGGAGTCTTTTCACTTTTGACGGATTTAAATGGGTAGCTAACAATTACCAAAACTAGATGCTGCATGTATAAAGAGGCGTTCAAAGGTTGTTCAAGGGAAGTTCAAGCGCATTCACGCACATTTGGCAGGAGGCAAAAAAAGAAACTGTTATCTTTCTTTGTAGAAAATTGAATCCTGATGCATAACCATCCTTCCGTTCTGAAAATATGCCTCTCCCAGATAGAAGACAGCTTGGGCTGGGGGAGTAGTCTCTATTGGAAGAACAGTGATTTTGAAGTGCTGAGCGAAAAAATATTTCAAAGGACAGGGGTGACTCTCAGCACAAGCACATTGAGGAGGCTGTGGGGAAAAGTAAAATATGACAGTGAGCCTCAGGTATCCACTTTAAACGCCCTGGCCAGATTTCTCGGATATGAAAGTTTTAGGGATTTCAATGACTCCATTCGAAAAGAAGCTGCTACGGAAGAAGCAGAAAGTACTGTGCCGGAAAAACGGGAAGAACCCATTCCACAAAAAAAGACAGGGTCAAGGAGCAGTTCCAAGCTGCTTTTCATCGCTGCTTTTATCAGTGTACTACTTGTCGGCTGGATAGTTATCGATCAGGATAAGGGCAATTCAACAGATACGGGGACGTTTTCTTTCAGCAGTCAGCCTGTTACTTCAGGAGTTCCCAACTCCGTTGTCTTTGAAGTTGACGCTTTGGGTGCTGCCACAGATTCCCTGTTTATCCAGCAATCTTGGGACAGTAGCAAACGGTTTAAAATCGATAAGAACCAAAAACAAGCCACATCTGTCTACTACTACCCGGGTTATTTCAGGGCAAAGCTGGTTGTGGGAGAGGAAACTGTCCGGGAGCATGATCTTTTAATCGCCTCGGATGGATGGCTGACGCTTGTGGAGAATGATCCCGTTCCCGTCTATTTCAAAAAGGAGGAAACGATAAAAGACGGGAAATTAGGGCTCTCCGAAAACGATTTACTGCGTAGAAATATTAAGATGCAGCCTGAATTGCCTGTCTCGAAGTTTTATTATGTGGCGGATTTTGGAAGTTTTTCCAGTGACTCATTCCAGCTGGAGACGAATTTCAGGAATACGTATTCGGAAGGCAGTGGTGCCTGTCAGTTCTCCCAAGTAGTGGTCCTCTGCGAAAACAGTGCGTTTATGATTCCGGTTTCGATTCCAGGGTGCTCTTCCGAGTTGAGTGTTTTTTTGGGAGGGGAGGGTATAGATGGGAAAAAGGCGGATTTATCTGGATTTGGAGTGAACTCTGGCGAATGGGCTGAGATGCAGGTTTCGGTTGTGAATAAAGAAGTAAAGATCCGCATGGCTGACCGGTTGGTCCTCCAGGAATCATTTACCGGGAATGTCGGGAATATTGTTGGACTGGCCTTCTTTTTCCAGGGTATAGGAGAAATCGATTTCGTCAGATTATATGATGTGGATCAGAAAACTGTCTTGGAGGAAGAGTTTTAGCTTATTTCTCTTTCCGCTTAAAAATCCCTCCAATCCTTCTTAAGATCTGCTTCTCTTTCTCCCAGAAAAAGCTGAATTGACCAAAAATAAAACCATAGATTAAGAGAATAATCTGGTAGAGGGGCAATACAAGCAGTAAGTATAACACGGTGTTCACAAATCCCCCTTTTGCTACCCCAAAAAAACCAAGAATAGGATTCTTGATAACTAAGATAGTGAAACCTGTACATGCAAAAACAACCAAAACCAATACTACCTGAAGCAGGCTGTCCAACTTCCATTTGCTCTGCAGCCGGGTGAGAAATCCAGGACGCTTATTTTCTGTTTGCATCGTGTAAAAATAAGCAGAATCAATCTAAATAAAATAGCCGGTACAGGACCGGCTATCAAATTACCACGTGAAAACACCTTGATTGAGGCTTTGTAATGCTTCTCTTTTGTATTGGGAGTCTATCAGCACGGAGACATTGTGCCTGCTCCCTCCGTATGAGACCATCCTTACCGGAAATTCCACCAAAGCATCCATGACGGATTTGATCACCCCTTTGGTCTCTGAGACCATGTTTCCGACGATACAGATGATCGTTTGATTCTGGTCTACTTCCACTATGCCCAGCGGAGAAAGCTCTTCCAGAATTTGTACCAGGTGGCTAAGATCATCTATGGTGACAGAAACAGCCACCTCTGACGTAGTGATCATATCGATAGGTGTCTTGTACTTTTCAAAGATCTCAAATACTTTCCTCAGAAATCCATATGCCAGCAGCATCCGGCTCGATTTGATCTTAATGGCTGTTATCCCGTCTTTCGCGGCAATAGCCTTCACGCCGATTGTCTCTACTTCCTCTTTGATTAAAGTGCCCAGTGCATCGGGCTGCATGGTGTTGAGAAGCTTTACAGGCACGTTGAATTGCTGTGCCGGCCAAATAGAAGCAGGGTGAAGAATCTTCGCGCCGAAATAAGCCAGTTCCGCGGCCTCATCAAAGGACATTTCTGCAATAGGGCGGGTGCGGTCTACAATCCGGGGGTCATTGTTATGCATTCCGTCGATATCTGTCCATATTTCACATACAGATGCCTGGATAGCTGCAGCGATAAGTGAGGCCGTGAAGTCGCTGCCGCCACGCTTTAGGTTGTCGACTTCATTGCGGTGGTTCTTGCAGATATAGCCTTGTGTCACGAAGATTTTAGCACCGGAATGCTGGTTTAAAATTGCCGTCAGTCTTTCGGAGATTTTACCCAGTTCTGGCTCTGAATTTTCGTCTATACTCATGAAATCCAGCGCAATCAGAAAAACTGCAGGAATGCCGAGTTCTTCCAAGAGGGTGTAGAATAGTTTGGTGGAGAGAAGTTCTCCTTGAGCCAGGATGTCGCGGTTGATGGCTTCATTGAAGGATATCTTCAGTAGGATATTCAGGAACTCAAAATGTTCCCGGATTACCTCTTCTGCTTTGGCTTGACCCACTGCTGTGCTGAGTAGTGCAGGGTAGAAAGCCAAATAATGTCCGTGCAGAAGATCAATCCGCTCTTTTGCCAAGAGCTTGTCTCCATTTGCCAAAGCCTCTCCGATACCCACTAGGGCATTGGTGGTGCCAGAGAGTGCGGACAACACAACGATAACCGGCTCATCGCCTCGTGTGATCAGGTCTTTTACCTGATGCATGCGTTCGGGTCGGCCCACTGAGGTGCCTCCGAATTTCATGATTTTCATAGGTTTATGGTTTTTTGATGCGTTATGCTACGACAGGGAAGTATTACAGGTGTTTCTTCCCATGTGTTTAGGACATAAGGCAAGGTTATAGGTAGGATAGGTTTGTTTGTCAGAATCCGAGCATTTTGATAGCGGAGATAGCAGCTTCATCTCCCTTGTTTCCATGCTTTCCTCCTGCACGGTCCAATGCCTGTTGCTGTGTGTTGGGGGTAAGCACCCCGAAGATTACCGGTTTGTTATACTTCAGGCTCACTTGGGTGATCCCGTGTGCGACTGCGTCACAGATAAAATCAAAATGCTTGGTTTCACCCTGAATCACACAGCCCAAACATATCACCGCGTCCACGCCTTCTTCCTGAGCAAGCCATTGGGATGCCAGGGAAAGCTCGAATGAGCCGGGGACATTTTTCCGTATGATATTCTCCTTTTTGGCACCATGCTGGACCAGTGTCTGATAAGCTCCTGAGAACAACGCTTCGGTAACTTCCTCATTCCATTCGGAAACGATGATCCCGAAAGTTTTATCGCTGATGTCCTGAATGTTTCTTGAGCTGTGCTCGCTTAGACTTTTTAATGAAGTGGCCATATTGTGGGATTTTGAAAAGGGTAAAAA
This sequence comes from Algoriphagus sp., assembly GCA_048819475.1. GTDB lineage: Bacteria > Bacteroidota > Bacteroidia > Cytophagales > Cyclobacteriaceae > Algoriphagus. The sequence continues at coordinate 98,197 of JBMDXP010000060.1, forward strand.
CAAAAAAAGAGTAAGACCAGGGCCTTACTCTTCTGTATGCTATAAAGACAGCATTACTTAGCAGCAAGGGCCTCTAAGCGTGCCTTATGTTTTCGTGCGGCAGAAAACTCGAACGATTCAAAATACTCGTCCTCAATTTCCTTATAGGTCTTGATGGCTTCCTGGATTTTTCCGGCTTCTTCGTAAGCTACTGCCAGTTTAGCCAGGTATTTCGGTGTGAAATACTTATTCTCATCATAATCAGCCGCTTTCTTATAGCTGGAGATCGCTTTATCCAGGTTACCCAGTTCCATATTGGCATCTCCGATGAGGGAATACGCTTTTGCCTGTACGAGGTAGTCGTCGGCGGAGAAATTTTCCAGATGGGGGATTGCCTCACCGTATTTTCTTTCTGAAAGATAGATGGATCCGATGTAGAAATGGGCAAGGTTGGCAGCGTCAGTTCTTGGGTATTTATCTACAATTGAAAGTAATCCAGCATTGATGCCATCTCCATTTAAGGCAAACTCCACGCTGTCCTGCTCATAGAAATATACGGCTTGGAACATCTCCTTTTGCGCTGTTTCATTTTGGTTCTGGTTATTGATCTGGAAGAACAGTACCCCTCCGATCAAAATGATCGCAGCTATCAGTAGCCCTGCCAGTATTTTACTGTTTTGCTTTAAAAAAGCATCACCTCTGCCCAGGCTGGTTGCGAGAACCTCCGGGTTTTCCAGGATTTCGTTTTGATGGGTTGCTTTTTTAGGTTGTTTCGTTGCCATGTTACTCAATTTTCAGGCGCAAATATACGTTTTTTATGTATTACACAAAGCCCCAATGAAAAGGCCATGAAAATGCTCAGTTTTCATGGCCTTTTTGAAGCTGTAATCACCGATGCTATTCCATCACAAAAGGATAATCCTCTTGGATATACACATCTTTGAAGGCATCTTTTCCATCGGGCCAAGGAGACTCCTCCGCAAACTTCACGGCATCATCCACCTGCTTTTTCACTTTTTTCACAATGGCATCCAACTCTTCATCGCTGAGGATGTTGTTCTTCTTGATGGTAGCGAGCACCTGCTCGATGGGGTCACGCTGCTTGTATTCTTCCACCTCTTCTTTGGTGCGGTATTTTTGCGGGTCAGACATGGAGTGCCCTTTGTAGCGGTAGGTTCTGAATTCCAGTAACGTAGGGCCGTCACCCTTTCTTGCCCGTTCTGCGGCTTCTGCTACAGCCTCATGGATGGCCTCGACATTCATTCCGTCCACGGCAAATGATGGCATATCATAGGACTCTCCGATGCTGGACAAGTCATCGACGTTGGAAGAACGCTTCACAGAGGTTCCCATGGCATAGCCATTATTCTCTATCACAAAAATAACAGGCGTTTTGTAAAGCATGGCGAGGTTAAAGGCTTCGTGGACAGCTCCCTGTCGTACTGCACCATCGCCCATGTGACAAATGCACAGGTTCTTTGTGCCTTTGTATTTTTCAGCAAAACCTATACCCAGGCCCATAGGAACCTGTGCACCTACGATTCCATGACCACCCATGAAATTTTTTTCTTTATCGAATATGTGCATGGATCCACCTTTTCCTTTGGTGGTACCTGTCGCCTTTCCATATAATTCCGCCATTACAGCTCCGGGGTCTGTGCCTAGCCCCAGCGGATGGGCGTGATCCCTATAGGCAGTGATCCACTTATCATCCTTGGTAAGTGCAGTGATAGCACCGGAAGCACACGCTTCCTGGCCGATATATAAATGACAGAACCCCCGGATCTTTTGTTGCCCGTAAAGTTGCCCGGCTTTCTCCTCAAACCTTCTCATCAAGAGCATACTTTCGTACCAAAAAGAATAAGTTTCCTTGGAATATTTTACTTTGGATTTTGTTGCTGCAGTTTTCTTTGCCATACCGTAATGATCAAAATATGCTATTTTTAGGCCTCAAATATAATCAACCAGACCTAAAAATCAGGCTGCCGCTAAAATAATTACCCAATCAAATGTATCTGAAGTCCCTGGAGCTCTTACAATTTAAAAACCATGAAAAGCGTAAGTTTGGCTTCAGTCCCCAGCTAAATTGCCTAGTTGGGCTGAATGGCTGCGGGAAAACAAATGTTTTGGATGCCATTCATTACCTGTCGCTGACCAAGAGTTCTGTGCAGTCAAGTGATTCATTGAACGTCCAGCATGACAAAGACTTCTTTGCAATCAAGGGTCTGTTTAACCTGGCAGAAAAAAACCTGGAAGTCCGGTGTACTTTTGAACTGGGAAAAAAGAAGCTGGTGTACCAGAACAGCAAAGCACTGGAAAGGACCAGTGAGCATGTGGGGGTGATCCCCCTGGTGCTGATTGCGCCGGATGATACCGAGGTGATCAAAGGGGGGAGTGAAGGGCGGAGGAAATTTTTTGATGGATTACTTTCACAGTTGGATCATAGCTATCTGGATCAATTGATCCGCTACCATCATTTTCTCAAGCAAAGGAATGCGTTGCTCAGGCAATTTGCCGAAACCGGGAGACGCGATATGACACTGCTGGAGAGCTATGATGACCAGATGATCCGGCTCAGTAGGCTCCTGGCACTGCGTAGGCAATCCCTGCTGGACGAAATAGCGCCCCTGCTGCAGCAGTATTATGAAGAAATCTCACAGGGACAGGAAAAAGTAACGGTCACATATGATACAGAGGCCTTGCGGGATGATTTTCACACCTATTTCCAAGACCTTCGCAGAAAAGACCTCATTACCAAAAACAGCAATGCCGGAATCCACAAAGATGATTTTCGGTTTCAAATCGGAGCACACCCTATAAGGAAGATTGGGAGCCAGGGACAGCAGAAGTCTTTTGTGATTTCCTTAAAGCTTGGCCAATTTCAGCTGTTTGAAAAAGCCAAAGGGGAGAAGCCACTTCTTTTGCTGGATGATATTTTTGACAAATTGGATGACCAGCGGATAGCACAGCTCATGAGCTTGATCTCGCAGGGGACATTTGGACAGATTTTCCTTACGGATGCCCGCCCAGAACGTTCCAGACAGATACTTGGGCAGCTAAACCTGGAGGTCAATTTTTTTGAGTTGGAAGATGGTTATCTTTCATTAACGTAGCCCTTTTTTGTAGGTAATTTTCAATATTTTACATAATTTCTTGCTAACTATAATTTTTTTAGACTCGTAAATGTTTTCATTTAATAAAATTTCTTGCCTATGAAAAAGTTAATGATGTTCAGTGTCAGTGTCGTCCTTTTCGGAGGGGTTTATCTCACTTCTCCGACGAAATCTGATGCAGGTTGCCTGGTCTGCGCAATGCCTAGTAACGATGGGGCGATGAGAGTTGATGAGACCGGTTGTTATTGCTGGGGTTTTGGATCGGATTGCCTGAGATTCGAGGGGTACATATTAAAATATGATGAACGGTTTTGTGAAAAATGTATACAGAATGCCCGTGAACTAGCGGATAGCTTGCACCGTTCAAACATCTCCTATGAGTTGTTGGTCATCAATAACATTTCAAAACGAAGAACCGCTTTGATTTTTCGTGATTTTCCTCCTAAGCGAATTATATATGATGAAGCACAATCCTTGTGCTTGGGTGACTACCCTCAAGTATCCTTGATCAGGAAAACAGGAAATGATTATGTCCTTGTCCGTGATCTTACGCTGTAGCCGAAATTAAACAAGAATAGACAGTTCTTCTGATTTCCTCATTTCCACAGTTCTTCAGGGTATTCCCCAGAATCGTGCAATTTTTTCAGGGAGTTGATAACTATCGGTTTATCATCGGTGTAAGTTACCCCAAACCATATTTTCCCTCCAGGAAGGATTTCAAACGCAGCTTTTCCTGCCTGAATGAGATTGTTTGCCACGGTGGGGATGTAGAACTCTGACTTCAGATTATTCTGGTTGGCAGGAAGAAAATCCATCCACATGCTTTCTATATCAGCAAATACATCCGGATGAAAACCCCAGAAATTCATGCTCACCGGTGTGTTTTCGGAGATTTCCAGAATTTCACCTTCGCCTTTGCTGACTATTTTTCCCCCTTCTCTTGCGATGGACGTTCTTTCCACCATTCCGGTCAGATGGCCTTTTTCATTGGTCTCGCACACTCCGCGGCTGACCGTACCATTATCCGACAGTACATTCTGAATGGCATAGCCTACCATTGCGTGAAGATCCGGCTTTACTTCCGAAACTAAGAATTTGCCTATTGCCTCAAAAGCCTCTCTTCCATAGAAATCATCGGCGTTTATCACCGCGAAAGGCTCTGATATGGAATCTTTGGCGCAGAGGACTGCGTGGGCCGTGCCAAATGGTTTTACTCTCTCTGCTTGTTTAAGCTGCTCCGGCACAAAGCTGCCGAGGGATTGGGTGACAAAATCCACCTCGATTTTCCCTTTCAGCTTTGGAAGGAATTTTTCCTTGGCCAGTTCCAGGATTTCCTGGCGGACTATGAAAACTACTTTTCCGAAGCCTGCCCTGATCGCATCAAAAATGGAGTATTCCAGAATGGTCTCTCCATTGGGGCCAAATCCATCTATCTGTTTGTCTCCTCCATACCTACTTCCCATTCCTGCAGCAAGTACTACTAGTGTTGGTCTCTGAGTCATAATTTCATGATAAAAACGCTGGCAAAATTAGGTCTTTATCTCTTGGGCGCAAATGAATCGTTCCTAAGGATCATATCTTTTTGGTTTGTATTTTATCCAATACGATAAATAAATATGTAAAATTGAATCATATAGGATTCTGAAATACCCTGATTTTAGAAATTAAGTATTGATAATTGGAAAAATGAGGTAAAAAATTACCCTAATTTTGATTTTGATATAATTTTCTTCTTACTTTCATGCCGTAATCTCAATAAACCATTAGACTCATTGTGAAAATGAAAAAAATTGAAGCGATAATACGGACATCCCGCTTTGATCAGATCCATAAGTGCGTGGCTGGTCTTGGCGTGAAGTTTCTCTCCTTTTATGAAGTAAAAGGTATGGGTCTGGAGCATGCCAGGCAGGAAATATACCGTGGGGTAGCCTATGAGCCGGCATATATCCCTAGGACAAAACTTGAAATCGTCACGGTAGACGAATTGGTAGAGCCTGTGATCAACTGTATTCTCAAAGAAGGTAACACCGGTGAGGTGGGAGATGGAAAAATCTTTGTCTTCGATGTGCTGGAAGCCTATAGAATCCGGAACAGTGATACCGGAGAACGCGCCCTGTAACCCCTGTTTATTTCATTAAGAACTTATCGAACCTATGCAAGACTTATTTGTTGTCAACAATTTATGGATGATGGTGTCTACCATCTTGGTATTCAGCATGCATTTGGGCTTTGCCAGCCTGGAAGCGGGGCTTACACGGTCCAAGAATACCGTTAATATCTTATTTAAAAATACGATAATCCCGGCAATAGGTATTCTTACCTATGCTTTTGTCGGGTTTAACCTGATGTACCCGGGAGAGGAGTATGCCGGATCATTTTTTGGCTTTGCAGGTTTTGGGTTGACCTTGCCTGAAGGCTGGGATACGATCAATTACAGTGAGGGATACACCTTTTTCACAGATTTTATATTTCAGGCGATGTTTGCAGCTACCGCAGCTACTATCGTATCCGGGGCAGTGGCGGAACGCGTTAAGCTAGGTCCTTTTATCTTTTTTTCCATCCTCTATGTATCCATCTGCTATCCAATAGTGGGCATGTGGAAATGGGGAGGTGGGTTTCTTGATGCGCTGGAGACTCCTTTTTATGATTTTGCAGGCTCCACACTTGTTCATTCCGTAGGAGGGTGGGGAGCATTGATAGGAGCTTTTCTTTTGGGTCCAAGACTGGGTAAGTATACACCAAAAGGAATGAATGCCATACCGGGGCATAGCATCCCTCTGGCTACTTTCGGGATGTTTCTACTTTGGTTTGGATGGTATGGATTTAACGGCGGGTCTGTATTGAGTGCAGATCCCGGAGCAGTGTCAAAAGTTTTCGTTACTACTTCTATGGCAGCATCTGCCGGCGCCTTTGGTGCTTTGCTTGTTTCCTTTGTCCTGTTTAAAACCTATGACATCACGATGGTGCTTAACGGAATTCTTGCAGGATTGGTAGGAATCACCGCAGGAGCTGATTTAATGGGCGTGGGAGAATCCGTCATAATAGGCTTTATAGGAGGGATGCTGGTCGTGTTTGGAGTAGTCTTCTTCGATAAAATCAAGATAGATGACCCTGTAGGAGCTGTGTCAGTGCACTTGGTAGGAGGGATTTGGGGGACATTGGCTGTGGGGATTTTCGGTGATCTTGCCGGATTAAATCAAGTGATCTCCCAGCTGATCGGAATTGTTTCTGTGGCTGGATTCTGTATAGTTTTCGCTTTTGCGCTTTTATTCTCCCTTAAAAAGACCGTGGGCATCAGAGTGGATGAAAAAGAGGAGACAGAAGGACTGGATATTAACGAGCACATGATGAGGGCCTATCCGGATTTTAGTACCAAAGATTAAACAATCAAACAACCACCAACCAAATGAAAAAGCCCCGCTTCGTAAGAACCGGGGCTTTTGAATTCAGGCAAGTTGGAAATAGCGGTTGAGTACGGTGTTGTGGACTTTCCCAAACATTGCATAACACCAGTCTCTGAACTCCTCTAATTCTGTGGGCAGGATTAAGTTAAGGCCTTTCTTCAGCTCCCTCTCAAAAAGATATTTACTGAAGCTAACCTTCTGGAGGATGGTCTTCACATACTCGATCATAGTCTAAAGAGTTTAGGGTTTATTAACTGATTTTAAGTCTCAATACGCAGGCAATTCAAGGGATGTTGCGTTATTTTAGAATCTATTAGAATAGAATATTCCCTATTTTCGCAACTATGATGAAAACGATTGTTCACTTCTCTTTCGTATATGCCCTTTTCCTAATTACAGGAGTGGTCTTTGCGCAAGATGTCCAGATCGAGTTGGGACCCGATGAGATCGGGCTGAATGAAACCTTCACTATAAAAGCAACACTTTCCAACGAGAAAATCAAATCATACGATCAGTTTCCGGATATCCCGGGGTTTCAGAAACAGGGGATCTCACAATCCTCATCAATGAATGTCATAAACGGGCAGATGAGTAGCTCGAATAGCATCATCCAATACTATAAGCCTACCCGGAAGGGTGCTTTTACCCTCCCTTCGTTTGAAGTGTTGATAAACGGAAACGCACATGCCTCCCAAGGGAAGCGAATTACCGTATCAGATGCCTCAAGCCCGCAAAGATCGGGAGGAAGTTTGAGTGATCCCTTTGCGGATTTTTTTGGAAGGACTGCCGAAGAGCCTGAGTTTGTAGAATTGGAGGATGATGCGTTCTTCTCAGTATCAGTGGATAAGGAGGAGGTTTTCCAAGGAGAAGGTTTTAATTTGAGCTTGGCATTTTACATGTCTGAAACAAACCAGGCCCCTTTTTCTTTCCATGAACCAGGCCGTCAATTGGATGCTATCCTGAAAAAGATCAAACCCTCCAATGCTTGGGAAGAGAATTACAACATTACCAATATAGAACCTGAGAGAGTGACAATAAACGGGAAAGGGTGGATTAGATATAAAGTGTATGAAGCAACTTTCTTCCCTTTTTCTGAAGGAGAAATCACCATTCCAAAAATTCCCTGGGAAATGATCAAGTACAGGATTGCCAAAAATCCGACGTTCTTTGGTGCCAATAGACAGGAGGATTTTAAAACCTTCTATTCGATTCCGAAATCAATCCGGATCAAGCCATTGCCTTCCCATCCCTTGAAAAATGAAGTAAGTGTAGGCGAATTCCAGATAAGGGAGAACATTGCGCAGATAGAAGTGGAGACGGGGCAAGGCTTCGATTACAACTTCGGGATTAGCGGTGTGGGAAATATCAATGCCATCTCACCTCCCAAGAGATTATCGGCAGCCAACCTGAATACGTATGACCCGAATGTAAGGCAGCAGATCAACAGAGGGTATGGCCGGGTCTCAGGTATAAAGGAATTCAACTATTACATCACCATCAATGAAGCAGGTGATATTGATCTGGGCAAGCACTTTGAGTGGGTCTATTTCGATCCGAAAAGAGCGGTATATGATACGTTGAGACCTTCCGCCAAAATCAAAGTGGTCGGGGATAGCAAGCTTAACCAGGCTATTTCCAACCAGCGCCTGGGAGGGCTTTATGACCGCATTGCATCGGAAGACAACCGGTTTTTAAACGAGCAATATAAATACTATTTTACGACCGCAATCAATTTACTTTTACTGGCTGCAGTAGCTTTGCTCGCAGTAATGATAATCAGAAAGAAATAATGGGCAATTCATTTGGAAAGCTATTCAAGATCACCACTTTCGGTGAATCACATGGTGTGGCTTTAGGGGTAATCATAGATGGGTGCCCGGCTGGATTGAAGATAGACGAGGCAGAAATCAAGGCAGAGATGCAGCGAAGAAAGCCCGGACAATCCAAAATAACAACACAGCGAAAGGAAGAGGACGGCATAGAAATCCTCTCAGGGATATTCGAAGGGATGACTACAGGTACGCCGATAGGTATTGTCATCCGTAACTCGGATCAGAAGAGTAAGGATTATTCCCACATCTCCGACAAGTTCAGGCCCTCACACGCTGACTATACCTATTTTGAGAAATATGGCGTCAGGGATTACCGGGGTGGGGGTAGGAGTTCGGCGAGGGAAACTGCAGCGCGGGTAGCAGCAGGAGCCATTGCCAAGCAGTTTTTGGCCTCGAAGGGAATCAGCCTTACTGCTTTCGTCAGTCAGGTGGGAGATTTGAAACTCGATAAAGAATACGGTGAGTTGGACCTGGGGAAAGCAGAGGAAAACATCGTCCGATGTCCTGATCCAGAAACAGCAGAAGCTATGATCCAGCTTATTGACACAGTCAGGCTGGAGCGTGATACGATTGGAGGGGTGGTGAGCTGTGTGATCAGAAATACACCTCCAGGGATAGGGGAACCGGTATTTGACAGGCTGCATGCTGAGCTGGGCAAAGCGATGCTCAGTATCAATGCGGTGAAGGGTTTCGAATATGGAAGTGGATTTGAAGGGGTGAAAATGCGCGGCTCTGCCCATAATGATGCGTTCGTCAATGAGGAAGGAAAAATCCGGACCAAAACCAACCACTCAGGCGGTATTCAGGGCGGGATTTCCAATGGGGAGGACATTTATTTTAGGGTTGCTTTCAAGCCGGTGGCTACCATCATGCAAGATCAGCCATCTGTTAATGAGGTGGGAGATCCTGTGACGGTTTCGGGGAAGGGGCGCCACGATCCATGCGTAGTACCGCGAGCGGTACCGATTGTGGAAGCTATGGCTGCCTTGGTCATTGCAGACTATGTTTTGCTGGCAAAAAGTAATAAACTGTGACCGATTCAACTTTCCTGATATGCTAAAAAAAATACCCTTACATACACAAATAATCGTCGGATTGGTGTTAGGCCTGGCATTTGGTCTGTTAGTCATCAAAACTTCCATACCCAACGCATTTACCATTGATTATATCAAGCCCATCGGGACTATATTCATCAATTCTCTTAAAATGATAGCCGTCCCCCTGGTGCTGGCTTCTCTCATCGTGGGCGTTTCTAATCTTGGGGATATCTCCAAGCTAAGCAGGATAGGAGGAAAGACTATTACGACCTATTTGATCACAACTGTCATTGCTGTCACTATAGGACTTGTATTTGTCAATATCTTCCAGCCAGGGAAGAGTCTCCCTACAGAGACCCGTGAAAATCTTATGAATATGTATGAGGGTGATGCAGGGTCCAGGGCAGGGCAGGCAGCTGAGCTTCAGAAACAAAGCCCTTTGCAGCCGCTCGTAGATATAGTTCCTGAAAATGTGTTTCAGGCTACTACTGACAACAGCGCGATGCTTCAGGTGGTCTTCTTTGCCATACTTGTGGGCGTTGCCCTTTTGCAAATCCCTAAGTCCAAAGCCGATCCTGTGATTGCGTTCTTCGATGGATTCAATGATGTAATCATCCAGATAGTAAATTATATAATGAAGATTGCCCCATATGGGGTGTTTGCCTTGATGGCCTCTTTAATAGTAGAAATCGCTGGGGATAATCCTGATTCCGCTGTAGAGCTTCTGCTTGCATTATTGAAATACAGCCTTGTGGTGTTAGGAGGATTATTTACAATGATTTTAATCGTCTATCCCCTGATCCTGATGTCGTTTACCAAGGTGAAATACATTGATTTCTTCAGGGCAATCCGTCCGGCACAGCTATTGGCATTTTCCACGAGCTCGAGTTCTGCCACCCTTCCTGTGACGATGAAGCAGGTAGAGGAAGAACTGGGAGTGTCGGAAGAGGTTTCCAGCTTTGTGCTTCCACTGGGAGCCACTGTAAATATGGATGGAACCAGCTTGTACCAGGGGGTAGCAGCTGTGTTCATTGCGCAGGCTTTGGGTATGGAGCTTAACCTAACCCAGCAGCTGATGATCGTGCTCACTGCCACACTGGCATCCATAGGCTCTGCAGGAGTACCTGGTGCGGGACTGATTATGCTGATTATAGTATTGGAGTCTATTGGCGTCCCCGCTGCGGGTATTGCCCTGATCATAGCGCCAGACAGAATACTTGATATGTTCAGGACTGTTGTAAATATTACAGGAGATGCCACAGTATGTGCAGTGGTGGCTAGTACGGAAGGGGAACTGCCCGATGGGCTTATCAGGAAATCAAATCCTTTAACTCCAAACGAATAAAAACTGGATTATCACGCACTGTATCACACTAGAAACTTAAAAGGGGGAGATATTTTCGTCTCCCCCTTATTTTGGAGTCGACTGATCAGCTATTTGAGGCTTCCGGTCATGTCTTCCGGCTTTACCCATTCGTCAAATTGCTCGTTGGTGACAAGGTTCAGGGCAATGGCTGCTTCGCGCAAGCTGGTCCCTTCTTTATGTGCTTTTTTGGCAATAGCAGCTGCATTCTCATACCCAATGTGAGGGTTTAAAGCAGTGACCAGCATCAGTGAGTTTTCAAGGTGACGCTGAATTATAGTCGTATTAGGCGCTATTCCTATGGCGCAGTTGTCATTAAACGAGACACAGGCATCACCGATCAATCGGGCAGACTGAAGGAAGTTTGATGCGATAAGAGGTTTGAACACGTTCAGCTCAAAATGTCCGTTTGCCCCACCGATTGTGATTGCCACATCGTTCCCCATCACCTGCGCAGCGACCATGGTAATGGCTTCTACCTGGGTGGGATTTACTTTGCCCGGCATGATTGATGAGCCAGGTTCATTTTCAGGGATCAAAATCTCTCCTATACCGGATCTTGGTCCAGAAGAAAGCATCCGGATATCATTGGCGATTTTCATCAATGAAACAGCAAGTTGCTTCAGTGCCCCATGGCTTTCCACCATGGCATCATGCGCTGCGAGAGCTTCAAATTTGTTGGGTGCAGTCACAAAAGGTTGCCCGGAAAGTTCAGCAATCTTTTTAGCTACCAGCTCAGAATAACCTTGGGGAGTATTTAATCCCGTACCTACAGCAGTGCCTCCAAGAGCAAGCTCCGAAAGATGGGAAAGCGTATTTTCCAGAGCCTTCAATCCATGGTCAAGTTGGGCTACATAGCCACTGAATTCCTGTCCCAGAGTAAGGGGAGTGGCATCCATGAAGTGTGTCCTGCCTATTTTGACCACATTCTGAAAAACCCTTGCTTTTTCGGCAAGTGTATCCCTCAGTTTTTCCACTCCCGGAATCGTAATCTCCATGACCATCTTATAAGCAGCAATATGCATGGCTGTAGGATAAGTGTCATTGGAGGACTGCGATTTGTTTACATCATCGTTTGGATGGATTTTCTTTTTGCCATCTTCCAATGATCCTCCCAGTAGCACATGGGCTCTATAGGCGATTACCTCATTGGAGTTCATGTTGGACTGGGTGCCGGATCCGGTCTGCCATATTACCAATGGGAACTGGTCATCATGCTGTCCGGTGAGTATTTCATCGCATACTTTCCCTATGATGTCAGCTTTATCCTGATCCAATACCCCAAGTTCGGCATTTGTCAGGGCAGCTGATTTCTTCAGAATAGCAAATGCCCGGATAATTTCAATAGGCATCCGGTTTTTCTCACCACCTATCTTAAAATTATTGATTGATCGTTGGGTTTGTGCTCCCCAGTATTTGTCAGCTGGTACCTCTACAGGGCCCATAGTGTCCTTCTCAATGCGGATGCTCATATCGTTTGGTTTATTGAATAGATTTTTCCGGATGCTAAAATAAGCCCAAAAGTCTTTTCCCCCTAGGATGATGACATTTAATCCTTCATCTGAAAATTGATGAGCTGGTAAAAGACCGTCCTCGATACTTTTACCTGTCTGTTAAACAGAAAGATGGCAATCAAGTAATTGAGAGCTACGAGGCCCAGGCAAATGCTTCCATAAAGAAAATTGTGGAGCGGGCCAAAATATAACCCCGTAAAAGCCAGCAAGACAGCTGACCAAAATGCAAGGAAAAAGACAGCGCCTGGGAAAAGCCTGTAGCTCAGAAAGATTATACTACCGCGAGCTGTCTCCTCCACCTCACCCAAAAGCAGCGGAAGAAATGTATTTCCTTTATCCAGTGCTTTGGATATTCTGAACCCCTTATGGCCTACAATCCCATTGAAAACGACCCCTTTTTCTATCTGTGTCCGTCTGTCCAAAAAATTCACCTCCTTTGTCACTTTGGACACATGGTACAGCACTTCTTTTTTGGAAAGAGCACTGACGAGTGTTTCACTATGGTAAGGCAATAGGTTCACATCATTTTATTTTACTGCTATGCACGAAATCTCCACATTGACGTTTTTGGGCAGTCTTCTCACTTCAACGGTTTCCCTAGCTGGAGGATTGGTTTTGAAATATTGTCCATATGCCTCGTTGATGGTGGTAAATTCCTCCATATTTACGATGAAAATGGTGCATTTGACTACGTCGGCAAATGAAAAATCTGCCGCCCGTAAAACAGCTTCCATATTCTTCATTACCGCATGGGTCTCTTCGGTGATGTTTTCATTGATCAGCTCGCCCGTCGCGGCATCGAGTGCTATCTGTCCAGACACATACAGAGTGCTGCCGGCCAAAACGGCCTGTGAATAAGGGCCTATTGGAGCAGGCGCCTCTTGAGTAAGGATAATTTGGTTTGCCATAAAAGTAAAATTGGTTGAGTTTAAGTTTTACTGTCCGGATCCTTCGTGGTCTGCAGAGACGGAAGGCTTATAGTTTCTTTGCTTGGTTCCAATAGATGTCCATCTCCGCGAGTGTCATATCGCTCAGGCTTTTCCCCGATTCTTTGGCGGCGTTTTCCAGATGCTGAAACCGTTTGATGAACTTCAGATTGGTTCGCTCCAGTGCTTCCTCCGGGTTGATATCGATAAAGCGCGCGTAATTAATCAAAGAGAAAAGAAGATCGCCAAATTCAGCAGTTGCTTTTTCTTTATTGATGCCCTCTTCAGCGTTAAACTCTTCCTTGAATTCCTGCATTTCCTCCTCTACTTTGTCCCACACTTGATGCTTTTCTTCCCAGTCAAAGCCTACTCCCCTTGCTTTCTCCTGAATACGCATGGATTTTATTAGCGCAGGCAGCGATTTGGGCACACCGCCCAAAACAGACTTATTGCCTTTTTCACTTAGTTTTATTTTTTCCCAATTTTGCTTCACCATTTCTTCATCTTCAGCTACTGCATCGCCATAGATGTGGGGATGTCTCCTTATCAGTTTTTCACATAGCGAATCAATCAGGGAAGTGATATCGAAGTTCCCTTCCTCCGAGCCGATTTTTGCATAGAAGACGATATGGAGCAGGATATCGCCCAGTTCTTTTTTGATTTCTTCGGGATTGCTTTCCAGGATAGCATCGGAGAGTTCAAATGTCTCTTCTATGGTCAAGTGTCTTAAGCTTTCTGTAGTTTGTTTTCGATCCCATGGACATTGTGCTCTCAACTCGTCCATTATGGTCAATAATCGATCAAAAGCAGCCAACTTTTCGGCCCGGGTGCTCAAATTTGACATGATGAGGGAAACTAAGCTTGGATTGTGGACGTTTTCAAAGTAAAGCGTTAAATTTGCGCAAATTTATCCGTTATGGCAACAATATATCTCACTCTAGGCTTCGTAGCTTTATTCTTCATCTTGATGTCAGTAAGGCTGATTTTCCTGAAAAACGGTGAATTTAAAGGTACCTGTGCATCCCAAAATCCATATTTGAATAAAGACGGCGGTACCTGTGGTTACTGTGGAAAAACAGTAGATTCGAACAGCACTTGCGGTAATCCTGACAATGAGGTGGATAAGGTTCTGTCCAAATTTAAATAATGCCAACTATCCTGCTTACAGGATTTCTTTGTTTTTAACCTTTTCAAATTTCTATTTGTGTCTCTAATAAAATCAATCTCTGGAATCAGGGGAACCATTGGTGGAAAAGCCGGTGACAGCCTCACCCCCATAGATATTGTAAAGTTCACCTCAGCCTATGGGGCGTGGGTGATCGAAAAAACCAGTAATCCCAAAATTGTGATCGGGAGGGATGCACGCCTTTCAGGCGACATGGTTTCCCGGTTGGTTTCTGCAACACTGCAGGGGCTTGGAATAGATGTAGTTGACTTAGGTCTTAGCACTACTCCTACGGTGGAATTTGCTGTACCTCTGGAAAAAGCCGGTGGAGGTATCATCATCACCGCAAGCCACAATCCGATTCAGTGGAATGCACTGAAACTCCTCAATTCGCGTGGAGAATTTATCTCTGACGAAGAGGGGAAAGATATTTTGGACAAAGCAGAAAAAGAAAACTTTTCATTTGCAGAGGTCAAGAAACTCGGTTCTTACATTCATATTGATGGCTATATAGACAGGCATATCCAGCATGTCGTCGATCTGGACCTAGTGGATGTAGAAGCGATTAAAGCGAGGAATTTCAAGATTGTAGTGGATGGGGTCAATTCTACAGGTGGTATTGCCGTACCTAGATTGCTTCGGGCACTGGGGGTAACGGAAATAGAGGAAATGTACTGTACGCCTGATGGACATTTCCCACACAATCCTGAGCCGCTTCCGGAAAACCTAAGAGATATCTCAAAGAAGTTGATGAAAGGGAGTTATGACTTGGGAATCGTGGTGGATCCGGATGTGGACCGTTTGGCATTTATAAATGAGGATGGGTCTGTTTTCGGTGAGGAATATACGCTAGTGGCCGTAGCAGACTATGTGCTGTCCAGAACACCTGGAAATACGGTGTCGAACCTAAGCTCAACCCGTGCACTAAGGGATGTGACAGAAAAGAGAGGCGGTAATTATACCGCAGCCGCAGTAGGTGAAGTCAATGTAGTTACGCAAATGAAAGCGGTGGAAGCCGTAATAGGCGGTGAAGGTAATGGAGGGATTATTTACCCCACATCCCACTATGGACGTGATGCCTTGGTGGGGATAGGTTTGTTTCTTACACACCTGGCAAACTTCGGCAAGACAGTATCAAGACTCCGTGCCACCTATCCCAATTATTATATATCCAAAAACAAGATTGAGCTTACTTCCGACATTGATGTGGATAGGATCCTTGCGGAAATAAAAAACAAGTACAGGAAGCATCCAGTCAATGATATAGATGGAGTGAAAATAGAGTTTGATAAGGAATGGGTACATCTTCGAAAATCAAATACAGAGCCTATTATCCGTATTTATTCCGAGTCTGAATCTGAAGCAACGGCGGAGCATCTGGCAAAGAAAATTATGCAGGATATCAAAGAAGTGGTGAATGCTTCCTAGCATTACCTAAGTGGAATACGAGAATATATATACCCAAAGCAGTACCATGAAAGTTTATTTAGACAACGCCGCCACCACAGCCATGGACGATCAGGTGATCGAGGCCATGCTGCCTTTTATGAGAAGCCACTATGGTAACCCTTCTTCTGTGCACAGCCATGGAAGAGAAGTGAGAAGTGCCATAGAAAAATCCAGGAAACTGGTGGCTGAGTTGCTGAATGCAAGTCCTTCAGAGATTTTCTTTACTTCAGGAGGTACGGAAGCTGATAATACTGCGATTGTCTGTGGCATTGAAAGTCATGGGATCAACCACGCCATCACTTCACCTTTGGAGCATCACGCTGTGCTGCATACCTTGGAAGCCTGTGAGAAGAAGGGGAGTATCAAACTGAGTATTCTGGATGTAAGTACCAAGGGTGAGATTGACCTGGGCCAACTGGAAGAATTGCTGAAGACCAACCCAAAAAGCATGGTATCATTGATGCATGCAAATAATGAAATCGGCAATCTCAATGATCTTAACAGGATTGGAGCTATTGCCAGAGAATATGACGCATTCTTCCATTCGGATACAGTACAGACTATGGGGCATTATATCCATGACCTTAAGGCTATCCCAGTAGATGCTATAGTGGCCGGAGGACATAAGTTCCATGGACCCAAAGGATCCGGCTTCTTATATGTAAGAAAAGACAAAAAAATCCATCCCTTCATTCATGGTGGAGCCCAGGAGCGGAATATGCGAGGTGGTACGGAGAATGTGATAGGGATTATCGGCATCGCCAAGGCCTTGGAAATAGCCTATGGAGAAATGTCCGGGCATCAGGCACACATAGAGTCACTGAAGAAACATTTTATCCATAGCCTAAAAGAGGAAATACCCGGAGTCGAATTTAATGGGCTTTCGGGTGATCTGGACCAAAGCTTATATACCGTACTGAGTGTGAGCCTACCTTCCTCAGAGGCTAACCGGGGTATGCTTTTATTTAATCTGGATTTGGAAGGTATTTCTGCTTCTGGCGGTTCGGCATGCAGTTCTGGAGCGTCAGTTGGGTCACATGTCCTCCGGGCACTGGGACACACCCCAGATAGGGACGCAGTAAGATTCTCCTTCAGTAGGTTTACTAAGATCGAGGATGTGGATTATACCATCTCCAAATTGAAAGAACTCTACACGGTAGAAGCTTAACGCGTACATCCACCAAAAGAGAGACCCCGCATTCTAGCTTAAAGAATGCGGGGTCTGGCTTTTTTCTTAACCCTTGCGGTTATTTTGCAGCCTTGTAACCTTTGGCATAGGGTGTCCAGATCTCATAGATAGGGTTCCCTGTAGAACTCATGCCGCTATGGTGCCATTCCCCATCAATAACCTCAAAGTTAAAGTCAAGACTAGCCCCAACTCTGCTGTCATCCCGGGAGAAAAAGGTGATATTCTCAATGTATTTCCCGTCTTTGGCGGTGTAAGTGCCCCCGCCAGTGCCTGAAAACTCCTTGGTTTCAGAATTAAAAGCTATCCATTGAAATCTTCCGCCGCTGAGAATTTTGACCGTACGTCTGGCTCCTGGAGTAGACCTTGAAATCGCATCATTTTGCTTTCTTCCGGTAATCACCCAGTTGCCGGTTAGGGCATCTTTCCCCGCGGGTAATTTCTCCCATACTTCTACCCGATCAGTTCCATTGGCTTTGGATGAAATCACCATTTTGTTAGTGTATAATTCCACTTTGTACTCCATGTTGCTCCCTACTTTTTCAGGATCAGTGGTAAAGAAATCGTACGTCTCCATGTATTTCTGACCTTCTACCCGAAACGGGCCTCCACCAGCCCCTATGAAATGATTGTCTTCCTTGTTTTTAGCCCCAAAGGCAAAGTAATCATCTTGGTAGATCTTGATGTATTCCGTATCCGTCACCTCTTTACCATTCGACTGCGTCATTTTCCAGGCACCTTCAATACTTTGTGCATGAATAAATCCGATGATTAAAAAGAGTGGAAGTAGGATAATTTTTTTCATTTTGGGTATATAAGTTTGTATTTGACTTAAAAGATTAAATCCAGATCTATTATGGAATTTGATCAAGATATTTTACAAATGCAACTTTATTAACGGCACAAGGTAGTTTGGGAAGATCAGGGGTAATATAGGGCCTGCTGAAAAACGCCAGTAAAAGATTGGAAGCCCTAATTTTGAATGAGCAGACCATTTTTAGGCAAGCTGTTTTTCAGCAAGTGCAAGCTTTTTGAAGACGATAGCCCGTTATCCATACACCGGAAAAACCCAAAACGGTATTTTTTTGAGCTGGCCTCAGCCCTATCCTCTTCTACGTTGCCTTCATTCGAAGTATAAGCATGCATCATCACCCGGGCGGCTTGAAGCTGGCATAGCTGAGACTTTTTCAGCCATTCCTACTATAGAAGTGTCTGACATAGAATGGACTTACAACAGATATCCATGGAGAGGGGAGTACAGGTAAATGGTGTTTTTCATGAGAAGTTGTAGGCTTGAAGATATGATTTTGACCATTAGTGATTGATTGCTGATTAATCTCCCTATTTTCCCTTTCAAATTAATCCTCCATGCTAAAAAGAGGGATCCGCAAATGGGACCTGGTTTTTCTTATCATTAACTCTGTCATCGGAGCAGGTATTTTCGGTTTACCGGCAAAGGCATATGCACTTTCAGGGCCGTATTCTCTCCTTGCATTTGGTGTATGTGCTGCTGTAATGCTGGTGCTCATCCTGGTATTTATGGAGGTGAGTTCAAGGTTTGACAAAACCGGTGGTCCTTATCTTTACACCAAAGAGGCATTCGGAGATGTGCCTGCATTTGCTGTCGGTTGGGTTTTGATGCTTACCCGACTGTTCAGCTATGCCACATTGATCAATCTGCTGGTGATTTACCTGGCCTTTTTCTCACCGGTGTTTCAGGAGGAGTGGATGAGGATAACTCTAATCTTGACCGTCACAGGGATTTTGACCAGTATTAATTTATTGGGGATCAAAGATTCTACGCGGACAACCAATTTCCTGACGGTTTCAAAGTTGGTCCCGCTTTCTGTATTCATCGGGGTAGGGTTATTTTTTCTTGATCCTGAGGCATTTGATTTTAGCTCTCCTCCATCCATGCCTGATTTCGCAAATACTGCCTTGCTGTTGATTTTTGCGTTTGGGGGTTTTGAGGCCGGGTTGGTGATCTCCGGAGAAGTTCAGAACCCCAGAAAAAACTTACCTTTTGCCCTGATGACTGCGGCCATCATTATTGCGGTGATTTATGTTTTGATCCAGTTTGTCTCCATAGGTACTTTGCCAGGGCTGGCATCCTCAGATAAACCCCTCGCAGATGCCGCCACTGGGTCTATGGGCTATGGTGGTGGACTTTTTATCACCATCGGTGCAGTCCTCTCTATTTTAGGGACCCTGAATGTGCAAATACTCAGTGGGTCACGGCTTCCATTTGCTCTGAGCGAGTCAGGGCAGCTTCCGGGATTCTTTTCTTTTGTTCACCCAAGATTCCGTACACCTACCGTGGCAGTACTGTTTTTTGCTGCGCTGGTAGTCATAGTGGCCGTTGTATGGGATTTTATGGGTTCATTGGCTATTTCGGTTATTGCCAGGCTGTTAATCTATTTATTGGTGTGTGGCGCCTTGCTGAAGCTCCGTAAGAAAAGTCCAGCGGGGGACTATTACCGTATTCCCTTCGGGAAAACGCTCGCGGTATGTGGGATTATGGCAACACTCTGGTTGCTCAGTGGAACACAGGCCACTGAACTAAGGGATATGGCACTGTGGACTGCATTGGGCTTTGTGATATTTGCCTTGAATGTGGTTTTCAGAAGGAAGTCCAGTACATGAGAGGTTGTTGGGATTTGCCCATTGAAATCTAGCATGACTAAAAAGTCTCACTCCGGGATGATTATCAGCTATACGAGATTCCATCTACCAATTGAAAAACAATGATAAAACAACTGAATCGATTATATCGATGGGGCGCATTATAGATGATCGATGGTTTCGATAACGGCTACAAGAGATAAAAGAATCAGGGTGCTTGTTACTCCAGCATTCTATGCGATGCAAGCCTGTTTTATCGTATTAGCCAGGGGAGGAAAGGGCACAGGAGTAGAGGACGTATGTTACATTTGCACTTCCTGATAAGTGCACGTAGTTCAAGCTGATTCGGTAAGCAAAATAGGTATAATCATGAAGCAACTTTTCGTAATGGGTATCTTGTTTTCTACACTTTTGCGTGCTGACATGCAGCAGGAAGTGTTCCACGGGGCTTTTAGAGAAGATTTTTCAGAAAAGAATCCTGTCTTTTTCAGGTATGGATCCGCAGGTACCAAAGCGGGATTTAAGTGGACATCAGGAAAAAGATCAAGGGATGAAAAAGGGAGTAAAATCCTCTCCCTCAAGCTTGATCCGAAAGAAGAGGCAGGAGCCGGTAAAGGGCCGGAGATTATATCAAAGAGACTAACGCATTTTGGGACTTACTCGGCCCGGTTAAAAATCCCTGATGTGACAGCGAATCAGCCAGATGTAGGGGCGGTTGTGGGATACTTTACCTATCATATGGATGAAGAAGAAGGCTTGAGTGAGATAGATTTTGAATGGTTACTTGCTGATCCACGGATAATTTACATAGGCACCTGGACGGGGGAGCACGGTGAATTGAAAAGAGTGGGGAGGACAATTAACATGGCAACTGGGGAAATTCATTCCTCTGAGTACAGAAAAGAAGATGAGGACATCAGAGAGCCCTTGGTAGGGGTGCAAAACCAACCTGAAACGATCCATCCCATCTCTGGGTACGATGCCTCGTCCCGGTTTTATACGTACGGCTTTGATTGGTATAGCAACAGGATCCGTTGGTGGATGCTGGACCCTGTTACTGCAGATACTGTAGTGCTTTGGGATTATCAGGGGAAAAACGTGGGAATACCGCAGCATCCATCAAAATACAGGATGAATTTCTGGCATACTGATAATTGGCCTGTGGAGACCAATCCTAACTCGATCGAAAAGCCTCGGGGAAGGTATGAGGTGCAAGTGGACTGGATGGGATATACCCCTTTTACGGGGAAGTGATCGCTTAGGGATTACTGGAATCATAGATGAATTCCTGTGGGGTCCAGAGTTACCTGTACCGATCCTTGCCTGATCTTAATTTTACCCTGGACTCTGGACTAGTTTTCTTAGCAAGGGGTGGAGTTGTAATAGAGTCAGGATGTTTGGAGAAATGCCATAGCCGTCGGTGGCTGGGTTATTCGGCTACTTCCATGGATAGCTTTACCTAGTGGTGGGCTGAGTCAGGATTTACAGACGAAAAATGCCAAATAAATTACTCAGAATCTAGGGTTGATCCTCAGGGACTTTGAGCTTATGTAGCCGAAGTAGAAGGTTGTCAATGACAATTTTGGGGCTTTCGGAAAAATCGGGCCCAATGCCCAGGAGCATCAGCAAAGGGTAAAGAATGTTTTATTTTGCATGGGATTATTTGGGGGAAAGAACTTAAGATAAAAATCAGTTCTTTGACAACAATCCATAGGAATTATTGTGTGAAAATAAATGGCAGTCCACTCCTATGGAGATTGATAGAGTAGAGAGATATGTCAGGGCTATTTCTGGGTTAGGATAGAATTATCTTTGGTGTTTCCAATTGCAGGGAATGAAACTTAATCTGAAACTTGGAGTATCTGATACTAGATATAAACCCTAACAATAACTCAAATGCTAGATTTCACCGAAAATGAGAATCAGGGGATGATCGCAAAGATGATCCGGGATTTTGGTGCAAAAGAAATAACACCATACAGAAAGGAATGGGACGACAAGCAACATTTTCCTGTTGAATTGTTCAAAAAGCTGGGGGAGCTCGGGCTTATGGGCGTTTTGATACCCACGGCTTATGGAGGTTCCGGTTTCGGTTATTTTGAGTATGTGACAGCTATATCGGAACTGTCGAAATTGGACCCATCTATTGGACTTTCGATGGCGGCACATAATTCGCTTTGCTGTGGCCATATTTTGATGTTTGGTTCAGAGGAGCAAAAACTTAAATATCTGCCTAAGCTGGCCACATGTGAATGGCTGGGTGCCTGGGGCCTGACCGAGCCAAATACAGGATCTGATGCAGGAAATATGAGGACAGTGGCCCAAAAAGAAGGTGAATATTTTATCATAAACGGAGCAAAAAATTTCATTACACATGGTGTTTCCGGTGATATCGCTGTCGTGATCGCACGTACAGGGGAAATAGGAGATTCCCATGGCATGACGGCTTTTGTAGTGGAGAAAGGAACCCCTGGATTCAGAGGTGGCAGGAAAGAGGATAAACTGGGGATGAGGGCTTCAGAGACAGCCGAAATGATCTTTGAAGACTGTAAGATACATGAGAGCCAGGTTTTGGGGGAAGTGGGGAGTGGATTTATCCAATCGATGAAAGTTCTGGATGGAGGAAGGATTTCCATTGCTGCTCTTTCTCTTGGAATCGCAGAAGGAGCATTGGAGGCCTCGATTCACTATTCAAAAGAGCGTCAGCAATTCAACAAGCCTATCAGCCAGTTTCAGGGGATTTCTTTTAAGTTGGCAGATATGGCCACTCAGGTGGAAGCTGCCCGGCTAATGATATTCAAGGCTGCGGACCTTAAAAACCGGGGGGAGAAAGTCACCTTGGCCGGAGCACAGGCAAAATATTATGCATCGGAAGTCTGTGTAGCGGTTTCCAATGAGGCAGTCCAGATATTTGGAGGGTATGGTTTCACGAAAGACTATCCTGTGGAGAAATATTACAGGGATTCCAAGCTGTGTACCATCGGGGAAGGAACTTCCGAAATTCAGAAGATGGTAATCGCCAGAGAGGTTTTGAGATAGAGACCAACCCAAGGTTGCAGGGGTATAAACGGGTCCGATTTGGATGAGTTTTTGGTCTTTTTATAGAAGGGTTTTGCCTAGTGCCTGGTGAGTTTCAAACGAATGTCTGTATATATCCTGAATTTTGTGCTTAGGAGATATTTTCTAGCTTCCGATGGCCAAGTACAATCCTGCGGCCAATGCACAGCCGATGATTGGCCCTACTATGGGGATCCAGCTATAGGACCAATCACTGTCTCCCTTTCCTTTGATGGGCAAAAGTTGATGCATGATTCTGGGGCCAAGATCCCTCGCAGGATTAATGGCATATCCTGTGGTGCCTCCGAGGGAAAGCCCAATCACCCAGATCAAAAAAGCCACCGGGATAGCACCTACAGAGCCTAACCCGATAGGGGTAGCACTATCATCTTCCAAGGATGCTCCGGTAATGTGTAGAATAACAAAAATCAAAACAAAAGTTCCGATTACTTCTGAAAACAGATTGCTGGGTAAATTCCGTATAGCAGGACTAGTGGCAAAAGGGGCCGCGAGTGCTTTTGGGTCTTGGGTAGCCTCAAAATGCGGTTTATGGAAATACCAGGAGATTCCAGCACCAATCATCGCGCCAAGAACCTGGCATAGAATATACCCTATGACCATTGAAGGTTCAAATTTCCCTGCCAGGGTCAGGCCGATGGTCACCGAGGGATTTAGATGGGCGCCACTGTAGGGGCCAGCTACCACCACTCCTGTAAATACCGCCAGAGCCCAGGCGGTAGTAATGACGAGCCATCCGGAACCATTTCCTTTAGTCTGGGGCAGTACGACATTGGCCACCACTCCTGATCCCAAAAGGATGAGAATGCCGGTCCCGATTAATTCAGCTACGTAAGGATTCATAGGTTAATGATTTGCGTGATCATCACGGAAATTAGGTGGAGATAAAGTCATTCAACCCAGTTTTTGGAGCGGTCCACTGCTTTGTGCCAAAAATGAAGCAGCTTTTTGCGGGTGTCAACATCCATTTTAGGTTGGAAGCTCTGATCAGCATTCCAGAGAGATTGTAGTTCTTCTCTGCTGCGCCAGAATCCGACAGCCAATCCGGCCAGGAAAGCAGCCCCAATGGCAGTAGTTTCTATTATTTTAGGCCGTTTTATTTCGCAGTCCAGAAGATCTGCCTGGAACTGCATAAGAAAATTGTTCGCTGTAGCGCCGCCGTCCACCCGCAATTCCTGGGTAGGCTTGCCGCTGTCTTTTTCCATTGCTTTGAGGACATCGTATACCTGGTAAGCAATCGCTTCCAATGCAGCCCTTGTCAAATGTGCTGTGGTGGTACCTCTGGTGATTCCAAAAAAAGCACCTCTTGCATTTTGATCCCAGTGTGGGGCACCCAGTCCGGCTAGGGCAGGCACAAAGTAGACCCCGTCGTTATCATCAAGACTTATGGCTAAGTTCTCGGATTCTTTCGCATTCCCAAAAAGTCCGATCCCGTCTCTTAGCCACTGGATGGCCGCCCCGCCTATGAAGACAGAGCCTTCCAGTGCGTAATTGGTTTCATCGCCGATTTTCCAAGCTATGGTTGTGAGCAATTGATTTTTTGACTGCACAGCTTCCGGCCCGGTATTCATCACCAGAAAACACCCAGTGCCGTACGTGGTTTTGGCCATGCCTGCTTCGGTGCACAGTTGCCCGAATAATGCAGCTTGCTGATCTCCAGCCACGCCTGAAATCGGAATCTTTACACTGAGTACATCCCCGGCGGTTTCACAGAACACTTCACTGCATGATTTAACTTCCGGTAACAGGGATTTGGGAATATCCAATAAAGCCAACAGATCCTCATCCCAGGATTGGGTATGGATGTTGAAAAGCATTGTACGGCTGGCGTTGGTGATGTCGGTTAAGTGATTTTTGCCGGCAGTAAGTTTCCATATCAACCAAGAGTCCACTGTTCCAAAGGCAAGCTTGCCCGCTTCGGCTTTTTCCCTAGCCCCCTCTACATTGTCAAGAATCCATTTGATCTTGGTTCCTGAAAAATAGGCATCGATAATTAGTCCCGTTTTCGAGGATACCAGTTCCGCATGCCCCTTCTCTTTCAGCTCATTACAGAATTCCGCTGTTCGCCTGTCTTGCCAAACGATGGCATTGTAGATGGGCTCACTGGTGTTACGGTCCCAAACAATGGTGGTTTCACGTTGGTTGGTGATTCCGATGGCTGCTATCTCATCTGACCTGATCCCTTTTTCCACGAGCGACTCTATCATCACAGAGGACTGTGTCTTCCATATTTCCTGGGGGTCATGTTCTACCCATCCAGATTGAGGGAAATGCTGCTTAAAATCTTTTTGTGAAACGGAGATGATTTGTCCTGCATGGTTAAAAATGATTGCTCTGGAACTGGTGGTGCCTTGGTCCAAAGCCATGATATAGGGTTTCTTTTGGGTCATGTTGTATTATTTTCTGATCAGGTATTTCTCTGCTGTCTTCTGAAAATCAGCAAGTTCTTTTGTGATCCATTCCTCATTTTTACCCAGCTCCCCTGCCATAAGACGGGATACCAAGGGAGCGGTGTCTATGGCAGCTTGGGCATCAAGGATTAAAATACGAATTCTTCGGGATAGAACATCTTCTATTTTTATAGCCATCTCTTTCCTTACTGCCCAGATCACTTCTACTGCAAGATTGGGAAAACCAGGATGCAGTGGCCTGTTCCATTCCGGGTTTTCCAGGGCCAAAGCCTGTATGGCGGCTGCGTCAGTTCCATAGACCTGCCAATGTCCATCGGGAAGCTGTGTAGTGTACCCATGGATCTTCATCATGGCAGATGTGCTTTTCTCCAGTCTCTCTCCGGTGATTTGAGTGAAATAGCGAACCGTGTCTTCACCCATTTTGCGGAAGGTCGTCCATTTTCCTCCTGTAATAGTGATCAGGCCGCTATCGGAAGGGATTACTTTATGAGAACGCGAAATTTCCTTGGTCTTTGTGCTTCCTTCTTTAGGTCTGGCCAGGGGGCGTAGCCCTGCAAACACTGACCTTACGTCATTTCTAGTCGGTTTTTTGGTTAAATATCCACTCGCAGTTTCCAGAACAAAATCAATTTCACGCTGCAAAGCCTCGGGTTCCAGCTTTGGTTTTTCCCGGAGTGTATCCGTGGTGCCTACTACGAGTTTTCCATGCCAGGGTACTGCAAACAAAACCCTGCCATCCTTGGTCTTTGGAATCATCAGTGCATCGGACCCTCCCAAAAACTCCTGATCCAGCACCAGGTGGATCCCTTGGCTGGGTTGGATCGTTTTGGATGCACCGGGATTGTCCATCTGTAGGATCTTGTCAGCAAATACCCCTGTGGCATTGACCACCATTTTTGCCTGGAGGGCATACTTTTCCCCTGAAATAACATCTTGTGTGATCAATCCGGAAATTTTTCCGGAATCTGTTTTTTTAAGGGAAGCGACTTTCATGTAATTCAATATGCAAGCACCGGCTTCATCTGCCGTCTGGGCAATACTCAGGGCCAGTCTTGCATCATCAAATTGCCCGTCATGATATACTACCCCACCAAGGAGGCCTTTTTGAAGCACGGCAGGAAGCCGTCGGATAGTTTCCTCTTTTGAAATGAACCGGGATTTTCCCAGCCGTAATTTGCCTGCCATCCAATCGTATATTTTCAGGCCGATGCTATACTGGACTCTGTCCCACCGGGTATAAACAGGGATGATAAAAGGTTGATTATGGGTTAGGTGTGGTGCGTTTTCGAGTAATCTTCCGCGCTCTTTCAGAGCTTCCAGTACAAGTGTGATGTCACCCTGAGCTAAATACCTCACACCGCCATGGACAAGCTTTGTGCTTCTGCTTGAAGTACCCTTGGCGAAATCCGATTTTTCCAACAGGATCACCGATAGGCCTCTGGAAATGGCATCCAATGCAACTCCAAGCCCTGAAGAACCCCCTCCGATCACAGCTATATCCCAAATCTTAGAATCATCCTTAAGTTGGTTTAGGTTTTCTTCTCTGTTCATTTTGTTGCTTATTGATTTCAAAACTAGAACAAAAAGAAAGAAAAAGAAATAAATAGAAAGTAAATATGCGGTGATTCTTTAAAACTTTTACCTTTGTCCAAGACTCGGGTAGTAAAGGCAAAAAATGACCATAGCGGAAAGACATAAATTTATTCTGGAAGAATTGAATCAGGCAGGGTTTGTTTCTGTCTCGGAATTGGCTAAATCAATGGATGTAACCATGGTTACCGTCCGCAAAGATTTAAGGGTCTTGGAGGAGAAGGGGTTGCTATACAGGTCCCATGGCAGTGCCACCCCTTTATCGCCCTATGTTTCAGACAGGTCTGTTCAGATCAAGAAGCTGGAACAGGTGGAAGAGAAAGGGAGGATAGCACAGAAGGCTTTGGAATACCTGGAGCCATACGAAGCGATTCTTGTGGGTTCTGGCACTACAGTGGGATCTTTCGCTCAGGCAATCCCCAAAACCAGCAGTTTGACAGTCCTTACAGCGGCCATGAATGTGACCTTGGCCCTGATTGATTCTCCGGAGGTGGAGCTGGTACAGCTGGGAGGGGTGGTCAGGAAAAGCAGCAGCTCTGTGGTAGGACATTATGCTGAGGAAATGCTGGCTAATTTTGCCTGCAGCAAGCTGTTTCTGAGTGTGGATGGGATCAGTTTAGAGCATGGCCTTACCACATCCAATATGATGGAGGCTCATTTGAATGCATTAATGATACGCTCGGTTCAGAAAACCATCGTATTGGTGGATAGCAGTAAATTTGGCAAAAAGGGTTTTGGGAAAATCTGCGATCTGGAGGATGTTGATGTCATAATCACAGATGATGGAATTCCTGAACTCTATAAAGAGAAACTGGAGGGAAAAGGGATAGAAGTCGTGCTGGTTTAAAAATCTTTGTAAGTTTTTCTTATGATGCTTTCCCCGTTTCTGCCAAGGGACACGATATAGATGTATTCATAATCTATATCATCCAGATCCTCAAATTTTTCTGCTTCTCCTATAAAGTAATTGGCCAGTTTGCTCACTGTATTGCTGTGTCCCACCACCAGGATGTTTCCCTCCAGACTCCGGAGTTTGGCCACGAGGGAATCGTGGTTGCTGGGGTCATAAGTTTGGATTTCAATACCGGCTGCTAAGGCTGTCGGTGCGGCGGTGTCCCGCGTTCTCTTATACGGGGTACTGAAGATGTGCTTGATATTTTCCCCATCCAGGATCTGGGAAAGTTTATCAGCCCTCGCCTGTCCGGCAACAGCTAGCTCAGGATCTGTTCCAGCCAATTGCTTCTCCCCATGCCGTACAATATAGATTGTCTTGGGTTCATTGTCAGATTCGCAGGAAGCCAGAATTAAGACAGCAGCGAAAATTAGAAGGAAGGATTTCATGGTTTTTCAAAATTGTTTCCCGGAGTCCCCAAAGTCATGGTTCCGTCTATAGGAGGTGTGTATACATTGAATGCTTAACGGCACATTAGCCCGAGAATGTATTGTCAATATGCTGATCTTTGGCTTTTATGTTTTCCAGATCAAGGAATTGCTCCCAGAATTTTTCTTCCGGAAGAGCGGCCCTAAGGTAAAGCTTTTCTTTCTTTATGGGGTGTGTGAATATCAAGTGGAATGCATGGAGATTGATGCTTGCATCAGGGTTTGCCTTTGAGAAACCATATTTGAGATCCCCGCGTATGGGGCATCCCATCGAAGCCAGTTGGACCCGTATCTGATGAGGACGTCCAGAAATAGGTCTTACCTCCAGCAGCCAATGGTCATTCATATGACCAAGTGTTTTATAGTTCAACTCTGCTTTCTGTGAACCCGGTACTTCACGCTCATGGGCGGTTACGATATTTTTTTGCTCGTCCTTTGTTAGATAGTGGGTGAGTTTTCCCTGCTCCTCTCTGGGTCTGCGCTTCACCACAGCCCAGTATACTTTATGGATGTCCCGTTTCCGGAATATTTCCATCATTCGCTCCAGACCTTTGGAGGTGCGTGCAAAAGCAACAAGACCACTTACTGGTCTGTCAAGACGGTGTATAGGGTGTAAATACACAGCCCCCGGCTTGTTATATTTATGTGCTATATAGTCTTTGAGATAGTCAGTTAATGTTTTATCGCCTGTTTTGTCGCCTTGCACCAGAATACCGGCAGCTTTGTTGACGACGATCAGATGGTTGTCTTCATAGACAACTGTAAATGGTTTCTTCTTCATAATGATTCACAAAGGTAAGGCTTTCGGAGGAGTTCGCAGGTCGATTTTTTCTTATCCAGGCGGTTATTTGCCTGTATTCAAAGAATTTATAGGCCTCAATAGTGGTTTTTTGAGGCTAGATCTGTCGTGAAGGGGTTACCCGCTGTCCCTTTCCCCTGTTTAGGGCAGCTTTTTACTGATATCTTTCATGATTATACGTGCATGTACTATACTGTTTTCGATAAAGAATTCACGGGTGTTCAATCCGCCACATACCACACCTGCAAGATATACGCCTGGAACATTGGACTCCTGATTGGCTTCGTCATAGCAAGGTTGCTGTTTTTCATCTAGGCTAAGCTCTACCCCCAACTGGTTGAGAAGTGAGAAATTGGGTTTATACCCAGTCATAGCCAAGACAAAATCATTTGGTATGCTCACTTCGCCATGGGGCGTAGTGAGCACAACATACTTTTCATGTATTTCTTTTACTTTGGATCTTGTAAATGCCTTGATTGAACCTTCTTTTATCCTGTTCATGATGTCAGGCCTCACCCAATATTTTACATTCTGATCGACTTCGTCTTCCAACAGTACCATTGTTACTTCCGCTCCTTTTCTCCACGTTTCCAAGGCGGCATCCACCGCGGAATTTGCACCGCCTACCACCAGTACTTTTTGGGCAATAAAGGGCCAGGGCTCCTTGTAATAATGCTGTACTTTAGGAAGGGTTTCCCCGGGAATTTCCATCAGATTGGGTAAATCATAGAATCCTGTAGCTAATACGATGTTTTTTGATCTATAGGAAGATTTGGTCGTGGTCACATCAAAATAATCAGTAGACTTCTCCATCTGCAGCACCTCTTCATAGAGGTTGACCTTAAGCTCAAAATGATAAAATATACGCCTGTAGTATTCCAAAGCCTCTGTTCTGGTAGGTTTCACCCCGATGGACATAAACGGTATGTCCGCCATCTCAAGCCTGTCAGAGGTCGAAAAAAAAGTCATGTTCACCGGATAGTTGTAAATGGAGTTAGTCAAAGCCCCTTTTTCAAGGATAATATAGTTAAGCCCTGATTTTTTGGCTTCCACCCCGCAGGCTAGCCCGATAGGCCCTCCGCCTATAATCACTACATCATAGTAATTTTCCATATTGTTCAAAAGGTTTGGGTGATCGGGAATTGATAGCCGACATCTGTGTACATAGCATAATCCCACTGAAATCTACGTTCTTTTATAGAAAGATTATGGTCCTTGTCAAGGATTACAGCCGTAGAGGAGACGGTTCCGTAATCATCGTTTAACCGGATCAGTTGCGCAGAAAGCTTGATCTCCAAAAGTTCAGGTACCCCAGTTCGAGGAAGAAGGTCCAGAGGATAGGTCGCTGTGGATTTAAGCAAGGATAAAAGGCGGTCTTCAGAAATCTGGCTGGATGGCAACTCCTTTAGCTGTTTTTTGGCCAAGTCCACTTTGGGCCAGGGGCTATTAATCAAGCCGTTGCTCAGCCCATAGATTCCCGGGGTCAATTCTTCCGGTTTACCGGTATGACTGCTCAGGTAGAACAAGGCCTTACCGTCAGAAACGAGAAGGTTGAAACCGTCATATTTTTCCTTGGAACTGTTTATCACTTGCAGATAGTTTTCCGGGGTTATTCCACTTTCAAGAAAGTCTTTGACCAGGCTTCCCCTACTTATCAGTGGAGAAGATGGGACCGTATGGAAATCCCTGAAATTAGTTAATAAAGCCCACCTGCCATTCGGATGTACACCGAGCCAGGTTCCGCCTCCCCTAAGGTCTTTTCCTGCATAAAATCCGCTCTCCCATAGATGAAGCGCGGCTGTCGGCCTTTCAAAGAACTCATCGCGGTTTGCACTGATCAGTAAAGGGTGATCAGTATGATTTTTCCAGGAAATTACTACCAGGCACATAAGGACAGGATTAAAATAAAGGCCGGAATTTCCGGCCTTTGGGTGAATTAACCAACTTTTGCCTCTTTAAGGCTCGGGTAATCCGTGTAGCCTTTTTCGCCGGGTGTGTAGAAGGTGTCTTCATTCCATTTGGCCAGCTCTGCGTTTTGCGCAAATCTTTCCGGAAGGTCTGGGTTGGAAATAAACAGCTTTCCAAAGGAGACTGCATCTGCAAGCCCATCTTCAATTACTTTATTGCCTTTTTTCTGGTCAAAGCCTGCGTTGATGACAAGGACACCTTTATATACAGGCCGGTATCGCTTGGCTATATTGGATTCCAGATAAGGGATGTCGGAAACATCTGAAAAAGGCTCAGATAGATGCAGATAAGCCAGATCATAACCGTTCAGTTTTTTTATGATATAATCAAAAGTCGGAATCGTCTGCTCGTCTGCTTTCATACCAAACACGCCATTGAGGGAAGGGTTTAGCCTTACTCCGATTTTATGGGTTGGTATCACTTCTTTTATTGCCTCTATGATTTCGAACAATATTCTGGCTCTGTTTTCTATAGTCCCACCGTATTCATCCGTCCTTACATTACTGGTCGCATTGAAGAATTGATGCAGCAGATAACCGTTTGAAGCATGGATTTCTACCCCATCAAATCCTGCCTCCATCGCATTTATTGCTCCATTTTTGAAGTCTTCCACAGTCTGTTTGATTTCATCCAAGGTCATGGCTCTGGGAGTCACAGTCTCCTTGAATCCTTCCGGGGTGTAGGATTTTTCTCCGGGGTTTATGGCAGAAGGGGCCAAAGGCAACTCTCCATTGTGAAAATCAGGATGTGAAATCCTTCCTACGTGCCACAATTGGATGAAAATGTGCCCGCCTTTTTCATGTACTGCAGTAGTCACATTTTTCCATCCCCCTACCTGATCTTTTGAATAAATACCCGGCGTATTAATATAGCCGACACCTATTTTGGAGATCTGGGACCCTTCAGAAATTATTAATCCTGCTGAAGTCCGCTGAGAATAATACTTCGTATGTAGTTCAAATGGTTTGTTTTCTGTATTTGTGGCGCGGCTTCTGGTCATGGGGGCCATCCACACCCTGTTGGGAAGATTTAAATCCCCAACCTTAATAGGTTTTAAAAGTTCTTGTTGGTTGTTCATCGGTCAGTTGGTGCAAGTTGAAATTCAATGTCTATACAACTATTGCGAAGGCCTATTGGTTCAGAACCTGAGCAGTTAATTATTTGACCCAAAATCTTAAAATTACTTTTGATGGATAATTCTTTGATTCTCATTACAGGTGCTGCGAGTGGCATCGGTTTACATCTGGCTCAGACCTTACGCGATAAAGGTTGTGAATTGGTTTTAATTGACTGTGATGCCCATGCGTTGGCAAGGGAATTTCAGGAATCGGATAGGCTGAATTTCTGTGTGGGCGATGTGGTGGAGACCGAAACCTGGATGAATGCTCTTTCCATAGCCAAGAAAAGGGGGAGGCCCTATTCCCATCTTTTTAATATTGCCGGGATAATGCGCCCCAAATTTATAGCTGATGTAAGTCTGGAAGACTTGAATAAGGAGCTTGAAGTAAATACCAAGGGAAGTATACTCGGCACAAAGATTATAGGGGATGAGATGAAGTTTCAGGAGTTTGGTCATATCATTAATGTTTCATCTCTTGCGGGTTTGGTACCTGTCTCTGGACTGAGCCTTTACACTGCATCAAAATTTGCAATCAGAGGATTTAGTCTTGCGGTGGCTGCCGAGTACCGGGATTATGGAGTGGATGTCTCCGTTGTCTGTCCGGATTTGGTGCAGACACCGATGCTGGATATGCAGTTGAACTTTCCGGATGAGGCGAAGCTTGCATTCAGTGGATCGAGGAAGACACTACGTCCAGAGAATATTACACATGTGCTATTGAGGTTGATGGACAGCCCTAAAATGCAGGTGTGCATTCCAAAATCACGGGGGATGCTTGCCAAATTGGCAGGATCCTGGCCATGGGTAGGCGAAATGGTCAGGGAAATACTGGAGAAAAAAGGGCGAAACAGAATTTTAAGCTTGAAATGATTTTTATGTCACTATAAATCAGAATCTTAACACATTTTAATACGATTATTTTCGTAGATTTTTTGAAATTACGATATGCTTCGTATATCTTTGGTACGAAAGTCATCGTATAGTGTGTTATGAGTAAACCAACAGAGTCTGAATTAGAGATTTTATCCATTTTATGGGAGATGAAGACGGCCAGTGTGAGGCAGATTCATGAGCGCCTTTCCAAGACCAAGGATACGGGATATACTACTACATTAAAAACGCTTCAGATCATGTATTCCAAAAAGATGGTCAGCAGAAATGAGGCTAACAGGACCCATATCTACAGTCCGTCTACCAATCAGAAGGAGACACAGAAATCCCTTTTGAACAATCTGGTGACTACGGCATTCGGAGGGTCAGCACAAAAGCTGGTCATGCAGGCACTTGGACAGGAAAAACCTTCCAAGGAAGATTTGGATGAAATACGTGCATTTTTAGATCAACTTGAAGACCATACCAAATGACATTATTGAACGATTGGTTACCCGAGAATTTGCTGTATGCCATGGGGTGGACCCTGGTGCATTCAGTCTGGCAGTTGATTATAGTGGCTGCGTTACTTTGGGGAGCTCTGAAACTTTTCCATCAGAGAAGCTCCCATTTTAAATATCAACTTGCTATGGGAGCACTGGGGCTGAGTTTTGTTTCGGCTATAAGTACTTTTTTGTACGAATATTCCCTTTTCAGCCCTTCACTGGATACAAATTTCGAGGCTCTTGAAGCATTAGTGCTCAATGCCCCGGGGGTGCCAGGGAAGATGGGGCTGGAGAGTCCTTTGGATACTTCCATCAAATGGATAGAAACCCAGCTTCCTTTACTGGTCAATATATGGTTTGTCGGAGCTCTTTTGTTTATGTTTAGATTGGTGAACAGTCTTTCTGAGATCCGTATGCTGCGCAAATCTTCTGTTGAAGTAACTGATTTTCACTTGAATAAGGTGTTATACCGGATGAGTGATAAGATGGGGATGGCAAAAGTTCCCTCCTTACGCCTAATCCAGATAGGTCAGTCCCCGGTAACCTTTGGTTTCTTTAAGCCTGTAATCCTCCTGCCAGCAGCATTGCTATTCCATCTTTCCCAAGAGCAACTGGAAGCCATCGTTGCCCATGAGCTGGCGCATATCAAGAGGAATGATTATTTGGCTAACCTGATCCAGTCTTCCCTGGAGATAATGTTCTTTTACCACCCATGCTACTGGTGGATGAGCCAGACGGTAAAGGAATTGCGTGAAAATGCCGCGGATGATCTTGTAGTGGGTGCGGGGGTTTCCCCCAAAGAGCTGGCACATGGACTTGCCGAGGTGCTGAATTTTGCAAATCAAAACCCGCCGGAATTGGCATTGGCAGCAGGAAAGCGAAGAAACCCTACATTACAGCGTATCAAAAGAATTCTTGGGTATCCCGCCCAGACCTATCCACAAAACCCTATTATTTCTATACCCATGTTACTTACCCTACTATTGAGCGCAGGCCTTATGGCAAGTGCGCAACAAGACACCGGCATTTTGCCTGATAGGCTGGAGCCGTTTACTGAGGCCTTAACGAAAGAAGCTTCCGGTTTGGGAGCCTTTGACCGGATGGTTTCTCTGAAACCATTTGTCGCAGAAAAAGATACTGCTGATCGAAAAGTGGAGATTAGTATCATTCCTGATATCCAGACTGATACAGTAGTGTCGGTAGGGGAAGACGGATCAAAAGCCATCACTGTAAAAAAGAACATCCAGTTTGTTGGTGTCAATAGTGATACATTGATCAGCAATGGTGATACTCTTGTTTTAAGAGGCAAGGGCAATTCGATATTCTTTGGAAGCCCGGATATTGATTGGGAGATGATGCCCACGCTCGAACTAGGTCAGATCCCTCTCATGGGCTTAAATGATGTGATGGTCATGCCTGATTTTCCCAAGGAATTAATAGGGAAAATACCGGATGATATGGTGTTTCCGCCAATGGAGCCCCTGACATTTGATTTTGAAGATGGTTTCCCCGGTTTTTACCATTTTGACACAACCAAACTATCAAAAGAGGAGCGTGAAAAAAGGTTGAAAAAAATGGAAGAATGGGTAAAGATATCTGAGGAGAGGGCTTTGGAGTGGGAGGCAAAATGGAAAGAAAAGGAACCCGAGTTTAAGGCAAAAATGGAAGAATGGCAGCAGAAAATGGAGCCAAAGCTCAAAGAATATGAGGAAAAGATGAAAGAATGGCAGGAGGCTCAGGCGCCAAGAATGAAGGAGTTTGAGCAGCGGATGAAAGAATGGGAAAAAGAAAATCTGCCGAAAATGGAAGCATACCAACTCAAGATGGAAGAATGGCAAAAAGAATTTACCCTAAAAATGGAAGAGTTTCAGAAGAAGATGCAAGAAGAGTATAGTAAGAAGGATCCAAAAAAGAATTAATTGTGTGTAAATAACCTGAAGAAAGACCTGTCCCTATGGACAGGTTTTTTTTATGATTAGTCTATTTATTTTTTGCAAGCTTAATCATTGAGCTGGGTTAGAAGATGATTTGCTGTGGGATTTTCACCCACTTTTAGAGAGCTTTCCCATTTTCACGGGAATTTGCCCCACTTTTCACAGCATTACAAAATGCCATTGCTGACTGCAGGTCCTATGTGATGCATAAATACCCCAAAATAGGTCAATTTGACCCAATTTGGGGTGTGTGGAATGCTCTCCTAATACATTGACTATCAGTAAAAAAATCATTGAAAATTTCAAAAAAATATTGGGTTGGAAGAAAGTTTTGGCTACTTTTAAATGAAAGTGGGAAAAAGTGGGGGAAAGTGGTAGAATGTGAATGGCATTTGATTACTTTTGTCTTTACTTAAAACCCGTCATATCATACTAAAGAAAGAGAATGTTCAACAGCCAATATGAATGTAAGCTAGATCCCAAAGGGCGTCTGGTGTTGCCGGCCAAAATCAAGGCTGCAATCCCAGAGGCTAATGGATCATCGCTTATGCTCCGGATGGCTGAAGACAAGTGTCTCGCGCTTTATCCTATGATAGAGTATAAAAAGCTTGAGAATCAGGTGAAATCCCTTTCCATCAATAATGCGGAACAGCGGATGCTTCAGCGTTCTTTTTTTATCAGCAGTGTGGAGGTGGAATTGGATGGCTCTGGCAGGTTGCTGATACCTAAGTTGTATCAGGCTTATGCCGGCTTGGAGAAAGACCTGGTGGTAGTGGGCATGGGGAGTAGGATAGAGATCTGGAACCCTGACAAGTATATGCAGAATATCATTGCCGATCCTGCTGATTTGTCTGGATTAATGGAAAAGTATCTCTCTTAAACGATGACGTCCTCTGTGTACCATATTCCAGTGATGCTTGCCAAATGCACTGAAGGTCTGGCTATTGATCCCAATGGGATTTACGTGGATGTCACCTTTGGGGGTGGAGGGCATTCCGGGGAAATCCTAAAGTACCTGGAAAAAGGCCACCTGTATGGGTTTGATCAGGATAGGGATGCGGGGATCAATGTTCCGGACAGTGATAAGTTTACGTTTGTAGAGGCCAATTTCCGTGATCTGAAAAAGTACCTGCGGCTTTATGGCGTGAGACAAGTAGATGGGATTCTTGCTGATTTGGGGATTTCCTCCCACCAGATCGATGAGCCGGGAAGAGGGTTCTCCACCAGATTTGCCGGGGAACTTGATATGAGGATGAATCAATCGGCCGGGATCTCAGCAAAGGAGGTTTTGAATGAATATGATGAAGGAAGGCTCCATAAGATATTCGGAATTTATGGAGAGGTGAAAAATGCGAAGACCCTGGCTCAGGCAGTTGTGGCTGAGAGGGCGGTAAGGGCATTTGATACCACAGAGGGGTTTACGGCTTTCCTAAAGCGGTTTGCACCTAAGGGTAAGGATTATAAGTATTATGCCCAGGTATTTCAGGCATTGAGGATAGAGGTGAATGATGAAATAGGAGCATTGGAGGAGATGCTTTTGGATGCAGTGGAGCTGCTGAAGCCGGGGGGCAGGCTGGTTGTAATGAGTTACCATAGCCTGGAAGATAGGCTGGTGAAGAATCTCATCGCTAAAGGTAAGTTCCAAGGGGAGGTAGAGAAGGATTTCTACGGGAATCTGATCCGTCCTCTAGACCCGGTGAGCCGTGGGGCTATTATGGCAGATGAGGAGGAGCTGGCGGCAAATCCGAGGGCAAGAAGTGCAAAACTCAGAGTGGCTAAACGAACAGGTAAATGAGTCAGAATACGTTTAAGAAGAAGCTGAAGAGCGGCGGTAAGCCCAAAGGAGGGCCACGTAAAACCATTTTCACCTGGATTGAAGAGAAATTGAATATCACTGGAGTCTTGGGTGAAGGTGTGCCTGTCCAACTGGTTCCACCGGTAGGGTTCATAGCCCTGCTTGCGTTGATCTATATCTGGGGAAACCATAGGGCTGAAAATATGGTGCGCAAGATAGAGAGGGCGCAACAGGAAGTGGAAGACCTTCGCGCAGATGTGACGACGTTGGAGGCCGAGTACATGCTGAGTAGTATGCAGTCTGAGGTTGCGAAAAGAGTCGCAGCTCAGGATATCGTAGAGCTAAACCAGCCGCCAATAAAAATAGAGGTGAAAAAGTGAATATAAAGCGTTCCATATTGATCCGGGTAAGGATGATCTTCATCCTCATTGCACTGGCAACATGTGCGATACCCTATCGGATTGCCAAACTCCAGCTAAAGGATGGAGACAAGTGGAGAGAGCAGGCCGAGACGATCAATTTTCAGTACAGGGAAGTTCCTGCGACCCGTGGTAATATCTATGCCAGCGACGGAAGTCTCCTTGCTACAAGCCTGCCTTTCTATCGGGTGGCAATAGATCCCACCATCGCCAAATCTGATAAGTACAAGGCAGGTTTAGACTCTCTGTCAAAATTGCTTTCTGCCTACTATAAAGACAAGTCAGCGGCGGCATACAAGCGCCAGATAAATGATGCAAGGCTTGAAAACAAGCGGTATCTGGTGTTGAACAGAAAGCAGATCAACTATCAGGGCATGCAGGAAATGTCCCAATGGCCGATTTTCCGGGATGGCCGATTGGGCGGGGGTGTGATATTCGAAAAAGTGGAGAAGCGTTATCTCCCCTTCAATTCCTTGGCCAGCCGTACGGTGGGCTTTCTGAATGAAGATGATTACGGTGCCGGTATAGAATACAGTTTCAATGACTATCTGAAAGGTCAGGTGGGGAAAGCCTTGTTTCAGCGGTTGGCAGGAGGAATATGGAAACCCGTATTCGATGCAGAGGATATTAAACCTGAAAATGGCTTTGACATCATTACCACCCTGGATGTAAATATTCAGGATGTGGCAGAGACGGCTCTTCTTCGGCAGCTGGTGGATAGGGATGCGGAGTTCGGGTCTGTCATCGTGATGGAAGTGAAGACCGGTGAGATCAAGGCGATCACCAACCTGCAGCGTAACAAAAGTGGGAATGGCTATGGAGAGAACTACAATTTTGCCATAGGGGACCAGGGAAATACTGAGCCTGGATCCACCTTCAAATTACTGTCAATGTTGGCTCTTTTAGAGGAGAACAGAGTAAGTCTCGATGAGAAAGTGGAGACAGGAAACGGTGCGCATAAATTCTATGACCGCACGATGAGGGATGCCAAAAACGGCGGATTCGGTACTATTACAGTAAGGGAGGCTTTTGAGAAATCATCCAATGTGGGGATTTCAAAACTGGTTGATGAGCACTTTGGCTCAAGTCCTTCCAAATTCATGGCCTACCTCGATAAGGTGGGGATAAAAGAGCCCTTTGGGTTTCAGCTGGTCGGTGAGGGCAAACCCTACTTTAAAAAGCCTGGTGGGAAAAATTGGTATGGAACTTCTCTTCCCTGGATATCCATTGGTTATGAGTCTAAGCTGAACCCACTTCATACGTTGGCATTATATAATGCTGTGGCAAATGGAGGGGTGATGATGAAGCCCATGATCGTAAAAGGGATCGTGAAAGGTAATACAGTTGAAAAAAACTTTTCCAATGAAGTGGTGAGGAAGCAGATTGCCTCTGAGAAGACGATAAAACAGCTTCAGGGGCTTTTGGAAGGGGTGGTTACACAGGGTACGGCAAAAAATATCGCGAATGCTGATTATAAAATCGCGGGTAAGACAGGGACAGCCCAGAAGCTGGTGGACGGCCGCTATACCCAGAGATACTACACCAGTTTCGCTGGTTACTTCCCCGCGGACCGGCCAAAATATTCCATGATAGTGGTGATAGATAGCCCTAAGGGCTTTGCTGCTTATGGAGGTGATGTTTCGGCTCCTGTATTCAAGGAGATTGCTGACCGGATTTATGCACTGGATATAGAGCTCAATCCCAGCAGTCAGGAGCAAATTTTCACAGCAGACGCTGAGGTACCGAGTGCCCCGTTTGTAAAGGCTGGAAAAGCTGAGGAGCTACAGCATATTTTCAGGCAGCTCGGGCTGAAGTCGGCTGATTCCAATCCTGAAGAATGGGTAAAAACCGTGGTGGACAGTGAATCTGTACAGTTCCAGGTGAATGATACGGATAAGCCTATGGTACCGGACGTGTCCGGTATGTCACTCAGAGATGCCCTTTTCATATTGGAAAATAAAGGTTTCAAAGTGAATTATACGGGAAAAGGGAGAGTGCAAAGACAGTCTGTCCTCCCTGGGGCTAAAGTTATTCCAAATACAACCATAAACCTTGTGCTAGGCTAAATGAAAGTGTTGAAGGACATATTATATAAGGTGTCACTTATTTCTACTACCGGAGATATGGAGGTAAGAGTACGTGATATTGTGTTTGACAGTAGAAAAGTGGTAGAAGGAAGTGTGTTTGTGGCAGTAAGTGGAACACAGGTGGATGGACACGATTTTATTGCCGCTTCTTTGGAGAAGGGGGCTAAAGTGATCGTTTGCGAAAGACTACCGAATTTGATTCAGGAGAATATCACCTATGTGCAGGTAGTAAGCACAGCCAAGGCCTTGGGAATTATGGCAAGTAACTTTTATGGCAATCCCTCCGAGAAGATCAAAGTGGTGGCAATCACAGGCACAAACGGTAAAACCACTACCGCCACCATGCTACATCAGTTGTTTTTATTGATGGGCTACAGTACAGGGTTGCTGTCCACAGTGGAGAATAAGATCAACGAAACAGTTATTCCTGCTACCCATACCACACCTGACTCAGTGAGTTTGCAGAAGCTTTTAAGGGATATGCTGGAGGAAGGTTGCACCCACTGTTTTATGGAGGCTAGTTCTCATGCCATTGTACAGGAGAGGCTGGCGGGCCTGAAATTGGCAGGGGCGGTTTTTACCAATATCACCCATGACCATTTAGATTACCACGGGACCTTTGACGAATACATCAAAGCAAAGAAGAAGCTATTTGATGAGTTGCCTAAAGACGCATTTGCCCTGGTGAATGGGGATGATAAGCGGGGAGCCGTGATGATCCAGAACTGCAAAGCAACCCATCAGACATTTGCTTTGAAATCCCCTGCTGATTTCAAAGCAAAGATCATATCAAATACTCTTGAGGGATTGGAGCTGGATATCAACGGTAAGCTGATTTGGTTTAGGATGATCGGTGCTTTCAATGCGTACAATCTTTTGGCTGCTCTAGGGACAGCTGTTCTTTTGGGCGAAGATGAGGAAGAGGTGCTCACGCAGTTGTCAGGTATAAGAGGTGCCAAGGGGAGGTTTGATAGGGTCTCAATAGCAGGTATTACGGCCATTGTGGATTACGCGCACACGCCGGATGCCTTGGACAATGTATTGAAAACTATCAATGGTGTGAGGACAGGAGGGGAGCAATTGATCACTGTGGTGGGCTGTGGTGGCAACAGAGACAAAGTCAAACGGCCAATCATGGCAAAGATCGCAGTTCAGGAAAGTGATAAGGCGATTCTGACTTCAGATAATCCGAGATATGAAGACCCGCTGGAAATACTCAGGGATATGCAGGCTGGGATTGGGCCTTCTGAGTTGCGAAAGACCTTGACGATAGCTGATCGGAGAGAAGCGATACGCACTGCCTGCATGCTCTCCCAGAAGGGAGATATCATTCTAATAGCCGGAAAAGGCCACGAGGATTATCAGGAGATCCAAGGGGTGAAGCATCATTTTGATGACACCGAGATAGTGACAGAAGTTTTAAAACAATTGACCCAAATCTGAGATGCTTTATCCCATTTTTGAATATTTAGACCAGGTGTTGGACATTCCCGGAACGGGTGTGTTCCGTTACATCTCGTTCCGTGCGGGGATGGCAGCAGTTTTTTCTTTGATTATTACGATCACCTTTGGCAGCCGTATCATCAACTGGATCCGTAACCGTCAGATAGGAGAGACTGTTCGGGATTTGGGGCTTGATGGTCAGAGCCAGAAGAAAGGTACGCCTACCATGGGAGGGTTGATGATGATAGCTGCTATTCTGATACCGACACTCTTATTCGCAAATCTCAACAACATCTATATCATCCTGTTGATCGTGACTACAATCTGGTTGGGCCTGATTGGTTTTATGGATGATTACATCAAGGTGTTCAAAAAGAATAAAGAAGGCCTTGCGGGGCGATTCAAGATCGTGGGCCAAATAGGTATTGGTATTATCGTGGGCACCACACTTTATTTTCATGAGGATGTGGTGATCCGGGAATTCACCAATCCGGTATCCATAGAGGAAGGGGTAGTGGAGACCCCTGCTTTCAGGGATGTAAAAGTGGCAAAGACCACCATCCCTTTCACGAAAAACAATGAGTTGAATTATGAAACCCTACTCGGGTTTTTGGGTGAGTCTATGACTCCTCTCCTTTATATTTTTGTAGTGATTTTTATCATCACTGCAGTATCTAATGGAGCGAATATCACAGATGGGATCGATGGACTGGCTGCAGGGACTTCTGCCATTATCGGGCTGACTATTGCAATTTTTGCCTATCTCAGCGGCAATGCGATTTTCTCCCAATACTTGAATATCATGTATATCCCCAACTCCGGTGAGCTGGTGATTTTTGCCTCGGCATTTATAGGCGCATGCGTAGGCTTTCTTTGGTATAACGCTTACCCGGCCCAGGTTTTCATGGGTGACACCGGAAGTCTCATGCTCGGCGGGGTGATCGCTGTTTTGGCTCTGACTCTCCGCAAAGAGCTTCTGATCCCAATTATGTGTGGGGTGTTTCTTATCGAAAATGTGAGTGTGATGTTGCAGGTGAGCTATTTCAAATACACCAGAAAGAAATACGGTGAAGGCAGGAGGATATTCCTGATGTCTCCTCTCCACCACCATTATCAGAAAAAAAATATACCTGAAGCAAAGATTGTAACCCGGTTTTGGATTGTAGGGATTCTTCTGGCTGTAATCTCATTAGCCACATTAAAACTCAGATAATCCAATAAACACAAGATTAAAAAAAAGGAGAATGAAAAAAATAGCCATCCTTGGAGCCGGAGAAAGCGGATTGGGAGCAGCAATGCTTGCCAAGAGGGATGGTTTTGCCATTTGGGTATCTGATGCCGGGCCAATTTCAGCTGAGAGGAAAGCAAAACTGTCCGGGCTGGCTATTGAGTATGAAGAGGGTGGCCATTCGGAGGAGAAGGTTCTGGATGCCAATCTGATCATCAAGAGCCCCGGAATAGCATTCCAGGCAGAAATTGTTGTGAAAGCGTTGGAAAAGGGGATTGAGGTAATCGATGAACTGGAGTTTGCATTCGGTTATACTAGAGGTAAGGTGATAGCGATCACCGGGACCAATGGAAAGACGACGACCACACTGTTGACCTACCATTTGATGAAAAGTGCGGGGATGGATGTGGGGCTTGCCGGAAATGTAGGACAGAGTTGGGCTGCACA
This sequence comes from Algoriphagus sp., assembly GCA_048819475.1. GTDB lineage: Bacteria > Bacteroidota > Bacteroidia > Cytophagales > Cyclobacteriaceae > Algoriphagus. The sequence continues at coordinate 140,859 of JBMDXP010000060.1, forward strand.
GCTCACAGAAGATGACCATGAGTGGTGGGTGATAGAATGCAGTAGTTTTCAAATCGACGGTTTTAAAAGCTTTAAGCCTACGGTAGCTGTTTTGACCAATATCACTCCGGATCACCTCGATAGATACGAATATCAGGTGGGCAAGTACATGGATTCCAAGTTTGGGGTATTCCAAAATATGGACTCAGATGCCTATGCTGTTCTCAATAAGGAGGATATACTCTCCAATGAAGGTTTAGAGCGGAAAAAAATAGGTGCTAAAATCTACTGGTTCTCTATTTCTTCCCCACAGCAGCAGGGTGGGTATTCGGACGGGAAAAATCTTTTGATCAACATAGGTGCCAAGATGGCTGTGATCCCGGTCGAGGTACTTTCTATCCAAGGAGAACACAACCTGAACAATGCTTTATGTGCAGGTATAGCCGCGCTGATCGCAGGAGTGGAGGAGGATGATTTGATCACGGGCTTCAGCTCATTTAAGAATGCACCGCATAGAATGGAAGTGGTCAGAGAGATTAACGGGGTGAAGTTCATCAATGACAGTAAAGGGACGAATGTGGAATCGACCTATTACGCCCTTGGAAGTTATGCTGATCCTTTGATATGGATAGCCGGGGGTGTGGACAAAGGAAATAATTACCAAACCTTATTGCCCCTGGTATCCCGGCAGGTGAAAGCATTGATCTGCCTTGGAAAAGATAACCGGAAATTGAAATCGGCCTTTGGAGCTGTAGTAGAGGATGTCCTTGAGACACAGGATATCCGGGAAGCAGTGAATTGGGGACTGGAAAAGGGGAGGCAGGGAGACATTGTCCTGCTTTCTCCTGCCTGTGCAAGTTTTGACTTGTTTAAAAATTATGAAGACCGCGGCAATCAGTTCAAGGCCGCAGTGGAAGACCTTAAACCAGAAGCAATCGCATGAACCAGTTTAAATCATGGATAGACGAGCATTTCAAGGGTGATCCGATAATTTGGGGGATTGTGATTTTGCTTTCGCTTTTCAGCATACTTGTGGTCTACTCAGCGACAGGCTCACTGGCATACAAATATGCAGGAGGCAATACAGAGTTATACCTGTTCAGGCATTCCATGCTTGTCGTGGTATCTCTCTTGGTAATGTGGGCCGCACATAAAGTTCCTTATAGAAAATATGCATTGTATGCCAGATTGGCGATGTATCTGTCGATGCCACTTTTGTTGCTCACCTATGTGTTTGGTTCAAATATCAATGATGCCAATCGATGGCTAACCATACCTGTGATCAATCAGGCTTTCCAGCCTTCCGATTTGGCCAAATTGGCACTTATCGCCGCCTTGGCCGCGATGCTTGCTAAAAAGCAAAACAATATCAAGGATTTCAAAAATACATTCTTACCTATCATTATCGCCATAGGAATCATTTGCCTGTTGATCGCTTTGGCCAATATGTCTACGGCAATTCTATTATTGATGACCTGTCTGCTGATCATGTTTATCGGACGCGTACCGGTGAAATACCTGTTTATGGTAGTAATGGTGGGGATGCTTGGTCTGACTGCCGCTGCATTTCTGGGACAAAGAGGCTCCACGTTTGTGGCACGGATAGAGTCTTTCATGGACGACGATGAAATTGCCTTCCAGGCAGAGCAGTCCTATATAGCCATTGCAACGGGTGGTATTACGGGGAAAGGGCCTGGAAACAGTGAGCAACGAAACTCTCTTCCCCATCCCTATTCAGACTTTATATATGCGATTATCATAGAAGAGTATGGACTGGTAGGAGGGGTGGCTGTATTGTTCCTTTACCTGGCACTGCTCTATAGGGGAATGCGGATTGTGGCTAATTCGAACAAGGCATTTGGAGGGCTTCTTTCAGCAGGACTGAGTTTCGCATTGGTGATTCAGGCGCTTGTGAATATGGCTGTGGCAGTGGGTCTGGGTCCGATTACAGGTCTTCCCTTGCCACTGTTGAGCATGGGGGGGACCTCGCTTGTTTTCACGGGAATTTCACTGGGGATTATTCTGAGCGTAAGCCGGGGAGATCATCAGGATGAGGCGCAGGCTGTGCCCGCCTATTCAACTAAATCAAGGCTTAAAACCGCATAATTATCTCAACTAAGCACACATATCGCATTCTCATCAGCGGAGGAGGTACCGGAGGGCACATCTATCCAGCCATCGCTATTGCCAATGCCTGGAAGGAAAAATATCCTGACAGTGAGATGCTGTTTGTCGGGGCATTGGGGAAGATGGAGATGCAGAAAGTGCCCGAAGCAGGCTATAAAATCAAGGGGTTGCCAGTAGCCGGTTTGCAGAGAAGCATGACTTGGGATAACCTGAGCTTTCCTGTCAAACTTCTCAAAAGCCTGAGTCATGCACGAGCAATTATCAGGGAATTCAAGCCGGATGCGGTAGTGGGGGTAGGGGGATATGCAAGTGGGCCTGTTCTTTTTGCAGCACAGCGTAAGGGGATCCCAACACTCGTACAAGAGCAGAATTCCTATGCCGGCCTTACAAACAAGCTGTTGGCAAAAGGCGCGAGGACAATATGTGTGGCGTATCCTGAGATGGGAAGATTCTTTCCCGATCATAAGGTTGTCTACACCGGGAACCCTGTACGAAAGGATATCCTCAATCTGGAGGGAAAGAGGGAAAAGGCCTTGGAGTATTTTGGTCTGCAACGCAACAGAAAGACTCTCCTATTATTGGGCGGATCACTGGGAGCGAGGACACTGAACCGGGCAATGTTAAGGGATATGAAGGCATTTGAGGATGGAGGATTTCAAGTTCTCTGGCAGTCAGGAAAATTCTATTACAAAGAAATGCTTTCACTGACTATGTCGAGTGGGCTAGGTAATATCCATTTGAAAGAGTACATAAGCGAGATGGATCTGGCCTATGCTGCTGCTGACGTAATCGTGTCAAGAGCAGGTGCTTTATCTGTTTCGGAGCTTTCCCTGGTAGGAAAACCGGTGATTTTCATACCATCACCTAATGTGGCTGAAGATCACCAGACCAAGAACGCGATGGCTTATGTAAGTAATCAGGCAGCTTGGATTTTAAAGGATGCTGAAGCTGAGGGAAACCTCAAGGCCAAGGTGGATGAGTTGCTGAGCGATCCTGGCGTAGGGGAGGAGCTTGGAGTTAATATGAAAAAACTGGCAAAGCCGGAAGCGGCCAATGCCATTGTAAATGAGTTGGAAAAATTGGTAGCATGAGCTTCGAAGGATTACATAGGGTTTATTTCCTCGGAATTGGTGGCATAGGCATGAGTGCTTTAGCCAGGTGGTTCAGCCATGAGGGATGCCTTGTGGCTGGATATGACCGCACTCCCTCGGCTTTGATTGATGAGCTGACAGCGGAAGGCATTCCGGTAGTATTCGAGGATACGTTGGAGTCACTTCCTGAGGAGTTTAAAATAGCGTCAGAGACTACTTTGATCGTCTGGACACCTGCTATACCCAAAGACAATGCACTATTGGGTTATTTCCGTGAAAAAGGCTTTCGGCTCCAAAAAAGATCCGAAGTGCTGGGGACTGTTACAGAAAGCTTTTACACCATAGCAGTGGCTGGTACGCATGGTAAGACCACGACATCCTCCCTGATTGCACATGTACTTAAATCAGCCGGGAAGCCAATTGTTGCATTTCTAGGGGGGGTCACACAGAATTATAAAACTAACCTGATCCTGGGAGAAAAGAAGTCGAAGGAGCAGACAGTGGTGGTGGTAGAGGCAGATGAATTTGACCGCTCTTTTCTAAGGCTGCACCCCAATGAGGCGGTCGTTACCAGTGCGGATCCTGATCACCTGGACATTTATGGGAATGAAGATACGATCCTGGACGGGTTTAGGGAATTTATCCGGCTGATTGACAAGAAAGGAAAGCTTTACATTCAGCAAAATGCTGCACTACGCTTGGAGGAGGACCGCCTACCCAAAGTGCTCACCAGGCAGTACGGATTAAGATCCTCCGGAATCAGGGCAGGGAATATCCAGGCAAGATCAGGGTCATTTGTATTTGACTATCTGGACAGCAGGCATGAAATCAAGGGGCTGGAATTATTTATCCCGGGTTTCCATAATGTCGAGAATGCATTGGCAGCTATAGCTATTGCTCTGGACCATCAGATCAGTGAAGAACAAATCAGGAAGGGGATCAGCTCCTTCAAAGGGGTGAAGAGAAGATTTGAAATCCATGTAAATGATACCAATTCTGTCTTCATAGATGACTATGCTCACCATCCTGAGGAAATCAGGGCTTGTCTGAGCTCTGTGCGCACTATGTTTCCCGGAAGGAGGATCACTGTTGTTTTCCAGCCGCATCTTTTTTCACGCACGAGGGATTTTGCAGATGGATTTTCAGAAAGTCTCTCTCTGGCAGACGAGGTGATCCTTCTGGACATTTATCCTGCAAGGGAATTACCCATCCCAGGCGTGACATCAGGCATGCTGTTACAGGAAATCCACGCCCAAGAAAAGAGCCTCGTAGGCAGAGAGGAGTTGATAGGGTACTTGGAGAGTAACAGACCGGAAGTCTTGGTGACTTTGGGTGCAGGGGATATTGACCGGCTGGTTCCGGTGATAGCGGATTGGATGCAGGGGAAGTTAAATCGGTTTACGGCATGAAGAAGGTGAAACTAAGAAATATGCTCACATTTCTGCTGCTAAGCTTAGTGTTGATAGGGTTCATCGGCTTTGTGGAAAAGCAGACTACTTATAAGACCTACCAAGGGGCAGAGATCAATATTATAGGGGTGAGCGGGGTGTATTTTGTGGAAGATGCCGAGATCACCAGGATCCTTAAAGCTGCTTTTCCTGACCTGAAAGCAGGACTCCTTCTCGGAGATGTGAAGCTTAAGGAAATAGAAGAAAGGCTGAGTGGTCATCCATTTGTCAAGTCTGTAGAAGCCATGGTAGGTCAAAAGGGAATTGTAAATATCAAGATAGAACAGCATCAACCCATCGCAAGGATAGCGAGACCTTTGGCCGCAGATGGATACATCACTACCGATGGCAAGGTGATCCCGACTTCTACTTCCTATACGAGCAGAGTCTTGATTTTGGAAGGGAAATACGCAGAGGATCTGATGGAGAAAGGGACACTTAATGAAGAAATGCCAGAGTTGATGGATCTCATCAATTTTATTATCAAGGATGAATTCTGGAATGCCCAGATCACGGAGCTGGAAGTCAATTCCAAGACGGATATCCGGCTTTACCAGCAAGTGGGTAATCAGATAATAGAATTTGGGGATGCCAGGGACATAGCGGATAAGTTTAGCCGCATATCGGTTTTTTATAAAGAAATCTTGCCAAGGAAAGGATGGAATGCCTATAACCGTGTAAGTGTAAAATTTAAGGATCAAATAGTTTGTGAATAATAGCTAGGATATGGAAAACAAAGAACTAATAGTAGGACTCGACATTGGCACGACCAAAATCTGTGTGATCGTGGGCCGTAAGAATGAATATGGCAAGCTCGAAGTTCTTGGTATGGGTAAAGCTGTATCTGATGGGGTGGACCGTGGCGTAGTGACCAATATCGACAAGACAGTTCATGCTATCCAAAAGGCAGTAGAAGAGGCATCCGAAATGGCTGATGTGAACATATTTGATGTGATCGTGGGTATAGCAGGCCAGCATATACAGAGCAAGATCCAAAGTGGCAGTATCATGCGCCAGCCCACAGATGATGAAATAACAGTGGAGGATGTAAGAAGGCTATCCAGTGAAATGGAGAATATTCTCATTCCCCCCGGAAACACTATCATTCATGTGATGCCACAGGATTACACGGTGGATTACGAAGGAGGTATCAAAGATCCGGTAGGAATGTCAGGTACCCGCCTGGAAGCGGATTTCCATATTATTACCGCGCAGACTACAGCTATAAACAATATCAACAGGTGTGTAAGACGTGCCGACCTTTCTTCCAAACAACTGATCCTGGAGCCATTGGCAAGTTCTCTCTCTGTGCTCAGCGATGAGGAGAAGGAAGCGGGGGTATGCTTGGTGGATATTGGAGGTGGAACCACAGATATTGCCATTTTCTATGAAAACATCATCCGTCATACGGCGGTGATTCCTTTGGGGGGAAATATCATTACCAAAGATATCAAGGAAGGCTGTATGGTCATGCAGAATCAGGCTGAGTTGCTTAAAACACGGTTTGGCAAGGCAATTACTGAAGAAGCCAATCCCAACGAAATAGTGTCTATTCCCGGTTTGAGAAACAGACCCCCCAAGGAAATATCCATCCGTAACCTGGCTTCCATTATACAGGCCAGAATGGAGGAGATAATTGAGATTGTCCAGAATGAAATCATGCAAAGCGGGCATTATAAAAAGCTTGCAGGGGGAATCGTCCTCACAGGTGGAGGCTCGCAGCTTCAGTTTATCAGCCAGTTGTTTGAATACATGACGGGGCTGGATACACGTATCGGTCATCCCAATGAGCACTTGGGTAAATCAGTGATAGAAGAGGTTAAAAGTCCCATGTACGCTACCTCGGTAGGATTGGTGCTGGCCGGGTTCAAAGCACTTGATGACCGGGATGAAGGCTATAAAACCAGAACAGCAAATGGAGGTGCAGTGAAAAGGCGGGAACCGAAGGAGCTGATCTCAAAAGATATATTCCGGAATATCACTGAAAAACTGAAAGGTATAATCAGTGATGATATCGGGGATGACAGTAATTACTAGGGCTTATGATTGAGGGAGATGGGTGGCTTTGCTGCTTGTTTCCCTTTGAGTAATCCCCAAAATAAACCAGAAATATTCACCAAATAAATTAATATGTCAGATAACATGAAAGATTACAGATTTGATCTTCCCAAGAATCAAAAGTCGATTATCAAGGTAATCGGTGTAGGTGGGGGCGGTTCCAATGCCGTTAACCACATGTTCAGCCAAGGTATCAAGGACGTGGAGTTCGTCGTGGTAAACACAGACGCTCAGGCGCTCAAGTCTAGCCCGGTTCCGCTCCGACTGCAGCTTGGAGCCAATCTCACCGAAGGTCTTGGTGCAGGTGCCAATCCAGAGCAAGGTAAAAATGCAGCCATAGAATCACAGGATGAGATCCGCGAACTCTTGGCTGACAATACCAAAATGGTATTTATTACCGCGGGAATGGGTGGAGGTACCGGTACAGGTGCTGCCCCGATTGTAGCCAAAATAGCGAAGGAACTCAACATACTTACAGTGGGTATAGTGACTGCGCCGTTTATGTTTGAGGGTAAAAAGAAGATGGCCGTGGCCCAGGCAGGCATTGAATCCCTGCGGGAAAACTGTGACACTGTCTTGGTAATACTGAATGATAAACTCAGGGAGATCTATGGAAACCTGGCGATCCGGACTGCATTTAGCAAAGCGGACGATATCCTGACCACTGCAGCCAAATCCATCGCAGAAATCATAACTATCCACCAGGATGTCAATGTGGATTTCGAAGATGTGAAAACGGTGATGAAAGACGCCGGAGCAGCAGTTATGGGCTCTTCTACCGAGGAAGGTGAAGGCCGTGCGATCCGTGCTGCAGGTGCAGCGATTTCTTCTCCACTGCTGAACAATGTGGATATTAAAGGTGCAGAAAAAATCCTGCTTTCCATTATGTCAGGAGAAGACGAGGAGCTGTCCATGGATGAATTGACTGAAATCACAGAATACATTCAGGAAAAAGCAGGTGACAATGCTGAGCTGATTTTCGGACAGGGAATTGATCCTGAGCTTGGCAAAGCGATCCGTGTAACGGTCATTGCTACAGGCTTTGAAATGGACAGACTTTCTGGTGTTCCCAGAAAAGCACCTGTCGCGGCAGTAGTGCCTACTCCTGTGCAATCTCCAGTATCATCCAAAGACCTATCGTCTGATCAGGAAGAAGAAAAAACCCTGATTAACCTTAACTCGATGAAAAGTGAGAAAGTGAAGGAAGAGTCGGTAGCCAATGGCTCTACATTTGTTTTTTCTCTTCCAAAAACACCACAAGTACCTCCGGCTCCGGAGGCTAAGCCGGAAATCCAATTGCCAAAAGAGCAGTCTTTTTCATTTGAGGCCAAGCCCAAAGAAGAAGTGAGAGCGGTCCAACCAAAGCCTGCAAGTGAGAAAATCGTCCATGAGCTCTTTGAGGAGCAAGAGGAGAAAAAAGAAGTGAAAAATGCTCCTAAGGAGGCGGAACCTGCAGCTCCTGCATTTGCAAATGACTATTATGAGCAAATGAAGCAGAAGGCGATTCAAAGAGCCCACGAGCGTTTTGAAAAACTGAAAGGGAATCGGTCTTTTAACCCTACCCCTGAGGAACTGAAAGAGAAAATGGAGGTACCCGCTTATCAGAGAAAGAATGTGGTGCTTAATGAGCCACAGCACAGCTCGGAGAGAAGCATCAGTAAATACAACCTGAATGATGACAATGAAATACTTGGAAACAACAGGTTTCTACATGATAATGTGGACTAAGTATTAAAACTCCAGCAGCATGTCTGCCTGGGTTTGCAGCAAGTCCATATAAAGCCTGTTGGTGAGCAGGTTATCTGACATATTATGCTCTATTTTAGCGAGTTTCGGCTTGAGAGCAAGGACATGCATGCCCAGATAATGGAATATGTCGGTGAGGTGGCTCAAAGCGATGCCACCCCCGCCAATTCCGGAGGAGATTCCCACCAAAGCCGCCTTTTTGTTGCGGAATGTATTGGGATACGTCATCCCATCAATAAACGTTTTCAGCACTCCCGGAAAAGACCCGTTGTACTCTGGAACGATAAAGACAAACTTTTTGCCTTCGGCCAGCTTGCTGTGAAACAGGTTGTATTCAAGGTTCTTCCCGTTATTCTCGTACAGTGCCGTATCTATAAAGTCTATGGGCAGATGTTCGAGCTCCAAAACTTCAGACTCCACTCCTCTCGCATTCAATAGTGATTGGTATAGGTAGGCGATCGTCTTGGATACAGAATTCTTTCTGTTTGTTCCGACTATGATTTTGATCATTTGGATTATTTTTCTGATTGAAATACAAGCAGGGGTGTCTAAAAGTTCGTAGATACTACCTAATTGATATATTTACTTTTGGCAAATCAACAATTATGACCTATTTAGACCAAATCACTGCTGCTGCATCATTCATCCAAAATCTCTATGAAGAAGAAATTCCTATCGGAATAATTCTGGGCACAGGACTAGGGAGTCTAGGGGATCAGATACGGGTGGAAACAGAGATTGATTACTCTGATATCCCCAACTTTCCTATATCGACCGTCGAAAGCCATTCAGGTAAGCTGATTATTGGGGAATTGTCTGGAAAGAGAGTGGTGGCCATGAAGGGGAGATTTCATTATTATGAAGGATACTCCATGAAAGAAGTTACGTTTCCAGTGAGGGTAATGGGAAGGTTGGGAGTCAAGACACTGCTGGTATCCAATGCCTGTGGAGGACTCAATCCGATACATGAGGTGGGGGATGTGATGATCATCCGTGACCATATCGATTTGTTTCCCGAAAACCCGCTGAGAGGAAAGCATGCTGAAATTTTAGGCCCCAGATTTCCGGATATGAGTGATGCCTATTCTTCGGATTTGATAGCCAGAGCGCTTGGGATAGCCAAGTCGCTTGAATTATATGTGCATACCGGAGTATACGCTGGTGTTCAGGGACCCAATCTGGAAACTCCTGCCGAATACAAGTATTTACATACGATAGGTGCTGACGCGGTGGGAATGAGTACGGTGCCAGAGGTGATTGTTTCCCGTCAAATGGGAATTGAGGTTTTTGGTATATCTGCGATTACAGACCTGGGTGTGGAAGGGAAAATCAAACGTATTACCATAACCGAAGTACTCGAAGCTGCCGCAAAAGCAGAGCCCATCATGGCAAAACTTATGAAGGAACTGGTCGGAAGTCTATAAGGAAGCGTGAACGGGGCAGCCTGCTTGGATTTGACATGATTTTGATCCGCTACACATTGACACGGAACACCTGACTTGCATATAGGAATATGGCAAATATCGCTTTTCTGGTATTTTGACCTTATCGTCATTAAAGCGGGATGCACTTAGTTCCTTGGATGAAAATCAGTCAGTACTTGCCGTAGGTAATCCCTGTCTAGATGGGTATAGATCTCAGTAGTTGTGATGCTCTCATGCCCTAGCATTTCCTGCACGGCACGGAGGTCCGCTCCGCCCTCTATCAGATGTGTGGCAAAGGAATGGCGAAAGGTGTGTGGACTCACCCTCTTGGTAATACCGGCCTGCATAGCGACTTTCTTTATAATCAGAAAAATCATCACCCGTGTCAGTTTCTTGCCACGTCTGTTGAGAAAGACAAACTCTTCATGTCCTTTACCGGGTACTTGGTGAACCCTGACTTCATCCTGATAGATTCGAAGGTAATGGAGTGCATCTTTTCCGATCGGGACCAACCGCTCTTTGTTACCCTTACCCACTACTCTTAAAAATCCAATATCAGAAAACACCTGTCCCTTTTTTAACTCGGTCAACTCCGAAACACGCAATCCTGAACTATAGAGGATTTCCAACATAGCCCTGTTCCGGTGACCCTCTGCCTCCCCTAGAGGTATAGCCTCTAGTAATTTTATGATTTCCTGATAGCTTAGGGTATCGGGGAGCTTTCTGCCTAGTTTGGGAGCTTCCAAGAGCTGTGCCGGGTCTGTAGTGATCTTATCCTCATACATCAGAAATCGATAAAAAGCTTTAATACCCGATACAATCCGTGCTTGGGTATAATCTGAGATTTCCAGCTGGGCAAGGTCATTGACAAACCGCCGTAGATGCGCTAACTCCAGCTCCAGCGGGGACTTTTCCGGAAAATGGTTAGCCGTATAATTGCCCAACTTCTCCACATCACTCGAATAGGCATCTATGGAGTTTTCGCTCAGAGACCGTTCCAGTTTCAGATAATGGCGGAACTGGCGGAGATAAGTATCCCAGGTTTTGGTCATAGCGATTCACGGGTTAAAATATTCGAAAATTAGGCCAGAAACTTGGAAGGTTCAAACCTGGAAAGGTTTTAACTTTCCAATCCCAAAACGATTACCTTTGTGGTCTTTCGTATAAACCAAATTTTGTTTTGAAAATATTGATCATCAACGGACCGAACCTGAATCTTTTAGGTAAAAGAGAGCCGGAAGTCTATGGAAGTCAGTCTTTTGAGGAGTATTTTGAAACTCTGAAATCCACTTTTTCTGAAATTGACCTGCATTACTTCCAAAGCAATATAGAGGGGGAGTTGATAGACAGGATTCATGATGCAGGATTTTCATTTGATGCTATTCTGCTGAATGCCGGAGGATACACTCACACCTCAGTGGCCATCTCGGATGCCATAGCAGGTGTGACAACACCGGTGCTAGAAGTACATATTTCCAACATTTATAAGCGCGAGAAGTTCCGGCATAAGAGTATCATATCCCAGTCCTGCATAGGCATGATCTCCGGACTGGGCCTGAAAGGCTACGAACTCGCCATCCGATATTTCCTTTAACCATTAGACTAAGCCTATTATGATCACTTTTGCTCCAGGCCCTTCAAAGGTTTACGATGCCCTTCCAGGCTATCTGCAGGATGCTTACCAAGCTGGTATTTTAAGTGCTAACCATCGCAGTGGGGTTTTTATGAACCTCTATCAGGAAACGGAACAGTTGATGCGGGAGAAGCTACACATGCCAGAGGGTTACAGGCTACTCTTCACTTCCAGTGCAACGGAGAATTGGGAAATTATCACCCAGTCTGTTGTTGAGCGTGCCAGCTACCATATTTATTCAGGGTCCTTTGGAAAAAAGTGGGTTGAATTTGCCCGGAATATCATCCCCTCTACAGAGGGCTATAAAGTGGAGGCAAACGAAACCATCGATGTAGCCAAACTGGAGATTCCCGAGGAGTTTGACGTAATCGCCATTACCCAAAATGAAACATCAAATGCATCTCAGGTGCCGATGCAGGTACTGGAGGCCATCAAGGAGAAATTCCCTGAGAAAATGATCGCGGTAGACACTACATCATCCATGGCGGGGATTGAGCTGGACTTCAGTCTTGCGGATATTTGGTATGCCTCCGTGCAGAAGTGTTTCGGATTGCCTGCTGGATTGGGTGTGTTGGTTCTTTCTCCGAAGGCGGTGGAGAAGGCAGTCCGTAAAGGGGAAATCGGGAGATATAACAGTCTCAATTTTATGCTGGAAAATGCGGCGGGCTACCAGACGCACTACACGCCCAACGTACTGGGGATTTACCTGTTGGCTAGCGTGCTGCGGGATATGCCAGAGATCCAGCACATCGATGCGGTCCTCAGGAAGCGTATGGCCCGACTGGAATCCTGTATTGCAAATACGGCTACACTCCGTATGCTGGTCACCAATCAGGATACCCGAAGCATCACGGTCATGGGTGTCACCGGTGAGGAGGAGCTGATCGCACAGGTAAAGAAGGATGCAGAAAAATCAGGAATGCAGATGGGTGGTGGCTATGGTCCTCTTAAATCATCGTCCTTCCGCATTGCCAATTTTCCGGCGATCACAGAGGAGGAATTTGAGCAATTGGTCACATTTTTAAGCCAATATTAACCCGGGGAAAAGCAGCAAAATTTCATGAGGTATAGTTTCACTTTCAAGACTATGTTTTGCGTACTTTTGCCCCATGATTGACATCAAGCAAATTCTGTCTGTTTCCCTGATCCTATTTTCGGTAATTGACATACTCGGATCTATTCCGATCATCGTTAACCTGAGGAAAAAAGTCGGTCATATCCAGTCAGAGAAAGCCACACTTGCCGCGGGAGCTTTGATGATCCTGTTTTTATTGGCAGGAAAGTCAATCCTGGGACTTTTTGGGATTGGAGTTGAGGATTTTGCGATCGCCGGCGCTCTGATCATTTTCGCACTGGGAGCAGAAATGATTTTGGGAATAGAACTTTTTAAACCAGACCCTGAGGCTTCGGGCGGGGCATCTATCGTTCCGATTGCTTTCCCCCTTATCGCCGGGGCAGGTACACTCACGACCATTTTGACGTTAAAAGCAGAATTTGAGCAGGTAAATATCGCCATAGGAATATTGCTTAACATGGTATTTGTGTATGCGGTGCTTAAGAGTACCTCTTGGCTGGAGCGGAAACTCGGAAAGACAGGGCTGGATGTCCTGAGGAGGATTTTTGGAATAATTCTACTGTCGATCGCTGTGAAAATTTTCAAAACAAATGCCTTTCCGATCGGTGTAGATTCTGGATTATAAGCAGGTAGCCTCAGGCTTTTTATTTACTTTGCACCATGATTACCATTTATACCGATGGCGCTGCCAAAGGCAATCCAGGGCCGGGAGGCTACGGGGCAGTTTTACTTTTTGACCACAAGGGGACCATCCACAGAAAAGAGCTTTCCGAAGGATTCCGGCTCACTACCAATAACCGGATGGAGCTGCTCGCGGTGATACGTGCTCTTCAGGCTTTGAAGGTGACAGGGATTCCTGTCCAGATTTATTCTGATTCCAAATATGTGGTGGATGCGATAGAAAAAGGGTGGCTGTGGAACTGGCAAAAAAAAGGCTTCAAGGATAAAAAAAACCCTGACCTCTGGTTACGCTATATCCCGCTTCATCTTAAATATAAGCCCAAATTCATCTGGGTAAGAGGTCATGCCGGAAACATCGAGAATGAACGCTGTGACCGGTTGGCTGTGGAAGCATCCATGATGCCGGGTTTACCACCTGATCTAGGGTATGAGCAGGCAAGATAGGGTAGACAACCTGCTTTCGTTGGGAAATTATTGCTCTATGCCTGGTTGCTTTCAGGAAGCCCGAAAGTAATAACCCATACCCACAGCATGCTTTCGCAGGGAGCCAAACGGCTCGGTCACAGTTGCTCCATAGCCACGATAGGCACATCAGAACGATTCACCTCCTTAAGGGGTTTGTATTCCTGGGTAGGGAACATCCACCCTTCATCACTGAGTTCGTAGAGCAGTGGAGCCAGATTTTGCACAGCAGCTTTACATCCTTGGATTATAGCCCCTAATTTCCCTGTCTGCTTTGACAGTACAGCCTCATTCTCTATTTCAAAAGGACCGCTAAAGCCTTTTGCCTTCAATACACCGATGAACGCCCTCCAATCCATGGAGTCTCCGAGTCCAAACCCAGGTAATGTGGCTTCATAATGGTGACGGTCCCAAGGATTGGTGCTGGAGGGGATTCCTGCCGATTTTGCCCAGTCCGCCGGAATCTGATGGGTAGGATACATGTTGCCCCAGAATGGATCTGGATTATTGCGCGTAGATTTCACATGGATTCGCTTTAGTCTATCCATATCCGTGTTACTGATTACTTCCACTGGATCTGTATGTTGCCATATATCATGTGAGGGGTCATATATTTCCCCATGGTTTTTCTCGGGGATTAGTTGGTACATGAGTTTTCTCGCGGCCAGTACACCAGGTAGGTTGTTAAACGTGCTGAAATGACCAGACCCTCTCCAGCCTTCCATCGGGCAGTTTTCATACAGTATCGTCACACCAAGACCCGCGGCATATCGGATAATAGGCCCGAAAATACGTTGATATTCCAAGAGATTTTTTTCAAAACCGCCATCCTGGTTACCCAGCTCATGGTTGTAGCCTACGAAGGTGCCTACCTTCACGTCATTTTCATCCCCGCCAAGCAGATGTGCTATCCGTATTAATTTCAGCAGGTGGTTCTGATTTGCTATACGATGGTGAGCGTCCCCTCCGATGAGGTTTTCAAACGCCCCTATCGATAGCCTGAGTTTGGACTTATTGAACTTATCCAGTACAGCTTGTGCCTCTCTCGGTCCAAAATTTTCATAATCCAAATGGGTGGCTACAAAATCATCACGTGTGCCGTCTTTTCTGAACACACAGAGATCCAGTCCCTGGACACCGATTTCGATAGCTTTTTCAATAGTTTGATCAAGATCAAGTTGGTCAAATGCGGATGTCATGATCCAGATGGGGTTTGCCATGGGTTTTTGGATTTATTGGAAAAGGTAAATTAAGAAGAGAAAAGGAAATTCTGAACGTATTATCCGGAATAACGTCTCCGTAACTCTGCTTTCTGCTTTTGCCTTTGCCAGAGCGCTTTGGCCAATTCACGGGAAATCAAATCGGGTTCTGCTTCATTGAGGATTTTCTTTAACAGGTGCTCCCCCAGGTCCACTCTGTAGCATAGTTGCAGTAGCCGCACAAAATCCCGGTTTAGCAACATCTCAACCGCTTTGGTGAGTATACATATAGCTTCGTCTTCGGTAAAGACAGTGGGGCCTTCTGGAAGGTCAAAATCCTTCTTGAGCAGAGAGAAGGCCTCTTGGTAAATGAGCTTATCCATCTGTATCAAAAAAGCCCCGGAATTTTCCGGGGCTCCTCATTAATCTTCTTTCTTGTTTTCTTTTTCTTCTTCCGTATCCTTCAATACATCCGGGGCCTGGGTACGAACCAGCTTGTACCAGGTGATCAGTTTCTTGATGTCGGAAGTGTACACCCTGGCCTCGTCGACTTCAGGAAGGATGTGTTTCATGAAAGCTCTCAATTCTGAATCATCAGGATTGGTGTCAAGGCCCAGGTCACCCTGGAATTCAGCTTCTATCTTCTTCATCACTGATTCAAGCGGCTCAGCGCCTTCTTCTGTGAGTGTGTAGATCGAGATGTCACTCAATATAGATACGCGTTGTGACATTCCTGCCACCAGTTTTGTTTTTTTATCATCCAGGCTTTCCAGGATCACCCCGGTTCTGGAAGGTTTCAATACTTTGAATAAGCCAGGTTTACCGGCTACTGTAGCAAGGTCTTTAAAATTCATCGATAGTTTTTTTTCAGGCTGCAAATATAGGCTTTAGGGTCAAATCATTTCCCCTGATTCATATTCTGTTACAAGTTCTTCCATAAAATGGACCAACTCCTCCTTTCCATCGCCTGTTTCGGCGGACGTGACAAAATAATCGGGAGCTTCCTCAAAAATCTCTCTGGTCTTTTCCAGGAATTTTCTCACATTTTGCCCCGTCTTTGTTTTGGATTGCTTGTCTGCCTTGGTGAAGACCAAGGCAGTGGGTACTCCTTCCTGTCCACACCAAAGTAAAAACTCCAGGTCTATTTTTTGCGGCTCCAGCCTGCTGTCAATGAGGACAAATACACCGCAGAGATTTTCTCTTTTGGTCAGATAGGTGCTGATCATTGCTTCCCACCCTTGCTTCACTTTTAGGTTGACTTTTGCAAAGCCATAGCCAGGGAGATCGACCAGATACCATCGGTCATTGACGATAAAATGATTGATCAATTGGGTTTTACCAGGTTTTTGGGAAGTTTTTGCAAGCCCTTTATGACCGGTTAACATGTTGATTAACGAGCTTTTACCCACATTTGACCTGCCTATAAATGCGATCTCCGCGCGGTCAGGTGTGGGACAGTTGCTGGGGTTGTTGTTACTGACTATAAAACTCGCTTTTTTGATCATATTCTTTAGTGTTGGCTGCAAAAATAAGAGATTATCCGACAAGGACTCAAAAGCTTCAAAACTCTAACATTTTTCGATTCCTCAGGTTTCTTGAGTATTATTGCGCCTCCAAAGATCGATTCCTAATGTCAGTAGTTCCTTACAAAGATAAGCAAGACCCTAAAAAAGCTCAAGTAGCTGAGATGTTTAATAATATCAGCCCGAAGTACGACCTGCTGAATCACGTCCTGAGCATGGGCATAGACATCGTATGGAGGAAGAAGGCGGTGAAGATGTTGAAAAAGGACAATCCTAAGCTGATACTGGATATCGCTACAGGCACCGGTGACTTTGCGATAGAAGCCTTGGCACTGAATCCCGACAAAATCATCGGTGTGGATATCTCGGAGGGAATGCTGGCGGAAGGAAGAAAAAAAATGAAAAGACGTGGACTGGACCAAAAAATCGAAATGCAGCTCGGGGATTCTGAAGGACTCCTTTTTGAAGATAATAAGTTTGATGCAGTCATCGTTTCTTTTGGAGTAAGAAACTTCGAGAATCTGGAAAAGGGGCTTGCAGATATGTACCGGGTTTTAAAACCCGGAGGCAAAACAGTTATCCTGGAATTCAGCAAACCGAAGAAATTTCCCATGAAACAAGCCTATTCCTTTTACTCCAACACTATTCTCCCTCAGATAGGCAAGATTGTATCTAAAGACAATTCTGCCTATACTTATCTCCCTGAGTCAGTTCAGGCTTTTCCGGATGGAGAAGATTTTCTGGCAGTATTGAAAAAAGTCGGATTTACCAGCACATTATGCAGATCACTCACTTTTGGAATAAGCTCAATCTACGTTGGAGTAAAGTAACCCTCATCGGTTGTCTGGTGTGGTTAATCGCCTCTCCAACTTTTGGACAGGGTATGTTTGGGTTGACCAGCGGTTCTGGCTCTGACAGTAAACCGCTATCTTATGGGTTCTTTCTTGCCGGTCATACCAACTCTTACCGAATCAAGTATGCGGATGCATTTATGAACCCCAATACCATTAGCAGCAGGGGGGTAAGAGGTGTGTATCCCATGTACACACCAGGGTTTTCGTTGGGGTTCATCGGGATGCTCCGGTTTCATGATCAGCTTCAGTTGCTCTTTACACCGAAAGTTGGCTTTTATGAATTCCGGACAGAGGTGAGCTATTTCGGAGAGGAGTTGGATCCAGGTTTGGCCAATCCAAGCGACCCTAATTCCAACATCCTGAGAGACAGGCTTATCACCAACGAGGCGACTATGGTGGAATTACCGCTTTTGCTCAAGTATAGATCCCAACGCTTTAACAACACCCGGATGTACTGGATAGGAGGTGCCAGCTATCAGTTCCGTACCAAAACACAGGATGAAGCAAATATTGAGGATTTGGTGACCACCGGAAGAGATTACTCGCTGGAGATGGGAATGGGTTTCGAAATTTACTTCAAATACTTCAAGTTTGCCCCCGAGATTCGTTTTTCCCATGGCTTAAA
Source organism: Algoriphagus sp. (assembly GCA_048819475.1). Classification (GTDB taxonomy): domain Bacteria; phylum Bacteroidota; class Bacteroidia; order Cytophagales; family Cyclobacteriaceae; genus Algoriphagus. Next base: position 158,784 of record JBMDXP010000060.1, read on the forward strand.
TAATATTTACCAAGCTGAAAATACAATTCCTGAGATACGTGATGCCATCTCCTCCATCAAGCGAAAATCCATCACTATCTATCTCAATTTTCAATAAGAAGTTGCTTCAAAAGCCATTACAGAGACGCTGTGGGTACATATTGGACCTATTATGCGCTCCTTTGGAATAGGGATGGGAATCTGGTTTTAGAAAAATGGGCTCTTGTATAAAATATTGACATTTCTGTGAATCCACGACCCGGAGGAGAAAGATTAGCTTTCGTGAGGGAAAAATACGCTCTCTATTTTTTTAGGCACTTATATATTCAGATCGTTCCGAACTAATAGCCAAATCATCGGTTGATAGTCTGGATATGGAAAGGTCCATTTCTACCTGATCCAATTCCTTCCTATATTTCGGTATGGAAAATAAGATAGCCCTTATTACGGGAGCGACGTCGGGCATAGGCAAGGCTTGTGCAGTAACTCTGTCTAAAATGGGGTACGATATAATTGCTACCGGAAGAAGGACAGAGCGATTGGAAGCACTGAAGGCTGAACTTTCTGCATCTGTCCGATATTTGCCTTTACTTTTTGATGTGAGGGATAGAACAACAACCCTGAACATCCTGGGAGACCTGACCGATGACTGGAAAGCTATAGATTTACTGATCAATAACGCCGGGAATGCCCATGGCCTCGATCCTGTGCAGTCCGGAGATCCCGACGACTGGGATGCCATGATAGATATCAATGTGAAAGGACTACTCTATGTATCCAAGGCTATCATCCCGGGAATGACTGCGCGTAAATCCGGTATGGTCATCAATATCGGATCGATCGCAGGAAAGGAAGTTTATCCAAACGGAAGTGTGTACTGCGGCTCCAAACATGCCGTGGATGCCATCACCAAAGGGATGAGAATAGACTTGAATCCTTATGGTATCAGAGTCGTTGCGATTCATCCTGGGTTGGTGGAAACGGAGTTCTCCCTGGTGAGGTTCAAAGGGGATGAGTCCCGTGCAACTACTGTTTATCAGGGAATTGAACCACTGGTTGCCCAGGACATTGCAGATATTGTGGAGTTTGCGGTAACTAGGCCTCCGCATGTAGTGCTAGCTGATGTGGTGGTGCTCCCTACTGCCCAGGCCTCTGCTTCGGTAATCCATAGAACGCCAACATTGTGAAAAGAGTCAGTCTTTTATTTCTTTTACTGCCGATAGCCTGCTCCTCGCCTAAAAGTGACCAGGAGATCTTCTCTGAGAGACAAAGGCAGGTATTGGATCCTGTAAATGATGTGGTCTTTGAGAAAGAAGTTTCAGCGCTGGAAAAAAGATTGGCCTCCCAGGGGCTGGTAGATATCCAGGAGGTAATTCCCGAAATCCGTGTTGAGCTAAAGTACTCTACAACGGATAATTTTTTTGGAAAGGATGTGTATGGCGAATTGGACAAGGCATTTCTTCAGCCTGAAGTGGCTAATAGGCTTCAAAAGGCCCAGACCATGCTGCAGGACGAGTTTCCGGATTATACATTGCTGGTGTATGACGGGGTGCGCCCCTTGAGCGTACAGCAGATTCTCTGGGACAATCTTGATAAACCTGATAGTATAAAGCCTCTCTATGTGGCAGATCCCAAAGTAGGAAGTCTACACAATTTTGGAGTGGCTGTGGATCTCACTATCTACAACACTAAATCGGACACAACACTGGATATGGGGACGGATTATGATTTCTTTGGCTATGCGGCTTATCCCGACAGGGAAAAGGAGATGCTGGCTCAAGGTAAGATAACATCAGTCCATGTCTCCAACAGACAACTTTTGAGAAAGGTGATGACGGCTTCCGGCTTTAAGGGGATTGGTTCTGAGTGGTGGCATTTCAATGCCTTTACGAGAAAAGAAGCAGGAGAGAAATTTAAGATTGTAGAGTAGGACTCTGAAAATAATTCTGGCATTTTAGCGAAATATCAGCGGATTTGGAAAGAGAGAATGAAGCCTGGATCATGGAGGAATATGTGGGAGTACACTGTTTAGTAAGTGAAAAGCACTTTTATGGAATCGGTTAGTGGACTGCTGGTACCCCAAAAAAGTGTCTTGGAAATGAAAAAGAAAAAAGTGCGGAATTGGCTTTTAGCCGAACTGCTGAATGAGTAGAATGTAAAATTAATAATAATCCAAAACCGAATTCCTATGAACCAAAAAACCTTATTGCTTACCCTCACGCTGTTTTTCAGCGTAATTTTAATTTTACCCGCCCAGCAGTTCCGGGCACTGGTATTCAGCAAAACTGCCGGATTCAGGCATCAATCCATTCCAGAAGCAGTGGCGGCGCTTAAAAAATTGGGGGCCACACATGAGTTCAGTGTGTACACCACTGAGGATGCAGGCTATTTTACAGATGAGAATCTGGCAAAAATAGATGTAGTTATCTTAGCCAGTACGACAGGGACAATTTTTAATGATGCGCAAAAAGCTGCCTTTCAGAAATTTGTCCAAAGTGGCAAGGGGGTAGTGGGAATCCACTCAGCCACGGATACGGAATATGAGTGGCCATGGTACAACAAAATGATAGGAGCATACTTCCTGGCGCACCCAAGAAACCAAACCGTAAGACTTCAGGTGCTTGACAAAACTCATCCGGCTACTTTTCACCTGCCTGATACCTGGCTTTGGACAGATGAGCTCTATGAGTTCAAGGATATCAATCCCGATATCAAAATACTTATCAATGCAGATGAGACCAGCTACAAAGTGGCTAAAGGAAATGGTGAAAACCATCCGATGGCCTGGTATCATGAATTCGACGGGGGAAGGGTTTTTTATACCGCTTTTGGCCACATAGAATCGGCTTGGCAAGATGCAGATTTTCTTAAGCACGTCTACGGTGGCATCTGGTATGCTGCCAAAGGATATCCCTTGAAATAAATATAGTTTTATGATAAATACCAGTTTGGAGGAACTTTAAGTCTCCAAATTGGTTTGCTATTCAAAAATCAAGAGTTATCATGCTGAAAGCACAAGCAAGACCTGTCCACCTCTATATGGAGGCAAACCCAAACCCCAATTCCCTGAAATTTGTAGCTAATTTCATGTTGGCTGATGAGGGGGTTAGTTTTGATTATCCGGATGCAGCAAGTGCAAAAGATAGCCAATTGGCATTGGAACTGTTTAATTTTGCAGCGGTTCAGCGGGTTTTTATTGCGTCTAATTTTGTGACGGTGACCAAGTCTGAAGAAGTAGAATGGGCAGAGATCCAAACGGTAATCCGGGATCACATCAAGCAATACCTGGAATCAGGAAGAAAAGTGGTAGAGCTGAATTTCGAAAGAGATCCGCTTTTTGATGAAAATGATTCGGAGACAGTGAAAAAAATCAAAGGGATACTGGATGAATATATACGTCCCGCAGTAGAGCAGGATGGTGGAGCTATTGTTTTCCATTCCTTCCATGATGGTATCGTGAAAGTACAGCTTCAGGGATCCTGTTCCGGTTGTCCTTCGAGTACCGTCACACTCAAAGCTGGTATTCAAAACTTGCTTACAAGAATGCTTCCTGAAGTGAGGGAGGTAGAGGCAGAGGGGATTTAAATCGGGGCTTCATGGGTAAAAGAGATTGGTCGTGGGCGTTCCTGGGCATATTGGCACTGGGTATCCGCTATGTAGCCCTGCTCAATCCTGAAAAAACCGATGAGATTTATTCCAGGACGTTTTTCCCTGGAATCCGTAATGTGATAGATATGACGCTGGGAAATTTACCTTTTCCCAGCGTTTATTTATTTATAGCCACCGTCCTGTTTGTTTTCGGGAGGTATGTAGCCATGGTGTGGTCGCAGAAGCAATGGAAGCAAAAGCTGTTCTACACCTTCAGGGCTTTATCCAATGGTCTGGGAGCACTGATTTTCTTTTTTTTGATCCTTTGGGGATTTAACTACCAGCGGACTCCTATTTTCCAGCAATTGGGGCTAAAGCCTAAAGCACTTGATCTGGTAACTTTGAAAAATGAAGTGGGGATAACCCAGCGACTTGCCTTGCAGTATAGAAATGCGATAAAGCAGGATACACTGCCGATGCTGGAGACTGTGCCTTATGGGGAACTGGAAAAACTGGTCAGACACAACATCGGGGAGAATCTCGAGATGTTGGGATTGAACTTTACGGGTAAACCCCGGACAAAGCAATTTCCACCGGATGGTTTTATGCGGAAGATGGGTATTCTTGGCATTTATTTTCCTTATACGGGAGAGAGCTACATAGATCCCACCCTTCATCCACTCGAGAAACCGTTCACTATAGCCCATGAGATGGCACATAGCTATGGTGTTACCGATGAAGGAGAGGCTAATTTTATTGCCTGGGTGATCTGTACCAACAGTAATGACCCGCTGTTAAGGTACTCTGGTCAGCTCAGGCTATTGATGTATCAGATGCGGGATTACTATAGAATGGCTCCGGATGAATACAGGGCCTGGATTAGGACGCTTGATAAGGGGGTTAGAAATGATATCGTCTCTATCCAAAAAGCAGGCGAAGAGATCAAACCGATTTCAATTGAAATCAGCCGTAAATCCAATGACATATTTTTAAAGACTCAAGGGGTAAAAGCTGGGGTGAACAGTTATCAGCAGCTTCCTATGCTGGCATTTGCCTGGAGGCAACGCATGAAATGGGAGTAGGCGGCATCCGGAAAGCTCAAGATTGCTATCATTTTGACTCTTCGACAGGCGCTTTCGCAGAACTGACGGCTGATCTTTTGTAGTTGCCTACCCACACTCCGGTGATGACGGTTGCGATGCCTATGTAATGTCCTAGCAACAACACCTCACCATCCAACACACCCCAAAATATCGCAACGATAGGAATAAGATAAGTTACTGAGCTTGCAAATACCGGGGTGGCGGTTTTGACCATCAAGTTAAAAAGAATCAGTGCTATTGCTGTGCCCAGTACCCCAAGGAGGGTGAGGTATCCCAAGGCAGGAAGCGCACCATCCACTGATACTAGCTTGAAAGAGAACTGCGTGCCAGCCATCAGGTAAATCAGTGCTGCCGGTAGTACCATGAGCAACGAAATCGCTGTGATTTCCACTGGTTTGAGCTTTTCGAACTGGTATTTGATGATGTTAAGATTGAATCCATAGCACATGCAGGCCAGGATGACAAAGAAGGCATACGCATTTATACCTGAGAAAGCACCAAGTCCGGCATCTTCTTTCACAGTGACCAGGAAAAAAACACCGATAAAGGCAATCATCAGTCCCATGCTGTTTCTCTTTGTAATCCGGGCTTTGAAAAAAGCAGCACCTATGAGTACCACAAAAAGAGGTGTAAGGGCATTTAAAACACCGGTAAGGGAGCTGCTGAGCTGGGTCTGGGCTTTTGCAAAAAGAAATGCAGGAATAAAACTTCCCACCAACCCTACGATTATTAGATTTTGAATCTGCTGACTTTTGAGGTTTCGCACCCTTGGAAGTGAAAGCGGGAGGAGAAAAGTGGCGGCAGCTACGATTCGATACGCACCGACTTCACCCGGTGAGAAAACTTCCAGCCCTCTTTTGATAAGGATAAACGAACTGCCCCAGATCAGGGACAATAGAACGAGTAACCCCCAGTTTTTGAGGGTGCTATGGTTGGTGGTAGTTGGCATCGACTTGGATATAGAACGCTCTGTTTCCGCAAAGGAAATAAAACGTGGGAAGAATTTGCAAAAAAATCACAAGTGCTGCCTAGTGAAAATTGAGTACAGATTCTGAAGACAACAATATTTGTGTTCAGTTTTTTGATAATTTCTTAAGCCAAAGAGATTTGTCGATTGTTTTTCGTAATCAAAAAAACCACCTGAATTATTGTTTTTGGCTTCACCTTACGCGAATTCACAGTCTCGAAACAGTCTTTTAGTAGTGGTAACGCGCTTCCAGCGAAGTCTGATGCCTGCTAAGGCTTAAACCGACTGCGCGTCAAGATCTGAAAAGAGGGTAAAGCTGAACTGCTCGCGTCAACTTCAGCTCCCCTAAAAAACATGATCGGCATAGACTTCTGAAACCTGGTGCAGTACCTCACATACATGTTCGTAGGTTTCGGCAGTGACCATTTCCGTTCTGAACGCCTTGAAATTAGGCATGCCGCGGAAATAATTTGTATAATGCCTCCTCATCTCCAGGATTCCCAGTTTATCCCCTTTCCATTGCACTGAAAAATCCAGGTGTTTTTTGGCGACTGAAATTCTTTCTTCCAATCCAGGAGCAGGTAGAAATCCTCCTGTCTCCAGGTGGTGCTTGATTTCGTTGAAGATCCATGGGTATCCAATGGAAGCCCTTCCTATCATCATTCCGTCTACGTTATACTTATTCTTATATTCCTGGGCCTTTTGGGGGGTGTCGATGTCCCCATTGCCAAAAACCGGGATGTGTAATCTTGGGTTATCTTTTACGAGATTGAGGTAGCTCCAATCTGCTTCACCCTTATACATTTGCTGGCGTGTACGGGCATGGATGCTAATGGCTTGGATGCCCACATCCTGAAGCCGCTCTGCGACTTCCACAATGCGGATGGTATCATGGTTCCACCCAAGCCGAGTTTTAACGGTTACAGGAATATTGACCCGCTTCACAATCTCTGCTGTCATGGATACCATCTTGTCGATATCAAGGAGGATTCCAGCTCCAGCGCCTTTACAGGCCACTTTGTGGACGGGACACCCATAATTGATGTCAAGAATATCAGGTCCGGCTTCCTCAGCAATTGCGGCAGCTTCACGCATGGATTCTATTTCGTTTCCGAATATCTGAATACCTATGGGACGCTCATAGTCGAAAATATCGAGCTTTTGAACACTCTTTGCGGCATCACGGATCAACCCCTCGGAGCTGATAAATTCCGTATACATGAGGTCTGCTCCGTTTTGCTTGCAGACTGCTCTGAAGGGTGGATCACTCACATCCTCCATAGGCGCCAGTAACAACGGAAATTCACCCAACTCCAACTTTCCTATCTTAACCACTTCTTATTCTATAATTTGGACGTAAATTTACCTCAAATATGGAGATTTACGAAACCCAATCAGAAATTGCCAAACGGAAGAGTTGGCTTTTGTCACTGGTCGTCATACTATTAATCACTTTTGGCGTCTTGATCTTGCTGCAATTAGCGGCTCTTGGTATAGCCCCCTTCCTCTTCGATATTACGATCCAGGAGATTATGGGGCTGATGACGGGCGATTTTTCGCCGGCAAATGGCCGTATGGCCATGTTTTTTATCCAGGGCGTTGGTTCAGGCATAGGATTCTGGGTAGCAGCCTGGATCATCTACAGGTTTGTAGACAGGGCCAATCTGGGATGGAGGGTGCAGTTTGCAAGATTTAATCTAAAGGGAGCAGGGGTGGTTTTTCTCCTGACGGTAGGGGGTATGCTGTTTAATGCCTTCCTGGTTTACCTCAATTCGCAACTTGTACTTCCAGAGTCAATGTCCGGTCTGGAATCCTGGATGAAGGAAATGGAGGAGCAGCTTCTGGAGCTTACCAAATTCCTTACTGACTTTCAAAGTACGGGCGAGCTGCTGATGGGGCTGCTGGTAATAGGGGTTTTTGCAGGAATAGGGGAGGAGATGTTTTTTAGGGGATTGATCCAGCCTAAGATGAGGCTGTATACTGGCTCAGGCCATCTTGGTGTATGGATTACCGCTATTATATTTTCTGCAATCCACCTTCAGTTTTACGGATTTCTGCCACGGGTATTTCTGGGAGCGGTGTTTGGGTACCTGTATTTGTATTCAGGAAGCCTGATCTACCCAATCGTGGCACATATTCTGAACAATACCATTACTGTGGTGATGGTTTACCTGGCAAACCGGAAGGTAATCGAATTTGACTTGGAGTCTACCGACACGGTTTCCTATCCTGCCGCTTTATTAGGGCTGTTGGTTCTTTTGGCAGGAATCTATTACTTTAAGAAAATGAATAAACCCAATGGACAACTGGATAAAGGTATTTGAAAGCCCTATGCAAATCAGAGCTGAAATAGTAAAGGGAGTTTTGGAGGAGGATGGGATTCAAGCTGTTGTCCTGAACAAGAAAGAAACTGTGTATCAAATTTTTGGAGTGTATGAAGTTCTCGTTCAGCGGGATCGCTTGCTTGAAGCCAATAACCTAATCCTGAATGAGATCACGTTTTAATATCAACAACTACAGTAATCTGGGTCAGCGGGCAATCACAGCTTTAATAGGGGGATTGGTAGTGGTGGGAGGAAGCGTTTACTCAGATTGGACTTATTTTGTCATTTTTGCGGCAATACTCGCATTCTCCCAGATGGAGTTTTACAAATTGAGCGGGCTGGATGGAATGCTCCCGTTGAAAAGCTTTGGGACATTTCTCGGGATTATGATCTTTTCACTGACATTTATGGTTGAAAAAGAACATTTGCCGATGCAGTACCTCTTTCTCATCTTTCCCATAGTTTCTCTTACCTTCTTTATCAAGCTATACCGGAAAACCGATAAAAAACCTTTTACAGGGGTGGCTTTTACTTTTCTAGGAATTTTTTATGTGGCAGTACCGTTCTCTTTGCTTAATCTCGCTGTCTTCTCGGTAGGGGGAGTGTATCATTTCGAGATACTGATCGGTTGTCTGTTGATACTGTGGGCAAGTGATACGGGAGCATACTTTTCAGGAACGAAATTTGGTAAGACCAAGCTGTTTGAGCGGGTATCACCTAAAAAATCCTGGGAAGGGTTCTTGGGGGGAGCATTTTCAGCGATAGGTGTGGCATTTGCACTCACTAGATATTTCCATGTCATCGAAGACTGGAAATGGTTGGTGATAGCAGGCATCATCATTATAGCAGGGACGTACGGGGATTTGATAGAATCGCTTTTCAAACGCTCCATAGAGATCAAAGATTCCGGCCAGGGACTGCCCGGCCATGGCGGATTTATGGACCGCTTTGACGGGTTGTTATTATCGGCGCCTTTTATTACAGCTTTTTTGAAAATCTTCTAATTTGAACCGTTGAAGACTGAAAAACTACTTAATATTGCATAGCATTTGAATAACTAAATCCAAACCCAATATGGCTTATATTGAACCGGCTCCGATCAAGGACAAAGAAAATCCTCTGGAGTCAATGATGGAAAGATTCAACATTGCTGCTGAAAAGCTCGGCCTATCCGATGAGGTCTACAATGTATTGAAAAATCCAGCCAAACAAGTGATTGTTTCACTCCCCATCACCATGGACAATGGTAAAATCCAGGTTTTTGAAGGGATCCGTGTGATCCATTCCAATATCCTGGGGCCGGCAAAAGGAGGAATACGTTTTGCCCCTGATGTGCATATAGATGAAGTACGTGCTTTGGCAGCCTGGATGACATGGAAATGCGCAGTAGTGGATATACCTTATGGAGGTGGTAAAGGAGGAGTACGTTGCAATCCACGGGAAATGTCCAAAGGTGAAATCGAGCGTTTGATGAGAGCCTATACCATGGCTATGATTGATGTGTTCGGTCCGGATAAAGATATACCTGCTCCAGATATGGGAACAGGGCCAAGAGAAATGGCGTGGCTTATGGATGAGTATTCCAAAGCCCGGGGAATGACCGTAAACTCGGTCGTCACCGGTAAACCATTGGTTTTGGGAGGGTCGCTGGGAAGGACAGAGGCCACAGGACGTGGAGTTATGGTGTCTGCGCTTGCAGCAATGCAGAAGCTGAAAATCAATCCGTTTCAGGCTACCTGTGCTGTACAGGGATTCGGAAACGTAGGCTCTTGGGCGGCCGCACTCCTAGAGGAGCGTGGGCTTAAAATTGTTGCTGTCTCAGATATTTCAGGTGCTTATTATAACGAGAAGGGCATCAATATCCAAGAAGCTATCAAATATAGGGATACCAATAACGGAACCCTTGAAGGGTTTCCAGGAGCTGATAAGCTTATAAATGCAGGAGACTTACTTACGCTTGAGGTGGATGTACTCGTTCCGGCCGCAATAGAGGATGTGATCACGCTGAAGAATGTGAATGACATCAAGGCAAAACTAATCGTAGAAGGTGCCAATGGCCCTACATCAGCAAGAGCTGACGCGGTCATCAATGAGAAAGGGATAATGGCTGTTCCGGATATTCTGGCTAACGCAGGCGGTGTGACAGTGTCCTATTTTGAATGGGTACAGAATAGACTGGGGTACAAATGGACAGCAGATCGGGTTAATAGAAGATCTGACCGCATCATGAAGGATGCTTTTGACCATGTGTACCAAGCTTCACAAAAGTATGATGTGCCAATGAGAATCGCTGCCTATATCGTAGCAATAGACAAAGTGGCCCAGACCTACACGTTTAGAGGAGGGTTCTGAACCGCTTGTCTCAAAAGTTTGTTTTATCTTTGAGGCGTGGGGATTTCTTCACGCCTTTTCATTGGATTGAATACTATGACTATACACAGAGAGGGAAGGGTTTTGCTTTTTTGGTTACTGCTTATTCTTGTGGCCGGAAACTACCTGCTCTATTATTTTATGCCGGACTCAAGGTTGGCCATCAATATTTCATTGATAGGAAGTGCTGTTCTATACCTCATCATCCTGCAGTTTTTCAGAAATCCCATTTTCAAGCTTCCCAGCGATGAGAGCCTGGTTTATGCTCCTGCTGATGGAAAAGTAGTAGTAATAGAGGAGGTTTTTGAAGGAGAGTATCTTCAGGAGAACAGAAATCAGATTTCTATTTTTATGTCTCCGGTAAACGTGCATGTAAACAGATCGCCTATAAAAGGGACCGTGGAATATTTCCAGTACCATGCAGGCAAATACCTAGTCGCCTGGCATCCTAAATCAAGTACGGAGAATGAACGCACTACCATGGTTATTAAAAACCCCACCGGTACGAGATTACTGGTACGTCAGGTGGCTGGAGCATTGGCCAGAAGAATAAAGTGGTATGTGGAGCCTGGTTCCCAACTGGAGCAGGGGGGCGAGTTTGGTTTTATCAAATTTGGATCTAGAGTAGATGTGCTCTTGCCTTTGGATGCAGAAATTCTGGTTTCCATGGATCAGATTACAAAAAGTGCAAGAACGCCTATTGCCAGATTAAAATCCTAAAAATGGCCCTGTCTAATGTTTAAAGCGGGTCCGGTAAATCCAATAGCCCAAGGAGCCGCTCACCAGAAACAAAATAAAACTGATCCACTCAAAAGTTCTTCGGTTTTTTAAACCCTCTTCCAAGCTTTTATCGCGCTCCTGCAAAGCTCTCCTAAGTTTAATGATGTCCTGCTCCTGCTTGGCAGTGATACTCCTGTAGTCATCCTTTTCCTGGGAGATGACAGTAGTTTCAATGTCTCCAATCAATCTAAGCTCATCCATGATCTGGTTGTCCTTAGCCACAATCCTCTGAAGCCATTCGTTCGTTTCAACCATGTCTTTCTTGGTTCTGTTGCCAAAAATCCCTGATTTCTTGCTTTCTGCGTTCTTCCATTGCTCATGCAGTAAATCTCTTTCCTGGACCATGCGTTCCAGCTTGGCTTGCCCTGCTTCTGTCAGTTGGGGGGATGCCAGATGGATGAGTAGTAGAAGGGTGTATAGCATGAATTATTCTTTTGCCTGGATGGGTATCCAATTAGGTTGCTTAAGTGAGTTGAAATTCACTTTTTCCTTGACAAAAAGCCAACCAAAAGTTAGAGTACCTATAAAAAATATCAACGAAGCCATTTCATATTTCCAACGTTCCATTTCCTCAGTATGTGCTTCATAGCTTTTCTGCGCCAATGCAGTTTTCAGCTTTTGGATATCGTCTTCCTCTTCAGGAGAGCTTGTTCTGGCTCTTGACAGATCAGCTCCTGCGAGGTCATTTAATTCCTGATCCAACCTTAACCGTTCGATGATTTGGTTATCCATCTCTATAATCTGGCGGGCCAGTTCATCTTTCGAATCGGAAGTGGATTCTACTTTAGGTAGAAATTGAGCAGAAGTGCTTTTTGCTGCATTGATCTCATTATACAGCTCCTGTCTTTGATTAAGGAGTTCTTTGATGCCGTCTTGGGAATAGATCTGAAAAGGTAATAGAAACAGCCAGGCAAATAAAACAATTCTCATGATGATAAAAGATTGGTTCGATGGAATCAGACCAAACCATGTACCGAAAATCACCTATACTTTCCAAGCCCTGGTCATTTCCTTTTTACCTGGAGGGCCAGGCATAGACTCTACAAGAAGGCCAAGTTCTTTCAGGTCACGTTTAAGCTGCCCCATGGCACAGTAGGTAGTAAAGAGCGAGCCAGGTCTCATTGCCTTATATACTTTGCTCAAAATGGGTTTTTGCCATAGTTCAGGCTGTTTGCTGGGTGCAAAAGCATCAAAGAATACGACGTCAGAAGCATAGAGTTGAACATCTTCAAGCGTGGCATTCTCTTTTTTCATGTTGAAATATTCTGAAAACACTACTCCTTCATTCCAGGGAGCCGTATGTAATCTCTGAAAATAAGGTTTGTAGTGGAAAATCCCATCATCCAAATCCCCATAATTCAACTGGGAATAAATTTCCTCTGATAGGGGAAAGGGTTCAATGGTATGATAAAGCACAGGAATGCGGTTTTGCTCCGCCCAGACCAGAGCAAGCCAGGCATTCAAGCCGGTACCGAATCCCACCTCAAATATCCGGATGGGCTTTTTTTTCGGATTGTTCATCAGCCATGCATCCAGTCCATACAGCATGAATACGTGAATAGACTCTTTAAACGCCCCATGAAAGCTGTGATAGGTTTCTTTCAGGCCTTCGTGATATAAGGAATGGGAACCGTCCTCAGTAACTATCACTTTCAGTTTTTCATTCATGTCTGATAGATTAATGCCACACAGTAGGCAGATACCCCCTCCTGTCTTCCTACAAACCCCAGGTTTTCTGTAGTGGTGGCTTTGATCGATATGTCATTTTCTGCGACTTTCATAACCTCAGAGAGACAGGATTTCATATCCGGAATACGTGGGTTGATCTTTGGAAGCTGCAGGCAGATGGTGGTATCAATATTTCCCACTTCGTATCCCTCTTTCCGTAGAAGGGTCATTACTTCGGCTAGTAGGATCTTGCTGTCAATCCCTTTATACTTGGGGTCTTTGTCGGAAAAATGATAGCCAATATCACGGAGGTTGGCTGCACCTAGCAAAGCATCACATATGACGTGGATAAGGACATCAGCATCTGAATGGCCTACAGCTCCTTTCTCATGGTCCAGTTTGATCCCTCCGAGCCAAAAGTCATACCCTACCCGTAATTGGTGCACATCGTAGCCGAAGCCTATCCTGAATTTGTTCATACAGAGGTGGATTGATAGTATAAAACGGAAGCTTTTGATTCCTGCAGCAAGCGGTTGGCCCACTGCTGGATACCTTCCGTTTCAAGTTTTGTTTTATCCTGAAATTCTTCCCAATACAAATCCGGATGTCCCAGATGTGCATAATATGCGAGGTTCAGGACACGGTTGAGGACCTGAATAGATTCATAGGTCTTCATAGCTTCCCCTTGATTTTTGATTTTTTGAAGTGAAGCGTCAGAAATTTCTGAAGCAAGATAGGTTTCTATCACATGGTCCAGCGCGGCCTCTGCTTCTTCTGCCGCCACACCCTGTTCCATTTTTCCTGAGAATATCAGTAATCCCGGATCAACTGATCCGGTCACATAGGCTCCGACGGAGGCGAACAATTTCCCGTTTTTCACCAGGGCTTGTTCGAGGATGGAGGATTTTCCAAACCCGAGGAGGTCTGTGATCAGGTCGGCCTCCAGGTATCCTTGCTGTAGTTTTCCCGGCATCTTATAGGCTTTATATAGTGCGTCAGTAGGAACAGCAGCAGTCACTGATTTCTGCTTTTTGGCAGCTTGTCCTTTTTCCTGGGGGATTTCCGCGCGGACTACCTTGGAGGGAGGGATAGGTTCAAACCATTTCTGGGCTAGTTTGATTACTTCCTTGCCTGTGATAGCTCCTGCTACGACCAAGACTGCATTGTCAGGACTGTAATGGGTCTGATAAAAGTCCCATACATCTTCGCGTGTATAGTTCTCTATATCCTCAAGTTTTTGCCCTATCGTCGGCCATTTATAGGGATGGGTCTCATACGCCAAATCCCTCAAATGGTGAAAAGCATCCCCATAAGGCTGATTAAGGTAGCGCTGTTTGTATTCTTCAATGACAACTTTCCGCTGCGTTTCGATGGTTTTGTCACTGAGCGTGAGTTGTAGCATGCGGTCTGACTCCAGCCAAAAGGCTGTTTCGAGATTGGCAGCCGGCAAAGTAATGTAATAATTGGTGATATCAGGACTGGTAAAAGCATTGCAGGATCCTCCTACACGCTCCAGTTCCCTGTCAAAAACCGGAACATTTGCTGAGCTGCCGAACATGAGGTGCTCGAAGAAATGAGCAAGCCCTGTTTTGCCCACTTTTTCATTTCTTGAGCCTACCTTATAGAGAAGGTTGAACACGGCCATTTTACTGCCATGATCTTCATGGACGATTACTTCAAGTCCATTTGCGAGGAAAAATCGGTGATAAGATAACATAGTCGTCGGCTGCAAAGCTAAGATAATTGGGAATTTTGACTACTGTTGAATGTATGATTTCAGTCAAAAAACAAAAAACGGCAAAAGATTTTTGGGGTTTGATGCCCGTTGCTGTAAGCAGGAGAGTTTTTTTACAAAAAAAAACGAACTTTGGTTCATTGCCACAAGTTAAGTTCCCTAACACAACTTCATCTGTATCCATTATGAAAAAACATTGCGTTGCGCTCAGCCAAACGGGTCAGTTTTCACAATTTTTTTTGGATTACATTGAGGGTAAAGAGGAGTTGAAAAGGTTTTATTCCCTGCCTCCCGCCATGGGAAGTTTCGGGGAGGCGATAAAGCGAAAGAGTTTTCCGAAAGCCAAAAGGTCGATACTGGTACAGGTGCTCCAGAAGCAATACCAGGGGTTGGACCTATCTGAAGCTGCCAGCAATAACCTGAGCGCACTCAATAGGGAAAATACTTTTACTGTCACGACAGGTCACCAACTCAATCTGTTCACTGGTCCTTTATATTTTATCTATAAGATTATATCCACAGTCAATCTTGCCAAAAAACTTAGGGAAGCGTACCCCGAATCTGAATTTGTGCCAGTCTATTGGATGGCTACAGAAGACCACGACTTTGAAGAGATCAATTATTTCAAAGTAGATGGAAAGAAATTCCAGTGGAAGACGGACCAATCCGGGGCCGTAGGGGATTTCCAGTTGGACTCCGGTTTTAGGGATTTCATGAAAGGGCTGGATTTTGCTCCCTCTGTGTTCAAAGAAGCTTATCTGAGCTCAAAAACACTGTCCGAGGCAGTAAGGAAATATGCTAATGCATTGTTTGGGGATGATGGGCTGCTTGTGCTGGACGGAAACGACCCCGTTCTGAAAGAGGAATTCAAAGAAGTGATTCTTTCGGATCTTTTTGACAATCGGCCATTTGAGATGGCCAGGGAGTCGACAGAAGAACTTGAAAAGCTCGGCTATACCAGCCAGATATTTCCCCGTGAAATCAATTTATTCTATTTGGAGAAAGGTTTACGCGAACGGATAGAACGCACTGAATCTGGTTTTGGTGTCGTGAATACCGAACTCAGATTTTCAGCAGAGGAGATGAAGAATATGGTAGACACCCATCCGGAGAGATTTAGTCCGAATGTGGTTTTGAGGCCATTATACCAGGAAATGATCCTTCCAAACCTTGCATATCTGGGAGGTCCGGCCGAGGTGATCTACTGGCTGCAGCTCAAACAGGTTTTCGAAACATTTCAGGTGCCCTTTCCAGTTCTTCTACCAAGGAACTTTGCTTTGATTATAGATGCTACCATTAAGCAGAAACTGGAAAAGCTCAATTGGACAATAGGTGATATGTTCCAGGATTTGGAGCAGTGGAAAAAGGTATTTGTAAAAAAAGGGGCGAGTTTGGATATTGACTTAATCCAGGAAAGAAAGGTGCTTGAGTCAATTTTTGATAAAAAAGGAGAAGAATCAAAAGTATTGGAAAAAAGTCTCTGTGATGCTTTTGGGGCAGGAAAAGTGCGTGCATTGAAGATCCTGGACCAGATGTCCGCCAAACTCCGCAAGGCAGAAGAGCGAAGACAGCATGTACAACTGGATAGGGCCAAGGCAATTGTGAATTACATCAAACCTGACGGTATTCCACAGGAGCGGGTCGTGAACATGATGCAGTTCTATCTAGAAAACCCGGAATTGATTACTGATTTGCTGGAGTGTTTTGACCCGCTTGACTTTAGAATGGTGGTTTTGGAGTATGATTCCTGATAAAAACACCATCCGTTCCAAGTATAAAGCTCTTAGGCTAAATTTGTCCGATCAGGAGTGGGAAGGGCTTTCGGGTTCAATCTGTGAAAATGCAATGAGGTGGATATTGGAAAGCCCTGACTTTCAGCATTATCATTTATTTTTACCGATAGCCAGGCAAAGAGAGATTGATACTTTTCCACTTTTGTATTTTTTGAAATCGAATAAAAAACACGTGTATACCTCCAGGATTAGGGGAGGGGTAATGGAAACCGTACTCATCGGGGATAACCCCTCTTTTTCGGAAGATGCTTGGGGAATCCCTGTTCCAGATATCTTTGAGTTGGTTTCACCTGAGCTGATTCAGGTGGTGTTTGTCCCATTATTGGCATTCGATAAGGCAGGTAATCGGATTGGGTTTGGAAAAGGCTTCTACGATATTTTTTTGTCCAGTTTGGATAAGCGGGTGTTAAGAGTGGGACTGGCGTATGCACCCCCTGAAGAAAAGCTGCCCTCGGAACCACACGATGTGCCCCTGGATATGGTTATTACCCCATCTATGACAATGGAATTCTGACTGTCGAAGGGATGTCTCTATCCGGATATCGGTCTGGAAAAGAGGTTTTCAGATCCTTGTAGTGCGCTTCGCTGGTATCCCTGCAATAGTTATCATTCCGCGTTTCAGTGATAGGAGTGCAGTGTCCATTGTATCCATGAATCAGAAAATCCCAAAACCGTGATTTTCAGGCTAGCATCAGCCCTGCCACCTTCTGTGCTGGTCTCATTAGGGGTATAGGCATTCATTTCCACCCGGTTGCCTCGAATATGGCATACTTGAGACTTTTTCGGCAAACCCAAAATGAACTGATAGAAATGGACTGCTCATGGATCTTCAGCTTTTGGCGGCTCTCAAGGAGTCATGGAGGTAATCAGTGTTTGGGTATTAGAAAGGGAGCAGGAAATCCTATTAACTTTCAGGTTTTCCTTATTCTGCTATTTAGGTTAGTTCGGAATTTAATTTTGTTTATTCTTTTATAAATATGGTTTAATTTAAAGCCTAATTTTTGCTTTTTTCTGTTTTAATAGATAAATGATAGTTTATTGTATGGTATATTGATTTTTTTTTAATGAAGTTTTGATTTTGTGATTAAAAATGAAACTATGATTTAATAAATAAGTGTCACTTTTTCTAAAAAAATGATACAGATACAATTATTCAGAATAATATTCTACTAAATAATTTTTAAAAGCATTATATTCTTTTAATGATTGATAACTGGTTAAAAATATAAATTTTATTTTTTTTCAAATTTTTTTCATTAAAAATTGAAATCGGATATTATTTAATATTCGGAATAATATTCTGATTTGAGTTATACGTAAATTTTAATTCAGTTAGAATATGTTAAAACAGCTATAATATTCCAAATAATCATGTTTTCTGACCGGATAGCCTTAAATTTTGCCGTTTAGACAATTTTTTGTTTTGAAAAATAATAAAATTAAAGAATTGTATTTATAAAATAATGTTATTGATTATAAATATAATTATTCAAATAATTATTTGAAATAATCAAATCAAATCTACGAAAGTTGTCTTATTTTGATATTCATTTTAAACGGATTTTATTTAGGAGTCAACTAAATAAAATACCTTATGAGAAAAACTTTACTCGTAGTTGCTACGCTGTTTTTCCTGGCAATAAGCCATGGGGTTTCAGCGCAGCAGCAGGTGATTACCGGCAAGGTAATTTCCGATGAAGATGGACTTGGTTTGCCGGGGGCAACAGTCCTGGTGAAGGGCACATCAATTGGGACGACCACTGATTTGGATGGGGGTTATTCCATTAATGTGCCTGCAGGTTCTGGTATCCTGGTTTTCTCCTTTGTGGGTTTAAAAACCCTGGAGGAGCAGATCGGTAACCGTACTGTAGTGAATGTGACACTTACTTCCGATGCCTCCCAGCTGTCGGAAGTGGTTGTTACGGCTATCGGTATAGAGCGGGAGAAAAAGGCCTTGGGATATGGGGTCTCTTCCGTGGGGGATGAGCAACTGGGTAACCGTCCTGAGCAGGATGTGGCAAGGGTGTTACAGGGCAAAGTGCCAGGTGTTAATATCACCTCCACCAACGGAATGTCCGGTTCCGGTACAAACATGGTGATCCGCGGTTATTCTTCTGCCACTGGTTCGAATCAGCCGCTGTTTGTTGTGGATGGGGTGCCGTTTAACACAAGTACAAATAGCCAGAATGGGTTTACTACCGGAGGGGCTGCTTCGTCCTCCAGGTTCCTGGATATTGACCCGAACAACATCGAATCGATTTCTGTGTTAAAGGGACTGTCTGCAACCGTTCTCTATGGGGATCAGGGAAGGAATGGCGTAATTCTCGTCACTACCAAGTCGGGGGCCAATAAGAAGAAGGCAGCGGAAGTGACCATCAACCAGTCCGTCTTTACAAACAAAGCCGCATCATTGCCTACCTATGGGCAGGAATATGGAAACGGTTTCCAGCAGGCCCCAGGATTCTTCTTCTCCAATTTTGGTCCCAGGATGGATCAGGGGCTTACCATTCCCCATCCTTACGCCACCTCCTCCGTTGCTGCCATCAGAAATGCATTTCCTGAGTTTTGGGTAGATGGTATAGTGGGTGGTACCCCCATCCCTTATGAGTATAAGGCTTATGAGGACCCTTCTACAGCCTTTTTCCGCACCGGGTTGGTCAGCAATACATCTTTACAGGTTGCGGGAGGGTCAGATAAGACAGGGTTCAATGCCAGTTTCGGATATACTGACGACGAAGGGTTTACACCGGGAAACAACCTGACCAAGTATAATTTCGGGCTAGGTATCAACTCAGCTGTAACAGACAGGCTTTCAGTCAACTCTTCTTTCACTTTTGCGATTACTGATTTGAAGTCTCCCCCCGTCAATGCAGCTTCGGGGTCAGGTCCTTCTGGAGGGATTCCTTCGGTGTTTGCCCACGTGCTTTATACCCCTCGGTCAGTGGATCTGAAAGGCTTGCCTTATGAAAATCCTGTAGATAAGAGTTCGGTGTATTTCCGGGGTGGAAATGACATCGTAAACCCACTCTGGTTGGTGAAAAACTACATCAATTCTTCTGAAGTGCAGCGGTTTTTCAACTCAACCTCATTAAACTATGATATTAGTGATAATTTCTCTGTCACGTATAGAATAGGGCTTGATACCTACTCGGAACTGCAGGAGGTAAGATATAACAAAGGGGGGCCAAGCTCCAGCTTAGCTACACAATCCGGATATTACAGGTCAATCAATATTGTCAATACGATATGGAACCAGGACCTGATAATAAACTGGAAGAAAGAGTTCTCCGATAAATTCGGCATGAGTGCCTTGATCGGGGGTAATTCCCGGTACGATGAATATGCGCAAAACGGAGTGGCATCCCAGGGTCAATTGGCATTTGGGCTGTTCAGACATTCCAACTTTACCAACTCATCGAGCAACGATGCCTATAGCAACAATACCTTGAACGTAACAGAGGAGGAGCGTAGAATGGGGGTTTATGCAAACGTAACCCTGGACTATGACAGTTACCTTTATCTCAACCTGTCGGCAAGAAACGACTGGACCTCAACCGTGGAGGCAGAAAACAGAAGGATACTTTATCCGGGGGCATCAATCTCCTTTATTCCGACTACTGCTTTCGACTGGAGCACCAGCACACTTAATGACCTCAAGTTAAGGCTTGGTTTCGGTACTTCTGCCGGTTTCCCAAGCCCATACAGCACCCGGAATACACTGTCTCAGGCCGCACGTGCCTTCTCACGGGACGGTTCGGTGACCCAGACCCACTCCGTGTCCAATAGGTTGGGCAACCCAAACCTGAAGCCTGAGCTCCATGAGGAATTGGAGTTTGGTATAGAGGCTGCAATGTTTGGGGGTAGGCTTGTGTTTGATCTTTCCATTTATGAGAAAAACACCAGGAACCTGATCACGGATTCTCCGATAGACCCGGCAACAGGGTTTACCACCACGGCAATCAACATAGGTAAAATCAGGAATAGGGGTGTCGAATTCCAGGCAACCGTTAATCCTTTGAGAACAGCTTCTGGGTTTAACTGGGAGTCTACACTGAACTGGGGGATGTATCGGTCAAAAACCATGGAATTGGGCGGTGGGCTTGAAGAGATTGTAGTGGCAGGTTATACCACCTTGGGAAATTTTGCTATTCCGGGACAGCCTTTCAATGTGATCAAAGGTATTGGGTTTGAATTGGATGAACAGAGTGGGCTTCCGGTGATTTTGTCAGATGGGCTTCACAAGCCTACTGCAGATCTGGTGATCCTGGGTGATCCGAACCCGAAATGGAATGGCTCTATGATCAACACGTTCTCTTTTAAAGGGTTTTCGCTCTCTGTGATGGCTGAGTACAGACATAAAGGTGATGTCTATTCCAATACGGTTACAGCTACGCTTGCGCGCGGGGTGACCAAAGATCCGGTTGCTGACAGGGAGCTGACGTATATCATGCCTGGAGTGAAAGAAGATGGTACCGTGAATGATATACAGATAACAGCTTCTGATTACTTCTTTGCAGGTTATCAAGGCAGAACCAATTTGCCCAATATGTTTGATGGGTCAATGATCCGTCTCAGGGAGGTTTCCCTTGGTTATCAATTGCCTGTCAAACTGGTGGACAAGACACCGTTCAAACGTGCTTCAGTGGCGATAAGCGGAACCAATCTCTGGTTCCTAGCCCTCAACTTCCCGCCGAATATGAATTATGACGTGGATGTCCTGGGTACGGGTGTGGGCAATGGTCTGGGCTTCGATTTTGTAACCGGACCTAGTTCCAGGAGATTTGGTGGCACTGTAACTCTTGCATTCTAAAATCTAACGCTAAGAAAATGAAAAGAATAATAAATAATCTCTTCCTGGCTACATGCATGCTCTTTGCATCCTCTTGTGACCTGGATTTATTGGATGATCCCAATGCGGTAACTGCGGCTACTGCATCCCCGGATTTCCTGCTGAATAGGATCCAGCTGGATTACCAGAGTTTCTTCAATACTGTGGGAAACCACGGAATGCGGCTTACAAGAATAATCAACCAGGGAAGTGCCCAGTACGAGGGTGCGTTTAGCCCTGCGACTACCAATGCATACTGGTCCAGTGCCTATGCGGACATCCTTGCGGATATCCAGTTTCTGGAGCCTTTGGCCGAAGAGGCAAATTTCCAGCGGCATCTGGGTATTTCCAAAACCATCAAGGCTATGGTCCTTTTTAACCTGGTGGATTCATACGGTGATGTTCCATTCTCCCAGGCCCTGAACCCTTCCGAATTCAGCCCTGGCCTGGATTCGGGCGAATCTGTCTATGATGCGGGTTTGGCAGCGTTGAACGAGGCGGCAGTGCATTTCACAGCTCAGTCCGCTGGTACGCCCAATGATTACTATTATGCAGGTAACTATACCAAATGGGTACGACTGGTAAATACGCTCAAACTCAGGTATTATCTGAATAGAAAACTGGTGGATCCAAGCGGTTCTACTGCTGGGATAAATGCGCTGGTGACTGAAGATAATATGCTGAAGGATGGTGATGATTTTGCGTTTAGGTTTGGGACCAACAACGCGGATCCTGATGCAAGACATCCTAGGTTTGCTGGGGCCTATACCTCTGGAGGTGGTGATTACATGTCTACCTACTATATGTGGCATCTGACGGAAGCTAAAGGTTTTGATGATCCGCGTATCCGCTTTTACATGTATCGTCAAGTCACCACAAATTCTAAAAACCCTGATGAGATTGAATGCATCACCCAGATAGCACCCCCCCACTATCTGGTCGGAGGGTTTATCTATTGTCTCCCCGGAACAAGAGGTTATTGGGGAAGGGATCATCTTGATCCTGACGGTGTTCCACCGGATGGGTTGAAAAGAACGGTTTGGGGGCTCTATCCTGCCGGAGGGAGATTTGACAATGATTCTGCTACTCCGGTGAATAACCCGTCTCTAGGTGCCCAAGGTGCCGGAATACATCCGATCATGCTGGCCTCCTACGTGGATTTTATGCTTGCTGAAGCTACGCTGACCCTGGGTACTGGTGGTGATGCACGTGCTTATCTTCTTTCTGCTGTACGCAAGCACATGAATTATGTACGTGCCTTTGCAGAATCCTCCCAGGAAGGAGCTACGGTGGGTTCTTTTTATCCATCAGCCCAATATGCTGCTGATGTCACGTCTTATCTCAGCTATATTGAGGCAGAGTATAATGCGGGTAATGCAGATAAGAAAATGTTTGTCATCGGAAGGGAGTACTGGCTTTCTTTATTCGGAAATGGAGTGGAATCATACAATCTATACCGTAGGACAGGGCAACCGTCAAGTATGCAGCCCGGTTTGGAGCAAAACCCAGGCTTGTTTCCGCGCTCCTTCTTCTATCCAAACAATTATATGGTGACCAATACCAAGGCGGTCCAGAAACAGGATCAAACCGTACAGGTTTTTTGGGATAAGAATCCTGCTGGAAATACTTGGGTTTATTAATTGTAAAAAATCAGACAAAATGAAAATAGCTAAATACAGTTTTGCGATAGTGGTGAGTGCTTTGGTTATGCTTAGTTCTTGCCGGGATTTTGTTGAGCCCAACATCCCTTACTCAGAGTTTGATTCAGGGGCTTACCTAAGGACCATAGATAGAACGAGTATCACTTTCAGCAGTGCCGGTTTAAGTACGTCAAAATTTGCCTTGACGTTGGAGGCAGTAGATAAGGAAGATGGGGGAACGGTGGAAAACGTGGTCATCAATGTTCAGCACAGGAGGCTGATTTCAGGGGTTGGGCTTCAATATACTCCCACTGCTCCTGTGGAGGTCAAAACATTGGGCAAAGCTGATTTTGCACCGAATTCTGAATCCCGATTTCTTAGGACATCTTTTGAGGTTACTGCCTTGGAGGCTATTCAGGCCATAGGGCTTCAGCCTGCAGATATCCAGACCGGCGATGTCTTTGAATTCAGTCTCGTGTTGAACGATAGATTTGGCAGGTCCTTTAATAGAGAAAATGTTTCCGGTAACGTGGCTGGCGCACCTTTTTATGATTCCCCCTTCCAATACTTTGTGAATGTTTTGGAGTAGGCCTTTGAGCACGGTAATGAGGCGGTGGACTTGGTGATGGCCAGTCGGTACTTGTTTTGAGAGGGCTGCCCCGGCTTGCGGGGCGGCCTTTTTTTCTGACCAGGTTCGGCGCCAGGACTGAGGATGTGGATTTGAGGCTAATTTTGTGTAGGTAGGCTCCTGATATAGCATGACGATGAGATATCCATTGCCGCTTTTGGATTGGACCGGAAATTAGTAGTACTTTTTAGCTCCGTTATTCAACAGGATTACTTTATGCGACTGATTTTATTATTGGGCTGTTTTGCCTTTGCTGTTTTACTGGCTTTTCCTACGCACACGTATGCTCAATGGAGGGATTATAATACTTCGGTGGGAGTGGTGGCAGGGACAAGTTTGGGAGGGACAGTAAAACGCTTTATCTCCGAGCAGGATGCAGTGGATTTGTTGGTGTATAACCGGTGGAATGGCTGGGTAGGGGCGCTCCTATATGAACGCCATATGAATATAAGAGAACTAAGAGGATTGGAATGGTTCTTCGGGGGTGGGGTGCATTACGGGGTTTGGAAAGAAGGAGTGGGTACGCCTCCCTGGACAGACCGGAGTACGCAGAGTTATACTGCATATGGGTTAGATGCAATTGTGGGGTTGGATTACAATATTCCCAAAAGCAGCTTCTATTTGGGGGTCTATTGGAAGCCGGCATATAACCTTCAATCCTTTACAGGCTTGTGGGAGGATGAAGTAGCGTTTACTTTGCGATATGCATTCTAAATCGGAATAATTGGTTAAAAAATTAACCATTAAATATATTTTCAACAAAAAAAAGTGAATTATAGGTTATTTAATGATGCTATTTGATGATTTCTTGAAATTTATTTTTTGTTTCTAAGGGTTGAATTAATTTTTTTGAAATATAATTCTTTTGTTAATAGCTTTAAAAGAATAAAATACTGATATAACTGTATAGGTATAATTTTATACTTCAGAAAAATAATTTTGCAAAATTTGAAATGAGATGTATTTGATCTGTTTCAGAATAAAATTTTGAAAGTATAGCTTTTTGTTGCCAATTCATTGATTAAAGGTTGTGATTATGTGTTTTTCCAAACAATCCTTTATTCGCCCCGTTTATCTTGGTTATATGCCGTTTAATTAAAGAAATCTCCGAAATATGTCTCTGGGCAGTACGCATTTTAATTAAACCCTTCCCAATAGTTAATAATGTAAATAAACATAAATAGGATATAATATTATTAATATTAATGGTATAGTTTGTATTATTTTGATATTCAGTTTAAACAGATTTTATTTACAGATCAACTAAACTGGATACCTTATGAGAAAAGCTTTACTCTTTGTTGCTTTGCTGTTTGCCATGGTTCTTAGCCATGGGGTTTCGGCCCAGCAACGTCAACTATCGGGAACTGTACTTTCCGGAGAGGATAACTTCCCCCTGCCGGGAGTGAATGTTCTCGTGAAAGGTACGACCCGTGGAGCGATCACGGATTTGGATGGCAATTACTCCATACAGGCCGTTACTGGGGAGACCTTGGTCTTTTCCTTTGTGGGATTTCTGACACAGGAGGTCCCGGTAGGGGAAAACAGTGTCATGCAGGTCCTGCTTAATCCTGATGCAAAGATTTTGGGAGAAGTTTTGGTGGTAGGTTACGGAAGCACCACGCGTGGGGATCTGACAGGCAATATCTCTTCTGTGAAAGGAGCCGATCTTGCGTCTATTCCTGTACCGAACTTCCAGGAGGCACTTCAGGGAAGAATGGCGGGGGTTTTTGTGCAGTCTTCAAGCGGAAAGCTGGGTGAGGGCGTGAAAATCCGCGTAAGGGGCACCACTTCCATTTCAGGTGGAAATGATCCCCTTTATGTAATCGATGGAGTTCCTATCACCACTGGCGGGGCATTGGGGTATTACAACCCGATGTCGGATATCAATTTTGCGGATATAGAATCTTTTGAAGTATTGAAGGATGCGTCAGCTTCAGCAATCTATGGCGCAAGAGCAGCCAACGGGGTGGTTCTGATCACTACCAAAACTGGAGCTAAAGGAAAGACGAAATTCAATGTGGGTATACAGCGGGGTGTCTCTGATCCTACCAGGCTCCGGGAGTTTCTAAATGCCTCCGAGTATGTGGAACTGATGAGGGAGGCCGCCTATAACAATGACCTTCAGTTATACGGAATCGACCCGATCAACAATCCCAGTGAATATGCGGGGTCTGATCTGCAGTTTGTGGAAAACAGGCTGAACCAATATTCCGGGTATGCCGACTGGAGGACTGGCGAAATCGATACAGATTGGCAAAAGCAGGCATTCAATCCTGATGCGGGGACTTTGAATGTCAATTTCTCGGCCTCTGGTGGAGACGATAAGACCAGGTTCTTCTTCAGTGGTGCTTACGACCAGCAGACGGGTATTCTGATCAGAAATGACTTTGAAAGAATCTCTGCCCGGTTGAATCTCGATCATTCGGTTTCTAATAAGTTTATTATTGGAGCAAATTTCAGTATTAGCAGGACGGAAAATAACAGG
Organism: Algoriphagus sp.; assembly: GCA_048819475.1. GTDB lineage: Bacteria > Bacteroidota > Bacteroidia > Cytophagales > Cyclobacteriaceae > Algoriphagus. The sequence goes on from JBMDXP010000060.1 coordinate 184,675, forward strand.
CTTTCCAATGACAATGCCTTCAACAACCCGATGCAGTTGGTAGCGCTGGCTCCGATCACGCCTATAAGGGATCAGGCGGGCCAGCTCTATGACCGTCCCACTACCACTTATTATAACAACCTGATTGACTCAGAGAATGCGAACTGGCTGAATACCTCCTTCAGGAACATCACCAATGTATTTGGGGAGTATAAGTTCACGTCGGCTTTGAAATTCAGGTCTGAGTTCGGCGTGGATGTGTTCAACCAAAATGAGGAGCAATTCTTTGGCTCGAGAACCAACACCGGACTTTCTACAAACGGGTATGGGCTATCCAGATGGACCCGTATCGTCAACTATAATACCAACAACTACTTCTCCTATAACAAGGTATTTGGTGAAAGACATAGTTTTGAAGCGATTGCAGGGATGTCCTTCCAACGTTCTGATCAGTACAATACATTCGTTGAAGGTCAGGAGTTTCCGTTGGATGAATTGAAGACACTGGCCTCGGCTGCTGAGATTACCGGGGGGTCTTCGTCCCTGACCAACTTCTCTTTTCTCTCCTATTTCTCCAGGATAAATTATAAGTACGGAGACAAATACCTGGCGACGTTGAGTGCACGGGTGGATGGGTCATCCAGATTTGGGCCTAACAATAAATATGGTTTCTTTCCTGCAGCATCCGTAGGATGGATACTTTCTGAAGAAGGGTTTCTGAAAGGGAACAGTACATTGAGCCTGCTAAAGCTGAGAGGTTCTTACGGCTTGACCGGAAATGCTGAAATAGGAAACTTTGAGCATCTTGGGTTATATGGCTCGGCATCCTACGGGCTGATACCGGGGCTTGTTCCTACCCAGATCCCCAATCCAAATCTCGGATGGGAGACCACCCTTCAGATGGATATTGGGATAGAGTTTGCACTCTTCAATGACCGGATCACCGGTGAAATCGATTATTACAATAAGAATACTTCAGATCTTCTGTTGAATGTCCCCATTCCTGCCACCACGGGTTTTCTTACCCAGTTAAGAAATATCGGGGAAATGCAGAACAGGGGGGTGGAGATCGTGCTGAACTCTGCCAACATCGCCAAACCTAACTTTACCTGGAACACATCGGTCAACTTTGCAAGAAATGTCAATGAGGTCAAAGCATTGGCTCCAGGGCAGCAGACCATTCCTCCATCCTCTTCGAGATTTCTTAACTCAGTGATTATCGGTGAGTCGCTAGGGGTGTTTTTTGGGCCGGCATATGCCGGTGTGGATCCCGCGAACGGAGATGCTCTTTATTATTCCAATGCTGAGAAAACAGAAACCACCTCAAATTACAACGAGGCTGAACGGATGGTATTGGGAGACCCCAACCCAAAGTTCATCGGAGGGATTACCAATAATTTCACCTTGGGGAATTTCGATTTGACGTTTTTGTTCCAAGGGGTTTTTGGCAATGAAATATTTGATGGTGGAGGAGGTTTCTTTTCCGCAAATGGAGACTGGTTTGACAACTCTACCCGCGACCAGCTTGCGAGATGGCAAAATCCCAATGACATCACGGATATCCCCCAGGCCAGGTTAGGGGAATGCAATGGCTGTCAGGCTTCCAGCAGATATCTGTCTGATGGTACCTATGTAAGACTGAAAACACTGACATTCGGATATACCCTGCGCCAGAGCCAGCTCACCAGGCTTAAGCTGACGAGTGTGCGGTTTTTCTTCACTGGTCAGAACCTGCTGACTTTTACGGATTACAAAGGCTGGGACCCTGAGGTGAGCGCGGATTATCTGACGGGTAACATCAACATAGGAAATGATTTCTATTCCGCGCCGCAGTCCAGAACGTTCTCGCTAGGTCTTAATGTTGGGTTTTAATTGAAATAAATATGAAAAAATATATAATCATAGGATTGGTGGGGCTGGGCTTAACGTTTGGGGGATGCGGAGATCAGTTGGATCTTACCCCCCAGCAAAGCATTGACCAGGATTTGGCTCTGAGCAGTGATGCGAATGTAAAGCGTGTACTGATAGGAGCTTACTCACAGATAAGAAGCGTTACTTTGTATGGGGGCAGGATTCAGCTTTATGCTGAGATGCTGGGAGCCAACAGGGAGGTGAGATGGGAAGGCACGTTTAACCAGCCAAGGGAGATGTACAACAAGAATATTTTTGTGAACAATTCTTACGTGGAGGGTACTTGGGCCAATGCCTATAGCGCCATAAATGTGGCAAACAATATTCTGGTTTCACTGGATGTGGTGAATCCGGAAGATAGGGACAGGGTCGAAGGAGAGGCGTTGTTCATCAGAGGGTCAATGTATTTTGAACTGATTAAGCTGTATGCGCTGCCGTATTCGGCGGGCAACACGCAGGCAAATTTAGGTGTGCCGCTGGTACTTACTCCTACCCGGCAAGTAGATGACGCAAGCTTTGTCTCCAGAAATACCGTGAGTGAGGTGTATCAGCAGATTCTAGCTGATTTGGAAAGGGCGGAGACATTGCTGCCTGCGGCCAATGGATTTCTGGCAAGGAACTATGTGGTGTCTGCCCAGCTTTCGCGCGTGTTTCTACAGATGCAGCGCTACGCAGATGCAAGGGATGCTGCTGATCGTGCGATCAGTACTGCTTCGGCAAACGGGAAGATTTTAGTTCCCAATTTCATGGATGCCTTCAATACTGATGGGGATTCTGCGGAGGATTTGTTCTCGATCCAGGTGAACACGCAAGATCCGGCCAACGACATGTTTCTGTTTTATTCCTTGCCTGAGTTTGGTGCCAGGGGAGGAGATGTCTCAGTCCAACCGCCTCATTTGAGTTATTACGAAGCCGGAGATGCCCGGCTCGGCCAGTTTTTTGTGTCTGCGGGAGAGCAACGGACCGCAAAATGGAGAGATCAGTTCAAGAATGTGAAAGTGTTAAGACTGGCAGAAATGTACCTTACAAGGGCCGAGGCCAACCTTAGGGAGGGTACTGCTATCGGTGCTGCACCACTGGCGGATCTGAACAGGATCAGGAGCAGGGTAGGACTTCCTCCCTTGGCTACTGCTACATTGGAGGCGGTCCTCCTGGAAAGAAAGCTGGAACTGGCACACGAAGGACAGTTTCTGCATGACGTAAAGAGAACCGGAGGGGTGATTTTGGACAACTCTTCAAACAGCTCTTTTAGTTTTGATGATTCAAAACTGGTATTCCCCATCCCTCAGCGTGAAATGGATTCCAATCCTAATCTTGTGCAGAATGCCGGATATGGCGGTTGAGAATAATTATAAGTGATTGATAGAAAAGCAGTGCGCGCAAAGCACTGCTTTTTTTTAAATCCCGAAATAAATATTCGGATAAGCAAATAAGCGGTTTTTTTAATCAAGAAATACCCTTTAGATTTGTGTTGTTCTCAAAAAACAACCATGGATAAATTTTCTTACATCGCAAATGCTCATGTATCTTATATAGATGAGCTTTATTCTACTTATAAGTCCGACCCTTCATCAATAGACCCAAGCTGGAAGGAGTTTTTCGATGGCTTTGACTTTGCCTTGACAAATTACGGAGAGGATGAAAATGGCTCAAGCAGCGCACCTGTAAAGGAATCGGCTCCCAAGAATGGGGCATTGGCCACGCCAGGTACCATTATGGACATGGAGCAGCTTCCCAAAGAGATAAAAGTGCGGGCTTTGATCCATGCACATAGGTCTAGGGCCCATCTGAGATCCAAGACCAATCCGGTAAGGGAAAGAAGGGACCGTAAGGCCCTGATTGACCCTGAAGATTTCGGGTTAGGCCAGGAAGATATGGGTACCGCATTCCAGGCCGGAAATGAAATAGGCATCGGGACTGCTAAGCTGTCTGAGATCATAGAAGCGCTGAAAACGATATATGAAGGACCGATGGGCTTTGAATACCTGTATATCAGGGATCCTGAGATGCTGGATTGGTTCAAGACCAAGGTGGAGAAAGAAGCGCTGGCGTTTAATCCTTCTGTGGAAGAGAAGAAAAGAATACTTTTCAAATTGAACCAAGCGGTAGTTTTTGAGAATTTTTTGCATACAAAGTATTTGGGACAGAAACGGTTTTCACTGGAAGGAGGGGAAAGTACCATCCCGTTTCTGGATGCCGTAATCAACACTTCTTCCCAGTTGGGAGTGAAGGAGGTAATGATCGGTATGGCGCACCGTGGAAGATTGAATGTCCTGGCCAATATTATGGGCAAGACGTATGAGCAGATTTTTTCTGAGTTTGAGGGGACAGCCAAGCCGGATCTCACTATGGGAGATGGTGATGTGAAGTATCACATGGGGTACTCCAGTGACATCGTGACTCCGGATGATACCAAAGTCCATCTGAAACTGGCTCCGAACCCATCCCATCTTGAGGCAGTGAATCCGGTAGTGGAAGGGTTTATCCGTGCCAAAATTGATTCCCAGCATGAGGGGGATGCCACCAAAGCTCTTCCTATACTGATCCATGGGGATGCGGCTGTGGCAGGCCAGGGAATAGTCTATGAAGTTACCCAGATGGCAGGTCTAAAGGGCTATAATACCGGCGGGACAATCCACTTTGTGATCAATAACCAAGTAGGTTTTACCACAGATTTTGACGATGCACGTACATCTATCTACTGTACGGATGTGGCCAAGATCATTGATGCCCCTGTAATCCATGTGAATGGAGACAATGCGGAGGCAGTAGTCTTTGCTGCCAAGCTGGCTGCTGAATTCCGTCAGAAGTTCAGCAAGGATATATTCGTGGACATGGTGTGCTATAGAAGGCACGGACACAATGAGTCAGATGAGCCGAAGTTTACCCAGCCTGAACTCTATAATATTATTTCAAAACACCCCAATCCCCGGGAGATTTATGTGAAGAGATTGACTGAAAGAGGGGATTTTGATGCTAAAATTGCCTCAGAAATGGATGAGGAGTTTAGACAATTGCTACAGGACCGTCTTAATATGGTCAAGGAAAAGCCGCTTCCCTATCAGGCAACAAAGTTTGAAAAGGAGTGGGCAAGCTTGAGAAGGTCTAAGCCTGAGGACTTTGACCAGTCCCCAGAGACCGGAATCGATGAGGGTACGGTGACCAAAGTTGCCGAAGCGCTTACTGCTATTCCCAAGGGATTTAAGCCTATAAAGCAGATTGAAGCCCAGATGAAGCAGAGAAAAGATATGTTTTTTCAATCAAAAGCGTTGAATTGGGCATCTGCGGAGCTTCTCGCATATGGGTCATTGGTTCTGGAAGGTAAGACAGTACGGCTTACCGGACAGGATGTGCAGCGGGGAACCTTCTCCCACAGACATGCTGTGCTGCACGATGCAAACACTAATCAGGCATTTAACTCGCTGAAGGAACTCAAAGACAGAACGGGTAAATTCTATATTTACAATTCCCTGCTTTCCGAATATGCGGTACTTGGTTTTGAGTATGGCTATGGGATGGCAAACCCAAACTCATTGACCATTTGGGAGGCACAGTTTGGCGATTTTGCCAATGGTGCCCAGACGATGATAGACCAGTTCATTTCCTCAGGTGAATCGAAATGGCAAAAAATGAATGGCCTGGTCATGTTACTTCCCCATGGTTATGAGGGTCAGGGACCAGAACATTCCAACGCACGTCCTGAACGCTTCTTACAACTTTCGGCTGAATACAATATGGTCGTGGCCAATATCACAGAGCCTTCCAACTTCTTCCACTTGCTGAGAAGGCAGCTGGCTTGGGAATTCAGGAAGCCCTGTGTGGTGATGTCTCCAAAATCACTTCTTAGACACCCCAAAGTGATCTCACCTCTTGCTGAGTTTACCAAAGGCAGATTCAGGGAGGTGATTAATGATACCCATGTATCAGCAAAAGATGTGGAGAGAGTGATTCTTTGCTCAGGAAAGGTATATTATGACTTGGATGAGGCCCGTGAGAAAGAAAAGGTGAAAAATATAGCGATAATCAGAATTGAGCAGCTGCATCCATTGCCTAAGAAGCAACTTTTGGAGGTTCTCAAGGCATACGGGAAAGCAGAAGTGGTTTGGGTACAGGAAGAGCCGGAAAACATGGGTTACTGGAACTATATCCTGAGGTTACTCTACAAAGAGCTTCCTATGGAGGTAATTGCCAGAAAATCCAGCGCTTCGCCTGCTACAGGATACAATAAAGTTCACGTAGAAGAACAGAAGGCTATCATTTCAAAAGCATTGAAATTGAATTAAACACAGCTTTTCCAATAGACAACCAGAATAATCATATCATTTTGTTCCTCCCTTTTGATGATAAAAGGGAAAAATTGAAAAACTCATGAGCAAAGAAATCAAAGTGCCCGCAGTTGGCGAATCAATCACAGAGGTTACCGTGGGCCAATGGTTCAAAAAAGACGGTGATGAAGTCCAGATGGATGAAGTGCTCTGTGAATTAGAATCTGACAAAGCAACTTTTGAACTGCCTGCTGAAGCAGCTGGGATCCTTCGCATCAAAGCAGAGGAAGGGGATACCCTGGAAATAGGAGCTGTGATTTGTGTAATTGAAGAGAGTGGGGCCGGAGCTCCCGAATCTTCAGAAGAGAAAACCGAACCCAAGAAAGAAGCTGAAGTGTCTGAGTCAAAAGAACCTTCCCCGTCGAAGTCTGCAGAGGTGAAGGAAATGATTGTGCCTACTGTGGGAGAATCGATCACTGAGGTTACCCTGGCCAACTGGCTGAAAAAAGACGGGGATTTTGTGAAGCTTGATGATATTATTGCTGAAGTAGACTCAGATAAAGCCACCTTTGAACTTCCTGCTGAGGCGTCCGGTATCCTTCGTCATGTTGCAAAAGAAGGGGATACACTGGAGATAGGTGGATTGATCTGCAAAATAGAAGTGACAGAAGATGAACCTGCCCAATCCGATTCCCCATCCGGTAAGGAAACGGAGAAGAAAGAGAAAGCTGCTGGGACTTCCGATAAGGAGAACTATGCCACAGGACACGCCTCTCCCGCAGCGTCAAAGATTCTGGCTGAAAAAGGAGTTGCTGCCTCTTCCGTTTCTGGAAGCGGGAAAGATGGCAGGATTACCAAAGAAGATGCGCTGTCTGCCCAAAAACCCTCTTCTACTGCTGCTCCAAAAGCTGAAAGCAAGTCTTCAGCGTCAGAAGCACCTGTAGCTGCTCCCGGAGCAAGAAATGAAAGAAGGGAAAAGATGTCTTCACTGCGTAGGACAGTTTCCCGCAGACTCGTAGCCGTGAAGAATGAAACAGCTATGCTCACCACGTTCAATGAGGTGAACATGAAGCCGATCATGGATCTTAGATCCAAGTTCAAAGACCAGTTTAAAGAGAAGCATGGTGTGGGGCTAGGTTTTATGTCCTTCTTTACCAAAGCCGTATGTGTGGCACTTCAGGAATGGCCCGCAGTCAATGCTAAAATTGATGGTAATGAAATTGTTTACAATGATTTCTGCGACATTTCTATCGCTGTTTCGGCCCCTAAAGGGCTGGTAGTGCCGGTCATCAGAAATGCGGAGAACTTAAGCTTTGATCAAATAGAAAAAGAGATCGTACGACTGGCTGGTAAAGCCAGGGATAATAAACTCTCCATTGAAGAGATGACTGGAGGTACGTTTACACTCACCAATGGTGGGATATTCGGTTCGATGATGTCTACCCCGATCATCAATGCACCACAGTCAGCTATATTAGGCATGCATAATATTGTGGAGCGTCCGATGGCTGTGAATGGAGAGGTGAAAATCCTTCCGATGATGTATCTGGCTTTGTCATATGATCACCGGATCATTGATGGACGAGAGTCAGTAAGCTTCTTGGTGCGTGTGAAGCAATTGCTTGAAGACCCGACCAGGTTGCTGTTTGGTGTATGAAGTCATTTCACCACATCAGAAGGTACAGAATCACGTAGGTGGGGTATTGCACAGGTTCATCACTAAATACCCCTGAGTTGTCACGAAAGTTTTTCAATTATCCGCAAGTGGGATTTTTGCTGCTTGCTACTAAAATCTAAGCATATGTACGACGTAATAGTAATAGGTTCTGGTCCTGGAGGGTATGTGGCAGCGATCCGCTGCGCACAGCTCGGGATGAAAACCGCCATTATAGAAAAATACCCCACCTTAGGTGGAACCTGCCTGAATGTTGGTTGTATCCCTTCCAAGGCCCTTTTGGATTCCTCTGAGCACTACCATAATGCTGAGCATAGCTTTAAGACGCATGGTATCAATCTCAGTAACCTAAAAGTCGACCTGAAGCAGATGATCACCCGGAAAAATGATGTGGTCAAACAAAATACCGACGGCATCCAATATCTGATGAAAAAGAATAAAATTGATGTTCATCAGGGAGTTGGGTCTTTTGTGGATAAAACCACCGTCAAAGTAACCAAGGATGACGGCTCATCTTCAAATATCCAAGGTAAGAATATCATTATCGCGACAGGTTCTAAGCCCTCTTCTTTACCCTTTATCAAATTGGATAAGGATAGAGTAATTACCTCTACGGAGGCTTTGAATCTGAAGGAAATCCCCAAGCACTTGGTAGTAATAGGAGGAGGGGTCATTGGGTTGGAATTAGGATCTGTATATGCCAGATTGGGAGCCAAAGTGTCCGTGATTGAATTTATGGATTCCTTGATACCCACGATGGACCGAACCTTGGGCAAAGAACTTCAAAAGTCATTGAAGAAAATCGGTTTTGAATTTTACCTGAAACACAAAGTGACTTCAGTGGAGGGTAAGGGCAAAGAAGTGACTGTCAAAGCTGAAAATGAAAAGGGGGATACCGTGGAAGTAAAAGGGGATTATGTGTTGGTGTCCATCGGCAGAAGACCCTATACTGAAGGGCTGAATGCAGAGGCTGCAGGCGTGAAATTAACCGACAGAGGCCAGGTAGATGTCAACAGTCAGTTGCAGACCAATGTACCGAATATCTATGCGATTGGGGATGTGGTCAAAGGAGCGATGCTTGCCCATAAAGCGGAGGAAGAAGGTGTTTTGGTTGCCGAATCTCTTGCTGGACAAAAGCCCCATATCAACTATAACCTGATTCCAGGTGTGGTGTATACCTGGCCGGAAGTAGCTGCGGTAGGATATACAGAGGAACAGTTGAAAGAGAAAAGCATCAAGTATAAGACGGGAAAATTCCCCTTTATGGCCTCTGGGAGGGCCCGCGCATCTATGGATACCGATGGGTTGGTGAAGGTGTTGGCGGATGCTGAAACAGATGAAATACTCGGCGTTCATATGATCGGCCCCAGAACCGCCGATATGATAGCAGAGGCAGTGGTAGCCATGGAGTACAGGGCTTCCGCGGAGGATATCGCAAGGATGTCACATGCACACCCTACCTACACAGAGGCATTCAAAGAGGCCTGTCTGGCTGCGACAGACAATCGTGCCCTTCATATTTGATAGCGAGCTGAGAATAGTTCTAAAGCCATTCCTTTTATCAGGGGTGGCTTTTTCTTTTAGCTCAAAATTGTTTTAATTCCACTATGAAGTTCAAAATAGCCATTCTTGGAGCGGGGAATGTAGCCTGGCATCTAGCGCCTGCCCTGGAAGATGCGGGGCATGAAATTACGGAAATCTATGCCAGGGATATTAGAAGCGCTGAGGAAATCACAGAAAGGGTGTACGCTGCCTCAGCCAAGGATGAGCTGGATTTTTCGGAGAGCACCGCTGAGATCTTTATTGTAGCGGTGAAGGATTCCGCTATTCCTGAAGTTGCGGATGAAGTGATTTTGCCTGAAGGCAGTATTTTGGTCCATACATCCGGTAGTGTGCCATTGGATATTCTCCAGTATAGCTCGGCAAGTTATACCGGTATTTTTTACCCACTGCAGTCATTTACCAAAGGCAGGAAACTCGACATGGATGAAGTACCTTTTTTGCTGGAATCAGATGATCAGGAAAGTCTTATCAAGCTTAAAAAACTTGCCAAAAGTCTATCCCCACTGACCTATGTGGTACGGTCAAAAGACCGGAAGGCCATGCATATATCGGCAGTATTTGCCAGTAATTTTTCCAACCATATGCTTAGGATTGCTGAAGAAATCATGAGAAGACAGGGGCTGGATTTTGAAATGCTGAAACCTCTCATCATCGAAACGATCTCAAAAAGTCTACAGTTGGGAGCAAAAAATGCCCAGACAGGGCCTGCCATACGTGAGGATTATGAAACCCTGGAAGACCATTACCGATTTCTTGGTTACAACGAGTCCATTGCAGAAATCTACCGACTGATCTCCCAGGATATTATTGACAGCTAGTGGGACCAGCTTCCGAATTTACCTGACTGATAATCCTGGTATGCTTCCTGGATCTGCTGCTGTGTATTCATGACAAAGGGACCTTGGGCTACCATGGGCTCAAGAAAAGGCACGGCATGACCAAGGATTACTATAGCGTCTTCTTCAGCCGTAAATTGTACCTGCTCCCCCGAATCAGCGAACTCAACTAGATTTCTCATCGGGACCGAGGTGCCGTTTACATTGACTTTTCCCCGCACGATGTAAAAGAATATATTTTCTGCTGCGGAAATTGACTTTTCCATTACACCACCCTTTTCCAGATAAATGGTACTCATGGTCAGGGGAAACGAGCCCTTAAAGGCACCGCTTACACCGTTCCAGTCCCCGAAGAGTTGCTGCACCCGGACCTTGCCTTCGTCAAGAGAAAAGCTGGGTATTCCTTCCTGCTGAAGCCCTACATAGCTGGGCGGTGTCATCTTTTTAGCTGCCGGAAGATTTAGCCATAGCTGTAGAATCTCAAGGTCTCCCCCTTTTTTCTTGAACCCCGGGCTGGAAACTTCTGCGTGGATCAAGCCACTCCCGGCAGTCATATATTGGACACCTCCAGCACCTATGACAGACTCGTGTCCAGAAGAGTCTTTATGCATGATATCTCCTGCCAAAATGAAGGTAACAGTTTCCATTCCCCTATGTGGATGTGGCCCAAAAGGCAACCCGTGATTATGTGGAGGATAAGTTTGAAACCCATGATGGTTCAGGAAAATAAAAGGATCAATCTGCTCTAACGTTGCAGTTGGCATGGGGCTGTAAGTGACCAAGTCTGCGATCGGCCTATAGTCAGCCTTATGGATATGCTTGATAAGTCTCATTTTTCTATTTAATGTATATACATTAAATACCTTTTGAGGGTAAAAAGTTTAAGCAATGTAAGAAAAATCAAAGATTCCTGTCCAAGGAAAGGATGGTATGAAGCAATACATTGGCACCATTGGCTATAGCTTCTTGAGAGGAGAATTCCTGTGGAGAATGGGAGATGCCGTTTTTACTGGGAATAAAAATCATACCTATAGGTGCAAACCGCGCTATTTCTTGGGCATCGTGGCCAGCACCGCTGGGCAGGAAGGTATTGGTTAAGTGTAATTTCTCTGCCGACTCCTGTATAATCTTCTGTATAGCAGGGTCGGCAAGTGCCGGCTTGCTGGCTACTTCCTGATGGGTAATGGTGAGCTCTACCTGATCAGCCTTTGCCAGCTCATAGGCTTTTTTCTCGATCTCTTTATAGATCGACCAGATTTTCTCCGGGTCAATATCGCGGATTTCCAGACTCAGTTTCACCTCACCGGGGATCACATTCGGAGCTCCCGGGAAAGCCTGGATCTTTCCTACGGTGCCCACCTGTGCTCCCTCGTAGGAATTGACTGTCTCATTGACTGCCAATACCAGTTTTGAGGCAGGCAACATAGGATCTTTTCTCGTCTTCATGGGAGTGGTACCTGCGTGATTTGCCAATCCTGAGAAAGTAAATTCCCACCACTCGATAGCCACTATCCCTTCCACTACTCCGATGTCGATTCCATGGAGGTCAAGATTCCCTCCCTGCTCTATATGAAGTTCCAAGAATGCAGCCAAATCCCCAGATTCTCGCTTCACTTCACTGATCCTGTCTGGATCCCCGCCCAATGATTTTATCCCTTCTGCCTGGGTAAGACCACTTGAACTCACCATTTTCAACGCTTCTTCATTCAACTGCCCCGCCAGCGCACGGCTGCCAATAACACCTCCCTCTTCATTGGCAAATATAATGACCTCAAGCGGGTGCTCGGTCTGTATCCTGTTTTCCTTAAAAGAGGAAATGATTTCAATGGCACTCAGGGCTCCTACCGGTCCGTCATAGTGTCCCCCATTGGGTACTTCATCGATGTGGGAACCAAAAGCAATGGGTTTTAAACCGGGGTTTTTTCCAGCGCTCCTGCCAATAATATTAGCCGCAAAGTCAACAGAAACTTCAAGTCCGGCCTCCTTCATCAGTCCTATTACAAACTCCCTTGCTTTAAGATCATGGCTGCTGTAAGCTACCCTGTCAGACCCACCGTCAGAATTCTTGCCGAAGCCGGCAAGTGTCATTAAGTTGTCATGAAGCCGTTGGGAATCGACTCGTGGGGGTATAATTTCCTGGCAGTAGCAAGCAAGGGGAAAAAGAAGGATGGCGATTGCTGTCAGCAGTTTCATAGTAGTCAAGCAAGATTCTTGAATATCTGAAAAAATGAGGTATCCATGCTATAGCAAAGAAAAAGTCCTTTTCTGGGAGAAGGACTTTTATAGGGATTGATTCAGATTGCTATTTTAACCAAGCCAGTTGGATCTCATCGGGGGCCTTCATTCGGTCAGCTACCCGCATGTACCGGTCGGCAAGATTGGCAAGGTAATCCTGGGCTTTTGATGCCACATCGTTTAATCCCGTCAATGCTTCGATTTTCCATATGCTGACCAGGTGTTCAATTATCCGCGCATAATCCCATCCGGTATAGATGCCGACTTGCTGTGTAATAGCAGAGAATTGAGTGTATAGGGACGGGTTAGAGCCGCCCTCCCCCATCAAAACCGCCGGCATTACGATTTGCTTACGCATCATCTTCTCAAATGCCGTAATGGCACCATTGGGGTCTATTTCAAATATGCGCGACATAAAACTCTTGTAGGCTTTCTCATGTCTTGCCTCGTCCCCTGCAATAGTTTTGCAAATCCGTGAGAGGACGTGATCCCCAGCTTTGTCAGCGAGTTTTCCTGTATTCACATGGGATATTTTCGTGGCCCTCTCCTGAAAGGACGTATAGATCATCGCCTGATAAGGATCACTTTCGGACTGTGGGTCAAAACCGTTGCTGATAAGCCGGTGGATGGTTTGTTCCACAGCCTTCATATCCACCCTTCCTGTAAGGTAGAGGTACTTGTTCAGCAGGTCTCCGTGCCTGTTTTCTTCAGCCGTCCATGCTTTTGACCACCTTACCCATCCTGAAGGGGAAAGCAGACTTCTTTCCTCATTTATACCTTCCAAAAGATTGAAGTAAGTCTGATAGCTGGGGAGGGCTTCCTCCGTAATCATATTGCCTATTAGTGATGTAAGCACCGTATCCGGTATACCTTCCGCTCTCTTTTGTAGCAATTTGATTTCCTCAAAAACCTCTGGATTATGAAAGTCCGGAAGAAAGTCTGAAGGTTGCCAACAGTCATCGGGATCTACCAGAACATTGTCTACTGCATTAGCCACCAATCCGTCCAGCTGGGAGATGACTTCCATGTTCTTTTCGAGTTCGTAATTTATTTCTCCTGAATTCATCATGGATCAATTTTAAGCCGGATCAATTCTAAAGTTACCGACAAGTTTGTATTTGGGAACAAATTTACTCACAAAACCTCAATTTCCAGATAGAAAACATTATCAAGAATATGGGTTTCCATGAATGGTTGAACTTCCTGACAATCTTATGCCAGTTTGAGATAAAATCGAGGCGTACGATAGGTGTAGGTATTGCTTATATACGGTATAGCGCCGTGTCAGGGTTACTGGCCTACTGTAATAAAGGTAATTTAACCCATAACAGTTCAATAAAACAAAAAAAGCCTCTCTAGGAGGCTTTTAAAACAGTTTCTTAGCTTAGTAATCTAATTTATATGCTACCACTTTATTTTTGAAGAAAGTAGGTACTAGGATAATATTGTCTCCGGGTATAAACCCTATGTCTGCTGTATTAGACTCTGAGGCTTTGGTGTCCAGCAGGAGGGTTTGCCCATCTTTATTTGCAAACCATATTTCCCCTTGCCATCTGGATGCGATGAAATTATCGTCTTCCAAAATAATCAGTCCATCTCCACCCGTTACATTGGGATTTACCACAGAAGCGGTACCGTCTGCATTCCACACTTTCAGCCCAGAAGCATCGAGTCCGTAGATGGTCCCGTTTTCTGCTACCGCGATCCCGTTGATCGACTCATGCCCTTCGGATAATACGCTGATTTTCCCATTGTCCAAGAGGTGGACTTTTCCGGTATTCATGTCAGTGAAATAGACCTTTCCCTGGTGTGTGTCCAGATCATTCAAAAACTTGGCTCCTGTGACAGGGTGTCTTTTGGTGATGGCAGCTGAGGCAATATCGATTTCAACTACTTGGTCTATATCCGTTACAAAGAGTTTTCCATCGGAGACCCCCATTCCTTTTGGTGCATTGAGGCCGGTTACCCAGTCTTGAGTTACGATTTTACCATTTTTGTCAATGACCGAGATGGAGCCTTTTCCATCTTTTGCCTGGGGGTCGGGCCCTCCGATGTTTGAGACAAATATTTTGTCACTGGCACCATCGTAGAGTACAGACTCACATGTGGTAAGATTGGCTTCGGTTTCCCACAGCATGGTCAAAGTAGGTGCTTTGATCTCCTCTACTTGAACTGTCTCCTCCACTTCTTCCACTGTATCGGTTTTCTGCGGACCACATTGGCTAAACAGCATCCCTGTGGCTAAACCGAGTGCTCCAAATTTTAAGATTGTTTTCATGGTTTTATTGATTTCTGAGTTAGATGGTATGCTTTACTGTTTGTATCAACCCGTTAGTATGACAATTGTTGAAAAACAGTCCAAATTGAAAGAATTTGATTTTCAGGTTTATTTTTATCCTAAAGGTAAGGATTTTTCAGTCGAATCTTCTGGAAATGGTATAATGTATCTGGTAGAATGCGGGATTATTTTGTTTTGAAGCCGTTTATGGATTTTTCTGAAGTGAGACGTAAAAAGCCTTTATCTTACTTCTTCATATACTTTCACTTTAGTGAAACCGAATAGGACTAGACCGTCATGAAATGGGCGGTGATACTTGCCGGTTAAGACCGGAACAGATTATGACCATTGAAAAACAAATTGTAAACATATGAAGAACCATCTTTTACTGGCACTGATAGCCTGCGCGGCTGTTGGATGCGAACCCGCTCAACAAGAGCTTACAGATTATACTGCCATGACTGATTCGGAGCGCCTGGAAGCAGCAAAGGAAATAGCGCATGCGACCATTATGGTAGATGGCCATGTCGATTTGCCTTACCGGATGAAAGTGGGCGGGTTCACTCTTCAGCGTGAGATTTTAGATGTGTCTGTACGTACACCGGATGGTAATTTCGATTACCCCAGGGCAAAAGAAGGCGGGTTGGATGCACCGTTTATGTCTATTTATATTCCTGCCGGAAACCAGAAAACACCCGGTGCATCCAAAGCACTCGCGGATTCTCTTATTTTGATGACCGAAAGGCTGGCTGGTACCTTTCCTGATAAATTTGCCATGGCCTACAGCCCTGCTGATGTTGAGACAAATTTTGAAAAAGGACTGATTTCCCTGCCCATGGGGATGGAAAACGGGGCAGGGATCGAAGATGACCTAGCCAATGTAGCATATTTTCATAAAAGGGGGATCCGCTACATCACGCTCACCCATGGCACAGATAATTTAATAGGTGATGCAAGCTATGATACCACAGGTACTTACGGTGGGCTCAGTGACTTCGGAAAGAAAGTAGTGAAAGAAATGAACAGGGTAGGTATCATGGTGGATCTAAGTCACGTATCTGACAACACGTTCCGTGATGCCCTTGAGATCACGGAAGTTCCAGTGATCGCTTCGCACTCATCGGTGCGTAAATTCACCCCTGGGTTTGAGCGGAATATGAGTGATGAGCTCATCCAGGCAATGGCCCAAAATGGCGGTGTGATGATGATCAATTTTGGAGGCTCTTTTATAGATTCAGCTTATGCTGCCGGTTCTGCTAAAGTAAGGGAGCATATTGTAAACTGGCTGGCGGAAAATAACCTAAGCAGAAGAGACTCAGCAGCCCAAGCTTATATAGCAGCGTATTCAGCTGCAAACAATCCTTTTCCCACAGTTCAGCGGGTTGCAGATCATATAGACCATGTGAAGAACCTGGTCGGAGTGGATTACATCGGGTTAGGTTCTGATTTTGATGGGGTGGGGGATACCCTTCCTACAGGCCTGAAAGATGTCTCCATGTTCCCCAACCTGATCGCGGAGTTACTGAAAAGAGGGTATTCCAAAGAAGATATTGAAAAAATCTGCTACAAAAATGTTTTCCGGGTTTGGAAAGCGGTTGAGGATTTTGCGGCAACTTCCTAAAAAAGACTTTGTCCCACACTTTACCGGATTAGGTTGGTGTGGGATAAAGTTCTATGTGCTCGGATTTTTTGAACCAACTTGACTGAGATGAAGTTTTTTACGGATTTTTTTCACCAGGTCACGGTAGAATTTTCGTATTATACTTTTAGTGATAGCTTAGGCCCGAAGCGGGAAAATTATAATGATGTGTAAGGGCTTTGTATAGAAATAGATGAAGGTATCCCGGAGAAAGTGAGTATTTCTGATGAAGATGCTGTCTAAAATTCACTACAATTTCCTGTCATATTTTCCTTTTTTTATGATTTTCACTCTAATTTCAGGTCATTTTGACAGTAAAATGTGAATGGTTGTTGTTTTGATTGAGAATATTGCAAGCGAAAAAGAAAGGCTCAAATCGGATACAATTGATCTGGAAACCTAGCTTCTATTGCGACAACAATCATCTAATAACTTTAACCACTAGCACTACATACATGGACTTTAAACAATTCACCATCAAATCACAGGAGGCTATCCAGAAGGCTGCGGAATTGGCTGCAGGTGGGGGGCAGCCTGCAATCGAAACAGCGCATTTGCTTAAGGGAATCTTAACTGAAGATGAGGATGTGACAGCATTTTTATTTAAGAAACTGGGTACCAATAAGCAACTGATCTCCCAAAAATTGGACGAGCAGTTGGCTAAACTGCCAAAAGTAAGTGGAGGACAGCAGCCTTATCTTTCCAGCGCTGCCAATCAGGTACTTACTAAAGCCAAGGACTATCTCAAGAATTTCGGGGATGAGTATGTGGCTATAGAGCATATGCTCTTGGCTATTCTGGCCGGAAATGATCCTGTAGCAGCATTGCTGAAAGATCAGGGACTGAGTGAAAAACCGCTGATAGAGGCGATAAAAGAACTAAGAAAAGGAAATAAAGTGACTGATCCCAACGCAGAAAGCAAGTACAGGGCTTTGGAAAAGTACTCCAAAAACCTAAACGAAATGGCCAAAAAGGGTAAAATAGACCCGGTGATCGGCCGTGATGAAGAGATAAGAAGGGTCTTGCAGATACTGGCAAGACGGACTAAGAACAATCCTATTCTTTTGGGGGAACCGGGGGTAGGTAAAACGGCAATCGTGGAAGGTCTTGCCCAGCGAATAGTATCGGGAGACGTTCCGGAAAACCTCAAAACCAAAACCCTTATCTCCTTGGATATGGGCTTGCTGGTAGCAGGAGCCAAATACAAGGGAGAATTTGAAGAGCGTCTGAAGGCTGTGATCAAAGAGGTCACTGATGCTGAAGGCGAGATTATCCTCTTCATCGATGAGATACACACGCTGATAGGAGCGGGAGGAGGTGGTGAAGGGGCCATGGATGCAGCTAACTTGCTTAAACCGGCCTTAGCCAGGGGCGAACTCCATGCTATTGGAGCCACCACACTGAAAGAGTATCAGAAGTACATCGAAAAAGACAAAGCCCTTGAGCGCAGGTTTCAGGCCGTAATAGTAGATGAGCCTGATGCTGCGGATGCCATCTCCATTCTTCGTGGGATCAAGGATAAATATGAGCTCCACCATGGGGTAAGGATAAAAGATGATGCGGTTATTGCGGCGGTGGAACTTTCCCAGCGCTACATTTCTGACCGGTTTTTACCGGATAAGGCGATTGATCTTATGGATGAGGCCGCAGCAAAACTGAGAATGGAAATAGACTCCCTGCCTCAGGAGCTTGATGAATTGAACCGCAGAGTGATGCAGTTGGAGATTGAGCGCGAAGCCATCCGAAGAGAAAACAACCGGGACAAGGAAACTGTACTCAGTAAGGAGATTGCAGAGCTATCCGAGAAGCGCCAGAGTATCAAAGCCAAGTGGGAAAGTGAGAAAGCGGTGATCATGGGTATCCGGAGAGAGAAGGAGGCGATTGATAAATTGAAGTTGGAAGCAGAGCAGGCCGAGCGGGCTGGTGATTTCGGAAAAGTGGCAGAAATCAGGTACGGGAAGATTGTAGAAGCAGAGAAAAAACTGGAATCATTCAAGTCTCAGCTGGAAGAGATGCAGGCAGGGTCCCCTCTTCTCAAAGAAGAAGTGGATCAAGAGGACATTGCTTCTGTAGTTTCTAAGTGGACAGGGATTCCCGTAAGTAAAATGATCCAGTCTGAGCGTGAAAAATTACTTCACCTGGAAGATGAATTGGGAAAAAGAGTGGCTGGCCAGCGTGAGGCCATAGCAGCTCTTTCTGATGCTGTCCGAAGAAGCAGGGCAGGGTTACAGGACCCCAAACGCCCCATTGGAAGCTTTATCTTCATGGGTACCACGGGAGTCGGTAAGACTGAACTGGCCAAGGCATTGGCAGAATATCTCTTCAATGACGAGAATGCGATGGTCCGAATCGATATGTCTGAGTACCAGGAGAGACATGCGGTAAGTAGGTTGGTAGGAGCTCCTCCAGGCTATGTAGGGTATGATGAAGGAGGGCAGCTGACCGAGGCAGTGCGGAGAAAGCCGTACTCTGTGATCTTGCTTGATGAGATAGAGAAAGCGCATCCGGACGTGTTCAACATTCTGTTGCAGGTACTGGATGACGGACGTCTCACGGACAATAAAGGGAGGTTGGCCAATTTCAAGAATACCATCATAATTCTCACTACCAATATAGGGTCGCATTTGATCCAGGAGCGGTTTGCCGAAATGGAAGAGTGGAACAAGGAGGAAATCCTTGAGCAGACAAAGGCAGAAGTATACGAGTTGTTGAAGAAATCGGTCAGACCTGAGTTTCTCAACAGGATTGATGAGACGATTATGTTTGAGCCATTGAACAAACAGGTCATACGTAAGATTGTCGACATCCAATGGAAGGAGATCCAGAAGCGTCTGGCGGAGGCAAATATTGAGATTGAAGCTACACGGGAAGTACTGGATTACCTCGGTGAAGTGGGGTTTGATTCAAACTTCGGGGCCAGACCTCTGAAAAGGACGATGCAGAAGCTCGTGCTGAATGAGCTGTCCAAGCAGATTCTTTCCGGCTATATCAAAAATGATTCGGCGGTATTGGTCGATCTGGATGCAGATAAGCAGGTGTACTTTAAAAATATTGATTCCACAGATGAAGTAGACTAGTCATCCCCACTATCGGGAAAAAAGAATGCATTTATTCCTATAATACTGACCCTCAGGCTATCTGAGGGTTTTTTTTATGGTTTTGTACAAGCTGGCCGACTTTCAGGAATTTGTTTGACGACCTGAGTAGTTTTGGCTAGCTTGTATGAATTCCATACCACCCCCAGAAATTGTGATCGGGGATTTAAGATTTAATCCCGGCAAATCTTCCTGCTTCAAACCCCGTCAGTTCCAAAGATGTTTTTTTTGCCTGGTGAAGCTCCGAGAGTATTTTGCCTGTGGCGGGAGCGAGACTGATCCCCATCATGGAATGGCCGGTTCCTACTAAAACATTGCTGCATCCGGGAGCCAAGCCGATATAGGGTAGTCCATCTGGAGAGCATGGCCGTAGACCTTTCCAGATCTGTTTTTCTTCAGGGAATTTAGCCTGGAATTCCGGGTAGTACTTATTGATGGACTCATAAATACCCTTAACCCGGTTCAGGTTGATTTTCTGGTTGGTTCCTGCGATCTCCATCGTGCCACCAAAGCGTATGCTGTTTTCATAAGGGCTTACAGCTACTTTGGTCTCCGTAAGAATAGCTGCTTGCTTCAGTTCAGGCCTGTTTTCCTGAATAAAACTGTAGCCTTTTCCCCCCATCATGGGTAAGGAAAACTGAAGCATTTTGGCAAGTTCTGCAGACCATGCGCCGCCACACAGCAGTACTTTTCCAACTGCAAACCCACCTTTGTCTGTGAGTACTGAAAGCACCTGGGTTCCTTTTCTTTCAAATCCCAACACGTTGGTGTTTGACAGAAACTTGACGCCCTTTTGCTCCAGGTAGGATTTCAAGAAACCATACAACGCCCCTGGATCAAGGTGGGCGTCGCCTGGGAAAAGTACAGCCCCGCGTGCATTCACTTTCTGGTTAGGTTCTAGCTTCTGGATATCCTGAGGAGTAAGAATTTCTGCCTCCAATCCATGTTTTCTTGCAAGATGGGCAAACTCCACCTCTTCCGTTTCTATTTCTCTGGTTTGGTAAAGCATCATCAACCCCTTTTCGACCAGCGCTATAGCCGAATCAGGATGCGTTTCCCAGAATTCCTGGTAAAGGGATTTGCTGAGGATACTGAGGTTTTTGAGGAGAGGAATACTCCGGGTAACCTGCTTATTGTTTGCGGCCCTGAAAAAAAGAGTGCACCACTGTAAGAGTTTATAATCCAATCTGGGGTGTATATAAAAGGGACTTTTGGATGAAAACATCCATGAAACGCCCTTGCTGATCATTCCCGGTGCAGCCAGTGGCACAATGTGGCTGGGAACAATCATTCCGGCATTTCCTGTGGAACAGTTCTCCTGCATATCGCTTTTATCGATCACCTGGACCTCTATTCCCTCGCGATGAAGGAAATAGGCACTGAATAAGCCTACAATTCCACCTCCAATAATGAATGTTGGTTTCATGTCTATCATTGTTTTAGCTGCTATAGAGCCCGTCCTGTAGTGTTGATAATCATCCCCGACTGTGTCGCTTCATATACTTATTCCGCCTGGATTATATGACTTGAAATCCATGTACATAAGGATCTTCTTCATCCAGGATGATGGTATTGTATCCGTAGACTTTTGCCCACCCTTCTATACAGGGTATGATCGCTGGTTTGCCAGCGATTGCTGTCACTTCCTCCACCCTTCCGATAAACTTGGAGCCGATGAAGCTCTCATGGATGAAATCCTGACCAGGCTGAAGCCATCCTTTGGCGTGCCACTGGGCCAGACGGGCTGAAGTCCCAGTCCCACAGGGAGACCTGTCTATTGCTTTATCCCCGTAGAATACCGCATTTCTAGCTGTGCTATCCGCATCCAAGGGCTTTCCAGTCCATAGAATATGCGAAAGCCCCCGTATGGTTGCATGCTCTGGATGCACAAACTCATACTGTTTATTCATCTTTTCGCGGAGAGACCTGGCCATACTGATCAGTTGCTCGGCTCTGAAATGCTCCAGTCCGGGAAAATTCTCCTGAGGATCCACAATGCAGTAAAAGTTTCCCCCATAAGCGACATCCACTATTAATTTTCCAAGTTCATCCGAATGGATTTCTAGATTCTCGGCAGCAAGAAAACTCTTTACATTAGTCAGTTTTACGGACTTTACTTTCTTGCCTTCCTGTTTATACTCCACCAATACAAGTCCGGCAGGGGTTTCCATCCGTAGTTTACCAGGGGTTTTAGGAAAGATCAACCCTTCCTCGATCGCAATCGTTACTGTCCCTATGGTACCGTGACCACACATGGGCAGGCATCCGCTGGTTTCGATAAAGAGTACCGCCACGTCATTTGCAGGATCATGGGGGGCAAAGAGCATAGAGCCTGACATCATATCATGGCCGCGGGGCTCAAACATCAAGCCCGTCCGTATCCAATCATAGTTGTCAAGAAAAAACTGTCTTTTTTCGAGCATCGAATCCCCTTTAAGAAAAGGAACCCCACCCGAGACCACGCGCACCGGGTTTCCGCAGGTGTGCGCGTCGATGCAGCTAAAAGTATGTCTTTGTTGCATTGTTGTTTTTCAGTGCTTTTGTATAACTGGAAATACCAGGCCTGCTTACTTGGTCCATTCCCCATTTACCATCCTCCAGATTCCCAGTGGATTGTCGTCTCTCAGCGCATCGGGAAGTAATTCCTGGGGCATGTCCTGAAAAGCAATTGGTCTGGCAAACCGCTTGATGGCATAGGCTCCCACAGATGTACTGGCTTGGTTGGTAGTGGATGGATAAGGGCCGCCATGCAGCATCGCATAGCCTACTTCTACTCCAGTAGGGACCCCTTTGAATAATAACCTGCCGCATTTTTCCTCCAGCAGATTAATCAGAAAAAGCTGATCCAGTAATTCCTCTGTTTCTGCCCATAAGGTAATCGTGAGTTGGCCGTGAAGGCTTTTTGCAATCTCCACTAGCTCATCCTCATCTTTGTATACGACCATTAGTGCAAATGCCCCAAAAACCTCTTTCTGAAAGGCTGTATCTTTGAGCCAGTCGGAAGCTTTGATTTCCGCCAGTGCTGCATTACCATTGATGAGGTGTTTGGGCTCAGCTACTTTTATCCAGCGGAGTTCAGACCTGGACTGCATGTATTGGAGGGACTCATAATAAGCCTTTGCGATCCCCTGATGCAGCATTGGTGCTGAGGCGATTGTATTGAGCTCTTCAGAAACAGCAGCTGTAAAGGATTCTGCCTGGGACTCGGGTACGAAAATCAAGCCCGGATTAGTACAAAACTGTCCAGCTCCTAAGGTCAGAGAGCCTACAAATGCTTTGGCCAGACCTGCCCCTTGACTTTGGATTTTTTTAGGGAAGGTGAACACCGGGTTTACCGAACCCATTTCAGCGTAAACAGGAATGGGTTCATCCCGCTCATTTGCCAGGTCAAAGAGTGCTTTTCCGCCTGTAAATGATCCTGTAAAGGCTACTGCTTTGGCAAGAGGATGTCTAACTAGTTCCTGGCCGATTTCTATTCCTCCCTCCACGTGGGTGAATGCTGCTGCAGGAAAACCTGTTTTCAAAATAGCCTTATGGATACAATCCGCCACTTTCTTGGAAGTGTCAGGATGTGCAGGGTGGGCTTTGTAGATGACCGGACATCCAGCCGCCAACGCAGAAATAGTATCTCCTCCGGCAGTGGAAAATGCGAGGGGGAAATTACTGGCGCCAAATACCACCACAGGACCTATGGGAGTCAGAAATCTTCTGATATCTGCTTTGGGTAAAGGTAGCCTGTCCGGATCTGCCGGATCAATGGTAGCCTCTACCCAGCTTCCTTCTTTCACCAAAGCCGCAAAAAGCTTAATTTGCCCGGTAGTCCTTCCCAGCTCTCCGTTGATCCTTCCTTCAGGAAGATTGGACTCCCTCACTGCGACAGGTACAATCTCATTCCTGTTTTCTTCAAGGACCTCCGCTAACGTCTCTAAAAAATCTGCCTTTTCTTTGCCAGGAAGATTTTTGAGATAAAGAAAAGCCTCTTGGGCTGACTGGAAAATGGCGTCTAGGTTCTGATTCATTTTGGATTGGAATTAAAAAGGTTGAAAATTAGAAGACTTTTGGCTTGGGCACCCCGGTTCATTTAGAAAATAGGCCTTTTGCTTATTCCTTCAAGAATTAGCTTCTCTACCCGCTCCCTTTCTTCTCCTATCAAGGTAAGCCTCGGTGCTCTGACATATTCAGAACCGATTCCGCAGTGTTTCTCTGCAAGCTTGATATACTGGACAAGCTTAGGATGGATATCGAGTTCCAATAAAGGTAAAAACCACCGGTAAATTTCGCGGGCTTCTTCGTTTTTTCCTTCTTGGATTAAGGTATAAATTTTAACGGTTTCCCTTGGAAAGGCACATACCAGTCCTGCTACCCAACCCACAGCACCCATGAGAAGTTCCTCCATGGCAAGGGTATCTACTCCACAGAGTATGTTAAACCTGTCTCCAAACCGGTTTATCATGCGTGTGACATTGGAAATATCCCGTGTCGATTCTTTTACTGCCTGGATGTTTGCGCATTCGGCCAGTTCTGCAAACATGTCCAGGGTCACCAGGGTCTTATAATCCACCGGATTGTTGTAAATCATAATCGGCAGGGAGGTACTGTTGGCTACCGTCTTGAAATAAGAGACCACTTCTCTCGGGTCTGCTGCATAGCGCATAGGAGGTAAAATCATCAACCCAGAGGCCCCGAGCTCCTCTGCCTTACCTGCCCAGAAAAGCGCATCCTGGGTGGCACCCTCAGCAATATTAAGAATGACAGGTACCTTCCCGGATATATAGTCTACAGTTTCACGTGTCAGGCTGATCTTCTCATCCCAGGACAAGACGGAACTTTCTCCCAAAGTTCCTCCGAGAATGATCCCATGGACACCAGAAGCTAGCTGATAATCGAGATTCTTGAAAAACAGATCCATATCCAGGCTGCCATCCTGATGGAACTTCGTGGTAACTGCGGGGAATACTCCTTTCCAATTCATGTTTTTTATATCAAATGTAGAGTACTCCAGTTGCAAAGTCTCCTACATAATTATGATTTAATGATACAATATTGATTGTTTTTGTTAATTGAGAGCTATCAATAATTAATTTGATATTAATTTTAGCTTATGGGAAAGAAAGTAATAGCTTTTCAGATTCCTAAATCCCAAAAGGAATTCATACGTTTCCAGCAAGATTGGGGGAAGCATTTCTACGACCAGCTTCACCAGCACCCCCAGTGGCAGCTTACTTTGATCAAGGAGGGGAAGGGTCAGTTTCTCAGTGGGGATTATATGGGGAGATTTCAGCCAGGAGATCTTTTTATGATCGGGTCGGACGTTCCACACGTGTTCCGTAGTGATCCCGAGTACTTTGAGGAATCCAGTACCATGTCTATCCATGGATGTACTGTTTTTTTTGATTTTATGGTATTGCAAAATGCGATTGAAGAAATCGAGGACTTAAGGGAGCTTAGGCATTTCGACGTCAAATCAGGCAATTCCTACCAGGTGCTGGGGGAGACAAGGAGTCTGATCGTGTCATTTTTTGACGGATTGGGAAGTTCCAGCGGCTTGTCCAGACTAAAAGGGGCCTTTGAGGTACTGGATCTATTGATGCAGCATCCGGAAGATTTGAGACTTTTGAATACCAAACCGCTAAATAGCTCTTTTTCTGAAAAGGATGGAAACAGGATGGGAGAAGTCATGCAATTTCTTCTGGAGCGCAGATTTCAGCAGATATCCCTGGCGGAGACAGCGGCCAGATCCAATATGAGTAAGGAGGCTTTCTGTAGATTTTTTAAGCTTCGGACAGGTAGGACATTTACCCAATACCTGCAGCAGCTGCGTGTGAGTGAAGCGCAAAAGCTACTTCTTGAAACAGATCTTGGCATTGCAGAGATTGCTTATCGGGTAGGGTATGAAAACCTGTCGTATTTCAACAGGAGTTTCAAGTCCATTGCAGGAATCACTCCGAAGCACTATAGAATCCTAGGGTAATTGCATGTAATGAGCAAGCTGTTGCCCGTTTTAGGGCAGAAAGATTCCATGTATCCAGAAGGAATTATCGTTCCCTGGAGGGATGATCTTTATATAAAAATAAGATAATCAGTGAGATAAAATGAGAAGTTGGGAATGGGTACCGAGCGGCTAAGTAATCGGCATCTGATTTGGCTATTCACTGATCAAATATCGAATTATGAAAAAAATACTTTTAACCCTGACAATGGCAATCTTCGGAATGGCAACGTATGCCCAGCAGGCAGAACGTAGTCTTCAGGATATAAACGAAGATAATTCATGGCTGAAAGTGGGTGTGCTACTGGGAGCTCCAGTGGGTGATGTAAGTAATTATTCTTCATTGGCATTTGGTGTGGACATAGCTGCGCAGTTTATGCGTACCAATAATTATGGAATCGGTATAGCCACCGGGTACACCAAATACTTCAAAAAAGATGGTGTCCTTCCATATCAAGGATTACAGGATGGTTTTGGAGCAGTACCGTTAGGAGTTATGTTTAGATACTATCCACAGTCAGAAGGGCTTTTCGTGGGTACTGATGTAGGGTATACATTCATTACCGGTGAAGACACAGGAGATGGGGGACTTTATTTCAGACCTCAGCTAGGATACCATAATTATGATTTCAATGTATTCGCATTTTATAATCACGTGGTGAGACCCGCTACAACAATAGATGTGCAAAGTGTAGGGGTCGCATTCACTTACAATATCCGCTTCAAATAGGATGATCCGGAGGTTTGATTCGAAGAGCCATGGGGGGCCATGGCTCTTTTTTTATTTATCATATATCCAATTTCAACTGGATTACAGTCTGAGGTGAAAAACCACCCTTCAGCCTGAAGGTTTCTATAATCTGGTATTTCTTGTGAAATTCACTTGTTGTGGAGGATGGTCTTCTGAGCAGAATAATCTCATTTATTTCAAAAAAGCTTCAAAGGGGAAGTCTTTCCATTCCAAGCTTGATTTAGCTGGACAGTTGTGATTGAACGAGAAATTGTAAGGTGGTAAGTAGAGCTTGCTGAAAAAGTCTCAGCTGTACCAGCATCAAGGCGTCCGAGTGATGATGTATGCTTATACTTCGAATGAGGGCAACGTAGAAGATGGTGGGGCTGAGGCTAGCTCAAAAAAATACTGTTTTTGGATTTTCCGGTGCATGGATACCGGGCTATTGTGGTAAAAAAGCTTGCCTTATAAATGGTCTGATAATTCAAAACTATGGATTCCAATCTTTTTACTGGCGTTTTTCAGCAGGCCCTAGGTAAGCATGACCTCACAGGGCTTCACTAACTCCGAATCAATCTTGGGAATTCCAAGGGGAAACCTTTTGCAATAGCTCATCAAAGCAATCGCAGGCTGCCAGAATTAAAAAGCATATTTCGGGGACACCATGTTAGCTACAAAATAAAAAAAACGTCGACTTAAAGCCGACGTTTTTAATCAATGAATCTGTTGAATCTTCCTATTCGATTCTTCTCTTTTATTTTTTGCCTTCCATTTGCTCTTTCAACTGAGCAAGTGCGTCCAAATCACCCAACGTTGATTTTTCTGCCTGGGCCGGCATATCTGATGAATCTTCTTTCTTCTTACCTGTAGCAGCTTTCTTGGCAGGCTTGGCCTCTTCCCTGAAAGTAGCAGTATGGGAAAGTACAATTCGCTTGTCATCCTTCGAGAACTCAGTCACTCTGAAATCCAGTGACTCGCCTACTTCAACCTGTGAACCGTCTTCTTTTTCCAGGTTCTTGGAGGTAGCGAATCCTTCCAGACCGTAAGGCAGCTCAAGAACAGCACCTTTGTCATTCTTGGAATTCACAGTACACTTATGCACAGAACCTACAGGGAACACCGTTTCGAAAGTATCCCACGGGTTTTCTTCCAGTTGCTTGTGACCCAGTGCCAGTCTTCTGTTGTCCACATCCAGCTCGAGTACAGCCACTTCCAGCTCATCTCCTACTTTCACAAACTCAGAAGGGTGCTTGATTTTCTTGGTCCAAGACAGGTCAGATACGTGAACCAGTCCGTCGATTCCCTCTTCCAATTCAAGGAATAAGCCGAAGTTGGTCAGGTTTCTTACCACTCCTTTGTGCTTGGATCCTACAGCATATTTGGTACCCATGTCATTCTTGGTCCATGGATCTTCAGTCAGCTGCTTGATGCCCAACGACATTTTTCTATCGTCTTTGTCCAAAGTCAATACCACAGCTTCGATTTCATCCCCTACTTTCACGAAGTCGGCAGGGTTTCTCAAGTGCTGGGACCAGCTCATTTCAGATACGTGAATCAGACCCTCTACACCAGGGGCAAGCTCAAGGAATGCACCATAATCCGCTACGTTTACAATCTTACCTTTCACTCTGGATCCTACCTCAAGGCTGGATGCCAAAGAATCCCAAGGATGGGAAGTAAGCTGCTTCATACCCAGGGAAATTCTTCTCTTGTCATCATCAAAGTCAAGGACAACAATCTGAACTTTCTGATCAAGCTGCAATACTTCTTCTGGGTGGTTGATACGTCCCCAAGAAATATCCGTGATGTGAAGCAATCCATCCACACCTCCCAAATCGATGAATACACCGAAATTGGTCATGTTTTTGATCACTCCTTCCAGTACCTGACCTTTTTCCAGGTTGTTCAGGATCTCTGCTTTTTGTTTCTCCAGATCTTTTTCGATCAGGACTTTGTGGGAAACTACCACGTTATCATTTGCGTGGTTGATTTTCACCACTTTCACTTCCATTTTCTTACCTACATAGATATCGAAATCCCTGATAGGTTTCACATCGATCTGTGAACCTGGCAAGAAGGCTTCTACCCCGTAGATATCTACGATCAGACCACCTTTGGTTCTTCTCTTGACCAAACCTTCGATTACGCTGTCATTCTCAAGCGCGCTCTCGATGTCCTGCCATGCACGTACGATCTTGGCTTTCTTACGGGAAAGGATCAACTGACCCAGGGAGTTTTCCTGCTCTTCGATGAATACTTCTACCTCGTCACCGGGCTTGATTGATTCCAGATCCCTGAACTCACTTAAAGGAACCAGACCATCGGATTTGAAGCCGATATTGATGATCACGTCTTTGTCATTTACACCGACAACAACGCCTTTAATGACTTCTTTTTCAGTGATTTCATTCAATGTACCCGCGTACATCGCTTCCATCTGCTCACGCTGAGCCTTGGAGTACCCTTCACCAAAACCTTTGGTTTCGAAATTCTCCCAGTTAAAATCTTCTTTGTTGGACATAAGTTTAAAAACCCTTGAAATCTATCAGCCCCAGGGTCATCAGACTGTAGTTTTTTAGTTGTAAATCAATGTTTTAGATCTATCCAAAACATTCCGCTCACCCGAACGGACTGCAAAGGTACTGATTTTCTGTTATTTCGTAAAAGGCCTTCAAAAAAATCCGCACGAACTTCTTCCTATCCCTCCCTGCCGTGGAGATGTTGTCATTCAGACCGGTCTATGCCTCCATTTCCCAGCCCATCTGGCAATTTAATGGATCCGAAAACTCAGGTACTCCCCAGGATAACCGGATGTATGGCCCCTTTTTAATCCCTGTCAAAAGAGTGTATCTTACCTACCCTACTTTAGTGGGTTATAGGGCTGGATCATATCTTTCCAAAAAACGGGCAATAAAAAAGCCTCTGGATTTCCCAGAGGCCCTTGCAAGCAAAGAGTTACGGTTAATTAATACCTAAAAGTAGCAATTCTTTTCTAACCAAACAATGAAATCGAGCATGAGGAAAAGTTTCACACACTGGGATGATTATCGGACATGCGAGATTCTCCTTATGAAATCCGGGACAGTTATATATTTAAACACGTGAAACTAATCAGGATAATCTATACCGCCTACTCCATACTACTGTTTTGGGCTTTGCTTCTCGTGCTGGGGCCGTTTATTATGATACCGCTATCACTCAGTCAGAAAGCTGGGGCCATTACTTTTTTCTTTATCAGGGTTTGGGCAAAAACCTGGTCTTTTCTCTGCGGCATCCGGTTTGAAATCCAGGGCAGGGAATATATCCAAAAAGGGAAATCCTATATTTTCATATTCAATCACCGCTCTTTTCTCGATGCTCCGGTGGTCCCTATGGCTATTCCGCATGAAGTACGCGCATTGGGTAAAAAAGAGCTTTCCCATATACCGGTCTTCGGATGGGTTTTGAGAAAAGTAGCTGTATGGGTGGACAGGACAGACACAGCCTCCAGAAGGAAAAGTATAGCCAGGCTTAGTGAATTCCTGCATTGCGGGATCAGCATAGTAGTGGCCCCGGAAGGAACCCGAAACGACACTGCCCAATTACTGCTGCCTTTTGAGAAAGGTGCATTCCGTCTGGCTGTGGAGACCGGGATTCCCATCATCACGATGGCCGTCATAGGAGCGGATAAGCTTATGCCACGCGGGTCTTTGCTGATGCGCCCAGGAAAAATACGGGTTTATTTCTCACAGGCTATAGCACCTCCCCCTCCTTCTGACGATGCAGCAGGCAGGTTTTCAGAAGAATGCAGCGCAAGGCTGGAAGCCATGCTGCTCACGCATCAATAGCATCTTCCTTTCCCTCTTCACCCAATACATCCTTGGTCAGCTCTTCAAATACCACATAAGTCACCAGAAACGTCATGGGGATGGAAACACAGATCCAGGCAGCAAAGAGGATCGCCCCGACAGGATCAGCGAAAATAAACAGCGTACCCGCCAGATTCATGGCAAGAATAAGCGTGGCCAAAGTGAAAAACTTCCAGAAATTCCTCCCCACCAGTCTTCTGCTGAATTCCAGGGAGTTCCAGAAATCAAATCCACCAAACAACCCAAACAGCACAGCAAACATATAGGATACTGCCAGATAAACTCCTGGTATCACGAGAAGGATCAATCCTAAGAATACCAGGATCTGTCCAATCATCCATATGCTCACCATCAGAAACCAATAGCCAAACCCGCCGAGAAAATCCCCGTAGGCTACGGGCATCCCCTGGCTCGCCTTGTTGGCCACCAGATAAAACCCCGCGTACAATGCAGGAGCCAATAATAAACTGTAAATCAGGGTAAACTCCCTTAAATAAAGCACAAAAACACCCTGCAGACTGAGTAGCAGCATCATAAATGACACATACAGCAAAACCTGGGACTTGTATATTCCCCAGGCTTTGGCAAAGGACTGCTGGATGTCAAAATCCAGTGGGGAACTGAGCAGTTTCTCCAGTTTCGGATAATGCATAGTAAAGATCCCCTAGTTCGTAAATGCTTCCAGAATATCGTGTTTGGTTATGATGTGGATCTGATTTTGTCCATCCCTGACCAGCACAGCCTTTTCTTTCTCCACCATGGATGACAACACATCCAGTGTACTGTCCAGGGCTACGAATTTCATGGACTCTTCCATTACATCAGCCACTTTTGCATCTTTCAGGGCTGGATTATCCACTATTCTGGCCAATAGCTTGTTGTCGGTAAGGCTGCCTACTACCTCGCCTTCCTCCATCACAGGGATTTGGGACACACTTTTACTGTTCATCAGGCCAATAGCAGCTTTCACTGAATCAGTTTTCAGGGACGACACCAAGCTATATGCACCATTGCGCTGCCCGATAATATCCCTGGCAGTAGCGAATGTTCTGTCTTCAAGGAACCCATGGTTTCTCATCCACTCATCATTGTAGACTTTACCCAAATACCTTGTCCCGTGATCGGGAAGTATAATCACCATCTGATCACCCTCCCTGAGATGTTCCTTGGCATATTCCAGTGCTCCATGTACAGCAGATCCACAGGACCACCCCACAAAGAGCCCTTCTTCCCTTGCCAACCGCCTGGTCATCACCGCAGCATCCTTATCCGTGACTTTCACAAAGTGGTCTATCATGTCAAAGTCCACATTCTTCGGCAGGATATCCTCTCCTATACCCTCCGTCAGATACGGGTACACTTCTTTCTCATCAAAGATCCCTGTCTCTTTATATTTCTTGAAAACTGAGCCATAGGTATCAATTCCCACAGTAACCACACCGGGGTTTTGTTCTTTCAGGTATTTAGCCGTCCCACACATGGATCCACCCGTCCCCACACCTGCGGCATAATGGGTGATTCTCCCTTCGGTATCTCTCCAGATTTCAGGACCTGTAGTCTCGTAATGGGCAGCGGTATTCGACATATTGTCATACTGATTGGGATAAAATGAATTCGGAATATCCCTGTTCAGCTTTTTGGCTACCGAGTAATAGGATCTAGGGTCTTCGGGGGAGACGTTCGTAGGGCATACGATGACTTCCGCGCCCACAGCCTTCAGGATATCTATTTTCTCCTTCGATTGCTTGTCGGCCATCGTGAAAATGCACTTATAGCCTTTGGCTATTGCTGCAAGGGCCAGCCCCATTCCGGTGTTACCACTGGTACCCTCTATGATCGTACCTCCCGGTTTTAGAATACCGGCTTTCTCCGCATCCTCCACCATCTTCACCGCCATACGGTCTTTCATGGAATTCCCTGGATTGAAATACTCTACTTTGACCAAAACTTCTCCTTTGATGTGTCTGGCCAGTTTGTTTAAGCGGATCATCGGTGTGTTTCCGATGGAATCGATAATGGAGTTATAGATCATAGTCAGTCATATTTGGAACCCAAAATTACAGGAATTTTCTTGGGCTCGGGAATTGTATCGGATGGAAAGCGAATAAAGTTCTGGGGTGCTGCTCATCATGATGGCTACACCTCCTTGAACTCCAGACGCTTCAGCACATCCAGACACACGTGGAGAAGGATTGCGGAAATAAATGTCATGCCTACCGCGGCCACCAAAAGCACCCATACAAACTGCTTGGCGGCAATACCAACAATCACGGACAAGATCAGGGTTGGGATAATTCCGAACAGGAAAATCCCTCCCAGCAGAAACGGCTTGATCAGCTTACGGTCCCAGCCTTCGTCCAGCCCAATCTGGGGAATCAGGTTAATGGCCAAGCCGGTAAGGTAGCATGCAAGCATAGTCACTACGAACAAGGGAATAAGTGCCAGATGCAGTCCGGCAATTAGCACAGACGGAATTATCAACACCAAAGAGAATATCAGAATCTGATACACATCCAACTTGATGGTGTTCCAGAATTTGGATGCCCAACTTGCAGGAACCAGTATGAAGAACGGTTTTTTCAGATCCCCTACCGATACCCTGCCTATCCCTGCCATAAAATATAGTCCAAGCAAGAGGAGGAGATAGCTATAGAATATGTTGTGGGAAAACCAGTCAAACCAGGACAACGAAGCGAGCAAAATCCCCAGCCCCGCCATAATCATGGAATACAGTCCAAACAGGGGATGAAAGTCCTGCCTGGAGGAATGCACATAATTTCTCCAATAAAAAGCCTTTCCTCCCATCCCGAAATCCGGTAAGGCCAGCTGCTTTTTGGTATTGAGACTGAAGGCCCCTTCACTGGCACCTTCTTTTCTCCTTACTTTCTCCAGCTTCAATTCATTGGATTTGGTAGCCTCCAATACATCTTCGTAATAATAGCCCGCAAATCTGATGACAAGCTTCAATACAACAAAATAGGAGACACCATACAACCCGATAAATGCAAGCGCTAACAGCAAATTCTCATGGGAAAGGTAGCGGAATATACCCCTGCTCCACCCGACCAGAGGAAAGAAATCAAACCAGGGAGAGACCACCCAAGAGAACATCCCCTGCCAGAATTTTTCTGCCATCAACCCTGGAATCACAATCATTGCAACCAAAATGGCTGCCATACCAAAAACCCCTCCCCTTATATAGTTCATTACCCCATACTTGGTGTGGAGCGTGTATACCAGAAACCTGATGGGGGAAATCATAAAGAAGAACAAAGCAAATCCCAGGATAATGAAAACCACATTGCCTGCGGTCAGCTTCCACATATCCGCCATCTGACTGGCCCCATAAGCCATAAAGAGGATCGCTCCACCCAGCGAGGGCAGAATAGAGCGTGCCATATAATAGATCAGGATATTTTCCGGCTTGACTGGTGCAGTGAAAAGTAAGTTGACATCAGCCATCTTGAAGAAACTCACATTGGCTTTGGTAGCCCGGAACAATTGAAAGATCAACAGCGCCAAGGCCAATAGGGTGATGCCCCCGATAATATTCTGATACGCAAAATCCACCTGCGGCAATCCATCCAAGTCCAGGCTATCCAGATCCGTGGCAGAAGAGGATGACTTTCTTCTGCTCCTCATTCTCATGCTGTAGATAAAAAAGAAATACCCCACGATCCCCGCGTAGGGAAGCAATCTGAGTGGGTTGCGCAGGATCAGTTTGATGTTATTCAGCAGGATGAGTATATCCTTTCTGAGCAGAAGCCGGATTTCATTCATCTTTAGTCAATTCTAAAAACAGGTCCTCAAGTGTGGTACCTTCCTCCTGGACGAACTGCATCTTCAGGTTGGCAATTGTGTCATTGCCCACTATTCTTCCGTCCTTCAGGATCATGATCCGGTCTGCTATTGACTCCACACTATCGATCAGGTGGGTACTTACCAGTATCGTCTTTCCTGCTTCCTTGAGTTGTCTAAAAACCTTCTTGGTGTTCTTGATTGCTTTGGGATCTAGGCCTATCATCGGTTCATCGAAGAACAATATCTGGGGATCGGGTAACAGCGCACAGCAAATGGACACTTTTTGGCGCATTCCTTTGGATAGGTCCCTGCCCAATTTATCCTGCTTGTCGTCGAGTTCGAACATCTCCAGAAGTCCATCCGCTTTCCCTTTCCAGTCCTTGACACTGTAAGCTTGCGCCACAAACTGCATATGCTCCCTTACCGTCAGCAAATCATACACGTAAGGGGTCTCCGGGATATAGCTGAAGAGATGCTTTGCTGCCACGCTCAGGTGGTCATATCCCCCTATGCTTATTTCACCGGCAGTCTTTCGGAGTAAGCCCACGATACATTTCATTGTGGTACTCTTGCCTGCACCATTGGGTCCCAGGAGTCCTACTACTTCTCCGCCCTGCAGTTCAAAAGAAATATTATCTACGGCTAGCTGCTTTCCATAGCGTTTAACCAGCTTGTTCACGATTAGCATAGTGTGGTTTTTAGGTCAAATCTGAAGAGGTACCAGACTTCTGTTTCCATAAGAATACTTGTCAATAAGCAGCACCAAAGCTACATCGACCATGCTGAGGTTATAGAATCACCGTCCAATTTTTTTGGTTCATTTCAAGGAATGACTACTTCCCGGTTAAAAGACGGGTGGAGTATGTTTGCCGGATGATTCTGGATGACCCGCTCCGTGTGATTGCTCAGCAGCTCCACCGGCGATCCGTCCCCACCAGTCTGCTAGCCCTCCGCTGCCTATTGGTCAGCCTTTCGTACCGGCCAGCAGATACAATACCGCCATTCGTACCGCGACACCATTTTCCACCTGATGCAGAATAATCGAATGCTCAGAATCTGCCACATCCGAGTTCAATTCCACGCCCCTGTTGATCGGTCCAGGGTGCATGATCACGATTTCTTTGTCGAGTTCCTGGAGCAATTTTTTATTGATCCCATAGTAGAGTGAGTACTCCCTGAGGCTGGGGAAGTATTTGATCTGCTGCCTCTCCAGCTGTATTCTCAGTACATTGGCCACATCACACCACTGGAGTGCTTTTTTGACATCGAGCTCCACCTGTACGCCCAAACTTTTGATGTGCTTGGGAAGCAGGGTGATCGGTCCGCAGACCATCACTTCAGCCCCGAGTTTCTGCAGGCAGAAAATATTGGAAAGCGCTACCCTGGAGTGCAGGATATCACCGATGATCGCGACTTTTTTCCCTGCTACATCCCCGATTTTTTCCTTGATGGAAAATGAATCCAGCAAGGCCTGTGTCGGATGCTCGTGTGTGCCATCCCCGGCATTCACAATATTGGCCTTTACATTTCTTGAAAGAAAGTGCGGAGCTCCGGGGCTGGAGTGTCTCATCACGACCATGTCCACTTTCATCGACAGGATGTTGTTCACAGTATCCACCAGTGTCTCGCCCTTTTTAACAGAGCTGTTGCCCGATGAGAAATTCACCACATCAGCACTTAACCGCTTCTCGGCAAGCTCAAAAGAAAGCCGGGTACGGGTGGAATTTTCAAAGAAAACATTGGCAATCGTAATATCGCGCAGGGAGGGGACTTTTTTGATAGGCCGGTTGATGACCTCCTTGAAATTTGCTGCCGTCTCTAGAATAAGCTGAACATCATCCTGGGTGAGGTTTTTGATTCCAAGCAGGTGTCTGGTACTAAGTTGCGACATGATTAGGGTTTAACTTTCTCTGTGATCCAAATTGCATCTTGCTCATGCCCTTGCTCGGCCCACTCCACCACTACATACTGGCTTTCCAGCGTATGGACGCGGGTTCCGTAATAATCGGGCATAATCGGGTAATCCCGGGTGAGTTTCCTGTCCACCAGCACCATCAGCTCCACTTTTTGAGGCCTGCCAAAAGCAATCATTGCATCCATTGCAGCACGCACTGATCTTCCTTTGTAGAGCACATCATCGACAAGTATCACCTTCTTCCCTTCTACCAAAAAATCAATTTTTGTCTCATTGGCTTTCAACGGCAGATCCCTCCTTCTGAAATCATCCCTGTGAAAAGTCGCATCCAGATAACCTGACGGCACCCGGATACCTGATATCTCTTCCAGAAGTAGTACAATCTTATCCAGTAATATGGGACCTCTGGGTTGCAATCCCAAAAGTACCGTGTTATCGAAATCATCGTGGTTTTCTATCAACTGATGACAAAACCTCCTGAGTATGATCTCAATCTGTCCTTGATCTAAGACTAGCCTTTTTTGCATGGGGTAGATTTGGGGGTAAATATAAAAATAAAATCTAGTCCGGTAATTTTTCGGTCTGATACAAATCCCCATTCACCAGGACTTTGCTGAGAAAAAACACTTCCCTTGTCTGTGGTCTCCCGGATCCATCCTGGTATCTGATCCGCTGATTCCCACTCAACAGATAGTACTGGTCATACCAATACACGAGTTTTAAGCTATCCATATTGGTGTCGGAGATCCGCTCATTCTCATCGGTCAGCTTCAATTCAAAATCCTCATATTCAAAGATCTTCTCCCCTCCCCGGAAAAAACTGAGTTTTATGGTATAATCCTCTATAAATGCATGGTAGAGATCATCCCCCACTATGGCTATTTCCCCGAAGGCTTCCGGATGAGAGGTACTCAGTTCATTGAGTGTACTCGCATTATCCCAAATCACGTGACCCTCCTTACCTATTTTTACAAAATGGGCCGAATGGTATTTATACACCGGTTCTGTCTGATAGGCACTCATCGGATAGCGGCCTGGCATCATCAAGGGATCCATGGCAGGGTTACCCATCATCCTGTTAAACCCATCAATCCTTGTGGAGGTAGTGGGGTAATAGCCACCCTGCCGTAAATTTCCCCGGGAATTCGAAACGCTGTAGTTGTCAAAATAAACATAATAGGCATCACCGGCATCCCTTACCTCCCGTATTGAATATACATTCTTGATAGATGGGGTTCTGTCTCTGTCAATATCCTTCTGAATCTGCCTGTCCATTCTTTCTTGGGCTTTCTCCGACAGGTAACTGTAGAAGTTTGGGAAATCCGCCAAGGTATAGAATTTGGTGTCATACTCGCCAAATTCATTGATGTCCATAAGATACATACCCTGATAGCTATTCCGCCGCTCCAAGCCGAACGATCCTATCATCAGCTGATTGTATTGGCCACTTGGCATCACCAGTCCCTCCATGATTTCCTGACCAGTCTCCCCGAACTTGTCTATCTTGATCTCCCTGAGCAAACTGCCTGAAAAATCGTAGGTATTGATGCTGATATCCCGGGTTCTATACTTTCCTTTCCTTGCCAGGACTACTTCCATGGCGTTTATTTCAGGCATTTTCCGGATTTGAAGAATCTGGGTATCATTCCCATAGATTCCCTGTACAGTCTGTACACTTTTTTCATCCAGGTCAAAAAGCTGGATCACCGGTCTCCCATCCGAAGACCCCATGAACATGGCCTTTCTTTTCACCACCAGGAATTCCATCAGCTCTGTCCCCAGAAGATTCTCCGCGGGAAACTCAACCCCCTGGCGTTCATGCAGGCTAATGTTGAGTATATAACGGTCGGGATTGGAAGAGTACCCTTTCTGGAACAGGATATACAACTGGTCTTCGTCCAGGTCGTACCCCAGCATGTCAAACCCATCCTTGACAGGGAATTCGATCAGATCACTCTGTGAGTCCAGGTTACGGTCTGATATGAAATACTGGAAGTTTTTCTTGAAACCTATTCCCTTCTCGGCTACAGTACGGAAGGACACCAGGCCATCCATGGTCTGTACAATTTCAAATCCCGGGTCATACAAATCTGTCTTCACCTCAAACCGCTCCAAGAACTTCAGCTGGGCAAAAGAAGGATAGCCCAAAGCCGTTGTTAAAAAAACTACCAGGAAGAATCTCATCAGGAACCCATTTTTATCAGTAATTCAAACTCTTCCTTACCTACAGGAAGCACGGATAACCTGGATTGCTTGAGCATGGGAAGTTCTGACAACCTGTCTTCCCCTTTGATTGCAGCCAAAGTTACCGGCGTTTTAAAAGGCTTTTTTGCTTTTAACCCCACAGCTGACCAAGCTTCATCATTCGGGTCGGGAAAAGCTTCCTCCGAAACCTCCGCTATTCCCACTATCGCTTTTTCCTTACCACTGTGATAGAATAAGACCTGATCCCCTTGCTGCATTTCTTTGAGAAAATTCCTCGCCTGGTAGTTTCTTACCCCATCCCAGACATCTTCTTTCTTTTCTGTGAAATCATCCCAAGAGTAGGATTCAGGCTCTGATTTGACCAACCAATAGTTCATGGATAATGGGTTAATTGTTAATGGATAGCATATGGTTTCACCTATGTTAAGGCCCGGAAAATCCTTTATGCAGTGCATGTCCGCTCTTTCCGCTCTGGTGAAGCACTGATTTTTAAACGAACTTGAGGAAAATTCCGATTTGAATTTTAAGTTAAGCCTTCGTCCTTTAAATTGAAACAATATTTGAAGACATTTGTCAGATTACTTACACCAACCCCGGAATATTTTGGACCACAAGACCCTACTGAAAACATTGAAGCTCAGCATCCAGCTCATGGAACTTCATGACGAAAATCCTTTCAAGATCCGGAGCTATCAGAGTGCACTGAATTCCCTAGACCGTGGAGACGAAGACATCATGTCACTCAGTGAAGCCGAGCTTGCAAAAATCCCCGGGGTAGGCAAAAGCATCATCGACGCCATTCAGTCTCTGAAGACGACCGATACCTTTCCGCTTCTGGGGGAATTGCTGGCCAAAACACCCGAAGGCATTTTAGAGGTACTTCAAATCAAAGGATTGGGACCGAAAAAGGTAAAGGCACTCTGGGAAGAACTTGGGATTACTTCCACCCACGAGCTTATGGAGGCTTGCCAATCCGGGAAGGTTGCCAAAATCAAGGGTTTTGGTGAAAAGACCCAGGAAATGATCATTCAAAATCTGGAGTTCACCGCTTCCAATGCTGGAAAATGGCTCTATGCCGATATAGCGTCGACCGTGGAGCAGCTGATGCTGGATTTCAAGGAGAAGCTTGTCAAAGCTGATGTCGCCATTGTGGGGGATTATGCGCGAAAGCTTGAAATCATCCCGCAGGCAGAATTCCTGGTAGGATCGGATGATTTGCCGGAAGTAAAGACAGTACTGAAAACACTCGGATACCTAGATTGGGATCCTGCCATATCCGGTCCGTTCACCTTACGGGGCCGGATGAAAGACCAGGATCTTCGTGTGATTGTACATTTCTGTTCACCAGGGGATTTTCTATCCAGAAAAATGGCATTCTCTGCTTCTTCCCTACATTTATCGAGCTTACTAGATACAAAGGAAACCGTCGCCGAAAAGTTGTGGAAGAAGGATTTTGTCTCCGAGATGGATTTTTTCGGCAAGCATAACCTTCAGTTTATTCCACTGGAACTCCGGGAAGGACTAGGCGAACTGGAATTGGCGCGGGATCATAAGATTCCGGAACTATTGGAAGACCAAGACCTTCGTGGGATTATTCACAACCATTCCACGTACAGTGACGGTAAGCACAGCTTAAGGCAGATGGCAGCGTATTGCAGGGATCTGGGATATAGCTACCTGGGCATCTCTGACCACAGCAAATCTGCTTTCTATGCAGGGGGGCTGGAAGTGGAAAAAATTGTCAAACAGCATGCTGAAATTGATGCTTTGAATACCGAAATGGCTCCTTTCCGGATCTTTAAAGGAATAGAAAGTGATATCCTGGCGGATGGAAGCCTGGACTATCCAGATGATATTTTGGCCAGTTTTGATTTTATAGTGGCGTCAGTTCATTCGGTTCTGAATATGGACGTGAAGCGCGCTACTGCCCGGTTAATCAAAGCAATAGAGAACCCCTACACCACGATATTGGGACATCCTACAGGGAGACTATTGCTTCGGCGGGAAGGTTACCCGATCGATCATAAAGCCATCATCGATGCATGTGCTGCATCTGATGTCGTGATAGAAATCAACGCTAACCCCTGGCGCTTAGACCTCGACTGGAGATGGGTAAGGTATGCCATGGATCAGGGAGTGAAACTCTCCATCAATCCGGATGCGCATGAAATGGAAGGCTATGCTGATATGAAATACGGTGTGCTTGTCGGCAGAAAAGGAGGATTGACCAAAGCAATGACGTTGAATGCCCTATCCGTAGAGGAAATAGGTGCTTACTTTGATGCCCGAAAGGAGGCCATAGACAAGAGCGTCCGGGAAAAGGCCTGACAGGAGTTTTTTCCATAGTTCCACACCTATTCACCTGAAATCAAGCATGGTCATAAACCACACACTCTGGGAGGATTATCGGACATGCGGGATTCCCTGTCCGATGACAGGCGGGCATCTGAACACTAAAAATCAAATTATAATCTTATGAAATGGACAAATCACCCTGAGGGCATCTTGCTGCAGCGATCTTTTATTTTTGGACTGGCAGGCATAACTCTTGGCATACTTTCTATAGTTAACACCTATTTTCAACTGCTCGAGGCACCGATGGGCCCGCTGAACGGAGCCAGCTTATTGTTGCAGTTGATCGGGTTAAGTCTCGCCGTATTGGTATTAAGAAAGCGGAAACCTGCTCAGGATCACAAAGAAAAAGCCCAAAAGATGGTGTTGATTCTGGGTGTGGCCCTGCTGTTTTTTATCCTGCTGCTTTAACCCTCTAACTGACTAAAAAACAAATCTTCAAGGAGATTAAACATAAATACGGGGCTTTCCGTTTTGATAGCGGACTCAAACTACGCCCCCGTAATGAAAAAACCAATCAGTATACTATTGACACTAGTAGCCACGCTTTCAGCGTATGCCCAGGACGCCACTACAGGCAATCAGGAGTTTAAAATTGTGACAGTGGTGGAGTCTATCGTGCCTATGGGGCTAGGCAGGTCGAGGATTATAGACAACAAGGCGGACGTGGATGCCTCCCTTTTTACCACACAGCGGACAGATGGCAAAAAAAGCGCACAAAAGGAAATAGATCGCGCTGACATTAAGATTGACGAAATGGAAGAGACCAAGCTGCTCAATTTTTTCAGTGCTACGGGCATCAACTTCCAGAATATCGCATCCAACGATGCGGTAATTGCCTCCAAAGTCAACTCCTTGCTACAGGAAGGCTGGAAACTCACTTTTGTAACCAGTGGAGTGGAAAGTAATAGCGGCACGGAAGATGGCCAGGGTATTTTTATCACCAGGCTGTTCTTCTCAAGATAGTTCTTCGCACACACAACTCTTCACTGAAGCCCCTTTCAGCACAGGGCTCTTTGGTGAAGAGTCAAAACAGCCTGAAAGTCAGCCCAATTCTAGTATTGAATTGATAAAGCATTCCCTGATTCTCTGGAAGATGTTTTTTTTCCTGAAGTTCATGCTTCACCTTAGCACTTGGTAAAAAACTTCCGGATAATACACGGGGTAATCATTTCAAAATGATTGCTTTTCCTACTGACCTGAGTTCGATTAATAATTAATGTAAAAAGAGGAAGGTTTTTGCATGAAAAAAGTAGATAAAGCCACGAATTATAGTTATATTTAAGTATCTGAAATTCAAATATTTAACTGATATTCCATGACTCTATCTACCGATA